>NZ_JBREIC010000017.1:0-1249 GCF_052907485.1 Sphingomonas benefaciens | reverse complement strand
TGACGTGACCCCCGCCTTTCATCCAGCTGCAACCGGAGACCGACTGGTGTTGTCGCGCATGAGCGCAGGTGAAGCAACGGGCGGGGTTAATCCCGCCTGTTGCTGCTTGAGACCGGCAGCAAATGCGGCCGGGGTAGCGTAGCCCAGCGACGAGTGCGGCCGCTCGGTGTTGTAGTCGTCGACCCAGCGCGCCAGGATCGAGCGGGCTTGGCCGATGGTGAAGAACAGCGTCTCGTTGAGCAACTCGTCGCGCATGCGACCATTGAAGCTCTCGACGAACCCGTTCTGGGTCGGCTTGCCCGGCGCAATGTAATGCCACTCGACGCCGACATCTCCCGACCACGCGAGCACCGCGTTCGACGTCAGCTCGGTCCCGTTGTCGCTGACGATCATCGCCGGCCTGCCGCGCTCGGCGAGCAGATCGGTCAGCTCGCGTACGACCCGCCGGCCCGAGATCGACGTGTCCACCACCGCCCGGAGGCATTCGCGCGTCACGTCGTCGACGATGTTGAGCACGCGGAACCGCCGGCCGGTGACGAGCTGGTCGTGCACGAAGTCGAGGCTCCAGCGCTGGTTGGGGAGCGCCAGCACCGGCGCGGGTGCCCGGCTGCCTGTAGCACGCCTTCGTCCTTTACGGCGACGCACCGTCAGGCCCTCCTCGCGGTAGAGCCGCTGGGTCTTCTTGCGGTTGATCGTGATGCCGTCCCGGCGAAGCAGGATGTGCAGCCGCCGATAGCCGAACCGCCGGCGCTGCTGCGCCAGATCGCGCAGCCGCGACCGCAGGTCGCCATCATCTGCCCGGCACGAGCGATACCGCATGCTCGTACGATCTGCCCCGACGACCGCGCACGCCCGCCGCTCGCTCATCCCCAACGTCGCCTGGAGATGCGCGACCGCTTGCCGCTTCGCGGCGGGCGTCACCACTTTTTTGACAGCAGGTCTTTCAACCCCGCGTTGTCCAGCATCGTGTCCGCAAGCAGCCGCTTGAGCCGCGCGTTCTCCTCCTCGAGCGACCGCAGCCGCTTAGCGTCGGATACCTCCAGCCCGCCGAACTTCGCCTTCCACGCATAGTAGGTCGCGCTCGACATGCCGTGCTTGCGGCACAGCTCCGTCACCACCGCACCCGCCTCGGCCTCCTTCAGGATGCCGATTATCTGCTCTTCCGAAAACTGCTTCCGCTTCATTCCGTCCGTCCCTTCGAGGGGCCGGTCTCTAGGTACACGTGGATGAAGAAACGGGGGTCACGCCA
>NZ_JBREIC010000016.1:0-1370 GCF_052907485.1 Sphingomonas benefaciens | reverse complement strand
GACCGTGTGTGGACGCCCCGTCGGATACAAGGGGGTGTTCGGAAGATTTGATCGCGCGGGTTCAGGTGCTTCCGTGTGTCCGGCCTGTTGATGCAGCCATCATCACGGCTGCTGGCCCGTATGGGGATCGCGGATCGGGTCCATACCGCAACTGCGCGCTCGAGGCGCTTGGTCATTTCTCTGGTTTTCCCGACCCCGTCTTCTGACCGTTGCGCCATACCTCTCTACTGACCTTCCTTGCGTCCCTGACGCCTCAAGCCTTGGCGGTCATACCGCCAAGGCCAGAGCTCTGTACGATCCGCCGTGCGCCATCAGCGCCCAAACGGTCCTCGCCATTTTGTTCGCGAGCGCGACGGTGATCAGCATGCGTGGCTTGCGAGCTAGCATGCCGGCCAGCCATGCGCCGGCTTTATCAGGACTGCGCGCCGCAACCTTCGTCACCGAGCTCGCGCCGATGATCAGAAGCCTGCGCAAGCTACGCTCGCCCATCTTCGTTGTCCGCCCGAGGCGCTCCTTGCCGCCGCTGGAGTGCTGTCGGGGTACGAGGCCGAGCCAAGCCGCGAAGTCACGCCCGCGACGGAAGGTGCTGGCAGCTGGTGCCAGCGCCACCAGCGCCGTTGCAATCACCGGGCCGACACCGGGGATCGTCATCAGCCGCTTCGCCACGGGATCAGCTTTAGCACGGCTCGCGATCTCGCGGTCGAGCAGGGCGATCTGCGTCTGCAGCGCTTCCAGCCCTTGCGCGATCACAACCAGCACGGGTCGCGCTTGAGCCGGGATGTCAGAGGTGGAGTCGCTGACCATCTCGATCAGCTTGCCGACGTGCCCGACCCCCTGACGCACGGTGTAACCGAACTCGGTGAGGTGGCCGCGCAGGGCGTTGATCAGTTGGGTACGTTGACGCACGAGCAGGTCGCGGGTCCGGAACACCACCGCCGATGCCTGTGCCTCCGCGCTCTTGCCTTGGACGAAGCGCATCGTCGGGCGCTGTGCTGCCTCACAGATCGCCTCCGCATCAGCCATGTCGTTTTTCTGCCGTTTGACGAACGGCTTCACGTACGCCGGTGGGATCAGCTTCGTGTCATGCCCAAACGCGGCGATCTCGCGAGCCCAATGATGAGCGCTCGCACATGCCTCCATTGCCACCACGCATCGCGGTAACATCGAGAAGAACGCTAGGACCTGGTCCCGCCGCAGCTTCTTACGGAACACGACCGCTCCGCTCGCATCAGCACCGTGAACCTGGAAAACCGACTTGGCCAGATCAATGCCGACTGTGCTAACCTCTTCCATGGACGCCTCCTGCAGTGGTGCTTCAACACCTCCACTCTGGCACATCGATGCCGTCAGGGGGCGTCCACCCCAACGCA
>NZ_JBREIC010000015.1:0-3397 GCF_052907485.1 Sphingomonas benefaciens | reverse complement strand
GCATTTGCTGCCGGTCTCAAGCAGCAACAGGCGGGATTAACCCCGCCCGTTGCTTCACCTGCGCTCATGCGCGACAACACCAGTCGGTCTCCGGTTGCAGCTGGATGAAAGGCGGGGGTCACGTCAGCGCGTGTGATGCGCCTTCACCGGATTAAGATCAATGGCGCCCTGTTGCCTCTCTGCGCCGAACAAACGACCTACCAAGTGACCCTAATCCCGAGGGGGTACTCCGTCTCTCCGGAAGAGCTGATGAACGTCAACGCCCTCAAGGCCAACCAGTGGCTGCGAATGACATTGGCGCGTTACGCTGCCAATTCTGGCATGGATGGTTGGATCTTCGCTTATCTCGAGGGGGAGTATAACCCTGAGACTGGCATGATCCAGCTTCACTGGCATCTCATCATGACCCGTTCGCCAACTCGTGCAGTGATCAAGCGGCTTCGCGAGCACCGGGCCTTCAGGCGGGAAGTCGGCTCACACAACAATCCCGATGGGATTGACGTGCGTGTGATGGTCAAATGCATCGATACAGGCACTCTGCCCCACGCCATCAGCTATGTGACGAAGGGCGCCTGGTATTCGAAGCGGCGCGCCTTCGACGAAAACAATGGCCGGAAGACCCAGAGACGGAAGGGTCGCATCCCCGAACCGGCCCACACCGCGGTGCTACGTTGGCTCGACAGATGGAAGCTAGGGGACATGGCGATGCTCCTGAATCTCCACGTGACCAAGAGCGGCATCACACCGCGATAGGCGCCAAGTCGTGATATTGAATGCTTAGCAGAGGCGTTCGGTAGCACCATTAACCTGCCCCGAAGATCCTCCTAATCCCGCTGTAGACGACTATGATGCCCTAACACAGGGTCATAGCATTGCGCTGCCCTCTGCTGATCGAATTCAGCTGCGCCAGCCGTCGACGGAGCGGGGATAGCGGGGACTTCGGGGACAACCACCCCATGAGTCATTGGATATCATTATGTTCTATCACGACCTTAAAGTCTCGGGCCTATCTGGCAGCAGCGGAAAGCGCTACATCGTCGCCTCATATGGAGGGATCACCGCACTGATACCTCATGCCGAATGCCATGGAAATGCGAACCTGCTGCAACTGCTTGCCGACCGGAACCTCGTCCTCCCCGGCGCCCCGGCCGCAAAGACGCTCCTGCAACGGATTTACGACGTCAACGACTTCCCGGTCGGAAATGTCATAGCAACACCGGGGTATGCTGACGGGCAATTCACTTTGGGAAATGGCGTCGTGATTGGTTTAGACGCCCGTCGCTCGCAGATTGCCTTTTCAACTGACGCAACGCTGTTCAATCAAGCCGGCACCCTTGGATCTTGGCGAAGTGAAATCGCCCGGCACTTGGAGGGGCAGCCAATCCCCATGATGGCGATGTTGCTTGCGTTCGCGGTGCCGCTCGCCACCATCACCGGGAACTCCATCTGCCGGTCGATTGAATTCGTTGGCGCTCCGTCGTCCGGTATCCGCATTTTGCCGCTCCTATTGGCCGGTGTGAGCGGCACACCAGCACGCCACGTCGCGCAATTCGCACAGCTAGTAAATGGGTCCGGAGGCACGTTGTCTCACCATAACGACCTGGCTCTGCCGGTGGTAGGGAGCGATGTGTGCCTAGCGGGTGAGTCGCCAGCGCGGCGAGCACTGGCAACTAAGGGCTATTTGTTCCCTTCCCAAGTTGAGGAAGACGATATTGTGCACAACGCCTGTCGGGTCCTGTTCTGCCACGAGCCGCTATTAGGCGCAGGTGATGCGATTACCGGGCTAGCGTCGTCTGCGGCCGATCGACACATTTCTATCCGTATTCCTAGTGAGCGGCCGTACGGCATTTTCGAAAGGCTGCCGAAGAAATGTCCGGACACGGCAGCGCTGACGAGACATTTGAGCAATAGAGTACAGCACCATCATGGCGTCGCGCTACGTCGCTTCTTGGATCACCTCGTCGGGGCATCTTCGGACAATTTGGGAGCATTGCAGAGTCTCGTCTCAGGGCACATGAATACGTTTCGCACGAAAGCAGCTGGCAATCGGAACGACCTTTGCGACGCCGTCATCACGGATACGTTTGCCCTCGCGTATGCAGCCGGTGAAATCGCTAAGCAGCAAGGCGTCCTTCCAGACGAGTGGCAAATCGGTCCGGCTACCATGCGGTGTTACCGACGCTACCGGTTTCAAGCTGGGGCGCCCCGCCCCTTTGCTGAGCTTCTTCGCGAAATCTCGACAGGCGATGATGTTGTGCAGATCGGCGGAAGCAAGCGGCTGATCGGCTCCCTCCAAGACGCAAACGTTTTCGTGAAGCATCTAGGGAGTACGATCGAGGTCATGATCCGCCCCCACGCAATCTACGCTTTGCTTCCCGACTGGGACCGCTGGCGGCGCACGCCTTCGGCAAAGAAGATGATGGTAACGGAAAAGGGCCGCCTTCAAGTGAAGCGAATCCTGGTCGACGGCAGCAAGAAGCGGGTCTACTGCTTTAGAATGCCTTCTCCCAGTATGGAGGACCAGCCCAAACGAAACATCAAGCAGGCAGGTGGCCGGGCGAAGCGTCGCGGTAGCGCGATTCGCGGACAACGACGGGACTAAGAGCGGCCAGGGTAAACCCTGAAAACAAAAGCGGGCCTACGAGACGGCTCGGGTGTCTTCACCCGAGCCGTTTCAACGTATGGAGGAGACCATCACTTGCGCTATTTTCGACAAGGACCGCACGATGGGCTTTGCGGATTTATTGCTGCCATCAATGCGGTGCGCTTTCTTCAACACGAAGCTGGACGCGGCGATGACATAGATGAAGACGAATTTTTCAATGAGGCAGTCGAGTGCCTGGCACGCCTCCCCGGTTGCGATTTGCGCGTGCTGAAGAACGACCCTTCCCTTGGCGGGATTGACCCGTTTCAAGTGCGAGACTTGTGTGTCGCCATCACGGAACGGCTTGCACTCCCGCTGACGGTTTCCCCGCCCGCTGTCTTAAAAACGCGGTTCTCCAACCGTTATCGCCTGGCTTATGCGGAAGGGCAACGATTCGCATTTGTCGCACCGTTGCGCGACGGCAGCCATTGGATCGCGGCTTTGCGCCATGACAATATGTCTTATGGCCTTGTTGATGACGGTCGCGCGACGGTTACCCCTCTGTCCGGGCCTAAAGCCCTCAGCCTTGCCGCAGATGCCGTCGTCGAGCTGCGGTTAGGCTGAATGCGGTCGAACGCCACCGGGTTGATCCCATCGGCTAAAGTCGCTCGGCAGGTATGACCCAATTGCGTTGGGGTGGACGCCCCCTGACGGCATCGATGTGCCAGAGTGGAGGTGTTGAAGCACCACTGCAGGAGGCGTCCATGGAAGAGGTTAGCACAGTCGGCATTGATCTGGCCAAGTCGGTTTTCC
>NZ_JBREIC010000014.1:0-5662 GCF_052907485.1 Sphingomonas benefaciens | reverse complement strand
GGCAGCGCGCGCAGCGTCGCCGCGACGTCGGTGCCGCCCTCGGCGTCAAGAGCGAGGACGATCTGGCACCGCCCTTCGGTGCCGATGGCAGCCCGGTCGATGGCGGCGCAGGCACGCAGGACGACGGCCTCGGCGAGACCACAGCACCGGTCGAATCCGCTCCCGCGCGCGGTCGCCGTCGCCGCGAACCGGCCGACGCCTGACGAACTCGGCCGGCGCGAAAGCGCCGGCCCATCCCATACCGGTACGCCTGCTCCCCGCGATACCGGCCCGGCACATGGTGAACAGCCTCCCATCATGTGCCACTCAGGGGCGACGCTTCGGCGTCGCCCTTTTTTTTGAAGAAATGGCTTGCAGCGCTGCTGCGCTGCCGCAAGACTCGGAAGCAAAAGAGAAGGGGGTACGCGGTATGACGTGCTGGCAAGGGGACGAGGAGAACTCGCCCGGGACCAGTTCGCCTCTACCCGATGGAGCTATTCCCATGGGCGACCGCGTAGCCGTGTCGATAACGATCGGGGGTTCGCTCCCCGCTAATCTGGTCGACGACTTCGTAACCTTAGTTCAGGCCGAGAGACTTTCAATCGATTGGGGCGGCGAACCTTTCGACCGCTCCCAGTTTCCTGAGGACGGCCCGTTGCGGCTCTTTGGCCAAGAGATCCGAGACGGCGAGATCGCAGAAATCGAGGATTTCTGCTGCACGCACGACCTGCCATACCTGCGCTGGTCGGGCGGCGCCCCCTCCTTTGGTCCGGAGATCGTGGTCTGGAAGGGCAGTGGCGACCGCCTGCGCTTCACCGCGGACGAAGAGGAGCGCGTTGTCATCGACGCGGATGAAGCACGCGAGCTCGGCACTTTCGAGGCCATCGCCGAGCATTTCGCCGACGGCAGCTATCAGCCTCCCGCCTTCCGGATTGCGGCGTAATTCGCCCGCATACCGGCCAACCGGAGGTTAGAACGATGCGCTTTGCTATCCTGTTGCCGCTGTTGGCCGCTGCCTGCGCGGATCCCGGTCCCACCAATGACCAGGCGGCGCGGCAAGCGGAAGAACAGGCGAAGCCGGCGCGGATCGCCGCCATGCTGAAGAGAGGGGACATCACGCTCTCGCGCGAACACCCCCGTCCTGACCTTTCCTCACGCCGCTGGTTCAAGGTTGAGGACCAGTACGGCTGCAAGTGGTGGATCGACAGCGGCAACAAATACGACACCCAGCAGATCGACGTTCGTCCCGACGGCGAAGCCAACTGCACCCACCCGAAGCACGCACCCGAAAAGCTCGACGTCTACCGCGACCGCAAGGGCGAGGTCGTCGACTACGACGAATTGTGAGGAGCCGACCATGACAGGCGACACCCATCCAGCGGTTGCGGCGGTATGCCGAGCCATGGCCGCCTCAAGGGCGAGAATGGCCCTCCTCGAGGGCGATCACCTCGACCTCGATACGACGATCGGCCTACTCCACGATTACGCGTCGTCGGCGAGCCTCATCGAGGATCTACCCCTCCCACCTGATGACCAGGGGCTTCGCTCGATCGGTGCCACAGGCACCATGCTGATGCGGCTTTCCGAAACCCTCTCGACCCTGATCGCCCGTGAGCGCGCCATTTCGGCTGCGGCAGCTCGCCAGCTCACCGCCCGACACAAGAGCGACCGGAACGTCCTTGCGTCCCTGCTCGGACTCTCGATCCTTTTGAACGTCCTGCTGGCATTCGTGGCGCTGCGCTGATCATGCCGACGCATCCCGCCTATGGCGGGACCGGGCTCTAGTCGGCTTCGCCTCCCGGAGCCCCGCGAGCGGGTCTCCGCCCTGTCGGGTGACGATCCCTTGCAACCGCCGCGCGTCTCCACTCGACCAGGCACCCAGCGCCTGATGGCGCAGGTTGCGGTCTCGCTCCGGCCGCGCGTCGGACCAACCCAATACTTCTCTCTCATGTCGTCCAAGTTTGGCATGCGGGGCTGGCGGACCGTCAAGGACGAGCGGTGCCCCCAATTTTCACGACCCCGGCACTCCGCTGCGCTCCGCTCTGGGGCCGAGAAAATCGGCTCCCCCACTCGCGAGCGTCAACCGGGGTCCACGCCTTCGGCGCGGCTTCCCGGTTAACGTCCCTGACGGCCCTGACCGCCGCATGCCCGGGCGGAACCGCCATCGGAAAATGGAGGTTGAAATGGCAGGCTTTCAAATCACTTTCTTTCGCACCGCGCTGAAGGCGGGTATAGAACCCGACGAGGCGCAACATCTGACCGAGGTTACGGAGGACTTCATCGTGAGGACCGTGGATACCGCGAACCGCGATCTCGTGGCGCAGCTCAAGACCATGAACGGCAAGCTCGACAACATCGACGGCAAGTTCGAGAACAAGGTCACGCTGAGCCGCGTCCAGCTGGCCGCGATCCTCGGGATCGCCGCGATTGGCGGCACAGCGGGGCCTCTCGCGCTCAAGATGATCGGCCTCGGCTGATACGACAGGGGGCTTCGGCCCCCTTTTTTGATCGCTCGCCAACAGGAGCGCGCATGCCGATCACGTCGCTTCACACAATCCTTGCGTTCCTCCTGCTGGTCCAGCTTTGCGCGCTTGGACACGCATTCAAGCAGGACTCGCCGTTCATCTACGCACAGGGCATCCTCTTCGGCACTTGCGTCGGATATCTCCCCACGCAGAAGGCGCCAACCAAGCGTTGAACCGCCCTTCAAAAGAGGAACGCCATCAAAGGAGATCGTCATGCGCCGATTCCATACCCGCGATCTGCTCCTCGCCGGCCCGGTCCTTGCCGCGTGCGTCTGCTATGTTCTCGCGTACGTCACCTGGGACGACTTCCCTCTCGGGCCGAACCCGCAGGACTACATGATCGCAGCGGGCAATGTCGCTCTGCTCATGCTGCTGCCGCTCGGGTATCTCTGGCTTCGTGACCGCCGCATTGCAGAGCGCTCGATGACCAAGGGCGCCCGCCCGATGGGCGGGACCGGGCTCTAATCGGCTGCGCCTCCCGGAGCCCCTGACGGGTCTCCGCCCTTCGGGTAACGATCCCTCGCTGGATTCCTTGTGGCACGTCCCGCCGGGGACGGCGGGACCGGCCTAGTCGGCCCTGCGGGCCTCCCGGAGCCCCATAGGGAGGGGCTCCGCCCTTCGGGTAACGGCCTCGCGCAAGGACGTCCCCGGGGGATTTGCTGTTAACCCGGCCCGGAGCGGGCCGGGGCAAATCCATGACGACGATCCCGCTGTTAACCCGACCGCGAGAGCGGTCGGGGCGGGATCGATCAACTCTCTCTCATTTCGGCATCGGACCCAGCCTCATCGCCATATTCTGAAGGGCCTCCACGACTTTCTCAAGGACGGCGGGGCCCCACCATTTTCTTTGGCGCCGCGCCGGCAGTCCTGCTTGTCGAAGGTGGCGCGGCGCCAAAGAAAATCGTGACCCCCACCGCCGCTAAAGCGGCGCGAGGCTTTGCCTCGCGTCCCTGACAAAGCCGCTCCGACCCGTCCGATGAGATTTCATCTTATCCAATACCGGATGAGAGAGCGTAAGCATTGGAGGCTTCAATGGCTACTTTCAACAACTTCTCGGATCTGGCCCGCACGATGGCCGACACCCGCGCGATGCAGATCGCCGACGAGACGAGGGCGGACGAGCGCGTGCAGCGCACCTACGAGGGGTCGTTCATCGAGGGCAGCGAGATGGCGAAGCTCAGCATCGTCGACGCCGCCGAGAAGCTGGACATGCCCGACCCCGAGCAGGCGGCCGCCGCGGTCGACCTGATGATGCGGACCCTGTTCGACGTGTTCCGCGACACCCGGATGGAGGAGTTCGCCGCCGACCTCGCATGGGGCTTCGTCAACTCCTTCCACATGGTGTCGAAGCGGGTCGAGGGCCGGGAGGACGACGCCGCCAAGAAGCTCGGTGAGATGGCCCGCGCCTTCGATCCCTCCGAGATCTACGCCAACGAACTGGAGGAGACCCAGCTGCTCTGCCAGACCCTCGAGGGATGCCGCGAGGCGCTGGAGTGCATGCGCGACCACGCCGGCGAGGTGTATCGCGCCGAGACCGGTCGGCCCTTCTCGACCACCCGGGGCAGCAAGGTATCCTCCAAGCTCACCGCCTCGATGATCGAGGGCGCCGACTACCTCGCAGCCCGCGCCGCCAAGAAGCGCGAGCAGCACAACCCGACCGGCCCGATCGTCGCCTTCTCGGGTGGCGCCAACTGGCACGACCACGAGAGCCTGTACGAGCGGCTCGACCAGATCCAGCGCCGCATCCCGAACATGGTGCTGGTGACCACCGCCCAGATGAAGGGCTGCGATGCCATCGCCGCTGCATGGGCCGCATCGCGCGACGTGAAGCTGGTGCTGTTCCGTCTGGACCGCCGCCTCGGCAACCGCGCCGGGTTCGTGCGCAACGAGCGGATCACCGCCCTCAACCCGGTCGAGGCGATCGTCTGCGAGGGCTCGGGCGTCCAGCTCGACTTCGCCCGCAAGCTGCGCAACGCCGGCGTCCCGCTCCACGTGTTCCGGGTCGCCGAGCAGCGTCCGGTCGCGACCGCGCGTCGGGCCTGACACCTCTCCCGAAGGGGGCTCCGGGCAACCGGAGCCTCCTTGCCTTTTTCGTCGTGCCGGGGCGGCGCTCCGGGGCATCGAGCCCCATCGCGCCGCGTGGGACTGAGCTTCCGCTCTTCCCCGCATGACGGGCACACACCGCCTCGCTCGCGTCGCGGTCGGCCCTGCGGCCGACCAGCTTGCTACGCCTCGCCGGTGCGCGCCCGCAACGCTCATCACCCTGCCGCCAGGCACGGCTCGCTCCGCATCGTGGCGACCCCTGCGGGTCGCCTACTCGCTACGCCTCGCTCGTGCCGGCGTCCTTCCGGAGATCATCATGGCCATCCTGACCGTCCACCAGTCGCTCTCGTTCGACACGATCATCAAGGACCATCCCGACCGCGCCAGCGCCGAGGCTCACATGGCCAAGATGCTCAGGGAATACGGCGACTGGCCAGCCGATGCCGCATCGGATGCCGCCCGCAACGGTCGACCCGTCCTCGTGTCCGACAGCGGCGACGACGAGACCATCGAGATCCGCGTGACGTGACCAGACGCACTGGCGACTGCTCGCGCCCACCGATACGATGACTCACCCGAGAGGTACGATCATGCTCAACCTCATTCCCATCGCCGTCCTGATCCTGTTTCTGGCAGGCGCGCTCTTCTTGTTCGCACGGCGACGGGTGCCGTTCAGCTATGTTATCCTCGCCGCAGGCTTAGGTGCGGCTTCCATCGCACTTTGGCCCTTCGGGCCTGTGAGCGCGAAGGGCGAGCGCGACGCGATCGTCCTGTCGCGCGCCGGACCACTCGGAGCGCAAGCCTACCGGTCGGCCATGACCGATGGTCGCATCACGCACACCGAGATGTCCGCTATCCGGGAGGCGGCAGGTCGCGACATAGACGATCCGAACTGGCTTACGTCCACGCCGCGGTGACCGTCTCCCGGTTGCGGCCGAGCCGGCTTCCCAAGGCGCCCTCTACATCCTGAAGCCACCCCGCTGGACGCCCATCGCCGCGCGAAGAGCGCGCCGATGAGTGGGCGCTGACGCGCCCTGCTCGGCCCTGAAGGGGGCCGAGGAGGAGAGAGGGATGGAGAGTGGTGTCGAGGACAAGGGGTCCGAAGACGATCAGGA
>NZ_JBREIC010000012.1:0-14976 GCF_052907485.1 Sphingomonas benefaciens | reverse complement strand
TGGAAAACCGACTTGGCCAGATCAATGCCGACTGTGCTAACCTCTTCCATGGACGCCTCCTGCAGTGGTGCTTCAACACCTCCACTCTGGCACATCGATGCCGTCAGGGGGCGTCCACCCCAACGCAACTGGGTCGTCTGACCCGCCTGAGCGTTATCCATAGTTAAGCGCCAGGCTTGCAAGCGCCTCGCGTTTCCAGTCGCCGCGGCGTGGAGCGGGGCCAGTGCCCGTCCGGCAGCCCCGATGGCGTGGTACCGGCTTCGTGCGCTCGATAAGGCAGCGCTCCTCGCGGAGCGGTTAGGCTGCATCATCTCGGATTGGATCGCTTGCATGTCTCGCGTCAGCGAGAGGCTGGCCTTTACGAATGCTTCGGTCTTTTCGGCAACCATTCTGTGTAGCTCGGGCCAATTGCCATGGAGCGGGTCGAAAGCGGCTGCCCCGATCATCGGCATGCGGGCGTTCAACACCGCCGGCACTGCGGCTATCGTCTCGAACATGCGAAGGCTGGTGGTGCAACCCTCAATCCAGATGTCCAACCAGAGGACCGGCGATGGCGCGCGTTTCGTCATGCCTCAACCCCAAACCGGGCAAAATCGGTGCCGCTTGATCTATCGCTTTTCCGATCCACCGTGGCGAGCCAGATCGTGTGATCTGGGTTGTCCTCGCCTCGATCCGTATCGATCCTGAATTCCTCGACGTCGAAGCCGGACGTCCGCAGCTGGTGGGAAAAGCCGTGGTCCGGGTAAGCCGACCAGATGGCGAGCACGCCGCCGGGCCGAAGTGCCGCACGCGCAGCACGCAAGCCCCAAGCGGAATAGAGCCGCTCATTGGCAAGGGTGATGAGCCCGTCGGGTCCGTTGTCGACATCAAGCAGGATCGCGTCGAACCCACCGGCCTGATTGACGATCAGGTCGTGGACATCCCGTACCTCAACCGCGACCCGCGGATCTTCAAGAGAATTGCCGAACAGATGGCGCAGGTGGCCGCCAGCCCAGGCCACGATCTTGGGCACAAGCTCGGCGACGACGATGCTGGCGCCCATTGGCAGGGCGGCTCGCGCTGCGGCGAGAGTGAACCCCATCCCCAGCCCGCCGATCAGGACGCGCGGCTGTTCGCCCAAGCCCTCAAGCGCCAACGTCGCGAGCGCCTGCTCCGATCGGTAGGACCAGCTTCCCATCAGCTGCTCCTCGCCAAACATAATCTCGTAATGAGGCCCATGTCGAAGCAGGCGCAGCTCACCGCCGCCGGGTATTTCGGCCGTGTCGACGAGCAAGCCCGCACGCTCTCCGGGGTTTCCGCTGATCGCAGCTTCGAGCGTCGCCAACGTCAGGTGTCGCGACGAACGGGTGCGGCAAGTCCGCGGTCCGGGTTCTCGCTCGGGTCGCCCAGCAGCTTGTCCGCCGCGGCCTTGGTGCGCGTCGCGTCGACTCGCTCGCTACGAACGGCGAGTGCATCCCAGGCCTGCGCTGCGCGTTCGCATCGCTCGCGCACATTCTGGAGGGTTGATTCCTCGGCGGCCAGCCGCTGACGAGCGGCCTCATCTCGATAAAGTGGTAAGGACATGATGGCTCCTGCGCAGAAGGACGGTTTGGCGAAGGCCTCGAGGGCCTCCGCCGATCGGCCTTGCTCAGGCTGCCTGAATGTTCACCGCCGAGGACTTGCCGCGGCGATCCGTCTCCAGCTCGTAGGAGACGCGGTCGTCCTTGTTGAGCGTGCGCATGCCGGCGCGCTCGACGGCGGTAATGTGGACGAAGGCGTCGGTGCTTCCGTCCTCGGGCGCAATGAAGCCATAGCCCTTGTCGGCGTTGAAGAATTTGACGGTGCCGGTGATCATATGGGTATCCTCTGTCCCATGCGTGGTCGGGCATGCGCCAACAGCGGCGCATCCCGGCTTCGTGAGGCTAGAAAGGGACAAGGGGAGCCTGAGCGGCCCGATATCCGTCGCAGGCGACGTTTAGCCTGACCAATATAGGTGACCGGCGCCGGAAAGATAGGGCGAGCATCCTGGATATCTTCGCTGCCCTTGCGCGGCGTGGGGCGTTCAGTGCGTCATGAGGTTTCGCATCCGCTACACTACGACCTATAGCTACCGCCGGCCGGTCACGCTCTGGCCCCATCGATTGTTGCTGACGCCGCGCGGCGATCATGATCTGCGGGTGCTCGCGCGCGAGCTCGAATGCGAGCCAGAGGCTAACCAGGAATGGACGCTGGACATGTTCGGCAACATCGTCGCCACCGTCCGCTTTGCCGAGCCCGCCTCCGAACTCGTGATCGCGGCCAATATCCTGATTGAGCAATCGGCGCCGGAGTGGCCGCTATTCCGGATTGCGCCGGACGCGCATTCCTATCCATTCAGCTACTCGGATGATGAGGCGGCCGATCTCGGCGCTCTGCTGCGTCCCATTCACGACGACAAGGACGGCGCGCTGGCACTCTGGGTCAAAGGGTTCGTCCTTGCCTCGCCCACCGACACGCTGTCGCTGCTGAAGGACATCAACGTGGGCATCACAGGAGCAGTGGCTTATCGCACCCGTTCCGCCGCGTTGGCAGCGGTATGAGTCAGCGCCGATGCACACGCTAGAGCTGCTGCTCATCCTGGTCGCCGCGTCCGTCGCGCTCGCCTACGCCGCGCACCGCGTGCGCGTGCCGCTGGCTGTCGCGCTGGTGCTCGGCGGCATCGGGCTTGCCTTCGTACCCGGCATCGGCACGGTCGAGCTGGAGCCAGAGCTCGCGCTGGCCTTGTTCCTGCCGCCGCTGCTGCAGGCGAGCGCCTACCGGACCGACTGGCCGGCGTTCCGGTTCAACCTGAGACCAATCTTGCTGCTGGCAGTTGGCGCGGTCTTCTTCACCGCGGCGGCCGTCGCCGTAGTGGCCCACCTCCTGGTGCCCAGCCTGCCATGGTGGGCCGCGATCACGCTCGGTTCCATCGTCGCGCCGCCCGACGCGGTCGCCGCGGCGGCGGTGCTGAAGCAGGTGAGGCTGCCCAAGCGCATCGTGACGGTGCTTGAGGGCGAGAGCTTGATCAACGACGCGTCCTCACTGGTACTCTACCGGTTCGCGGTGGCGGCGACGCTGGCGGGGAGCTTCAGCATAGGCAGCGGCGCGGTCCAATTCGTCGGATCTGCAGTCGGCGGGACGCTTGCGGGTTGGATCGTCGGGCGGATCGCGATGTGGATATTCGCGCTGCTCGAGGACACGCTGCTCGACATCACGGTCAGCCTGCTCGCGGGCTTCATCGCCTACTTCCTGGCCGAGCAGTTGCACGCGTCGGGCGTGCTAGCCGCGGTCGCGTGCGGGCTGGTGCTCGGTCGCCAGCAGCGCGCCGAGTTCACGGGCGAGAGCCGGCTTGGGATCGCGTCGGTGTGGGCGTTCATCGAATTCGTCCTCACCGCGCTGGTGTTCATGCTGATCGGCCTGCAGCTGCGCGGCATCATTGGGCGGTTAGGAAACTACGACGGCGAGATGCTGCTGTGGCTCGGGCTCGCCGTGTCGGCGACGCTGATCGTCGGCCGGTTCGTCTGGGTGTTCCCCGCGATCTGGCTACCGCGGGCGCTGTCACGGAGGATCCGCGAGGAGGATCCAATGCCGCCCTGGAGCCATCCGGCCGTACTCTCATGGGCGGGGATGCGCGGGGTGGTCAGCCTCGCGGCCGCGCTCGCGCTGCCAGCCCGCTTCCCCGCGCGCGACATCATCGTGTTCCTCGCCTTCTGCGCGATCTTCACCACGCTGGTGGTGCAAGGCACGACGCTTGGCTGGTTGATCCGCCGCCTCGGCGTGGAGGAGGAGGACGCGCCGCCCGAGCCGGAGACCGCTCGCGCCCGCGCCGAGCTCGCCAGGGCCGCCCTCGATGCGGTGCGCGACCATGTCGACGATATCGCGTCGGAGCATGGCCAAGCCGCAGCCGAGCTGGTTGAGGAGTACCGCGTACGAGCGCACCGGGCTAGCGTTGTGGGGCAGGACGTCGAGACGAAGACGGGTCAGCTCGAGGCGCAGCAGCGGCTGCGGCTTATTGCGATAGAGGCGGCGCGCGACAAGCTCGCCGAGCAGACCGACCGAATTGACGCGGAGGCGCACCGTGAGCTCGGCGAAGAACTGGACCTCGAGGAGCAGCAGGTTCGGCGGGCGCTGGGTGACGCCTGAGATCGCCGGTCCAACTCCCAGCAAAGAGTCGTAGCCGGAAGTTGTGGCTGAACGGGCGTCCGCTTTTGGGTCCAAGCCACTATTTCTACATTGGGGCGATCGATCGCGTCGGTCGCAGGTCATGCTGGCTTACAATTTGGCGCATTGAGCCTATATGTAAGCTATCACTGGCATCCTATCGTAGTCGCCATTGGCTGAGAGACTTGTTCGCCCCCGCTTACAGACGGGATTGGTATATAGATCTCAACTACCACTTTCACCGTCATCAGGTTTCATTGGTTGCGGCGTCGGCTGACGGGTCGGCGGAAGCACGTCTTGCCCATCGTGGACTTACCGCGGCCTATTCACGCCGTATTGGTATTTTGCGCGCCGGCACCGGTGGCGTTGCTCTCGTGGGTTCGCGCGTCAGTTGTCCGAGACTGTCACCCCAGAGGCTGCCAGTGACGGCACAGTCAATCATCAAAAAAGAGGCGAAAATTTCGTCCGGTACGCACCGCTATACTGCGTGAAGCCGCCGCGCGGCAACTCCGTCTCACGTAGGTTGCCTGGGCCGCATTGCGCACGCCTGAACGTGTAAAGGCCTTTCTCAACGGCGACCACGCTGAACTATCCGCTCGACCAATTGACGTAGGGATCGCAAGCGATGCGCACCTGAAGCGTGTTGAGCGGTTGCTGACCGAGCGGCCTCTAAATGAACGTAGGGCCGCCTGATCAATCAAAAGTCGTGCCACATGATGATGGACGTAAATTGATATCGCGAGCTTTGATAAAATGCGATGCACCATAATTTAAAGCGCTGAATGCAAGGCGCTACGCGTTATTATGGTCGTGGGATCGATTTTGTATGGCGGCAGATTGTGAAGTTTATTGAATGGCTAATGGCCTAGCATGTAGGTATACAAGACGGATTTGAATTGCCTTTTCGCGCCTTGGTCAAGTGGGTCGCGTGACGCCACTATCGGCACGGGCTCCTTCAAATTGAACGACATCATCACACCATCATATTGTGGGAGCGAAGACCTGGGTACGGATGGTTTGATCTTTTCGGTGGAAGCCTAGTTACTGGCGCTAGCGATACGCGGCAAGCGAAGCACCGCAGATTGCCGCCATCCCTGATATGCGCTTCAGGCCCGGATCAGCGCGCGTGCCTCATCCAGCAGCGCGTTTGCGTGCCATGGCTTGGGGACAAACCTGCCGGGCCCCGGTACGTCGTCGTCACGCAGGCGATGGTGGCCTGACGTCATCAGCAAATGGATACGGGGCCATCGCTCATGCACTACGCGCGCGAGGGCAAGCCCATCCATGGTGCCCGGCATGTCGACATCTGAGAACAGAAGGTTAACCTTGCCGCCATCGCTCAGTATGACGAGCGCCTCATCGGCGCTGTCCGCGTCGAGCACCCGAAATCCGGCATCCTCGAAAATACCAACGCCGTGCATGCGCACCAGCACGTCGTCCTCGACGATAAGAACGGTCATGGTGTGAAATTCATCGGTCATTGCCGGGTCTCCGCCCGGAACATGCCCGGCTGTCGCTAATAACCCTCAACGCTCGGTCGCAGAGATCGGGTGCGATTCATCAGCCCCCGTCACATTAATTCGCGAGCGGCATGGTAAAAATGAAGGTGGTCGCGACCGCGTCGGACCGCGCCACCAGCGTGCCGCCATGCGCCAGGGCGATCTCCGAGGCGATGTGAAGGCCCAGGCCAAGGCCTTGGCGGACCCGGTCATGCCCTCGATAAAAGGGCTGGAACAGCCGCCCGAGCGCCGCCTCCGAAATTGGCGTCCCACCGTTCGAGACTGCGATGACGAGTTCTCCCAGCGACGTCGTGGCATCGACCCGAACCGGCTGGTCCTTTGCACCATGGGTCAGGGCATTGCCCAGGAGGTTCGACAATAGCTGGCCGATTCGTACATGGTCGCAAGAGATGGGCTCGTGCAGCGCGAAATGGGTGACGATCGGCTGTGCTGGTGCGATCGAGCGGAGTTCCGACACGACCTGTTGCAACACCGGCTCCAGCGGCGTGTGCGCGTCATAGGCGAGCGTGATCCCGCCCCCCAGCCGCCCCCGCGCGAAATCAAGCACATTGTCGATCAGCGCATTGGCCCGCAACACGCTGCCACTCATCAGTTCCGTCACCTTGGTGCCGCGCGCGCTCAGCGTTTCCCGGGCCAGCAGGTGCAGACCGCTGTTGATCGAGGCCAGCGGATTGCGCAGATCGTGCCCGAGCACGGCGATGAACTGTTCGCGCAGCTCAGAATCGGCGCGTTCGCTCACGATCGTCGCCTGAGCCCGATCGCGCGCGTCGAGCAGGTCCTGCTCATAGCCGCGGCGCCCGGCGGCCAGGAACACCGCGAAGCGGACCTGCCGATCGGCATCGGCATTGTCTTCGTTGGTATTGGCGTTGACCAAGACGGGCAACCGACGCCGGTCGGCGGCGACCAACTCCAGCGCCACTTCGTCAAGGCGGCCCTGCATGCGCAGCGTCGGGGCAAAATGAGTTTCGTAGAAAATCTTGCCCGCTACGGTCAGCAGGTCGGGCAAACGTCGGCCGCGCAGATCGTCCGGGGTCACGCCCAACCATCCGGCGAAGGTTCTGTTGACGCGAACGAGCCGGCCATCGCGATCGGACACGAGAAAGCCGCACGGAGCCGTCTCGAACAGCGCCTCGAAGTCGATCGTAGTGGCGGCGGCGATTTCGGGCGTGTCGGGATCAGACAAAGGCGCGTATCGCCGCGATGGTGGATGCCGGGGCGCTGAGGTTCGGGCAGTGGCCAACGGCATCCAACGTTACCAGACGGCTTCTGGGGATCGCGCGCTGGACATACGCTCCGACGCCGGGTGGCGCGATCGCATCCTCCCGGCATTGCAGAACGAGGACATCGGCATCGATAGGGCCAAGGTCGCCCCGACTGTCGGTCAGGAACGTGACGCGAGCAAAGCGCTTGGCGATTTCGGGATCGGTGCGGCAGAAGCTGGCGGCGAGTTCCTCACTCAGTTCGGGCCGATCGGGGTTGCCCATGATGACCGGCGCCATCGCCTGCGACCAGCCCATAGGGTTGCTGTCGAGGAACTGGAGTAGCTCGTCTATCTCGTCGCGGGTGAAGCCGCCCGTATAATCTATGTCGTCGATATAGCAGGGCGAAGGGCTGACCAGGACGATCGTCGAGAAGAGTTCGGGCGCTCGGCGTGCGACAACGAGGCCGATCATCGCACTGACGGAATGGCCGACGAACACACCATTCGTAACATCCAAAGTGCGGGCCAACTCGATGACGTCATCGGCATAGCCGTCGAGACTGTCATATTTGTCGGCATCATAGGCACCCAGGTCGGAGCCGCCAGCGCCGACATGATCGAACAGTATCGTGCGGAAATCGGTAGCGAAGTCGGGGGCGACGAAGCGCCACATATTCTGGTCGCATCCGAACCCGTGCGCGAACATCATGTTACGCCCGGTCCCCGCGCTGATGCGGACGTTAAGCGTGTCCAGTACGGTCGCTTGCGAAGGGGAGCCGTCCGACATGGTTGGTTCGATAGGCATGGCGGGATGCGCGCTCCACAGGATCGGCAGCAATGTCGATCGCTCCCGCGTGGGAGGCGGCCTAGCACGTCTAAAACGACCTACAAAGACCGTTACACGGAAGCGGTGGCATCGAGGGCTTCGACGACGACACTTGCATCCAAACTAGCAAAAGCGGCCGCATCGCCGACGAACCCGCCGATTACTGGCAGCACTGCCGCGCTGGTCACGCCAACCGCCGTAGCGACGAGCCCGGCTCCGCCGATCCGTCGCTGGGTCGGGTCGAACGCGATCCACCCTGCGCCAGGCAGGAAGACCTCACACCAGGCATGGGTCGCGCCGACATCGCCTGCCGCCATTCCTGGATCGAACAGATAGCCCGACACCGCTCGCGCGGCGAAGCCCAGCCGCCGCACCGCCCAGAGAAACAGCGCCGCCAAGTCACGGCACGATCCGCTGCGCAGCGCCAGGGTGCGCGAGGGCGATTGCGTGCCTTCTTCGTCGCGCGGGCGATAGGCGATGGTGGCCCCGATGGCTTCGTTAAGGGCGTTGAGCAGCCTCAACGTATCGTCCGGCGCGGTTGCCCGAAACCCGGCCAGCCACCGCGCCTGATCTTCGTCTTGATCCGCGTCCCCGCTGAGCAGCCCCGGCCCGAACAGGGCCCGATCATCGGACGCATAGGCAAAAGGGTACCGGTGGGCAGCCGGGTCCAGCCGGAACACCGGGTAAGGCTCCGCGCTGTGCAGCACCTCATGCTCGGCTTCGATGGTCAGGGTCGCGGCGGCCTCGGCGATCAGGGCGAGCGCCGTGGTATTGCCCGCAGCGTCTTCGCTCCAGATTAGCGAGGCGGCGGGATCGATCCGCAGCCTCGACGAGATTATCGCCACGTCGTGGGTCGCGCGTGGCGTGACCAGCAGGCGATGATCCAGAAAGCGGACCGGTTGAGTATAGTGATAGACGGTGCGATGCCGGATGCGCAGCCTCATGGCTTGATCAGCCCGGCCGCCCGAAGTGCATCGTTGATCGTGGCCGTCGGGTCGAACCGTGATGGCCGTGCCGTTTCCGGCCGCTGCGGTTCGGTTGCTACGGTAGCGACCGGCCGGGATGGCGCCGCGGCGGGCACGATGCTCCAGGCGGCCGCGATCCGATAAGTGGAGGAAATATTTGCGCTGAGCATATGTGGGCCAGGCTCACCGCAGGCCTCATCGCCATCTGTTGCGAGCGGCGTGCCATGCCCCATGGCCGTGACCCTATACTCCTCGATCACCACCCGTCCGGCCACATCGTGCCAGACGCGGCGGGTATGACCACCGACATGCTCGGCGATGTCCGGCTCGCCGACGCGGTGCAGCTCGCGCCACTGGTCGATGATCAGCGCGGCGTTGACGGGGGCGACCGTCATGTCCGCCGTACCGTGCCAGACCGACACCATCGGCCAGGGACCGCTGTGCGCAGACGCCGCTCGCACCCGGTCGCTTAAGCTGGTGCGGTCATGGCCGCGGCCACGCATCCGCTCCATCGCCTCGGGCACGCTATGGGCGGTGTCGAACGGTAGCCCGGCAATGATTGCGCCTCCCGCAAAAAGTTCGGGATGGCAGGCTAGCAATGCGGAGGTCATCGCGCCGCCCGCTGACAGGCCGGTGACGAAGACCCGTGCCGGATCGAGGCCGTGGCGCTCGACCGCGGTTGCGACCATCTCGCGGATCGACTCGACCTCGCCGCTACCGCGGCGCGTGTCTTCGACCGAGAACCAGTTGAAGCAGAGATTGGGGTTGTTGGCGCGCTGCTGCTCGGGAAACAAGAGCGCGAAGCCGAATCGGTCCGCCAGGGTCGACCATCCCGATCCATGGTCATAGGCGGCGGCGGTCTGCGTGCAGCCGTGCAGCACGACGACGAGCGGAGCATGGGCGGGCAGATCGTGCGGAACATGCAGATACCCCCGCAGGTCGCCGGGATTGCGCCCGAAATCATCTATGGCGACCAAGGGCCCCGTCCGCTGGTCTATGTGGGGCTCGGCGGTCGCCAGGGTGCGGAGATGGGAGATCGTATCGGAAATCGAGCGCATGGCGGCGCCTCATTTTTGGCAGAGGGAAGCAACGGATAGGCTATGCTGCCGCACGCGCCCTATTGTGCATTGCAGCATAGGTGGCGTTTCCTCGCCTGCTGCACAAGATAGCGACACACAAGCCTTCTGTGCCACTTGTCGTACCGGCGGTTCAGCACCATATTTTGCGTACCGGGTTGCCCTTCTGAGCAAAGACCTGGCTGAGAGACTTACTCGCGCTCCCGCTTGAATGAGGAGCCGCCATGTCTCGCGCGATCAACGTCAATGCCACCGAAGCCGAAGTGATCAAGTCCTGCGCCCGGTACGGTGCTACGGTCAGCGCTATCGAGACGCTGGCATCCGGCGGGACACGCGTCGTCCTGATGAACATCATTGCTGCCGAGACGATGCGGGCCGCTTTTGGCCGGAAGCTGCTGACGGGTACCGTGCGGCGTACACCACTGCGGACCTGGACGCTCTAGATGCTGACCCATTCTGGCCTGACCCGTACACGGTCCTCGACCGTGCACTTCCGAGGTGACGTAAGGATCGGAAGCGATCCCCGAATTCTCCCGGCTGGACGCTATGCCATCCACACGCGTGAGGAGATGCATCAGGGATCGTTCGATCCCGTGTACGTCGCGACCAGCATTGACCTGATTGTCGAGTCCCCTGGGGGCAGCAGTACCCGTGTCCTACGGCCTACCGATCTGCACGCCGCGTTGGAGCGTGACGCTCGAGGCCTCGACGATCTCAGCGAAAATCCCGATCGGGGCCGTGCAGGAATGGTGGTGGCGAGGTGCCCGCTTTCGACCGGAGGTCCGATATGAACGATCAGCGCCGTTGGACACAAAGCGACATCACAGACTTACGTGGTCGAGCGCTGTTGGGCGCCACGCTGGGGGAACTTGCCGTTGACCTGGCGCGAACATCAGGCGACGTGGTCCACATGGCAGCACGGCTTCGCATTCACATTTCCGCTGGCAAGTTATCTAGTCTTTAACGCCCCCTGGTTTCCATCCTAAAGCCCAGCCGAGAAACGATGACTTCATCGCGGATAGGCCGGCTTGCCTCTGGAACGGCCGAACACGGGCGGCGGCCATGTTGGTGATCAGGCCGCGCTCGGGCAACAAGCCTCGTGTCCCGTCAGGATCATATCAGTCCGCCGCTCGATCAACTTGTATATCAAAACCGAATCTACGCCGTTCGATGGACGCAGGCCTTGGCCCTCCGCGCCGGGTGGTATGAACAATCAGCGGTCGCCGTTGGCGGATCGCTTCTTCCGTATTTTCACCGAACTGTTCCGCCGCATGTCCGCGGAATATCCGCTTCGGGGTTGCTGATAGCTGCCTTGCCGGCAAGTGCCCATCCCCCCTTCCACACGCCTGCACGAAATGGCCGAGGGGGTGAGCCTATCGCCTGAACGAACGGCAGGTACTGGGAAGAGGGCAGGGGGCGTTTAACGACCGATTGTGGGTCTGATCAAACTTCGGTTGGTTCCGCCATTTGCAAGCCGCCGGATCGTACGACCGCGCTTTCATACCCAGAGGTCCTTTGCGGGATGCTCACGAGGTGCGGACTTTGTCCAGATAACTCCGGCCGATGCGAAGCGTTGTGCCGCTCGGCAGGACTACCGCCCATACACCGCCGCCCTCGTGGCAAAGACCGTCGATCAGGTCGCGCCGAATGATCGTCGAGCGATGGATGCGCTGGAAGAGTGACGCGGGCAGTCGCGCAGCGATGTTGTCCATCGTCTCGCGCAGCAGATGCGAGCGGCCCGCGATGTGCAGGCGTACATAGTCCCGTTCCGCCTCGACCCACTCAACGACTGCAAGCTCGACGCGGATCAAATTATTGCGCTGCGGCACCCACAGATGATCTTCGGTGGGCATGTTGCCGACTGGGCGACCGGCGAGGAACGCACGCGCACGATCGACGGCCGCCGCCAGTCGATCCGGTTCGATTGGCTTGAGCAGGTAATCAACCGCGCCCACGTCGAAGGCGGCGAGCGCATGAGCGGTGTACGCCGTGGTGAAGATGATCGCGGGCGTCCGATGGTCGTGCGGCACTCGGCGTGCCGCCTCCATGCCGCCGATCCCCGGCATGGCGATGTCGAGGAACAGGATGTCGACGGGGCGCTCCGATAGGCTCTTCAGCGCCGCTTCGCCGCAGTCCGCCTCACCGGCGATGCGCACGCCCGCCTCGGCGCACAACAGCTTCAGCAGGCGCCGGGCGGGCGCCTCGTCATCGACGACCAGGGCGGTCAGCGCAGGATCAGTCACGCGCGTCACTCGCCGGGATCGAGATGGTGCTGTCCCAGCCATTGTCGGCCGGTCCTGCGGTGAGCGACGCACGAGGGCCGAAGCGCGTCGCGATCCGCGCCCGGACATTTGCGAGACCAATCCCCGTCGAGGCGGGGATCGGGTCGCCGGGACTGACCGCGCCGGCGATCGTGCGGTTGACGACGCGAAGTTGGATTGCCCCGTCCTCGCGCTGTCCGCATACCCCGATCGTGACCGGGGCCGTGGTCGCGCCAGGCCGTGCTTGATTGCATTCTCGACCAGTGGCTGGAGAATGAGCGGCGGCACCGGGATGTGGTGGATGTCTTCCGGCACATCGATCTCCACCAGCAGGCGGTCACCGAACCGCGCCTGCTCGATGGCAAGATAGAGCCGCTGAAACTCGACCTCGTCCGCCAGCGTGACGTCGGCCACCGGATCCTCCACCAGTCCCGTCCGGAAGAACGCCGCCAGATCTCGGATCATGGCACCGGCGGCTCTGGTCTCGCCGCCGGCCACCATCGCGGCAAGCGCGTTGAGGGCGTTGAATAGAAAATGCGGATCGACTTGTAGGCGCAGCATCGCCAGCTTGGCGTCGCGGGCGGCGGCCTCTGCCACGCCGCGCTGCCGCTCGACTGCCTGCACTTCACCGACGAACCCGAGCGCCAGCAGAAACGCGGCCCACGCGGCGAAGAAGAAATACCAGGTGACGAAGCCGTCCGCGATCGCAGTCCGCAGCACGGCGCCGTCTTCCCAACGGGCAAGGTCGGGCAGGACCGAGGGCACGGGCAGCCAGCGATAGAACAAGTAGCTGTTGAGCGCCGCAAACAGCAGCGCCGCGGGCGCGCAGGCCAGGAACGCTGCACCAGCCCGGACGGACAGGCGCGCTGCTGACACGCGCCGCAGGCCCAGATGAATGAGCCACGCGAGGCCCGCACCGATCAGCGTCATGCCAAGCCGGCGGGTAAGCATCCCGCCCTGATCGGGCCAGCCCATGACCAGCGCACGGCCCGTGACCAGTACAAGCCACACCGTCCAGAAACCGGCGATGCTGGCTAGCGCCAGGCGGGCAGGCACCGGGACAGTCACGGTCGAAGGGGCGGAAGCGTGCATCGCCGGCCTGTCTAGCACGTCTGCCGGCATTGCCATGGGCCCATGGACGACGCCCGTCGCACCGTGACGACGCCGGTCGCGCTCGCCTCGACGCTAACCCCTTCGTCCACGACACTTGCGACAACGAACAGGGGAACGGCGATGACAATGTTCACGAGGACTCGGCGAAACACAGTGCTGGCGATGTTGCTCGGCACCATCGCCGGCCAGACGCTCGGCAGCACGCCGACGTCGAAGGTTCCCCCGCCGCTCGGTGCGGCGTTCGATCGGGCGGCGGCCGTGGTGACGGCCGCCGGCCTGCCCGGCGAACTGGTCATCACCGATGCAGCCAGGTCGGCTCGAGCCGCGGCCTTCGGCCTTGCGGATCGCGCCCGGCAGATGCCCAATCACGTCGGTCAGCGGTGGCTGTGGGCGTCGGTGACGAAGCAGGTCACAGCGACCCTCGTCATGCAGGAGGTCGCGAAGGGTCGAATGGCGCTCGACGCGCCGATCGGCCGCTACCTGCCCGACTTCGGCGGCAACCGCGCCATCACGGTGCGCGAGCTGCTCCAGCATCGCTCCGGCCTTCCTAACCCGTCGGACACGCCCGCGATCGACGGCGTGCCCGGCTTCTACCGCCAGACCGGTCGAGGGATCGGCGACGACGCCAGCGCCGCCGGATTCTGCTCGGGGAGGGCCAAGGCTGCACGCGGCGGGCAGTGGGAATACAACAACTGCGATTATCTCGTCCTCGGCGCGGCGCTCCGCGCGGTGACCGGGCGCAGCTACGCGCAGCTCGTCGAGAAGCGTATCGCCCGGCCGTTCGGGATCAGGACGCTGCGCCTCGCCCGCGATGGCCAGCCTCGTGGCGGTGCGGCTGCCACCGGCTATGACGCCAACGTGCCAGTCCCGGCGTTGAACGTTGCGACGGGCGGAGCCGCGGCCGCGTTGACCGGCAGCGCCGGCGATCTTGCCAAGTTTGATCGCGGGCTGATGACCGGACGGCTGCTCGATCCCACGGCGCGCGCAACGGCCTGGGCCGGGGATCCCCAGCTGGGCTTCATGGCGCTTGGTGTCTGGTCCTTCTCGGCGCGGCTGAAGGGCTGTGCGGAACCGGTGCAGCTCGTCGAGCGCCGCGGCGACTTCGGCGGAGCGCAGGTCCGCAACGTCATCGCGCCCACGCTCGGCCGCGCCGTCATTTTCTTCACCAACGACGCCACCGCCGAGTTCGGCGAGGTCTGGCAGGGCAAGGGCCTGACCCACGACCTGCTGTCCGCCGCCTTCTGCCCTCCCTCCGCCTGAAAGGATCGTCCATGACCCGACTGTTCATCGCCATCGCCCTCATCACGACCGCCATTCCCGCCGCCGCGCAGGACAAGTCCGCTCTTGCTGGCGACTGGACGGTCGATCTTCGCCCCACGCCGCAGGCGCCAGCCTATCTCAAGCCCATGACGCTCTCGATTGCGGCGGATGGGGCGTTGACCGGGGCGTTTTACGAACACGCGATCGACCTCGGCCGGGCCGGTGCGACCAACGGACGGCCATGCTTCGCTTTCCGCACGCAGGATGCCTCCGGTCCCTATCAGACATCCGGCTGCCTCGTTGGCGACCATATTGAAGGCCAGACGTGGTCGGAAGGTCGACGTTTCGTCCTGACGTGGAAGGCTGTTCGTGCCGCCAAATAGCGGCGCGGGTCGGCCAATGGGGCGGAAATTCGCTAATACGGTCAGATTAATGACTGTCTGGAGTTGGGAAGCCGATCGCGCACCCGGAATGACCGTGTGTGGACGCCCCGTCGGATACAAGGGGGTGTTCGGAAGATTTGATCGCGCGGGTTCAGGTGCTTCCGTGTGTCCGGCCTGTTGATGCAGCCATCATCACGGCTGCTGGCCCGTATG
>NZ_JBREIC010000011.1:0-36811 GCF_052907485.1 Sphingomonas benefaciens | reverse complement strand
ATATTAGAGGCTGATAGTGCACCGTGATTTATTCGCAACAGCCGAGCAGCTTGCATTTGATGCACAATATTTTCCGCAAAAGCTTTTATATAATCGGCGTAGCCAGTTATTTTTCCAAATTGAGAGATAACTTGCCGCGTTATTTCTCGCAGCCGCGTTACATCGCTGCCCGTTTGAAATATCAAAGCGGCGGGTACGCGAAAACCTGCGTTTGGGAGGAAGTGGGCGGGCCTAATTGATTGCTCTCGCACGAGCACTACGGCCGGGCTTGGAGACGCGTCCCATCTTGGTGGATAAGCCCCAGCTGTTGTGCTCAGCATAACCAGACCCAGGCATCTCGTGGCGCCTCTAGGCAAAGCTGCCTCTACGATCTCGCTGCTGATAATCTCGTGCAGGGCGTCCGCCAGCGTAAGCGTGCCGGAGTTGTGGAATTGACTGATAAACCCGTCGTCGACCTGCTGAGCCAGTGGGTTCCTGCCGACCCCCTTCAATTGCAGACCCGCGATGTTGCCAGTCCTAGCGCCGCCTCCGTGGCGCCCAACGCCAGGGCCACCATACCGCTCGGCAAGGAGGGTCACCGAGTTGCTGGAGTCTAGCAGTCCCCGTTCGCCAAATGGGCTATCGGGAGTTGCGAAAGCTGTGCGCTCTGCGAACTCTGTGTCTGTCATTCGCGCGATATCGCCGGAAACGGCGACGGACCTATTGACCCACAATGTTGTCGATCCAGGGACGCGGAATGCGGTGAAAGGGACCGTGCTATAGGCAGTCGACAGCAGCACCTATGTCTAGCTTTCGTCAGGCGTTAGGATTGTAAACCTGGCTCAAGGGGGGCCAAGGGCATCGTTTGTCGCTCTGGATGGCGACCTATCGCACAGGTCTCATCGTTGAACGCCACTCTAATATTGGTTATCAATTCCTATTCCTAACTATGCATTGGCAAAGGTAGGAATAGGATATACCGGTCAAATACATACCCTACATTAACCGCCAACCAAGATAACTGTTAGCATTGGCGATCTCTTGCCGATAGGTGATGTCATCGGAGTGATCTTTTGGATCCCCGGAATTGGGGTCCACCTTGTTCCAGTTCGTTTCATTGCTACCGCCATGATGCTTAATTTCAAAATACTCGAGCATCGAGACATGAGCATCATTGATGCCATATTCGTTGGTTGATGTCACACTTCGATAGCGGTCCATGTAATAGTCATAATCATGGAACAAGGCTTTTATTTGGTCCTGCGGGCTGCTAATATCGCCAGTTTCGCCTCTCGCCTTCCACTCTTCTGTTGAGTATTGGCCTAAGCCGACGTGTTCTGTACCACTGCCCGCGTTTGGCTTGAAGGATGACTCAGCAAATGCTAGCGCCGCGACGGCGTTAATTGATCCTTGCTTTCCATGCGTCATCCCATACTCTACGATATCGTCAAGAACCGCGGTTTGTTCAGAAGTAAGAAAGTTACTTACCGTATATTTATAACCGTGCGGAGTAGTATGGGTGCGTCCCGGGCCGGCGGGTCCCCGATCTTGAGGGCCGCTCATCGGAGACGTGCTTCCACTACTGTCGTAGCTACCACCCGACGCATAGCCGCCGCCTACTGCATAGGTTCCGATAACAACGATATCACCCCCATCATCTGTTCCGTCTCCTCCGGCGACAAATGAAACCTCTTCTTCAGTGAGTATTCTCATAATAATAACACCCTCTTTTATTAATAAAAAAGACAGTATTTGCGTTTTGACATGTTGCTTCGCGGAATAACTCTTCCATGTCTTTCCGGAAGGCAGTCTGTAAATCGATGGCTAGGCCCTGTTACGCCGGAAGGTATCCCGTTGCCGATAGGAATGCTTTAAGCGCTTCGGGAAAGCTTTTTTGATGCCCCTCGGGGCATTGGCCGTTCGATCCGGTCACCGGCACGTCACAGGGCTGCCAAGGGCTCACGCTTCGGTCATAGTGCCGCAGCATTTCAGACCATGCGGCTTTGAAATCTCCTGAGCGCGCGGCATTAGCTACATAGGCGGCGCAAGCTCCGTTTCGATCAGGCTTATCAGAGAGACAAAGCGGCTCCAGCCGCTTCATTTCACCGGCAAAAGCTTTTCGCAGCGTCGGATCTCTGCTCTCTTCGACCACTTCCCCATTCTTCACAGTAAAGAACCTCGGAGGGCGAGGAGAGCAGCCATTGCAAGCGAAGCGAGAGTCGAAGCGTCCATCATCTAACCTGAGGTCGATGGCGCCATCCCCGGATATGTCTTTCGAAGCGTCGGGAAACTTGCCTTGCAGGCTATCTCGATCAGCTGCGTTGAATGCTGCTACTTTGTAGCCAGTCGCGTTTGGAATCAAAAACTGGGCGGTCATATCGCCTCCAGAGCCGCCGTATTGGCTTTCGATAATTACTCCTGGGCGGGGGTCGCCTTTGCGGAACCGAACTACCGCCACTCGGGCGTACGCGCTTTGTCGATCAGTCGGGACCGAAACAGTTTGTATTCCGGGGGCTGCTACAATCACTGCAGCCTGATTGTTATACCCGTCAGCTGCACATGAGGTATCGCCGACAGGGTGAGCAGGACATGGCAGAGCCTCGACTCGCACGCTGATGCCGCCCGAATTGAAGTGTATCGGCTTTTTTTCATAGGCAGTCCATTTCTGAAACTGGCCCTCTGGAACCTCAGCTGGCGCGTTGCCGACGAGCACACACACAAGAGCAATTTTACAAAGACGCATGGTCGCCTTCCCTCTCTCCCTATGGTGCGATGATGAAGCGGCAAACTAGCGTTCGCAAGCGGAATGTGTGACAAACGGTGCCTATAAATGTTATGCCGCAGCCGTGCTTTCCAGTTCGTCCGACTGAAACACGGCGGTTGTTCCGTCATATTTCAGGATAGAATTTTGTCTCTACAATCGTAGGCCGCTGATCCACGAGGGAATCTCGTAGGTGATGGCAAGGCGACGACATGAAAAAGGGGGGCGTGACGGCAAATGTTGGCGAAAAGTCTCGCGCTACTGGCCATGAGGCAGGCTTATATGGGCGCGTTGCAGCTAGGCCGTCGCCAGTGCTGTCCACTATGTGAGGTGGGACCGCACCGATCGGCAGAGCGCTTCCCTTTCTGTCATGATTTCAGACTTTTCCGTCGATTCACAATTTTATTTTGTACAACTCGTCTGGTCTTGCTGTCGCGGGACGGTAATCACGCTCCAAGCTTTTTGTTGTAAAAGCTCTGGAGTGTGCGGGTAAGCCAGATTAAAGTGTCGCATCCAGTCCTGGATAATTACGCGCCGGCTGCGTTGTCGATCAACCGGTCGATCGCATCGTCCGCCATCTGTTGCCAGAGGACGGCGCCTGCGTCAGGCGCTGGTGTACCGGATTCTTCACTATTGAACGGGTCCGAGCGGAAGCGATTTTTCGACATATTTCTGGCGGTATTCTCGTCCGAGGCGTTGAGCACGTCTAGAAACGCCATCCCGCGCGCTAAGCACGCTTTTGCCAGTTCAAACGTCATGAGTAAGTTCTTCTCATTTAGTACGTCGTCCGCCCGTATGTACAGCAAACCCCAGGCACTTAGCTCGTCGAGGACCGAGTCGATGCCGTTAATTGTGGATGGGCTAGCCTCAACCAAAGCGTGGCTGATGCCACGCGCCATGCAAGCACGAATACACGCTTGTGTGGCAATACCTTTTCCCTTCCAGATCAGCAGTAGGTGTGAAGATCTTGGCTGGGACGGCGCTTCATTTGAGGCAGCGGTTCTAGCGGTGCCATAAATCAGCCGCTCCGGGCGCCGCCACCAGCCATTCTCCATAGATACCGGAGGACGTAGCGCGCCGAGCGGCAAGTTTCGCCAAAGCGAGGCCAGTGCCGTAGGACGCGGCGTACCATCTGCCACGTCATACACCCCCGACTCATATTTGCCGTCTCTCGTCACAAGCGTGTTCCAGCCCTGGCTGCCAAGTAACGACCAAGCCGTGACTGCGCGGATATCAACGCATTCGGCTGCGACCGATACGCTAATGTCCCAAGCTTCCGCCGCCCAGCGCAACTGCTCCTCACGTGTAGAGCCGTTATGCACCTCGGTGACTGCAATCGGCGTGCGATAGCGCTGCCATGCCTCACGTAGCGCACCGCCAAGCCCTGATGGCGGCGGATCGAGCACGCGGATCGCCTCCGTATCAGCATAGGCGATTTTCCCGTTGCCGCCATGAAGATGCGCCGGGTACCTGTCGACCCGGTGGTCAAGGAAGCGGTCACTAGTTAGGTAATGATTGATGCCGATGACGTCTGGAGGGCAAGGATCATCGGCGATTTGGATTAGGCGCTCGCCCAATCCTACTCGCTCTATGATCGCGAACAACGGGTGCGAACGATCGATTCGACCGAACAGTAGGTCCCATCCCGCCCAGCGACGGAGGTTATCATAAGCTGCTTGTTCGCCAAGCGGTGCAGTTGCGTAAGTTCGGCCCAGATCATCAGTTTGGATCAGGCGCGCCGCTGGGTTGACGCGCCGCACTGCCCGCATTGCGGCCCGCGTTCCATCCACTTGGTTGAGCAGCGACAGCCAGAAAGATCGCGGATCGGTTGCATGGGGGTACCAGTGGCCATACAGCGCTGAGAAGCGAGCGGTCGTTAGCGGCTCATTGACGGGGGTAAAATCTTCCACCCACGGGTAGCGCTCTGCGACAGCCGCCGCATAATGGCCTAGTTCCGCTGCGAAGCGGTCATCAACAAGATTGGTGTGACGGGGGCCGCTGCCATGATGAACCAAGCCAACGATTGGCCGGATACCTAATGCGCGCAGCCTGTTCAGGCGCTCGTCAGGCCAGCGCCAATCAGGATCTTTACCCAACTCCGGAACAGTCCTCTCCCAAAGAACCGGATAGCGTATTGCCTTAAGCCCAAGATCGGCGAAAAGGTCTAGGTCGCTCAACCGATCGTGGTGTCCGCTCAACCTTACCTGATCGCGATAATGATCCCCCACGCGATTCACCGTACACTCGACTCCACCCCATAGCTCAATGGGAAACGAGTTGGTGGTCATAATGCATCTCTCGCGACGATAATAAAAGGAAGACAGCAATCCCTTGGGACGCAACAACGACTAGACATTCTACCCGTACCGGATTCTAAAGTACGGTTTAGCCTAGCGTTGCAATCCGTGCCTTCATTCGCTGGTATGTCGCTAGCGCCTGCCCCACAACTTGGTCCATGTTGTAATAGCGATAATTAGCTAGGCGGCCAATAAATACCACGTTAGGATTTAACAAAGCAAGCGCCTCGTACTTCTTGAAAAGTTCTTGATTTTCTGGGCGTGGTATTGGATAATAAGGAGGGCCCTCCGCGGATGGATACTCAAATGCCACGCTAGTGACCGGGCAACGCTGACCGGTTATCTGCTTGAATTCGGTTACACGAGTATATGGCACCGCCTCGTCTGGAAAATTAACGACGGCGGCTGCCTGATATCGCTCCCGTTCTAAAATACGGTGCTCGAATCGCAATGAGCGGTAGGGCAAGTGACCATAACAGTAGTCAAAGTATTCGTCGATTGGTCCGCTATAGACTAGCTGATCGTGGTAAACTTTATCTTTAACGTCATCAAACTCGGTAGAAAGGCGTACTGTTATATTTGGATGATCAAGCATGCGCATGAACATCGCCGTGAAGCCGTCCTCCGGCATTATTTGGTACCTGTCAGAGAAATAGCGATCATCCTCACTGGTTCGGATCGGCACACGCGCGGTTACCGACTTATCCAGCTTTGACGCGTCCAATCCCCATTGTTTGCGGGTGTAACCCTGAAAGAATAGTTGGTAGAGCTCACGTCCCACCGTGCCAACCACTACATCCTCTGATGTTTTAACGACATCAATAGGCTCCGCACGGGCGGCAAAAAAGGCGGCAACTTCACTATCCGTCTTGAGCTGCGCGTCGAACAGTGAGTTCAGCGTCGTGCGGTTGATCGGGATTGGCACCTGCTTTCCTCGCACTTCTGCCAGCACGCGATGTTCGTACGGGTGCCAGCGGGTGAAGCGCGACAGATATTCAAACACCTGGCCAGAGTTGGTGTGGAAGATGTGCGGTCCATACCGGTGAACTAGGATGCCTGCGGCGTCTTGTTCGTCGTAAGCATTACCAGCGATGTGAGGCCTGCGGTCAATCACAAGCACGCGCTTGCCGGAGTCTGCCGCAAGCCGCTCTGCTATCACGGCACCGGCAAACCCCGCGCCGACGACGAGAACGTCGTACTGCTCATATTCAATGGCATGCGCTGTGCCAAATGATACTCCATCAATGGCGGCCATCATCCTGGTCGCGGTATCGTCCCAGGAGGTCGCAGCCAGCAAAGCATCGGCCTCATCACGCCACCCACGGTCGGTTCCACGCGCTAGCTCCAGCGCCGCATCGCATGCCTCAACAAAAGCCGAACCGGTGTTTGCAATGCGAACACCAGCTAAGTTGCCGTAATGCCGCACCACATCTGCTATCGGGGTTGAGACAACGGGCCGCCCGGCGGCAAGATATTCCGGCGTCTTGGTCGGACTGATGAAGCGCGTAGCCTCATTCATTGCAAATGGTATAAGCGCAACGTCCCAACGGGCGATTGCTTCTGGCAACGCATCATATTCAAGCATGCCAAGATAGCGCAGGTTGCTGTTTCGCGGCAGGTGAGCTGGATCGATCTTCACCACCGGTCCAATGATTTCAATAATCCAGTCCGGCCGCGCCTCCGCAAGCTGGCGAAGTAGGCCCAGGTCCATTCGCTCATCGATGACGCCGTAAAAGCCAAAATGCGGCGGCTTGCTGGCTAAAGGGCGATGCTCACGAGAGCGGGCAAAATGGCAGACGTCGACGCTAGACGGGAATGGACGTACATCACGGTGACGTTTGCGCTTAGCCTCGTACAGGCTGTGGCCGCCGGTGAACACCAAATCCGCAACTTCTAGCAGCCTGGATTCGAGGGTGAGTAGCTCGGGCGGAGCGAAAAGGAACGCCGACAGTTCGTCCATGCAGTCGTATACAGTGCGCGCCGCCTTCACATTTGCCGAGAAGGCGAACATCATTGGCGTGTAATACCAGCGAATAGCGACCGCGGGCATATCTGCCAGGAACGAGTGAAGCAGCATTTGCAGCGCATGCTGCGTGGCTGCCACATTCATGTCGTGCGGCAATTGTGGCGTGACCACCCGCACATTTACACCTTCCATACGAATGGAAACGCCCGGCGTTTTGATATCTACAAACTCGGGCTCTTCCCAAATAACAATCGGCATACGTTGAGCGAACCGCGTCATAAGGTGCTGAGGTCGCTGAAAAACAAAATTCCATCGCAGATGTGAAAAGCAAAGCAGTATGCCGGTCATTGGGGTGCTATTACGAGCGGATGATACGTAGGGGGGCATGAATTACTCCCAGGATCAGAAATTTGCAGAATTTCACTAGCGGTGGGGCGAAGATAACGTAATTTGGATCTTGTGCGAAAGTAATTGATGCTAAGGGTATTGCATTGCTATTGTCCACAAATATCGATGTCCCGTTGGAAGAGACGTGGCAGCAAGGGGCATTACGATGTAGGTCGTCCGTGGCAGTGCCGAAGGTCCTATCACTGTAGACGCCGATACCTTGCTGCTGAGCAACGTAATGGGCGATGTCGTATTGGAGGGCGACGCAACGGCAAGGATCAGCGGCAACCTCATATGGATGTAGTACAAGCCCGGCAGCCCAAGAAAAAAGCCGAAGCGGGCAGGCCTCTTGCGCTCGACGCTTTTTTAAGCGCTTTATCGCCGACTATCGAAGGTGCGTCTAACCTTTCGCCTTCTTAATCCTCTTACCGAATGCGCAGATGGATGGGCAGAGCGGTTCACGGCCGCGCCCCTCATCACATCCGGAATGCAAGGTCTCTTTGATGTGAGGCGCGCAATTGAGAAGTCAGACTATGCAGGAAGACCAGAGCGAGCGACCCGTTCAAGTCGACGGGCAGACACATGGGTCCGCCTCGGTCGCCTTTTCCGGAGGTCCCGATGAGCATCGTGTCGATGATCGGTGTGCGCTGCACGGCATCCTGTGCGTCAGGCGCTATAGATTACGGCAGTGAAATGCCCTCGACCACGTCATTCGCGCAACTCTCCTACGCGAATCGTGACGGCGCTCGGAAACCCGTAGGACAAGAGCCAGATCGATCGACAGTGGGTGGACGCGCATGTCCAAGCCACCCACTAAGGGGTTCGCGCCTTACTTGTCTTCGGCTTCCAGCAGCTGGTTTCACGGACGGCGCACCAGTTGGTGCATCGCCGGCTATCTAATTCGGGAGGAACTGATGGGAGCCAGCGAGCGAGCGCGGATCGTGACCGCCGCTTTCGATTTGGCTGAGGCGGTCGCAAAGATGCTAGAGCAGCTCGACGTGATGTAGACGGCTGCGCAACTGCGCGGCGTCGACGCGCTCAGGTGTTGCCACGGAATCGCGCATCCCGCTGGCGCTGGCCACCGAATTTGGCCCTTCTGGATGAAGTAAGGGGGAAGGCACGACGATCGCGTGCCACCTGCAGACGGCGCTCGATCGGTGCTATCGTACCGGCGCGGATCCACTCAGCATGGCCTGAGGTCGGAAGGATCGCGCGAAACGGAACGCCCCGCTTCGCGCGATGCCTTGCCATCGCCAATCAGGCCGTCTTCTTGGCGGGCCGTTGGCCAGGCTTGCGGCCGAGGCCGATCTTTTTGGCCATCGCGCGGCGGCTTTCCGAATAGGCTTGCGACACCATCGGATAATCGGCTTTCAGGTTATACCGCTCGCGGTATTCGTCAGGCGTCAGGCCATGAGTCGCAAGGTGACGCCGCAGCGTCTTGTACGGCTTACCATCGATCATGCTGACGATGACGTCGGGTGAAGACAACGACTTCCGCACCGATACTGCCGGCGTATATTCGGCGGTTGCTATCGAAGCCTGTTCGGCGGAAGCACTACCGCCATCGGCAAGTGCGCACACGGTTTCATGCATCTTCTGAAGAAAGGCCGGGACGTCTTCGGGAGTGACGCGATTGTGCTGGTTACCCAGCCAAGCGATCGTCAACTCGGTCGCGAGTTCGACGGGATGGGTTGCGTATTCGTCTGCCATGCTTGCTCCTCTGGCGGATGGATCACCCTGAAACTGTAGGGCGGGGAAGCAATGATTAGCAATCGGCGTGACGATGATATTTTAGGCTTTTCAACAAATGTCGGGTGAGGCCACTGCTTGAGCGGCATTGCCCTGCATCAACGTTTCTTCATGTCTGTCGATGCAGCGTATCTGGAAACGATCCAATGAGAACACGGGATTTGACATAAATCCCCGTCAGGGCTAAAACACAAGAAGTGGCCCGCGATTAAATCGCGGGCCACCCTCTAGTCGCCACTAGATCGCCACCCCCGTCCAGAGTTGCAATTTGCGGGGTAAGCCCGGTGTGAACGGGCCCCCTCGACGCATCCCGAAGGATGCGCTTCGGGGGGTGGGTGGTGGCGCTATAATCCCAAATCCATGGCCGGTCAACACGACATTAAGATGTCGGCTACGATCCTCAATTTGTAGCCTACAATATGTAGGCGAAGCTCATAACGTCGAACAGAAATCGCTTTAAGAGCGAAACCAAGCCTAAATCATATAGCGCATCTTTTGCACACCGAATTATTCCGCTTATCGTGCACCAACGTGGATACCAACGATCCATAAGAGTAGAAATTAGAATTCCACGTTAGATATCCACCAAAGAATGCCGCATTAAAATTAGGCGTAATATCGAAAGCCGAAATGTCGATCGAAAAATCCCTTACGAAGCGCACGTGGATCGCACGTCGAAGCCTCGTCGAACCACGTACGCGGTGAACGTAGCGAATTTCGCCAACGATAGCGAAGTAACTTCCGTCGATCACCGAACTGGCCGTCGAGAAGGCGAGCGCAACGCAAACGATGCCGACGCGCTGCAACAGGATGCAGTGCGATGCAACGCGTTGCACCGGGGCACAATCGATCAGCACCGCGCTTCGTCGCAGGATAGAAATCAGACGTTCTCAATATGTTCCGATCGACGGTAGGAGCGGAGGAATGACGCCGCGCCTGTCTTTCGCATCCAATCAGCCCATTCCCGTCGCCGCGGTGCCGGCCGATCTGCGCCTGCGGAGCGTCGGGGCGGCCGGCGTCGGCGCATGACTGGCAGGAGGATGCGATCGACCTGATCGAGCTGCTGCGCCTCGATCGCGCCGCGAGCTTCGTCGTCCGGGTTGGCGGCAGCTTGATGGTCGATGCCGGCCTCTACGATAACGACGTCGTCGTGGTCGACCGGGACGCCAAGCCGGTCAACGGCCGTATCGTCATCGCGATCGTCGACCGCGGCTTTGTTGTCCGCCAGCTCGTCATCCGCGAGGGCATGCCGTATCTCGAAGCGCGCAACGCGCGCATGCCAGTCCTAGCATCTGTGATATAAAGGGTTTGGATTACCGCAGCGATCAAAGCGCTTGAACAGCCCACAAGTGAACAAGTTGGATTTACAACCCGCCGTATGGGCTGAAGCTCTTTTAACGACTCAGCGTCAGAACGCGGCTTCGAACCGCGTGATGATCTCGACGTTCAGCGACTGAGCTTCGACACAGGTTTCAGCGCGCTCGATGAACCGGCTGTCGAGCGCCATCATCGGCGTAATGGTTTGGCTCTCACTGCGCCGAACGAGCCCCTCGACGATCTGGACGATCCGCAGCAGTTCCGAAGGGTCGAGGATGTGAAGATAGCCGCGCGTCGCCTTCACGAACTCCACCATCATGTCGAACCCAAACTTTGGTGGCAGCAACCTTAGGTCGGGCACGAGGATAATTGCGTGGATCGGCTGGGTGCGCTCAACCTCTTGCTCGCGGCCGTCGAGGTCGTAGATCGTCGCGCCGTCCCGTATTTGGCGGGCCGCACCCTTCAGCTGCTTGAGCCCCTTCTTGATGCTGGCAAGAACATTCTTGCTGAGCTTGGTGCGGTCGGGAAGCTCGGGACGATTGAACAGCTTGAGCGCCTTGGACTCGAAGATGAACGTGCCGCCCGAGTAGCCGAGGAGAATGTCGGTCAGCTCGCGGAAACGGCCGCTCTTCATGATCTGCGGCTGGTCGATGATGACGTCGGGATGCAGATTGTCAGCGAGCCAGATGACGAGCTTCTCCTGCTGGCGACCTTCGTCAAGATCGAACAGGTTCATTTCGCTAACGCCCGATCGACTGGTGATCAGCGAGTTCCGCACCTGGTGCCACTCCGGCACGGCCGGCAGGTCAATGAGCAACATTGTCGGATCGGCGACCTTGCCATCGCGTAAGGCGGTGTAGATGTCATCGACCCTCGCGACGACGCCGGAATGATCAAACTTGCCGAGCCCGGCATAAGCAGAGAGCGATCCAAGCCTGTTGCCGGCGACGGCAACCTCCATCTCCGCCCAAGCGACGTTGATCGCCAGCTCGTTGAACAAGAAAACCTGGAGCGGCTTACCCTCCGCAAGACCGAGCAGCGCCTGCCGTTCTTCCTCGCGTTCGAGTACTGACCAGATGATCCCGGGCGATGTCGGATCATCGTGGACAATGAGGCTATAGATCAGCCGATCACCATAGGTCTGAGCGATCATCAGCTGGAGCCGGACGCCCCGGGTCAGGTATTTGAGCACAACGACATCGGCCTTGACCAGCAAGGTCGGCTCGAACCCGTTCCTGCCGCTGGCAAAGTCGAAGCGCACCAGCTGCGGCGTTGCGAGAAACTCGCTGCGATTATGCGCTGATAAAATATGCATGGCTTCTCGGCGTACTTTCTAGCGATCCTGGCAGGCCGGGTCAGGGTCCGGATATGCTGGCAAGTCGCCGCTAAAGCCCTCGTGTCTGAGACGCGTAACGGCGACGTCGTAGGCCGGCCTTCCGATCGGACCGAAGCGTCGCCCCTCGTCATTTGGATCGAGCTTGAAGACGCCTGGGGGGCCAAATTCGTTGTCCGCGGCGATCTCGTCAAGCCCAATAAGGAATAGCAGGTCGACACCCTCGCGCGACACAAGCGCGATCAGCAGGGTATCGGAGCCCAGCTGTTTGATACCGAGCCGGAAGTCGTGGATTTCCTCCTGTGACAGCGAAAAATAAGTAAGCCCGTTTGTATCGGGAAGCTTGGCGTCAACGAAAAAATAGTCCTCATTCTCATCGAATGCAGCCGCAAAGTCCGGCCGCTTATCGCCTTTCAGCAAGAGATGGAGTTTAGTGCCCAACTTTTGCGGCAGTCGTTCGATCACGAGCCGGCGGTCTTCGCGCAGCCATGCTTCCACGATCACTTCGCTGAGCCGGCTGATACGAACCGTTCGCTCCTAGCCCTCTCTCAAACGCGTGCGGGTTGTCCCCAAATCAGCCATCCTATTCCCTTCCAAAACGTTAGGATGAACTCAATGTCCGATCACAGGTATCTGATAGCAAGCGCGGGAGATGTACACGGAGCATGATCACAGTGGCTCTGTCGCAAATTTTCTAAGTTTCGCGACAACGGCAATGGGCGGCCTTGCTCCTCGTGCACGCCTGTCGCAAAAGTCGGTTGCTAAATACACCAATTTCGATGCATATTCGCGACATGCTGATTGGCTACGCCCGTGTGTCCACCGATGACCAAGACCTCCGGTTACAACGCGCCGCGTTGAAGGAGGCTGGATGCAAGCGAACCTTCGAGGAGAAGGTCTCGGGCGCACGCCGCGACCGACCCGAGCTGGCCAAGATGATTGAGCAGCTGCGCGACGACGACACGGTGGTGGTGACGCGGCTCGATCGATTGGCACGCTCCACCCGCGACCTGCTCGACATTGCTGAGAAGTTGAAAGAAGCTGGCGCTGGCCTACGCTCGATAGCTGAGCCTTGGGCAGATACCACTTCACCCGCCGGGCGCATGGTGCTGACTGTGTTCGCCGGCATCGCCGAGTTCGAGCGCGAGCTGATCCACCAACGAACTAGCAGTGGGCGGGTGGCGGCTAAGGCAAGGGGAGTCCGCTTTGGCCGCCCGCCTAAGCTCACCACCGACCAAATCACCCTAGGGGAGCGTCTAGTAGGGGAGGGCACGTCAGTCCGCGAAGCGGCCAAGCTGCTCAAATGCCACCATGCCACCCTGTACCGGGCATTGTCCGCGCCCCATGGCTAGCAACGACAACCTCGACCCTATACCAGAACATCCCCGGCGGGCGCTGCTCGCTCCAAAGTGAGGCAGCATGAGCCAGGCCCTAAAAGCTGTCCCTAAGACCCCGGCTAAGGTCGTTGCGCTGTGTCCCAAACCGAGGGAGCCGGCTGCTCTTCCCGCCCGAGCCGCGCGCTACCCCGAGTTGCGCTACATGGGATCTAAAGCACGGCTGCTGCCTTGGATTTATAGCGTTCTGGAAGGCTTGGACTTCGAAACGGCGTTGGATCCTTTCTCTGGCACCGGCTGCGTTGCCTACATGATGAAAGCGATGGAGCGGCGCGTGATCGCGTCGGACTTCCTGAACTTCACCAGCACCGTTGCCCGTGCGACGGTTGAGAACAACAGCATCCATCTTGACGGCAAGGCAATCAAGCGCCTGCTCGATCGTACGCCCGCCACCCACCATTTTATCGAGAAGACCTTCAACGGCGTGTTCTACACGCCTGAGGACCTGCGCTTTCTGGATCGTGTTTCAGGTAACATCGGCCAGCTGCAGGATCCCTATCAACAGGCGCTCGCCTATGCGGCCCTGTTCCGTTCCTGCCTCAAGCGGCAGCCCCGAGGCGTATTCACAATCTCGGGCGACCTGTCCCGCTACGATGACGGTCGCCGCGACCTCCAGCTTTCGATCGAGGAGCATTTTCTTGAGCAGATCGAAATCTACAATGCTGCCATTTTCGACAACGGCCGCCGCAACCAAGCGCTGCGCTCCGACCTATTCGAGCTGCCCCGGCGCAAGGTCGATCTGGTCTATCTCGACCCGCCCTACGTCCCCCGGGCCGATGATAACTGCTACATCAAGCGTTATCATTTTCTGGAAGGCCTATCCTGCTACTGGCAGGGCCTGCCCGTGGATCCGTCGACCAAGGTCAAGAAGATCGCGAAGCGGTACACGCCATTCAGCTATCGGCGCACCGCTGTTGAAGCCTTCGACCGCATGTTCTCCCGGTTCGCCAAAAGCCAGATTGTGCTGTCCTACAGTTCGAACGGCTTTCCAGACCTTGAGCAGCTTGAGAGCCTGATGCGTAAGCACAAAAGCAGCGTGCGGGTGTTCGAGAAGCCGCACCGCTATCACTTCGGTACGCACGGGGGCGTCGAGCGCGCTGCCGTGACTGAATACCTGATTGTGGGGCAATGATGCTGGTCCGCGATCAGACCCTCGACGAGATCGAGCGCAACCTTAGCCCCCTTAACGTCGAGTGGATGGACGAAACGGCGGCAGAGGCAATGGCGCTTCTGGCCGAACTGCCGGCCAAGGAAAGCTACGACCGGGAGGACGTGGCCGCCATGCTCGACCAAGGGTTCGAGCGAGGGATCCTCTGCGCCCGCTTGTTCCTAATGCTGTCCAAGGACAACATGACGATCGAGCTGACTCGCGAACTTGGCGAGGGCGGGATCGGGATCAAACGCTACAAGGCCGATAGGGAGAAGTTTCTCGACGCCTTCAACCGGCTGGGCCTGCCCGGTCTAATGACGACTACGATCAACTATCAGCCGATCTGGAGCGACATTCTCCTTGAGCGGCTGCGCTCCGGCCGTGGATCCGCCATCCAAGGGCAGAAGCGCGGCCGAGGGCTGGAAGATTTTGCCGAAGCCTTGGTAAAAGAGGTGTTCGGAAGCGCCTATGAGACCCGCTGCACCTTCACCGGCGCCGATGGCAAAACCGCCAAATGCGATATTGCCGTGCCCGACAAAGGCCGGCCCCGGATCGTCATCGAGGTCAAAGGCTACAACGCTACCGGGTCGAAAATGACCGACATCATTGGCGACCTGGATGCGATTATCGATGCCAAGCGGCACGACACGACGCTCCTGTTCGTGACGGACGGCTCGACCTGGACGGCCCGGCGCTCAGACCTGCGCAAGATTGTCGAGCGTCAGAACCAGGGTAAGATTGCACGCATCTACACGATGAAGATGGCCGACGAGTTCCTGGCGGACCTACAGAGCCTCAGAGGCTCTATGGGGCTTTAGCGCCGGCGTCGCCGGCGCTGGCGCTGGCCAGCTGAAACTTAATCAACTCGCGTGATCGAGGCGGTTTACGGCCCGATGTGCCCGCTGCTTTTATCCATACTGATTGGCGGCGGGGAAGCGCAGAACTGACCGGAAGGGAAACGAGCGTGGCGAAATTGAACCGCTCACAAATCCAGGACGAAGCCCGCGCTATCCTCGCGGCAAACCCCGGCGGTTTGCGCTGGGCCGAGGTGCTCAAGGCGGTCGGATCCGCTCACCCCGAAACACCGGCCAACAGCATCCGCGGTGCGACGCACCTCCTCTTCCACGGTGCCGACGACGTCGTGAAGATTGCGCGTGGCACGTACCAACTCGCACGCTTCGCCGAAGCTGACGCCGCCGAAACCGTCGCGCAGGATGAGGCAGTCGCCACTGCCCCTGTCACTATCAACGCGGACGCGCCCAACGCCGCATCCGTGTCGGAGCAAGCTTTCTACGCCAGCTTTGCCGAATGGCTGGAGGAGAATGACGAGGTGACGATCGCCGGCCCGCTGGGCGGCAGCGTGCTGGGCGGCAAGTGGGGCACCCCTGATGTGATGGGCGTCCTGAAACCCCGCGCGCAAGACATTTTCAAGTTTGAGCCGCAGATCGTAACGGCAGAGATCAAGGCCACCCCGAGCCAACCTGTCGTCGCCTTCGGTCAGGCGGTCGCCTATCGGCTGTTCAGCCACAAGAGCTACATCGTCGTACCCCGAACCACCACAAGCGACGACATGAACCGCCTGACCTCGCTGTGCAGCATCCACGGTGTGGGCCTGGTGGTCTTCACCCTCGACATCGACCAGCCGGACTATGGTGTAGTCGTCCTCCCCGCCATCGCCAGCCCCGACATGTTCTATGTCAACACCATGTTGGACCGTTTGAAGGCCAGCGAGCCACGGCTGCTAAACCGGCTGTTCTAATATTACGCAGCGAACCTCAGACGGTGCCACAACCGACCGGTTTTGACACTAACGATTTCCAGTTGGGACCCTTGGTTTCATAGGGCCAGTCCAACCGGATCAGCCGCTAGCGCGAGCTGTTGCCGGGAACCCCGATGTGGGTAGCTGGGTGTGTTGCTTCCGGTGCCGGCGAGCCTTCAGCCTCCCAGATCTCCACGACCATGTACTAGTAGCCACTGGGTAGGTAGTGCTTCTGAGCCACCGAGATGGCAAATTTCTGATCCGGCGTGCTAGCTGTGCGACGATAGTGCAGGAGGGCGAGCGGTGACGATCGAATCTCTACATACCTACCTTGTGTATCCGAATAAGAATGCCGCTGAGCCAAAGCTGATCGGTGGAGCAGACGTGCCGCTTGCGGGTGAGGTTTTTGATCTGCTCAGTGATATCTACGGGAAGGCGGAGCGTGAGTGCTCGATTGATATCGCGTTTAATCCAGTCGCACCTAACGCCGTAGAGAATCCCTGCCGAAGCCTGTTGCTAGAGTACGCGCGCATGCCCTCTATCGAGGCTGGGCTGATGCTTGCGACACGGCTCGCCGCGCATTCAACTAAGCGTTCGGCGCTAGGGCTTCTCTTCATTGCAACGGGACTTGTTGGCACGCAGCGAAAGATCGTCATCGCTCGGTTTGCTGCCAACAGCGGGATTCTTGCCGATGAAGATCGCGCCGAACTAAGCGTTCAATTCGTAGAGCGCGTCTTTTTGCGAAGCATCAGCTCTTATAAAGCGGTCCTGTATCAGGATGAGGTGACGGCTCAGACGTTTTGGTCCGGTAAGGCGGTTGACCGTCAGATCAACAGTGGCGAGGTTGAGGTTTCGCGATACTGGATATCGGATTTTCTGGATTCAGACTTTAAGATCACGTCTGCACAGGGAACTAAGGTTCTGGCTGTAGCAATGAGGAAGGCATCTTCACAAACTGAGAACATGCAAGTCAAACGCGAGATCACGGCAGCCGCCACGTTGGGAGCTAATCTAGACCAGCAGGTCATGACAGCACGGGAGTTCCTGACGCGGATTGGGCTGTCGGCGCAAGCTCAGGCGGAGGTGGCTGGCCAAGTGAAACACGGGCGACTTCTTGACGAACAGTTCCGTTTCAGCGCGGAGGAATTCGACCGCCAGCTGCCATATAAAACCGTCAAACTAGACACGGGCGCTATGCTGACAGCTGCGGCTTCGGAGTTTGATGACGTTTTCGAACATGGAGAGGCGGCAGCCGATGGTTCGGTTACCTTTATAGCGACGGGTAAAGTCGTAAACCAGAAATTGGAAAAGAGCCTTAGATGAGTGTCGAAGTCGCGTATCGGGCGCGTTTCTCGCAGGTTCTTCAGCCGCTTGCGGCAGACCTGTCCGCGTACATCGTTGAAAGCTTGGAAGGGGAGCCCCGCATCGATCGTATTTCAGTGCGAGCAAAGAGTATTGAGCGCTTTATAAAAAAAAGTGAAAACACCGATACGAACGGTAATCGAAAGTACGAAAAGCCGCTCGTTCAAATTCAGGATCAGATCGGCGCCCGCGTGACGGTTTTTTACAAAACGGATGTGGATCGTATTTCAGGTAAACTTCTTCCTTATCTTAGGACTATCGAAGAGAAGGATCTGGTTCCGGTATCAGAATGGGAGTTCGGGTATTTTGGTAGGCATTACGTCTGCTACTTCCCCAGCGAGATAATTGATCCGGAGTGGGAAACTGAAAACGTCCCCCACTTTTTTGAGTTGCAGATAAAAACACTGTTTCAGCACGCTTGGTCCGAGGCTAATCACGACCTCGGATACAAACCCGAGGGTGGCGCCTTGAACAGTGATCAGGTGCGAATGATGGCATTCACGTCGGCTCAGGCCTGGGGTGCAGATCGTGCCTTTGATGACCTATTTCGTGAACTTCATCGGGCTACAGACAAATAGGGGGCAAAGGAGGCTATCAGCTGCGGCAGCTCGGACCGATCCGCGACGATTGTCATTTCTCGCACACCTCGTGGGGTTTGGCAGCACGACTCTCTCGTGCTTTCACACAGCGCTCGCAGTCGCCCGGCAACCGGGCTACGATAGTGCATCAGCAGCTAGATGATCGATTATGCCAAACGGACAGGTTTTCTCAGTCGGCTATGGCAGCCACTCTCAAGGTAAAATTCTTGAGCAGCTGCGTCGTGCAGATATTGGCTATGTGATCGACGTTAGATCATCTCCCTACTCCCGCTTTCAGCCTGATTTTTCGCGAGAGGCTTTAAAACAAGCGCTTCGAGTAAAAGGAATCAAGTATGTCTTCATGGGAGACCTACTTGGCGGAAGGCCGAAGGACGATGATTGCTACACCGATGGCCATGTAGATTATCTTAAGACACGCTCTAAAAGCTTCTTTGTCCAAGGTATTAACCGAATCCAGACTGCTTATAAGCAGGGTCATCGCGTCTGCATGATTTGCAGTGAAGGGCAGCCATCACAGTGCCATCGCTCTAAATTAATTGGCGAAGCACTTGCCGAGCTAGGCATAGACGTAACTCACATACTTCCCGATGATCACACCAAGTCTCAGAGAGATGTAATAGCCGAGTTGACTGACGGTCAATCCGATATGTTTGGTGACCCGTTTATGTCGCGCAAGGCTTACCGTTAGATAGGAACCTGCGTTGCGCATATTTACGATTGGTGGCTATGGGTTCACAGAGCAGTCCTTTACGACCGCCCTGAAGCGAGCTGGTGTTACAGCGTTTGTTGATGTTCGCCAGCGACGGGGCATGCGAGGATCAAAGTACGCTTTTCTAAATAGCATTCGCCTTCAGCAGCTTCTAAGAGATTTAGAAATTAAGTACATTCATGCTCTTGACCTTGCTCCGACGCCAGATGTCCGGAGCACTCAAAAAAGCGATGATCAACAAGAGAGCGTAAATAAGAGGGATAGAACACATCTATCACCAGCCTTCATTAAAAGGTATCGTGAGGAAGTGCTTGATGCATTTGATCCGAGCCGGCTTATCGATGCGTTAGGAGATACCCAGGCCGTCGCCCTGTTTTGCGTGGAGGGACCGCCAACGGCCTGTCACCGCTTGCTTGCTGCGGAGCACCTATTACACCTGTGCGGTAATGAGGAACCAGTTGAGCACCTGAGGCCATGAACGTTCTAATCGTCGGAAGAACCAAAATGGCGGGATCGTCTCGCTGCATAGGTGGGCTCTTGGCTGATGGCACATCAGTCAGGCTGGTGAAACCCGGAGGGCAGTGGGATACTACGTCTCAGTTTGATGTAGGGGATGTCTGGAATATAGATTTCCAAAATTTGGCAAACCTCTCGCCCCCTCACACTGAGGATATACTGGTTACAAAGTTCGACTACGTAAAACAGCAAACAGACTTACAGAAGCATCTTCTAGGACGTATTAGCCCGTGGGAAGGGGGCGTCGACAAGGTATTCGAAGGCAAGCTCGGTTTCACAGGCAACAATAACGGCTTTATATCGAGGGCACGTGGCGTTCCTGACTATAGCACCTGGTTTTGGATTCCAGATGCTGACCTTACACTCCGCGATGATGGAAGACATTATGACTATCCGCAGTGGTTTGGTCGCAGGGGGATGTCTTACGTCGGGGAACCTGCTCCTATTTCGATCATACCTGCGGGCACGTTAGTGCGGCTCTCGTTGGCCCGCTGGTGGAAACCAGAAGATGCAGAAGACTTAGAAGAACGCTGCTACTTGCAATTATCAGGATGGTTTTAGATGCTTCTGAAGTAGGCCAAGATTGGCGCATGGGGGCCGACCACGCGAACGCGATCAGGTCGGCAAGCGCAACACGGTGGGAGTTCCAGCCGTACATCAGCCCCTGCGTGCCAGAGCGCCGCGATGCAGGAGAGTAGGAGATCTCGCGCTAGGCCGCCCTTCGGGCGACACGCTTCATGGCTCCTGTCACACCCAAGCGCATCCGAACGAGCTGTTCTGACACCTTGTAGATGGTTGAAGCTCCCTGGATGCTAAAGCCTTGCTCCACGATGTGCAGTGCGGCCTCCTCGGACACCAAAAGGGCCGGCCCGAGCCAGTTTGCCTCACCTTCGAGATCGTCGTCGTAATGCCTCCGTCCATTGGCATCGAACGGCGACATAGGCGGATGATGTAGCACTATGTGGCTAATTTCATGAGCAAGATCGGCCGCTCGCCGCTTCGGCGAGCTCCTGTCGTTATAGATAATCAGCCTCTTGGCGCCGAGGCAGAGGGTCAGCGCAGATAAGTCCTTCTGCCCTCTTAGGGTGGCGAAGTAGGCGACGGCCTCAGGGTTATCGTTCGCAAAATCACTTAGCGGAACTACCGGCACTCCGAGATGCTCGGCAAGCTTGTACGGGCAGAGGGGATCGTGAAGCTCGATCCCCAGCTCCTGCCTGAACTCCCGTGAAAGTGCATTCGCTTCGGCCTTGAAGCCACGCCGCAAATTCATCCTTACGCCCTTCGCAGTCTCTCATAGGCGCTCTTGAGCACGGCTTCGAGCGCGTTGGCCCCTTCGGGGGTAAGATTCCGATCCGCTCTTAGATAAGCAGTTATCTTCGCTAATGGTTCAGCTTCGTTGGGCCTTTCTTCTAGACCCGCAACAAAGCTGTCGGCGCTTAGCCCAGACCAGCCAATCAACGATGCCATACTATCTACGTCAGGGCGCTTACCTTGTGCCAGCCGGGTCAACGTGGATGCACTCACCCCGGACTCGTCAGCCACCTTTTTCCACGTGATGTTCCGCCCCTGCCGCTGCGCATCGAGGGCGGCATAGAAGCCTTCGGCATCAAAATGACCGCGGCTCATAATTTCACTCTTGCAATCACACACCTACCTCGCAATATAAAACAGGTGATTGCAATGTAGCAATCGATCGTCACAGATGCAAAGGACATCGCATGGCAAAGGGTAAGAGCAGCGGCGGCCACTACCGCAGCGCAATCAGCGGTCGGTTCGTGACCTCGGCTCATGGCAAGGCCAGCCCGCACACGACGGTGCGGGAATCCAATTCGGGCGGCAGTTCCGGCAGTCACTATCGGAGCGCGATCAGCGGCCGTTACGTCACCACGGCACATGGCAAGGCCAGCCCGCACACCACCGTGCGCGAAAGCTGAAGGGAGCGATCATGCAGATCGAAGGCGCGGTTCTCCGCGAGCAAGGAGTGACCTTCGCGGTCGTCGTGGTGAAGCGCCACGTCGTCGATAATCGGACGGAAGCTCAGTCGGCGATCCGTTCGTTCGGGTCCATTTTTCAAGGGATGCCCATTGTCCTGATGGCGCAGGACTCATCCGGACGCCCCACCTACTTCGGCCGTACCGACATCGCGCGCTTCATGTCGCATGTCTCCCCCAGCCGGGTTCCGTGGAAGCGCTATACCATCAATTAGGAGAGCCGATCATGGCTGACGTTCAGGTCACCTGCATCAATAAGCAGCCGCGCAACAGCACATACGAGGGGATTACGCACCTTGGTGGCAGCGGCTGGAAATGGACTCGCAGCGAAGTCATTCAGTCCATTCGCGGAAAGACCAATACCTTTTTCACACGCGTGAACGGCAAGCGTGCCGACATCGGAGTCGTGGACGGGCAGAACGGCCCCTACCTGCGGACCTATGCGGACGGTCAGTGGAACGATAATCTGCTGGCGTTGCCCGAGTGCGCGTGATCGGTCACGCCTGAGCCCACGGTGCCAGCGGTCCGCCCGGTATCGTGGGCCTACTCGTCGACAAAGCGAGGATGACCCATCAGCTCCGATCAATCCTGCCCCTGCCCATCGCGCGGGCGTAATAGTCCCTGCCCCTGACCTTGGGCGATCTCCCTGGCACGTTGTAGGCGATCGGCGCCCGACGCACCTTGCCCCTGCCCGGCCTGCGCGACCTGGCTGGCACGCTGCAGCAGCTCGGCCGCCGACGATGGCGGAGCGGCAGACTGCTCCGCTTGGGCCGCTTCCCTGCCACGCCGCAACCGATCAGCCGCATCACTACCGGCATCGCTTGCCGGCGCTTCCTCCCGATCCTGCCCGGTCCACTGCCGCCAGGTCTGCGCGGCCCGCTGCGCCAGCTCCTGCGCGAACGTCCTCACCGCCTCCAACCGCTCGGCCGCAATCATCCGCACCTCGGCCAGCCATCCCCCGCGATCGGTAACCGGCTCGTACGACAGCCCCGCCGCCTCGGCCGCCACCCGCGCTTTCTGCTCCATGTACCAGGAGGCGCGCAGATACGGTGACGGCTCGCGATCCATGCCGGCCGCCCGCGTCTCCAGCGCGTCACGCCGCTCGCCTTCAGGCTCGACCGCAGCATGAGCCTGCGCCTCTGCCCGCTGCGCCGCCAGCGTGCGATGATCGATCCGCACCTCCTCACCCGCCTCGGCGAGCTGCGCGTTCGCCTGGTGCGCCCACTGCTCGCGCCAATGCACCAGCAGCTCGTCGCTGTTCCACTCCCGCACCTTGAGCCCGAACCCGGTCTCGTCGATCGACCGCATGGTAAGCATCACATGCGCGTGCGGCTGGGGCTGCCCGTCACTACCGGTATGATCGTGCAGCGAAAAGTCCGCCACCATCCCCCGCGCCACGAACTCGTCGCGTACGAAGCCGCGAAGGAGCGCGATCTGCCGATCCGCATCCAGCTCGCGCGGTAAGGCAAGCTGCACCTCACGGGCAAGCTGGGCGTCCTTGCGCCGCTCGACTGCTTCGACCGCGTTCCACAACGCCGGTCGATCCAGCAACCAATCTGGCGCCCCCTCCGGCGCCATGATTTCGCTGTGCTGGATGTCGGACTTGCGCGTGTAGTCGTGCACCGCGCCTGTCCGCTCATCCACCAATTCGGCGCCCGATCGATACGCTGCCGCCGCGACTGACGAGCGCCCCTTGGCGCGAGAAATGATCGCGGCCGAGAAGCGGTAGATCGCCACTTACGAAACGGGGTCCAGCGGCATGACGCTGGCCGGAGTGTGAGGCGGGAGCCTCATAGCGCGAAAGCGCTTGGGGAGCCGTCGGCGGGGCATAGCCCCTAGAGACCACGCACATTGACAACCGTCAATGTATAAGCGTGCCCTTCACTCATTCTTCGCTCGGGATGGTTGACGAAGTTTGCGGCTTCGTGCGAGCCTCTTCCCTCAGGAGATTGCCATGGCTCGCACGCTCGAACAGAAGATCGCGGAGGCGCAGGCCAACCTCGCCCGCCTCAAGGATAAAGCACGCTCCGAAGACACCCGGCAGAAGATCGTCGTCGGCGCCGCGGTAATCTCTCAAGCGCTACGATCCCCCAGCCTCGCCGGCCGGCTCCTCGCCATCCTCGACGCCGAACCTCTGCGCGACCACGACAAGAAGGCGGTTGCCGGCCTGGTCGACACACTCAAGTCGGTTGCCGCCAGGAATGAAGGACAATGACGCCGGCGCGTAACCGCACCCTGCCAAGGTAATACGCTACGACCCCGGTGTAATACGCGACTTTCGTTGCGCTCGGGTGCGGCCTGGTGAGGATAGGCCCATGACCGGAAAGAAACTTAACACGATCTCGGCGCGGCTCGACGACGACCTCTATGCGAGGGTCTGTGCCGCACGCCAGGATGGCGATCTGAATGTGTCCAGCATCATCCGGTCAGCTCTGGCCAAGGAGTTGGATGCCTTGAAATGCCCTAAATACGAGACCCCGCCCGTCACCGATCCCTATTACGGGCAATATCGCGAGATCGAGATCGGCGGGCATCGCATCGGCGTCGCGGTCACGCCCTGGCGCAACGACCCGGTGGTCATCTTCCACGACCTCGGACGGCGGGGCGCGACGTTCAATCCGGTGAATTTGCCGGTGCACCCCGCAACGGATGCCTATCGTCATCTAGACGCCGCCCGCTACTATCATTGGGATACGCCGGCGTTTCTCGACTTCTGCCAGACCCTCGGCCTGAAGCCCGAGGAGATCAGGCCCCGATTTTCCGAGGAGCATGACGCGCTCGCGCGACGGTTGCTCGAACGCTCGTGCCGCTACGACGAGTTCGACGACTATGGCCCCAACGGGCTCGGCTACTATCGCCCCTACATGCAGGACGTTCTCGACCTGATGCGGTCGGATCGTGAGCCGACGTCGGAGACGTTCCTGCGCTGCTGCCGCGATCTGGTGGAGTGGGAGGAGCAGCCGGAGGCGGCCGAGATCAGGGCGTTCCTGCTTGATTTCGACCATTCGCGCTGGTCCTGGGTTGCCGATCATCCGCTCCGCGAAGCCGGCGCGGACCGATGACACCCGCCGGCTCGAGCCTGGGCTGGCGGATCGTCGGCCTGGTCGCGCTGGCGCTGCTCGTCACCGCCGTCGTCGCGACCATCGCCTTCCCGATCGTCGCCGGCGTCATAAGACTCGGGATGCCCCCTGGCACCGGCGGCTTCAGGTCGCTGATGCTGTGGGCCGGCTACGCGTTCGGCGACAAGGGCCAGCCCGCCCACTGGTTCGCCTTCTGGACCAACCTCAGGCTGCATCTCACCGGCACCGCCCCCGATCCTGCCCGCTTGAAGGCGATCGAAGCCACCCTGGCCCTCGCCGGCCTGATCGCCGCCGCAAGCGCCTTGGTGGCCGCCTACCGGCTCTGGATCGCACGTCCGGCGCAACCGGCCGTCGCCCGTCGGCACATGCGCGGCACGACGCTGATCGCACGCACCGATATGCCAGCCTTTGCCGCCGGCCTGGTCGCCCGTACGCTCAACCCTGCCGACGATCGGCGACGCCGTCGCAACGAACGCGCCCTCACCGCCATCAAGCCGAACGAAGCCGATGTCCGCTTCATCCTCGACGACGCGCGCCGCCAGAAGCGCGAGTTGTCCAAGGCGGATGCGTCGGCCGACGCCCGCATGAACCTCATCGGCGACGAGGCGGCGCGGCACGGCCTGGTCCGCTTCGGCAGCGTGCCCATGCCGCCCGATGTCGAGACGCTGCATAGCCTGATCTGCGCCTCGACCGGCACCGGCAAGACCGTGGCGCTGCGCCAGCTCCTCGCCGACATCCGGCGCCGCGGTGATCGTGCAATCGTCCTCGATGCCGGCCACGATCTCTCCCGCTCGTTTCGCCGCAACGAGGACCTGGTGCTGTCGGCCGGCGACGACGCCTCGCTCGGCTGGGATTTGCGCAACGAGGTCCGCCGCCCCTCCGAATGGGCGCGGTTCGTCGCCGCGGTCGTGCCGGTGACCGGCGGTGGAGATTCAGGTGAGTGGGTCCGCAAGGCACAGGCCTTCCTCACCGCGATCTGCGAGCAGGTCGGCACGGAAACGACCAACAAGGAACTGCTGACCATCGCCACGGCCTGGGATACCACCGCCCTCGCCCCGGTCCTGGAAGGCACGCCCGCGGCCTCGCTGCTGGCGGAAGGCGGCGACCGCTACCTCGTCAGCGTCCGCAACAACCTGGGCGAGAAGCTGGCGAGCTGGAAACATGGTACGTCGGGCGACTTCTCGCTGCGCCGCTACATGACCTCCGACGATCGGCGCTGGCTGTGGCTGCCCTATCGCGACATGGAGAAGGGCACGCAGGGGCCGGCGATCGCCGCATGGATCGACATGCTCGTCCTCGCCGGCCTGGAGCGCGCCGAACAGGCAAGCACCCACCGCACCTGGATCATCATCGACGAGCTGGACTCGATCGGCACCATCGGCGGGTTGAAGGAAGCCGTCACCCGGTTGCGCAAGAGCAACGTCGCGGTGGTCGCCGCGGTACAGGACCTGAGCCAGCTCGTCGAGCGCTACGGCCGCGAGACCGCGCAGACCCTGTTCGGCTGCCTCTCCAACCGGCTATTCCTGCGCTGCACCGCGATCGACCTCGCCGAGCGGGTCGCCCGTGAGCTGGGCGAGGCGGAATATGAGGAGACCCGCACTCAGACCGCTACGAGCCGCAGCCGCCAGTCGCAGAATCGCACCTCCACAGGCGAGAACACCTCGTTTTCCAGCCAATATACCCGATCGCCCGTTCAGCTCGCGACTGACATTCGCAATCTACCCGAGCGCACAGGGTTCGTGACGTTCGCCGGCATCAACCATGTCCTGCCGGTTAACCTCTCGGTCGGACGATCCGAGCAGTGAGCTTTGGGGACACTCCCTCACTTTGCCCTCATCACTCGCAGAATGGTCTAGGCACACACCGTCAATCGAGCCACGTGCCCGCTGCTCAATCCTTACGAGATCCGGAGGCTCAGCCCCGATCGCCAGTTTTCGTTCCTCACCAGACAGCGACCAGTGATTACAACCAAACTGCGCTGCTACGCCGATCGGGAGTTCGCCGGGTGCATCGATCCGACACGATCGTACACATTGGGGCCAAACGGTGAGCTTTGGGGTATCGCCGCACTCCGCCCTCACCACTCGCGATTCGGTGCAGGCATACACTGCCGGGCGGCTTGGCTCCTTGTGGAAGCCTTGCGGCCGTTAGGCCGCTTTGTGACGGCGTTAGCCGGCGCGCAACGAAGGTGTATTGCTGGAGGGCAATTCCCTTTGCATCCGGTTCCTTCAGCGAAGCCCAATATCCACAGTGCTAGGTACCCCAGACCTCACCTTTGATGTTCAAATTCAAAGATTCTTCTAGATTCAAGATTCAGGGCTCGGAAATGCCCAGAAATACTAGCGAAATTGGCTCCGGCGGTGAGGGTTGGGGCTGGTTCGCGTGAGCTTTTGGGTACCATAAAGTGAGCCTTTGGGTGGCTTCCGGTGAGTTTTAGGGCCGTATCCGGTGAGCCTTTGGGTAAGCATGCAATTGATGGTGAGCTTTGGGGTATGCACTCACCTTTCGTCGGGGAGCCAAGAGGATTGCTTAGCTCACTTTTGATGATAAAGTGAGGAGAACGGCTTAACCCGCTCACCTTTGAGATATGCCATGTCACAGCCTGCGCGTGCCGACGGATCGTTCCGTACTCTGACCCAACGGGGCAAGGGCGACCCCTTCAACCCATCGCATTACGGCGAGATCGTCAAACCTGGCGAGCTGGTCGACATTGTCGAACTGAGCCCCCTCACCCTCGCCGATCGCCGCACCTACAATCTCCTGATCGCCAACGCTTGGGACCGGATCGGCGAACCGATCGTCCACCGGATTTCCAAGTCGGCATTGAAGGGCACGCACCAGGGCAACGAGCGGATTGAGGCTTCGCTGCTTCGCCTCATGGGTACGATCGCCATCGTCACTATTCGCAAGGGCGGCAAGAGCTATAAGAGGCGCGTTCAGCTCCTCGGTCCTAGCGACGAGAGTCTCGAGAAGGACGGTTTTCTCCACTACCGCATCCCTGAGGAACTGATCGAGATCCTGCGCAACAGTGAGGTCTATGCGCGTCTCAAGACGCAGGTCATGTACTGCTTCGAGTCAAAATACGCCCTGTGTCTATACGAGATGATCGAACGTAGGATCGGCCTCGAATACAAACAGACTGAAGAATTCACGATCGAGGAGCTGCGGGGTCTGCTCAACGTCCCTGCCGGCAAGCTCGACCGGTTTGCCGATCTCAACAAATACTGCCTTAAGGTGGCAGTCGAGGAGATCAACAAGCTTTGCCCCTTCTACGTCGATTTCACGCCGATCAAGAAGGGCCGTAAGGTCGAGCGGATTGCGCTGCATTGGTTTGCGAAGACCTCCAGCGGCAAGCGCGACGCGCAGAGCCTCATTGAGCAGCATAGCGTCGTCCGCCGCGCCAAGATGCGCGGGCTCGCGGCCGAGCTGCCGGTCCTGGTGGATTTCAGCGCATAATCCTAAAGGTGAGCTGATACCCTAAAGCTCACCTTTCGCACCCAGATTTCAGTTGAACTAACACATCCACGTGTGAACCGGTGTACGGGTTCACACGTGGATGTGTAACCTCCAGATGGGGTACTAGTCGCCGCGCCGACCGGGAAGTCGGCCAGGCGCGGTACGGAGTTTGACCTTGGTTCCGCGGTTTCCGCGGCGAACCGGATCGCCCGTTTGGTCCCACGTCAGCACGCTTTCGGGTATGATGTTGCGATACTGGCGCGTTGAGTCCCACTTCCACCGGAACGAGACCTCGTCGTTGACGAACACCCATTTCTGACCGCCGAGCGCAAACCAGCTATACCATATGCGGTCCACCTTCAGGGCATGGCGATATTGCGCCCGCGTGTTTCCGCCCTTGCTCGGTGGCCGGCTGAACTCGGTCAGTCTGAAGGTGTAATCCTCTAGGCGTGTTCGCTCCACCTAGTGCGTCTCGCTGTCCGATGTCTCCGCCATCTGCGACGTCCTACCGTTCCCCAAACGGGTGCTTACCGTACTGGCGCATAAGGAGATCGATCGCCTCGCCCATCAGAGCCTGAAGCGTTGTCCCGTTTTCTGCCGCCAGCACGTTCAGACCCCGGCTGACCTCTGGACTGAAATAGGCACTTACAGCCTTCTTTCCCTGCCGCGCTGCTGATCGTGCGGGGGCCGTTCCGTCCGAGGTCGGTGTTGGCGTCGTTGCCTCTGGCTTTGCCCGCTCCGCACGCTGCTGCTTCATCGCACCGAACTTGCTCATGTCAGCCCCGCTTCTTTTTGTTGCGCTTACTTGTGGGCACGTTCACACGTTCGCGTGCCCACGTCCAGAGCGCCGCCATCTCCTCGGCCGCCTTGCCGTCGGGCTCGACCTCCATTGCGGTTTTCCCTTGCGCAGTGCTGTGATGATAGATCGCGCGCAGAGTCAGCATGACCGGCGCGACGGGCACCCCCATTCCCTCGATCCCTTCCCCGCCTTCGATGAGTTCGCGCGCATCACGATAGGTCGTGGGAGCGCGCTGCGGACCGCCCATGAACAGCACGAAAGCAGGCTTGCCGGTCGCCTTCACCAGCTCGGCCGTCGTTTCCACGGCCGAGAGATCAAAAGCCTGCGGCCGGCAGGGGATTAGGATGAGGTCCGCGGCCTTGCAGGCCTCACGCGCCATGATGTCCGCGTGAGGGGGCGTATCAATGATGACGAGATCCGCTCCGAGATCGGCCGCTTGCTGCACCTTGCGAGGGAGGAGGGTAGGGGAGGCGCAATCCACCACCTCGGGTTCGGCACCGCCTCGCCAGTGGTTCCACTGGCTTGCCGTCGCCTGCGGATCGGCATCGAGGATTAGGGTCGACAGACCGGCCCCGGCTGCAGCGCCGGCAAGGTGGATCGCGAGCGTGGTTTTGCCGGCGCCGCCCTTCTGGCTGATGATGGAAATGGTTTTCATGTTCTCGCCTGATCATGTTCTCGTGTGAACACATTCGATAATTTACGTGCTCACTTGTGGGCAAGGGTCAGTTTGGTGTCACGGTGTCGTTTCCGCTATGCTGCGGGCGCATCGAGAGAGGCGGGTCTGGAAACCCGAAGGATCAGAGCCGGTTCGATCGACCGGGTGGCAGACGCGCATGTCCAGAGCCGCTCGGCTTAAGGGCGGCGCCTGGCTGATCCCAACTTTTCTAGCACCCGGTTCCGAAGCGACGGCGCATCTCCGGATGCGCCACCTGCCCCCGTTTGAACGGCGGGGGAAACGCTCGATGCAGAAAGATCCATGGTCCGGCTCGATCGAGATCCGCAGGGTCGGTCATATCGCAGCCCTTTTTGACGACGATGCTCGAGAGGCAGGAGTGCTGCGCACCAGGAAGTTTGCTCAATACTTCAGCCTCTACGCAGGCATCACCATCAAGGCGGACGAACAGGTCGTCACCAACCTCAAAGTCGTAGCCGCTCTCATGGAAGATACGGCTTGACGCCCTGGACATCATTGCCGCGAGATAATCGCGCACTCCAACACGTGGACGTGTGAACACGTTGAAATTGGAGCGTTCTGTGAGGAACCTAGCTCAGGCAGGCACGGGAGACGGAAACGTAAAATCAGTCGCTCCTATTGCAGCTCACTTGCTCACACACCGACATGTGCGCGTGTGCGCATCGTTCTTAGTTGCCGCCATCAAGGTTGCTGAGAAAGGCGCCGGTCTGCACGGGGTCGATGCCGGCCGCTACGCCAAGCGCCCACTCCGCCTATGCCCAACATCGCCGCGGCCATCGGCGCCTGCACGATCGCAAGCGTCGGCCACGCTCGACCGGCAGCTCCGGTCGCACATCGACGCCGGTGAGCAGCGGCGTCGGCTGTGACAGGTCAAGTCGGCAGATTGGGCAGCGGGCATGATCCTGTGCGCGGTATTTGCCGGCCCGATCGCTGCAGCCTGCCGGCGAGCTGGCAGGCCCTAAAGCATATGGCGGCCCGCACGCTGAGGATGAAAATGTGGGAAGGGGAGGTGGGGGCAGCGGCTGATGAAGGCCCGTGACCCACAAGCGCTCGCTGGCGTGCTGACGGGCAAGCGGCTTGTGACCGCGAATGGCGATATGCTGAAAGCCTGCCGCGGGCGAGTAGCCAAGGAAAGGATGCCAGTGCGCTGTAAGATTGAATCAGAGAAGGGAAAGCTGGATAGATAGTGATGTTGACAGGGCAGGCCAGATGCCGGACGCGGGGCTTATAAAAGGCGATAGGTTTGATACGCCACCACGTACCGAGGAAAAGGGTAACTAGCTAGACAGCACCGTCTGAGTTTAAATCATACTATATGCGACGTTTTTGACGACAGAACACCGTCACTTCGTTTAGACGGCTCGTGATACAGACCTAGACTTTAAATAGCGCGCCTGTTCTATTTTTCGGTAACAGTAACGCTGGGCTTCATAATCTGGCTAGTACATAGGCGCATTTCGGCATTTCATCTAGGACAGTAAATGACTGACGCTTCATCAGATCTTTTTCGCGCTGAGGCTATCGAAGCCCGAAGGGTCCGACTCGAAGGAAAGGTCATGTTATCAAGGCCGCTGGGATCACAGGCTGTCGTAGTTCTACTTACATCTGTAACACTTTCGCTCGCATTTTTCGTAGCTAGCGGCCACTACGCACGTATGGAGACCGTGCGTGGCATTCTAGCTACTGATGCCGAGGCGGCAAAGATTATCGCACTGCGCCCAGGTGTGGTAATTCGTCTTTCTGTGAAAGAAGGGCAATTTGTTCGCCGAGGGCAGGCATTGGTCACGGTTCGACTCGAACAGCAATACGCAACTGGCCTTACAGCAACTCAGGAGCAACTTGCCGCAGTCCAGGCGCAGCAGCGTCTCACGACCGGTCAAGTCGGTGCCACACAGGATCGGGCGCGAAGCGAGCGCGCCGGCCTTGCTGCAACCATCACGAACGATCGTCAGCAACGGGTCGAACTTGAGGGGCAAGTGAGGATTCAGCAGCAAATTGTTGACTCATTGCAGCGCATTTTGGATCGATATCAACCTATCGCCGAAAAGGGCTTTATCTCGAAAACCGAGATCGATAGGAGAGAGCAAGAGCTTCTAAATGCTCAACAGGGTCTTGCGCACATCCGCCAGCAGATTACCACATTAAAGGGAGATGAGGCAAAGGCGGTTACAGCGCTTGATCGCTCTCGCGCTGAGGAGTCTGCTCAAGCCGCAAACCTGCGCACCTCGGCCGAAGGTTTTCGACTTCAGCAATCCCAGCTCAGAGCCGCACAGTCCTATGTAATTACGGCACCAATAGATGGTATAGTTGCCGCACTCCAAACCGGCGTCGGCCGTACAGTCGACCCATCATTGTCGTTAATGACCATTGTACCGCGCGATGCGACTATGCACGCCGAACTATATGCGCCCACACGCGCGATTGGGTTCGTGAAGCCGGGTCAGGAAGTAAGGCTTCTGTATGATGCATTTCCGTACGAGAGGTTTGGCAGCTACGCGGGGCGCATTCGGGCAGTGTCGCGCGTAGCCCTTGATCCGAGACAAATCGACGCACCATTCAAGATCGAGGAGCCTGTCTACCGTGTAACCGTAGTGCCCGATCATCAGACAGTCATTGGCTATGGCGAGAATGTTCGGTTGCAGCCGGGCATGACATTAGCTGCGAACGTCATACTAGAGCGCCGATCTTTCGTTGACTGGCTTCTCGAACCCTTGAATGCCATAGCAAAGCGGGACCGATGACCAGCATTATAGATTTGCTAAATTTTGGACGGTCGCGGCGCCTGCCGATTATCCGACAGTCGGAAGCTAGTGAGTGTGGCCTTGCCTGCATTGCTATGGCGGCCGCGCATTTCGGTTTAGAAGTTGATATGCCCGTCTTGCGCCGGCGCTTCGGTACAAGCTCTCATGGAACAACTTTAAAGCGGGTAATGGAAATTGCAGAAGGTATTGGTTTAGGTTGCCGACCATTACGAGTTGAACTTGACGAAATCAGCGACGTCAGTCTTCCCGCTATACTACATTGGGATATGAATCATTATGTCGTCCTGCAACGCACGACGACCGGAATAAATGGAAAGCGTTATTGGATCGCAGACCCGTCCCGAGGTATGCGCGTACTAAACGGGAGTGAGTTCTCCCGTCTATTTACTGGTGTCGCTGTCGAGTTGCGCAAGACAAGTCGTTTTGTGCCCCAGGTAGTAAAATCGCAGCTGCGTATCAGTCAGTTCTGGTCGAGCCTGGATGGCGCGGGTGGCGCGATTACAGCCGTCCTATTGCTGTCCGGTATTCTTCAGGTCATTTCGCTCGTAACGCCGTTTTACCTACAGCTTGCCCTCGATAGTGCATTGCCATCAGCTGATCATGAACTGCTGCGAATGCTAGCACTAGGATTTTGCGGCATTGCTATCATTGAGATTCTGACGAGCTGGCTTCGCACTATTGCGCTCCTAAACATGACAAGCGCGTTTTCATTCCAAATTATAAATAACTTATATCAACATCTCTTAAGATTGCCTCTCTCTTGGTTTGAAAAGCGGCACGTCGGAGACGTTGTCAGTCGGTTTAACTCGACTCAATCGCTCACTGACTTTATCAGCCAAGCAATGATGTCGGCTGTACTCGACGGCTTAATGGCTTTCATTACACTGGTTTTGATGTTTGTTTATTCGCCATTATTGGCTGGGATAACACTAACCGCATGGGCGCTGTATGTCCTAGTCCGCATCACATCCTTTGCCGTCATTCGACATTCGAACGTTAACTCGATCACCGCTAATGCTCGGGAAAATTCTGCATTTATAGAAACGATGCGAGGTGTTTCGACGATCAAGGCATTCGGTGAGGAAGCGACTCGACAGCGCATGTGGCAGGTCCTCAAAGCTGCTGCGGTAAACGCACAACTTAAATTGGGTCGCGTGACAGCCGGCACCGACGCGGCTTCCGGACTGATAGTATCCGGCGAGCGAATCCTATTTGTTTATCTTGCGGTTGGTCTAGCGATGAGGGGGGGCTTCACTGTCGGGATGATATTTGCCTTCCAAGCATATAAGAGTCAGTTTCTTGACGCAGCAATCAGGCTTGTGGATCAAGCGCTAAGATACCGTCTTATTGACGTCCATTTAACCAGAATTGCGGATATCGCGCTCTCCCGTCCGGAACCGTTAGATGCACAAATTCGTCGCATCGAAGCCATCAAAGGAGCGATAGAACTCAAGAACATAAGCTTTCGGTACGGGACTGATAGCCCGAACATAATTCAAAATGTGAATTTGCGTATCGAGGCGGGGGAGATGGTAGCATTTGTTGGGCCGTCAGGCGGCGGCAAGACGACATTGCTAAAAATCCTGATGGGCTTACTTGAGCCGGATACCGGCCAGGTTTTGGTGGACGGAGTACCACTAAAGCAATTGGGACTACGGAGCTGGCGAGGTCGAATTGGCTCGGTGCTGCAGGACGACCAATTGTTCGCTGGATCGCTAGCAGAAAACATCGCTTTTTTTGATACCGAAATTGATGCAGATCGTGTCCGTGAAGCCTGTCGGCAGGCAGCCGTGCTAGCCGAGATTGAAGCTATGCCCCTAGGACTTGAAACGCTAGTCGGCGATATGGGCTCGTCTCTATCCGGCGGTCAGCGGCAACGAGTTATGCTAGCAAGAGCAATTTACAAAGATCCAACGCTATTATTTATGGATGAGGGAACAGCTAATCTTGATCCCGACGCTGAAAGAATAATCGTTGATTCACTTCGCTCGATGACGGCGGTTACACGAATAGTAAGTGCTCACAGGCCGATGCCTATCAAAGCTGCTTCACGAGTTTTTTTGGTGAGAGACGGTTCAATTTGTCAGCTGGAAATGCCGACCGCGCCATGAATCCAATTTGCTAAGAAATTTTCCTGCGGGTGCCCGAGCGTTACCAGTAGGAAATCGACGTAATCTCTTTTCTTCATCCGCCTTGAATGAGAGCTCGGCTCCTAAAGAGACAGACGATCGGGAAGAAACAAAAGCGGCTTTCAAAAGGTTGATCATCGGTATCCTGAAGGACGCCGAGGCAGATACAGCGGGGACCGAGCTTAGCCGAAAGCTAGGCAAGTAAAGCGCGACCTGTTACACATGGAAGGAAGCGATCGGCGGCCTAGAGACATCTGACGCAAAGAGTCTGAGAGCGATGCAAGTGGCGCATGCTCGACTGAAGCGGCTCGCGGACAAGATGCTCGGCAACGCGGGGCTGAAAGAGCAACTGTCAGAGAACGGTGACGGCCGCTGGAAAGCGATAGCCGTTCGACCATCCTCAGGGGATCATGCGGATGAGCGAGCGGAGAGCCTGCGCGATCGTCGCGCTGGATCGTGCGAGCACGAGCAAACGGTCGCGCCGGCCAGATGGTGGCGCCGCGGCGTCGACAATACGGTTATCTGCGGTCGCACATCGTGCTGTGCCGGGACGGCATCATGATCAACTAAGAGAAGGCCCAGTAGCTCTATCGCGTAGAGGATTGGAAGGTGAGGGGCCGGACGTGCGAACCCGCGCCACAGGCCGCCGGCGCTTGGCACTTCAAACCAGGGCTGCAGCCTAGCCTTCGTCCACAATCAGCTCGCCATCGGCCGCCGGTTCCGCCTGCTCAACGCTGTCGATGACGCCAGGCGCGAGTGCCTCCGGGCGGTGGCGAACAGCTCGATCTCGGGCCGGCGGTTTGTGCGCGAGCTATCTCATTTGATCGCCGCACATGGCAAACCGAAGATGATCGTCTGCGATAACGGCACCAAACTAACCTCAAACGCGGTGCGCTCTGGGTCGACGACAATAAAGCCGAGCGGTCGCACTCACTCCTAGATTACGCCGCCTAGCACGACCACAACGGACGGCGTTAACCCCGCACGTTGTGTCACCTGCCCCCATGCCGGACAACATTGGTCGGTTCCTAGTTGCCGCTAGGCGAAAAGCGGGGATACGAAACCGCAATTTACTACTGGAATCAAGATGGCCGTACCTTACAACAACGGCTCCACAAAAAACTTGTTGGGTTCAACAAGACGAAGCCTCTCGCCAACTCTACGCATCAGTTTTAACCGACCGTCTTTGAAATATGCTACCTGATCCACATCCGGCGGCAACACACCTTTCAGCGTATTGCGCCTTAACCGATGACCTGAGTTCCAATAGAAGACATCTATTATCAGATTTATTGCCCCCTCATCCCATTCATATTGAAAGGCGGGGAGGCAATTGGTTCGACTAAGGGTGTTAACGGTCTCTTGGCATACTCTTGCCCAAATCACATAGCCAACATGTGCATCCCAGACACCTGGAATTAAGGCGTAGTATCCTGCTTCAATAGAATTGAATATCGCCCTTGCAAGCGTAGCAGATATAGGAGCGCGGGATACACGCAACATACATATCGTCCGAAACGCTTCATCGTTTGTCACGCAATCACGCCTTCTTGATATCTTCAAGGAACGCAAGTTCCTGCAGCAGTCTCACCAAGGCGGGAAAAAGGTTGAATGACTCCCAAGCCGGATAGCAGTAGTGAGGATCTGTTTTCAGCTTATCTGAGAAACGCGATTCGACAATGGCTAAAGCATCAGAGTACCGGGCTTTGCCGTATACATATGTCTCCTCATCCCGATATTTAATCATTATTGAGCCCGATTCGTTATGGGATAGCATCAGTCCACCAAAGTCAACCAATACTGTCGCTCTATCGCCAACTGAGAAAACCCATCGAGCTTCGTCCTGAAATCGGGCGATTAGCTTTGATGCTTCGTCAAACCGCCCTGAGATTACAAGAGTGCTACAATTTGCTATAATCCGCCCCCTGTAAAACAGTGGCGCAAAAAGGAACTTTTTTAGCCCCTCAGCAAATATTCTCTGCAAGTCCCACGTTGAACGGTTTTTGTTGTGGCTATTCAAATAGCTCTTTATAATCTCTACGTAGCCATGATCGGGATGGCCGACGAGCTCTAATGAACCGGCATTCAACCTGTGGATGTTAACAAGTAGATCTACAGCCGGGTCTGATACATTGCTGCCCCGACCTCCCTGAAGAAGGCGGCTCAGCTTAAGTGACTTGTTGATAGTACGATCGACCAGGTCGCTAAATCGCTCTGCTGCGTAAATACTTCCATTAAGTCCACGGACACCAAACAGCCTACAACATTCGACTATCTTGAAGCGTGATGAACGGAGGTTATAAAATTCTAGCAAATTTTCGCGGGAAAGTTGCCTTCCAGTGAACTTCTCGGCCGTGTAAACCCATTCAGATAATACAGACCGGACGTAAGCAGACTCAAGTGAGTAGCAAGGTATCCAACTTTCCGGTGCATAATCAGCTCCGGGAGGGAGTACTGACGCAGCAGCTGTATCAATCCAACGCCCGTCGACTGTCATATTAGAGGCTGATAGTGCACCGTGATTTATTCGCAACAGCCGAGCAGCTTGCATTTGATGCACAATATTTTCCGCAAAAGCTTTTATATAATCGGCGTAGCCAGTTATTTTTCCAAATTGAGAGA
>NZ_JBREIC010000010.1:0-47458 GCF_052907485.1 Sphingomonas benefaciens | reverse complement strand
CGCATTTGCTGCCGGTCTCAAGCAGCAACAGGCGGGATTAACCCCGCCCGTTGCTTCACCTGCGCTCATGCGCGACAACACCAGTCGGTCTCCGGTTGCAGCTGGATGAAAGGCGGGGGTCACGTCAAACAAGATCACAAAGCACACCACCAAGGGCGAGCCGGCGCGAGAGCGCTGGTTTGGCCAAGCTACTACGAATGCAGGCACATGATCGTGTCGTCAGCGCACAGGTCCCGGTGTCATAACCGGTCGGTTCTGACGCAGGGAATCTGCCCCCAGCATCAGGAACGATCGAGGGGAGCGTGATCGTCGAAAATGCTAGCTTCCTGATCAAGGTCCGCCATCCCCTGAAGGGCATCGTGGCGAGCCATATCGGCAGACGCAGCTTGGAGCAGCGCTGCCCAATCATCAGGAGGATTGCCCCTGTCGAGCATCCCCTTGAACACGGCATAAGCGTCGGTTTTAGAGCCGTAGGTTCGCAGCGTGGTGTCGTCGTTCACCCAGGCAAAGATGATGACCTTGGAGCGGCTGTCGAAGCGAAAGAACAGGCGGAAGCGCCCGTTACCGAACTTCGCCCTAAACCAGTGCTTCCGGCTGGAGCCGAGCGTGCTGCCCTGCCGATATTCGGATCGGGTGGGATCGCTGGGAACCGTCTCGAACATCAGGGAGCGCACCGCGGCCAGCACCTTGGCGTTAGCAGTCCGGGACCAGCCTTGCGGGTCTTTTGCCTTCGCCTTTTCGACGGCCGTGGTCAGCTTCTCAAGCTGATCGAGCAGCAACGGGTGTGCATAGATGGTCCAACCACTGACGACAATCATGGGTCAGAGCGCAACCGACCCGTCGATTTCCTCATTCAGATCGACCCGGGCATGCTCGGCTAGTGCAGCCATCCGCTCTGCCAAGCTAGGAGGGAAAGCGACTACATTGTGCGGATTGCGCAGCATATCCTGTTCCAAGAAGCCCAGGAAACCCCCGATTACCGGATCGGCTTCCTCGGCCTCGACACGCCGGACGCTGACGCCGTGCTCATCGACCACAAAGGCGATCTCGCCGCCATAGCTGACCCCCAGCGCCTGGCGCACAGCCTTGGGCACCGTTGTCTGCCCCTTGGCAGTGATCCTGCTGCGCTCTTGAACGATGGTAGCCATCACATCCTCCGTGGAGCGGGAGGTAAGGAATACTCCTTACCTTTTCAACATGAAGTGCGTCTCGGTTTCCGCTTAGCAGGGCAAAAAAAGACCCGCCAAGTGTGCATACCCTTACGGGCAGAGGCCTGGCGGGTTCGATTGCCTCCGGGATAGTAGCCGAAACTCGCCGCAGCAAGGACGTCCTCGCGCCCTTGCCCCACGTTTGGCGAGGACCAGCTTACTACACAGGAGCGTACAGCGATCGACTATCGTCGAGCATGCTGAGCGGGGTGGGTGTGATCCAGTCGGCGCCCAACACGGGATAGGGACCATAGTATAGGTCGCCGAGCGCGCGCCGATAGTGCGCGTTCATCCAGCGTCGGCGCCGATGCTCCGGGCCATCGTGGATCATGTGGCACCGCTGGCACAGTGCCGCCAGCTGATGGAGCGCGCTGTCGCTGGGGTCATGGTTGAGGTGCGCACAGGCCAGCACTACGGGCGTCCAGGCGCCGAGTGCCAGGATGTCCTCTGTCGGCCGTCGCACGCGTCGACCTTGGCCGTTGCGCCAGCAATGCCGCTTGCGGTCCCACCATCGCCCGTCCCGCAGATGGAATACTCTCTGTCCATGAGGCCGCCCGCAATGCTCGCAAGCGCCCCCTGCCCGTACGAAGCGCACATGGTGCGAGAGCTGCGGCCAGTCGATCGGGTATAGGAATACATGCTCGGGGCGGATCGGCATCAGGCCTCCCCCTCCGGCGCGTCGGGCTGCGGAGTGGCCGGCATCACGGAGTCAATGCCGCGGCCGTCAACGCCCGGTAGAGCGTGGCATGGTGACACTTGAGCAGCTTGGCGGCTTCGCGCACCGACGTGCCTTCGCTCACCAACCGCTCGCCTAGCGCGATCTGATCGGGGGTGAGCTTGGGAGGGCGGCCGAACCGGACCCCCCTAGCCTTGGCCGCTACCCGCCCGCTGCTGGTACGCTGGTGGATCAGCTCACGCTCGAACTCGGCGATGCCGGCGAACACGGTAAGCACCATGCGACCGGCTGGCGAAGTCGTATCCGCCCATGGCTCGGCCAGCGAGCGCAGGCCCGCGCCAGCTTCCTTCAGCTTCTCGGCGATGTCGAGCAGGTCGCGGGTGGAGCGCGCCAGTCGGTCGAGCCGGGTCACCACCACCGTGTCATCGTCGCGCAGCTGCTCGATCATCTTGGCCAGCTCGGGCCGGTCACGCTTCGCGCCCGATACCTTCTCCTCGAACGTCCGCTTGCACCCAGCCTCCTTCAACGCGGCGCGTTGTAGCCGGAGATCCTGGTCGTCGGTGGACACACGGGCGTAGCCGATCAACATGTCGCAGAACTGTATCAGAACAGCAAAGTTATGCAATCGACTTTTGCGACACCGGTACACGAGAGAACACGAGCGTCGAGGGCGCTGTCGCGAAAATTAGGATATTTGCGGCACTGCTTAAGCTAACGACACTTAGATTCAGCTCTCTAAGTCGGTAATGACGCTAGGCATCGCAGTGCAAAGGCGGGCGATGCCTATCACCTGTCGGTTCATCGATAAATTCGCGTTCTACGCTTCCGACTCCGCGTCAGTTTTGGAGGGGCGAGTCGAGCGGAAGGTCGTGCCAGGCGTAAAAATGTAAGAGGTTTGACTAGACTTAAAGCCACGGCGCCGCACATCAGGAGCGGTACCTTCTTCCTCGCTTACACCTGAGACGATCTCGCTGATGTCACGCTCCCGGTATGCCTTTTCTGCTTGGCGATTTAGATCGGCGGACGATTGCCAAGCCATGAAGGCAATTACCAAGAAAATGCAGAGCGGTATAATAAAGACCGAAACCATCATCTTTGACCTTCAACGACGACAGGTGGAAGCCGGGGCAACGTGTTGCAGGCTTGCACCGTCTGCTCGATTGCAGTGGCTATACCACCTTTAGGATTTTGACCCAACGCGGGGTTAGGCTTTTCGTCCCCTAAAAGTGCGAATGCGTCTGAGCAGATCGTCTCTCGGTAGTGGAGTAGCGCCTTCTGCTGCTCGACCACGGCTTTCGCCTGCTCCACTTGGGCGCTCATATGGGATGTGGCGGCGCTGGTGATCGAGCCTTGGTAGGTCGTATATCCTACTCCTGCCAAGCTAAGCAGGCTTCCGATGATTGCCGCCCACATCGTTCGCCGGCTCGTCGCAGCAGCCGCAGCTAATTCGTCTGGATCGACTGCCATTGTACCCCCTTATCAGAGCCCCGCTGATCAAAGGCGGTCGTGTAGCACGATATCCGAAGCTGCAGGCCAATTAGTGACATTACCACCTACGGGCATGATAGCGTCGGAAAAGCGCGACACATGAGACACTCGAAACTTAGAATTTTCGTGACACAATTCCTTTCCGTAACGCCGTTACCAAGTGTCAGTCAAAAATTGCAATCTGGAACAGGTCGCGGAGAAATGGTGTCGAGCGCGGGAAAACATCCATCTTACCGTCTGCAATCGCGGCTGATATCTGTTTTGGGGGGGGGTGCTTATCTTAAAGAATTGGCAAGAGAGCGGCGACCGACATGCTTACAACCGATCGCAGCAACGGCGTTCCATCTGCATGTTCAATTCTGACCTCTATCGCAGCGTTCGTCTTGCCTGCGTAAATTTCATCGAGCGCCATAGCAGCAGCGCTTTGGACGGCTGTGGCGAGCGCGTCCTCAGGCTGGTCATATTCGATACCGTCATCGCGCGACCTAAACTCCGAGCTGATGGCGTGAATGTAGAGCTTTGACATAGCGGAGGCCTCATTGGAGGCGCAGACGCTCCGGCCCACAGCCGTCAGCGCCTCTGAAACATCGGCCGACGATGACCTGCTATGCGCAAAGCTTGATCGTAGGACAATGTCTACGGTTAAGGTTTGCCATGTTTATTTCAGGCGCTTGTGCAGGTAGTTGGCATCGAAGCCGGATATATGCGTCAGGGCGGCGGGGTCCTTTATGCGCAATACGCCTCGGCTCAACTCGATCGCACCCGAGCGTCGCAGCTCCTGGAGAATGCGGTTGATGTGGACCGGCGTCATACCAAGAGCATCGGCCAGCACCGCTTGCGGAAGCGGCAACTCCATGGTGGTGCCGTCGCTCAGCCCGATGCGAACCGCCCGCAGGAACAGTTCCAGTATTAAATGGGCGACCCGCTCGACACTGGAGCGACGACCCAGGCTGACGATCCAGGCGCGCAGCGTCCCCTCATCAATAAGCTGTGCGACATACATCGCACACGCAATGCGGGGGTGGGACGTCATCATCTCGTTCATGTCTGCGCGGTTGATCGTCGCGATCGAGGCCTCGGTGACGGTCTGGATGCTATGGTCCATCTCGGCGAGCATGCCGGCATGCAGGTCGCATGCGTCACCAGGCATAAGGAAGGCCATGATCTGGCGGGCGCCGCTCGGGAGAACCTTGTAGCGGAAGGCCCAGCCTTCCAGCACCACCAGTACCGGACCCGGCGGATCACCCTCGCGGATCAAGTCCTTTCGTGCTCTGATGGTTATCGGGTGCGCGGTGACGCGCTCCAACGCACGCACTTCAGGCTCGCCGAGCTCGGCAAGTTCGCACAGCTTTTCGATAAAACGGTTCCCCATCGGGGTAGCCTAGCTATGAGCAAGCACTCTTTATATTGCCATAGAACATTGCATATAATCAATAAGATAATGGTCGTCACATTGATGGCTTTGCCTCATCATGGCGCCTTTCCGGCAATCCGGGTGGCTCTCTCTTGGCACACAGCACATCGACGGGAACGCTCCGGGAAGAGGCGCAAACACTGAGAGACTGTCTGGTACGGCTCGATCAGGAGCAGATCGGCCAACCTGCTGTCTGCTACATCGAACACGCCGCACATCTTCTTGATGAAGAAGCAAGGATGATCGTTGCTCGCAATGCCAACATTTCCTCAAATTCAAATTAGTAAACTAGCTTTGTGGCAATAATATTAATTTGCGATAATACTGGGGGTTATAAAATATAAACGCAGCAAGTGCTATCGACGGTGGTCGCGGTAGAACTATCGGGCAGTGACTAATGTTCTGTTTCGGAGCAGTGTGCTTTCTTACAGGCTTATAGCGGAGATGCTGCCGTGACATTGGAAAGCGACTGGGCCTATTATCAGCGTCGGGCACACCAGCAGCTGTCCATTGCGAGCCGTGCCACCGAACCGGCGATCAAGGCCATTCACCTCAACCTGGCTGCGCGCTACGCGACCCTAAGCGAGCTTGCGGCCCGCGAGGCCTCCGACAAGGGGCCCAATACAACGTCGACTATAGAGATCGCAAATGGCAGCTAAAAGCGCTCACGTTCGCCCGGACGCTTCTACGCCTCGCTCGGCGAGTCAGGTGCCGAGTGACGGTTGTTGCCGGGCGGCGTGGCAGGCCGTGTGCCGTTCGCAAGCCGTGATCGGCATGGATGAGACAAATTTGATCTTCGATCGGTGAGGAATCTTTTGGAGCAACGGCCCTTTCCAATTCCCGGCAATGAGGCCGAACGTCTTGCCGAGTTGGCAGCTTATCAAATTCTCGACACCGCGTCGGAGCGGGTGTTCGATGATGTAGTCAGGCTGGTGCAGAGCCTGTTTGACGTAGCCACCAGCACGGTGTCGCTAATTGATGCCGAACGGCAGTGGTTCAAAGCTCGCGTCGGGCTCGATGCCTGTGAAACCGGCCGGGACGCTGCTTTTTGTGGGCACGCCATTTTAGAGGGCGAGGTCATGGTGGTGCCCGATGCCGCCGCAGACGCGCGCTTTGCCGACAATCCACTGGTCACGGGGCCACCACATATCCGGTTTTACGCCGGAGCACCGTTGACCACCCCGGCTGGTTTTAACATTGGCACCTTGTGCATCTTTGATCCCGCGCCAAGACCCGGTGGGTTTAGCGGGCAGGAGCGCGCCCACCTGTCCATACTTGCCGATATGGTGATGGAGCGCCTGATAGCTCGCCGGCTAAGGCTGGAACGTCAGCAGGAAGCAGAGCAGGTGCGATCGGTAGCCGAACGGCTAAGCGACGCCGCATTGCAGCTTGAACAACAGGCCAAGGAATTATCCGTGCTGGCCGCCGACGGCGAACTGCGCGCCGATGCGGCGGGTCAGGGCGTCGGGCAGCTTGTCCTCATGGGCGGCGAGGTTGAGACGATATTGAACGGAGTTGCCGGCGACATCGAGCATGTCGCCGATGACACTGAAACCATGCGGGTGACTGTCGCGGGTCTCGGATCTCATCTGGAAGGAATCGGTTCAGTTGCCGGTGAGATCTCTGCCATTGCGTCGCAAACCAAGATGCTCGCACTGAATGCGTCGATCGAAGCCGCGAGAGCCGGAGACAGCGGCAAAAGCTTTGCCGTGGTGGCCAACGAGGTTCGCCTGTTGGCAGGAGCGACTGCCGATGCGACGGATCATATTCTGAGTGAACTGCGGGCGATCGAGCAAACGGTCACGCGGGCCGTCGAGCGATGCGATAAACTCGCCGAACGTGTCGTGTCGATGCAAGCGAGCTCTGGCAGGATCAAGGCTACGGCAGGTCTACAAGGCGCGACCCGCGCGCATGTGGGCGAAGAGATCGGCGATGCAGTTTTCACCGTCCGTCAGATCGGTGCCCGTGCCAGGATTGTGGACGAGCACAGCGAGGCTGTACTCGGCGAGGTCGTCGTTTTGCGACGGCATGCCGATAGTCTGATGCAACGCTACCTACAGGCACCAACCCAATAATCTTTGCGTCTCTGGTTCAGCCAAATGTTGCAAAAGTGGTGATATATGTGGCGTCCGAAAGTCAGCACTTCCGCGATAAGGTGGGCAGTCAGCGAACTGACACGGTTGGCGAGCTCTTGGCGAGCTGCGCTGCCCAATACTGCGCGCGGCGCCGGTACCAGACGGTCCATAATCCGAGCGCACCCATGGAGCCGTAGCCAACGAACGGACTGACCATCATGTAGTCGTGGATGCTGAGTGCGAACACAAGCACGCAGGCGAGGGCAGACGAAGCGAGCAGGCCGATACCCCAGACCAGCGTCATGATCGTCATCACGCGCCGGAAATGCGGCTTGTCCCGCTTTGCCTCAAACACGGCGACCTCATCGGGCGACTTGCGGGCAAGCCCTGCACGAGCGAGCTGATAGATCAGCGGCCTGCGAACCGCAGCCGAACCGAGAAACACCAGCCCGATCAGCGCCGACACGAGGTTTTCGCGCAGCTGTAGGAAGCGGGCAGATCCGCCCCCCAGCATGGCGAGTAGCGATAGGGCGATGCCGGCCAGTACCAAGCAAGACAGGGCATCGACGCGGCGCCGGCGGACAAACTCAGCCAGCGACCACAGGAGAGGCGGTAGCGAGGACGCCATCAGCGCAACCACGTCACCCGAATGTGGTGCAACGCGGTCGTAGATCAGGATCGGCAGCCCGAAGTTGATTCCGGCCTCGATGGCGAGGAAGCCGACACGGCTGCCCAGCTGACGGTTCATTGCAGTGCTGTCCTTCATGTCCGTGACGATCGCGTTCACTGTGCCCCTCCCCCATTGATCCAGTTGCCGTGGAAGCCAGGTGGTATGCGGTGAGGCAAGAGCACCGTTGCGACCGGGCTTCCGTCAAAGGTGCCTGCGTCAAGGATCACCAGCTCGGTGGTGTCGCTCGCCTCATCGATGACGAAGCCGATCAGCCATCCCTCATCCTCACCCGCATTCGCGTGCGCCGGCACAAAGACGAACTCGCCCGGATGGCGGCCAGCACCGAAGTCGTGAACCTGCCGAACGCCCTCGACAAGATCATGCTTGTAGAGGCGCCCGGCGCTCTGGAAGCGCCGATCGGCCTGCACAGCCATGGCGTAGGCGTAGAGATAGGTTTGGCCGAACCGGCGCTCGTCGATGCGCGGAAACTCCTGTGGGGCAGCGTCAATGGTTCGGATCGTCGTTGTGCCGGTGGCTGGATCGAGCGTCCAGCGTTCCAGCCCGCGCGAGGTCGCGTCCGGCCCACCGGGCGTGCCGGCGAACATCGTCGGATAGGCACACACGTCGAGCACCACCCGGCCATCGGGCAGGTCATGGGCGTTGGCGACGTGGAAGACGTAAGCCGGATCGACGTCGCACCAGATGATCGCGTGCTGATCGCCGTCCCGCGGCATCAAACCCACGCGGGCACGGTGAGCGGGGTTCCAGGCATAGGGTAGCGGCTGCCCGGCGAGATGTGTCGCCAGCGAGAAGGTCACCGGCAGGTCAAGAATGACGACATAGCGCGCGGTGAGAGCGCAATCGTGGATCATCGGGCCATGCTCGACCGCTACCGCTTCCTCACGGATCACCTTGCCCAAAGAGCCGAGAACGACATGGCGGATCTCGTTGGGGCGCCGCCCTTCGTAGCAGATGCCGTGATACTCACCGGTCAGCGGGTCGCGGTGCGGGTGCGCGGTGAACGATCCGGCGAGCGAACCGCCGAAATCGTCATATCGTTGGACCTCTAGCGTGTCGGACACCTCGACCGGGTAGCTGCCACCCTCGACCAACGCGAAGGTACGGCCGGCGAGATCGACGACGTTGGTGTTCACCGTGTCGGTCAGTCCATGGCGCGGCCCCGGTGCCGGCGCCGTGCCGCGGGCAGCCGCGTTGGCCTGCGACGCAATCCAGCGATTGCGATACCACAGCGCCTTGCCATCGCTGAGCGCCAGGCCATGCACCATGCCGTCGCCGGTGAACCAGTGATAGCTGGCGGGATCGGCATCCACCGGGTTCGGGCCGATCCGCAGGTAGCGGCCACTGAGCGCCGATGGGATCGTACCGCGTACCTCCAGCTGCGTCAGCGTCAGCTCCGTTTCCATGGGACGATGAATACCGGACAGGAAACGAGTGGCCGGACCTGTCTGATTAAGCTCTTCACCATCGATCCGCGCCATAACGCTAGCCATACCCGTCTCCAATGTTTACACCGTGAGCATAGGCGAGAAGGTAACAGTGTCAACATGGAAAAGCGCTACCATCATGGTGACCTGCGCGCGGCCTTGCTGGAGGTCGGATTACGGCTTCTGGCCGAGCGCGACGTCGAGGGCGTGTCGCTACGCGAGATGGCGCGCGAGGTCGGAGTCAGCGCGACTTCGGTTTATCGCCACTTCCCCGACAAGGCGGCGCTGATGCGGGCACTCGCTCGTGAGGGGTTGGATCGGCTCGCCATCGCTCAGCGAGGTGCCGCCAGCGGTAAGGAAGGCGCCGCGTCCTTCGCAGCGACCGGCCGGGCTTATGTGCGGTTCGCGCTTGCCAACCCAGCCCTCTTCCGCCTGATCTTCACCTCGTCTGCGCAGCTACAGGCGACAGGCGAGGTAGAAGCGTTGCGGATGCTGCGGATCAACGCGGCAGAAGCGCTGCCGCGCGGCGTGGCGGTCGACGAAGCCGAGACAAGCGCGTTACGGGCCTGGTCACTCGTTCACGGCCTCGCCATGCTGATGCTCGATGGTCAGCTACCGGCTGACGACCATCTTATTGAGGCCCTCATCAAGGGGTAACGGCAATACCGTTCTGCTTCATTGGACAGCAGTTTGTCGAATAATCGACGACATGCGAGACATCCAAAACTCATTATATTCGCGACACACCAATCTCGACTTCGCCCGATAGCGAGCATTTAAAGGGCCAGCGTGACTGCGGGTCACATGCCGGGTAGATGAGATCGCTAATGGCGATCAGAAGTCGGTCAGCCTGCAGGAGAGTATACGTGCTTTTTCACACCATGGTCGGATCGAACGACATTGAGCGGTCCAAGCGTTTCTACGACACGGTGCTCGGCACCTTGGGTGCAGGAGAAGGGACGCGGAATGTCGCCGACAGCGGCCATACACGGCTGATCTACAACAACGGCAACGGAACCAACTTCATCGTCAGCCAGCCAATTAACGATGAACCGGCAAGTGTCGCCAACGGCAGCACCGTAGCCTTTTCCTGCGATTCGCCCGAGCAGGTGAAGCAGCTTCACGATACCGCCGTTGCCGCTGGCGGAACTTCGATCGAAGCTCCGCCCGGACCGCGCGAAACTGCCTCCATGGGCACCATCGAACTAGCCTACTTTCGTGACCCAGATGGCAACAAACTATGCGGAATTCATTTTCCTGCCTAATCCGTCCGGCACGGGTCCCAGCTATCCCGCTTCTCCGTCGCACCCAGTGAGTTTTGGGAAAGAGCAATCGGGAACACGTTTTGGGAAAGCAGGGGGGGGGCGGCAGTGCTCAATGGCTCACCGCTGCCCTGCCCTGCCCTTCTCGCCTCAGCTTCGTTTGCGGGAAGGCGGAACAGCACGCGCCCCTTCTTTTCCATGGCGTCACGACGGCTCCTTTGTTGAAGCCGCCGTTCGGCCACATGGCTTATTTAGCTTGGCGAACCAGTTCGCCGATCGCCGCGACAACGGCGTCAGGGTCGTCCTTGGGGATGAAGTGCGATGCTTCAGGGATGGTTCGGTGCTGGCCATTTCTCGACAGCTTCGCGACCTGCTCGTGGAGGCCGAACCAAGTGGCGTCGAGCTTGTCTTGATCCGCCTTTGCCAAATCCGGATTGAAGTTGGACTTGCCAGCGGTCATCACGATCAACGGCATTGTGCCGTAGGATCGCTGAGCCGCTTCCACTTCTCGACTTGAGACATCCAGGCTTTGCAGTTCGGAGGCGGCGGTCCGCTGGTAGCCAGCTGTCAGCTGCTGCGCTCGATGTGCTGCATTGATGGCTTCGGGAAGCGACTTGCTTGCGGGGTCGACACAGGGACGGCTTTCGCGAGTATCAGGTTTGATTGTGCCCGCAATGATGCCTTGTGAACATCGCGCGACCGCCCCTGTCAGACCGTCCATGTCGGCTTTGTACGATGTCGATACGGCACCCATCTTTTCGACCTGACCGGGAACGGTTGGGTCGATCAGCAGCATGCCCTTCATCTCGCGCCGGTGGTCGACGGCGAACAGGCGGGCATCGAGGCCGCCCAAAGAATGAGCCACTAGGATGTACGGCCCGTGCTCGCCAGCTGCCTTCAGCAGCAATCCCAAGTCTTTGGCGATCGGGGTGGCGCTACGCGGCAGGACCGCCGCATCGCTGAAACCGTAACCGGCGCGGTCATAGCTGCACACCCGGGTAGTAGCGGCAACTCGGGACTGAATCGTGCGCCACCACATCGTTGTAGTGGTCCATCCCCCTTCTAGGACAACGGTGGGCGTGCCCTTTCCCGTGCAATACAGGTTCATGCGTCGTCCGTCCGGGAGCGTCACGAGCCGTTGGGGCCGGGCATAGATGGCCAAGTCGGCATCAGCTGCCGCCGGGGTGAGTTGGGCCAGGACTGCACCAGCCAAGCCGAAGGCTGACACCGCAGCGAGCGCCGCGAGGTAAATTCTCCTCATTCATTCCCCCTTTTTTGGATGCGCCGACCACCTACCGCAGGAAGGCGGAATTGAAAGCCGAAGAAGGCGGCAGCATCCCGATCAAGGATCGCGTGAGCTGGCCCATCCGTGCCCCGCAAGGGCGGTTAATGGTCGATCGGCTCCCGTTCCTCTCCCTTATTGGCACCTGACAGGAATTCGAGAGCTGCACGGATTCTCAAAAGACCATCCCAAATGGGACGGCCGCGACCGTCCCGCTGACCGTTCGTTTTCGGGAAGGCCGTGAGGGCCGCTTCCACGTCCATAATATCCGCCTGCTTCGCCGAGGATTTCGATCTTGGGTTCTGACACCCGCAAATTCACCGAAACGGAAGCGAATGGACGCGGTGTCAGAACCGGACGGTTATGACACCACCACACTGCGCCTTTCAGCGGGACTGTATTTCAGTGAGACGCTGAGCAGTCATGTAATCAACAACCTCAAAGAAATTTGCGGTCTCGTGTGGCTTCATCGGCGTTCATGCGTTTGAGATCGTAACGACCCGACCTGCAATGCATTCCGGGCGCATCTCCAGCGAAAGAATTCTCATGGCCGACGCGATCTCCCATTCTGCGATCCGCTACACGCCGGCTATCGAAAAGCCGGAGGCCGATGAGGGGGAAACCATCAGGGGCCTGAATGAGCAGTTCCATCTCATTCAGGAGCAGACTGCCAAAGATTATGGTTCGGCCGTGCGCGGTGTCCATGCCAAGGCGCACGCGATCGTGAAGGGCCGGATCGAAGTCCTGCCCGGGTTGGCGGCACCGCTGGCACAAGGGCTTTTCGCCACGTCGGGCTCCTACGATGTGTTGATGCGGTTCTCGACGTTGCCGGGCGATATTCTCGACGACAGCATCAGCGTACCGCGCGGCGTAGCGATCAAACTGTTCGACGTTTCTGGCGACCGCCTGCCGGGTTCCGAGACGGACAGCACGCAGGATTTCGTTCTCGTCAACGGTCCTGCCTTTGCCGCCCCCACACCCAAGGCCTTCCTCGCCAATCTGAAGATGTTGGCCAAGACTACTGATACGGGCGAGGGTCTGAAGAAGGCCCTGTCGGCAACGTTGCAGGTGGTTGACGCCGCACTGGAGACGATCGGGGTCCAGAGCCCTACGGTCCAGACGCTGGGTGGTGCGCCGAACACTCACCCGTTGGGCGAGACCTATTACACGCAGGTGCCGTTTCGCTACGGCGACTATATCGCCAAGCTCTCGCTGGCACCGGTGTCGCCGAACATGACGGCGCTGACGGGTGACAAGGTCGAAACCTCGGGTCGCCCCGATGCACTGCGCGAGGATCTGGGAGAGGTGCTGATCGAGCAGGACAGCGTTTGGGAGCTGCGGGTCCAGCTTTGCACGGACCTGGAAGAGATGCCGATCGAGGATGCTTCGGTCGTCTGGGACGAGAAGAAAAGCCCGTTTGTTCCGATTGCCCGCCTTACCGTTCCTGCGCAGATCAGCTGGGAGCATGGGACCAGCGACGGTCAGGACAAGGCGATTGCGTTCAGCCCATGGCACGGCCTTGCTGCGCATCAGCCGATCGGGGGCATCAATCGGGCGCGCAAGCCGACCTATGAAGCGTCCGCCAAATTTCGCGGCGAATTTAATGGGTGCCCGATGCACGAGCCGCGTTCGCTCGGCGATGTCCCCGCAAAGGCCATGACGATCGATTGAAACGTGCGGGAGAACAGCGCTCCCCCGCCGCCCTCGGCACTTGCCGGCATCTTGTGCCGAGGGCTTCACTCTCCTGTGTTCGCGTGAGGGGGCAATGGCACAAACGTCAGAGCGTTCGTCAGATTGTTTTTCTACACCAAGCGCTACAACGGTCACATCGATGCGATCGATCTCAGCTTCTCCCTCCGACACATCGCTCTCAGCGAAGGCCGCTTTGGTTCTGACGCAATCGGCCGTCAGCGAAGCGCGGCTGCACCTGATCGAGCAGTTGGTCAAAACAGGTCAGGGGGAGCAGGATGCGTTCCGCACTCTGTACGTGCTGACATCGGCCAAGCTGTTTGGCATATGCCTGCGCATTTGCGAGGACTGCACCGCTGCCGAAGACGTGTTGCACGATGTCTACATGATCGTCTGGAAGCGCGCTGGAACGTATGAGCCGTGTCTCGGCAGTCCGATCAGCTGGCTGGCAACCATCGCTCGAAACCGTGCAATCGACTGGCGCCGCAGCCAGAAAAGACAAGCCGTCGTGCCACTCGACGACGCGCCCGACTTGCCTGACCTGACGGTTGACGCCGAAGCGGGAATGCTGCTCGATGAGGCATCGCGGGAGATATTTGCCTGCCTCGCCGCGCTGGAAAGCCGTCAGGGTAACGCGATCCGCAACGCATTCTTCCATGGTTTTACCTATGCGGAGCTTGCCGAACGCCATTGTGTGCCGATTGGCACGATGAAGAGCTGGATACGCCGCGGTCTACGACAGATGCGCCACAATCTCGAAGTAGCGGGTCATTAGGCGACCAGCTTTAATGCAGACGCATAACGCTCCGCTCGCGATGCACAAACCTTAGCGTCCAAACTTAACGGTTGTGACACTGGGCTCGTACAACGATCCTTCTCAGAATACGCAAAACCTCGGTTTCGAGAAACCGTTAGCTTCGCCTCTTCACCATCGCTTTTGAGAGCGTCGGCCGTCGCAATTTCTGTCGGAAAAGCGGGTTAGACATCAGGCCGGTCGATCAGAGCCTTTGTGATTTCGGGTGGCCGCCATACGGCGCATGGCAGCGACCACGTCACCATGATGGATGGGCTTGGAATAGAATTCCGCGCGGACCGGCAGGTCGAGGTCGGCCTTGGCAAAGGTGGCAGCGGTCAGGATGATCTCGATCGGCGGCCATCGATTGCGGATCGCAGCGGCGATCTCGATCCCCTTAACGCCCCGTGGCATGTCGAGATCCATATAGACGATCCGGATGTCCGTGCGGGTTTCGAGAATATCGATCGCCTCATCGACGCTGGTTGCCTCGACGGGAATGAAACCCGCCCGCTCGACCATATCGGCGACCTCGATGCGGAGCACCGGCTGATCCTCGATGATGAGAACAGGCAAAGGCCCGATCGGTTGTGACTGACCCATAACGTGGCTGATCGACTTAACCTTGGATGATCTGGTGAAGCGGCGCGCTCATATCTGCTGTCAGTCCTTCAGTATCATAGTGAAGCTTAACGCCTCCCGACCCGGTAAGACCCATGCGGATGATGCGCGATCCGAAACCACGGTGGGATGGTTCAATCGCCGGTGGACCGCCTCGTTCCGCCCAACGCATGTCGAGGATTTCGACGTCGTCGCTGCGAGATATCGTCCAGCTCAGCGTGACGCGGCCGTCGGGCACGCTTAGCGCACCGTGCTTGGCGGCGTTCGTCGACAGCTCATGCAGCAGCAGCGACAGCGACATGGCGGTCCGCGAGCCGATCCTGACTTCCGGTCCCGAGATGGTGATGCGAGCGGTGTCGAAGGACGCCAGTGCTGCCTCGGCGATCTGTCGGAACCCTGCCGCGGACCAGGATCGTGCCAGCAGTACGTCATGCGCCGATGCCAGCGCCTTCATCCGGTTGCCGAACTCGGTGGCCGCGGCATCGCTGGCGGTGCGCGCCAGCGTCGCATTGGCGATCGCCTGCACCACGCTGAGCGTATTCTTGACCCGGTGCGCCAGCTCGCCGTTGAGCAGCGCCTCCTGCGCCCGTGCCCGGCGCTGTTCGATCGCGACATGGACGCGGTAGGCGACGTCGCGGACGAACTGCACTTCGTCACTGGTCCAGTCACGGGGCGATGCGGTGCTGACATAGAGCATCGCCACGCAGACGCCCTGCTGCATCATGGGAATATTGACGAAGGCGCGCGCGCCGCGCGCCTCCATCGCAGCGGCTTGGTCGCGCGTACGGGCATCGGAGCGACAGTCGCGAACGACAACCGTCTCTCCGGCTTTCAGATCATCGATGAACAAGCCATAGTCGCGAAGGCGTAGCGTTCCGCTGAGGCTGAGGGCAGGTTCCGCTGTCCAATCGCGCTCGACCGTGATCGTTTCGGCAACGGGGTCGATGTCGCCATAACCGACGAGCTCGACACCCAGCGTCTCCCCAAGCACGGCACTCGCCAACGGTCCCAGATCTTCGGTTGGTTCCTCGTCCAGTAAACGGTCACTGAGGCGGATCAGGGCCGCCTGTCGCCGTTCGCGCAGCACACGGTCGGTGACCTCGGTGAAGATGATCGTGAAATGATCGTCGCCGGCGTGCTGCATCACCCCGTCATACCAGCGGCCGAGCGTTCCGACCTGGCGCGTGAAACGGACGGGTTCGCCCGTTTCGACCGCAGTCACAGGTTCGAAAATCCAGGCGTCCTCGATGCCAGGAAAGACCTCCCGGATCGTCCGCCCGACCGCGCAACCCCGCTCGATACCGACAAGGTCGTACCAGGCATTGTTGACCTTATCATATCGCCAGTCGACGACCCGGCCTGCCTCATCGCGGACAAGCTCACCGAGAATAAAGCCCTCGCGCAGCGTCTCGAAGATGGTGCGCCACTTCGCCTCGTTGCGGGCGACAGCGTCCTCGGTTCGGCGACGCTCTGTCGTGTCGGCGATGAGCATCGCGACACGGCCATCTGCGACCGGAAACAGGTGCGCGTCATACCAGCGCCCGAGCGGCTTCGCCTCGCCTTCGAACCGCACCGGCTTACCAGTCCTGGCGACATGTCCATAGGCGTCATGCCAATGCTGTTCGATGCCGGGTGCGATCTCATTGGCCCAGCGTCCAACGGCATCGGTCAGTCCCGTGTGACGCTCGAACGCAGGATTGGCTTCGACGACCCGGTGATCCACCGGTGCGCCGGTCTCATTGTACTTGACCTCGCTGATGCAGAAGCCGGCATCAATGTTCTCGAAGATGGCCCTGTATCGCGCTTCGCTGGCCCGCAGATCGGCTATGGCGGCGTCACGCTGTCGTTCGACCAGCACCCGGCCGGTTGTCTCAAGCGTAACGTTCAGCAGGCCCGCGACACGCCCCTGTTCATCGTGGATCGGCGAATAGGAGAACGACCACCACGTGTCCTCCGCATAGCCGTTGCGGGTCATCAGCAGCGGCAGGTCCTCGAATGTGCATGTCTCGCCCGCAAAGGTACGCTCGACCAGCGGTTCGATCTCGGGCCAGATCTCCGGCCAGACCTCTGCAAAAGGCTTGCCAAGCGCCTGCGGGTGGCGGCTCCCCAGGATCGGCGCATAGGCATCGTTGTAGAGCAGGGTGCGGTCCTTGCCCCATGCGATGCACATCGCGTGGCCGGACCCCAGCATCATGTCGACCGCCGTGCGCAGGCTCTGCGGCCAATGGTCGATGGGCCCAAGCGGTGTCGAGGCCCAGTCGGTGGCTCGGGTAAGGTCTGGCATCAGAGAAGGCGTATCGACGAAGTACGGGCTTTTCGCGTCTGATCCGTGGGTCGTCACGCTGGCCGTTATCCATGCTCGGCATGGCCCAGTGCCATCCTGTTACTTCAGATTAATGGCCATTCCGATCAAAACCAAGGTTTTGGCGTGGCAGATGCAACAGCGTCGTTTGACGACGCTGGCCGAAATGCACCTCGTTATCGCCGGGTCTGCCAGGTAATCGACTTCCGGAACACGCGGGACAGCTGCTCGATCGAATAGGGTTTGTGCAATAGTTCGAAGCCATGGCGGCCGTTCTGCGCCAGCACATGGCTGTAGCCGCTGGTCAAGATCACCGGCAGCCGCGGATAGCGACGGCGCACCTCCTGCGCCAGTTCGAGACCCGACATGCCGGGCATTACCACGTCCGAGAAGACGATGTGGAAACGGCTGCTATCCTTCTCCAGTTCGGCCAGTGCCTCATCGCCGTTGAGCGCCAGGATCGTGTCGTAACCCAGCTCGCGCAGCGCCTGCGTCGCGAACTCGCCGACGCTGCTGTTATCCTCGACGACCAGCACGCATACGCCGTCACCCGTGGCGGCGACGGGTTCGTTCTCCTCCTCCGCCGCTCGACTGCCATCGACCGCGACACGCGGCAGATAAAGGGTGAAGGTGGTGCCGCCGTGCTCGCCGCTTTCGACCCGGATGTCGCCGTCCGACTGCTTGGCAAAACCGATCACCTGGGAAAGACCCAGACCCGTGCCCTTGCCGACGCCCTTGGTGGTGAAAAACGGCTCGAAGATGCGCGCCACGTTCTCGGGCGAAATGCCGCTCCCGGTGTCACTGATCGTCACCGCGACATAGTCGCCGGCAATCGGTGAATGCAGCCGGATCTCCGGGATACCCGACACGGGACCGACGACGATAGTGAGATCTCCCTCGCCGTTCATCGCATCGCGCGCGTTGATGCTCATGTTGACGATGGCGGTGTCGAACTGTCCCTTGTCGGCCAGGACGTAGCAGGGTTCTTCGGGTACGACCGTGTTGATGACGATGCGCGAGCCGGTGAGCGTCCGGACCATCGATACCAGGTCAGCGATACTCTGACCGCAATCGAACGTCTCGGGCTTGAGCGCCTGCCTTCGCGCGAAGGCGAGCAGCTGTCCCGTCAGTTTGGCCGCGCGGTCCGCGGTGTCGCCGATCGCGTCGATGTATTTCGCACGGCGATCGTCGCTGAGGTCGGGGCGGCGAAGGAGATCGACCGAGCCACGGATGACGGTCAGCAGATTGTTGAAGTCGTGCGCGACCCCACCGGTGAGCTGACCAACCGCTTCCATTTTTTGAGCCTGGCGTAAGGAATCTTCCGCCAGCGCCAGTCTGTCCGTCTGGGCGCGCTCACCGGTGATATCGCGGGCGCTGGAGTAAAGCTTTCCCTCGAACGGCACGGCGACCCACGACAGCCAGCGAATTTCACCGTCTTTCGTCCGGTAGCGATTGTCGAACCGCATCACCGGATTGCCGTCGCGCACCTCTTCGAAGGCCGCGGCACTGGCACGCTCGTCGTCCGGCATCAGAAAGTCGGAGAACGGCGATCCTTCCAGCTCCTGTGCGGTCCAACCGAGAGCTATCGTCCAGGCCGGATTGACGCGGTCGAAGCAGCCCGTGCGCAGATCGATCACCGACAGCAGTTCCGACGTGACTGTCCACGTCGTCGCCCGCTCGCGTGCGCGCGCGACGATCTGCGCTTCAAGGTCGCTGTTGAGCGCCCGCAGCTCGGCCTCGCGCGCCGCCAGTTCGCGCTCGTGGACGATCTTCGCGGTGGTTTCGGTCGCGATGTTGAGGAAGCCGGCGATTGCGCCTTGGTCATCGCGCAGCGGACTGTAGGCAAACGTCCACCACGTTTCTTCCGGATGGCCGTGCCGTGTCATGGTGAGGGGCAGGTCTTCATGCCCGACCGGCGTGCCGGCCATCGCCGACGCGACGAGGGGCTCGATGTCAGGCCAGACTTCCGACCAAACCTCGCTCAAGGGCTTCCCCAGAGCAGCGGGGTGCCGCGAACCGAGGAACGGCACATAGGCGTCATTGTAGAAGAGCGTCAGCTCCGGCCCCCAGCCGACGCACATGGCGAACTGCGACGACAGCATCATGTCGAGGATGGTTTCGAGCGAACGCGGCCAATTCGCGCGGGCGCCGAGCGACGTCGCCGACCAGTCACAAGCGTCCGTCAGGCTGCGGAGGTCGCCACGCCTGCCATTATGACTTTGATCGTTCATGCCTACCTTCGGTCCCTACCTGGTCTCAGGACCAAGACGGCCAGTTGCCAAGCAGCCGACATATAAACCACTTTCACTCGCTGAAGGCAGCCCTTCTACAGCGGCTGCGTGGAACGAATGTCGAAGGGCAGGTCGTGCGCTTTCCCGTTTAACCATCCCAATCGGGATGACCGTATGGGACACCCCGTGGCTAGTCAGTCGTTGGCGTAATCCCCTGCCCTGCGCATCAGGCACCCCAATAGCGGTTGTGCCGCCCTGCCATTCTGCATATTATCAAATCAGAACTTTTGAAGGTGTGCACACTTGCATATTATCACGCTTGCAGCGCAAAAAGGGGGTGTCGGTAAAACGACGCTGGCGGTGAATCTGGCGGTTGCCGCGGAAGCGGCCGGGATAAAGACCGCTCTTTTCGACCTCGATCCGCAGGAGAGCGCGACTGCTTGGAGCGAGCGACGGACAGCCGAATTACCCCACGTCGAACCGATCAGCGCGCGCCGCCTCGATCAGGCGATCGACGCCGCAGAGGCCAGCGGCTTTGCGCTTACGATCATCGACACACCGCCCGCAGCGGGCGCGGAAGCCGCAGCAGCGGCGCAGCGTGCTGATCTGGTCGTCATCCCTTGTCGTCCGTCGTTGATTGACCTCGATGCGATCAAACGAACGGCGCAGCTTATCACCAGTACCGGGCGAATGGGCGTAGTCGTGCTAAATGCAGCACCCCCTACCGCAACCACATTGCTGGACGATGCCAGAACGCTTGCCGAGGCGACCGGCTTACGGGTGTCGCGTGCCGTATTGCGGGAGCGCAGCGCATACCGAGCGGCATGGCCTTACGGCTTGGGCGTCATCGAGCATGAGCCGAAAGGTAAAGCTGCCTTGGAGATTGCAGCCTTGCAGAAACACATATTTGCTGATGTGATGAATTGCACACCTGCAAATGTGAAGGCTTGATTATGGCGAAACGGACTTCCTTGTTGGGGCCGGCAGTAGCGTCCCCCTCCCCTCGCGACCCAGAGCCGGACCATCAGCCGGCTTCGCCGACCTCACCGTCGAGTGCAGCACGGTCTAGTGGCAAGCGACCGGGAAAGTATCACCTTGGCGCATATTTCGATCCGGCCGATCCTACGGCGGAGGCGTTTCGCGTCTTGGCAGCGCGGACACGGCGGAGTCACCAAGACCTACTTGCCGAGGCTATCAGCGAGCTGGTCGCCAAGTATGATGCCGACAAGCAATTCGGCCGTGCGTGATAATGTGCACATCTGCAAATATGCAGGACGGCAGGATTGAAGCGTCATGACCAAGCGCCAGAATCCCAATCCCGAGTTTGATCTATTCATCCCGTTGATGGGCGACCTCCCGCTGAAGGATCAGCGGGAGACGATGGAGAGGCCGTTTTTCTCACTCCAGAAGCGCAAGCGGGTGAAGCCGATCGAGTATAGTAGCCCGGACGGCGAGACGTGGGTGAAGATCGAGGCGATCCCTGCCTACGGCATGGCGACGATCTGGGACGCCGATATCCTGATATGGGCGGCGTCCACGCTCAATCGAATGCGGGAGCAGGGGGTTAACGACCTTCCCCGGACGCTCAAAACGACGTCCTACGACCTATTGCGGGCGATCAAGCGCGACACCAGCGGCCGAGCCTATCAGGAGTTGCAGGCCGCACTCCAGCGGCTTCAGACGACTTCCATATCAACCTCGATCCGCGCGCCCAAGCGGCGGACCAAGGCAGGTTTCAACTGGCTCGATAAATGGACGCTGGAGGTGGACCCGGACACCGACCAACCGCGTGGGATGACCATCACGCTGTCGGATTGGGTATATGAGGGAATTATGGGGGAGCGGTCGCTGCTCACCATGCACCAAGATTATTTCCTGCTGACCGGCGGGCTGGAACGCGCCCTGTATCGTATCGCGCGCAAGCACGCCGGCAACCAGAAGGGCGGGTGGACGTGTCGCGTGGAGGTGCTGCGCGACAAGACCGGCAGCGACAGCAAACCCAAAGAGTTCAACCGGATGCTCCGTAAGGTGGTGGAGGCTGACCAGCTCCCTGATTATGCGATGCAGATGACCGCAACAGCCGATGGTAGTCCTGCCGTGCTGTTCCGGCTTCGGGGAGAAGCGGAGGCATTGGCGCTGACAGCCAGGTTGGAGGCTGAGCAGGAACGGCGGAACAGGTTCGATGCCGATCGCCGCCGCGCCGCCGAGGTGGACGACCTGATGGACAAGCTTACCGGCGAACGCTGACTATCGTGGTATCACACACCGCAAGGCTTGTCCGTATCAGAGGCGGAGGTGGGCAGCAGGCGTTGAGAGCGCGGATCAAGCAATAATCAATCCGCAGAACGGCAAGCGATCATCGTGGGATCACACACCGAGCAGTCGTGGGATCACACACCGCGCTATCGTGGGATCACACACCGAATCACGTGGGATCACACACCAGCCACCTTCCCAACTCATTGGGAAAAGGTGGCTTTTTGCTTTCTTTTCGGCACTTAACCTTCTTAACAATTCCTATTTAACAGAATCACTTAACCCCACCGCGCTGGAAAAGACCGAAGAAAGGGGCACTGCGGAATTGCCCCTTCGGGCCAATACACCTTCGCTGCGTGCTGGCTCTCGCCGTCACAAGGGCGGCCTACGGCCGCAGGCTTCCGAGAGAAGCCAAGCCGATCCGGCGGTGTGTATCTGTCAGCGTCGAGCGGGTTGAGAGGGCAGGAGAGAGAGTGGTCCCGCCGGTGTGCGATCACGCCGGATCGTAGAGACCAGCGAACTCGCGTTCGGCATAGTAACGGATCTTGCCGACGACCAGCGGGTGCTGGCCTTGCCGCAGCAGCAAGATGTCATCGGCATTCATCCGCATGATTTCATCGGGCGTCGCCAACCGGCGCGCGGCGACATGGCCGCTGCAGCTTTCCGATCGGGTGCCGTCGCTGAATATGCTCGCCAGACCGGACGTGCCGAAGGTCTGATATTCGATGGTGGTGTCGCCGATCGTGCGCGAGAGCATGTCGGCGGTGGCAAGATCGTTGACCCCGAAGGTCTGGATCACGTCGGCGTTGGATATGAACGTGCCGGCGCGCTCGCCATAGGTGGCTTTCAGCTGGTGCATGTCCTGAAGGATCGGCCAGAGCTGCATTCCGTAGCCCGCCATCAGCCCCATCGCACGTTCCACCGGGTCGAGGCGGCCGAGCGCGGCGAACTCATCGAGCAGGAACAGGACCGGGCGTTCCGGCCGGGCAGGGGAACGTGCCATATCGGTGACGGCTTGGGCGACCAACAGCCGGAGCCAGCGGGCATAGGTATCGAGTCGATCGGGCGGCAGGCACAGGAACACCGTGCCAGGCCGTTCCTTGAGGTCCGCGAACCGGAAGTCGGATGCCGACGTGCTTTCCACGATACGCGGGCTGTCGAGGAAATGGGTGTGGCGCTGAGCGGACGACAGCACGCCAGCCGCCTCGCGATCGGACTTGCCGAGCTGGCGATTGGCGGCGCGCGCGATCAGGCCATGTGCCCCGGCGCTGGCCTGCATGTCGGCGAGCAGCGCGGTGAAGCCGGCAGGATCGCGGGTGAGCTTGTCGCGGACGGTGGCGAGCGTGGCGAGGGCAGGGGGCTCATGGACGACGGTGTGCAGGATGATGCCGGCGATCAGCGCCTTGGCTTCCTCGTTCCAGTGCGCCTCGCCCGATTGCCCCGGTGCGTCGTGGACCAGCGCGTCGGCGATCGTCTGTGCGTCCTCCGCGAGGTCCGGGCTGGCGGCATCGAGCCACGCCAAGGGGTTGTAGCGGGCCGCTGGACGCCCGGAGACGCCGAATGGGTCCAGGCACCACACATCTCCCTTCCTGGCCCGCGTACGGGCCGTGACGCGGGCATTCTCGCCCTTGGGGTCGATGCAGATCACCGAGCGGTCGAGCAGCAGCAGGTTGGGGGATGATCGTGCCGACGCCCTTGCCCGAGCGGGTGGGTGCCATCGTCAGCAGATGCGCCGAGCCGTCGTAGCGCAGCAGCCTGTTGTTCCGGCCCGATCGGCCGATGGCGAGATCGCCCGAGCCTTCCAGTTTCGCCAGGTCGCGCCGATCGCCGAAGCGGGCCGAGCCCAGCAACGTGCTGTTCCGGCCACCGCCGCGGCGGTTGAACTTCCAGATTGCGAACAGGACCAGGCCTGTCAGCAGGAACGGCACGTCGGTCGCGATCTCACCGACGCCGAAGATCCCTTGATCCAGCTATTGCTCGCCATCAGGACGATGAAGCCGATCAGCAGCGCCCATAGCGGCCCGATCCGCGCCGGCATCAGCAGCTCGCGCCGGCGGGCGTGATTGCCAGCGCGGGATCGGCATCGGGATGGCCGAGCAGCCTGAGAAGGATTTGCGTGGCGAGGGTAGGGGGCACGCGTTCGTCGCGCATCATGTCGAACAGCGCGTCATCCTCGGGCGTCAGGGCCATGCCTTCGATCGCAAGGTTGGCGCGGGCGTCCTCGTCGTCCTCGCGCCACATCCTGTCCTCGGCCGGGCTGCCGCGGACATAGTCGAGCGCGCGGACCTCGCGCCGCAGCGTGTCGAGATCGATCGTCATCATTCGCCCGTCTCCCGTTTCCCTTCTTCCGCGTCGAATGCCCGCCGGCCGCGCCGCTTCCAGAGCGCCAGCGCGTCGCCGGCATCGCCCTCCCGCGCACGCCCGACCAACTCCAGCAGCGCACCGTAGATCGTCGCGCGATCGTCGTCGGCGAGATCGGCCAGTCCGGCCTTTTGGACGAGGCCGCCCAGCTCGATCAGGTGACGGGCTCGCTCGCGACGTTGCACGACCCAGCCCCGGCTATCCGTTCGTAGCTGGGTCGCTTCCGCGCGCAGCGTCGCCGCCCGGTTGAGCGCCAGCATCCGCGCCGTCGATCGTAGGAGTGCCGCGACCTTTGCGCCCGCGCCGCTGAAAGAAGGCAGCCCCCTTCGCCCGCCACGCCTCCTTCGCTCCGGCATCCTTGGACGCGACCGCATCGAGCAGAACGCCGGCCAGCGTCTCCGCGTCGAGCGCATCGGCCCCGGTCGCGGTGACAAGCGCGCCGAGCTGTTCGACCCGCTTCGCCTTGAGTTGGCGCGCTTTATCGCCGAGCGCCTTCAGCTCCGCGTCATAATCCCGCACCTTTCGCATCGGCGAGCCTCCTAACGGCAGTATCCTAGCGCACGGGCAGGCAGGAGCAAGCCGAACCGAACAGGAAGTGGCACCAAGTCAATCAGGAGGAGCGAAGCGAAGGATGAGTGCGCGCTTATACGTCGTTGCCGACGTGCGCTCAGAAGTGCATGATGGCGGATGCGATGGCGATCTACCATTTCAGCGCCAAGGTCATCAGCCGTGCGAATGGCTCCAGCGCCGTTGCGTCCGCCGCTTATCGTTCGGCGTCGGAGCTGCACGACGACCGGCTTGGACGTAACCACGATTTCTCGAACAAGGCGGGCGTCATCCACTCAGAGGTGATGATGCCGCAGGGTGCGCCGGAGCGTTTAAACGACCGCACTGTGCTCTGGAACGAGGTGGAGGCCGGCGAGAAGCGCAAGGATGCGCAGCTTGCTCGCGAGGTGGAGTTCTCGATCCCGCGCGAGATGAACGAGAAGCAGGGCGTCGCGCTCGCCCGCGATTTCGTCGCCGAGCAGTTTGTGAAGCGCGGCATGGTCGCGGACCTCAACGTGCATTGGGACAAGGCGAAGGATGGCAGCCCGAAGCCGCACGCACACGTCATGCTGTCGATGCGCGACGTGGGGCCGGAAGGTTTCGGCAAGAAGAACCGCGACTGGAACGGCACGGAGCTGTTGAAGGGGTGGCGCGAGGCGTGGAGCGCGCACGTCAACGAGCGGATGGCCGAGCTAGGGCTGGAAGGCCGGATCGACCATCGTAGCTACAAGGCGCAGGGCATCGAGCTGGAGCCGCAGCACAAGATCGGGCCGATGGGGAAGCGGCACGAGCTGGAGGGCCAGCCCCACCGCAACGCCGAGGATCATGTCCGGATCGCGCGCGAGAACGGCGAGCGGATCATCGCCGATCCGCGTCACGCGCTCGACGGCATTACCCGGCAGCAGGCGACCTTCACCACCCGCGACCTCGCCGTGTTCGCGTTTCGGCACAGCGACGGCAAGGAGCAGTTCGACCGGGTGATGGCGGCAGTGCGCGCCAGCCCCGAGTTGGTCGCGCTGGGGCGGGACGGGCGGGACCAGGAACGGTTCACGTCGCGCGACATGATCGCGACCGAGGCGCGACTGGAGAAGGCCGGCGAAGAGCTGGCGCGGCGGGGCGATCATGGTGTGTCCGACCGGCAGCGCGCCGGCGCGTTGGAGTTGGCGGAGGGGCGGGGGCTCACGCTGTCTGACGAGCAGCGCGACGCCTTCGACCATATCACCGGGCGCGACGGGCTGGCGTCGGTCGTCGGCTATGCCGGCACCGGCAAGTCGGCGATGCTGGGCGTCGCGCGCGAGGCTTGGGAGCGCGAGGGCTATCAGGTGCGCGGTGCGGCGCTGTCGGGGATCGCGGCCGAGAACCTTGAGGGCGGATCGGGGATCGCGTCGCGCACCATCGCCAGCCTGGAGCATGGCTGGGCGCAGGGCCGCGACCAGCTCGGGCCGAAGGACGTGCTGGTCGTCGACGAGGCGGGCATGATCGGCACCCGCCAGATGGAGCGGGTGCTATCCCATGCCCGCGACGCCGGCGCCAAGGTGGTGCTGGTGGGCGATCCCGAGCAGTTGCAGGCGATCGAGGCGGGCGCGGCGTTCCGGTCGATCACCGAGCGGCACGGCGCAGCCGAGATCACCGAGATACGCCGGCAGCGCGAAGACTGGCAGAAGGAGGCGACACGGGCCTTCGCCACCGGCCTGACGGCCGAGGCACTGGACGCCTATGCCGCGCACGGCATGGTCCATGCGGCCGACACGCGCGAGGCGGCCCGGGCCGCGCTGGTCGATCGCTGGGACCGGGATCGTCAGGCCGAGCCGGACAAGACCCGCATCATGTTCACCCACACCAACGCCGAGGTGCGCGAACTCAACCAGGAGGCGCGCGAACGGGTGCGGGCGAGCGGCGAGTTGGGCGAGGACCGGACCGTCGCGGCCGATCGGGGCGAGCGTGACTTTGCGGCCGGGGACCGGATCATGTTCCTGCGCAACGAGCGGTCGCTGGGCGTGAAGAACGGCACGCTGGGCACGTTGGAGCGGATCGAGGACGGGCGCATGGGCGTCCGGCTCGACGGCGGGCGCAGCGTCGCCTTCGATCTTAAGGATTATGCCGCGGTCGATCACGGCTATGCGGCGACATTCGGCAAGTCACAGGGCGTGTCCGTCGATCGCGGGCACGTGCTGGCGACGCCGGGCATGGACCGGCACAGCAGCTATGTCGGGATGACGCGGCATCGCGACGACGTGCAGCTCCACTACGGCCGCGACGACTTCGCGGACCAGGGCAAGCTCGCGCGTGTGCTGTCGCGCGACCGGTCGAAGGACATGGCCGGCGACTATGCGCCCGATCGTAGCGAGCAGGATCATGTCCGCGCCTTCGCCGATCGGCGCGAGATCCGGTTCCCGGAACTCGCGCGCCAGGTGGTGGAAAAGGTCCGTGACAAGGCGCGCGGCATGTTCGCCGGGTTCAGGCCGAAGGCCGCGCCGGAGAAAACGATATCGCCGGCGATCGGCGCGGGATCGCGCGATGCCCGTCCCGAACAAGCCAAGGCGATCCGCGACTATGCCCGCGCTGCGGCTGACGTGCGGCGGATGAAGGCGCAGGGATTGCCGGTGCTACCGCATCAGGAGACGGCCGCCCGGCGCGCGATCGAGGCGTTGGACGCGACCCGGCCCGACGCTGCGCGCGACCTCGCATCCGCGATGCAGCGCAATCCCAAGTTGATCGAGCAGGCGGCGAGCGGCGACACGGGCGGCGCGGCGCGGGCGATGGCGGAGGAACAGCGTGTCCGGCTCGATCCGGACGCGCGCGCCGATCGGTTCGTGACGGGCTGGCAGGCGATGCAGCGTCAGCGTGTCGGGCTGGAGCGCGCCGGCGACACCGCCGGCGCCGAAAAGATGCGTGGGCGCATGGCGCAGGCCGCGGGCGGGCTCGCGCGCGATCCGCAGCTCGAATCCGCGCTGCGTCGTCGCGCGCCCGAGCTGGAGCTGAAGCTGGAGAAGGACCGGGCGATCGGTGACGCGCTGGCGCGCTTGATCGGGCTGGGGCGTGAGCGCGATAGAGGATTGAGCCGCTAGTTGTTCGTGCTTTCGGCATTGTGAAGGTGCCGCTAAGCGGTCGCAGGTTCGATCCCTTCAAGCACCCAGGCTCGTCCCTCCGCCGGGGTAGCGGTGATGCGAGCATAGGGTTGTTTGAACAGACGACGTACCTGCATCCGGGCCAGCGAGCTTCCCGTAACGATCGCCAATGCCCGTGCCTTCGGCATGGTCGCCATGTGCTGGCCCATGGCCTGGATCATGTCCTGCGACTGGATAGGACAGTCGGTCACATCGATGACCATCGCATAGCTTCGCAGCTTATGAGCAACGAAGAGGCGCTTTAGCTCATCAATGTACGAGGCGACTTCATCCAGAGGCATCATCCCGCCAAGTCGAACTTCGATCAACTCGTTGGGTCTGTCGATTTTGATGTCGTACATTGCGCGATTCCGGGCAGTCTGTCCTTAAGCCCATGATTGATGACACATTTCAGGGATGTGCGGATAGCTTGCAATGATGGTCGTTGGTGAAGGAGGCGGGATGGACGAAGGGGATCACGAGCCGGACGCCGCAGCCGAGGCGTTCGAGGGCGTGCGCGGTGAACTGGCGCTGCTCCGGCGCGCGATCGAGGGGATCGCCGCAGCGCGCGAGGACCGGCCCGAGCCACCCGACTATGGCGAGACGTTGGGCCAGATCACCAAGCTGGCGAACGCCACCCTCCAGCGCGCCGAATATCTGCGCAAGGCGATAGAGGAGGAGGCGGTCGCCCGCCAGGTCGCCAATCGTATCACGGGCGCGGTCGCTGAGGACCGGCAGGCGGTGAAGACTGCGGCCGGCGAGCTGCGCGACGCGATGCGCGCACTGCAGGGCGTCACCGTGTCGGCGCGGCGTAGTGACGAACAGAACAAGTGGCTGGGCGTGGCGGCGATCGGCGGGACCGTCGTCGGCATGATCCTGTGGGCGGTATTCGCCGGCATTGTCGCACGTGCCGTGCCGGCGACCTGGCAATGGCCCGAGCGGATGGCCGCGCGCACGCTTGCCATGCCGATGTGGGAGGGCGGCCAGCGCATGATGCGGGCCGGTGACGCGCAGGCGTTCGCTAACGTCAGCGCCGCGGACCGGCTGGTGATCGCCAATCGTTCCGCGCTGGCGGGATGCGCGAAGCGCGCCGACCGAACCGGCAAGCCGGTGCAGTGCCCGATCGCAGTCGAGCCGGCACGAAAGTCCGGCCGCTGACGCGAGGCGCGTTTCCAAACGCATGATTGGGGTCGGTTCCGGCTGAGGGCGAAATGACACCCTAAGCGTTGGTATCCTCGGGCCAAAGATATTCGCCGGTGAGCAGGATGTGCGCCCACCCCAGCGGAGAGACGTGGGCGAGAAGATGGTCAGGCGTATCCAGCCCTTCGCGTCTCCGGGCCTCGACAGCATGGCCGAGGTGCAGGGTGTTCCAATAGACGATGATGGCGGTGAGCAGGTTCAGGCCGGCGATCCGATAGTGCTGGCCCTCGGTGGTGCGGTCGCGGATCTCACCCTGGCGACCGATGCGCAGGGCGTTCTTCAGCGCGTGATGGGCTTCGCCCTTGTTGAGGCCGACCTGGGCACGCCGCTGCATTCCGGTGTCGAGAATCCATTCGATGATGAACAGCGTGCGCTCGATCCTGCCGACCTCGCGCAGGGCTGCGGCCAGGTCGTTCTGGCGCGGATAGGCGGCGAGCTTGCGCAGGATGCGGCTCGGCGCGACCTGTCCAGCGCTCATGGTGGCGGCGCAGCGGAACAGGTCGGGCCAGTTGGAGACGATCAGCGCCTCGCGCGCCTTGCCGCCCACCAGCGGGCGCAATTCGGTCGGCGTGGCAGCGGGATCGAAGACGTACAGCCGCTTGGACGGCAGGTCGCGGATACGCAGTACGAGGCGGTAGCCCAGCATGGCGCTGATCCCGAACAGATGGTCGGTGAACCCGCCGGTGTCGGCGTACTGTTCCTCGATCCGCTGCCCGGCCTCGTTCATCGTCAGCCCGTCGAGCAGATAGGGTGCCTCGCTGACGGTCGCGGGGATGGACTGCGACGCGAACGGCGCAAAGCGGTCGTTGACGTGGGTATAGGCCTTGATGCCGGGGTCGTTGCCGTAACGGGCGTTGACCGTGTTCATCGCCTCGCCCTGTCGTGCGGCAGGATAGAACTGGCCATCGGCGGACGCGGTGGTGCCCATGCCCCAGACCCGCGCCATCGGCAGATCGCCCTGCGCGGCGACCAAGGCGGCCAGCGCTTGGTCGATCGCCTCGCTCTCGACATGCCAGCGCGCGAGGCGGGAGAGTTGCCAGTAATCATGGGTGTTACACGCCTCGGCCATCTTGCGCAGCCCGAGGTTCAGCCCCTCGGCGAGCAGGGCGTTGAGCAAGCCGATCCGGTCGCCGCACGGCACGCCGGTGCGCAGATGGGTGAAGGCATCGGTGAAGCCGAGCACGGCATCGACTTCAAGCAGCAGATCGGTGATGCGGACGAGCGGCAGACGACGGTACAGGTCGAGCACCAGTTCCTCGATCCCGTCCGGCGGGTCCGCTCCGGCCTCGCCGCTGCGCGGGCGCGGGGACGCAAATTGGGGAGGCAGACCGGTGACCGCCCCAAGTCCGACCGGCTCGCCCCCAAGGTGCTGACGCTCGTCGCCGAGGGTCGCAGCTATCGCTGGATCGCGCGCGACCTCGGACTCAGCAAGAACACCGTTGCTGCGATCGTCGGGCGGGCGCGAACGGATAACACTCAATCAGCGATCGTCATCCAAGCGCCATCGCCAGCTTGCATAAGCAGTGGGGGTCGTAGTCAAGATCGTCATCAGAAGGAACAACAGGATAAAGATTGACTTGGCCGACAAGGAGTTCGGCTCGAAAGCGAAAGCCCATAACATTGCGAACAGCCCTACAAAGACAGTCGCCGCAAAAACACCGAAGGTCACAAGGTAGGCTTGTGTTCGTGCAGATTTGTCCCACTCATCGACACGTTCGACAAGCGATGCAGGGGGTTTTAACGGCCCAAAGATATTGGTGAAGTTACCGATCGCGAACCCCGCCATCAGGGCGGCATAACCGATCCAATAACCGTTGCCGGTAACACCCTGCACCGTGGCGATGGTGGCGCCCCCGAAGGCCAGAGCGAGTGCAATCGTCGCTGGCCAGCGTAATGGCCGGCGACGAGGTGGTTGTTGGCTGAGTGCAGGTATACCCGTCCAACCGACCAGATCGTCGAGCCGTTCGAGCAGGGTCTTGCGGGTCATAGAAGCTGATCTTCCGGGTCGGGCATCGGCACCATGAACTCGGCGAAGATGATGGGCAGTGCCAGCATCGTCATAACCGTGGCGTAGCCGATGGTACCCCACTGGCTGCTGGTGGAGGGACTAGGCCAGTTCGCCCTGCTCGCCGCCATCAACCATACGAACATCGCGCCAACTGCGATGACGTCGATCAGGTAAGCCCGGCGCATCGCAGCCGACAGTGCGTTGCGTTCGAACTCGTCATAGGTCGCAAAACCGCGCGGACTGAGCCATGCTTCCCTGGTAAAAGGAGAGCAAAGCGAACTGATGAACAACAACATGCTCATCGGCATGACAATGCTCCGATCGGCCGTACCGACCATTGCGAGAACGGGAATAGCCAAAACAAAAGCAAGGCCGATGATTAGTCCCCACCGCACCCAATAGAGGCGTGGGCGCTTTCGCATGCTGCCCGCATACCATTTGCGAAAATCATAGCCGTCGCGATAGCTCATGCGACATCCTCTGGATCGAGAGAACCCCGCAGCGTTTCGGTGAGCGAGGGAAAGGGAGCCAGCGAGAAAACGAGATCGACCGGGACCCCGAAATAGCCGGCGATTTTTAGCCCTAATTCGAGGCTGGGATTATAGTCGCCACGTTCCAGATAACCGATGGTTTGAGGGTTGACGCCCACTGCCTCCGCCAGCTCTCGGCGTGACACCGAGCGGTCGCTACGAAACAAGGCGATTCGGTTATTCACTGCACAGGAATACACGTTCGTTGTGTTTACACAACATATCTGAGGCGCAAAATCGACCCGTGGTGATACGGCCACGTGATGCGGGCAGATAATCGTGAGGCAACGGTATTCGAATGGCCCTGGGGAATGACCCGTAAGGCTGGGGTTGGATCTGTCCGCGCTTAGGGTGTCATTCCGCCCTCAGCCGGAACCGACCCCATGATTGCTTGGGAAACGGTGGGATCAGACATGCCCAGCTCATGTGCCGCACGCTTGCCGAAACTTGGTTGTCAGGTTTCCCGCAGGCCGGTGTCAGGCAGCATGAGCAAGTTCGCTTGAGCTGACTTTCCACGCCGGCAGTCTTTCGAATGCGGGCTTGGCGAACAGAAAACCCTGAATGTAGCGCACGCCCAACTCTTTGAGGGCGGCAAGCTCGGCTGTCGTTTCTATGCCTTCGGCGATGACGGTAACGCCGAGCGCACCACACATTTTGATGACGCCATCAACGATCATGCGACGAGGAAGGCTGGCGTCCAGGTTCCGGATCAACTCCATATCGAGCTTGATGATATCCGGTTGAAAGCGCGCCAGCAGATTAAGGCCGGCGTGGCCTGCGCCGAAATCGTCGAGCGCAGTCGCAAAGCCCATTCTCTGGTAGGTGGCAATGATATCGGCGACATGTGCTGGATCGACCATCTGCTCGTTCTCGGTGAACTCGAAGATCAGCCGATCGGTCGGAAAGTTCGTGGCAGCGGCAGTCTTAAGCGTCAGCTGGATGCAAGCCGCCGGCGAGTAGACGGCATTCGGCAGAAAATTGATCGATAGCCTTGCCGGCGTGTCCAAAATACCTGCCGCAGCAGCAGCTTCGATGGCCTTGACACGGCACCGCTGATCAAAGGCATAGCGGTTTGCTTCAGTTACCTGCGAGAGCACGCTGTAAGCGGATTCATTATCAGGGCCTCGGATCAGCGCCTCATAGGCGAATGGCGTGTTCGTCTCGATGTCCACGATAGGTTGAAAGGCCATCGAAAAATCGAAGCTGAGTGCTTCGCCATCGCGACATCCAAAACACGCCTTGCCCGCCATATGCTACCTGTCGTCGCATCCCATGGTAGGTGAGCACGGTATAGAACGTTGGTTAACAAGTGTTGCCTGGTCGCGACTGATTCAATTCGGGAGCGTCAGGGCGTGATCGTGACGCAGGATAACGGGGCGGCGATCGAACGATGCCGGCGCCCGCGATCAAGGGGCGCGAAGCTATGCCTTGCACGGTGCGGATTGGACTTGGTGAACGGTAAAGGCGATCAGGAGGTTGAGGTACGTTACTTGTGAGTTCGTCCGAAAGGAGTTTCAGGCGACCAGACTGATTTCCGCTCCTTCGCCTGTAGCCTTTCGCACGGTCGATCGCACGAGGGCGGGATCGACCAGCTCACGGGACGGCTTGCCGATCAGATATCCCTGAATGGCCGAGCAGCCTTCCTGAGCCGCGATACGGAGCTGTACCGGCTCCTCGATGCCTTCCGCCAGCACGGGAATATCGAGGGTCGTGCCGAGCGCCACTACCGAGCGGAGCAGGGCGACGGCCTGCTTGTTGCTGTCCACGTCGGCGACGAATGAGGCATCGAGCTTGATTCGGTCGAACGAGAAGGAGCGCAGCACGTCGAGTGACGAGTAGCCGACGCCGAAATCATCGAGCGCCAGCCCGCAGCCCATCGCCTTGAGTGCGCCGAGCTGATCGAGCGCATAATGCCGATCATGGATGATGGCGCTTTCGGTCAGTTCAAGCGTCAGGCGTTCGGGTGCTAGTCCGCTCGCAGCCAGCGCCTGCCGGACGGTGCCGACCAGTTCGGGGTCGGACAGGTGCAGCGGAGACAGGTTGACCGCAATCGGATGGCGGTTGGGCCATAGCGCCGCCTCGAAACAGGCTTGGCGGATGATCCACTCGCTCAGCGGGATAATTCCGCCGATATCTTCCGCAAGGGGAATAAACAGATTGGGCGGGATCAGACCACGAGTGGGATGGCGCCAGCGGACCAGCACCTCATAGCCCGTCACTTCGCCCGTCCCGATCGAAGCCTGTACCTGATAGTGCAGTTCGAAAGCTTCACGGTCGATCGCTTCCCGCAGCTCATTCGCCAGTTCGCGCTGATCGCGCACCGCTTCGTCCATGGTCGCGTCGTAGAAGCAGGGTTGCGAGGAACGCTCGCTCTTGGCGCGGTACATGGCGAGGTCTGCACGGGCGAGCAGCGTATCGGCGTCGGCGCCGTCGCGTGGTGCCAGCGCCAGCCCTATGTTTGCGCCGATCGATGCCGAGAAGCGCTCGAACGTGAACCGATCGGCGAAGATGCCGGAGAGGCGATCGAGGAAGGCGGTGAGCTCGCCGGCATCGCTGTAGGATATTAGCGCTCCGAACTCGTCGCCGCCCAGGCGAGCGATGCACTCGCCGGGTTGCAGGATGTCGCGCATCCGCGCTGCGAGCGCGATCAGCACCTGATCGCCGGCTTGGTGGCCGTAGGTGTCGTTGACGGCCTTGAACCGGGACAGGTCCAGCATGACGACCGCCATGAGCGGCGTGCCGGCCCGTCTCTGGAGGCGGGCCGACAAGTCCTCTCCGAAGCACATCCGGTTCGGGAGATCGGTCAGACCGTCGTGCAGGGCCATGCGCCGCATTCGGCCATAGGCGTCGCTCTGTGTCTGTCCGTCGATGAGCGCGCTGATCGCGGCGCAACCGATGAACAGCAGGCTCGCGCAGGTGGTAGCCGCTGCAAGTGCGGTCATGGTCGCGTCGGAGAGCCCTTGTTCGGGATGAAGCGCCAGAGCGTGGATCAGCATGGCGGCCATGCCGGTGAAGTGCAGCGTCGCCACTGCGACCCCGAGCAACAGTCCGCCGATCGCCCGAGGCATGAGGCCGGGCTTCCGCGCTGTTCTGAACGCCAAAGCCGAGAGCGTGACGGACAGCAATACCGAGGCGGCGACGTAGCCCCAGCGCCATTCTACGATCCCATCGACGCGGTAGGCCGCCATGCCGGTGTAATGCATGAGGGAGATCGCGCAGCCGATGATCGCACCGCCCCATGGTGCAAACCGGCGTCGGACGGAGGCCGCCACGGCGAGGCCCGGTGCTGCAAACAGGATGGCGATGCCGAGCGACACGAGGGTCAGGGTGGTGTCGAGCCTTACCGGCGCACCGGCACGGAAGGCCATCATGGCGACGAAGTGCGTGCACCAGACCATGGTGCCGGTGCCGACCGACCCGAGAGCAATCCAGCCTAGTAGGCTCCCACCTCTCGCGCCGATGATGCGCGCGTAGAGCTGCATGGTCGCCGCCGAGCCCAGGACGGCGACGAGCACGGCAACGGCGACCAGTCGCAGATCATGCTCGCGCACCAGACAGGTCGCGACCTCCATCATGCCGCGAGAACACCCTTGATATCGGCTTGGCGCTCGATGGCGGAAGCTGCCTGTCGTGCGATGCCGGCGAGATAGGCGCGCTGATCGCGCGATGCCGGCGCGCGCGGCGCGGTGTCGAGCACGCACAACATACCCACGTCCATGTCGCTCGTCATCGTGAGCGGCGCGCCCAGATAGTAGCGGACAAAGGGTTCGCCGCTGACGCAGGGCAGGGTCCGAAAGAACGGATCATCCAGCGCATCGCAGACTTCCAGCATGTCGTCGCGATCGACCGCGTAGTGGCAGAAACCGTCTTTGCGCGGCAGGCATGTCACATCGAGGCCGGTGCTCGCCCGGACCCACAAATCCTGATCGTGCAGAATGGTCAGAAGGGAGATCGGCGCCGCGAACGCGCTCGCTGCCTGTTCCGTAAAGCGGTTTAGCGAAGGCTCTATCGGCGTACCGAGGACGCCCAGGTGACGGACAGCGCGGGCGCGCGACCGCTCACGGAAAATCTTCCACAGCATGGGTGCTTTTCGCACGAGGTTCTTAACGATTTCACCATTGCGGGACGATCCATTCTACCCGAGGCGTCGCTAACCCGGTTGAGTTACCAATGTCACAGCCGTTCGTTCGACCCAGTGCGCCTCGAATTTCCGGCTAATTTGCCTGCTTCAACCAGTCAGCTCCAAGTCTCGGCATAACGATCGATCCGATCAGCCGGCGGACGTCGCCCTTGCCATTGTCCCCTTTTGCCAGCCGATCGCTTTATGGAGAACGCGTGACAGCTGCTCGACTGAATAGGGCTTGTGCAACAATTCGAAGCCGTGCTTGCCATTCCTCGCCAGCACGTGACTGTATCCGCTGGTGAGAACAATTGGTACACCGGGATACGAACGCCGTATTTCATTTCCGAGATCGATGCCGTTCATGCCTGGCATCACCACATCGGAAAACACGATGTGGAATCGGTCGCAGCCCTCCTCCAATGCCGCTAGCGCTTTTTCGGCGTCTGTTGCGAGGATACTGTCGTATCCCAGCTCTTTGAGCGCCTGGGTCGCAAATTCGCCAACCTGCGGATTGTCCTCTACGACGAGGACGCAGTACCCTTCCCCGCTGATCGGGGCCTGAGCCGCCGCCTGATCCTCCATCCCCGCTTCGTCGGTATAAGCGCGGGGCAGATAGAGGGTGAAGGTCGTGCCCTGTCCGACGACGCTCTCGACGCTGATATCTCCGCCCGATTGCTTCGCGAAGCCGATGACCTGCGAAAGGCCAAGGCCTGTGCCCTCGCCGACACCCTTGGTTGTAAAAAAGGGCTCGTAGATACGGTCGATCTGCGCGGGGTCGATGCCGGTGCCGGTATCGGTGACGGTAACCGCGATGAAATCGCCGACGACCGGCACGTGGGACCGGATGGCGGGTATGCCCGATACAGCACCGGCCGCGATCGTCAGCATTCCCTCACCGTCCATTGCGTCGCGCGCATTCACGGCAAGGTTGACGATCGCATTCTCAAACTGTGTCCGATCCGCCAGGGCATGAATGGTCTGGTCGGGGATGTGCGTTTCCAGAACAATGCGTGATCCAATGAGCGTGCCGATCATATCGCACACGTTGTCGATGCAGGCACCAAGGTCGAACAGTTCGGGTGTCAGCGCTTGTCGGCGTGAGAAGGCAAGGAGTTGGCCAGTCAGCTTGGCGGCGCGGTCGGCGGTGTCGCCGATCGCGTCGATGTAGCGTGCGCGCTTGTCCTCGGCGATACCGGGCCTACGCAACAGATCGACAGACCCGCGGATGACGGTCAGCAGATTGTTAAAGTCGTGTGCGACACCGCCTGTTAATCGACCGATCGCTTCGAGCTTCTGTGCCTGTCGCAGTTGTTCTTCAGCACGCGCCAGCTCCTCGCGCCGCTCGATGACTTCCGCGGCTAGGGTCTGATGGCGCTCCTCCATCTGGACCCGGTTGGTCTGCTCGTTAGTGACGCAGAACAGACCTGCTACCTGTCCCGCATCATCGTAAGCTGGTGAGTAGGTGAAGGTCCACCAGCTCCGTTCAGGCACGCCCTCACGGCTCAGGTCGAGGGGCATGTCCGTCATCTTGCGGCTCTCGCCGGCGAGCGTTGTAATAACCAACGGCTCGATATCGCTCCAGATGCTCGCCCAGACCGCCTTGAAGGGCGTGCCCAGCGCGGTGGCGAGACGGTAGCCGAGGATCGGCCGATAGGCGTCGTTGTAAAAGCATAGGAGATCGTCGCCCCACGCCAGGAACATCGGCGTTGGACAGGCGAGCATTATTGCCAGCGTCGTCTTCAGCGACGCAGGCCAGGTGTTAACCGGCCCGAGCGACGTGCCCGTCCAATCCTTCGAAAGGATTTCCGCACCTGTGATGCTCTCTGCGCCGATATGGGGATCGATCGATGGAACGGCGTTCGTCATGGGTTCCGCTTATACAAGGGCGAGCGGTCATGATCGCCGTGCCAGCATCAGCCTAGCCGGTTCCATCGTGGGGCGACAACTCGCTTCACCGAGCGAGGACTGCGAACCAAAACGGCGGCAATGCTGATCGTTGTGCCGGCTTGGCAATAGCAGCTTGGTGTCACAATGTTTTGGTTATGACACCTCCTGCGACATGGCCTCTGGCCCCTGCGAGCATCCGTAATCGGCTCTATGTCTCTGCCAACCACAAAGCCTGCACACCGGGATCGTAGACCCATTCCCGTTGCGGCCCAGTTGCAACAGGCGATAGGAATCAGCTGGTACGAACGGACGATGCGGAACAGGGCGGTTCTTAATTACCATGACCAAGGAAGAGCTTGAGGCGGAGGTGTTGCGCCTTCGCGCCGCGCTGGCGGATGCGAGGCTCCATGCGCAGCGCGTCGCCACTAGCGAAGCCCGGCAGCGCGCGATTTTCGAGAACGCAGCCGACATTGCGATGATCGTCACCGATCCGGGCGGCATCATCACCGACTGGAACCCTGGCGCGGAGAATGTGCTGGGCTGGACCGCCGAGCAGATGCGAGGTCAGAACGCCGAGCGGTTCTTTACCCCGGAGGACCAGGCGAACGACCGCGTCGAACACGAAATGGCGGGGGCGCTTCAGGACGGCCGCGCCTCTGACGAGCGTTGGCATCTGCGTGAGGGCGGCGAGCGTTTCTGGGCGTCCGGCGAGATGCTGCCGCTGTTCGATGACGATGACCGGCATCTCGGTTTTGTGAAGATATTACGTGATCGCACGCGCGAGCATCTGGACGGCGTGGCGCTCCGGCACGCGCAGGATCGTTTCCAGACGATCATTGAAACCATCGATGCCGCCTTTGCCATTGTGGAGGTCAAGTTCGACGGCGACGATCGGCCGATCAACTATCGCTTCCTGGAAGCCAATCCTGCGTTCGAGCAGCAGGCCGGCGTCGATCTGCACGGCAAGTGGGTAACCGAGTTCGCGCCCGACCTGGAGCGTTTCTGGTTCGAGACCTACGGCCACGTCGCCAAAACGGGTGAGCCCGCCAACTTCGAGAGCTATGCCGAAGCGTTCGGACGCTGGTTCGACGTGCGGGCTGTGCGTGTAGGCGATCCGGACGACCGGCAAATCGCCATCCTGTTTAACGACGTGACTGCGCGCCACGAAGCGCAGGATCGTTTGCGGGCGAGCGAAGCGGTCGCCCGCGAGAACATCGAGCGAGTCCAGCTCGCGCTGGAGGCAGGCGCGATTATCGGCACCTGGCATTGGGACATTCCGACCGACCGTTTTACCATCGATGACGCATTCGCCCGGGCTTTTGGTCTCGACCCTGCGCTCGGGCGCGAGGGCATTCCGCTCGCGCAGATCGTGGAGACGGTCCATCCCGACGATCAGGCGGGACTGGCGGATGCGATCAATGATGCGATCGAGAGGTGCGGTCCCTATGCGCATCAATATCGCGTGCTCCGGGCGGATGGGCACTATTACTGGATTGAGGCGAACGGCCGTGTCGATCGCGGATCGGACGGTACGCCGCAGAGTTTTCCGGGCGTCCTCATCGACGTGGAAGAGCGCCGCAAGGTCGAGGGAGAGCGCGATCGCGCGACTGCCGAGTTGCGCACGCTGAACGAGACTCTCGAGCAACGCGTCGCCGAGCGCACTGCCGACCTGATGCAGGCCGAAGAGCGGTTGCGCCAGAGCCAGAAAATGGAGGCGATTGGCCAGCTTACCGGGGGGGTCGCACACGACTTCAACAATCTGCTGACCGTGATCCGCGGTTCGGTCGATCTACTCCGGCGAGAGAATGTCGCACCGGAGAAGCGGCAACGCTATCTCGACGCGATCGGCGACACCGCCGACCGCGCCGCCAAGCTGACGGGTCAGCTCCTCGCCTTCGCCAGGCGCCAGACGCTGGAGCCGGAGGTGTTCGAGGTCGCGCAGCGTCTCGACGCCATCGCCGACATGCTCGACAGCATCACGGGCACCCGCGTGCTGGTCCGGTTCGAGGTGCCTGAAGCCGTCTGCCGTGTCCGTGCCGATGTCAGCCAGTTTGAGACTGCGATGGTCAACCTTGCGGTCAACGCGCGCGATGCGATGGATGGCGAGGGCACGGTGACGATCCGCCTCCGCTGCGATGCCGAGATGCCTTCAATTCGGGGACATGGCCCCGGAACCGGCAAATTCGTCGCCGTTTCGCTTGCCGACACCGGCACCGGTATCGCCGCCGATGATCTGGAGCGCATCTTCGAACCGTTCTTTACCACCAAGGATATCGGCAAGGGGACCGGGCTTGGCCTCAGCCAGGTATTCGGCTTCGCCAAGCAGTCAGGTGGCGACGTCGATGTCGAGAGCGTGCAGGGCAAGGGCTCGACCTTCACGCTCTACCTTCCGCAGGCCGATCAGACCTCGGCCAAGGATGCAAAGCCGGCCGACCAGCAGCAGAGCATGGACGGCGAGGGGCGATGCGTGCTGGTCGTCGAGGACAACATCAGCGTCGGACAGTTCGCCACCCAGCTTCTCGACGATCTCGGCTACCGTACCGCGTGGGTGACGAGCGCGGAGGAAGCGCTGGAACGGTTGGGGCCGGACGGTGACGGGTTCGACATCGTCTTCTCGGACGTGGTGATGCCCGGCATGGGGGGCGTTGAGTTGGCAAAACGGCTTGCACACGAACTGCCATTCCTGCCCGTGATCCTCGCCAGCGGGTACAGCCACGTGCTCGCCCAGGAAGGCGTCGAGGGTCTGGAGCTGCTGCGCAAACCGTATTCCGCCAACCAGCTTTCGGCTGCCTTGCAGCGCCGGATTGTATGGGCGGCCGAGCAGAAGGAATAGGCGTCAGGCGCTGAGACGGTCGATTTCGCTCAGAACGAATCTGGGATCGAACGGTTTGGCGAGGAACATGGTGTGCGCCGGCAGATCGGCTGCGGTGAGCTTCACCGCGCCCGACGCCACGACGAGCAGCGTCGGCGGGAAGCGGTTGCGGACGTAATGGGCGAGTTTCACCCCGTCCATCGAGCCCGGCATTTGTACGTCGGTCAGCACGACCTGGATCGAGGGATTGGCATCCAGAATGCCGATCGCTTCGTCCGCGTCACCAGCCTCGAAAACCTGAAAGCCTTCGTCCTCGAAGAAGACCGCCAGGTTGATGCGGATGAGAGCTTCGTCGTCCACCACGAGGATGGATCGTTCGATCGCCGCCATATCGTCCGTCATTACGCACTGTCACTCGCTTGCGCACCGGCAAGCGGAGCGTCGATCCTGAATACCAATCCTTCGGCCTCAAAGCTCATCAGGGTCTGCCCGCGAAAGTACGATCGGAGCGATCGTTCGATCATGAGCGACCCGAAACCGCGATGCGCCGGAGGCTGCACGGCAGGGCCGCCAAGCTCCTGCCAAGTCAGACAAAAACGAGGCTCGGCTGGATTAGGTCCGGGCTCGATCGACCATTTCAGATCGACGCGGCCGCTGTCGTTCGATAGCGCGCCGTATTTGATCGCGTTCGTCGCCAGCTCGTGGAAGGCCAGCGCTAGGGCGAGCGCCACTTGAGACTGGAAATAAATGACTGGTCCCGACAGGTGGAAGCGGGTCTCGATGCTGTCGTGAGGGGCGAGCGCCGCATGAGCCAACGCATGGATGTCGGCCGTCTCCCAGCTCGAAGCCGTCAGAACGTCCGCCGCCCGCCCGAATGCCGCCAGTCGGAAGGCCAGCGCCTCGCCGGCGGTTGCCAGGTCAGGCGACTGCCGAACGGTCTGACTGACGATCGCCTGTACGATCGTCAGCAGGTTCTTCAGCCGATGGCCCAGTTCGTGGTTGAGGAGCTGGCTCTGCTCCTCCTTCTCCACCAATCGAGCATTCGCTTCCTCGCGCTCGGCGACCAGATGTCGCGCACGGACGAAGGAGGCGCGCAGCTCCGCCGCGACGATGACCTGGCTGGCGGCAATGATGATGAACAGGGCGCTTGCGATCCATTGCGGACCGGTTAGCCACAAAGATGCTCCCGAACGCGCGATCGTGACTGCCGCCAGAACGGCCGATAGGACCACCGCATAGAAGCCGGTCCGTTTGCCCATCGTCAGCCCGATCAGCAGCACGACGGGCATGAAGATCAGCCATGGCAGAAGATTGGTGATGAGCAGCACTCTGATAGCCGCGGCAAGCGCCACCAACAACGTCGCGGCGAGATATCGCGGTACGGGCGGCAGGGTTCGCTTGAGCGACCAGGTGAGAAGATGATCGACAGCAGGCAATGCTTTGGCGTGCTCCATAGGTGTGTCGGGGCAGATTGAACGCGAGCCCCCGGCACTTTCCGTTCGAGTATCATGACAATGGGCTAATGCCATCACGCCATGTCGAACCAACCGATGGTGTCAGAACCGTCGGTTTCGACCGGGCGGCGCGACCGCGCATTTCCGCCGGCTTGCAGGTGTCAGAACCGCGTGTTGATAACGGCGACGTTCGACAAGCCGAGGTGGAAAGGTCTACCTTTCTGCTCGCGAGCGGGCACGATGCGCCAAGTTTGCGACGCCATTCGCGCGAGCTAATAGGCCGGATGCTTCAACGGAGAACGAATGACATGAATATCGGCGAGCTAGCCAAGGGCGTTGCGGCCACCACCGGTTCCAGCGAGGCAGAGGCGAAGACGGCTATCACCGCCGTATTCTGTTGTTGCCCCCTAAATGGCTGACAGGGCCTCGCGTGTTGTCGCGATGAACTCGCGGGGTGACCTGTAGCCGAGGGCGCGGTGTGGATGCACCTCATTATAGTGGTCGAGCCAAGCTGGTAGCTGCGCGATGACGGTCTGCGCGTCGGGCTTGGGGTTCACGCGGACGTAATCGCGCTTGAGGGTGCGGACGAACGCCTCGGCCATGCCGTTGGACTGCGGGCTGCTGACCGGGGTGGTGCGCGGCACCAGCCCGATGTCGCGGGCAAAGGTGCGGGTGTCGCGGGCGGTATAGCAGCTGCCGTTATCCGTCAGCCACTCGATTGGCTGGGGTACGCGGTTCACCCGACCGTAGCGGTGCTCGACGGTGGCGACCATCAGGTCCTGCACATCCTCAGCGGTGATGCCGCTCGTGGTTGCCACATGCCCCATTGCCTCGCGGTCGCAGCAGTCGAGCGCGAACGCGACGCGTACCTTCTCGCCGTTGTCACAGGCGATCTCCAGCCCGTCGGAGCACCAGCGAGTGTTGCGCTGGTCGACGGCGACACGGCCGTCGTGACGGCGCTCCTCGTGCCGTCCGCCGCCTCTTTGGAGCAGCAGTCCATGCACCTTCATGACGCGGTAGACGCGCTTGGGATTGGGGGCAGCGCGACCGGTCTGCTCGGCTTGGCGGCGCAGTAGGGCATGGACGCGGCGATAACCGTAGGTGGGCAGATCGGCGACAAGCGCCCGGATGTCGGCGACCAGGTCGGCATCCGGCAATGGTGGCCGTCCGCGCGGTCGTGGCGGTGGTCGGTTGCGCATCGCAGACAGATGCGGGCGGGCGACGCCGAGCGCATCGGCTACCGCGGTCACAGAATGTCCCCGGGCAGCGAGGTCGAGCGCAAGAGCAGTTTTTTTGGGCCTGCGGCCCGGGACACGGCCTCACGCAGCAGCTCGTTCTCCATGGCCTTCTTGCCGAGCAGCCTCTGCAGTTCGCGCACCTGCGCCTCCAGCGCCCGGTATTCGGACGCTGGCACCACCTCCTCGCCGGCTGCCGCGGCGGTCAGCGCCCCCTGGTTCATCAGGCGCCGCCAGGTGAAGACCTGGCTGCCGCTGATGCCGTGCTGGCGGGCGACGAGCGACACGCTCATTCCCGGAAGATACGTTTCCTCGACGATCCGGACCTTCTCCTCCGGTGTCCACCGCCTCCGGCGCTGGACACCGGAGAGGACCTCGCCGTCATTGTAACGCCTGGTCGTACCGTCAGTCATATGCCTCACTCTTATCCAAAAGCGAGGTCCTGTCAGGTCATTTGAGGGGCCACCTCATATTCGATCAGATCGCCGGTGCGGCTGCGAAAGGCGAAGAAATATCTATTCCTGGCTTTGGCAAGTTTGCCGTCAAGGATCGCCCGGAGCGTCAGGGACGTAACCCTGCGACCGGTGAGGCGATGACGATCGCAGCCTCGAAGAAGGTGTCGTTCACGGCAGCTAAGGGCTTAAAGGACAAGCTCTGACATTGAACACCGGCGGCTTGGCCGCCGGTGTCACAACCGCTCGGTTATGACACCGTGGCTCCTTCATCGTGTTAGAAGAAGGACTTGCGGCCGTGGGTAGTTGGAGAGTGGTAAGCTGACCGGATCGTCACCGCCAACAGGGAGACGTTGGAGGCGTGCCGGAAGCGGGCTAACGAGAGGCGTAAGGTGGTGGAGTGCACCATCAACGTCGAGGTGATTACGGCAGGATAAGGACCACTGCGTCGCTAGCCGAGGCGACCAGAGTCGCTTACAGAATCATAACGAGAACGGAGGGGCATGGTTGATGGATATCTCGAACCTCGGCATCGTCGCGCTGGCAGTCATTGCAGCGGGCGGAGCGCTTTTTGCTTTTCGGTACAATAAATCAAAGTCTAGAGCTGATACTAACCGCGTAACCATTCGTGACGTCACGACTAACGGCGATGTGGCCGGACGGGATATCCACAAACGTAAATGAGTAAAGGCCTTATTACTAACAATAAGGCTGACGTTATTCAGCAAGGCGTCACGGCCAACGTCGTGGCGGCGGGTTCGGCTTACGTCTTAAACGTAGAAGGGCCAAAGGTTAATCCCGGTCTGCAAAAACTTGTTGCGAAGTGTCTAGCTGAAATTGAGACTGGCGAGGTGCAGGATACGTTTATCGCACAGCTCGCTCACTTTAATCGAGCCCCCAGCGACAGAAATCTCAAAACAAAGCTATCGGACGCTGGGCAAACAAGCGATTACTACGACTTTGCAATTGAGGCTAAGGAATCATTTGCGAAGTTTTTTGAGGTGACCGCGCGGCACCCGTCCGGACAGGCCATTCTGGTCGCAGGATTCAAGCACGCGTATAGCACTTTTCAAGAGAGTATACGCCCGAGCCTCGGCAGCATGACGTTTTCTCAACAGTCTGCTATATTTAACGATAGCGTTGTTGAATATCTTAGCCATAATTTGACCGGGCTTCCAGAGTTCTATGGAAAGATGGAGGCTCTTGGATTGATATTTTTCCTGGCAGATAGCTGCTTTATTGAGTATGCTAAATGCTAGGGCTTAACTTCTATCCGCATCAAGACGTTTATCACTCAGCGTTTAGAGCTTTGGCGTTGGCTGAGCCGGCCGCCGGTATTGCAGATGATGCATACCGCATACTAGATTACTTTATGCTCTTCCCATTTGACCTGCCAATTATTCGCCACAAAGGCGCTCAGAAAAAGCGGATTGCTAGTCAATTTGAAGGCTTACGACCATACAAGTGGCATGCCAGTCCGTCATCCACATTTCTGCAACTTGCGGAGTATCAAAGTATCGCGCTTGAGATGCTTAGAAAGCGTGAGTTGATCGATTTAAAATGTCTAAAGCTCACCGATAAGGCGAAGCTCGATAGTCGCCTTTCTGCCGAGCGGAATAGGTTCGTCTCCTCCATGAGGCCAGTTATTGATTACCTCTTATCATTATTGGGCGAGTTTGGACTGTATGGAGAGGGTGGCTTGAAAGACCGGAGTACACTCATGACATTCAAATATGATGTGAAGAGTCACGCCGTTGTTAATTGAGCGATTCCGCGTCACCTCTGGTGGAAAAGTCATCTTCGATGAAGGCTTTAAAGAAGGTGTGAACGTCGTAGAAGGCGAGAACTCCTCGGGAAAATCAACTCTCTTTAAGTTGATATATTTTGGTCTTGGCGGTGCGCTGACTCCAAAGCAGTGGACCAAGGCAGCTTTGAAATGTGACCGCGTGTACCTACAGGCGAGGATAGGTAAAAGCTCTATAACGATCAGCCGTAAAATTGCGGAAACCGGGCTTCCACCTGCATTAATATATGATGGGCCGATAGAAGAAGCGCTGAGTTCCCCAATTGAGAGCTGGCAAGAATACTCTTATTCACGATCTAGTGACAAGCAAAGCTATAGTCAGCTTATGTTTCTAGCATTGGGAATGCCGGAGGCGTTCTCGCAAACCGGCGACTTCATAACATTCAATCAATTCCTCAGAGTGCACTATGCCGACCAGGATAGTCCAAATTCGTCCCTGCTCCGATTCGAGGACCAGTTCGATAAGCCGGCAACGCGCGAGTCTGTTGGGAACTTCGTTCTTGGAGGCACCGATCAGAATCTCGCAGAGTATGAACGTGTACTGCGTGAGGCCCAGAACAAGTATGCAGAGTCGTTGTCCTCAGTTTCTGCGGGAAATATCCTCCTAGGGAGCGATTACAACGAACTGAGTGAATCAGGCATCTCCGCAGCCGAGGACCGAGTCAAAAACGAAATAATCCAAGCTCAAGGAAAAGTTGAGACGATAGCAAAGGAAGTCCTAAAACCCCTATCGGCCTCCGCGATAGACCAGAAGCACATAACCAGTTTGTCTGAGCAACTCACATCAGCCAAAGCCAATCTTAGCGACTTGGTAGAAGCTCGCGGCGAGCTTAGCCTAGAAGCCCGTGACTCGGAAATGTTTCTTGCGACTCTGAATCAAAGAGTTGAGTATCTGACACAAAGCCTAGCGGTGGCTGACTATGTAGGGGAGGTGGCGCTTTCCTCATGTCCAGCATGCGGATCAGTCGTCGAACCAGGATCGGATCATCATCACTGCTACCTGTGTAAGACAGACGCCCCTCGCGAGAAACCAACTGCGCGATATCTGTCGCTATTGAACGCGACGCGGTCGCAGATTGAGCAGTCTACCCGCATTCAGAAAACCCGTATCCAGCATCTCTCCGAGCTGGATAACCAAACTAGGAATGCTCGCGTCGAGATCGAGCGATTAGCACGCGACCTTCAACGACAGAAGGTAACTGTATCAACTGAAGCGCAGGCAGAGCTCTCAACCTTGCAGAACCAACTCGGCTATCTTCAAGCCGACCTTGAAAGAATTCGCCGGGATAAACGAGTTGTGGAGCGCCTGGAGGCTTTACGGCGGGATCGGGATCGGCTGGCGGGGGAGATCGCGCGAGCGAAGGAAGACATCGAAAGGGTTAGAAACGGCGCTACGCTTCGTCTAGGCGGTGCTCTATCAGCCGTTTCACGCGAGACGCAGTCGTTCTTGAAGGCCGACCTCAATCGGCAAGCCGAGTTTCATGACGATCCTCATGTGGAAATCGATTTTCGAGGAAACTCATTTGGTGTGAACGGGCAGAAGTCGTTTTCGGCCAGCTCAGTAAGCTATTTAAAGAACTCGATTTTTCTCGGCATCCTGTTTGCTGCCGATAAGATATCAACCATGCGTCACCTTCACGTACTACTACTAGAAAACCTTGAAGACAAAGGGATGGAACCAGCTCGCTACCATAGAATGCACATCACTATCGTGGAGAAAGCGAAGTCTCTAAACAAGCCGTTCCAAATCGTTATTGGAACGGCAGATTTGGCGCCTGACGTAAAGGGCGATGTGCATCTTGTTGGTCAGCGATATACGCATGACAGTAAAACGTTAAACATGGTAATAGAAGACAACGAAGGCGAGGCTGGAGAGGGAGAATAGGGTGCAGTCCTTAGTTCCAAGCCCGTCCGAGAACATCACGGAGCTGTCGGATTGAGCCTGCGACCCGAGGCACAACGTACTTATAGGCCGGCGTATTATAGCGCCTTTGAACGATCCTCTCGAAGGCGGCAGCTAGACCGTCTAACTCGTCAAAGTTGCCAGAATTCAGTATAAGGATGATGCCGTTATTATCTGCCTTGGCGTCATGTTTGGTGAACCACGCGCCTACCTCCAGGCCCTCAGGCGTGCCCCCACGAAAAACAAGCTCGACCTCGCTTTTTGACCGCACAGTCGCGAACATCTGGGTAAACCAGAGGAATAGCTGCTTACGTGCATCATAGTCGCCTTGGCCTCGGTCATCTACGATGAAAGGCTCGTCGCGGTTTATATCGCGAACGCGCTTATCTGCGAACCCTCCGTAAGCCTCAAAGAGGTATTGCTTTAGCTGGGTCGCTGTTTCTACCGGCATAAGGCTGAAGCTCTGGCTGATGGATCATCGGCGACTATACGCAACATGGCGTGACCCCCGTTTCTTCATCCACGTGTACCTAGAGACCGGCCCCTCGAAGGGACGGACGGAATGAAGCGGAAGCAGTTTTCGGAAGAGCAGATAATCGGCATCCTGAAGGAGGCCGAGGCGGG
>NZ_JBREIC010000009.1:0-105988 GCF_052907485.1 Sphingomonas benefaciens | reverse complement strand
CCATCGCCGCGCGAAGAGCGCGCCGATGAGTGGGCGCTGACGCGCCCTGCTCGGCCCTGAAGGGGGCCGAGGAGGAGAGAGGGATGGAGAGTGGTGTCGAGGACAAGGGGTCCGAAGACGATCAGGAGACGACATCATGAACATCGGTTCGATCAAGCAGAACGACGCGGGCATCTTCATGGGCCGCATCTCGACGCTGGCAGTGGCGATGACGATCGCGCTGAAGCCGGTGCAGTCCAGCAACCCGCGCGCACCGCGCTACGAGATCCACGCGCTGACCCCGGGCCGCACGTGGGTGCAGGTCGGGGCGTTCTTCGAACTCACCTCCAACAACACCGGCGAGGCGTTCCTCAACGGCCGCATCGACGATCCCTCGCTCGCCGCCCCGCTCCAGGTCTCGGCCTTCCGCCAGGACGACGGCTCGTACAACATCGTGTGGCAGCGCGCGCAGCGTCGCCGCGACGTCGGTGCCGCCCTCGGCGTCAAGAGCGAGGACGATCTGGCACCGCCCTTCGGTGCCGATGGCAGCCCGGTCGATGGCGGCGCAGGCACGCAGGACGACGGGCTCGGCGCGACCACGGCACCCGTCGAACCGGTCGCCTAACGGGGCCTGCCCGGAGAAGGGGGATCGCCTCTGTCGAGGCGGTCCCCTTTTCCGTTCCTGACGGGACTCAGCCTCACCAGCGTATTGCCCGGACTCTACCGAACAGGAAGAAGAAGGGGCGGCACTGACGTGCCGCCCTTTCGCGTGCCCCCGCTCGGCGTCCCAACCCGCGGTGCATGTGCAATGCACCTTGCTCATGAGGATCACCATGCACACGCAATCGGACCTCTTTGATCCCGATCCGGTGCCGCCAGCTCCGCCTACACCACCACCCGATCCCGAGCCGGAAACGGCCGCGGATGCCGGCGAGCCCTGCGGCGCCATCGAGCCGCTCGCAGCACCCTGCGGGTTCCGGAACTGCCGCAACGAGCCGTGCAAGCGTCTCGCGACGCGTCCCCTGCTCATCGACGGCATTCCGCTAATCCACCGCAAGATCCCGATCCTTCACTGCGATTCAGCGTGCTGGCGCGATGTCGATCCCGCCGATGCAACGGCCGAGACCGATCGCCAGGTCGCGCCCGAGGACGATTTCGCTGACCGCGACGACCCGGGACCAGAGGCCCCGCCGGACTACGGGGACTGGAGTCGATGGGAGCGCGCCGACGATGATGGTTTTGGCGCTGGCGAGGCTGGAGAAGGGGAGAAGGAAGAGGGTAGGGGCGCCCGCCCTTATGGGGCGGGACCGGGCTCTAGTCGGCCCTACGGGCCTCCCGGAGCCCCGCGTGCCGCGGGTCTCCGCCCTGACGGGTGACGATCCCTCGCTGAACGCCGCCCGGTCTCGCGAGGGCCGCCAGCAGCATCGGTCGCGCCCATACGGGCGCTTCCTCGCTGCTTTGCAGCCGCGCGCCTGATGGCGCGCGACTGCCGGCCCTCGCTCGATCCGGGCGGCGTACCACCGCAAATATCTATCTTTCTGTTAGTCCAAGTTTGGCATGCGGGGTTGGCGAGCCGTCAAGGACGAGCGGTGCCCCCAATTTTCACGCGGCCGACCCTGCGGGCCGACCACGAGAAAATCGGCTCCCCCACTCGCGAGCGTTAACCGGGGTCCACGCCTGCAAGCAGGCGCGGCTTCCCGGTTAACGTCCCTGACGGCCCTGACCGCCGCATGCCGTGTGAGAGACCTCACCAAGAGGTGAGATTTCAACTCATGGAGGCTCTCATGACCAAGTTCAGCAACTTCTCCGACCTCGCCCGCACGATGGCTGACACCCGCGCGATGCAGATCGCCGACGAGACGAGGGCGGACGAGCGCGTGCAGCGCACCTACGAGGGGTCGTTCATCGAGGGCAGCGAGATGGCGAAGCTCAGCATCGTCGACGCCGCCGAGAAGCTGGACATGCCCGACCCCGAGCAGGCGGCGGCCGCGGTCGACCTGATGATGCGGACCCTGTTCGACGTGTTCCGCGACACCCGGATGGAGGAGTTCGCCGCCGACCTCGCATGGGGCTTCGTCAACTCCTTCCACATGGTGTCGAAGCGGGTCGAGGGCCGGGAGGACGACGCCGCCAAGAAGCTCGGTGAGATGGCCCGCGCCTTCGATCCCTCCGAGATCTACGCCAACGAACTGGAGGAGACCCAGCTGCTCTGCCAGACCCTCGAGGGATGCCGCGAGGCGCTGGAGTGCATGCGCGACCACGCCGGCGAGGTGTATCGCGCCGAGACCGGTCGCCCCTTCTCGACCACCCGGGGCAGCAAGGTGTCCTCCAAGCTCACCGCCTCGATGATCGAGGGCGCCGACTACCTCGCAGCCCGCGCCGCCAAGAAGCGCGAGCAGCACAACCCGACCGGCCCGATCGTCGCCTTCTCGGGTGGCGCCAACTGGCACGACCACGAGACCCTGTACGAGCGGCTCGACCAGATCCAGCGCCGCATCCCGAACATGGTGCTGGTGACCACCGCCCAGATGAAGGGCTGCGATGCCATCGCCGCTGCATGGGCCGCATCGCGCGACGTGAAGCTAGTGCTGTTCCGTCTGGACCGCCGCCTCGGCAACCGCGCCGGGTTCGTACGCAACGAGCGGATCACCGCCCTCAACCCGGTCGAGGCGATCGTCTGCGAGGGCTCGGGCGTCCAGCTCGACTTCGCCCGCAAGCTGCGCAACGCCGGTGTCCCGCTCCACGTGTTCCGGGTCGCCGAGCAGCGTCCGGTCGCGACCGCGCGTCGGGCCTGACAACTCTCCCGCAGGGGGCTCCGGGCAACCGGAGCCTCCTTGCCTTTTTCGTCGTGCCGGGGCGGCGCTCCGGGGCATCGAGCCCCATCGCGCCGCGTGGGACTGAGCTTCCGCTCTTCCTCGCATGACGGGCGCGCACCGCCTCGCTCGCGTCGCGGTCGGCCCTGCGGCCGACCAGCTTGCTACGCCTCGCCGGTGCGCGCCCGCAACGCTCATCACCCTGCCGCCAGGCACGGCTCGCTCGCATCGTGGCGACCCCTGCGGGTCGCCTACTCGCTACGCCTCGCTCGTGCCGGCGACGCGGTCGATAGCGGCCCGCACGGGCTCGCTCGCATCGCGGTCATCCCCTGCGGGATGACCAGCTTGCTACGCCTCGCCCACGCGACCGGACTGCCGGGCATCGGCACAGCTCGCTCGCGTCGTGACGACCCCTCCGGGACGCCCACTCGCTACGCCTCGCACGTGCAGCGACGCGCTCGATAGCGGCCCGCATGGCCTCGCTCGCATCGCGGTCATCCCCTGCGGGATGACCGGCTTGCTACGCCTCGCCCATGCGGCCGGACTGCCGGGCATCGGCACGGCTCGCTCGCGTCGTGGCGACCCCTTCGGGTCGCCCACTCGCTACGCCTCGCACGTGCCGATCGACGCACTATGACTTCAGGTCGACCCCGGCCCTGACGGGCCGGCCGGAACGACTACGCGCTGCGTACCACCGCGAGAGGACAGGAGGATTGAGCGAGCGTGTCAGACAGGGAGTGCCCAGCATGTCCATCAGCTTCACCGCCTCGGTTTCCGCCCCAGCATTGGTTTCAGCAGTCGCGGTCAGCGTACGCCATCTCGCCGCCTTCCGGGCGTTCGCGCGCGAGCGCGGCGAACACTTCGGCGACGAGGGTGACGAGTTCCTCGCCTACAACTTCGAGGCCCGCGTCTGTCCTTGGTCCCTCGCCAGCATCTGCGCATTGTTCGACCACGATCCCGGCGTGATCGCGGTTATCGAAGAAGCTCAGTTTCGCGGGCTCAACATCCGATTCTGGCGCGTCGATGCCAAGGGCGACGTGATGATGGGCGTTGCTCGGTCCCTCGACGGGTCAACCTCGATGGACCTCTCCAACGCGAACGCTGACGCCCTGCTCGATGCGTTGGGCGTGGACCGCGACACGTGCGGCAAAATCCCGATTACCGATCTCCGCTCGATGGTGGCTGATCCAACCGTCCGGGAGCGTATCACGAGGGGCGGGCTCGGCCACTACGCCGACCAGCTCGAAAGACTCGCAACCCTCGACCGCACCGAGGACGAGGTACACGTCATTTGGGGATAATGCCTCCACCCCAAGATGACGGGTCATGGGGAGCATCGGCTTACGCCGGTGCTCCCCTTTTCTCTGCTTGCTGGGTCACCAGTCGAGCAGCTCACCCGCACATTCTCGGATGCGAGAAGGGGAGGGCCTTTCGGGCCGCTCCCCTTTTTTTGCTGGAAGGCCTTCAGGCCCGCGTCGCGCAGTCTGGGTAGTGCCTTCGATCAGGCGGTCAGACGCTTCTCGGCTTCTTCGATTCCGAGTGTCTTGAGGGCCTTCATGACGGCCTCGAACCGGGCACCATCGGCCTTCAGCAAGCCCGACTGTTCGACCAGCTTGAGACGCTCGGAGCGCTCCCGTTCGATGAGCTTCTTTCGACGGTCGGCAAGCCTCTGTTCCTCGGCTTCCAGCTGCTGACGTTCCTGCTCGATACTCAGTGCCATGGCTCGATCGATCCTTGCGTTGATGACGCCTCCATCGACCACGATGCCAGCCCGGGGATGACCCGACAATAGGCTACAGCGCGGGACCAGATCGACCGGTCAAGACTGGACCTGGTCCGAGCTTCGCCGGACCATCGATTGAGGGAACGGACCCGGGCTTGCAGCCGGGTCCGTTTGGGGCGGGATCGCTCCGCCATCCTTTCGCCAGGGGTTCATTGACGGCCTGCGGCGCGGTGCTCTGCCGGTGACCCGACCTCGCTCAATGCTAACCCTACGAACAGGAGCCAGAACGACAGAGACAGTCCCTAGGAATTGCACACCGTATGCGGCGACCGCAGGTGTAAGTGCCTGATAACTAACGGTGTATCCGGGCGGATACGTGTATCCGGGTGAATACGTGCGGCCCAAAGTCGCCCAAGCCGCTGTTTTCGCATCATTTTTCATGTATCCGCCCGGATACCGAATTGCGCTTGCGTCCCGCCTAGAAAACGCGGATTATGGCCGTGCGAAATCCCCACCAGCCCTCGCCATCGTCGAGGACTGGACATGATAGATCAGCAACGGATTCTCACCGTGCGCCTCAGCGGCGCCGACTGGGACCTGCTAGGGAAGCTCGCTGACCGACAAGGCTATACCCGGGCTCAGGCGGCTCGCTCCGCGATAGCCATGGGCATCCGGTTTGCCGACGCCGGACACACCTTCAATGTCACCCGCGCGGTGCTCCTCTTGGAGTACATGCAGGCAGCCATCGACGTGATTATCACCCGCGATCACGGCGACGTCGTGGGCGAGCTGCTCGAAGCTGCGAAGCAGCGTCTGGCGACCTACCATGCGTAAGGGCGACATCCGCTTCAGCGGCCAGGCCGCCACGATCCAGCACCACTCCGCGAGGGGTCGGATCACCCGCAACGCCGACAACTTCACACGCGGATCGCAGCTCCTTTCCCACCAGTATCAGATGACCTGGGCGGGCATCAAAATCCCGCTCTGGATCTGGGTTGGCGCAGCCGTCGTCATCTTCAATATCTTCATCTGGCTTGGCCTCGAGGAGCACGAGTTTCAGCTCGATCTCATGCGGGTCTACTCGACTGTTTGGACGTGGGTCGGAGCCGATAAGTACCACCTCATCAACCTTACTCTCCCGAGCGGGAAGATGGTCCATATCCCGATGGGCTACGTTCCCTATCACCCGGCCGTCGACGCTGCGTGGACCAAGACATGGCGGATCATCTGGGCGACGCTGGTGATCTCCACGATCGTCGCCGCCCCGATCATCATGTGGTTCATCACCTTCGCGAACAAGCGCGGTAGCGACATCCTCAAGGAGCGCCACGAGCGCGGCGCCATGCTCGTCGAACGACCCATCCTGCTCCGCGAGATCAAGGCTCATAACCAGGACCAGTTCAGCCAGGAATGCTGTTCCGGCAACCCGCCGAGAAACGCGGCATCCGTATCCCAGCTGAGCCTTCCGGACCGCGTCGAGTTGGGGATCCATACGCCCTACTCGATCGCCGGCATCCCCTATCCGTGGCGGCTTGAGCAGAGCCACACCATGATGATCGGCACCACCGGTACGGGTAAGACAACCCAGCTGCGATCGCTCGTTACCCAGCTTCGCAAGCGTCGCCATCGGGCCGTTATCTTCGACCTCACGGGCGCCTTCATGGAGGCCTTCTACAACCCGGAGACGGACGTCGTTCTGAACCCGATGGACAAGCGCTGTGCCCCTTGGACGCTCTTCGATGAGTGCCGGAACTATGCCGACTTCGTGTCAGCCGCAGCCGCGCTGATCCCATCCCACCCGGACGATAAGGAACCCTTCTGGCAGAACGCCGCGCGCATGCTCTTCATCGAGATGTGCATCAAGCTTCAGGAGATCGGCGAGACCAACAACGCGGCCATCGCTCACCACCTGATGCAGGCGGATTTGAAGTCGATCCATTCCAAGCTGGAGGACACCGTCGCTGGGCCGCTGACGACCGAGAAAGCGGCCCGAATGGCAGAGTCGATCCGGTCGGTTCTGAACGTCAACGGGCAGGCCCTGCGCTTCATGCCGGACCCGGTTCCGGGCGGTCCGCCCGCGTTCTCAATCCGCGACTGGATTTCGGCCAACCACCGTGATGGGTCGATCATGTTCATCACCGGCAGCTACAACGACCTGGAGCTGACGCGCGGCCTGTTCACGCTCTGGATGGACCTCGCGGTCAACAACCTCATGCGCCTGCCAAAGACCCGCGACCTGCGGACCTGGTATCTGTTCGACGAGGTTCATGCACTGCACGCCTTGCCGGCGATCGAGCATGGCCTGCAGAGCGCGCGAAACTATGGCGGTGCCTTCGTCCTCGGCATCCACTCATTTGACAAGCTGGTGTCGACCTACGGCCTTCAGAACGCGACGGCGCTTACCGGCCTTGCCCGTACCAAGCTGATCCTCGCCACGGCCGACCGGACCACCGCCGAGAAATGCTCGGAGTTCATCGGTAGCCGCGAGGTTCGGCAAATGGATGAGGCCTATAGCTACGGCTACAACAACACCCGGGATGCCTCGACGCTGACACCTCGCAAGGCGATCGAACCCCTGGTCATCCCCGATGACATCAACAACCTTCCGTCGCTTCACGGCTTCGTGAAGTTCCCCGACGGTTTCCCGGCGACCCGGGTCGAGCTCAAGTGGAAGAGCTACCCGGAAGTGGCGGTTGGTTTTGAGCCTCGACCGGAGTTCAAGGCCACGGAATATGTTTCGCCGGAGGACCGGCGTCGCAGAGCCAAACGCGCGGAAGAGGGTGGCGAGGGAGGCACCGAGCATGTGCCCAACCGACCGGTTAATGGCGCGGAGCCAGTGCTTGAGAAGCCTGAGCCACAGCGAGGGAAGAGCGAGGCGGAGCAGGCCGCTTCGGCTATCGAGATCAACCAGGGTCAGCCGGTAGTCCTCCAGACGTCGACCGCCCCCGGCGCGTCTGCCGATCAGCCTGTGGTCGCGGACGGAAAGCCCGGCGCGACGCCCTCACAATCGAACAATGCGACGGCAACGGCACCTGTCGGAATGGGCAGAGTGGACGCGACTATGGGCGGCATGGGGACGTCGACGCTGGGGGCCCGCAGCGGTCCGGACATGGGCGACCAGTCCCGCTCTGAGAGCGCCAGCAAGAGCGTCGCCCGAGCGGGGGACAGCCACAGCCAGGATCGTCAGGAAGACCAGGTCATCCGCGAGCTGCGCGACGGTATCGCGGTGGATCCACGCGCTGAGCATCATCACGGACATGGTCACGATCACGACCACGGCATCGATGATGGCTACGGCATGGGGGACTGATCCGTGCTGTCCGTCGCCTCGATCAAATCCGCGTCCGGCGCGGCGAATTACTTCGCCAAGGACGATTATTACACCGCCGAGCATTCGTCGGAGGCGACCGCCTGGGAAGGAGTCGGCGCCGCCGAGATCGGACTGAAAGGCGAGGTGACCAAGGAGGCTTTCGAGAAAATCCTCAACGGTGAGATGCCGAGCGGCGAGAAGGTCGGTCAGGTTCAGAACCGGCAGTCGGGTGTCGACCTGACCTTCTCCATGCCGAAATCGGCCAGCATCCTCGCCTATGTCGCCGGGGACGAGCGGGTGCTCGCGGCGCACATGACCGCGGTCAAGAACACCATGGCCTGGGTCGAGCAGAAGTTCGCCGAAGGCCGCACCTACGAGCGGACCAAGTCCGGCGAGCCCGTGCGGACCGGCAACCTGGTCTACGCGATGTTCCAGCACGACACGAGCCGTGCGCTCGATCCGCAAGGGCACATCCACGTCCTCGTCGCCAACATGACCAAGATGGCGAACGGAGCATGGCAGGCGCTTCACAACGGTCAGCTCTGGAAGAACAACACCACGATCGGCGCCGCCTACCATGCCCAGTTCCGGGCCGAGCTGGCGAAGATCGGCTACGAGACATCCGTCACCGGCAAGCATGGTCAATTCGAGATCAATGGCGTGTCGCGGGAGGCGATCGACACCTTCAGTCAGCGCCGGCAAGAGATCCTCTCGCGTGCCGAGAAGCTGGAGATCACCTCCCCGGAAGGGCTTCGTAGCGTCACCAAGAACTCGCGCGATGCGAAGCTGAATGTCCAGGATCGCGGCGCCCTCCGGGCGGAGTGGCGCGAGCGCGCAAAAGCGATCGGCTTCGACGGCAAGGCACTGGTCGCCGCTGCCGAGGCTCGCGCGGGCGGCGCGAGGGAGGAGACACGACCTCAGACGCTCGAGCGCGCACGCGAGACTATCGCCGGCATCGCGAGTGCGCTTGGTGACATGTTCGCCCCCAAGGATCCGCTGATCAGCAGCGGGCTCGAGCGGCTTCGGATCTCGGCCGTCGAGATGCGTGCGCAGCATGCCGTCGCGTCCGCGATCCGGATCCACGCTCAGCGCGAAGCAGCGTTTTCGATCCCAGACGTTACCCAGACAGCGCTCAACCTCGGCTTGAAGGGCGTCACTGCCTCCCAGATCGACACGCGAGTCTCGCAGCTCATTCGCGACGAGAAGCTGATCCCGGGCAAGAACGATCGAATCGACGGCGTCGTCACCCACGTCACCACGCCCCAGGCCCTTGCTACCGAGCGCGGCATCCTCGCCGACGTAGAGCGAGGCAAGAATACCCTTACGCCGATCGTCTCGGCCGACACGGTGCTCGACCGGATCAATGCGGCATCGGGCGACATGAAGCTCAACGCGGGCCAGATGGCGGCCGCCACCATGATCCTGACAACCGGTGACAGCATCGTCGCTGTCCAGGGCGTGTCGGGCGCCGGCAAGTCGACCATGTTGTCAGCCGTCGCCCGGGTGGCCGAGCAGGAGGGACGCAAGGTCATCGGCCTCGCGGTGATGAAGGTAACGGCCGACCGGCTGGGGCAGGAGACCGGCATCGAAAGTCGCACGGTATCGTCCTTCATCAACACCTACGCGCGCGCAGGACTGGCGGCGCAGGGAGCAGGAAGCGACCCTGCCCGTGGACCACTCGCCGGTGCCCTGCTGTTCCTCGACGAGGCGTCGATGATCGGCAACGATCAGATGAAGCACCTGACCGGGATCGTGAACAGCCTTGGCGGGCAACTCGCCGAGATCGGCGACAGACAGCAGATTGCAGCAGTCGACGCGGGCAAGGCTTTCTCGGTCATCCAAGAGGGCGGCGTGACGATGGCCCGCATGGACGAGAATCTGCGCCAACGCACCGAGCAGCTGCGAACCGTCGCCGCTCTCTCCAACCGCGGCGCGGTTCGGGAGGCGATGGCGGTGCTTGGCGACAAGGTGATCGCGAACCCCGAGGTCGCAAAAGCGGCGTCCGAATACTGGCTGAAGCTCTCTCCCGAGCAGCGGGAGATCACGGCGATGTTCTCATCCGGCCGGGTCGCCCGTGCCGAGATCAATATCCGCATTCAGGAGGGCCTTGCGGCCGAGGGAACGCTGAAGGGCGAGGGTGTCGCCGTCGGCGTCCTCGACAAGGTCAACATCGCACGCGAGCAACTGCGCTACGCTCAGTTCTACGAGAAGGGCCAGGTCCTCGACCTGCACCGTGCCGTTCGCGAGCTCCGCCTCCCAGCCGGCACGTTCGACGTGCTGGGGGTCGACGCCAAGGGCCGCGTCCAGGTCCAGATCGGCAGCAAGGTTCACACCTTCGACCCGCAGCGGCTCTCCCCGCTCGACCAGACCGACCCGATCCAGCTCGCCAAGCGCGAGGAGATCAAGCTCTATGAGGGCGACAAGATCCGCTGGACCAAAAACGACAAGGAGCGGGGGCTCAACAACAACGAGATCGCCAAGGTCCTCTCGGCCGACAAGGACGGGATCAAGGTCGAAGGCCTCGACGGCAAGATCCACGAATTGAAGACCGGCGACCCGATGATGGAGCGGATCAGTCTCGCCTACGCGCTGAATGCTCACGCCGCGCAGGGCATCTCGATCCCGAACGAAGTCGGCGTGATGAGCCACAAGGAGAGTAATCTTTCCAACCAACGGCTCTTCAACGTGCTCGTCACCCGCGCGCGGGACGACATGATCCTGTTCACGGACAACAAGGAAAAGCTGACCGACGCGATCGAGCGGAACGAGGGCAACAAGACCTCCTCGCTGGAAACCACCGGCGAGCTGCAGGTCGATCCAGGGCGTCAAAGCACGAGCGGACCTCCCCCGAAAGGCGGCACAGACGTACCCTTCAACCCGGTGCTCCCGCCCGACCTCGATCGAGGACCGGAGAAGCTGGGCGGCACCGCCCCCGACAAAGCTGGCGAGAACGGCCCCGCAAAGCCGGACCTCCGCAACAACCCGTCGCTCGACCTCACCAGCATCCGCGTGAACGTCGAGCCCAAGGGCCCCGAACTTCCCTTCCCCGAAAAGGACATCGGACTGGAGCTATGACCATGCACGCCACGCCGACCTGGGAGCAGGTCATCACCGCCAAGCACTGGCATCCCTGCGACCTCGGGACGCACACCATCGCGCAATGCCGAGCCGACATGCGCCACCAGCACGCGATGGCGTGGGGCGCAGACGTGCTGTCATTCTGCGCGGTGTACGCGGTCCTGTTCTCGGTTGTCCGGCCGATCGAGCGGGCGCTCGCCCGTAAGCAAGCGGCGCCGACACGGGCGATCCCAGCATGAGCCTCGGCGATCGCCCTTACATGCGAGCGACCGATGGCCGACAGCGCACCACGCGTCTTGACCGTCCTCCAACAGACGCAATCGAGATGGATACGGCACCCCCGTGGCGGGCTGATAGCGGCCCGCTGGAACGGCGTCGGGGCCTTGCAGGGCGTCCGGTGCCCCGAAGGTCGCCGCGCCGTCTCCTGGGGCTCCTGGCAGCTTCCACGGGCCTTCTCACGCTCGGGTGGGCAGTCGCCTGCGGCATCGTCAGCGCCAGTCTCCAGACCGAGGGTGGCACATTCGTCCCGTCAGCAGCGGAGCGTTCAAATGAGAATTGAGTATCCTTTCCGGTTCCGGCGTGCGCCGGAGCCCGCGCGGCCGACCCTGACCATCGTCGGGGAAGCAGACTTCGACAGCGTCCTTCTGGGTGACCTGATCGACGGTGTCCGCCAAGGTGGTGGCAACCGCCTGGTCATCATCGACACCGACAATGGACTGATCGCGGCTCACGCCGATACCGAACGCGACCAGCTGATCGATCCTGCGCGTGGCACCTGGGACTTCTTCGCAGACCATCCGAGCGAGTACGCTCTATCGAGCGCCGTAGAGAGCTTCGTGCCGACCACGGACCAGCGGCATGCTGCGTGGTTCTATGCTGCCCGCTTCGTGCTTCTCTGGCAAATCCAGGCGCTGGCCGATCAGCCCGGCGCTTCACTTGCTCAGCTCCGGGAAGCGGTAAGGGGCCTCACGGCCGAACAGATTGCCGTTCAGGCCGGCTACGATCCCCACGAGGAGCAAGCGCGACGTTGGGCAGAAACCGTGCGCGCGACGGTTCTCAACGGAATTGACCGGGTTCGCCCTCGTGATCCGCGCATGCCACTCGTGTCGGTAGGCCGCTGGTTCCAGGGGCCGGCGTCGTCGATCCTCTTCGTGCGTGCGGGCGAGCCCCTCGATCAGGCTTCCCGTGAGGCTCACGCCGCCATCGCGGCAGTATGCGACCATGCCATGCTGGCGCGGGTCGACGTGGTGAGGGCCCTGGGCCGACATCACGTTGACCAAGCCCGCGTTGCATAAAGCTGGGGGGCGGCAATGGGCTTGGATGATCGCGACTACATGCGCGACCGATACCGACAGCGCCAGGGCGCCGGGAATGGCGGAGTACGCTGGAACGACAAAAAGGTACGGGTCGAGCATGATCCGCCAGGATACAAGAAAGCGGTCCCAAAGCCTGAGGTGCCGCTGGGCAGCGCCAGCTGGATCGGCAAGGATCGCTTCGCAGGAGGATCAGGAGGCGGTTGGTTTGAGGCGAAGAACCGCGGGCACGATTACCAGCGCGGGCGGTATCGTCGCCGCCCCGTAAAATCTCGGCAGTGGGTACGCTCCTTGCGGTTGGCGATCCCGGTCCTGTGCCTTCTGACATACGCCATTCCGATGTTCGGCGATGCCAAGAGGGGCGGCTGGTTGCCCGATTTCCGGTCAAGCATTCCCTTCCCGGAGTCGGGCAGCGTCGAAGTTGCCAAGAATCTCTCGATGAAGCGGGTGACGAGCCACCTAACGGTACAGACGAGCGACGCCAATGCTGTGGTGCAGCTCTTCGACCCGGACACAGACGACCACGTCCTCTCTGTTTACGTTGCCGGTAATGATCGGGTCGAGGTGCCTGCTCCTCGCGGCACGTATCGAATGCGCATCGTAGAAGGTCGAAAGTGGCACGGGCCGAAAGAGTTTTTCGGACCGAACACGCAGTTCGAGACGGTCATAAAGCTTCTGACCTTCCCGAAATACGGCGGGCACGGGATCGACCTTCGCCGGCGTCCAGACGGTAACCTCCATACCCGTCCCATGATCACCAACCCGGAGCCCTTGCAATGAATGGTCTCGTGCCCGTGCTCCTGATCGGAGCCGTTCTCCTGTTCATCGTGCTTGGGCTTGTGAACATGAAGCCAGGCAGGGCGGCCAAGTTCCCGGTCGAGCCTAAGCCTCTCATGACCGCGACCGAGCGCCAGGTCATCGCCATGCTGGAAGAGGCACTGCCCGCTGCGCGGGTTCACGCGAAGATAGCACTGGGCGCGATCATCAAGACGCGCGCGGGGCTTTCCCAGCGCGAGCGCATGTCCGTCCGCGGCCGATTTTCGCAGAAGATCGTCGACTTTGTCCTCGAGGACAGAGCATCCGGTCAGATTCTCGCCCTGGTTGAGCAAGGCAATCGCAGTTCGGACGCCGGCGAGCGCGCCAAGCGGGACGCGATCACCGGCTCGGCCGGTTACAAGACCATCCGCCTGCCCGACACGCGCAGGCCATCGGCCGCCGGCGTCCGCGACGTCGTGCTGGCCGCCCTCTCCGACCACGCAGGAACCGACAACACCAGCGCCCCTCAGACGCGTGGGGATGGGGCAAAGCAGCGCGAGGTGACCGCATGACTTGGCAGTTCGATGAGATGGGCGAGTTCGGCTCGGAGGCCGACGCCGATCGCTGGGCTAAGCGTAACAACCTAGCCCCACAAGACGTCCGTATCACCCGCAAAGGTGACGGCGTGGAGCTCGAGGTCCGACGTTCGGCCCTCGGGGACAGTGGCAGCCGCCACAATGACCGTCGCGACGGCCGTCGCAACGGTTTCTTCTAAGCAGGGAAGGATACACGACCATGATGCTACGACGTTTCGCCGCGCTGGGGGCTGTCGCCCTTGCAATCGGCATGCCCGCAGTGGCCAGCGCCGCTCCCGCCAGCCCGGTTCTTCTCGCCATGGCAAGCTTCGCTGGCGAGACGGGTGGCCCCGACGCTGCCAACCAAGCCAGCCTGAAGAAAGCGCATTACAAAGCGCATGCGGCTGCGCATGCGAAGGGCGATTGCAAGGATTGTCCTGACTGCGCCGATTGCGCCGACTGCGACAAGGCCAAACCGGTCGTCACTGCGGCCGAGAAAGCGGCCGGAATCTGCGATCCGACGAAGCACGGCATCGCGAAAAAGGCGGGCAAGGCTGGTGCTTAATCGCGCCGCCATTCTCGTTGCGACGGCCGCGCTCGCGGCCGTCACCCCTTCCACTGTCGCAGCTCAGAAGCTCGGCCAGGGCGGCACCGGCGTCGACGAGGCGACCGACCTGCCGCATTGCAGCGCTCCCTTGGGGGTTGCCGCACTGGTCGAGCAGAAAGCGGCCAGCGCGACTGACAACCTTTCACCCCAGCTTCAGGCGCTGATGCGCATGGCGGAGATGCAGAACGGCGGCAGCACGGCCAAGGTCGATCCGCTGCCGCTGGTCAAGCTGATGGCGGCACGCTCAGGCTGCTTTTCTGTTGCGGACAGAGGGGCTGCCTTCGACGCCTTGGAGCGCGAGCGCGCACTCGCCGGCGGGACAGCGCGCCCGGTCACGAAGGCGGACTACTTGCTGCAGGTCCAGGTCGTATATTCCGACGCCAAGTCCCGCGAATCTGGTGGCGGTGTAGGAGGCGTCTTCGGAGGCGCCGTCGGGCTCAAGTCCAAGACGCTCGAATCTCAGGTGCTCCTCACGCTGGTAAGCGTCGACACGGGCATTCAGGAGGCGGTCGCCAGCGGCTCGGCCCGGAAGAAGGACCTCGGCGTGGTCGGAGGCGGTCTGCTTCTGGGCCTCGGCGTTGGCGCGCTCGGGGGCACCTACGGATCCACGGACATCGGCAAGATCACCTCGCTTGCGATGCTCGACGCGTACCGCAAGCTGATCGCCGATGCGCAGCCAAGGCTACAGGCTCGGTTGAAGACACCGCCGCAGGCGTCTCCTGTTCCCGGCGGTGTGGCGACGGCGCCAGCCGCGTCGATCGTCTCTGCAGCTCCCGGCAAATAGGGATGGCTCGGCCGTGAATATGATGGATCGCTTCAGGCTCACCCGGTGCCCATACTGCTCCAACGGCATGTTGCCCTGGACGCCCGGGAAGCGGGTGCATCACTGCGAGCGGTGCCAACGGCCGCTCGCGATCTACCGCAGCCTCCTACGCGGACGTCGGTTCCGCATCATCCCACTCTACGCCGCGGTCCACGCGACCGCGGCCGTTCTTGCGCTTCTTGCAATGGCAGTCGTTCTCGCAGCCGGCGACAGTCCACGCCACATCATTGCCGCGATCGCGTTTCCGCTGGCTCTCTTTGGTGCGAGCGACGTTGCCGATGGGTATCTATCGGTTCGAACGGGGGTTAATCGCACCTTTGGCCGGGTTCGCTTGGGGCGAGGCGCACGGGCGCTAGGAATTGCGACGATCCTCTTTGGCCTGGCAGGCTGCTTCGTGGCGGCGATCGGGATAGTTGCTTACACCGCCTGACCTAACGACAAGGGTCAGCGTCGGACCCCGCAGAGCTCCGTCACGTCGACCAGCGACGCATGACGCACCTTGTCGCTCCCTTTCAAATGGCGAACGCGAACCCGCATGAGCGGCTCGATCCAGCGCGCCTTTTTTGAACGCGGCATGCCCGCCAGTGGCCGATCGCGGGTGAGCTGCTCGGCCGCGGCATAGAACACCTCCCGCGTATCGCTCGGAAGCGTCACAGCGGCGCCGCCAGCATATTCCAGCCCGTCGGCCGTATCTCGCGCCAGGAGGGCGGAAACCGGCTCTCCAGGCGTCGCCTCGGTGCCGACCACGACGAACTCCTCCTCCGTCCACGCCTTGATCTTGAGCCAACTCTTGCTTCGGCCGCTCTGGTAGCGAGATCCGCGCTTCTTTGAGACGATCCCCTCCAATCCCATCCCGTCAACCGCGTCGAAGAATGCTCGACCTCCGCCGCGCACGTCGGCGCTGAAATGGATCGGGCTCGAGGGGTCGAAGCCTCCAATCAACTCCTCGAGGCGATCACGTCGCTGCTCGACGGCCAGCGGCCTTAGGTTCGTGCCGTCGAGGTGCAGAATGTCGAACGCGATGAAAATCAGACGCTCGGGGGCCCGGCCGATCGCAGACCGGAGAGCGTCGAAGTCACTACGACCGGACTCATCCTGGACGATCACCTCGCCATCGATGATCGCCCGTCGGCAGGAGAGGGCGTCGGCAGCGGCGACCAGGGGCGTGTAGCGCTCTGACCAATCATGGCCGTTACGCGTGAAGGCGCGGATCTCCGGCCCATCGATCACCAGCTGGGTTCGGTAGCCGTCATACTTGATCTCATGGATCCAATCGTCGCCGTCCGGCGCGACCTCGACCAGCGTCGGAAGCATTGGCTCGACAAAACCAAGGGGAGGGCCGCTGCGAGCTTCCGGCGGCAACGGGTCATGGCCGGGCTCATCATGGTGGAGCACATCGCCGAGATTGCGGCAATCGATCGCCTGGCCGCACTCGGGGCAGGAGATGAAGTGCATCGCTTCCGGCACGTCCGGCGCGACGACGGGCAAGGCGTTCAGCTCTTCCCGGATAGAAGGCGCTCGACTTCGCTTCACCCACGAGAATCGTTTGCTGCGCGGAGTCGTTCCGAACCTGGGAGCAGACGCTCAGCGCCTGATGATAGGAACCGGCGTAACGGTAGCATGGCCCCTGCGCCGACATGCCGTACAGCGTAGGCGCGTCACTGCACGAGTAAGAGTGTCATCGGCGCCGAAGCGGAGCAGAATATTTTCTGCCGGCACGTTGATAGTGCGCCCGCAGGCGCAGACGATCCGCATATCGGAGCGGTCGGCTGCCCATTCGCTGAGCGTGTCATAGGAGAGAGGCTTTCTTGCAGTCACTAGGTCACCCCGCGGCTCATCTTGGGGTCACCTCCTCGTACTTACCGGCTCGCCGAAGCTGACGAATGATGCCATTGAACGCTGCCGTAACGCCTTGAGCCCTACCGATCTCGTTCTCCTGGGCGGCAGCATCCCAAAACAGCTCAAGCGGCCATCGCTCGGGACAGTGGGGGAGCAGGCACCGCAGAGCTAGGCGTACCTCAACGCAGTCCAGCTTCGCCTCGGACGCCCGGGCAACGCCAGACCGAAGGATATGCACCGAGAGCGCGATCACGACGCGCTGATGCCGGGGCAGGGGGCTCATGGTCAGTGGAAGTCATGCGACTTGAACCGCACGACGTCCTCGGGGTCTCGGCCCTCGGCATGGGGTGGCCAGTAGCAATTACGCGGCTCAGGACTCCATGCCTTGTCCCTCTGGTCGGGCGCACCCGGATGCTGCCCTGCGTCGCCCCGGCCTGTCCGATGCGGGAACGACATGTCACCGACGCGGTGGAGCAGGTCGCCGTGGTCGACGATGCGGTCGCAGATGACGTGGATGACCTCGCCTTCCTTCTGCACCCGCCCCTTCAGACCGACCATGGACGCCGACATCACGGTGCGTCGCTGCGCCTCGAAACGGTCGGGCCAAAGGATGCCGTTAGCAATTCCCGTCTCATCCTCGATAGTTATGAACAGCACACCCTTCGCTGATCCGGGCTTCTGGCGGACCAGGATGATGCCGGCGACCTCGACGTGGCGGCCATCGCGGACGCTGGCGAGATCCGCGCAGCGGGTGACACCTCGGCGTGTCAGCTCGTCGCGCACGAACGACAGCGGATGCGCGCGGAGCGACAGCTGCAGGTTGCGGTAATCCTCAATGACCTCGCGGCCGTCGGTAAGCGAGCGCAGCTGCACCTCGGGCTCGATCCCCTCCGCGCTCAGCGTTTCGGCTGCGCGATCGGCCGCGGCGAACAGCGGCAGCGGCGCCTCGCCGAGCCCCCTCACCTTCCAGAGACCCTGCCGGCGATCGGCGCCGAAGCTGTGGAAGGCGTCGCCGTCTGCAAGCTTCTCGATCGCGGCGCGCTGCGCGCCAGAGCGGCGCCACACATCCTCGACGCTCTCGTAGGCGGTGGTGCTGCGCGCGGCGACGATCTTGGCGCCGTCCGCGTTCGACAGCCCGCGGATTTGCCTCAGGCCGAGCCGCACCGCCAGGTAGCGTCCGCCCGTCGGCTCGAGCGTGCAGTCCCAGCGGCTGGCGTTGACGCAGGGCGGCCGCACCTCGACGCCATGCTCGCGGGCGTCGCGAACGATCTGCGCTGGCGCGTAGAAACCCATCGGCTGCGCGTTCATCAGCGCCGCGCAGAAAATATCGGGGTGGTGATGCTTCATCCAACTGCTCGCGTAGGAGATCTTGGCGAAGCTGGCGGCGTGGCTCTCGGGAAAGCCGTAGGAGCCGAAGCCCTCGAGCTGGCGGAAGGTGCGCTCAGCGAACTCGCGCGGGTAGCCGCGCGCGACCATGCCCTCGATCAGCTTCTCGCTGAAGTGGCTGACCCCGCCCGTGAACTTGAATGTCGCCATGGCGCGGCGCAGCTGGTCCGCCTCGGCCGGCGTGAAACCTGCGCCGACGATCGCGACCTTCATCGCCTGCTCCTGGAACAACGGCACGCCCAGCGTCTTCTCGAGCACCGCACGAAGCTCGGGTCGCGGATATTCGGGCCGCTCTAATCCCTCGCGCCGGCGCAGATACGGGTGGACCATGTCGCCCTGGATCGGGCCCGGCCGCACGATCGCGACCTGGATGACCAGGTCGTAAAAGCGCCGCGGCTTCATGCGCGGCAGCATGCTCATCTGCGCGCGGCTCTCGATCTGAAAGGTGCCAAGCGTGTCGGCCTTCTGGATCATGGCATAGACTTCGGGATCGTCATCCTGTAAGTCCGCCAAGCCGACACTAACACCCTTGGCTTGCTCAAGTAGATTGAAGGCCCGGTTCATGCAGCCGAGCATTCCCAATCCCAGAACGTCGACCTTCATGAACTTCAATGAGTCTATGTCATCCTTGTCCCACTCGATGATTTGCCTGTCCTCCATTGCGGCGGGCTCGATCGGGACTAGATCATCAAGCCGGTCATGGGTCAGCACGAAGCCGCCGGGGTGCTGAGACATGTGGCGCGGCACGCCGATCAGCTTGCGCGCTAGGTCCAGCGTCAGGCGCAGCCGCCGATCGGCAATGTCTAGGTTCAGCTCCTCGACCTGCTTCTCGCCGACGCCCTCGGCCGACCAGCCCCACACCAGCCCTGCCAGCGAGGATGTCAGGTCCTCCGGGAGCCCGAGCGCCTTGCCGACGTCGCGCACGGCGCCGCGCGCGCGGTAGCGGGTTACGACCGCGGTCAGCGCGGCGCGGTCCCGACCGTAGGTCTCGTAGATCCACTGGATGATCTCCTCACGGCGTTCATGCTCGAAGTCGACGTCGATGTCGGGCGGCTCGCGGCGCTCGCCTGAGACGAAGCGCTCGAAGAGCAGCTCGTGCTTGATCGGGTCGATCGAGGTCACGCCGAGAACGAAGCAGACGCAGCTGTTCGCGGCCGACCCGCGTCCCTGGCAAAGGATCCCGCGCCGGCGCGCCTCGCGCACGATCGCGTAGACGGTGAGGAAGTAGGGCGCGTAGCCGAGCTCGCCGATCAGCCGCATCTCATGCGCGATTTGCGTGGTGTAGGCCTCCGGCACATTGCCGTCGAACATCCGCCCGACCGCCTCGGTCGCCAGCTTCTGCAACGCCTCCTTTCATCCAGGCGCCAGCTCGGATCAAAGCCACGCCGCCAGAACCAGCGCAGCCGCTTCTCCATCTCCGGGGCGTAGCACTGGACCCAGCGATAGATCGTCGTATGGTCGACCGAAATGCCGCGTTCCGCCAGCATTTCCTCAAGGTCGCGATAGCTGATCGGATAGCGACAATACCAGCGCACCGCCCACAGGATCACATCACCCTGGAAATGGCGCCACTTGAAATCCGTCATCGTTCCGTCCGTCCAATCTCCGCCAAGCATGCTCAAGCTTCACGATTTTTGCAACAGAGCCGGGAGAAGCAATCCCGGATGATCGGCTGGCAGGGGGATAAGCCTCGCTTGCCGCAAAGTCGATCCTGTCGCGAAAATCCCGAGTTTTGAATCGCATAAATCGATGACTTTTGCGACACATCAAAAGTCAGGATATATGCGGCACGCGACTGTTGGGAGCACGGTCATGCTCGGAACCGCTGGCGATATTCTCCCGGTGACAATCCAACAATCCGAAAGAAGATTTTGCGAAACGCGCCCGGATCGGAATAGCCGACCTCCCAAGCGATGCGTTCGACCGGAGAATGGCCGAACTGCAATAGCTCCTGGGCCTTGGCGACCCGCAGGCGTTGAGCGTAGTCGGTCGCGGTCATGCCCGTGGCTTTCTGGAAGCGACGCAGGAAGGTGCGTTCTTCCAGCCCGGCCTGTGCGGCCAGGATCGCAAGCCGAGCCTCTTTGCCGCCATTCGCCTGAAGAAAATGCTGCGCCTTGACGATGGCTGCGTCCCCATGGGTCAGCCGTGGGGCGAACCCGCTGTAATAGCGTTGCTCGCGCCCCGGCGGATCGACCAGCAACATGCGTGCGGTCTGCGCCATGACGACGGGTCCGAGAAAACGCTCCACCAGCTTCAGGCCGAGATCGGTCCACGCCATCAGCCCGCCCACCGAGATGATATCGCCGCCGTCGATAATCAGCCGATCGGTATCGAGCGCCACATCAGGGAAGCGGTTGCGGAAGGCATCGGCAGAGCCCCAGTGGGTCGTGACCGTCCGGCCGACGAGAAGCCCGGTTTCCGCCAAAAGGAACGCCCCGGCGCAGACGGAGGCCAGTACCGAACCCTCGCCATGGCGTGCATGCAGCCAGCGGGCAAGTGGCGCGGCGGCATCGGCCGATATTGGCGGCTCCAGCGAGGGCGGCAGGATCAGCACGTCGCAAGGGCCTATGCCTTCCCCGGTTGCATCGGGATCGCTGTCGAACACAACAACGGGCTCCGCATCACCCTCGACCCGCAGATGCCGCACCAGCAGGCGCGGCGAAGCATGTTCGGCGTCATCAGCCGTCCGGCCGGCGACCTTGAACAGGTCGGTGAGGCCCATGGCGGCAGAAAGCTGCACACCCGGATAAAGCACGATACCGATTCTGACGTCCGCCATGTGGCGATATTGCCCCTGATTCTGTCGATTGCGCCAATGGCGAGACCGTCGCGCAAAGCGATACTGGATGCAAGCAACCCGCAACCACGAAAGGAAAACCCATGTCCAATCGCGCCATTCTCGTCGTCGATCTACAGAACGAATATTGGCCATCAGGCAATTTCTCCCTGCATGGGATCGAGGCCGCCGCCGCCAATGCCGCCCGCGTCATGGATGACGCTCGTGCGAAAGGTGATCTGGTCGTCAACATCCGTCATGAAATGCCCGACGGCCCAATCTTCGTTCCCGGCAGCGCAGGGGCCGAGATCAACGACGCCGTGCGCCCTGCGACCGGCGAGCCGGTCATCACCAAGAACTTCCCGAACTCCTTCCGCGATACCGGGTTGAGCAATCTGCTCAAGGAAAAGGGTGTTGAGGAAGTCGTGGTCGTCGGCGCGATGAGCCATATGTGCGTCGATGCGACGGTGCGTGCCGCCAATGATCTGGGCTACAAAACCACGACCATCCACGATGCCTGCGCCACGCGCGATCTCGACTTCGACGGTATCACCACCCCGGCGGCGCAGGTGCACGCGGCGCTGATGGCCGCGCTTTCCTTTGGCTATGGCGAGGTGATCTCCACCGACGCCTTCCTCGCTCGCTAACCCTGTTCGGGAAAGGAAGACTCATGACCACACGCAGGGAATTGTTCGCCCTTTCGGGCGCTGCGCTTGTCGCCAGCGCCTTTCCGGCAAGCGCGCAGGATACAGCCGCGCCCCAGGGTAGCGTAAAGATAACCCAGATACGCAACGCAACGCTCCATGTCGTCTATGGCGGCGTTCGCTTCCTTGTCGATCCGATGCTTTCGGACCGTCACGCCTGGCCGGGCTTTGAAGGCTCGGTGAACAGCGAGGAGCGCAATCCCCTCGTGCATCTTCCGATGACGAAGGAAGAAATCATCGACGTGGACGCGGTGATCGTCACCCATCTGCACGAAGACCGTTTGAACTTGTCTTATGCAGCACAGCCATCTCCAGATGGGTTGGCTCAAGCGTTGCTCATCGGTGAAAGTTTCCTCGCCGGACAGCCCTGCGCGCTCGTGTTAGGTGACAACATCTTCTATGGTGATGGCCTCGGGGCCGAGCTGACCGATGCAGCAACAGCCGGTCATGGAGCGTGCCTGTTTGCCTATCATGTACGCGATCCGGAGCGTTATGGGGTTGTCAGCTTCGACCGCGAGGGAAAAGCCGTCACCATAGAGGAGAAACCCGCAAACCCCAGGTCAAATTGGGCCGTTACAGGGCTGTATTTCTATGATGGCAATGCTTCGCAGATCGCCAAATCGATAAAACCTTCCGATAGAGGTGAACTCGAAATAACATCAGTAAACAATATCTACTTAGAAAATGGTTTGTGCTCGGTTGTCAGGTTAGGCCGAGGATATGGCTGGTTTGATACAGGAACACACGCTTCCTTGCTTGAGGCAAGTGAGTTTGTCCGAGTAGTTCAAGACCGACAAAATCTCCAAGTCGCATGCCCCGAAGAAATTGCCTATCGGAAAGGCTGGGTGACGCCAGAGGTCATCGAGAAAGCCGGAAATCTACTAGCAAAGACGAATTACGGCCAATACCTTTTGAGCTTGGTTCACGATGACAGCTACGCCTTGATATAAAAATATGATTTTTAGGGCGTGAACATCCTAGCTGTCTGGCAATATTTGCCGCTTTCCATAGCGAGAGAGGAACATGCTCACGCCTTCGGCAACCACTTTCTCACGTCGCTCCTTCGATGGAGCATCCCCAATACCGATAACTCGTAGCCAAAGAAGGGGCTCGTTCAGCAAACCTAAGAACTGTGAAGCTGCAAGTTCCGCATCTTCGACATGAAGCACGCGGTTCGCACTTAAGGTTCTCAGGTACTCTACCAGAGCTCGCATTGCCGGCGCCTTCCCTGCTTCAAAGAAGGTTGTTGGCAGGTCGGGAAACCGGGTTCCCTCACTAATAACCATACGAAGAAAAGCCACAGCAATCGGCGGTTCCCAAAAATCCACAACGGCATCCCCAATCCGCTTCAGACCAGCCGCCGGATCGCTTAGAACAGACTCATCAGCGGTAATTTCCACAACGGGAAATTCACTCCATACTCGCTCTACGGATGCGATAAACAGCGCCTCCTTGCTTTCGAACTGGTTGTAGACAGTTCGGCGCGCAACTGAGGCCTCCCGCGCAACCAGGTCCATGCTCGTGTCTTCAAAGCCTCGCGCGAGGAAGACGCGCGTTGCGGCATCCAGGATTCCCTCTCGTTTCGGTATGTCGCTGCGAGTTGAGGGACCGGCGCTGCGGGGGGGAATCGCTAACCCGTCTTATTCATCGGACAATGGCGGACGGTGGGTTCTGGGCTGACGGCGAGCGGGATCGCGCGTCTGCCTGACGCGTGTGGATCGGGGTCGTTTTGTTGGCGCTGGAGGGACGGGCGTGGGTTCGTCGGGGCGTCTCTGCCCCATGGGTCAGGCCGGTGCCGGGGCGAGCGCGATCGCCAAGTGGCGCAGCAGGTCGGCCTCGGGGCTGGCTGCGGCAAAGGCGAGACGGACGCGGGCCGCGGTCTCGCGGACGCGGGCCCCGAGTTTGAGCAGGCGCAACCGGATCGTGGCGAACTCGGCCTTGGCCAAGCGATGGGTGATCGGGATGGCCTCGCGCACGGTCAGCATCAGCCAATAGGCAGCGGTGTGCAGCACGAGGCGCATCTGGTTGGCGGCGGGGTTCCGGCACGAGGTACGGTCGGAGGCGAGCTGGCCCTTGTGGAGCTTGATCAGGTTCTCGGCCTGGCCGCGGGCGCAGTAGAGCTCGGCATAGAGCCATTCGGGCGTGCCGGTTTCGATGTTGGTGACCACGTAGCGGATGTCGAGGCCGAGCCGCGTGGCTTCGATGCGAGCCGCGACGCGACGTTCCTGCCGCCAGGACTTGGCTGCGTGCGTGGTCTCGGCAAAGCCGCGCACCGCATCCTTGTCGCCGATGGCCCGCACCACCCGGATGGTATCGGCGATATCCTCGACCTTGGCGGCCAGCGCCTTGGTGCCGGTCAGGCCGAAGACGTAGGCGACGCCGTTGTCTTCGCACCAGTCCATGACCTCGGGCCGGCCGTAATGGCCGTCGCCCCGGATCGTGATCGCGGTCGTCGGCCAATGGCGGCGGATGGCCCTGAGGAGGCGGCGCAGATGGCCCCGCACCTCGCGGCCGGACGGCGTCTTGCCCGGCCGCAGGATCATCGCCACCGGGCGCGCGGTGGCGGTGTCGTAGACGTGGATGGGCAGAAAGCAGCGCGCATCGTGGTGGGCGTTGAACAACGACAACTGCTGCTGGCCGTGGACCACGTCGCAGGTGTCGTCGATGTCCAGGGTGACGGCGGCTGGAGGCACGGCGTAGCTGGCGCAGTACAGGTCGACCAGCACGCGCCCGAGCCGGATCAGGTCGCGCAGGTCCGGCGTGTTCTCCAGCCGCGAGACGGTGGGCTGGCTCATCAGGTCCGCGCCGCTCTCGGGCAGGCGCCCGCAGGCGAGCTTGAAGGCGGGGTCGGCGCGCAGGTGGTCGAGGTCGTCCGCGTCCTCATACCCGCAGGCGATGGCCAGGATGCGCGCCAGGAGGATCTCGGGCAGCGGGTGCACGATCCGGCTCGGATCGCGCCGGTCCGGGATCACCGCGGCGAGCTTGTCGGCAATCCGCATCCGCCGGGCCGCCTGAGCCAGCAGCAGGACGCCGCCGTCCGAGGTCAGGCGCCCGCCGTCGAAGGCGGCTGTGAGCTTCTTGGCTCTCACGGATGGAAACGCGAACGGAAGTGCGTCAAGATCGGACATGGCGGGCGTGGCGGGCTCGATGGGGTGAAGAAGGTTGGTGTGAGCACCCAATCCCTAAGCCAGATCAATGCTTTACGCTACGCTCGCCAGCTTCGATCCACCGCCCTCATGAATAAGACGGGCTAATTTCGTTCACGATGATCATCACCTTCCTTGACTGCACTGCATTGTGCAATGTATGTTTTGGAGACTGCACGGTGCAGTGCAAACGAGGAGATAGGGTATGTCAGTCGTAAATTCCAGCGTCGCTTTGCCTGCTGAGGTCTCAAAGGACCGTTTCGCCAGGGGATCTGCTACATTCGCCGCAGTCACCGGCATTCCCACGGAGGCATACCTTGATGGATTCAAGGATAGCTCGCCTGATTTTGGTCGCTATGTGATTGAGTGGGTCTTCGGCGATGTATACAGCCGCACCGATTTGGATTTGAAAACCCGGGAACTCGTTATCATCGCAGCCGGCGCGGCGTTGGGCGCAACGGGAATTGATGTCATCAAATTTCATGTCCCCACTGCGGTACGCGCGGGTGCAACCCGAGACCAGATTTTCGGCGTTCTTACCCAGGTAGCGATTGTTGCAGGTGTTCCCACAGCAATCGCCGCAATTTCGGCGGCGGCACAAGTCTTGGGGCCACACTCTCAGGTCGCTGATGGTGCCAAGGCATGAATATCAGGTCCGAGGATCAGCTCAGCGGATTAGCGATAAGCCTAATGGCTGTCGCGTCCGCATTGACTGTGGCAAACGTGTACTTCAACCAGTCCATGTTGCCCGCCATAGCGGCAGAATTTGGAACCAGTCCTGGCTCTGTTGCAAAGATTGGCGGCAGTCAGAGGTAGGCTGTCGCTCTGCGCCGATCAGGCGGCTGCTGCGAAATGGTGGTTGAGCATGCCCATGGCCTCCGTCAGCGCCGAGGGCCCAATGCCAAAAGCTCTCTCCACAAGGCGCACCTCGCCCCTGATGCCGGGCTGCAGGCACCAGGGGCGAGCCTGTCCTTTGCGCAGGGCTCGCATGACTTCGAATCCCTTGATCGTGGCATAGGCCGTGGGGATCGATTTGAAACCGCGCACCGGCTTGATCAGTATCTTGAGCTTTCCGTGATCGGCCTCGATCACGTTATTGAGATACTTCACCTGCCGGTGGGCCGTCTCCCGGTCCAGCTTTCCTTCGCGCTTCAATTCGGTGATCGCTGCACCATAGCTCGGCGCTTTGTCGGTATTGAGCGTGGCAGGCTTTTCCCAGTGCTTCAGGCCTCGCAGGGCCTTGCCCAGGAACCGCTTCGCTGCCTTGGCGCTGCGGGTCGGCGACAGGTAGAAATCGATCGTGTCGCCCCGCTTGTCGACTGCCCGGTACAGGTAGGTCCACTTGCCCCGCACCTTGACGTAGGTTTCATCCAGGCGCCAGCTCGGATCAAAGCCACGCCGCCAGAACCAGCGCAGCCGCTTCTCCATCTCCGGGGCGTAGCACTGGACCCAGCGATAGATCGTCGTATGGTCGACCGAAATGCCGCGTTCCGCCAGCATTTCCTCAAGGTCGCGATAGCTGATCGGATAGCGACAATACCAGCGCACCGCCCACAGGATCACATCACCCTGGAAATGGCGCCACTTGAAATCCGTCATCGTTCCGTCCGTCCAATCTCCGCCAAGCATGCTCAAGCTTCACGATTTTTGCAACAGAGCCGTTGCGCGCTACCTTCGCGAAGGAAGGCATCCCCACGGAATTTTTGTCACATTACGAGCCTGATGAGCCCTTTGCATGTCTTAGACAGAATGACGGGTTAAGTGACAAATTTTGACGACCAGAACTTTCCGGTTCACACTGTCACATAATCGAACGTATACGTGACGGGTGAAAAGGTGCTGATCGGCTACATGCGGGTATCGAAGGCGGACGGATCCCAGTCCACCAATTTGCAACGCGATGCGCTCATCGCCGCTGGTGTGAGCCTTGCGCACCTTTACGAGGATCTGGCCTCGGGCAGGCGCGATGATCGCCCAGGGTTGGCTGCTTGCCTGAAGGCGCTTCGTGAAGGGGACACGCTGATCGTGTGGAAGCTCGATCGGCTTGGCCGTGATCTGCGCCACCTGATCAACACCGTGCACGACCTAACTGCGCGTAGCGTGGGCCTGAAGGTCCTGACCGGTCACGGTGCGGCGGTCGACACGACGACTGCCGCCGGCAAGCTTGTGTTCGGTATTTTTGCCGCGCTGGCCGAGTTCGAGCGTGAGTTGATTTCCGAGCGAACAGTCGCTGGACTTATCTCGGCGCGCGCTCGCGGCAGGAAAGGGGGGCGCCCCTTCAAGATGACCGCCGCCAAGCTACGCCTGGCGATGGCCAGCATGGGGCAACCGGAAACCAAGGTGGGCGATCTCTGCGAAGAACTCGGGATTACCCGGCAGACGCTCTACCGGCACGTGTCGCCCAAGGGCGAACTGCGGCCAGACGGCGTAAAGCTGCTCTCCCTCGGTTCAGCCGCATAAATGGAGGCGACCTGGAACGGGGCGCTGTTCAGTGCGGCAACGATCCGATTACCGGTGTCGACCCAGAGCAGCCGTAGAGCTTTTGGGAAAGCTGTCGTTCAGCGCCTGAATTAAGCCGCGCCGCGTAGCGGCGTCGGCTTGAATGAACTGTTAGCCTCACCTACGCCTTGACAGGGTAGCGGCTGGATATGGCGATACGGTTCCATGTGTTGATGACAACGGCAAGCCATTCAATAGCCGACACCTCTTCGTTGGTGAGAGTTGCTGCGGCTTGCTCATAGATCGCATCCGGAAGTTGGCCCTCGGAGATCAACGTAACTGCCTCCACAAGTTCCAAGGCGGCGCGCTCTCTTGGGGTGAAATATTCAGTTTCTTTCCATGCAGCAAGAACGGCAACGCGATCGCTAGACTCCCCGCTGGAAAGAGCATCACGCGCATGCAACCTGACGCAAAAAGCACATTGATTGATCTGGGACGCACGCAGGCGCAAGAGATGCGAGAAGCCTTCCGAAATGCCCGCAGTGGTCAATGCTTCCGAGGCGAGCCGGTCAAGCTCAATGACGGACTGATACAGGGCAGGCGCTGATTTTCCAAGGTTTACTCTTTCCGACATGTGAAATCCTTATGTTGTGCGGCTAACTTTGTTTTAGGGCGACTGCCCTGCTGCGTAACATCGTTGCTGCTCCATAACATCAAACATCGACCCACGGCGTAACGCGCTTGCTGCTTGGATGCCCGAGGCATAGACTGTACAAAAAAACAGTCATAACAAGCCATGAAAACCGCCACTGCGCCGTTACCACCGCTGCGTTCGGTCAAGGTTCTGGACCAGTTGCGTGAGCGCATACGCTACTTGCATTACAGCTTACGAACCGAACAGGCTTATGTCCACTGGGTTCGTGCCTTCATCCGTTTCCACGGTGTGCGTCACCCGGCAACCTTGGGCAGCAGCGAAGTCGAGGCATTTCTGTCCTGGCTGGCGAACGAGCGCAAGGTTTCGGTCTCCACGCATCGTCAGGCATTGGCGGCCTTGCTGTTCTTCTACGGCAAGGTGCTGTGCACGGATCTGCCCTGGCTTCAGGAGATCGGAAGACCTCGGCCGTCGCGGCGCTTGCCGGTGGTGCTGACCCCGGATGAAGTGGTTCGCATCCTCGGTTTTCTGGAAGGCGAGCATCGTTTGTTCGCCCAGCTTCTGTATGGAACGGGCATGCGGATCAGTGAGGGTTTGCAACTGCGGGTCAAGGATCTGGATTTCGATCACGGCACGATCATCGTGCGGGAGGGCAAGGGCTCCAAGGATCGGGCCTTGATGTTACCCGAGAGCTTGGCACCCAGCCTGCGCGAGCAGCTGTCGCGTGCACGGGCATGGTGGCTGAAGGACCAGGCCGAGGGCCGCAGCGGCGTTGCGCTTCCCGACGCCCTTGAGCGGAAGTATCCGCGCGCCGGGCATTCCTGGCCGTGGTTCTGGGTTTTTGCGCAGCACACGCATTCGACCGATCCACGGAGCGGTGTCGTGCGTCGCCATCACATGTATGACCAGACCTTTCAGCGCGCCTTCAAACGTGCCGTAGAACAAGCAGGCATCACGAAGCCCGCCACACCGCACACCCTCCGCCACTCGTTCGCGACGGCCTTGCTCCGCAGCGGTTACGACATTCGAACCGTGCAGGATCTGCTCGGCCATTCCGACGTCTCTACGACGATGATTTACACGCATGTGCTGAAAGTTGGCGGTGCCGGAGTGCGCTCACCGCTTGATGCGCTGCCGCCCCTCACTAGTGAGAGGTAGGGCAGCGCAAGTCAATCCTGGCGGATTCACTACCCCTGCGCGAAGGCCATCGGTGCCGCATCGAACGGCCGGTTGCGGAAAGTCCTCCCTGCGTCCGCTGATGGCCGGCAGCAGCCCGTCGTTGCCTGATGGATCCAACCCCTCCGCTGCTATAGTGCAGTCGGCTTCTGACGTTCAGTGCAGCCGTCTTCTGAAAACGACACCCAATGCGCCTTGCGGCTCCGGGGCGATTTTCCCGAAATATGTTCCCGATTGCCTTTTCCCGAAATGGCGCATCGGACATGGAATTTCGGGAAAGGTCAGGCGCCTGAAAACCGGGGTGACCGAGCCCGCTGCTGGCGCAGCGGGTCCGGGGTCAGGAGCCGCGAAATGGTCGCATCAGCGGGGGCAGCGTTGCACTGTTTGGATGGCTCCACGCTGCCCCCGCTGCTACCAAGGGGTGTCATTTCTATTTGGCGAAGAATGTGTCTTCTCTAAATTGCGGGAACACTTGTCCAGCCTTGGATGGCTGACGCGAGTCCGGCGGACTGGGTTCGCTTCAGCCCTGCCCGTCCGTCCATCATAGCCGTTTTCGGAACCAATTAGAAGCGACTCCGGCGATCTCGGTAGCACGACAACGATCGTACGGAATACGACCTGTCCTTTCTAGCGATAACGCTGATTCCTGCTAAAAAGATGATGGCGGGATTCCGAGTGATCTGTCGGCATTCTCGAACTGGTGGACATCGGTCGCGTGCCCCTGTCTGAGCGCCTGATCACTAATACAGTGGACAGCCTTCAGACGAGCGGGTCGCGCGAGGCGTGGAGGATCCCGCCGAATTGAGGGTCGCTAAGGTGGCTCGATGCGGCGCGCCAGATCGCGAAGTTTGCCGTGTCCCGCTCCACACAGCCACACAAACCGCCGATTTCGAGAAAGAGTTTCGAGACAGGTTCCTGTTATCGCGACCGTCAGAGGCTCAGGATCAGACAATCAGCTTGGACCCAAGGCTTCGATGATCCTGCAGTCGGCCACGGTGTTGCGGCTACAGGAGTCGATTAGCAGGTCCAACTCGCCCGCGAGCGCCGTCAGGTCGGCGATCTTCCGCGTGATGGCATCCCGATGTTGGTTGGCGATCACGTCCACAGCCATGCAGGACTGTTCGCGTCGATCGGCGAGCCCCATCAGCTCCCGGACCTGGTCGATCGAGAAGCCGAGATCGCGCGCTCTACGGATGAAGGACAGGCGCCGCAGATGCTCGCCTTCGTAGGTCCGGTAATTTCCGGCCGACCGCGCTGGCGCCGCCAGCAAGCCGATCTGCTCGTAATAGCGGATCGTCTCGACCTTTGTGCCCGTCGCCGAAGCCAGCTTCCCGATCGTCAGTTTCTCAGACACACCGCTTGACCCTCTAGCGACTAGAGGGTGCATATAGGCTGCCAGATCGATTCTATCGAGGTGGCGAAATGGCCTGCACGAGCTGCGCGTCCGACAAGGCGGGCACCCTCAATGACCCGAAGTGGCGGCGCGCGTTGTGGATCGCGCTCGCGATCAATGGCGGCATGTTCGCAATCGAGATCGTCGCAGGGATCACGGGCGGGTCGAAAGCGCTCCAGGCCGACGCGCTCGACTTCTTCGGTGACGCCGCCAATTACGCCATCAGCTTTGGCGTCGCCGGAATGGCGATAGCCTGGCGCGCGCGCGCAGCGATGCTGAAGGGAGTGACGCTTGCCCTGCTCGGGCTCTATGTTCTGCTCGCGGCGGGGTGGGGTGCGCTCCACGGCGCTGTGCCCCATGCCGAGGTCATGGGCGTTGTGGGGATTGCGGCGCTGATCGCGAACGTCGTGGTCGCAGTGATGTTGTACCGCTTCCGCAGCGGTGACGCGAACATGCGTTCGGTGTGGATCTGCTCGCGCAACGATGCGATCGGCAATGTCGCCGTGGTGCTGGCCGCAGGCGGCGTCTTCGGGCTGAACAGCGCGTGGCCCGATCTAGTGGTGGCCGCGTTGATGGCCGTGCTCGGTCTGTCGGGCGGATTCCAGATCATGCGACAGGCGCGGGCCGAACTGCGATCCGGTTCCGCGCCTGCCCCTTCCACTTACAGGCAGCCGTTACATGGCGTTCGCTAAGCTGCTAAGGCGAAGGCCGATGCATCGGCTTTCCGCCTTGTTCCTCTGTCTCATGCTCGTGCTGTCGCTTGGGCTGGGATCGGTCGCGCATGCGACCGAAGGCGTGAGATGCGTCGATACGGTCGCTGCCAGCTCGCTTGAACATAGCGATGGCGACGGGGACCAGGTGCCGGCCGATGCCGACAAGTCCTACCCGCACCATCATGGCAGCTGCCACGGCCATCATATCGGTGTTCCGTTCGAGGCTGGTCGTGTCGCCTCCGTGAGCGGGCTGCCCATGGCGCCTGCCGCGTGGAACGACGACCCGATGGCACGGATGTCATCGGACCCAGCTCTGCGACCTCCCCAAGCCTGACAAGCGCCTCATCCGCCGGAAGCTTTCCGCGCGGCAATCCAGGTTCGTCAGGAGTTCGTCATCATGTCCCGTTTTCTCGCGGCCTTATTGGCCGTGACGTCGTGCGCGTCGATCGCGCACGCGCAATCATCCGAGCCGGCCTCGACCAGTCCCCCGCTCACGCTCGAGCAGGCGCTGGCGCTCGCCGGCGCAACCGCGCCCACCCTCGAAGCCGCAACGGCAGGGATACGGGCAGCCGAGGCGGCGCGGACCGTCGCCGGCTACCGCCCTAACCCCTCGATCGTTGCCGAAACCGAGAACATCGCCGGTAGCGGCCAGTATCGTGGCCTGCGCAGTGCTGAGACGACCGCCGGCGTGGCGCTCCCGATCGAGTTGGGCGGCAAGAGGTCGGCCCGGATCGCGGTCGCAGAGGCGATCGGCAATCGGGCGCGGATCGGAACGGCGCTGGCCGAGGCCGACCTCCGGCTCGCCGTCACCCAGCTCTACATTCAGGCAGCATCGGCCGAACGCCGCCTCGTCACAGCTCGCGAACAGGCCGGTATCGCCCGGGAGGCGCTCCGCGCAGCCGGTGTCCGCGTGCAGGCGGGGCGTGCGTCACCGCTCGAACAGCAGCGTGCCGATGTGCTGCGTATCAACGCAGAGACGGCGGTGGAACGTGCCCAGCGGCTTGCCGAGGTGGCGCGGGACAATCTCGCGCGTCGGATCGGCCAGCCCGTGACCGGGCCGCTCGACCTCGCATGGTATGATCGTGTTGAGGGCTTTGGACCGGCACGGCCGATCGAACCCGGTGGTACGCTGGCACTGGCGGCCGCCCGTGCCGACGCGACGACGGCCGAGGCACAGGTCCGGCTCGCCCGATCGCAGCGCATTCCCGATGTGACGTTGAGCGCCAGCGCACGACGGCTCGAGGCTACCAACGACGTCGCCGCGGTGTTCGGGGTCTCCATCCCATTTCCCGTCTTCAACAACGGCAAAGCCGCCATCGCCCAGGCGCGCGCCCAGAGCGACCAGGCGCAGGCCCTGCGGCGTGCCGCCGAGCTGGACGCGGCGCAGGACATCGCGAACGCCCAGGCGGAGGTGGCGAACGCCGCCACGTCCGCACGCAATGCGAGCGGTCCGGTGCTGGCGTCGGCTGCCGAGGCTGCGCGCATCGCCCGGATCGGCTACCGCGAGGGCAAGTTCGGCCAGCTCGACTTGCTCGATGCCGAGCGGACCCTGTCCGAGACGCGCACCGCCGCGATCGACGCGCTCGCCACCTATCATGACGCAAAGGCACGCCTGGAACGGCTCGTTGCCGCCGCGCCCTCTCCTGAGGAAAACAATCAATGACGAAGAACATCAAGCGGGCGCTGGCGCCCGTGACGCTGGCCCTCATCCTTGCGGGATGCGGCGGGACCGGCAGCGGCGGTGAAGCCGGCGAGAAGGTCGGAGCCGAGAAGGCCGAAGGTGCCGAGGCCAGCGAGGCCAAAGAAGGTCCAAAGGATGCCGTCATCCTCTCCGCGCAGCAGATCGCGGACGCCGGGATCGAGGTCACGCGGCCAACGGTCGGCGGGGAGGCTGGTGCGATCGAGCTTTCGGCAACGATCGAAGGCGATCCGCAAGGCGTGCAGGTGGTATCGGCATCGGTGGGCGGGCGGCTCGTCTCGCTGACCCGCAATCTCGGCCAGCCTGTCGGTCGCGGCGATCCGCTCGCCGTTATCGAGAGCCGCGAAGCAGCCTCCCTCAAGGCAGAGGTGGAGGCCGCTCGCGCGCGTGCCGCCCTCGCGCAAACGAACCTTCGTCGTGAGCAGCGCCTGTTCGCCGAGCGCGTCTCGCCGGAACAGGATCTTGTCGCGGCGCGGACCGCCGCGACCGAAGCCAGCATCGCGCTTCGCCTAGCGCAGCAGCAATTGTCCGCGACCGGCAGCGGGGGCGGTGCGCTCAACCGCATCGCAGTGCGCTCACCAATCGCCGGTCAGGTCATCGCGCGCTCGGCTACGCTCGGGCAGACCGTTGCAGCCGACGCCGAGCTTTTCCGGGTCGCCAACCTTTCCAAGATCACGGTTGCGACCTCGCTGGTGCCCAGCGATGCGGGCCGGGTGAAGCCCGGTGCCCGCGTCGAGGTAACAGCGGCGGGGCGCCGTCAGGAAGGGCGCGTCACGTTCGTCTCGCCCATTCTGGACGAGACGACGCGCTTGGTGCCGGTGATCGTCACCCTCGACAATGGCGGCAGCACTTGGCGCGTTGGCGAGACGGTCAATGTTTCCATCCTGGTTCCGGCAACCGGCGACCGTACCGTCGCCGTGCCGTCGGCTGCGGTCCAGATGATCGAGGACAAGTCGTTCGTCTTCGTGCGGACCCCGACCGGCTTTCGGGCAACGCCGGTGACATTGGGGCGCACCAACGGCGGCCAGGTCGTCGTGACGTCCGGGCTGACCGGTTCGGAGCGGATCGCCTCCACCAACAGCTTCACGCTCAAAGCCGAACTCGGCAAGGGCGAAGGCGGGGACGAGGACTGAACCATGATCGGTCGCATCGTCACCCTCTCCGTCGAGAAGCGTTGGCTAGTCCTGCTTCTCACCGTCGCCGCTGCGCTGCTCGGGATAGGCGCGCTGCGCCAACTCCCGATCGACGCCGTTCCCGACATCACCAATAACCAGGTGCAGATCAACGTCGTCGCCCCTGCCCTTTCCCCCGACCAGATCGAGAAACAGGTCGCGTTCACGGTCGAAACCGCGCTCGCCGGCATCCCTGGCCTCGAATATACCCGTTCACTCAGCCGCAACGGCTTCGCCCAGGTCACGGCCGTCTTCACCGAGAAGACCGATATCTACTTCGCCCGTCAGCAGGTGGCGGAGCGGCTGCGGACTGCGGAGGAAGACCTTCCCGAGGGCGTAAACCCTGAAATGGGGCCGATCGCGACCGGGCTCGGCGACATCTTCATGTGGACGGTCGAGTACCGTGAACTGGATCAGGTCCATCACCGCAACGGTGAGCCCGGTCTGCAACGCGACGGCAGCTACATCACGCCGGAAGGCGATCACCTCGTCAGCGAGGCCGACAAGGCCACCTACCTGCGCACTGTCCAGGACTGGATCGTCACGCCGCAGCTCAAGAGCACGGAGGGACTGGCGGGGGTCGACTCCCTTGGCGGGTACACCAAGGAATATCTCGTCGTCCCCGACGTGCAGCGCATGGCCGCAATGCGGCTGACGCTGCAGGATCTCACCACGGCGCTGGAGCGCAACAACACCAGCGCCGGCGCCGGTGTCGTCAACCGTAACGGCGAAGGGCTCTCTGTCCGCTCCGACGGGCGCGTGCGCAACGCCGACGAGCTTGCCCGAACCGTCGTCGCCACCCGCGAGGGTGTGCCGATCCTGCTCAACCAGATCGCAACAGTTCGGACCGGCCAGGCTCTGCGCATGGGCTCCGCGTCCGAAAACGGCCATGAGGTGGTCGTCGGGACCGCCGTCATGCGGATCGGCGAGAACAGCCGTACCGTCTCGACCGGGGTCGCCGAACGGCTGACCCAGATCGGCCGCTCGCTGCCGGTCGACGTTGTCGTGAAACCGGTGATGAACCGCACCGAGCTGGTGAACTCCACCATATCGACGGTCGCCCGCAATCTCGCCGAAGGCGCGCTGTTGGTCATCGTCGTCCTGTTCGCCTTGCTCGGCAACTTCCGGGCGGCGCTGATCGCGGCTCTCGTCATCCCGATCACGATGCTGCTCACCAGCATCGGCATGTTGGAGGCGGGCGTTTCGGCCAATCTGATGAGCCTCGGCGCGCTCGACTTCGGCCTGATCGTGGACGGTGCCGTCATCATCGTCGAGAACGCATTGCGGCGCCTTGCCGAAGCCCAGCATGGCCGGGACGGCGAACTGACGATGGAACAGCGGCTCGGGCTGGTCGCCGCGTCCGCCCGCGAGATGATCCGTCCGTCCGTTTACGGGCAGGCGATCATCATCCTGGTCTATGCGCCCTTGCTGACCTTCACCGGTGTCGAGGGCAAGATGTTCGAGCCAATGGCGCTCACCGTCATCATCGCACTCGTGTTCGCCTTCATCCTGTCGCTGACCTTTGTGCCCGCGGCGATCGCCATTTGGCTCAGCAAGCGGGTGGAGGAGAAGGAAAGCCGGGCCGTGACGTTCCTTCGACAGCGCTACGAGCCGGGGCTCGATGGGGCGATGCGTCGCCCGACGCTCACCATCGGCATTGCGGTCGGCGCTTTGGCGCTCGCCGGTGTCGCCTTCACCACCTTGGGGCAGGAGTTCCTGCCGCAGCTCGACGAGGGCAATATCCTCGTCCAGGCCGTGCGGATCCCGGGCACGTCGGTCGACCAAAGCCAGGCGATGCAGTTCCAGGTCGAGAAGGCGTTGGCCAAGGTGCCGGAGGTCCGCTTCGCCTTCTCGCGCACGGGCACCTCCGAGATCGCATCGGACCCGATGCCAGCGAACGCCACGGACACCTTCGTTATCCTGAAGCCGAAGGCGCAGTGGCCCGATCCAGGTCTCTCCAAGGAAGAGCTTGTGGAGCGTCTGGAGAAGCGTCTCTCCACCCTCCCCGGCAACGCCTACGAGATCACCCAGCCGATCCAGATGCGGTTCAACGAGCTGATCGCGGGCGTGCGCGGCGACATCGCCATCAAGGTGTTCGGCGACGATTTTGGCGAGATGAATGCGACCGCGGACCGGATCGCCGGTATCCTTCGCCGGACCCGGGGTGCCGCAGACGTGCGGGTCGAACAGACCGAGGGCCTGCCGATGCTCGATATCCGGCCGAACCGCACCGCCATGTCGCGCGTCGGCGTAACCGCCGGCGACGTGCAGGACACGGTTGCCGCAGCGATCGGTGGTCGGCAGGCTGGCATGATCTTTGAGGGGGATCGCCGCTTTCCCGTCATGATCCGAATGGCCGAAAGCTCGCGCTCGGACCTCACGGCGGTCGCTCAGGTGCCGGTACCGACTGCCGGTGGTGGCTTCGTACCGCTGTCGACCGTCGCCGATATCGCTGTCGTCGATGGTCCCAACCAGATCAGCCGGGAGAACGGAAAGCGGCGCGTGGTGGTGCAGGCGAACGTCCGTGACCGCGACGTGGCGGGCGTCGTTGCCGATGCCCGGGCGGCAATCGACGCTCAGGTAAAGCTGCCGGCAGGGACGTACCTCGAATGGGGAGGCCAGTTCGAGAACCTTGCGTCCGCTCGGGACCGGCTCGCTATCGTGGTGCCGATCTGTTTCGTGGTCATCATGCTGCTGCTCTACGGGGCGCTCGGCTCCGTTCGGGATGCGCTGATTGTGTTCACCGGCGTCCCTCTGGCGCTGGTGGGAGGGGTGCTCGCGCTTGTGCTGCGCGGGATGCCCTTCTCCATTTCCGCGGCCGTCGGCTTCATTGCGCTATCCGGCATCGCAGTTCTCAACGGGTTGGTCATGGTGACGTCCATCCATGACCTGATGCGCGATGGCATGGATCGCGCGGCTGCGGCGCATCGAGGCGCGCTGGCCCGGCTCAGGCCTGTCGCGATGACTGCGCTTGTGGCTTCACTCGGTTTCGTACCGATGGCGCTGGGACATGGAGCGGGCGCCGAGGTGCAAAAACCGCTCGCAACCGTGGTTATTGGCGGCCTCATATCCGCGACGCTGCTCACATTGTTCGTGCTGCCGACGCTCTATGCCCGTTTCGGCAGCCGAGAGCTGCCGGTCCCGGAAAGCGATCGGCAAACTGCCGCTCCTGACGAGAAGGTGCCGGCATGAGCGAAGAGAGCTTCGACCTCGACACGGCCGAGAAGCGCCGGACGCTTTGGATAGTCCTGTTGCTCAATCTGGGCCTGGCGGCAGGCTTCGGGGTGTCCGGCGTCATGGCGGATTCCAGCGCCCTGATCGCAAACGGCTTGGACAACGCCTCCGATGGCATCGTCTACATCATCAGCTTGCTTGCCCTCTCGCGCTCACAGGCGTGGAAGCGGGGGGCCGCGGTGACATCGGGCATCCTGCTGCTGCTCTTTGCCGCGGGTGTGCTGCTCGATGCCGGGCGGCGCTATTTCTCGGGAAGCGAGCCGATCGGCCCCACTATGATCGGGATGGCGATCATCGCGGCGGTCGTTAACGGGCTTTGCTTGTGGCTGTTGAAGCGATTGCGCGAGCCCGATGTGAATATGCGCGCTGCGACAACCTTCAGCCTCAACGACTTCGTGTCCAATGGGGGCATCATTCTAGCCGGCGTGATCGTCGTTTGGACGGGCCAGAACTGGCCTGACCTTATCGTCGGCATCGCTGTTGCCGCTATCGCGGTGAAAGGCGGCCTCGAAATCCTGCGAGACGCTCGCTCGGACGCGGGCACGAAAGGAGCCAATCAATGAGCGCAGGCCATGACCATGGGGGGCATGCCCACGACCACACCGCTGGCGCGAATGCCCAGATGCTGAGCTGGGCGCTGGCGCTCACGACCGCCTATCTGGTTGCCGAGGTTGTTGGTGCGTTCGTCTTCAACAGCCTCGCGCTTTTATCTGACGCAGCTCATATGCTGACAGACGTGGCAGCACTGGTGATTGCGCTGCTCGCGATCCGGTTCGGACAGAAGCCGGCCGACGACAAGCGGACGTTCGGCTATAAGCGGTTCGAGATCCTGGCCGCTGCTTTCAACGCCCTGCTGCTCTTCGGTGTGGCGATCTACGTGCTGGTGGAGGCGGTGCAGCGCTTCCGCCAGCCCGAGGCGGTCCAGTCGACCGGGATGATGATCGTCGCCGCGATCGGCCTGGTGGTGAACCTCATATCCATGAAGCTGCTCACGTCGGGCAAGGATGCGAGTATGAACGTCAAGGGCGCCTACCTTGAGGTCTGGGCCGACATGATCGGGTCGGTAGGCGTGATCGCGGGTGCGCTCGCGATCCGGTTCACCGGTTGGACGTGGGTCGATCCGATCGTCGCGGTGGGGATCGGCTTATGGGTGCTGCCCCGAACATGGGTGCTGCTCCGGGACACGACCAACGTGTTGCTCGAGGGCGTTCCTGGAGGGATCAAGCTGCCCGAGTTGCGTGCCGGCATCGCCGGCCTGTCCGGCGTGGCTGGCGTCCACGACCTCCATGTCTGGTCGATGGCCTCGGACGACATCAACTGCACCGCACACGTCACGCTTGCCGAGGGTGCTGACGCCGATGCGATCAGGAAGTCGGTTGCGGACATGCTCCATAGTCGGTTCGGGATCGAGCATTGTACGATCCAGACCGAGGCCGCGGCTGAGCAGTGCGAGGATACCGGGCACCTGCACCCGTGAGCGTGCGGTGACGATAAGGAAGCCGCGGCGCTGGACGGAAGAAGCCGACGCGGAGCTTCGCCAGCGAATTGCCGCGCGGCAGCCCTTGGCGACGATCGCGAGGGAGATGGGTAGAACGATGGATGGCGTTCGAGGGAGGGCGGCTGCGCTGCGGGTCGCCCTTCCGTCTCCTACGCGGCCCTGGCGTGAAACAGTGAAGCGGGGGCCTGCGCCGAAGCCGATGAAGGATCAGGCTAAAGGTGACGAATGAAGGCACCCGGCTGAGGGACGAGCCGGCGCCGTGCGTACTCCTCAGTGGGCGGGGGCTCACGCGGAGAATGACCGATGCACCATCAGATGAGCGCGGAGATGCAGGCTTGCATGGACGCCTGTCACCACTGTCACGTCACCTGCCTGTCGATGACCACCCAACACTGCCTCGAGGTGGGCGGGGCCCACGCCGCGCCCGACCACATCAAGATCATGCTCGATTGCGCGCAGATTTGCGCCACCTCGCTCGATTTTATGGCGCGCGGGTCCGACCAGCATAAGGTCGTATGCGGCATCTGCGCTCAGATCTGCCGGGCTTGCGCGGAGAGCTGCCGGGGGCTCGACGGCATGGAAGAGTGCGTCGCCGCGTGCGAGCGTTGTGCCGACGCATGCGAGAAGATGGCCGCCTGATCGGTGACGGGCGGGTGGCGATCTGCCGCCCGCTCCTCACATCGCCGTTGCGGGGGGCTCGAGCATCCCCAGCCAGGCGACCAGCGCCAGGATCGTGACGGCACAGCTCGCCTCAATCGCGAGGCTGCGCCACAGAGCACCAAGCGCGGCCCGATGATCGCCCGCGGCAACCGAGCGCTCGAAAACCGGCGTCAGCCGGAAACGATTGAGGGAGGCCAGCCCCAGCATCGCGCCGAACAGTACCAGCTTGGCGAGGAGGAGCTGGCCGTAAAGGGTGGTCAGAAGTCTCGGTAAATTGCCGGCACCGACCAGCAGCCAGCCATTGACCAGGCCCGTCACAACGATCGTGCCGACCACGAGCGTGCCGACCAGACCGAAGCCGTGCAACGCCCGGTGGGTCAGTCTGAGATGCGCGACGTCGACGCGAACTGCCGGTCGCACCACGAGCAGCGTCAACCCGAGCAGTGCGCCGACCCAGGCTCCGGCCGCCAACAGATGCAGAATATCGGCCAGCAGATGGACCCAGCCCGTCGCGCCCTCATCCATCGCGCCATGGCCTGTCCAGGCGAGCGTCGCGAGCGCAATGCCCGCCGCGAGCGCCACCATGCCGAGCGGCGCGGTACGTCCTGCCGCGATCAGCGCGGCGATCACGGCCACAATCAGCGCGACCATGCGCGCTTCCCACGCCGTGCCCGTCGCGGAGCCGGTGATCAGCATTCCGATCGCTTCCCGATCGATCGGCCACGGCGGCGCTCCAGCCATTGCCGCGGCGAGCAGGACGAGCGCAATGCCTGAAAACAGAAGGCCGAGCAGCCCGGTCCCCACCAGCCAAGGGCGCAAGGCGAGTGCGTCTGCGCGCTCCCCGGCCTTGAGCCCGTAGAGGCTGAACGCCGACAGGCCGAACAGCCCGCTCAACGTCGCATAAAGCGCGAAGCGGACCCCGATCAACGGCCAGTCGGCATCCACCTTACTTCACCGCGAAGGCGAAGTTGCCCGACACCCGATGCGTGTCGGCCGAGACGACGTGCCATGCGACGCTGTAGCGGCCCGCGCCGAGCGGCGACTTGGGCACCACGACCAGCGTTCGGCCATCGGGTGCAACCTGGGTGGTGGTTGCAACCTTCATCGGTGGGTGCGTGGTGCCGCCATGGCCCGTCATCATCAAGTCCGCACCGGAGAATTTCGGCATCAGCCTCTCGCTGAACTGCAAAGCGACACGCGCGGGCTTGGCAACGGTCGCGTTGGGCGCGGGTGAGGCCACAACGAGCTTCGGGTGAGCCTGCGCCGCACTGGCGAGGCTCAGGAGAGTGAGGGCGGCAGGAAGGGCGAGACTACGCATGGGGTACTCCGACGAGGTTCGTGCACCCTTCTACGCGGCGCGCTGCCCGACCCCTCACCGGCGGTTGAGGGATGATGGGCAGCGATGCGTATCCGATGATAGAGGGGTGGAGTGGAAAGCATGGACGATCTAGACAGAGCATTGGCGCGACTAGCGGGCGCACCCGCCCCGGCCGCTTTGGAGGGTATCGAGGACCAAGTCCTCAGACGGATCGGCAGCCGCCCCGCCGTGCGCGGGGCCGGGCTCGGGATCGGTGTGATAACCGCCGCGGCGCTCGGTATCGGGATCGTCGGTGCCGAGCTGCCCGCGACGGCAAGCCCTGCTGTCTCGCTCGCGCCGCTCGGCGGAGCCTCCCCCCTCGCTCCTTCCGCGTTGCTGATCGGCGAGCCATGACCTCGACCAAGCGGGTTGTCCTGTGCGCCTTGCTCGCCTTCCTGGCAGCGATTGGTGGTGTCTTTATCGGGCGCGCGCTGCTGCCGCAGCCCAAGCAACCCGGTGCGGCGCTCCACGAGGTGCTGCACCACAAGCTCGCGCTCGATGGCGACCAGCAGGCCCGATTGAAGGTGCTCGAAGACCGGTTCGCGGTGCAACGCCGCGCCCTCGAGCTGGAGATGCGTGCCGCCAATGCCCGCCTTGCCGAGGCGATCGAGGCCGAGCACGGCAATGGTCCGCGGGTGGCCGCTGCGGTCGACCAGAGCCATGCCGCGATGGGCGAGCTGCAGAAGGCGACGCTGGCGCACATCTTCGCCATGCGTCAGCTTCTCCGGCCCGATCAGACCTCTCAATTCGATGACGCGGTGGTGAAGGCGCTCACCGACGGCCAGGGGTGAGCCTCGATTGGACCGCGCTGTCGGATGGCGAACTGGCGACGCTCAGCATCGCCGGCCGACAAGCCGCTTTCGCCGAGATCGTGCGACGCTATCGGCAGCCGATGTTCCGGCTTTCGCGCGCCTTCCTCGGCGATGCCGACGAAGCGCTGGACGTGACGCAGGAAGCGTTTGTGGCCGCGCATCAGGCCTTGTCGCGCTACGACCCCAACCGATCGATGCAGGCGTGGCTAACGACCATCGCCGTCAACAAATGCCGCGATTGGGCGCGTAAGCGTGCCGTGCGCCGGTTTCTGTCGTTCGCGCTGCCGAACGACGAACAGGTCCAGAGCATCGTCGACGAACAGGTGCCGATCGACGACGCAGCCGGCGATCGGCAGGAACTCGATCGTGTGACCCGCGCCATCTCGACCTTGCCCGCGAACCTGAAGGAGCCTTTGGTACTTCGGACGATCGAAGGCCTGAGCCAGGCCGAGACGGCCGAGGTGCTGGGGATCAGCCAGAAGGCGGTCGAAACCCGCCTGTATCGCGCGCGGGCGCGGCTGCTCGAAAAACTCGGGAACCGCTGAGGGCTGGACGGATCGGCCGCGTAGAAGAAGCGACGGCCCTTTCACGGCCCCATTCTTAGGAGCTTGCATGTCGCGCGTTCTCGACCGCCGCCAGGTGCTGCGCGGTGCCAGTCTGGCAGGAGGCGGCCTCGCCTTGTCGGCCTATATGCCGGCATGGGCACAGCCCGTCTCCGCCGGCATCGCCAAGCCGTTGCCCACGGTGTCGGGCGAGGACATCACGCTCAAGGTCGCGCATCAGATGATGATGATCGACGGGCGGCAGAGCCACGCCATCGGCATCAACGGCACCGTGCCCGCGCCGCTCATCCGCTTGCGCGAGGGACAGAACGTCCGCCTCCACGTCGTCAACGAGCTCGACGAGGAAACCTCGATCCACTGGCATGGGCTGCTGCTGCCCTTTCAGATGGACGGGGTGCCGGGGATCGCCTTCCCCGGCATTCCGGCGCGCTCGACCTTCACCTACGAGTTCCCGATCATCCAGAGCGGGACCTACTGGTATCACAGCCATTCCGGGCTTCAGGAGCAGGAGGGACACTACGGCCCGATCCTGATCGATCCGAAGAATCCCGATCCGGTGAAGTTCGACCGGGAGCACGTGATCGTGCTGTCCGACCACAGCTTCCACCACCCGCACTACCTCTTCGATCGGTTGAAGAAGGAGTCGGGCTACTTCAACCGCCAGCGCCAGACCCTGGCCGGGCTTCTCGCCGGCAAGGATCAGTCGCTGAAAGAGCGGTTGGAGTGGGGCAAGATGCGGATGGACCCCGCCGACGTCGCCGACGTCACGGGCTCGGTCTACACCTACCTGGTCAACGGCTACGGCCCCAAGGACAATTGGACCGCGCTATTCCGCCCCGGCGAGCGGGTGCGGCTGCGCTTCATCAACGCCTCGTCGATGACCACCTTCAACGTCCGCATTCCGGGCCTGCCGATGACGATCGTCGCGGCCGACGGCTTGAACGTGCGCCCGGTCGAGATCGACGAGTTCCAGTTCGGCCCGGCCGAGACCTATGACGCGATCGTCACCCCGCCCGACCTGCGCGCCTATACGCTGGTCGGTGAGAGCATCGATCGCTCCGGCATGGCCCGCGCGACGCTCGCTCCGCGCGAGGGCATGGCGGCCGAGGTGCCCCCGCTCCGCAAGCGCCCGCTCGCGACCATGAAGGACATGGGCATGGGCGGCATGGATCATGGCACGATGGACCACAGCGCCATGAACCATGGCGCGATGGGCGGCGCTGCGGGTTCGATGTCCGGCATGGACCATGCTTCGATGGGGCATGGCGCGGGCACCGGCGCAATGCCGGGTATGGATCATTCCCAAATGAACCACGGCGCGGCCGGCACCGCGGCAGGCGGCATGGCAGGCATGGACCACGGCCAGGCTCAGGGCGGCGCCATGGCCGGAATGGATCATGGTTCCGGCACGATGCCGGCGATGAACGGCGATCAGATGGGCGGGATGGACATGGGCGGCATGAGCCATTCCATGCGCGATTTCAGCAATGCCCCTGAGGTGAAGAAGGGACCGGGCGTGCAGACCATCTCGCCGATGCCGGTCGATCGCACCGGAGATCCCGGGCAGGGGCTGGAGAATGTCGGGCACCGCGTTCTCACCTATCGCGACCTGATGGCGCTCGACCGCAACCCGGACACACGCGCACCGGAGCGGGAGATCAAGCTCCACCTCACCGGCAACATGGAGCGCTACATGTGGGGCTTCGACGGCGAGAAGCTGTCGGAGAACCCCGATCCGATCACGCTGCTTCACGGCGAGCGCGTACGGGTGACGCTCATCAACGACACGATGATGGGGCATCCGATCCACATCCATGGCCACTTCTTCGACCTGGTGACCGGCAAGGGCGCCTACGCGCCCCGAAAGCATACGGTGCTGGTGCAGCCGGGAGGCACGGTGAGCTGGGACGTGACCGGCGAGGAAGGCGACTGGGCCTTCCACTGCCACATGCTCTACCACATGCACGCGGGCATGATGCGTGTCGTCCAGGTCCGCAAGGCCGGGGAGGCCACGGCGTGATCCGGGCGCTCCTCCTCGCCGGTATGGCGCCGCTCGCCCTTGCGACACCCGCATTGGCGCAGACCATGGACCATTCCATGCACAACATGCCGGGCATGACGATGCCGGCAAAGCCGGCCGCCAAGCCGAAGGCGAAAGCCGCGGCCAAGTCCGCGACTAAGCGTAAGGCCCCCGTCCGACGCACCGCGCCGCGGCGCGCGCAACCGGCGAAGACGCAGGCTGCCGACCCTCATGCCGGGCATGACATGAGCGGAATGCAGGGAATGGATATGAGCGGTCAGCAGCAGGCTGCGCCCACCCAGAACCCGCACGCCGGGCACGATATGTCCGCTATGCCGGGCATGGCAGCATCGACAGATGCGGGCCAGGACCCACATGCCGGCCACGACATGAGCACGATGCCGGGCATGGCGATGCCCGGCGATCAGCCCGCTGCCAAGGTCGGAACCGACCTTCCTCCCGGCAACAAACCCGCTCCCGCCCCGGCCGGCGACCACCTCGCCGATCGTTTCTGGGGCGCGGACGCCATGGCCAGCTCGCGCGAGAACGATCTACGCCGCGAGCATGGCGGAATGACCGTCTATCAGATCCTCTTCAATCTCGCCGAATATCAGGCTCGCAAGGGTGGCGACGGCTATCGCTGGGATGGCGAGGCCTGGATCGGGGGCGACATCAATCGCTTTACGCTAAAGAGCGAGGGCGAAGGCACGTTCGGCAAGCCGCTCGAACAGGCCGAGGTGCAGGCGCTCTACAGCCGCGCCCTCGATCCCTACTGGAACCTCCAGGCCGGCGTTCGTTACGACTTCAAGCCTAACCCCTCGCGCACCTACGCGACGGTAGGGATCGAGGGGCTCGCCCCAGGCTGGTTCGAGGTGGAGGGCGCATTGTTCCTCTCCGACAAGGGCGACGTGCTTGGCCGCGCGGAGGGCTATTACGACCAGCGCATCACCAACTGGTTCGTGCTCCAGCCCAGAGTGGAAGCCAATTTCTCTGCCCAAGACGTGCCCGAGACCGGCACCGGCTCAGGGCTCACCGACCTCGAGGCTGGCCTTCGTCTTCGCTACGAGGGCCGGCGCGAGTTCGCGCCCTATATCGGCGTGTCTTGGGAGCGGCAGTTCGGCGACACCGCGCGCTTCACCCGCGCACGTGGCGACAGCACCGGCGGCTTCAGCTTCGTTGCGGGCGTGAGGACCTGGTTCTGAGCCCGCGGCTCCGCCTCCATATCGGTGCGAGCAAGGTTCACCGCTGGCTCGCGCTCCTGATCGGGGCGCAGGCGATCGTCTGGTTCACCAGTGGGCTCATCATGAGCCTGCTGCCGATCGACACGGTGCACGGCGATCACCGGATCGATCGGAACGTCGAACCGGCCCTGATCGCCACCCAGGACTTCGCGTCGGTCCCTGCTCTTCTCGCATCTGCCGGAGCGCCGGTGCGTCAGCTCCAGCACCGGATGCTGCTAGGTCGGCCGATCGTCGAAGCCCAGCTCGGCGACGGCAAGGTGCGTTTGCTGGACGCCCGCACCGCAAAGCCGCTGCCCCCGGTCGACGGCCCGGCCGCAGCGCTGATCGCAAGGCAGGCGTATCGCGGCGAAACTGGTTCGGCGCCCGTCGTCGAGCGGATCGAGCGCCTCAGCACCGAGTACCGCGGTGCCCTCCCCGCCTGGCGTGCTTCCTTCCCCGACACCGACGGAACCCGCATCTACGTCGCGGCGGAGACTGGCCGGCTGACATCGGTGCGAACCGGCACGTGGCGGCTCTACGACTTCTTCTGGGGACTCCACATCATGGATTGGACCGAGCACGAACGGTTCAACACGCCGTGGCTCAACGCCTTCGCAGCGGGGGGACTCGTGTTCGCCGTCGCCGGGGCAATCCTGCTCTTCATGCGCTGGCCCCGTCGACGGCGCAGAAAAGCTCAAGGGGTCCGCTAGAGAGCCGCGTATGCCTGAGTGGGTGGGGCCGCACAGGAGAGCGCATGATGAACCACAACGACCCCAGCTCCAAACAGGGCGGTATGGGGATGAGCTACGGGCGCTTCGCCGCGATGATCGCGACGTCGACGGTCGTGATGTTCGGGCTCATGTACCTGAACACCTACGCGCTCGCCCATGTCGAATACAGCCAGACCCGGACGTGGATGGCGATCGTCATGGGCGCCACCATGGCGCTCATCATGATCGGCTTCATGTGGGGCATGTATCCCGACCGACGGGCCAATCTCGGCATCGTGGCGGCCTCGATCGCGGTGTTCGCCGGTGCCTTGTGGCTTGTCCGCAGCCAGGAGACGGTCGGAGACGTTGCTTATATGAAGGCGATGATCCCGCATCACTCGATCGCGATCATGACCAGCGAGCGCGCTCACATCAAAGACCCCGAGGTGCGGAAACTCGCGGACGGGATCATCGACGCTCAGGTCCGCGAGATCGCGCAGATGAAGCGCTACATCGCCCGGCTTGAGGCGCACCCCACGCCCGACAATGCGCCCGACCTCCCCTCCTATCGCGACAAGCAGGTGCCTCCCCCGCCCCCCGAAACCGACGAGAGCGTCGGCGTCAACACGCTTCAGCCGATCCGCTGAGCAACATCGCTTGAGGGCTAATCGGTTTGAGCCCGTATCCCTGTTGAGCGGGAGTTTTGACGCAGGAGCGACACGATGAAGAAGATGATGATTATGGCCGTCGCGACCGCCCTCGGCGCGGCTCCCGCGGTCGCCCAGATGCAGGGCATGGACCATTCCGGCATGAACCACGGGCAGATGATGCGGCCGACGCCGGCGAACCCGTACCCGCAGGCCGAGATGGACATGCATCAGAAGATGATGTCGGCGATGGGTGCCGATGCGACCGAGACGTGGGTCCGCAAGATGGTCGAGCACCACCGTGGCGGCATCGCCATGTCGCGTATCGTGCTTCGCGAGACCAAGGACCCCAAGGTTCGCCAGATGGCCACCAAGACGATCGCAGAGCAGACCCGCGAGATCGGCGAGTTGAACGCCTGGCTGCGGGCGCATGGCAAGAGCGCCCAGTAATCGACTACCGTCCCTCCCCCCGTCACCGTGCGGGGGAATGGCCACCCGGGAACTCAGATATGGATCGCTTTCGCCTTCTCGCCGCCGCGCTGGCGTGCGCTACCCCTGCGGGGGCTCTCGCCGCGGGTCCCGTCCTGATGCATCGCGACCCGGGTTGCCCCTGTTGCGAGAAATGGGCGCAGCAGGTGAAGGAGCAGTTCGGCCGCGCCGTCCGCGTCGTCGACGATGCGAACCGGCCGGCGTTCATGAAGGCACGCGGCGTGCCTCAAGACCTCGCCTCCTGTCACACTGCCATTATCGACGGCATGACCTTCGAAGGGCACGTTCCGATTGCCGACATGAAGCGCGCCTTGGCCACGCATCCGAAGGGCGTCACCGGCCTCGCGGTCGCCGGGATGCCGATGGGCTCACCGGGCATGGAAATGCCGGGCATGAAGGCCCAGGCCTATGACGTGATCGCGTTCGGGCCGAGCGGCCGCAGGGTGTTCGCCCGCCATTGAAAAGGGGAGGCGCGAACGCCTCCCCTCCCAGCTTACTTCTTCTGCATGCCCGACATGTCGTGACCGGCGTGCTCGCCGTGCTTCATGTCCTTCATGTCGGCGCAGCAATCCTTCTTCGCGCCGTCCTTGTCCTTGCAGCAGTCGGTGCCATCCTTGCAGCACTCCTTCCCCGCGCAGCAGTCAGCGGCGGCAAAGGCCGTGGCGGGAACGAGCGCGAGCGCGATAGCCGCGCCGATGAACTTGATGGTCTTCATGTGTAATTTTCCTCAAACGCACTGATTGATCGGAATCCACGTCGATCAGGCGGTTCGAGGAGGTGGCGGTGCAGGACCGCCCGAGCGACCAACAAGGGCATGAGGCTCGGGTGCGGGCGGATCCGTCCGCACGGCGAGCTGCGGCGCGGGAGACGTGTGAACGTCGAGGGCCGTTGCGATGCAGGCTCCTACGCAGTCCACCGAAGGGGCCTTTTTCACGGGCGTGGGCGGCGCTCGATCGCAATCGGCCATTCCGGCATGCGCCTCCGCAGGCGGAGCAGCCTGCGCGATGGCCTCGCACATTGGGCCCATCCGCACGAACAGCATCGCGCCCAGCAGGAGCAGAGCGAGTGTGCGGGCGAGGCGGCCGAAGCTCATGCGGCCCTTCTAGGCTGCGCCGGGACGCTGCACCAGATCAGTGCGCGACGCCCAGCACCATCCAGATAGCCATGGCGACCATCATCACGTTCTCGGTGAGCGACAGGAAGCCCAGCGGCACATTGCTGTCACCGCCCACGCACGCGCATTTCAGCTCGCGCTTGTCGACATACACGGCCTTGATGACCGAGACCGCCCCGATCGTCCCGATCACCAGCGCGATCGGCACCGACAACCAGGTCAACACGCCGGCCGCCATCAGCACGCCCGCCGCGCCTTCCGCGTAGGGGTAGATATAGGAGTATGGCACCCAGCGCTTCGCGAGCAAGTCGTAGTTGAGGAACATGGTCGCGAACTTCTCGACGTTCTGGAGCTTCAACAGCGCCAGCACACACATGGAGAAGGCGATGAACCACTCACCGGCGCGTACCGTGAAGGGTGTGCCGAGCACGGCATAGCTGGCCGCCAGCGCCATTAATGCCGTCATCGCAAACACAACCGCGACCGGCCGGTAGGTCACCGCCTTGGGGTCGGCCACGGTCTTGCCGAAAAACCGGCGCAGATCGTCGTAGCCGCCTACCCGCTCGCCACCGATGAAGGTCTGGGGTGTCGTTTTGACCCCGTGCTCGGCTTTGAATGCGTCGGTTTCCTCGCGCGTCGTCAGCCAATGGTCCTCGACCTCGTAGCCGCGTCGGTGCAGCAGGTCCTTTGCCTTCAAGCCGTAGGGGCAGGTGTGCGTCGGCATCACCATGCGGTAGATCGTTGCCTTCTTGGGCGCCGCGGTCGCCATGTTCTTCTCCACCATGTTCGCGACACCTATATAGGGGCCGTACCATGGTACGGAGTCAAGGCATGGCCGACGTGACAATTGCGGGGCTCGCGCGCGAGGGCGGCGTCGGTGTAGAAACGGTCCGCTATTATCAGCGCAGAGGGTTGCTCGAGACGCCGGAGAGGCCTGAAGGATCGGGCTCGAATGGCGGTATTCGCCGCTACACAGCAGACGATGTTCGCCGGCTCCGGTTCATCCGATCGGCGCAGGCCGCTGGCTTCACGTTGGAGCAGATCGGAGAACTGGTGGCGCTGGACGCGACCGACGATCGCGCTCGGGCACGCCAGCTTGCCAACGAGCGGATCGCGGCGCTGGATGCAAAGATCCAGGAGCTGAAGCGCGTCCGCGCATCACTCCAGCGGCTTGCTCATGAATGTGGGTCGGGCTCGGAAGGCCCCTGCCCCATTCTAACCGCGTTCGACGCCGACTGATCCGGTCGGTGCTATACCCCTTCCGCGCTGATCGCCTCTTGTTCCGGCGTGGGAAGGTGGCGGTAGAGCGTCGGGACCGAGACGCCGATCGCCGGCGCGATCTCGCGCATCGGCATTCCGGAGGCCAGGAGCTTACGGGCCGCCTCGAGCCGCTTGGGCGTCATCACTGTCTTGCGGCCGCCTACCCTGCCCTCGCGCTTCGCCACCATCAGTGCGGCCGTCGTGCGCTCGCGGTTCAGGTCCCGCTCCATCTCCGCCATCGCCGCCATGATGTGGAAGACGAGCTTGCCGGCGGTGCCGGCGGTATCGATGCCATCCGTCAGCGACCGGAAACCGATGCCCCGGTCCGCCAACTCCGCCGCAAGGTCGACCAGGCCTTTCATCGTTCGGCCGAGCCGGTCGAGCTTCCAGACCACCAGCACGTCGCCGGCGCGAGCGTGTGACAGGGCTTCGGCCAAGCCGATCCGGTTCGCCTTCGCACCGCTCGCCTTGTCGCTGAAGGTCCGCTCACACCCCGCTTCACGCAGGGCGTCGAGCTGCGGCGTCAGATCCTGTTCGGGGGTCGACACCCGCGCGTAGCCGATCAGCATGGCACCTTCTCAAAACTCATCTCACGTGCCTAACACGACCGATCGCAATCGAGAATGTGTTTTGATACACGCGCCACGCCTGCTAGACGTTCTCACATGGCTGCGGATCAAAATCGATCGTGGCTGTTGAAAATCAATAATCGCCGGTGCAGCACAATGCTTGATTGGCATGGTCGTTACGCCTCTGGCTCAAATTCGACTGATTTGCGTTAGCGCCTGAAGGGTTGGCAATCGGCCACCCTGAACAGGGATTAGCTATATGGATCAAACCGCCTTCATGATCGGCTTTTCGGTCATGTCGCTCGCCTCGCTGGCGATCTACGCGAAGGGGAGCAAGGCGCCCCCATCACGTCACCACACGCTTCTTCACGCAGCCGTGCCATTCATCGCGGCCACGGCCTATCTGGCAATGGCCTTCGGTATCGGCACCCTCGTCAAAGCCGATGGCTCTGCGACCTATTTTGCTCGCTACGCAGACTGGACGTTCACGACGCCGATCCTGCTGTCGAGCCTGGTGCTCCTGGCGTTCCATGAGCGCGGCAAGACGGGAGAGGTCGGAGGATATCTGACTTCGATCATCGTCCTCGACGTGCTGATGGTCGAAACCGGCCTGATCTCGTCGCTGGCAGAGGCGCCACTGGTCAAGTGGGTCTGGTTCCTGTGGTCGTGCGTCGCCTTCCTCGGCGTCCTGTACCTGCTCTGGGGGCCGCTCCGGTCGTTGGCGATCGAGCGCGGTGCCGCACTAGGCCAGGCCTATAGCAAGAACGTTGTCTTCCTGACTGTTGTCTGGTTCCTTTACCCGCTGGTCTTCCTGATCGGCCCCGAGGGCCTGAAGATCATCACCGATCCGGCATCCGTCTGGGCGATCCTCATCATGGATATCGTCGCCAAGGTGATCTACGCCTTCTACGCGGCGAGCAACCTCGACAAGGCGCTGCACGAACACGAACGTCGTTCGTGAAGCGCGGCATCGCTCTGCTGGTAGTGGGAGGCGCGCTTGTTGCCTCCGCTGCCTTGCCGGTCCAGCTGGCCTTTGCGATTCTAGGCATCGGCGTCGTGGGCATGGTCCACGGCGCCGGTGATCTCGCTGTCGTTCCGAAAGAACGATGGCCCTTATTCCTGGCGGCGTACGGCTTGGTCTCGCTGTCGACCCTGATCTGGTGGATCAGCGATCCGGCGATCGCACTTCCAGCCTTTCTGCTGGCGTCGGCAATTCATTTCGGCATCGAGGATGCTCGCGATGGAACAGCGGCTGAGCGCGTTGCCCGAGGCGCAGCCCTGATCCTGGCACCAGCGGCGCTGCACTCTGCGAATTACGCGAGCCTCCTGCGATTGGCGGGTGGCTCGGCGTCGACGTTGGCTGCGCTGACCCCCATGCTCGCCATCATCGGAGGACTGGCTGGTACGGCGCTGCTGCTGCTCGCCTGGCGTCGGCGCGATCTCCACCTTGCATTGGGCACCGGCGCGCTGTTGCTGCTCCCCCCACTCATCGGCTTCACGATCGGCTTTCTGGTGCTGCATGCCTTGCCGCAAACCACGGAGCGTCGCGATCGGCTGGGGTGCAACAGCACCTTGGTCTACCTGAGGACGGTGATGCCGATCTTCGTGGCTGCCGTGCTCTTGGCCGGCATTGTCGCCGGATTGCTCCTGCAATTCGATCCGAGCGGCGTACGCGGCCTCTTCGCCGGCATCGCGGCGCTCGCCGTTCCTCATCTTCTGGTTACGCCTTGGTTTGAGGCCCACTTGCCCCTTCCGGCGTTGCCGGCTTCGCCGGGCATCAAGGCGCGGCGGGTAAACGCATGATGCCCGTCATCACGCGCCCATATCGGAGGAGCTTGTTGTGAGCCCCGTTGACCTTCTGCCTGGCCACCTGCTTCGGCGTCCCGGCGCCATCAAGCATGCCGTCCACTTCCGCGGCTGTCAGATCGATGATCCCCGGCTTGCCGAGGTGCTCTCTCCCGACGTGCCCTTGCTCGTGCTGCACGAGGGGGCAATTCACGCTGAGGGACCGGCATGGCAAGAAACTCACCGTCGCCTCCTCTTCTCGGACGTTCCCAATCGCAGATTAAACGCGTGGTATGAAGGCGATGGCCGTGTCGAAGTCGCGATCGATTCAACCTGGTTCATGAACGGGAACGCTGTCGCGCCCGACGGGACGGTCTGGCATTGCGAACACGGCCGCCGCTGCATCAGCCGTTCGTCTGCCGACTTGGCAGGAAGTTCTATACCAATCATCACCCACTATGATGGCAAGCGCCTCAACTCTCCCAACGATGTCGCGGTAGCAGCTGACGGATCGATCTGGTTCACCGATCCCATTTTCGGCATCGTCATGCCAAGCCAGGGCGCGCTCGCCGAGCCCGAGCTGGATCACCGCAGTGTCTACCGCTTCGATCCCGCAAACGGCGAACTGACACGGGTAGCCGACTTCGAGCAGCCCAACGGCGTCGCGCTGTCTGCCGACGGTGGGACGCTGTACGTGTCGGACACCTCACTGTCGCTCGGCGAGGTGCCAGGCTTCACGGCGGGCACGAAGCACGAGGTGGTGCGCTTTCGCCGCCAATCAGATGGCAGCTGGGGAAATCGCACGCGCTTCTGCCGAACCGATCACGGCTATCCCGACGGATTCACGACGGACAAACGCGGTTGGTTGTGGGTGAGCGCGGCCGATGGCGTTCACATTTGGTCGGCGGATGGAGACCGGCTCGGCTTCGTGCCCATCGACGCGACCGTCTCCAATCTGTGCTTTGGCGGCTCCGATCGGCGGCGCCTTTTCATCGCAGCGGGCACCCGCCTGCTCGCCCTCGATCTGGAAGCTGACGCATGACCTCTGCGATCGCGGACTATGCCCTGATCGGTGATGGGCGCACCGCTGCGCTGGTCGCGCGCAACGGCTCGATCGATTTCCTCTGCCTGCCGCACTTCGACAGCGACGCGTGCTTCGCGGCGATGCTCGGCAATCAGGGCAACGGTTGCTGGCAGATCGCCCCGACTGGGTTCGTCACCGGCGTGGAGCGGCGCTACCGCGGCGACACGCTGATCCTCGAAACCGATCACGCGACCGAGGCGGGCGCGGTGCGCGTCACGGATTTCATGCCGTGGCACGGCGGCGATCCGATGGTGGTGCGGATCGTGGAAGGATTGTCGGGCGAGGTCGAGATGGCGAGCCTGCTGCGCCCCCGCTTCGACTACGGCCGCGTGCCGCCGTGGATGCGGCCGTTCGACGGCGGGTTGTGCGCCGACGCCGGGCCGCATCAGCTCGTCCTCCACGCGCCGACCGCGATCCACGTCGCGAACGGCGATGCCCGCGCCACGTTTCGCGTGAGGAAGGGCGAGCAGCTCGTCTTCGCGCTCTCCTATTCTCCGTCCTACGCCGACCTGCCGAAAAAGCCCGACGCGACGCGCTTGCTCAAGCAGACCGACAAGGCGTGGCGCGACTGGATCGGCCGGTTCGACGCGCCCGAGCGCTGGGGCGCGCCGCTCAAGCGGTCGCTGCTGACGTTGAAGGCGCTGATCGACCGGCGCACCGGCGGGCTGGTCGCGGCCGCGACGATGGGGCTGCCCGAGGTGCCGGGCGGGGCGATGAACTGGGATTACCGCTACTGCTGGCTGCGCGACGCGACCTTCACGCTGACCGCGCTGCTGAACGCCGGCTTCGGTGACGAGGCGGTGCGCTGGCGCGACTGGATCCTGCGCGCGATAGCGGGTGACCCGAACGACATGCGCATCATGTACCGGATCGACGGCGGGCGCCGGTTGCAGGAATATGAGGCGACGTGGCTGAGCGGCCACGGCGGTGCGAAACCGGTGCTGGTCGGCAACGCCGCGTCGGATCAGACGCAGCTCGATGTCTACGGCGAGTTGATCGACAGCTTCCACGTCGGTGCCCGCGCCGGGGTGGAGCGCACGCCGCGCGACATCGCGGTCGAGATCGCGCTGATCGAGTATCTGGAGGGCGCCTGGGACAAGCCGGGCGCGGACATCTGGGAAAGCCGCGGCGATCCGGGCTGCTACACCTATTCGCAGGCGATGGCATGGGTCGGCATCAACCATTTCGTCGAGAGCGACGCCATGCGCGCCGCGGCCGGCGACGAGCTGGTCGGGCGGATGCGGGGCCTGCGCGAACAGATCCATCGCACCGTGTGCGAGCGGGGCTATTCGTCCGGCCGAGGCCACTTCGTTCAGCGCTACGACGGCGAGGCGCTCGACGCGTCGCTGCTGCTGCTGCCGCTGGTCGGCTTCCTGCCCGCGGACGACCCGCGCATCGCCGGCACGATCGCGGCGGTCGAGCGCGAGTTGATGGACGGCGGGCTGGTCCGGCGCAAGGCCGCGAAGGGCGACGGCCACGATGAGGGCGCGTTTCTCGCCTGCTCGTGCTGGCTCGCCGACTGTATGGCGATGCAGGGGCGGCACGAGGACGCGGCCACCATGCTCGACCGGGTGATCGGGCTGAGCAACGACGTCGGTTTGCTGAGCGAGGAGTTTCACGTCCCCACGCGCCAGCTGATCGGCAATCTGCCACAGGCGCTGACGCATCTGGGCGTCGTCAACACCGCGCTGTTCCTGTCGCGTCCGGTGGTGCAGCGCGGCGCGGTCTGATCAGCCGCCGGTCTGGTGCAGGTGCCCGTCGGGGTCGCGGACCAGCGCCGGGGCTCCACCCTGCCAGACGATCCGCGTCGCCGCCACGTCGGCCACCTCGACCGGCGCAGTCCGCGCGCCGGACGGCTGCCGATAATGCAGCAGCTCGACGTGCGGCGGTGCCTCTTGCGGCATCATCGGCACGACGTCGGCGACGGGATCGTGCAGATCGTCGAGCGCGGCCTGCTCCTGACCGCGATTGAGCGTAACGTCGCCGCGGGCGAGGCCGTGCGCGGCATAGAAGGTCTCGCTCGCCGAACGATCGCGAACCACGATCGCACTATGGTCGATGCCGATCAGGCCGGTGCCGCGCCAGCCCTTCGCGGCCGCGTTGGGAAATTGCAGCAGCTCGAGCGGGTGCCCCTCGGGATCGCGGAACTTGATCGCGGTCGCGCCGCCCGAGGACACGGGCAACGTCACCGGCCCGTCGTCACTGATCGGCGTCGCGCCGGCCGATCGCGCGCGCGTCCACGCAGCCGCGGCATCGTCGGTCACGAGCGCGAAGTGCTGAAAGCATTGCGAAGCAGCATCGGCGTCGATCGGGTACGGACGCCCCGGCGCATCGAAGTGGTCGAGTTCGACGGTCGCCTTGCCCAGTCGCATCGGCCAGCGCGTTCCCGCGCCGTCGATGCCGAGGATAGCCAGCTCCGCGTCAGCAATCGGCCGCGCCTCTCCGACCTCGAAGCCGAGCGCCGCGTAGAAGGCGAGCAGCGCCTCGGGCTGCTGCGTCACCAGCCGGAATGCCGCGACGCGAGTGAACGTCACTTGAGTTCGCACGGTCCGACCGGGTCACGGTGGAGCTGTACCGTCATGAGGCGGCACGGCTCGTCGCCGATCGTGCCCGACTTGTGCCCCTTCCTGCCGTCCTTCTCGACGCAATTCTGGTCTCCGCCGAAGGAGAAGTCGCCCGGGCCCTGCTCGATGCGCGTGCCGTCCATCGCCTCGATCCACCAGCGGCCCGACAGCACCACGATCCACTGCGGCGCGGGGTTCTCGTGCCAGTCGCCGACCCAGCCGACCGGCTGCACGGTGAAGACGACGGTCGCCTCGCCGCGCTCCATCTTGTCGTTCCACTGCGGATCGGCGTCGCCGACGCCTTTCAGCGCGTAATTCTCCAGCGCACATCCGCGAAAGCGGCTGATGCCGTTCTCGTCGGTGTAGAGATGCTGGTAGGGAACGGACGGCTTGGGTCCGGGATCGGACATCGCATTATCTCCCGTAAGGGTGGCTGGAGGCGAACGGCGCGGCGAGGAAGGGCTGGAGCCCCGACCCGTCGGTGCCGACGATGAGGAGGAGGAAACCGGCGCCGAGCGACAGGTTCTTGAGGAAGTCCCAGAACAGCGTACGCGCCTTGCCGCCCGGATCGGCGAAGAAGTCGCCCGGTCGCCAGAACTGCTTGTAAAGAACCGCCGTCACCGCGCAGTAGCCAGCGACGACGAAGGCGGCAGCGCGATCGGCGATGCCGAGCACGATCGCGCCGCAGCAGACGATTTCGACGAACAGTCCGACCATCAGCACCGCGACCGCGAGCCAGCGCGGGCGAAACACCTGCTGCGCCTGTTTGACCGCGTGATCGAACGAGAAGATCTTGTCGAGCGCGCTGAACGGCAGGAACAGCATGACGATGCCGTATCGCACGACCAGCGCGGCGATCGCCGCGGTCGTCACAGCCGGCTCTCGATGATGCTGGCGACGCGCAGCGCGTTGGCGATGATCGTCAGCGTCGGGTTCACCGCACCGATCGATGGGAAGAAGCTGGCGTCGGTGACGTAGAGATTGTCCACCTCATGCGCGCGACAATCGAGGTTGAGTACGGACGTCGACGGATCGGTGCCGAAGCGGCAGGTGCCCGCCTGATGCGCGGTGCCGGACAGGGGAATGTCCTTGCCGAGGTAGAGCGACCGTTCGACCAGCATCGCGGGCCAGCCGATATCGGACAGCACCTGCTCCAGCTTGGTCTTGAGCCGTTTGAGCGACTCCTCGTTGGTTTCGGTCACGTCCAGATGGACCTGCCCATCGCGGTAATAGACGCGGTTTTCGGGGACCGGCAGATCCTCGGTCTGCAACCAGAAATCCATCGAATGCCGCGCCATTTCGGCAAAGGGCATGTCGGGCAGATGCTTCATGATCGCGGCCAAAGGCGCCTCGCCCTTGATCTGGTCCGCGTGGCTGGTCGCGCACATCTGGATGAGGCCGAGCGGATGCGGATAATCGGGGTCGCCGCTGTCGAAATAGAAGTCGCTGAGCGCCAGCGTCTTCTGAAACACGGTTTCGTTGACGTGTTTCATCACCGCCATGACGATCGACATTTCGTGCCGCATGTAGTTGCGGCCGACCTGATCCGATCCGTTGGCGAGGCCGTTCGGGTGGCGTTCGTTGGCGGAGCGCAGCAGCAGGAGCGCAGAGGAAAGCGAGCCGCACGCGACGATGACCGTGTCAGCGCTGTAGCGCTCCTGCCGGTCGTCACGCTGGACGAGGATCGATTCCACCCGGCGTCCGCTCGCATCCGTGTCCAGCCGCTCGACATAGGCCTCGGTCAGCATCATCACATTGGGGTGATCGCGCAGGGTCGGATCGATGCACATCACCTGCGCATCCGCCTTCCCGTTCAAGAGGCACGGAAAGCCGTCGAAATAGGAGCAGCGCATGCACACGCTGGTCGGGGTGGCGAAGCCGTCCTCCTTCTGGTCGAGGAGGATGCCGAGCGGCAGATGAAATGGGTGTAGCCCCAGCCCGGTCAGCTTATCAGAAAGCTCCTGCACCTTGGGCTCGTGCTTGATCGGTACGAAAGGGTAGGCGGTGCTACCTGGATCGAGCGGATCCTCCCCGCGCCGGCCATGGACGTGGAACAGCGCCTCCGCCTCGTCATACCAAGGCGCGAAATCCCGGTAGGAAAGCGGCCAGGCGGGGGACACGCCGCCGGCATGCTGCACCTCGTCGAAATCGCGTTCGCGCAGGCGGAACAGCGCGGCGCCGTACACCTTGGAATTGCCCCCCACGTTATAGTGGAGCTGCGGCGCGAAGGTGCCACCATCCTTGTTCACCCATTGCTCGTCGGCCTGGTACTTGCCCTCGACAAACACCGCCTGACCGCTCCAGTTCGCTTCCTCCCGCGGCAAATAGTCGCCGCGCTCCAGGATCAGGATCCGCTTGCCGGTAGGTGCCAGCCGCTGAGCGAGGGCTGCGCCGCCAGGGCCGCTCCCGATCACAATGAGGTCGTAGTGGGTGTTCTCGGCCATGCACGGATCCGCTGCGAAGTGATGCCATCATGGCAAAGGCCGGAACCCCGTTGATCGAGCGCTGTTCCCAACCTCGATCAATCAGGAGCCAGGCATGAGCAAAGTCGTCGTCGTCACCGGAGCCGGGGCAGGAGTAGGGCGGGCAACCGCCGAAAAGTTCGCGAGCGAAGGCTATGACGTGGCGTTGCTGTCGCGCGATCCTGAACGTTTGGAGCGCGCAGCCGAGCAACTCCGCCGACACGGGGTTCGTGCTTTGCCGATCCCGACCGATGTCGCCGATGCCGCTGCCGTTGAGGCGGCAGCCGATCGCACTGAGCGTGAGCTTGGACCGATCGATGTATGGGTGAATGTCGCTATGGCGACCGTTTTTGCGCCCGTCGCCAAGCTGACGCCGGAGGAAGTCGAGCGTGGCACCAAGGTTACTTACCTTGGCCAGGTGCACGGCATGATGAGTGCGTTGAAGCGGATGCGTAAGCGCCGCGGCACGATCGTCAACGTTGGCTCGGCACTCGCCTATCGATCGGTACCGCTCCAGTCTGTGTATTGCGGGGCAAAGGCAGCAATCCGGGGGTTCACGGACTCGCTGCGCTCCGAAATCATCCACGACAAGATCGACGTGCACCTAACGATGGTCGACCTGCCGGCGGTCAACACGCCGCAGTTCGACTGGGCCTTGAACAAGATGGGCAAGAAGGCACGCCCCGTGGCACCGATCTTCGAACCTGAAGTTCCTGCCCGGGCCATCTTCTACGCAGCCACCCACAAGCGGCGTGACGTCTGGCTCGGCTTCTCGTCCGTGAAGGCAATCCTCGGCAATCGTGTTGCGCCGGGTCTGATCGACCGCTACCTCGCCAAGGCTGGCTACAAGGGGCAGTTGACGGACGAACCGTTGCCCACAAATGCGCCGTCCAACCTGTTCGAGCCGGTACCGGGCGACTATGACGCGCACGGCCGCTTCGACGACAGCTCGCGTCGTCGCAGCATGGAGTTCTTCACCGACCGTCACCGCACAGCCTTCTATGCGCTTGGGCTGGCCGGGCTGGGTTACCTGGCCCACCGAGCCGCCAAGCGACTGGATATCTGATGCAGGCAGGGAAGGTCAGCGTTTCAGGACGGTGATCTTCCCGCTGGGCTCAAGCGTGACCTGGCGCGCGTCGTTCACGCTCGCCATCCCGGACTGACGCAGCGCTTCGTCAAGGTCGGCCTCGGACACCGAGTGGCGCAGCCGGGCGCCGTGATCGGCTTTACCTTCCTTGAAGATCGTGATGGCTTGCCCCTCAAGGAGGCGCGACATGGCGGGGAAGCGCGCCGCCAGATGGGCCAGCAGCCAGTGCAGAAGCAGGAAGACGGTGGTCGCTACGAGGGTGCCGAGCAGCGGTGCACTTCCTGTCAGTGCGCGGCTGAGGTTTGATCCGATGACGATCGATACGACAATGTCGAGCGCCGACCATTTCCCGAAGATGCGCCGGCCGACCACGCGAACAGCCAAAAGCCCGTAGGCGAGCACCAGCACTGCACGTGCGCATTCCTGCGCGACGCTCAGATCCTTGCCGCTGCCGAAGACCAAAGAGAAAGCGGGTGTAAGCCACTCCACGGCTACATCATCCGCTCGCGCAGGTTGAACATGATGACCAGCGTGCCCGACACCATCAGCGTGACGATCAGGCTCGCGAACAGAACCAGCAGCAGATCATCGCGCGACGACTTGGCGAGGCTAATGTGAAGGAAGCAGCGGAACTGTACGATCACCTGCACGAGCGCCAGACCCAGGATAATCCCGAACGTGGTCCCCGCCGCAACCAGCGGCCATTTGACGACCGCAAAAGCCGCGAACGTCAGTGCGAGCGCCAGTACATAGCCGACCAGGTACGTCCGAGTTTCGCGACGACGCTCGTTCACAGCACATGCCCCTGTAGATAGACGACGGTCAGGATGGCGATCCAGATCACGTCGAGGAAATGCCAGAAGAGGCTAAGGCGCAGGATGTTGATCTTGACCCGCGTGTCAAAGCCATAGGCCAGGACCTGCCCGCCCATCACCAGCATCCAAACGCAGCCGGCCAGGACGTGAAGGCCGTGCAGGGGCACGAGCGCGAAGAACGCCGATAGGAAGGCGCTTCTGGTCGGATAGGCGCCATCCGAGAACATGGTGGTGAAATCATGCATCTCCATCGCCAGGAAGGCGACGCCAAGTAGGAAGGTGATGCCCATCCACGCGAATACCGGGCGCCGCGCGGCGTCATATTTCATGGCAAGCACCGCCAGCCCGATCGTCAGGCTGCTGGTCAAGAGGAGCAGCGTCTCGGCAAGAGCGCTGCCGAGCTTGAACTCGCTGGCGGGAGTAGGCCCCCCCGCCGTCGCCGCCACGGCGGTGCCGTAGACGGCAAAGAGCAATGCGAAGATGATCGCATCGCTCATCAGGAACATCCAGAAGCCGAAGATGCCGCTCTCGGCATTGGCGTTCGGATCCTGCTCGGTGCCGCCCAGATTGATGCCGGCGTGGCGAAGCGAAGGCTGGGTCATGCCGGGATCTCCGCAAGGCCGGTATTGCGATGCGTCAGCTCCAGCGGTCGCGGCGTCGGATCAGCCGCATCGAGCGCGGCGTGCCAGCGATGCTCGGTCTTGGTAACTTCGGCCGCAGAAATGGTACGGTCGCTGTCACGCACGAAACTGCGCAGGATGAGCGCCGAGACGACCGCCTGCATCGAGAGCCCGGCCAGCCACCACATATGCCAGACGAGGCCGAACGCCGCCGCCGTGGCAGCGACGCCGATCATCAATCCGGTGATGCTGTTCTTGGGTACGGTGATCGCACCGTAATGGGCGTGCCGCTCGTAATACCCATCCTTGCGCTTCCCATCATAGAAGGGATCGCGCCCCCCGACATGGGGGATGACGGCAAAGTTGTATTCCGGCGGGGGTGCGGAGGTCGACCATTCGAGCCCGCGCCCGTCCCACGGGTCGCCAGCAAAGACCCGGTTCCGGTCCCGCTCGCGAATGCTGACGACCAGCTGGATCACCAACGATCCGAGCGCCGCGAGCAGGATCAGCGCGCCAAAGCCGGCGACGTAGAGCCAGGGACGGAATTCGGGCTGGAAGATCTCGTGCGTCCGCCGCGCCATGCCGCTGGCACCGAGCACGTAGAGCGGCATGAAAGCGAGATAGAAGCCTGCGACCCAGCACCCGAACGACACCCGGCCCCAGCGCTCGTTCAGGCGGAAGCCGAACGCCTTGGGGAACCAGTAGGTATACCCAGCGAGCATGCCGTAGAGCAGACCAGGGATCAGCATGTTGTGGAAGTGCGCGACGAGAAACAGCGTGTTGTGGAACACATAGTCGAGCGGCGGGATCGCCAGGATGATACCGGTGAAGCCGCCGATGACGAAGGTGATCATGAACGCGAGCGAATAGAGCATCGGTACGGCAAAGCGCACCTCGCCGCGGAACATAGTCCAGATCCAGTCATAGATCTTGACGCCTGTCGGCACCCCGATCGTCATCGTCGCGATGCCGAACACCGCGTTGATGTTGGCGGACTGCCCCATCGTGAAGAAATGGTGGACCCAGACAGTGAAGCTCAGCACCGCGATCGCCATCGTCGCCAGCACCAGTGAGACGTAGCCGTACAGCTCCTTCGACGAGTAGGTCGACACGACCTCGGAATAGACGCCGAAGGCGGGCAGGATCAGGATGTAGACCTCGGGGTGACCGAACAGCCAGAACAGGTTGGCGTAGTTCATCATGTTGCCGCCGAGGTCGTTCGTGAAGAAGTGGAACCCCAGGTAGCGGTCGAGTGCGAGGAGCGCGGTCGCGACGGTGAGCGCCGGCATCGCGAACAGCATCAGGATGCTGGTACACAAGCTCGTCCAGCAAAACAGCGGCATACGCATGAACGTCATACCGGGTGCGCGAAACTTGAAAATCGTGCAGGCGATGTTGATCGCGGCGAGCGTCGAGCCGATCGAGCCGAGCGTTACTGCCCAAATCCAATAGTCGGGACCAACGTCGGGGCTGAAGGCGAGGCCGGTATAAGGTGGGTAGCCGCTCCAACCACCGGTCGAAAATTTCCCAATCACCAAACTGATCATCATGAGGATGGCGCCGCCCCCGGTTAGCGAAAGCGCGACCGAGTTCGCCCAGGGAAACGCCATGTCACGCGCGCCGATCTGGAGCGGCATCACATAATTGATGATGCCGGTGAGGAAGGGCATCGCCATGAAGAAGATCATGATCGAGCCGTGGGTGGAGAACAGCTGCGAGAAGTGGTCGGACGACAGGAAGCCTGGATTGCCGACCGCCGCAGCCTGTTGCATCCGCATCAACACGGCTTCGATCAGCGCACGCGACAGCATCACGAGTGCGATGACGACGTACATGATTCCGATCTTCTTGTGATCGAGACTGGTCACCCATTCGAGCAGCTTCCCCCACGCCCGGTACCGGGTCAGCAGCGTGACGGTGACGACGAAGCCGATGATGACGAGCGAGGCGGCGCCGGCGCCGATGATTTCGCTGGTGGTGGGGTTCTCCCAGGCGCGGACGAACGGCAAATCGTGCCAGGTGAAGCGGCCAAGAACTTCGGGCCAAATTGGGGGGTGAGCAGTCTGCACGGGCTCAGTGCGCCTTTCGTGTGGCGGGGTGCTGGCCGGGATGGGGGTGCGAAGCTCCGCCCGTCGCGGTCACGACGTTATTGAAAAAGTCGCTTGGGACCCGGGCGTATGTCTCCGGCCCGGTGGTATCACGGCGCGAGAGCCTCGCCCAGGTGGCGGCATCGAGCGCCTTCGTGCCCTGCCGGGCGTGGGCGACCCACGCTGCGTAGGCATCCGGGGTCATGCTCACGATGGGGAATTTCTGGTGCGCGAACTTGCCGCCGTTGAACTGGACGTTCTCGCCGAGATAGCGACCGGGATGATCGGCTGCGAAGTTCAGCCGCGTCCGCATGCCCGCCATCGCATAGATCTGGCCGGCGAGCTGCGGCAGCAAGAGCGACTGCATCACCGTGCCGCTGGTCAGCTCGACTGCCACCGGGCGCCCCGCCGGAATGGCAAGCTGGTTCACCGTCGCAATGCCTTGATCGGGATAGATGAACACCCACTTCCAGTCGAGCGCGATCGCCTGGACGCGAACCGGCGCCCCTTGCCCGGTCAGCCGGGTATAGGGATCATCCTTCTGCGTCGCCGGCCAGAGCAGGAAGGCGAGCAGGATGACGATGCCGATCGGCGGTATCCAGATGAAGCCCTCAAGCGGCCAGGAGAACGCCCACTTCGGCCGATAGGCGTCCTTGGCGTTCGAGTGGCGGTAATGCCATGCAATCAGCGGAACCAGGATCACCACCGGCACCCAGACGAACAGCAGGATGCCTGACACGATCAGCAGCAGGTGCCGCTCGTGCGCGGCGACCGGACCCTGCGCGTTCAGGATACCGTGATCGAGTGCAGCACAACCCGTCAGGACTGCTAGCGCCGCGATGGAGCAAGCCGTTCGAAGGATTCTCACCGCGAGCGACGGATGGTGGCGCGACGGAGTTCGCGGTCGTTGCGCGAGTAATACAGCCACAACGTTCCTTCGTTGTCGACCAGCGAGGCCGAGAAAGCGATATCGCGCGGTCCGTCGACGTCGTTGGGTGGTGAGATCAAGGGCTCGTTCGATCGTGCAATGACCCGGCCAAGATCGGGTGAGAAGGCAACCCAACCGATCCCCCAGTCGGTATTCTCATCGGCGCCGTTGTAGAACATGACGGGCATGTCGGGATCGCCGCGCCACAGCGGTCCTGTCGATAAATGGTAGCTGTCCCAATGCCCCTTGCGCAAGCCGAACGGGTCAGGCTGCTCGTGCCACGGCCCGGCAACCCCTTCGCCAAAGGTCAGGCTGATGAGCGAGTGGCCGTTGTGCGCATACTCGTATAGCAATCGCCACACGTCACCGTCGCGAAGCACGGTCGCTTCCTTGACGTTGTTCTCGCTCTTCGTGTCCGGAAGCGCGACGCCCTGCTTGCTCAGCGATGACAGCTCCTTGCCCGTGGCGTAGAGCATGTGACCCGTCCCACTCGCATCGACGCCGGTGTAGAGAACGACGTAGCCATCATTGGTCTGGACGACCGTCGGATCCTCGCAGCCGCGAATGTCCATCGGCCCTGGTCCCGGCACAATGCACGGCGCCGCGTCCATGTGGAACACCATACCATCGCTGCTGCTGCGCCCGTACCAGATGCGACCGCTCTCGGTTTTCTGCATGTCCTTGTTCGGGGGCACCGCGCGGACGAGCAGGTGCAGGCGCGCGTCATCGGGCTCCTGCCAGACGAAAGGGCTCATCAGTTCCTTGGACAATAATTCGTCCGGGCCCGACAGCGAGATATAGTCGATCCGCTCGACCGCGAAGTCGATCGTCACGCGCCCAGAGCCAGCATCTTCGACAGGCCGCCGTCGATCGTCAGCGTCGATGCCGTGAAGTAATCGCCCGCCGGGGACGCCAGGAACACCGCGACGTTCGCCACCTCTTCCGGCCTGCCGGGGCGCTTGGCCGGAATGAACTCGCCCTTGACCTTGCGCACCACCCACCAGTCCTCGGCCGTCTTGTTCATCGGCGTCAGGATCATGCCCGGCGCGATCGCATTGACCGTGATGCCGTCGGGTGCGACTTCTACGCCCAGCGTCTCTACGAAGTTCTTCACGCCCGCCTTTGCCGAGGCATAGGCCGAACTGCCCGATCGCACGACATCGGCGTGAACCGAGCTGATCGCGACGATGGTTCCCTTCTGCTTCTTCGCGCGCAAACGGCGGACGCATGCGCGCGACGCCAGGAACGTACCGGTCAGGTCGGTCTTCAGCATATTCTCCCACTGCTCGAGCGTGAGGTCCGCCACCTCGATGCCGTAGGTGTTGATGCCGGCCGACGTGACCAGGATATCGACCGTGCCGAGTTCGCGCTCGACCTGATCGAAGCCGTGCTCGACCGCCGCTTCGTCACGCGCGTCGCTGCGCATCGCGAGGCCGCGTCGCCCGGCTGCCTTGACCGCCTCGACCGTCTCTGACGCACCCTTGTCATCGTGGAGGTAGGTGACGGCAACGTCGGCGCCGGCCATGGCGAGTGCCTTCGCACACGCGGCACCGATCCCGGAATCTCCCCCGGTCACCAAGGCCACGCGTCCGATGAGCGTTCCCGCGAACATCGACGGGGTCTGGTGATCGGTCATGCCATTCTCTCCTTGTCAGTATCGACGAAGCTCGCGTCCCAGGCCGCAGCGAAGCCCTGCCTGCAGTCCGTGACAACTTGCTCCAGGTCGCGATCGTAGAGCGAGTCGGCCACGTCGTTGGAAAAGATCTCCACGACGTACGGCCGGTCGTACCCGGCCGCTCGTGTCGCGCGGATCAGGTCGGCGAGCGGAAGGTCGCCCGTGCCCGGCACGAGACGATCGGCAAAGGAGCGCGGTGTGCGCCAGTCGCTCGCCTGCACGGTCATGATGCGCGCGCCCGCGTGCCCGATCTGCGCCAGCACGTCCGCGTTCTGCCAGATGTTCCAATAGTCGAGACAAAGCCCGACGGCCTCGTGGTCGGCGCGCTCGATCACCTCAAGCGCCTGGTCGATCGTCCAGATCGCGCTTTCCACGTTGACCGAACTGGGATTGAGCGGCTCCAGCGCGAGCAGCACGCCGTTGTCCGCGGCCACCCGGGCAAGCTCGCCGAGCCGATTCGCGACGACCGTCATCGCATTCGCCATGTCGCCGCGCGGATGAGCACCGGTATTGGTGATGAACGGAACGCCGGGCGCATAGCGAGCGAGACGCTCGATCGAGCCCCGCAACGCGGTTGTACGCTCGTCGAGGCCCGCGGGATGCGGCGTCATCCGGCTCGAGAAGAAAGTGCGCACCTTCGGTTGCAAGCCACTGATCGTCAGTCCGGCATCCCGGACCGATTGCATCTGCTCGGTGACACAATCATCGTCGAGCTTGGCTTCGACGATCTCGATCGCATCGATCCCAAGCCGGGCATATCGCTCAACGTCCTGATCGAAGGACCACGGCATCGTGGTGAATTCGCTGATACTTAGCTGGAACGCACCGGACGCCATAGAACACGCCTGTCTGAGACTTATTCAGATCAAACCAACAAAGCTGCCTTCCGTTCACCGTTGAGAATAACTTTGTTTCGCGTGCGTCATGGCATGGCAGCTTAAACCGGACGCCAAGCTGAGGAAGAAAAACGACCGGTTTTCTGGCGGTAGCGGTTTTTGCCTCATCGAAGCTTCCTAGCGGTCGGAATACCCGTTGCGGAAACCACCGGCACATTGCAGGGTGTTAGATATCTTTTCTGGCGGGGTGATGATGCTCATCGGATATGTGAGGGTATCCAAGGCTGACGGATCGCAGACGCTGTCACCGCAGCGCGACGCGCTGCTATCCGCCGGCGTCGATGCCTCACGCATTTATGAGGATCTCGCGTCGGGTCGTCATGATGCGCGTCCTGGCCTGACTGCCTGTCTCAAGGCGTTGCAGCCCGGCAATACACTGGTGCTCTGGAAACTGGATCGCCTCGGACGTGACCTGAGGCATTTGGTCATCACCGCCGAGGCGCTGCGTGAGCGCGGCATCGGGTTGAAGGTACTGACTGGCGCCGGCGCGCAGATTGACACCACCACCGCCAACGGCCGCCTGGCTTTCGGCATCTTTGCCGCCTTCGCCGAGTTCGAGCGCGAGCTTATCGCCGAGCGCACACAGGCCGGCCTTGCTGCGGCACGCGCGCGGGGGCGCATGGGAGGGCGGCCCCGCAAGATGGACAAGGCAACGCTGGCGATGGCGATGGCCGCCATGTCCGATCGTAACGCGATCGCAGCTGATGTCGCGCGCCGTCTCGGGATGACGACGACGACACTCTATATGTACGTGAACGGTGACGGCACGCCCAAGGCGCCGGGCCAGGCACTGCTTGACGGTGTGCCGTACCGCAAAGAACGACTGCGCGCCGCGTGATGAAGCACGCCGCGCTTCAGCGATCAGGCATATTGCCGAGCGGGCGAGACGATCACGTCATGTTCGATCGACCGGGCCGAGATGGCGGCCGGGGTGAGGGCTGCGGGAACGCAGACACCTCTGCGCGGCTTGCCGATCAGCCGACGTGGTCGCGCCAGTATCATCAGGTTCATTACCGCCGCGCCGATCAGGAACTCTTCTTCCGCTCCGCGGATGCCGCGCAGGTGAAGCCGCCTCATGCCATGCTTGCCTTGGCGTCGGCGAAGAACCGTTCGACCCCGCGCCGCAACCGCATAGACCGCTTGTAGAGCCCGGTTTCCACTTCGGCTCTGGCAAGATCGCGAACGTCTTCATCGTCCAGTCGAACCAGGGTACGACGCCGCGACGTCGTGCATTTCTTCCGAAGCACGCACGCATCGCAATCCCGAACATCCGCCGCGTAACGGTGTACGCCGGTGGGAGGATGGAAGGCATGGTGCCGGAGCGTCTTGCCGGTCGGGCAGGTAAAGCTGTCGGTGCCACGATCATAGCTGAAGGCCGTTCGCGGCAGCTTGCCCTTGGTCTGCTGCGTCCGGTCGATCACGGGGATGTGTGGGGTTGCGCCGTGATCCCGCACGAAGCCGAGGAAGTTCGCGCTGCCATAGGCTTTATCGGCCGCGACCCGCTTGGGGCGATAATCAAACCGATCGGCCGACCGCTCGAGCATGACGCGCCCCGCATCAACTTCCTCCGCGAAGCGAGCTGGTGTCGCCTCGACATCGAGCGCGACGCCACTCGGGGTGTCGACCAGCGCATTCAAGGCGTAGCCGAACCGGCCACGCACCGTTCGCGCCGACCAGGCCGCGGCAGGGTCCGTTCGAGAGATGCCTTGGCAGCTTTTCGACCGCGCCATTTCAAAGACGGCATCTCCTGTGTCGTGCACCCACTCCCTAACCGCGCGCGACGCGTTGGCGACATACGGCAGGTAGCCGGGAACGGTCTTGCGCTGCCAGCTCGCATCAGCCGCTATGAACGACGCATCGATCGCGGCGTCTTTTCCGCCAATCAGTCCTTCTCTGATGCAGCGTCTCACCGTGCTCTCGAACAGGATCCGGAACACGTTGGCATCGCGGAAGCGACCATGGCGGTTCTTGCTGAACGTGGAGTGGTGCGGAACCTTGTCTCCCGGCGCGAGACGGCAGAACCAGCGATAGGCCAGATTGTAGCGCAGCTCCTCACACAGCCGCCGTTCGGACGCGATCGCGAAGATGCGGCCGATCAGCGTCATGCGGATGAGGAGTTCGGGATCGATCGATGGTCTTCCCCGTGCGCTGTAATGACCGGCCAGTGCCTGTCTCAACTCGCCGATGTCGAGCCATCGATCGACGCGACGCAGCAGGTGGTCTGTGGGCAACATGGCTTCTACGGTGCGGAAGGACGCCCCTTCCCGCTTACTGCGACAGGCTGGTCCCATCATAGCGACGCTCCTTTCGATAGGGGTGAAACGAAGGAGCAACCCGGCATGTCCGGCATTTTTCAACAGGCCCGATCGTTTGCGAGAGATGCGGCTGCGCTCGCGTCAAGGGAGCCGCGCGGCTCAATCGGTGCCCGTGGCTGACTGCGAGCATGTCACGGGTGGGTTAGACGGCTCTGTCGTCCAATGTTTCAGGTGCAAGTCCACCCTTTCAGGTGACGATCGCTCGGAGCAGAACGTCCACTCCTTTGGGAAAACCGACAGATCCGGTAGCCCGTTCGGCACCCGAAAAGCTGGACGGACCCGATCGACCCGACATGCGTAACGACACCACCGACAACGCGGCGAACGACGGGAGCGAGCTTGATGCGATCGTGGCTGGCGCGGTGGTGGTGCTGGATCAGGTCACGTCGCTCGAGCCCTACCTCCCCGATCTTGCCCCCGGCGATCGCGAACGCGTCGACGCCTATGTCGGCCGCGCCTCGGCCGACGCGACACTGCGCGCGTACAAGTCCGACTGGCGGCTGTTCTGCGCGTGGTGCGGCGAGGCGGGCTACCGGCCGCTACCCGCGACACCGGCGACCGTCGCCGCGTTCCTGACGCTGCTCGCTGAAACCGGCTTCGCGCCGCGCGAGCCGCTGCGCACCAAGCGTGGGCGGATCATCCCCCGCCAGGACCCGCGGCCGCTCGGCAAGGCGACGATCGGGCGGCGCCTCGCCGCGATCGTGTTTGCGCATCGCGCGGCTGACATGGAGCCGCCGACCACCCAGCCCGATGCTGCCCGGCTCGACAAGGCGATGCGTGCGATCCGCAAGGACAAGAAGCACGAGTTGCCGGCCAAGAAGCGCGCGGCAGATGGCGACGTCCTGCGCGACATGCTGCGCAGCGTCACTGGCGAGGACCTGCGCGCCTATCGCGACCGCGCACTGCTCGCGATCGGGATGGCAGGCGCTTTCCGGCGCTCGGAGCTCGTGGCGATCACGATCGGCCGCGTGTCGGAGGACAACCGTGGGTTGCTGGTGCGGATCGGGTCGTCAAAGACCGACCAGGAGGGCAGAGGCCATACCGTCGCCATCCCCGATGGACGAAGGCTCGAGCCGGTTCGCCACTACCGTGCGTGGCTCGAGAAGGCAGGGATCAGCGAGGGGCCGGTGTTCCGCAAGCTCACCCCGCAGGGCCGCCTCACCGCGAAGGCAATGAGCGCCCAGGGCGTCGCGCTGGTGGTCAAAGCCGCGGCGCTCTCAGCGGGCTACCCGCCCGAGCTCTTTTCAGGGCACTCCCTGCGCGCGGGCTTCCTGACCGAGGCAGGGCGACAGAACGCCAACTTGTTCAAGATGAAGGAGCATAGCCGGCACAGCTCGCTGGAGATGGTCGCGGAGTACGTGCGGGATCACGAGCGGTTTCGTGAGCACGCAGGAGAGGGCTTCCTTTAGCGAAGCCTGCTCTCCGACTGAATTTCGGTTACGCTAACGACCTGTTTCGCCTCGTACGGGAAGACAGTTTGCCCATTCGAGATCAGCGCTCGGTCCTTGTCCATAGCCACGATGCCGCCAACAATTCGCTCAATCTTGCCATCCGGCCCTCGGATGCCGATGATCGTGCAACCATTCTTTCGCCCTTGCGCTGCAACGCAGGCGCTGATCGCCGCTCGGTGCCTCCGTGCATCGCGCTGCCCGTCCTTTTGCCCAAAGCTCATGAGGCCGAGCCAGCCGAGAAATAGAGCGAGTGTCAGCATGCCACCTAAGAGGCCGGCCAAAGGCGACAGAACCAGGCCAAGATCCTCGATCTGCCTCTTAATCCACGTCCAAACATCGGAACTCTTTGATCGCATGCGAGCGGCCCGGATGTCGCCCGATTTAGCTATCCAGAGGACGGCCGGAACGAAGAAAAAGAGGCTTACAGCGCCCCACAACAGATAGGGAACTGCGTTCGGCAACGTATTGTTTGCGAATATGTTGAAGCCGCTATAGATTCGATCTCCGGCAGAAGATGCGAAGCCGAGATCACCGGCTCTGAGCTCCTTGAGCCGAGCAGTCTCGTATGACGCCCCCGTAAAGTAGAAGTAAGGCGCCGTCACAAACGCGAGGAAGCCGGGCAAGCGCCCCCAGCTACCTAAGATCCTGTCACGCCAACGGGTTGGGGTCGGGGAAGCTGAGTGCGTCATCCCGACTATGTAGATCTGGCGCTGGTTCTGTCTAGCGCACGACGCGAGGCGCTCTCACGGCCGCCAGTCAGTCGTGAAGTCAAGCGCCTCGATCATATCGAACAGCGAGCAGCACGGCACCCCGAAGCCCCGGCAGACGTCAGGCACCTTGCGGTTGGCGCCCTGCTTGCTCGGTTTCGATACCTCAAAGCTGACCACGGTGCGTTGGCCCGGCTCGACACGCCCATAGGAGATGAGAAAGGGATCGCGGCCAACCAGCTCGACGCCGTTTTCGTCGAGTGCGCCATAGCCGCCCATGATGGTGTCAGCGACCAACCCGGGATCGAGCTCCTCGTTGAGGATCAGGGCAGCCTTGCTCTCCTCCGTGCAGAGCCAGTCGACGATGTCGCCGCGGCCGGATGTAACCTCTTCATACTGCTCGAGAGGCACCTTCACGTTTCCAATCGTGCCTTGGTGACGCAGCCACTCCCAGAACACGGGGAAGCGCTTCACCGGATAGGCACGGCGATCACCGGTGATGAGCGTGTCGGCGTCCAGAAGGTAGAGCAACCCGACCCCGCTATGCCATCAATTCGGTCATGCGGCCGATCGCGGTCGGCTTCACGCCGAGCACCTTGCCCGCCTTGGTCGTGGTGAGCGCCCCGCCCGCCACCATGCGATCAACTAGGTTGAGCAGGCCCTGCCCCACGCGATGACGGCGAACGACGTAATAGTCAGGCGCGCCCTTCCCCACCTTCTGCGGAAACTCGCGGCGGTCCTCATCGAAGCGGTCGGCCAAGCGCCGATACAGCGCCGCATCGATCAGGCGCTCACGGAGCAGATTGTAGGCGACCATCTTGCGGCTGACCTTCCGAGCATTGGCGAAGGTGCCGATCTGCTCGACCAGGTCATCGAACGCGACACCGACGTCGATCTCGCGTAGCTCGGCCGGAACAAGGAGGAACCGCGCGGCCGCGTCATCGCAGAGGCGTTCGATCGCCTGCTCGCTGTCGTAGCCACTGATGCCGCTCTGTCCGAGCAGCACGTGACCAAGCTCGTGCAGCAGCGTGAATGGCCACGCGGTTTTGGAGTCCGTCTCATTGATGACGATGAATGGCGCCACGTCGTCCGCGAGCGCCATGCCGCGAAAGACGCCGGGGCTTAGGTTGCTCCGGTAGTTCCCGAGATTGCCGATCAGCAGAACATAGACGCCGGCAGCCTCAACCGCGTCGCGAAGGATGCGGAAGGCCTGTTCGATAGTCCGCGCTTCGCGATACGCGGTTCGGTCGAGCGCCAGGAGATCCGCTATCGCGTCCGCGAGACCACCCGCTCCGACCCTCGGATCCACGGAGCCCACGAATGCGCGGGGTTCCGCCTCCTCAGCGTCCTCTAGCGCGCCGCGTACCAGCGCCTGCCGCGCTCGAACATCACGAACCAGCGCATCGACCGTCGCTTCTGCACCCACTTCCCGTTGCCGTAGCGTACGGAAGTCGTGCGCTCGCGCTGCCGGCGCTGGCGGTGCCGGCAGGTAAAAGGTTAGCAGCGGGCGCCGATAGCGATCCGCCATCTTCAGCAGCTGAGGACGGCTAGGTTCTCGGTCCCCGTTCTCCATCTCCGCGAGGCGCGCAGCCGCGTTCTCACCGCCGAGCCCGATACCCCGTGCGGCGTCCTCAAGCGTCAGGCCCGCGCTTTCGCGCGCCCATGACAGGATCTGAGGATTGACCTTTGGCATCTTGGTTCGTCGCAACTCCGGGCTACTTGGGAAGCCGTTATGGACACGGCTGCCTGACTTGTCAGGCCCTAGATCCACCTACACGGCAACAGAGGACCTGGTCGACGTTGCCGCTACCCAGCTTGATGGGGCGATCGCGCTGACCGCCCAATCGAGCCCACGAGATAGATATACTGAAAGCACGAGCCCCGCTTCGAGAGGCGAATCCGCCCCCGGGAAACCGCTTCCACAGGGTGTAACCCGGTTACACGCCCCCCTTCCCCCGGCCCTCACGGGCCGTTTGGCCGACATAGAAATACTGAAAGCACGAGGATTTCCGGGATAGATTAACCGAAAGCACGAGCCAGCGCGGGCGACGATCCTCGATCACGCCGTCTACGCTGGCTGCGCCGACGCGTCTGCGATTCACAGACGCACCGCCTCGCGATCGTCCGATCGCGTGTCACCAGCAAGGGGAAGCCGTGCAGAAATGAAAAACCCGGCACTAGGCCGGGCTTTTCGGAACCTCGGCGAGGTCGTGTCGCAGCGAAGCCTTTAGCCGAGATCCGATGACGCAGCAATAGAGAGCGCGGTTCGCGCCACGGACTTCTGCGTCCGCACGGGCTCCCGGAGGGGGTTTCCGATCGATGAGTTATGCCTACGCTCCTGGGGCGGGCCACCGCCGGCTCGACGAACGCACTGCTGCAACCGACCAGCTTGCGGCGCAGTTCCAAGGGCTTCCCGCGGATCTCAGTCACCGACAGGTCCTCACTGTTTTCAAGCGTGCGGCGCCATACATCGGTATCCCCCCTCGCCTCGTTCACGCCGTCGACACGCTGATGAGCTGGTCGCGCTCGATCGACTGGTCGGACGGCCAACGCCCGATCGTCTTTCCCTCTAACGAGAAGCTGACCCAGAAGCTCGGCATCGGGGTGCGCCAAGTCCAGAAAGTGCTCGCCAGCGCGGCGCGCTACGGCCTTATCACCCACCGGGATAGCGCGAACGGCAACCGGGTCGGCGCTCGCGGAAAGGACGGACGGCTGATCTACGCCTACGGCATCGATTTAAGCCCTCTCGCGGTGCGCTACCAGGAGTTCGTTGAGGCCGCCACCAAGGGCGCCGAAGCAGACCTCCGGATCAAGGTCCTGCGTCAACGATTGGCCGCCGCGCGGCGCCGGATAAGAACGCTCGCCCAGCTGGTCGACGACGAGCAGATCGACAGCATCGATGCCCGGACGGCTGTGGAGATCTCGCTTCTCGCCACCAGCCAAATGCGCTGCGTGCGTGACGAGCAACTGTTGGGCGCTGTTGTCGAGCAGATGGAAGCGCGGGCCGATGAGCTCGGCAAGGCTGTTGCGGCTGTGATTGAGGGTGTCCCGCACTCGATGATTTCACAAAAAAGTTCGCCCTCGGGCGAACAAGACGACGCCCCTATTACAACTACAAGCCAACCTGAAACTGCTAAAGCAGCTTACAGTAGTGGCTTTCCGAGAAGAAGTAGCAAGACTGGGTACGACGTCCGCGACCCTCAGCCCCAGACCGAGGTTGAGGCCGACTTGGAGAAACACGGCGTTGACCCCGAGTTCATCGCGGCCGTCGTTCCAGAGTTCATCCTGACCGATAGCCCGCGGCCGACCTGGGGAGATTTGATCGGAACGGCAGAACGATTGGTCAATCAGACTGCTATCCACCGAAACGTGTGGCACGAAGCCTGCCGCCTAATGGGCCAGAAGGGCGCAGCCGCGTCGGTCCTTGCGACGGCTCATAAGCACATGCGGGGGGATGTCGACCGGCCGGGTGCCTATCTTCGCGGGATGAATAAGCACGCCGCGTCAGGCCTGCTCAACCTTGGCCGAACCTATCATGGTCTGAAGGACAACGCCCGGTCGAGCGGGATGCGAGCACTCTCCAGCGGCAAGGATCCACGCTCGATCGGCCAACTCGCGGCAGCGGCATTGGGGCTTGCGCGGACCGGTCGGCCAGCCCGGCTGCTATGAGGAGATAGATATACTGATAGCACGAGCCTACGCCCCCTGCCTGACGATACTAGGAGAGCGTGCCGGCGCCGGCCGAGGCTCGAACGGTGCAATCCTCGTGCTTTCAGTATTTCTATCTCGGTTCGGGGATGATCGACCGCGCCGCTCGGAGTATGGTCCTCCGATAGGTTCGGAAGGGAGCGAAGATGCCAAGGCTGAAAGCCATGCCGCAGCAAATCTCGCTGTTCGATATGGATAGCCCGCTACACGGCAAGGTGCGTGGTGAGCGTTCGATCATGCACTTCCCGTTCTTCACGCTGTCGAAGAACCCGCACATGGAGCGGATCGAGTACCGTCGTGAGGGCGTGACGATCGAAATACGCCCTAGCGACACCGGGGTCGCGACCATGTGGGACAAGGAAATCCTCCTCTACGTCGCCTCCTTGATCGCACAGTCGATCGCAGACGGGCAGCCGGCTCAGGAGGAAGTGACGTTCGCGGCGCACGACTTCTTCCGGATCACAGGCGTCGAGCGCCCCTCGACACGGGACTATCGTCGCTTCGCAGAGGCGCTCGAGCGTCTGCAGGGCACCCAGATCAAGACCAACATCGAGACCGGCAACAAGATCGACCGAGGTTGGTTCTCATGGCTTGCGGAAGCTCAGGTAGAATATGAGAAGATGGCCAACGGTGAGGAAATACTTCGGTATGTCCGGATCAGGCCGTGCAACTGGCTGTTCCGCGCGATCCAGCGCGATCAGCGGATGTACCATTACCATCACGACTATTTCCGCCTCGGTCCAATTGAGCGCCGCATGTACGAAATCGCGCACTGTTCCGGCGAGCCGATCGAGATGTCAGTCGAAGAGCTGCACGCCCAGGTTGGATCGATGGGCCCAATCTCCCGATTGAAGAGCTTGGCGAAGGAGATAGAGGCAGAAAACCGCCTTCCCGACTACGACGTCACCGTCATCAATACGATCACCGGCGAACACGTCGACGCGCTCGGTCGAACCCGCAAGAAGAAGGGTATGGTGATCCAGATGCGGCCGAAAAAGCGTAACACGACGCAGCCGAAAGCCTTGGTCGCGTAGCTCCCCTGCCCTACCGCTGATCTGCGCGCGCAACTGAATCCGCTTCTTTGCCGTTAAGCATCCGAAAAGGGTCTTGACGTATAGGAGCGTTTATGCCGCAAGCCACCCTCGACGCCTGGATCTCGCTCTACGCCGCGGTTGGCCTGCTGGTCGCGATGTGCGCCACGATCGCCGTCATCAAGACCATCCACGACTACCACTCGGGCTCGCGAACGCTGGCGACCACAACCGTCATGGACAAGGTGCTGGCCGCGCCGCGTGTATGGGTGCGTTGGCAGCTCAACTATCTGCTGGGTGCGCCGGCGATCCTGATGATCGCGACGCTCTACGCCCATCACCTCGGGTTTGCGACGCTCGTCGACGTGTAAGAGAATAGCTGCGCACCCCTGAAAGAAGGCGGCTGCGCGAAGTTCGAGGCAGTCTGGATCGTCGCGGTCCTGAAGGCACTCGCCCCCCAGCCCCGCGTAATGGCCGAGACATAGCCGATGGTCTCGCGGAACGGCGGGATCCGCCCGTTCAGGCGCACCCTTCCCGGCCCAGCATTGTAGGCAGCGAGCGCCAGGTCGACGCGCTTGAACTCGTCCAGGTGGGCGCGAAGATAACGCGCCCCTCCCCTCAGGTTCTGCAACGGATCGCGCGAGTCATAGACGCCGAGATACGCCGCGGTGCCGGGCATCAGCTGAGTGAGGCCAACCGCGCCTTTCGGGGATACGATGAACGGATCGTATCGACTCTCCTGCGCGACAAGCGCGTCGAAGAGGCCGACCGGCACCCCTGCCTCGCACGCGACGGCCGAGATCAGCGGATAATATCGCGCGCGGCGCTGCTCCAAATAGGCGGGCAGGTCGCCTCGCGGCCGGTACGGGCTGATCGAGCATGCGGCGGGGCTGTAGAGGTAAGGCGCAACGGCAGCCGCTGCGACCAGCCCCGCCGGACTTGCCCTTCCGGTCTGCATCCAGAGCGGGACCGGGATGGCCGAACGCTCGATCGGCGCCGGTGCAAGAGCCGGCGCAAAGGTTGGCGCCGGCGCCAGCCCGGCAAAGTCCTGCGCCAGCGCGTCCGGAGAGACCCCCTCCCCCTCGCTGACCGGGACAGGTGACGGGCGCGGGCTGGTCTTGCCCACCTCGATAACGACCCCGTCGTCGACGCTGCGGAACGGGACGAGCTCCACCTGCTGCGCGCGAGCGGCCGACCAAGTCAGCGCCGCCATAGCGACACCAACGAGGCTCCGAGCCGCAAAGGTCGATCCCTTCATCACCCCTAAAAGGGACCACAGCTTTCCAGGCCTGACAACGTGGAAACTTTTTACACACTCGCGGTGCAGAACGCATTGCACAACGCGGTGCAAGCGCGCCGCGCATTGCGGTTGCCACGCGCCGCGCGTGGTGGCATACACTCCGGAAGCACATCGCACCGCGCATTGCACTACAATGCACTGCGCTTCCGCATTACAGGGAGCTTCGCAATGCCGGTCATATTGGTGGGGTCGATCAAGGGTGGCGTCGGCAAGTCCACCACGGCGCTCGCGCTCGCATCCGAAATGCGCTCGGCCGGACAGAGCGTCCATATCATCGATACCGACGAACAGCGCTCACTCCTGCGCTGGTACGAGGACTGGAAGCTGAAGGACCGCATCGTTGTCGAAGATGGCCACAAGCTGTCGCAGAAGGGATTGCAAGCGGCCGTGATGAAGGCTTCCGAGCAGCATCCATTCGTGATTGTCGACGTGAAGGGCGCGATGAACGAGCTCATCATGTACGCCACGCTGCAGGCCGACATGCTGATCATCCCGCAGCGCGCCTCGGCTGCGGACCTCGAACGATCCGTCGAGTTCCTCGATCAGATGAACTTCATCGAAAGCGCTCGCGGGAGGCCCCTCCCCCACCGCGTGCTGATCACCCAGCGCAGCCCCGCGATCATGTCGCGGGCCGAACGTGAGGTCATGGACCAGACCCGAGAAGAGATCGGGGTGTTCAACTCCGAGCTCTCGCTCGGCGACGCATACCGGGCCATGTTCCTCTACCGGATGACGCTCGAGGAGCTCGACGCGCATGCGTTATCACGGACCGAGCGAGCGCGGCAGAATGTGCAAAGTCTTCTTCGCGAGATCGTCGCAATCATCAAGGAGTCGCAGGCATGAGTGACGCACCAGCTCCAAAGAAGTTTGGCCGCGGCGCTCGGACGCCTGCGCCGAGCGATCTCGACCTCTCGGACTTCAAGCCGACCCCGGCAACCGCCCCTAGCGCGCCGATGGACCTCCCCGAGGGCTATCGGCCCGGCTCGCCCGCGCGACGGCGCCGGGTGCGCGAAACGAAGAGCAAGTCGCTGACAATGCGGATCACGCCAACGACGTTCGACCGCTTCAACGACTACTGCGATCGCGAACAGATATCCTACGCCGACGCCTTCGATCGCCTGCTCAACCTGGCCGACACGGCCAAGGAATAAGAGTGAAGGGGGCGGGTGCATCTTGAGAAAGGATGCACCACCATGGCCCTAGTCGCACTCAAACCCACCCAGCAGGTCGTCGACATCGTCGGCGCCCTAGGCGGCACCTGGCGAGGCTATCTGGCAATGTGCCCCTGCCCCGCTCATCAGGACGCCACTCCGAGTCTTTCCATTCGTCAGGGGCACGAGGGCATTCTTGTCCATTGCTTCGCCGGCTGCGATCCCGACGACGTCCTGCGGGAGATCTCGCGGATCAAGCCCGGCCAGAGATATGCCCCCCCTGCCCCGTCGCGTGCCTCAGGTCGGGCCAACGTGGAGCGGATCTGGGGCGAGGCGGTCCCGGTGCCGGGCACGCCTGCGGAGTCCTACCTGACAGGCCGCGGCATCGTCGCCCCGTTTGAGGATCTGCGCTTCCATCCTCGGTGTCCCTGGGGACCCAAGCCAACAACGCGCTTCCTGCCCGCTCTGCTCGTTGCCGCCCGAGAAGGGCGGGCCTTGCGTGCGATCCAGCGCGTTTTCCTCGATCTCGGCCGTGGAGGCTACCTCGATAAGGTCATGCTCGGCACCCCCGCGGGCGCGAGCTGGCAGGGACGCCGGATCACCGACACGCTTGCGCTCGCCGAGGGGTTCGAGACGGCCGCCATGTTCACCCAACTGAACGACATTCCATGCTGGGCGACGCTTGGCGCGGCACGTCTCGACCGGGTTCACATTCCCGACAGCGTCCGCACCTTGATCATCGCCGAAGACAACGATGCGGAAGGTCGCCGGGCACGGCGCAAGGCATGGGCCGCCTATCGGCCTCGCGGCTTCGACCTTCGACGAATGCCGCCCCCCGGGCGCTTCGGCGATTGGGCCGACGTAAGAGCCGGAGCCTAGAGGGAAGGGGGAACTGGTCTGGGGAGCTGCAGAGGGCAGCCACACAGCCAGGAGATCCCCATGAGCGACCTGTTCGACACCGCGCCATGCCGTGCGTCCTCATTCACCGCCGCAGCGCGCGAGCTCGTGCCGGCCGTACTCGGCGAGGAGAAGATCACGCGAACGCTGCTGAACGCTGCGATGACCGCAGCCTTCGGAGGCTCCGACGCCGACGGCCGCTGGACGCAGCGCGAGAGCTTCGAAGTGCTCGAGCATGCAGTTGCACTTGCAATGCGGAACCGCAGTGCAATGCGCGATCAGCTTGCAATGGGCGATGTCCTGCAGGCGTCGGCGCTGCTCGCCCGCTTGCCGACCCAGACGGTGCGCAGCGAAGAACAGATCGAATGGCAGCAGTTCTCGACGCCGCTCGACCTCTCCACGGTCGCCGTGCTGCTCGCGTCGCCCCGCGGCGACGATATCGTGCTCGAGCCGAGCGCCGGGAATGGACTCCTCGTGGCTCAACTCGGTCCCGTCGGCTCGCTCCAGCTCAACGAGATCGACCCGTCGCGACGCGCACGCCTCGCGGCAACCTTCCCCGATACCACAGTCTCGGGGCATGACGGCGCTACAATCGCGAGCACGATGGCATCGCTCCCCCGTCCCAGCGTCGTCATCATGAACCCACCTTTCTCGCGCTCAGTCGGTCGCGGCGACGACGACCTGGCTGCTGTGCGCCACCTCCAGGCGGCGATCCGGCGCGTGCGCCCGAACGGACGCGTCGTTGCGATCATGCCGGACTGGTTCAGCAACTCGGCCCGGATGGGAGAGATCTGGAACGCAACGCTGGACCAGGTCACCGTCCGAACGTCGATCCGCCTCACCGCTGCCTATGGGAAGCACGGCACCAGCGTCGCGGTGCGTCTCTACGTCCTCGACAAGGCGGCCGGTCAAAGCAACAGCGTTGTGCTGCAGCGAGCGACCGTCGCCGATCTAAACGACCACCTAGTCGTTCCCGATCGCCTCGCGTTGACCAGTGACCCAGCAAAACAGGCGACGCCGAGAGGCGGCAGCGTATCGCTTTTCCGGAGCGTGCGATCCAAACCCGCAGCCGCGCCGCGTGTCTTTCGGGCGCCCTCGCGAAACGAGGTGGCGCCGGTCACCTACAAGGTCCTCGAGACCCCGGCGCCGCTCGCCGAACAGACCGGCGTCTATCTCCCATACCGACCAAGCCGGATCGTGTTCGACGCTGCCGGCGAGCACCCGACCGCCCTGGTCGAGTCCGTCGCCATGGGTTCGATCCCCGCGCCGATCCCGGTTCACGTCCCGGCCCTGCCCGAGCGAACGGTCAGCGAACGCATGCTGTCATCCTCGCAGCTCGAAACTGTCGTCTACGCCGGTCACGCGTGGACGCAGTACATTCCCGGCCGTTTCCGCCCCGATCCGGAGGGTGTGGGCCTGATCATCGACGAGAATGGCAGTCGCTACCGCAAGGGCTTCTTTCTGGGCGACGGCACGGGGGCGGGGAAGGGGCGACAGGTTGCGGCCGTGATCCTCGATAACTGGCTCGCGGGACGGCGTCGCGCTATCTGGGTATCCAAGAACGAGGCGCTCCACGCTGACGCCATCCGCGACTGGACGGCCCTGGGCGGCCTTGCCGCCGATGTGCAGCCGCTCTCGCGCTGGAAGATCGACGAGCCGATCAGCATGTCTGAGGGCGTCCTGTTCGTGACCTACCCGACGCTACGCTCGACGCGCGGTGACGCCAGCCGGCTCGAGCAGATCATCACATGGGCCGGCGACGACTTCGAAGGCGTCATCGCCTGGGATGAAGCCCATGAGATGGGCGGCGTCGCAGGAGGCGAGGGGAGCATGATCGCCAAGAAGGGCTCGCAGCAGGGCATCGCCGGCGTCCTTCTGCAGAATCGCTTGCCCGGCGCGCGCGTGCTGTACGCCTCCGCAACGGGCGCTTCCGAGGTGAACAACCTCGCTTACGCCGTCCGGCTCGGGCTCTGGGGGCCGGAGACCTCCTTCGCCAATCGGGAAGCGTTCATCACCGAGATCCGCCAGGGCGGGATTGCAGCGATGGAGCTGGTGGCGCGCGACCTCAAGGCGACAGGCCTTTACACCGCGCGCGCTCTTAGCTTCGCAGGGGTCGAGTATGACATCCTCCGGCACGAACTGACCCGCGAGCAGATCGAGGTGTACGACACCTATGCCGACGCCTGGGGCATCATCCACCGCAACATGGAAGAGGCGTTGAAGCTGACCGGCGTGGTCGACTCCCTCAGGGGAGACACGCTGAACTCCGGTGCCAAGGCGGCCGCTCGATCGCGGTTCGAGAGCTGCAAGCAGCGCTTCTTCGGTGCGCTTCTTCTATCCTGCAAGTTGCCAACGGTCCTTGCCGCGGTTCGGCAGCATTTGGAGGCCGGGCAGTCCGTCGTTCTGCAGCTGGTCAGTACGGCTGAAGCCATCCTCGATCGGCGCCTCGGCGAGCTATCCCCAGACGAGCGAGCAGACCTCGACCTCGACCTGTCCCCGCGCGAGGCGGTGATCGATTATCTGCAGCGCGCCTTCCCGGTCCAGCAGATGTCGACCTATCTGGACGATACCGGCGAAACGCGGTCGCGACCCATGTTCGACGATCGAGGCACCCCGGTCACCAACCCGGAAGCGGAAGCGGCTCGAGACACGCTGATCGAGCAACTCTGCGCGCTCCCTCCGATCGCAGCCGTTTTAGACGGCATTCTCGAGCATTTCGGCCATGACAACGTCGCCGAGGTGACGGGGCGCACCAAGCGGCTCGTAAGCACCGCGGGCGGCACCCAAAAGCTCGAATCCCGGTCGGCCCGCGCGACCCAGGCGGACTCCGCAGCCTTCATGGAAGGGACCAAACGGATCCTCGTGTTCAGCGACGCGGGCGGCACCGGCAGATCCTATCATGCGAGCCTCGCCGTGAAGAACCAGGAACAGCGGGTTCACCTCCTGCTGGAGCCGGGCTGGCGTGCCGATCGGGCCATCCAGGGTCTCGGTCGAACCCATCGTACCCATCAGGCCTGCACGCCCCTGTTCCGACCCGTCACGACCGACTGCAAGGGCGAACTCCGCTTCACGTCGACCATCGCGCGGCGTCTCGACAGCTTGGGCGCTCTCACAAGGGGCCAGCGCCAGACAGGCGGCCAGAACCTGTTCGACCCGGCCGACAACCTCGAAAGCGAGTACGCCAAGGCGGCGCTCATCAGCTGGTATCATCTGCTCGTTGCCGGCAAGTTGAGCAGCACGAACCTGGTCGACTTCCAGCACCGCACAGGGCTCGAGCTGCAGGACAAGGATGGTGTCCTCAAGGAAGACCTCCCACCGATCCAGCGTTGGCTAAATCGGCTCCTGGCGCTTCCGATTGGCCTCCAGAACCTCATCTTCGACGAGTTTCTCGCCCTGGTCGAAACACGGGTCGCAGCCGCGCGGGACGCCGGCACGCTCGATGTCGGGGTCGAGACCATGCAGGTCGATCGCGCCACGGTGCTCGATGACACCATCCTGCGCACCGACCCGATCAGTGGCGCAACGTCTCACCTCTTGACCATCGAGGTCGCACGGCGCCGTCAGCCAGTCTCGCTCGATCGCGTGCTTCGCATCGCCGACAGCGACAGCACGGCCATGTTCCTGCGGAACGGTCGATCGGACAAGGTAGCGCTTCGGACAGCGGCTCGGTCCGGCATGACGGAGGATGGCGTCGCGGTCCTGCGGATCGAACTGATGCGTCCGACCCGTCGCGAATATCTCGCGGCCGACGACCTGTTCGAGACAGCCTGGGAGGAGTGTTCCCGTGAGACCTTCTCGGCCGCATGGGAAGCCGAAGTGGAAGAGGCCCGTACCAAGGTCGACACCGAGACAATCCGGCTCGCGACGGGCTTGCTGCTGCCAATCTGGTCGGCCCTGCCGAGCGACCATCTCGCGGTCAATCGCATCGTGGACGAGGAAGGCCGTTCGTGGCTCGGTCGCATGGTCTTCCCGCGCGACATCCACACCCTGTTCAACAAGCTCGGCCTGGATGAGCCACAGGTCCTGAGCCCCGACGAGATCACGCAGGCGGCATTGGGAGGCGGCTCGATCGTCCTGAAGCGACCGTTCGCATGCGAGGTGAAGCGGGCGAGGGTCAACGGCAAGCCGCGGATCGAGATCGTCGGGGCGCCTGCCGCGCAGCTACCGTGGCTGAAGTCGATCGGCTGCTACGTTGAGATCATCTCCTACAAGACGAGGATCTTCGTACCCAACGAGACTGCCTCGGAGGTGATCGCCCGCCTGACGGCGCAGCCCGACGGGTGATACCATAGCATCGCAGGGCGCGGTGCAATGCGCGGTACATGTCGCTGCGCGAACGGGAGCAGGAAGGGAAGGGGGAGCGAGGGGGTGTTCGGCGAGGGACTTCGCCGGACATTCCCACGCTCAGGAGACTGGCAATGACCCAGACCGTCAAACTCGCAAAGCTGAAGCAGTCCGAGAAGAACGTCCGCACGACGCAGCCCAAGAACATCCCGGCCATGGCCGCGAGCATCCGCGCGCGCGGCATCATTCAGAACCTTCTTGTCACCCCGTCCAAGCCGCGCGGCATGTTCGAGGTCATCGCCGGCGAGCGGCGCTATCTGGGAGCGATGATGCTCGCCGAGGCGGGCGAGATCGTCGCGGCGGATTACGACGTGCCGGTCAAGATCGTCGCGGGCGACGACAACGACCTCCGCGAGCTCTCGCTGACCGAGAACTTTCAGCGCGAGGTAATGACGCCGGCCGAGGAATGCCGTGCGTTCCAGCACTTCCTCCAGTCTGACGGCGACATCGACGCCGTTGCCAAGCGGTTCGGCCAGACACGCCGCTTCATCGAAGGCCGCCTCCGCCTCGCCAATCTGGCGGAACCGGTGTTCGAAGCTCTCGCCAACGGCGACATGACGCTCGACATGGCAAAGGCCTATGGCTCGACCGAGGACCGCGCGAAGCAGGAGCGCGTATTCGCGCAGTACCGCCACAGCTCCTACATCACCGCGGACCAGATCCGGCGCGCGATCTCGAACGACACCATGAAAGCGACCGACCCCGTCGCCATCCTGGTCGGTGCCGACGCCTATGTCGCCGCTGGTGGCCGCGTCGAGCGCGAGCTGTTCAGCGAGGATGGCGACCGCTGGTCGGATCCCGAGATCGCCCAGTCGCTCGCCAGTACGCTCATGGAAGCCGAGGCGAAGCGTCTCGGCGAGGAACAGGGCCTCGCGTGGATCCGCCCGATCGCAACCACCAACCTGTACGGTGCGACCGCGGATCTGCACCGTGTCGCTCTGCAGCCGGCCCCGCTCACCGAGGCGGAAGAAACCCGCGCGTACGAGATCTCCGAGCGGATGGAGGCCCTCACCGAGGAGATGAGCGACGAGAGCCTTGAAGAAGAGGCCTACGGCATTCTCGAGAGCGAGTACGACCGGCTTCAGGAAGAGTACGAGGGCATCCACAACAAGCCCCCCGTGCTCCCCGACGACATCAAGGGGCAGGTCGGGACCTTCCTGATGCTCGACCGCAACGGCAAGCTGGTCCTCGAGACGACCTACTACAGCGAGACGCCGCTCCGCACGCCCGGCGATGCGGACGACGCGAAGCCGACCGGATCGACACGGGACACGAGCTCGCTTCCACCCGAGGCGGTCGCGCCGGGCGGAAAGCCGCTGAGCGCTCGTCTCCACGACGAGCTCGCCGTGCAGCGCCGCGACATCCTCGCCGCCTCGATCCTCGCGGATCCCGGCCTCGCGCTCGACTACGCGCTTTTCGCGATGGTGGACCGCACCCGCAACTACGGCCGCTCGGGCACGACCATCACCGCGGGCCGGCCCAACGATCCGCAAATGCCGGCCGATTTCGCCCCCACCCAGGCGAAGATCACGATCGCCGAGGCGCGGGAGGCACTGGATACCTCGTGGACCGAAGGCGCCTCGCCCGTCGAACGGTTCGAGGCATTCCGCGCCCTCGGCGACGATGCCAAGGCAGCGTGGCTCGCGATCGTGGTCGCGGACTCGCTCGAGGCCAAGCAGGACTATGGCACGGTCACGACGAACCCGCTCCACGCCCGTCTCGCCTCCATCCTCGAGATCGACGTCGCCAAGTGGTGGCGGCCGACCTGCGCCAACTTCTTCGACCGGGTGTCGAAGGGCACGCTGCTCGCGACGCTCACCGAGGTTGGCGGATCCACGCTGGCAGCACGCTATCTCGGCTCCAAGAAGGGCGAGATTTCGACCAGCTGCGAGAGGCTGTTCGCCGGCGAGGCCATTACCGAGGCGGAGACCAAGGAGGCCGCTCTCGCCTGGGTGCCGGACGCGATGCGCTTCGACGTGGCCAGTACGGCTGAGTTGGTCGAAGACGACGGTCCCGATGACGAAGACGCCGGCAGCGATGTCGACGGTGACCCCGACGGCGACGACGGTGCCGATCTTGATGGCGACCAGAGCACCGAGCCCGGCGAGGACGACGCCGGTGCGGTGAACGACGACGCGGAGCTCGTCGCGGCCGAATAACCCCGCCCAACCGTCTCCTGGGCAACTGGCGGTCGTCCCGATGGGGCGGCCGCCTTCTTTTTTCGCGGGCGCCATGCCGCCCAACGGGGAGCACCCATCATGACCTTCCGTCGCAAGCCCGATGCGCAGCGCCGTGACGTCGCGGCCGAGATCACCAACCTCATTATCGAGAAGCTCGAATCCGGCGTTCTGCCGTGGTCACGCCCTTGGGGGCTCACCGGGGCAGGTGGGCGTCCGCTACGCCATTGCGGAACCCCGTACACCGGCATCAACACGCTCTACCTTTGGGCGATCGGCGATGCCCGCGGCTATAGCAGCCGCACCTGGATGACCTATCGCCAAGCCGAAGAGTTGGGCGGCCAGGTGCGGCGCGGCGAGCGAGGCTCGCTGAGCGTCTACTTCTCCAGTTTCTCCAAGACGGAAACCGATCGCGTCACCGGTGCTGAGGCCACCAAAAACATCCGCTTCCTGCGATCCTACATCGTCTTCAACGTCGACCAGATCGACGGCCTGCCGAGCTACTACTATCCGACGATCGCGCCGCCCGAGCCACGCGTCGAATCCGAGCACCGCGCCGCCATTGACGGCTTTTTCGGCACCCTGCCGGGCACGGTTCGCCATGGCGGCGACCAGGCCTACTTCTCGCCGATTGGCGACTACATCCAGATGCCGAACCGCGGGGCGTTCCGGTCGGACGACCACTATGCCAGCACGCTGGGGCACGAATACACCCACTGGTCAGGCGCCGCGAGCCGGCTCGACCGCGAGTTCGGCAAGAAGTTCGGCGACAACGCCTACGCGTTCGAGGAACTCGTCGCCTCCATCGGCCAGTGCCTGATCTGCGCCGAACTCGGCCTACCCGGCGATCTCCATGACAATCATGCCAGTTACATCGACCACTGGCTTCGCATCCTGAAGTCGGACTCCAGCGCGATCATCAAGGCCGCGTCGAAGGCCGAGCAGGCCTTCAATTACCTGCGCGACCTCGCCCGACCCGCCAGTCACGACGCCAGCGGCGATGCCAAGGTCGAGTGGCACGAGCCCGAGGCGCTCGCGGCATGACCAGTCAATCAAGGAGTCGCACTCATGCGCATCGAACTGAAGAAGCTGAAGGTCGTGGTCGCGCTCTCGGAGGAGACGACCTGCTATACCGCCGAGATCTGGATCGACGGCGCTCGCGCTTTCCTGGCCTCGAACCGCGGACATGGCGCCGCGGACGACTTCCACCAGGTCGGCGCGCTCACCGAAAAGGAGGTCGACGCGTGGCTCGCCGCCAACCGCCCCGCGCGCGAGTTCCACGGAACCACTCTGCAACACACGCTCGAGTTCGAGGTAGCCGCGATGATCGGGAGGATCGAGGAGACGAAGCGGCTCCGGCGCTCCTTCAAGAGGCAGCTCATCGTGATCGACGACGGGAAGGTCTACGGTTATCCCCTGAAGGGGCACACCCCTGCGGCCGTCGCCGAGGCCGTCCGCAAGCACCGCCCCAATCTGCGGGTCGTGAACGACGATGAGCAGGCGATCGAGGACGCCATCGACCTGATGATCGCGCAAGCCGATCAGGATCCGACATGACGCTCGACCTGATGCGGCTCCTCGGGCCGTCCAGGCGCGATCCCATCTGGGAAGCCGAAAAGCAGGGTTGGCGGGGGTACGTGCTCGGTAGCACCGGCTGTCACTATCGACGTGGCAGCCGGCTCGCCGATGCGTGGCAGCGTGGCTTCGCGGCAGCCGCTCGATCGTCGGATCCTGTGGGTCTGATGCTCTGATCCGGGACCAGGGAAGGGGAGGGGGAAGCGGGCCGGTGAGCGCGAGAGGCGCTCAGGATCCGGAGATCGCCATGCCCTACGACGTTGCTTTTCGCCATCAACAGGCGCTCGACCCGAGCGCCTTGTCCACCATCACCGCCGGCGTCCATGCCTTGACACGCGCGATCGAGGACTGCCGCAATGCCGGGGTCGACTACGAGAGCGACGCCGCAGTGATCCTGCTGGCCCGACATCTCACCACGGTGACGCAGAACCGGCCCGCCGAAGCGATCTTACGACGCCGCTGTACGGAGCGCATTGCGGAGCTGCAGCGCTTCCCGGCCCTTCTCACGCTCGCCATCCGGGGCGTCTCCTACGATGCCGTCGCCAAGGACCTTTTTCATGCGGACGGGCGCAGGGCGATGCGCAATCTGGCGAATGCGCTCACCCTTCCCGAGGGCAGCTACACCATCCGGTCGAACCGGTCGGATCCGTCCGTATCGGGTGAAATAACCCTTCATGGCGAGGAGGTCTGGGTGCAGCTGTCGCTTGGCGCGCTCGGCCCCGAGAACGAAGTGTCGTTTCGCCGGGTCAGAGGTCAGCACGACCTCCTGGGCGACCGCCGGCGGTTTGCCGCCATCCGCGAGCTCCTCAACCCTGCTCGGTTCGCAGACCGCCTACGACGCGAGCTGCATCTCGCCCCTGCGGCAGCCGAACCCGCCCTTTTGGTCGGGTGATGTGATGGACGTCCTTGCCACCCGCGTACGCGTGACGGGCGCGCCCCCTCGCTACCAGTATCGGCTCTACGCGCCGTTCGATGCGCTCTCACCGGAACGCCAGTCGCTGATCCACTACCACAGCGATTTCGGCCACGGGCTCGGCCTGCTCGCTCGCATGAGCGAGGCAATCGCTCCCATGACTTGGCTTGAGATGTCCCCCGGGCACGAGAAGCTCGCACAGGGCCGCGCAATCCACGACCTCGCTCAGCAGATCGAGGCGCGCGTGCTGTCGATCCTGTTCACCGAGGTGACGAACACGCGGGTGCCACCACTCACCGAGGGCCGGTCCGATCTTCCAGACGAGCGCGTCCGCGCCCGCGTCGCGCAGCTGGTGAGCCACGTTCACCGGCCCGCTCTCGAGACGTCCGCGATTCACCTCCTTGACCCACGCCGCCTCTGATGCGGCCCAGATCTGAAAGGACTAGCAATGGGCTGGCTCACCATGCCGCTGTCGTCGATGCAGCCGCATTCGACCCCGAAAGCGTATCTCGACGCCCAGTTCACCTATGACCAGCGCGACCCTGCCGGTAAGGGCAGGGCGCTGCGGATCGTCGCGTCCTCCTGCCTGCGCAACAAGGTCTACTACGCGGCCGCGGTGCCGAGCACCGACGGAGTCGACGAGCCAACCTTCGCGATTGTGTGCCTGGTCAAATGGAACCCTCGCGACCGGGAGGGCTACGTGTTCGGGTACAAGGACATGACCGAACACATGGGGCCGTGCGAAGCCGAATGCCCGGAGCGGATCCTCGCCCTGCTTGGCGATACCGACGAACCGTCCGCGCTCAACTGGCGACGCCGCTGCATCGACAATCTGGCCCGCGCCGCGCGCCCGCTCGAGCATGGCATGCGGATTCGCCTGCCGTCCCCGGTCAGGTTCACCGACGGCTATGAGGGCGCAGAGTTCACCGTCCACAAACGAGGCCGCAGGGTCGCGCTGTCCAGGCCCGGCGTCAGCTACCCGGAGTACCGGCTAAGCGGCTTGCGCCATCTGTCCTGGACAGTCGTCCCGGAGACGAAGGTCCACAAGACGGTGTTCGCTTGATTGCCACCCACCACCTAACTCAGGATCACGGTCATGATCGCGCTTCCCGACCACGTCCCTCTCAGCCCCAAACGCCGGGCGCTCTGCAGCAACGACAATGCAAGGCGCATTGCAGCGCGCATGGCTGATGACGGTGCAAGCTGCATTTCGGTCGTTCGCACCGGCAACCCTCTCCAGCCACTTCGGATCATCCCGGCCGTCGTCGACGGCCCCGACGTCGTGCTCGAGATGCGGCTCGCATGAGAGCGGCCCTATTCCTGCTTCTGGTCGCCCTGACGGCTTGCGGCGCCAGTCCGGAGAGCGGTCGGAACGAACCCACGATCCGGGGCGATGCGCGGGCACTGGACGGCGACACCGTGTCGATCGATTTCCGGTTTTCCGGCGCCGATGCGGTCGAAAAGAAGCAGCTCTGCGAGCAAGCAGGCTCCTGCTATCCGTGCGGAAAGCTCGCCCAAGACGCGACGGCAAGAATGCTGAAAAGCGGCGAGGCAACCATCCAGCTGGTCGGCAGCAGCAGCTACGGCCGCCCCGTGGCAATCGTCAGTGTCGACGGCTCCGATGTTGGCGAGCAGCTGATTGCGCAGGGCTTCGCGGTGCCGGCTGTCAAATACCTGAAGAGTGATCCCGAACGCGCCACCCGCTATGTCGCGGCATTCGAGGAGGCGCGCAGCCACGGCCGCGGGATTCATTCAGGAGAGTGGATCGACCCGGAGAAATGGCGACGGGGGGAACGGCTCGCATGCGAGCGACGTTGAAGCACCACCCCCCGAAACAAGACGGGCGGCCCCGGCTCCGGCCAGGGCCGCCTTTCTTTTTGCCGTCAGTGCGACAGCTTCGGATCGATGACGTGATCGACCGCATCATAGCCCGGTCCCGGATCGAACGACCAGGATGCCCCGATCTCGAAGCCGGTGTCGAACCGCCCGACAGGGCCGTCAGGCTCGGCCGCCACATAGGGCGAGACCAGCGGCATGGTCGGTCGCTTCATGCGGAACAGCTCGCCAGCGAACCGGCCGCGCGCTTCCAGCACGCCTTCCAGCCACAGCAGGTCGTCGAGGATCAGAACGATGCCCTTGCCCGCCAGCGCGTAGTAGATGCACCGCTGAAAGTCGTCGCACTGGTTGCCGAGGATCTGCGTCAGCTTGCGCTTGCCCGAGGACTCACCCTCGTGGATCCACTCGATCGCCTCGCGTAGCTCGCGCACGGAGTAGTAGGCGTCCTCCGGCCCCATACCGATGCACGCGGCCGCGATCATGCGTCGTGTCGGACGGATGATCGGATCGGTCGACGCGTCCTTGAGCGTCAGATCGAGGTCGAAAGCTTCGATGCAATCGGTCTTCATGGCGCGCTTCTCCTTGGCGGTGAACGTACCGTGAACATCGTGGACCTTGCAAGTATAATATCGTATAGTCGCACGCATGTGGTTGGTCCCGCGCGACACTCGTGGACTCCAGCAACGCACGCCCCTGCCGGACGTCGTGCGGCGAGCGCTCGTCCGCTGGTACATGGGGGAGGGCGAGGACAGCGACCACCGCGCATCGGTGATCATGGTTGTGAAGGCACGCGACCACCATCAATGGATCGCCTGCGACTGCCTGGGCGAGACGGAAGCCCCGCCGCTCCTGTCCCCGGCCTACCTCTCCGAAGCCGAAACCTACTATCTCCGGCGACTGACCAGCGTCCGGCAACGGCGACCCGAGCATGAACTCGACTGCCCGTTCTACCGCGAACAGGCTCCTCCCCGCATCCGCGAGAAGGCAACAGCGACACCGCGCACGATCAACGAGCCAGACGGCATGTTCTCCGCGCACCGGCTCGCGCCGGAGAAGCTCGCGCAACTGCCCGACGAGGCTGAACCTGACGATCGCAACCGCGGCGTCGCCATTCCGCGCCTCGCCCGCCTGCTATGGCTTCTCATGGAGATGGCCCACGTCAATGTCGTAGAGCCACTCGAGGCCGGAGAGCCGCGGACGACGTCGATGGCAAGCGAGTTCGCCGCGATGCGCCGCGCGGCCGAACGCGTCGAAATTGCCCCGGGCATCCCGCTCGCCCGTCACTTCTACACTCACATCGATCCCTATGAACGCGGGATCGTGTTCGCCAAGCTGCGACAGGCGGCCAAGAAGTGGCCGACCGGCCATGCCCCACAAGCCTTTCTCCTGCTCTACGCCGTCGACATATCAGGAACGACCATCACGCTCGCCGAAGGCCGCGAATTGGAGGTCAAGAACCGGATCCGGCACATCGGCATCCACCGGCGCCAGATCGGCGCCCCGTACCTCGTCCTCGCCGTCGTGGGCGAGCACAATCCGCGCGAGGGCTATGCGGCACTGCGCGCCTATGCTCAGCCAATCGCACGTCCCTCCAACTTCGTCGCGATCCACAACGCGGCCGAACGGCAAACCATCGTCGGGCTGCTCGATCTCCAATACCGTCTGCGCCGTCGCGGAATCGGGATCGGCTTCAAGCGCCTTCTCTTCGACGTCGCTACCAGCATCGGCGACATGCGCCCCGACATGCTGCTCGACCTTCGCGACTTCACGACCGGCGAGGTGATGGAAGCGGCCTTGGAAATCGTAACGGCACACGACGCCGACACGCTCGGCGTCAAGCTGCGGCAGGTCGAAAAGCTACGCACCGTCGCGCCGGTGGTGACCATCCACGGCGAGGATCTCGAGGCCGATGGTCTGGAAGCGGCGATACTCGATCAGCTGCACATTGGTCAGTAGTCGCGCGCGGCGACGATCTGGACCGCAAGAAGCGTCCGATCAATCGAAGCAGCAAAACCCGTGTTCGGCGATCAGCTCGATCGCCTGCTGCTCGTCCGACGCGTCCTCACGCAGAACCACGGGGCGCACCGGCACCCACGGCCCCAGGTCATCGGGCAAGTTGCTACCCTCGCTATCGTTCGTAAGCGCCCAAAGCTTCTCCGGCGCCGAATAGAGCCACACGTCCATGCGGCCTACTGCCCCGCACTCGGCCCAACAGCAACGAGGCTGGAGGGGAGGGGGAGGAGACCTGTCGATCCATAGAGGAGCCGACAGATGACCCGCTTTACCGCCGTCCCAGCACCGCAGGACACGAAATGGGGTGTTCCGCAGACAACCGACCAGGTCCTGCCCGGGATTTGGCACGTCACCACGCCCGATCATGGCGGGTACGTCCTTTCCGACGAACGGCAAGCCGCGATGCCCGAGGCGTTACGCCGCGACGATATCTACTACGAGGAGGACGTGGATTGGGCGCTCGTCCTGCTCGGCTTCGCGACCGAGTTCCGGCGTCTCCCCACAGCCGGGATCGCCCTTCAGGTCGAGAACGCGCGCCGTTCGGTTCGAGCGTGGCACCCTGCACGCTATGGCGCCTTCACTGGCGAAGAAGTGCCGGCGACCGAGAACAACACGCTACGCCGTCGCGCCGCCTATCAGGCTGTCATCGGTCAGTACGCTTCGGTTTCCGCATCCGGTGACTGGGCCGATTGGGTTCCCGCCGGCATGGTCGGTGTTGTGTTTCGCCGGGTCCAGAGCGTCGATGCGCTCGGCTTTGCCCGCTACTCCGGAGATCCGATCTACGGGCTCGTCGCCAAGGACCGCTACGCCGAGCGCAACGACGTCGAGACCTTCGACAGTCTCGGCGCCACCCGCGTCGAGAGCACCGCTCCGATCATCACCAAGGAAGTCCACCTGGCCTGAGGTCGCGGTGCAACTGCACTGCGCCATCCCTCGCGGCCACAGCGCCGCTTCTCTCGGGAGTGAGCTCCGATGAGCGTCTATCTCTATCTCTTCCACGGCCGCGCCAGCATCGATCAAGACATGACCAACTGGGGCGCCGAAGGCCCGAAGATCGGGCCGCTCAGCTACGTCCACACCACCTACGGCAGCGACGTGAAGATCCGCGGCTCGCGCGAGGTCCTGGAAAGGTTCTTCCCAAAAGCGGCAGTTCATTTCCACAATGGCTTCGGCGAGCATTCCATCCAGCTCGAGGGCGACTGCCTACCGCACGAGGGCAAGCTCTACGGCGATTGGACCGTCTGCACCGCAGAGTATCTGCAGCCCCGGACAACGACGTCCGGGGTCCCAGCCTGCGCCGCCCGCCACGACCAGCCCGACCCCTTGTCCTGGAACTATGCTGGTCTCCTACGAGCCGTGCGCGACAATCCGCTCGTGCTGCGGGTCTGGCGACGCTTTCTGCGGCCGCAAGCGGGTCAGCGCTTCGACATTTCGAGCGGGATGGGAGGTGTGCTTACGATCAAGCTGCTGCGCCAGCAGGACGATGGCCGTTGGCAGGCGCGGGTCGATACGCCGCTCAATCCTGACTGGCACGGCTACCTGATCGATCACGTCGCCGTCTCGGCTCTCCTGCCCGTTCGCGCAGGCACGAGCCCTGAAAAGGCACCTTTCGCCAGCGACACCGCAGCAGCCACCTACCATGGCCACCTCCGCGCCGGGCTCACCGCCCTCGGTTACGCCGCCAAGGACAGCGGCGAGAACGGACAATTCGTAATCACCGGCTCCGCCGAGACCGGCCCTGCCAGCGACGATGACGGGCTGTAGGTCGGAAGCACACCGAGGCCGAAGGGAAGGGGGAGCGGGCGAGCAGGCGTGAACAGTCACGCCAGCTTCAGGAGCTTGCCATGATCCCCGCCATGATCGCGACGGCCGTCGCGCCCGAGACCATCACCAAGGTCACTCGGTTGTTCAACAACACCGCGTACGACGTGATCTGCGAGCTTTTCCAGAACGCGCGCAGGGCAGGGGCCACGATCGTAGCCGTCACGGTCATCACCGCAAGCGACGCCACCTATCTCCAGGTCGTCGATGACGGCCACGGCATCGCCGATCCCGCCTCGATCGTGACGCTCGGCCGCTCCGGTTGGTCGGACGACACACGCCGGGCCGAGGATCCTGCCGGCATGGGCGTCTTCAGCCTCGCTGGCCGCGATGTCATTATCCGCTCCTACTCGCGGCCCGATCGTCAGGGCTGGATGGCTCATATTCCCGCTTCAGCCTGGGAGACGAGCCGCCCGATCGCGATCTCCTCGGACCCGATCCCCTACGGGACGTCGCTGACCGTTAGAATGCCCGAGCAATGGCTGACTACCATCGAGCGCGATGTCGCAACAGCGGCTCGCTACTTCCCGGTCCCGGTGACGTTCAATGGCGAGCCCCAGGAGCAGCACGATTGGCTCGCCGACGCCGTCCATGTCGAAACCTGGAAGGGCACCCGTATCGGCATCCGTAGAGTGCCGGCCTCGCATTATTCCTCCCGCGACGCGGCGCTGAACTTCCACGGCGTGACGATCCCCTGCCGGTTGCCTCACCTGACCGAGGTCGACCGCGGCGACCACTGGATCGCGCGGGTCGACATCGTCAACGCACCCGACATCCAGCTCGTCCTTCCGGCTCGCAAGGAAGTCGTCGAGAATGAGGGCGTTTCGGACCTGAGAACCGCGGTGCAATGCACCTTGTACCGCGCCATCGCAGCGCAAGGCACGCACCGCCTGTCGTTCGAGAACTGGACCGAAGCCCGTGATCTGGGTGTCCTGCTTTCCGAGGCCGAGCCTTACCTCTTCACCTGGCCTGCGCCCGCGGCAGACCAGTACCGCAATTACGAAACCGGCGTGCGGACGACCGACCCGGCCATGGTGCTGATGCCCGACCAAGAGGCACTGGTAGCCATCCCGGCCGAGCGTGCGATCACCAAGCACAATCCTTTCGGAGGACCGCTGGTCGACGCGAATGACGCCTTCAAGGGATATAGCTGGTACGACAAGCTGGCCCGGGTGGAGACCCTCGAGTTCGCCATCATTCAGGGCGAACGCCAATTCACGATCTCTGAAGGGGTGGAAGCGCCCGCCGACGCCGACGACGGATGGGTCGATGCGATCACCCTACACGCCACGCTGTCGCACGCCGGCGCCTTTGTCGAAGTCGCCTGCGACGCTGACGTGGCCTTCGGTCCCGACCAGTTTTCCTGCAACTCCGTCGATGAGACACGCGTGTTCGTCCGCCGCGGCTCGGACCTCTCCGCAATGGATGTCGCGGACCTGTTCGAGAGCGCCGTCTTCTCGGCCAACGAGGACTCCGCGGCCGACAGCTACGACACCCAGCAGGAGCGGTTCCAACGCGATGCGGCCGAACGGATCATCGGCCTTCTCGAAGGCGGGGACGCGGCGCTCGACAACCGTCTGCGGGACCTACTCTCCGGTCACTACTACCTCGTCCCGGAGGACCGCACCGTCACCATCACGGTGACTCGCAAGAACCTGGCGATCGCGATTGCACCGCTCGCGCCGGCAGACGCGGCATGATCCCGGCCCCGCCCGTCGTCCTCGCCTACGGCATCGGTGTCGACAGCACCGCGCTTCTCATCGAGAAACACGCCCGCGGCGAGGCGCCCGACCTCTGTCTGAGCGCCGATACCGGCGTCGAGAAGCCGGCGACCTACGCATATCTGGACGTGATCCGGCCATGGATGCGCGATCGCGGCATTCCTTTCGAGCTGGTCTCCTACACTCCGAAGCGGTTCAAACACTGGCCCCCGTATTACGGGATCCTGGAGATGTGCCTGACCAATGCCACCCTTCCGAGCAAGTCGCTGGGAGGGTCCAGCTGCAGCTTGAAGTACAAGAAGGCGCCACAAGACGCATACCTCGCCCGATGGCGTCCCGCGCTGGACGCATGGGAACGCGGGCAGCGCGTCACTCGCCTGATCGGCTACGACGCAGGGCCGCGCGACACCAAGCGGGCAAACCATGCGCTCTCGATCGATGATCCGCGTTATGAGTGCCAGTACCCGTTGCGTGAGTGGGGCTGGGATCGCGACGCCTGCATTCGCCGTATCGAGGCCGAGGGTTTGCCCGTCCCTCCGAAGAGCGCGTGCTGGTTGTGCGTGGCCAACGCGCCCAGCGAGATCCGCGAGCTCCCCGCATGGTGCCTGCGCCTTATCGTTCTGGTCGAGGCCCGGGCAGCACCGCGCCTCCATACCGTCGAAGGGCTCTGGCGCCGCAGCACTCGCGCCCGACCTGGATCGATGAGCCAGTTCATTCGTCAGGAGCGGCTCCTCCCCGCCAACGAAGTCGACCGCATCGCTCGGGATGCCCCTACCGAGCTGATCCGCTTTCAGGACGTCGCCGGTGCCATCCCGCTCGACGCTCGCCCGACGCTCGCCAGCTGGCTCGACCGCTTCCACGCCGCCTTTCCGGACCGAGGCCGACGCGAGCAACGCGCCCTCGCTGCCTGACAGCCGGCAACCCCCTCCAGGTTCAACGGAGCACTCCCATGATTGATCACGATACGACCAGCCGGAGCGAGGCTATCGCCCGGCTCAACGACCGTTGCCGGCAGGGCTTCGACCGCACCGCCCGCATCGTCGTTACGCGCACGTGCCTTGCGAGCCTGTCCAACGACAGCCTGGCCTCCCAAGCAATCGCGCAAGCCCGCCTTCTTCAGGAGATCCGCCAGTACCAATTCCCCGACGGCGTCCCGGAGCGCAACCGCGGCGACTTCGCCATCGACGAAGTGCGCATCTATTTCGCGATCGACTGTTACGACACGGCTCTTGAGTACGGCTCGGAGAATCCGGCCGATGCCAGCGTCACCCGCCGCGTCCTCACAATCATGCTGCGTGAGGACCTCTGATGTCCGCGCCCTTTCGTCCCGTCATGACGACGCTGCATCCGTCCGGGATCGAGATCATCATCGGTCTGCCGCATCTCGCCCGCGGTGCGCTCCTCGAGCGCGCCGCCGCGCTGCGCGCGCCCGTACTGATCTCTGCAAACTGCCTTTCGCGCTGGCGCAAGGTCGATGGCTGGCGCGACTGGAGGGGATGGCGGACCAGCACACTCGCCAACGCGTCCGACCTCGCCAGCATCGACCTCGATAGCGCCGGCTATACCATGACCGTTGCCTACAACGGCATGCCGTGGTCGATCGACGACTACATGGCGCTCGCCGCCTCCTTTCCGTTCAGACGGATCGCCAGCGCCGACTACTGCTGCGAAGTACAGGTCGCCCACGACCGGGAAGAGGTGCGCGACCGCATCTCGCGGACGATCGCCACCAACCGGGAATGCCACGCCCGCGCCGTCGACCTCGGCATCCGCGAGCGTTTTATGCCCGTCCTGCAAGGGCGGACCCCATCCGATTACATCCGCTGTCTCGACGCGCTGGAAGGCCTTATGCTGCCCGGCACCGTCGTCGGGGTCGGAAGCATGTGCAGACGCCCGATACACGGCCCAGAAGGCCTGATCGCCGTGGTCGAGCGGCTGAGCCGCGAGCTGCCGATCGGCACCAAGATCCACGCCTTCGGCGTCAAGGGCGACGCCCTGCCATACCTTGCTCCGTTCGCGCGCTGGATCGCCTCGATTGACTCGCAAGCGTACGGCATCGCAGCCCGACAGGACGCACTTCGGCGCGGTGTACGCAAGACGGATCACCTCGTCGCCGATCATCTGGAACGCTGGTATCGCCAACAGTGCGCCCACACGTCCTCGCCTGCACGCTTCCTGCCCGAGGCCGACGAACCGGTGCCATCGTCGCCGACAGCATCTGACCCATGGGAAACCGCGATCGCGCTTGCCCGCCAGCAGATCCGGGACCTGATCGAGAGCGGCGACCTCGACCATGACGAATCACCGCGGGCTGGGTCGAGTCTTGGGCGGCCGACATCTACCACGAGCGGCGCGAAGCAGCCTGAGAAGGGGAGGGGGAGCGGGAAGGTGCGCGGCGCGGGCAACCTTGCCCCCGCGACACCTCCGGAGGTCCCATGCTTCAAGCTCCCATCACCCGAGTTTACCGCCACGGCCATCTGTTCGCGGGAATAGGGGCTGGCGCCAAGGGCTTCGGCATGGCGCGCCCAATGGTCGGCAACATGGTCGCCCACTGGGAATGCGCCGGCGGAATCGACGTCGATCCAGGGGCGATCCGTAATTTCGAGCGCCTGACGGGGGTGCCCGGGACGGTCATGGACCTGTTCAGCCGCGACCAGTACCGCGCCTTTCACGGCCGCGAACCCGACCGGAATTGGCGCGAAGCCGTCCCCGCCGACATCCGCGCCGTCTTCGGCACCCTCACGTGCATGCTGCTCAGCCCGCCATGCAAGGGCTTCAGCGGCCTTCTGTCGCAGGCGAAGAGCCTCACCGACAAGTACCAAGCCCTGAACGCCCTCACCCTTCGCGGGATCTGGCTCACCCTCGAGGCCTATAAGGACGATCCGATCAGGGTCATTCTAATCGAGAACGTGCCCCGGATACAGACGCGCGGACGCTGGCTGCTCGACCAGATTATCGCCTTGCTCCGCGCCTATGGCTACTCGGTCAACGAGAGCCGTCATGACTGCGGCGAGCTCGGGCACCTCGCGCAGAGCCGCAAGCGCTTCCTGCTGATCGCCCGTCATACCGAGCGCGTCCCCCCCTTCATCTATCAGCCCCGCAAGTTCCGGCTCCGCGGGGTGGGAGAGGTCATCGGGCAGATGCCCTTGCCCGGTGATCCGCTCGCCGGCCCGATGCACCGCGTTCCGTCCCTGCAATGGCAGACATGGGTTCGTCTCGCCTTTGTCGAGGCCGGCTCGGACTGGCGATCGCTGAACAAGCTCGCCGTGGAAAACGGGGTCCTGCGCGATTACGGCATCCGGCCAGAACTACCCCTGCGCGATAACGCCTACGGCGTCTGCCGCTGGGAAGATCGCAGTCCGCTGGTCACCAGCGCGCGCGCACCTGGCCAGGGACGTTTCTCCGTTGCCGATCCGCGTGCCTTCTCCTCTCGCGACGGCACCGGCTATCTCGGCGTGCGGCACTGGGTCGACCATGTGGGCGTGGTCAGCAGCCGGGGTGGCCCAACCAATGGCGGATACTCTGTTGCCGACCCGCGCCCGGGTTACCGACCTGATACGCACACCAGTCTTCTATCGGTCGCCCACTACGATGCCACCTCCCGGGTAGTGAGCGGCGCCGCGCACGTGGCGGGCGGCGCGCTCAGCGTTGCCGATCCGAAGATCCATGCCCGAGGCCGTAGGGCGGAAGCCCCGGTCACCGCGGCGAATGGGGTGGCCACCTTCTCGATCGCCGATCCGACGCCTGCCTATGGACCGGCGACGCACCGCCACGTTCTCGGCGTCATCGGCTGGAACGGCTCGACAGGCGTCGTCAGCGGGTCACCGAAGCCTAGCACCGGCGCCCACTCGGTCGCTGACCCACGCATCAACGGGCACCCCGCCAGCGTCCAACTCGGTATCCGGACCTGGGACGAGCCCGCCGGCGTCGTCACGGCGAACATGTGGGTCGGCTCAGGACCCAACGCCGTCGCGGATCCGAGACAGGACCGCCCGCGCTTCAACAACACTTTCAAGATCGTCAAATTGACGCACCCTGCGAGCGCCGTACCCGACCCGCGCGCTCGCGAAGGTCGCCACACCAACGGCAAATACCGGGTCTGCGCCTATGACAGCCCAACCAACGCCGTGATCGGCGCCTCGACAACAGGGATGGGCGCGTTCGTCGTCGCGGATCCTCTCTATCGCTCGGGTGAACTCGGCCAGCACGGCAACAAGATGCGCGTGGTGCCGGCAAACGCGGCCGCTCCGACGGTGACCGGTTCCGACCGGGTCGGCTCTGGTGCGCTTTCGGTTGCCGATCCGAGGCCGCGGGCGCTCGGCCGCGCCGACCGGCAGAACTACGTCTCGCAGACCCATTACGGCATCGTCGGATGGGATCAGCACACCGGCGCGATCCCCGGCTTCGCCAAGAAGTGCAACGGCAGCTGGTCGGTTGCCGACCCGCGCGAACCCGGGCTGGAGGACCTTCCGGCTTCGTTGCCGGCCAAGGACGATCGCCTTGTGGCCCGCATCGTCGCACTCGACGGCACCTGGCATCGCCCGTTCACGTCGGCCGAGCTTCTGGTCATCCAAGGTATCCTCGATCCGACCGAGTACATCGACCTGATCGGGACATCGGACGCCGAGAAACGGGAATGGGTCGGTAACGCGATTCCGCCGCCTGCATCGCGTGGCATCGCTGAAACGGTAGGAGAAACCTTGCTCCTGGCCGATGCCGGCGAGCGCTTCACGCTGTCGCCGCGCGAGATCTGGGTGAAACCCGGCGCGCTCGCGCTGACCATCGACAACCGGCAAGCCGCCTTCGAACTCGACGGGATCGACACATGGTTCATGTGACCCAGCGCTCATCGCGCGCGGAGATCCGCAATCCCGTCCTCGGCCTGCCGGCCATCAACGCGCTGCGCGACCTAGACCCTGCCGCGCAGGAAGCGCTCCGCCTCGTCCTGCTCGACCTGCAGCGCGATGCTAGACGCCGCGCCGAGAAGAGCTGGCACACCCACAAGCCGCCCTTGGCGGCGTACTGGTCCGCCGTGGGGGTGTACGCCGGCCACATCGCGCGCACGCTCCGCCTTCCCCGCTGATGACCGAGGCCGCAGACCAACGAGGGCGACCATCATGCTGACCACCCGGAGCCAACGCTGGCGCGACCGGCGAAGCCTGTACGTGTCCAACGACACGCTAATCGATCCCCGCCGCTACGCGGTCGATATACTCGGTCACGAAACGGCCCGCGCTTTCCTGGCGGACCACCATTATCTTCCACGCTACCCCGCCGCGCAGGTCGCGGTCGGCCTGTTCGGACCCGGCAAGGGCGGTGCTGCTTCGCTCGACGGCTTGATCGTCTTCGGCGTCCCCGCGACCGGCGCCGTCATCACGCGCCACACCGGGTTCTCAGACGCCGCGCGCGGCTGCGTGCTGCAACGACTGCTCTGTCTTCCGAGCGTGGCCGCGAACGGGGAGAGCTATTTCACCTCCCGCGCCTTTCGCCTCCTGCGTCTGGCGCGCCCGCGCATCGAAGCCGTCGTCAGCTTTTCCGATCCGGCGTACGGCCATTGCGGGGGTGTCTATGCCGCCCTCTCCGGGGCGTATCGTGGTCGAACAAGGCCGCGGCAGGTCTTGCGCATCGCCGGCGAAACCATCTCCGAGCGGACCCTGTCCAAGATCCGCAATCTCGAAAGCGGCCACGCCGGCGCGATCGATCAACTGGTTCGCCTCGGCGCACCACGCCCGAGGCCGACGGAGCATCCCCGCGTCTGGCTGGATCGATGCCGAAGAACCGGCGCCCTCACCAGCGCGCGGCAGAGCCCACTCTTCACCTACTGCTTCGAACTCACCCGCGAGGCACGCCGCACCGGCCACTCGCTTCCGCGTCTTGCCTATCCCGTCCGATCGGACGTCCTGCGTGAGCAGCTCGGAGCCTGACCCGTCGTACCGACGGGAAGGAGAGGGGGAGCGGAGAGCGTGTCCACGAGAGGAGACGAGCCATGCGCATCCACCAGGCTATCGCCATCGCCAAGGCCGACGAACACCGTCTGATCCGCTTCATCGAGCGGCGAAACCGCTTCCTGGACGCCCTCGACTGGGACGCCTTGCCGGAACAGATGGCCCGCGAGGCGTCGATGATGGACGAGTTACTGGCGACCGAACTCGCGGAATCGGCCTGCTATGTCATCTGGCTCGAGGAATGCGTCGCGTTCGGAGTCGAGGACATCGTGGGCGTTCTTCGCTTTGAGGCCGCCCCGAGAGCATGGCAAACCGCCTGGGTCACACTCTGAAACGCCAGATGCCTACGGGAAGGACGACCAATGAGCAGGCACACCTTTACCGGCCTTCGTGGCGCGACCTCTGTTGCGATCGGATGGGACCGGCCGCTTGAGACCTTCTTCGTGCAGGTACTGCGTCCTGACCCCGAGGAGGTAGGGGAAGAAGAAACCGTCGTCTGGAGGGGCACGAACCTGCGAGAGCTATCGACAGCGGCAGAGGCCATTGCCATCGCGCGCCCCTGGGCGATCCTTCCCGCCGACCTCGCAGCTACGCTGGAGACCGACCGACTGAAGACCCTCGGTCTGTCCGACGGTGAATACCAGGCCGAGATGAAGCGCCGCCTGTTCCCAGACTAACCAAATAGGCGCGGATTTGTTGAGACCGCGAATTGCAGGCCATGCTACACTCGCCGAGAGGAGATCACGCATGTCGGATTCCCAAGCCTCACAGAAGTCAGCCCGCTCGACCGCGGCTAAGGCGGTCACCGACCTCTCGCGAGGATCCCCCGGATTTTGGCGATCGCTCGCCTTCCTCCTGGCTGCAACCGCAGTGCTCGTAGGCACCATGGTCATCGATCCGAACCTTACCCTAGTAGCGCTCCCAATGATGACGATCATCTTCGTGCTGCTCGAGCGAGCCAACCATAAGACAACCCCGCGCTAAGCGCTAAGCGGCCGAAGACCGCTCCGGGTGCCCAAACGGGAAGGAGAGGGGGGAGGGATTGCGTGGTCCGATAGGGACCGACGGAGATCCCCATGCCCTATTTCGTCGACATTGGCGGCGCGCCCGCCAACGAGGACTGCGCCCAGCTCGGACAGACGCCCGACTTCGACGCCCTGAACAAGCTCGAGGTGCTGACCTATAAGTATGCGATAATCGCCCGGTACGGCTCGCCACCTCCGGGATGCCGTCTCTCCGGCCTCGCCAATCGCCACGACTTCGGCACCTACGTTACCCTCGTGCTCCACGTCGAGAACGAGCTCGACGAGGCGGTTCGTACCTATGCCGAGGCGGTCGAGGAGGGCCTTGGGACTTGGCTGGAGGCCGGATTCCGTGCGCCCGTCAATTATGACGACGCCACCCCGACCCAGGTTCACAGCGATCCAAGCGAAATCCTGATCAGCGCCTTTCACGTCACCCGGCCGGGTGCGGACGGTCGGTTCCCGGTCGCGGACTTCGAGACGCTCCACACCAATCTCGCCGCAGCCTTTCCCGACGAGGCCGCAGTCGCCCGCGCGCGCCTGACCGAGGCCGCAACCGCCTGACGGCGCTCTAAGCGAACGGAGAGTCCCATGTCGAACAGCTATCTCAAGGCGGCTTTCGCCCTCCTGATGTCGCGCGCGGACGCCGCACTCCTCCGGGAGGCGGAAAAGGCCGTCGACCTTCTCGATACCCACGGCACCGACGACGAGCTCGCCGCCGCCTACGACACGCTCGACGAGCGCTTTCGCGCTGTCTTCCCACCCAAGGGCGACAATAGGTTCGAGAGCTTCCTCGAGCTCTTCGAAGACTGGAACTTCCCGTATCTCGACGCTCGCATCGCCATCGAGGACGCTGAGGGCGAGGACAACGTGCGCGTCACCTTCACCGGCGACCAGTTCGGAGTCGACCAGGTCGCCAACCTCATCTTCCGCGCCTGCAAGTCGGCTCTGCCCTGCGGCTTTGCCTGGTCCTACGGCAGCGATCGGCTGAAGGTTGGCGACTTCGGGGGCGGCTGCGTCGTCATCACCGAAGCGGGCATCCAGTGGCACACCACCCAGGGAATCCTCGAACGCGCCTTCAAGCGCCTTGATGCCGGTGCCTACGAGGGTCTCGACGGCTTCGTGCTCACGACCCGCGATAGCACCCATGGGCTCTCCTTCTGGAACAACGACAACGGATTCGGCTCCCTCGCAACCGCCACGGTGTTCACGGAAGCCGAGGCCGCCGACTTCGACAAGCCGATCGCGAACGACGAACCCGAATGGCTCGCGCTCCCGGCTCCGACCGCCGTCTGACCCAACCGCGGCCGTCCGCCGCGCAATGCGTGGTGGACCGCTCGCTCTCTTCCCCGAGGCTGTCATGGCACAAGAGCGTCTCGACCCCGCCGACGTGAGTACATGGCTCACCCGAGGCCGGACCCCTGAACACGCAGCGGCGATCGCGGCCGCGTGGCGCGACTTTCCCGACCTGCCGCCCGACGCGCCCCTTCAGGACCGGACGGCTCGAGGCCGCGAACGCATCGCCGCGATGCGCCCGATCAACGACGCGATCCGCGATCAGACCGAGGCGCAGCGGCAGGCCACCAACTTCGCCTTTACCGAGCAGCAGGTCCAGTCGGGCCGCGGCAACGACCGCGACATCGCCATCCTGCACGGCCACAAGCAATACGGGTACGACTGGGACGTCAGCTGCCGTTACGCCGATGGCTGGTACGCCGCCCATGTCGGATGGCCCCACCATTACCCTGACGGCATCCCCTCGAACGCCCCACTCGCGCTGCGCCATGCCGCTTACGACCAGGGCTTCACCGATGGAGGCGGCGACCGAACAGATCTGTTCGACGCTGCGCGCCGGAGCAATCTGGCCATCTTACGGGAGAGCAACTTCCCGCCGCCCGCGCCTACAGCGACGCCGAGTGGTCGGCCGCTTCCCAGCGCGTGGCCGAAACCGACAGACGAACCGAGGCCCGCGCGCTGGTCTCGCCGGCTCGCCATCATCGACGCCGCAGATGTCGCAACCGAAGACCCGTCGCGAACGGCATGGGACTTCCTGACCCTGATCCTCTCTCGGCCCGGCGCCGACAAGGCCATGATCGTCATCCTGACGCCTGCCGGCTTCGTGGTTCCTGACGGCCTCGCCGCGGATCACCGCTCTGCCGAAAGCCCGACAATCGGGGCAATCGCGGCCGGACACCAGCTGACGCAACTTCTCGCCGGCCGGGAGTTCGACGACGTGCTGATCGCGCTGCAAGACGACGGGTTACGCCTGCTAGACGAGATCGCCGACGTCCTGCCCCTTTGCCGGACCATGGAGCGCACGCGAAACACTCGCCTGCAGCAGCGCGCCCATCTGCGAACCTGGCTCGACCGCGGCTACGCCGCAAACGAGAACATGGCTGCGGGACATATCCGCTGGGGCAAAGCGATCCACGGCCTCACCGGCAAACTCGGTGAGTTCACCGCCCGCCACGTCGGACCCGGTCCCAACGGAGGTCACCTTATCCGGGTGGAGACCACAATCGGCACACTCGCGACCGGCTATGCTGACGCCGACGGCGCGCCGCTCTCCCCGGAGGTAATCGTGTCGAGCAAGGCACGCCTCAGACCGACAATCGCGTCCACGCTGCGCACCTTCGGGGCGGCGACCACCTTGATGGGCACCCTCGACCTCCGAGCGGCCTGACTGCCCACCTTTAAGGCGCGGTGCAATGCGCGGTGCATGTCGCTGCGCGAAGCCCAGAACAGAAGGGAAGGGGGAGCGGGACGGGCAGGACGGCCAACCGGGCCAGTCGCACCAGGAGCCTGCCAATGCGTACCATCCTCGGCTTCTATGAGATTGACCGGGCGTATGGCGGCCCCGAAGAAGGGGGCTGGTGGTATGACGCCGGCACCTTCGTTCGCGTGATCGGCTTCTTTCTGGACGAGGCCGCGGCCGTACGGGCGCAGCAGCGCGCCAACCGTCTGCTCGATCGGTTGCAGCAGCACCGAACGCCGGTTTCGTCGGTGACCTACACGGGAGGGCGCTACCGCGCGCTCACCTTCACCGGCCTGCCGCCCGCGCACTACCCGGCCGAGCGCCCTTCCTACTCCTGACGCCGCGCGCGTCGCCACTCCTAAGCATCGGAAAGGAACGGTCATGCACCGCGTCCATCATTTCACCTCGACCCGGCTCGCCTATGATGCGTGCTTCGATGATCCCCACGTCCGCGAGGGCGACGTGCTCGTTATCGCGCGCGAACAGATCGTCGGCCTCGCCTCAAGCGATCCCATCGCCGTCACTACCGGCCACGGCTACCTGCGCACGATCCCGGCCATGAGCCGCGACACGCTGCTGGGCGAACTGGCGCACGACACCGCCCAGCTCAGCCACGCCGTGCATGAGGCGCTCCGCCACCATTACCCGGTCGCGGCGCACTACCTCAGCTTCGCAACGTCGCAGCACCGACTCCTGGCAGGCGAGACGATCGCCGTCCTGACCGCCGACGACCTGCTGGTAACCTCCGACGCGATCGAGCGGCGCATCGCCAATCTGCGCGAGCGCATGGAAGGCAAAGAGCAGGAGTCCGAGGGTCTGTTCCTGGCGGACGCGATCCGCAGGCTCGAGACAGCACGCGGCAAGCTCGCGAATCCGGCTCGGACGCACCCGGCCGCCCCCCCCCCCCCCCGATAGGGTGCCTCCCATAAACCAGTACGTCCCCCCGGGCGTCCATCGCCGCGCGAAGAGCGCGCCGATGAGTGGGCGCTGACGCGCCCTGCTCGGCCCTGAAGGGGGCCGAGGAGGAGAGAGGGATGGAGAGTGGTGTCGAGGACAAGGGGTCCGAAGACGATCAGGA
>NZ_JBREIC010000008.1:0-140345 GCF_052907485.1 Sphingomonas benefaciens | reverse complement strand
GCCCCGGCCGGCCGGGGCGCAACACGCCATGAAGACGTCCGTTGACCGTGGCGACGCGCTTGTCAGACATCGAACCGCCTGACATGGGGGCTCAATATTCCTTCCAGACCGTGCGGCGGACGTAGTCGGTATAACTGAGGATGATTCGCGCCATCTTTTCGGACACGTTGGGCATTCCGTAATCCGCAACGGGTCGCATGGTGCGCAAGGTTTCGCGCGGCCGTTCGCCCAGCATGGCGAGGCCCTGCAGGATGCGTTCGCGGCCCAGCCCCGTCAGGATGACCGCTGCTTCTTCCATCGCCTCAGGCCGCTCGTGCGCCTCGCGCAGGTTCAACGCCGGAAAACCGAGGATCGAGCTTTCTTCGCTGATCGTGCCGCTGTCCGACAGGACGGCTCGCGCATGGAGTTGCAGCGCGTTGTAGGCCACAAATCCAAACGGCTTCAGCAAGCGGACCAGCGGATCGAAGACGAGGCCAGCTTGCTCGATCCGCTTGCGCGTACGCGGGTGCGTGCTGACGAGGATGGGAAGCCCGTAATCGCTCGCAACCGCGTTCAGTGCATCGTGCAGGCGCCGCAGCTGGCGTTCGGTGTCGACATTCTCTTCACGATGGGCGCTCACCAGGAAATAGCCGTGGCGCGTCACGTCCATCTCGGACAGTGCATCGGACGCCTCGATCTTGGCGCGGTAATGCTCGAGGATCTCGAACATCGGGCTGCCGGTCTTGATGATGCGATCGGCAGGAAAGCCTTCCGCCAGCAGATATTCGCGTGCAATATCCGAATAGGGCAAGTTGATGTCGGCAGTGTGGTCGACAATGCGGCGGTTTATTTCCTCAGGCACGCGCTGGTCGAAGCAGCGATTGCCAGCCTCCATGTGGAAGACGGGGATGCGACGCCGCTTGGCGGGAATCACGGCCATGCAGCTGTTCGTGTCGCCAAGGATCAGCATGGCGTCGGGCTTTTCGATTTCCAGCACGCGATCAACCTCGATGATGACACGACCAATCGTTTCCGCGGCATTGCCACCCGCAACCTCGAGGAAATGATCGGGCCGGCGCAGTTCGAGGTCGCGGAAGAACACCTCGTTGAGCTCGTAATCATAGTTCTGACCGGTATGGACGATTACGTGATCGACCGTGGCGTTAAGCCGCACCATGGTACGCGACAGGCGGATGATCTCGGGCCGCGTCCCGACGACGGTCATGACCTTGAGCTTCTTCATCTGGATACTTTCCGCTGTAGGGATCGAGAAAACCGACTCAGGCAAGGGTACGGTAGATCGCAGCCGTTTCGTGTGCGCACCTGCGCCAAGAGAAGCGTCCGGACTGCTCGCGTCCCGCTTTGCGTAGCGCGTCGGCATGAGTGGGGGACAGTGCGACGCGATCGAGCGCGTCGGCCAAGCTGCCGATATCGCCGGGCTCGCCATATTCGGCTGCGTCGCCACAGACTTCCGGTACCGAGGCCGCGCGCACCGCCACGACCGGGCACCCCGCTGCCATGGCTTCAAGCGGCGGGATGCCGAAGCCTTCATATAGCGAGGGATAGGCGAACAGAATGGCGTCTCGATAAAGCCGGCGCAACGTACTGTCATCAGCCTCGCGCTGGATTACCCGATCGGTAATGCCCAGCCGTGCGGCAAGCGCTGCCTCGGATGGACGCAGCGGACCGTCGCCGACGCAGATCAGGTCGATCCCTTCGGAGGGTAGTCGCGATCGAGCATAAGCTTCGAGCAATCCATCGAAATTCTTGTAGCTGCGGCGGATGCCCAGATAGAGGATGAACGGACGCGGATGCACGCGCGGGCCTTCCGGCGCGGTGGAGAAGTTGGCATCGAAACCAAACAGCACGGTCATCGCCTTGTCCGCGACCTCGGGATAGAAGCGAAGCAGGTCGCGCCGGGTGTGATCGGAAATGCACAAGATCCGATCGGCTCGCGCCAATGCGATCGGCTTGTTGCGCAATGTGCTGTCCGTTGCGTGGAACAGCTCGGGATAGAGCTCGTGAATCATGTCGTAGACGGTCAGCACGACGGGAACGCCGGCAGGGGCTGTCGGCCGTGCGCTGTAATAGGTTTCGTGAACGACCTGTGCACCGAACAAACGGGCAAGAGGCCGGCTTGTGGCACGTCCAATTGCCTTGGCAACGAGTTGACTAGGGCGGCTGAACGGCAGGTGCACGCCCCAGACATCTTGCCGGTCAACGCGGCGCAGTGCATCGGCAACGTACAGTGGGGCCGTAACCTTGGGCACGATGCCGACTTCATGCATATGCGGTATCATGCCTGCGAAACCGCGAGAAATCCCACCCCGCGGCTGATCCGTAAAAATCCAGTGATCGAACGCGACGCGCAAGGGGGGGAGCGGGATAGGCAAGGTCATCGGTCGCAGCCCTCGGACGCGGAGTTGGATGGCCGCAGTATGCGGGCGCGGACGTCATCGAGCACCGTCGCGAGGGTGTTCGCGATCGCATGGCGTGGCCGCCAATCGGTCAAAGCGGCCAGTCGTCGTGTAGCCAGTTCGGCACGGGGAATGTCCGACGGGCGCATCCTTGCCGGATCCGTTTCGATGGCAATGGGTATCGTCGCACGGGCAAGAAGCATGTCGAGCAGAGTGCCTATCGCGACCGGCTGTCCGCTCGCAACGTTGAGGGTGGTACGATAGGGTAGCGCCGGTGAGTTGCTCAGCAGCGTCAGATAAGCGTCGACCACGTCGCGCACATCCATGAAGTCGCGTTCAGCGGACAGATTGCCAACCTGCATGCGCGGCGGCCCGATTCCTGCCTCGGCGCGCGCGATCTGTGCCGCGAAGGACGGCAGCACGAAGCGCTCGTCCTGGCCCGGACCGCTATGGTTGCTTGGGCGAACCACGATCAGCCGGTCATCGGCTCGCAGCACGTCTGCGAGCATCGCCTCTGCAGCCGCTTTGGAGCGCCCGTAAGGCGAGGTGGGGCGTAGCGGCGAGTCTTCCTCGGCCGGGCCGCTTGCGAAGGTGTGTCCGTATACGTCGGCGCTGCTGGCGAAGAGCAGCGTGACGGGACCGGCGCGTTCGACGATCGCCCGGGCAAGCGTGAGCGAGCCCCCTAGATTGACGTCCCACGTCTCTGCCGCCTTGGCACCTGACTGTGCGACCGAGGACAGCGCAGCCAGATGGATGACCAGGTCGGGACGTGCCAGATCAATGATCGCACCGACTTCTTCGGGCGCACGCACATCCATGGGCATCCAGATCGCGTTTCCGAGCACTGGATCCGTATTGCGATCGGAAGCACGGCCACACAGGGTCAGTCGCGCATTAGCCGGCAGCCTATGCGCGAGCGCCTGCACCAGAGCACGTCCGACAAAGCCCCCGGCTCCCGTGACGAGTACCGAGCGGAACCGAAGCGGCGCGTCTGCCATCTTGGATCCTAAAGCGGCATGCTGATAGCGGGTGGCGGACTTGGCTGCGAAAGCCGGGTCATATCGGCATCCACCATCTCGCGGATCATCGCCCCGAGCGAAGTTTCCGGCTCCCAGCCGAGCACCCGACGAGCCTTGCTCGGATCGCCGAGCAGTACGTCCACCTCAGCCGGGCGGAAGAATTCGGGATCGATTACAAGGTGCTCCTCGATATCAAGACCCACATGTTCGAACGCGATCGCACACATATCACGTACGGTGGTGGTGGTGCCCGTGGCGACCACGTAGTCGTCGGCCGCGTCTTGCTGCAGCATGAGCCACATGGCCTTGACGTAGTCACGCGCATGGCCCCAGTCGCGCTTGGCGTCAATATTCCCGAGACGAAGTTCATCAGCGAGGCCAAGTTTGATGCGTGCCACGCCGTCGGTGACCTTACGCGTCACGAACTCGCGACCACGCAGGGGACTTTCGTGATTGAACAAGATGCCTGACGAGGCATGCATTCCAAAGCTCTCGCGGTAATTGACCGTAATCCAGTGGCCATAAAGTTTGGCAACGGCATATGGCGAGCGCGGGTAGAACGGGGTGTCCTCCGACTGTACCGGCTGCTGGATCAGTCCGTACATTTCCGATGAGGATGCCTGGTAGAAGCGCGTATCAGGCTTTGCGATCCGGATCGCCTCAAGCGCATGGCTGACGCCAATCGCGGTGATCTGACCGGTAAGAATGGGCTGATTCCACGAGGTGGCAACGAACGACTGCGCGGCGAGATTGTAGAATTCGTCGGGGCGAACCTCCTGAACCAGGCGGATCAGCGACGCCAAGTCGAGCATGTTCGCGTCATGAAGCCGGACCTGTTCGCGAATGCCCAACCATTCGAGACGATGATCGGCGACGCCGCCATGCGAGGAGCGGCGTACTGCGCCATGAACCTCATACCCTTTGGAGAGCAGGTACTGTGCCAGATAGGCACCGTCCTGACCGGTGATTCCGGTGATGAGTGCGCGCTTTGCCATCTGCGTTCTTTCGTTAAAGGGCTTCTGACTGCCGGGTCAGGACAGGGGGGCAGCGATCGTGTCTGGCCGGGCGGGATCAAAGATCTCGTTGGCCCAGAGCAGCGACACCATGTCGCCTTCACCAATATTGGTCACGTCATGCGCCCAGCCAGGCACCGTTTCGACCACCACCGGGCTGGTACCTGACGTACGGATCTCGTGACGTTCGCCAGTCACCATGTGGCGAAAGCGGAACAGCGCCTCTCCGTGGACGATCAAGAACTTTTCAGTCTTGGTGTGATGATAGTGGCCGCCGCGGGTGACGCCGGAACCTGCGGTGAAATAGGAGAACTGCCCGGCACTTCGCGTCTTGAGCATTTCCGAAAAGGCACCGCGGCTATCGCGGTGACTGACGATTGGATAAGCAAATTCGGCAGGCGGCAGCGTCGCGACATAGGTTGCGTAGAGTGCGCGAACGAGGCCCTGGCCAACTGCACTGATCAGATTGGCGTCACGATCCGTTCGGAATCCATCGATTATGGCTGCGACCTCGCCAACGCTGGTGGAATAGACGGGGGCGATTGCCACGAAGCCAGTGCTGGCGCGGCCCTCGATTGCCTCAACGAAGGCGCCGACCACATCGTCGATATAGACCAGATCAAGCGGGGCTGCCGGATCATGCACGACGATCGGCAATCCGCGCGCGATGTTGTGGCAGAAAGTCGCTACAGCCGAATTATAATTTGGCCGTGCCCATTTGCCGAACACGTTGGGCAAGCGGAAGACATGTACCGGGCTACCGGTCTCGTAGCCGAGCGCAAGCAGCCGTTCCTCCCCCGCCTTTTTGCTGCGACCATAGTCGCTTTCCTCGGTCGCCTTGGCTGATGAGGCGTAGACAATACGGATCGGGCGCCCGGCGCCGCGTACGGCGTCGGCGAGCAGGTCCGCGGTGCCTGCGTTGACGTCCATGAATTCGGCAGGATTTTCCGGACGATTGACCCCCGCGAGATGCACGACGGCGTCGGCTTCGGTCATCGCTGCATGCCAATCGGCGAACGTCGCTGTGCGGGTGAGCGGGATCGTTTGATAGCCGAGCTCCCCGAGCCTCAAGACGAGGTTGCGGCCAATGAAGCCATCAGCCCCCGTAACGACGATCGGGCTGGTCATTCGCCCCCCCCGCCGTTCTCGCCGCGCAGCACCGCCTTCATATAGTCGAGCTGGCGCAGGATCGCGCTCATTTCAGCCTGATCGAGACGGCGCGTATTGTGCGAGTTGAAGTCGTGCGCCTCGCTGATCTCCTTCTCGCCCTCTTCGACAAATTGCGCGTAGTTGAGGTCACGATTGTCTGGTGGTACGCGGTAATAGTCGCCGCGATCCTCTGCGATCGCCATCTCCTCGCGGCTGAGCAGCGTTTCGAACAACTTCTCACCGTGCCGCGTACCAATGATTTTCATCATGTGGTCTGGCCGGCCCATCACCTCCAGAACGGAGCGTGCGAGGCCTTCTATGGTCACTGCGGGTGCCTTCTGGACGAAGAGATCGCCATTCTCACCATGCATGAAGGCATATAGGACGAGGTCGACCGCCTCCATCAGCGTCATGACGAACCGCGTCATCGTGGGATCGGTTATCGTCAGCGGCTCACCCTTACGCACCTGTTCGACGAAAAGGGGGATCACCGAGCCGCGTGACGCAAGGACGTTACCATAACGGGTGCCGGAGATTATCGTATTGGTACCGAGCGCTAGGCGCGACTTGGCCACCATGACCTTTTCCATCAGAGCTTTGGAAATGCCCATCGCATTGATCGGGTAGACGGCCTTATCGGTCGAGAGGCACACGACCCGCGACACCCCGGCTGCAATCGCCGCCTCGAGGAGGTTGTCAGTTCCGATGACATTTGTTTTCACTGCTTCCATCGGATGGAATTCGCAGCTCGGCACCTGCTTCAATGCGGCCGCGTGGAAGATGTAATCAACGCCCTTCACAGCGCTGGCAACCGAGCGCAGGTCGCGGACGTCGCCGATGTAATAGCGCAGTCTGGGATCGCGGTAGCTCAGGCGCTGATCCTCCTGCTTCTTCTCGTCACGGGAAAAAATGCGGATTTCGCGGAACGGTTCGCTGATAAGCCGCCGTAGCACTGTCGAACCGAAAGATCCGGTCCCGCCGGTAATCAGAAGAACCTTGTCATCGAACATAGACAATATTCCCATCGGTCAAATATTTGGGCGGGAGGTGGTCGCGAGGGAGCGCCGCGAGCAGGCCGGGCGGCGCTGTAAGGCGTCGATCCGACGCGATCAATAGCGATCGGCAGCTTCCATGTCCGGCGATGTTGGTCTAAACCGGCATGGCTAAGCTCCCGAGATACTGACCAGCTTTGCTACAAGGCTCATAGGGCCGGGCAAAGGATCAAGGCGGGGGATAAGGCAATATCCGCATATGGTCAGTCGGGTATCAAGTGGAGTCATGATGCTCGTCAATATCGCACGTCCCCTGCTGGCGTTACCGAGGGGATCTAAGCGGGGGATGGCTGCGGCGATCGACTGCGTACTGTGTGCATTAACCGTATGGATAGCATTTTACCTGCGCCTGGGGCATTTCGTTTCACTGGCTGGACGGCCAAGTGTCGCTGTGCTGTTGTCGATCTTGCTTGCGTTGCCTGCCTTCTATGTTGCCGGACTGTACAGGATGGCCTTCCGTTGGGCCGGAACCGAGGTGGTGCCAGCAATCGCGCTAGCCTGCACGGCCTATGGTCTGTGCTATGTTACTCTGATGACCGCGTATGCGTTCGACGATGTTCCGCGTACCATTGGCATTATTCAACCGGTATTACTTTTCGTTGCCATGTGCGGGGTGCGGATCAGCGTTAGCTATGTACTGGGCGGGCATATGCAGCCCCGTTCCGTAGCGGCACTGCGCAGCCGGGTGCTGATCTATGGTGCGGGTTCGTCCGGACGACAACTCGCGGCCGCGATGGGCACAAGCAGAGAGGCGAGGGTGATCGGCTTTCTGGACGACGATATGTCGCTTCGGGGAACCCGGATCAACGGATTACCCGTTCATGCGCCCGGTCGTCTAACGCATCTGATCGAACACAAAGGCGTGACCGACGTTCTGCTGGCGCTCCCCTCGGCGTCGCGCAAGCGTCGCAACGAGATTATCAATGGTCTGCGCGGTCTTGCGATCAGCGTACGCACGTTACCGGGTTTGATGGATCTTGCTCATGGTCGCGTGCAGGCAAGTGACCTACGGGAGCTTACGATCGAGGACTTGCTGAGCCGCGATCCGGTCGGCCCCGAGGAGGGTGTCGTCCGTCGCAAAATCGCTGGACGTACAGTTTTGGTAACTGGCGCAGGCGGCTCCATCGGCAGCGAATTGTGTCGCCAGATCGTTGCCCTGGGTCCTGAACGCATCCTGCTGTTCGAAGCCAACGAGTTTGCGCTATACGCAATCCACCGTAACCTGACTTCGGTGTCCGAGGTGGAGGTCATACCCCTGCTCGGATCGGTACTGGATGATTTTCGGGTCAGCGAGATTCTGCGTACCTGGAAGCCGGAGATGGTGTTCCATGCAGCCGCCTACAAACATGTCCCCCTGGTGGAGCATAACCCGCTGGAGGGCATGCGCAATAACGTCATCGGGACGTTGCGTGTCGCGGAAGCGGCTATGCGTATGGGCGTAAAGAATTTCGTGCTCGTTAGCACTGACAAGGCGGTTCGTCCGACCAACATCATGGGTGCGACCAAGCGGCTTGCTGAGATGGTGTTGCAGGGATTGTCTGCACAACAGACCGGCACATGTTTTTCGATGGTCAGGTTCGGCAATGTGCTGGGATCAAGCGGATCCGTCGTTCCATTGTTTCGTGAACAGATTCGTCAGGGCGGCCCCATCACGCTGACTCATCAGGATGTCACCCGGTATTTCATGACCATCCCGGAGGCAGCGCAGTTGGTTGTGCAGGCAAGTGCAATGGCGACAGGGGGGGAAGTTTTTGTATTGGATATGGGCGAGCCTGTTCGTATCTATGATCTTGCACGCAACATGATAGAACTCTGCGGCCTTACTGTTCGAAATCAAGATCATCCAGATGGCGATATCGAGATCGTCACCGTCGGGATGCGTCCAGGCGAAAAGCTGTACGAAGAATTGCTCATCGGAAACGATCCGCGGCCGACAGAGCACCCGCGGATCATGATGGCCAATGAGCATTACCTGCCGTGGTCGGAGTTGCGGCCAGCGCTCGATCAGATGGACGCATTAGTCGCCAATGGTGACGTCGCCTCGGCGCGCGCACTGCTGCAGAACTTGGTTATCGAATTTGAACCGGCAAGCGACATCGTCGATTGGGTGACATTGCGAGATGCGTCCGTCGCTCCAGGCGACAGGCTTTCTGCCTGAGGTTGGGTGGCGGTGTGGCACGTACCTTACGGTTCTCCCCTTGGCCCTTTGAAGCCGATGGCATAGGTCACCTGACATAATGCGCGCACCTTCCTATCGATCGTTGTTCCGGCCTAGCCTTGCCTGGGTGTCACTGTGCCTGTTGTTCGCCGTGATGGTGGTGGCCGGAGGGGCTTCTCGCGGTGACGTTGCGGGGCAGTTGGTCGTGCGGGCCGTGTGCTGGGGATTGTTGATCGTTGTGATTGTGGTGGGGGACAGGCCAACCCTCAACACCGCACGTCCCGTGGCGCTCCTGCTGCTCGCTGCGACCGTATTGACGGTGCTTCAACTGATACCTTTGCCTCCGGCGCTATGGAGCGCGTTGCCAGGCCGCGATATTCTGCTTCAAGCGGCGACGCTCAGCGGTCAGCCTCAACCTTGGCGGCCTTGGTCAATCGTGCCGGACGCAACGTTCAACGCGCTTCAATCATTGGTGGTGCCTGCGACAACGCTTCTCCTGCTGTGCAGCATCAGGCCCGCCGAGCGAGCTTGGCTGCCAGGATTGTTGTTGTGCGTCGTGCTCATCTCAGCAATCTTCGGCGTGCTTCAGCTGACGGGTGCAGGTTTGGGTAACCCGCTGATCAATGACACTCCGGGCGTTATCAGCGGATCGTTTGCTAACCGCAATCACTATGCGTTGTTTCTTGCGCTCGGCTGCCTGTTGATACCTGGCTGGGTTTTTGCCAATGGCAGGCGCGCCAGTTGGCGTGTGCCGACAGGATTGGGTTTACTGCTACTGTTTTCGCTGATGATCTTGGCGACGGGATCACGTGCCGGCATTGGGATAGGGATCCTGGCCATAGTCGCAGCCGTAGTGCTGGCTTGGCAAGATATCGGACGTAATCTTCGGCGTACGCGGCCTTGGGTACGCCCGGCGCTGATCACCGGCATCGTCACGCTGGTACTTGCGTTCGTGGCAATCAGTGTCGCGGCAGATCGTGCAACGTCTATCAGTCGTATATTTGCTGTGGACCCCGGGCAGGATATGCGTGGCAAAGCCCTGCCGACGGTGCTCTCGATGATCTCGGAGTATTTCCCGGTGGGTTCGGGGTTGGGCGGCTTCGATCCGATCTTCCGGATGCACGAACCTTTTGGTTTGCTGAAGCTTACGTATTTCAATCACGCGCACAACGATTTCCTGGAGGTTGCCCTTGATGCGGGTTTGCCAGGTCTTGTGTTGATGATTGCGGCGCTGGGCTGGTGGGGATGGGCGAGTGCTCGCGCATGGCGCCGCCAGGCTGCTCCGTCACTGCTGTCCCGGTCGGGTTCGGCAAGTGTGTTGCTGCTCATCCTGGGAAGCATTATCGATTATCCATTGCGTACGCCGATGATGATGGCCGTCCTTATGGTTGCGGCCGTTTGGCTGACCGGGCATTCGTCGGACACCCATCCGTCAGCTTTACCGAACGGGCGCTAGTGCCTATAGCCGGCTGTCTTTCCACACCGCCCGGGCCCTACCAAGCGCATGCGTAAATTTTGTATCGCCTTCCTTCTTGCGACTGCTTTGGCGGCGTGCGGAGGGAGAGTACCGCTGGAATCGACCGATCGCCTGACTGTGGTCAAGGATAGTGCAGGACTGCCCGCACCGGCTCGCAGGGATCTGACTGCAGCCGATCGTCCATCTTTAATCGGACCTTTGGACACCATCGAAGTCGACGTGTTCGGCATTCCTGACTTGGGTCGGGAGGCACAGGTCGATGCGAGTGGCCGGATCTCGATCCCGCTGGCCGGTACCATCGATGCCCGCGGCAAAACCTCGGAAGAGTTGGCGCGGAGCATAGAGGCGGCGCTTCGGGCTCGGTACGTCCGTAATCCGCAGGTGACGGTCAACATCAAGAGCTCGGTCAGCCAGGTCGTCACTGTCGATGGGCAGGTCGTCGAACCAGGTCTGTATCCTGTGACCAATCAGATGACCCTGATGCGATCAATCGCGTCTGCTAAGGGCTTTTCCGAATTCGCAAAGTCGAACGAGGTTGTTATCCTGAGGACCGTCGATGGGCGCAAGATGGCTGGCCTGTACGATGTTGAGGCGATCCGACGCGGAATGTATGATGACCCGCCCATCTACGCTAACGACGTGATTGTGGTAGGGGACTCTCCGCAGCGCAGACTTTTCCGCGACTTTGTAGCATTGAGCCCGATCATCGCGGCTCCGCTGATCGCGATCTTGAACTAGAGCCAGCAGCTATGAACCTGATTACACCCAACCCCAGGGGCGGTGCTTCCGTCGCACCGCTCATCGGTAATGGCTCCATAGTCGCGAACTCGGGTGAGGCCGCAGCGATCCCGTTGATCCGTCAATATATGCGGATAGCGATCCGCTGGCGGTACGTCATTATCGGTGTGACAGTCGGATGTGTCCTGCTCGGCATGGTCATCACGCTACTGATGACGCCGAAATACTCGGCGGTGACGACGATCGAGATTTCACGCGAGGCGGACAAGGTGACGTCGTATCAAGGCGTCGAGCGTGAGACGAGCGTCTCGGATCAGGAATTCTACCAAACTCAATACGGGCTTCTCCGGTCGCGCTCGCTGTCCGAACGTGTTGCCGTGCAGCTCAAGGCGGTGGACGATCCCAAGTTCTTCGAACTGTTCAGAGTCCACAGCAACGATCCAGCATTTCAGCTCACTAATGGGCGTTATCCGGTCGCTGGGCGCGAAACGCGGCAGCGGGTCGCCGGAGAGCTGCTGCTCGATCACCTCGATGTGGCGCCGACCCGTCTGTCACGGCTCGTCGATATCGAGTTCACCAGTCCCGATCCCGCCTTTTCGGCCAAGGTCGCCAATCTCTGGGCCGACAGCTTCATTCAGACCAACTTAGAGCGTAAAATTCAGGCGACGTCCTATGGGCGTAACCTGCTTCAACGACAGCTGTCGCAGTTCAAGGATCGACTTGATGAATCGCAGCGCCAGCTGGTTGCTTACGCTTCGCAGCAGCGGATCATCAACCTGCCGGGACAGTCTGGGAGCGACGGACGGACGACATCAGAGCGTCCCCTTGTTGTCGATGACCTTGCATCGCTAAATACCGCATTATCGCAAGCTGTTACCGATCGTATTCAGGCGCAGGCGCGTTACGAGGCGGCAGGTCGGTCCGGTGCTTCGACAGAGGCGCTGCGCAATCAGGCGATCAATAACCTTCGCGAGAAGCGCGCCGAGCTTGCAGCTGAATATCAACGCCTGATGACGCAGTTTGAACCAGGCTATCCCGCTGCGCGTGCCATCAAATCGCAGATGGATCAAATTGACCAGTCGATCGTACGTGAAGAAGGACGTGTCTCGGGCTCGTTCCTCGCCGACTATCGGCAGGCACAAGAGCGTGAGCGTGCGCTGCAAGCCAAGGTCGACCAGTTGAAAACCAACTATCTCGACCTGCGTCGCCGAAGCATTCAGTACAACATCTATCAGCAAGAGGTTGATACCAACCGCTCATTGTACGACGGCTTGTTGCAACGGTTCAAGGAGATCGGCGTTGCTGGCGGAGTCGGCGTCAACAATATCTCGATCGTCGACGCAGCCGATGTGCCACAGCGGCCTTCCAGCCCGCGCCTTGCGATCAATCTGGCGCTCGCACTGATGGCGGGTCTGGGGCTTGGTGCGTTGGTTGCGTTCGCACTTGAACAGCTTGATGAGGCGATCGCCGATCCGGCCGAAGTCGAGCGGAGGCTGGGCCTTCCCCTTCTCGGATCGGTGCCCAAGCTCGACAGCGGTACGCCTCGCGAGGCGCTGCTCGATCGCAAATCGGATATGGTCGACGCGTATCTTGCGGTGCAAACCAACCTTGGCTTTACGACAGAACATGGTGTGCCGCGTTCGTTTGCGGTAACCTCGACGCGCCCGGCCGAAGGTAAGTCAACGACGGCCCTTGCTCTGGCAACGACGCTGGCGCGTGCACACAAGAAGGTCATATTGGTTGACGGCGATATGCGCTCACCCTCTGTGCATCATCTTGGGGGGGTCAGTCACGATCATGGCCTGAGTAATTTCCTCACCGGGCAGGACGAGATCACGCCGTTGACGTTCGAAATGTCGGATCTTGGTTTTACGGCGATGTCTGCGGGGCCGATCCCGCCCAATGCGGCAGAGCTGCTTACCGGCGGTCGGCTGCCGCTTCTCATTGCGCGTTTGCTCGAAACCTATGACCATGTGGTGATCGACTCACCGCCTGTGATGGGGTTGGCCGATGCACCGCTTATCGCGAGCCGCGTTGAGGGCGTTATCTATGCAGTCGAATCCCACGGGATCCGCTCCAGCGTGGTGAGGACCGCATTGGGCCGGCTTATCAGCGCCAACGCACGTGTGCTCGGTGGCGTGTTGACCAAATTCGAAGCCCGGAAGGCGCATTACGGCTATGGCTACGAATATGGCTATGGCTATGGGCGTGAGAAGGCCAAGGGCTAATGTCGCGTAAACGGCCTTCTCATGGTCGGTCCGGCGCGGAGTGGATAATCCGCGGCACCTTAGCGCTGCTCGCGCTCCCAATGGGTTTCTGGAGTATCTCCTCCACCCTTGGAAGCACGCTGGCCACCAGCGAACCGGCGCGTGCAGCTCAGCTTGCTCCGGGGAATGGTCGAATTGAGGGTCTGCTGGCGCAACAGCTCGTCACTGCGAATACGACGCTGGGCGGACGTGCGAGAGCGGAGCGCCTCGCTCAAAAGGCTTTGCGCCACGATGCCACGTCAGTGGGGGCTGTCGTCGCGCTCGGCTTGGGTGCGGAACTCGCCGAGGACCATGCCAAGGCGCGACTGCTGTTCGCGTATTCCGAACGGCTGTCGCGTCGCAATCTGCCTACGCAGCTATGGGCCGTTGAGGATGCGGTAGGGCGGGGCGATATTCCGGATGCGCTGCGCCATTATGACATAGCGCTGCGTACGTCCAAGGTGGCGCAGGAAGTCATGTTTCCTGTTCTCGCATCGGCACTCGGAGAGGCCAGTATCCGCTCTGCGCTGGTTCGCACACTGGCTCATAGACCAGGATGGTGGAGTGATTTCGTCGATTACGTGGCCTTGAATGGGTCTGATCTGCCAAATAGCGGCCGTTTCTTTCTGGCGTTGCGGAAGGCCGGGATAGCCGTACCGGCGGCCGACGAGGCGGCTGTAACGAACGGGTTGCTGAAGCGACAGATGATCTCTGAAGCCTGGGAGTTTTACGCCGCCACTCATCCAGGTGCCGAACGATCCAAGTCGCGCGACTCCGAATTCAGGAACGATGTCGACAGTCCGACGGGGTTCGATTGGAATACGGTGGCGGACGGTGGAATTGATGCGACTATCCGCCCCAATGACGGCATGCTGGACTTTTCAGTCCCGGCAAGCATCGGGGGTGTTATCGTCCAGCAGGTGCAAGTGCTCCCGGCTGGTAAGTATTTGCTGACCGGACGTAGTGCGAAAATCGATCAGACTGAGGGCGCCCGGCCATATTGGATGCTAAGCTGCGTGAATGGGCGCGAGCTTGGGCGTTTGGAATTGCCAAATTCGGATAATCAACAAGGCCGCTTCTCGGGGCAATTTATTGTGCCCCAGGATTGTCCGGTGCAAGCTCTGGCGTTGATTGCTCGTCCTTCGGATGCCGTAGGGGGAGGGAATGGTCAAATCCGGCAGGTGTTGCTTCATCCTATGTGATCAGATGGTAGAGGCGATCGTCACGTGATGCCGAAAGTACAGGGGATCATTTCCGTGCGCACGTCACCACATCCACGCCTAACGCGTAGTCGTCTTGCCAAAGCTGGTTTCGGGATATTGGTCATCAGCCTGGCGTGACGACGCGCTTTCCCGTCGCGTCGGATCGGTTCCGGTTTGTCCTTGTCGCCCCGCAGCATCCGCCTGTTTATAGGCCCTGCTGGCGGATCCGGTGTCTGCCCTTTGATAGGCGGATACGGGATCAGAAGATGCGTCGACCCGAAATCGTTCGATTCTGGTCTGCAGACGACTATTAACGCGATTGTTGATGCGGTTGTTGTAGCGGCGCATGTTTGTCGCAGCCGTAGGATCGCTCGGGGCGTTCAAGCGAGCGCCATAAGCTTCGACCGTATCCTGCGTAGTGCGTGTGGTCTGTGCACCGGCTGCCGAGCTGACGAGAGACGTAAGTGCCAACAGCACAGGGCAAACGATTTTCATGCACTATGAATATCACAACCAACCGCCGCAGCCAAAGACCTCGTCCGGATCTGTGCTCGCTACGTCCGATAACAATGATTCTCGGACACAGCGCTGGCGTAGTGCGAAGCGCCATGCCAGACGGTGGCATGGCCGGCATCTCACCCCTGGAATCGATCGACATCGCGGAAGACCACGGTCAGCTCGCCGTTTCGGGTCATCCGACCCTGCCGGCGATCCTCGACGAGAAGATCGAGCGGGCGGCGGCCTATGCCAAGGCGGCCCGATCGGCCGCGACACGCCGCGCCTATGACTCGGATTGGGCGATCTTCACCGCCTGGTGCGAAGGCCATGGCCTCGCCGCCTTGCCGGCAACGCCGGAGATCGTGCTGGTCTTCGCGAGCGACCAGGCGACCGGCGGCCTCAACCCCGCAACGATCAACCGACGGATCGCCGCGATCGGTCATCATCATCGCGCGCACGGCTATCCGGCACCGACGGCGATGCCGAGCGCCGGGCGGCTTGCCGAGGTACTCGCTGGGATACGCGCGGAGCATGGTCACGCCAGAAAGCGCAAGGCGCCGGCGGATGCATCGGCGCTGAGGGACATGTTGGGGACGATTGCCGGCGACGGGTTACGTGCCGCGCGCGACCGCGCGATCCTGGCGCTGGGCATGGCGGCCGCGCTGCGCCGGTCGGAGCTCGTCGCGCTGCAGGTCGGCGACGTCGCACTGGTGCCGGAAGGTCTGCGGCTGACGATCACCCGGTCGAAGACCGACCGCATTGGCACCGGTGCGGTGATCGCCATTCCCGAAGGCCGACGCATTCGCCCCAAGGCGCTGCTGCTCGCCTGGATGGCCGCGGCCGGACATCAGGATGGTCCGCTGTTCCGGCGGCTGTCGCGAGGCGACGCGCTCACCGAGGCAGCGATGTCGGACCGCGCGATCGCGCGGCTGGTGCAGGATCGCGCGGCCGCGGCGGGTTACGACCCCAGTCTGTACGGCGGCCATTCCCTGCGCGCCGGCTTCCTGACTGAGGGGGCCGCACAGGGGGCGACGATCTTCAAGCTACAGGAGGTCAGCCGGCATAAATCGGTGCAGATCCTGTCCGACTACGTCCGCAATGCCGAGCTGTTCAAGGATCATGCCGGCGAGCGTTTCCTGTAATCCGATGGTCGATGAGCATACATGTCGACAAACCGACATGTATGTAAAACACGGTGTCGATATATTGGCATGTCGTTAGCGGCTTCTCCTTATGAGTTGGTCTTGTCCCGGCCGAGATACCGCAGCAGCGCCTCGGGTTCGTCGGTCTGGATCATCGAGATGCCGCCGGCGATCATCCGGCCCCATATCGCCTGCGGGTCGCGCAGCGCGTCGACGTCGCCGCCCATGCCGCGGACGAAGCCGTCCCACAGGCTGTTGCACCACAGCCGCCGGCGCTGCCGCTTCGCCTCGGCCGCGACGCCGGGCAGCTGCGCCGCATCTATCCGCGGCAGTTCGTAGCCGAGCGGGCGCCGCGCGCCGTCGTCCTGGCGGCGCATCACCGCAGCCAGGTCGCTGCCCGCCGTGTCAGAGGCGCTGAGGATCGGCATGAACGGCACCCGGTCGTAGGGCGGCAGGGCGGCGAGCGGCGGGTCGCCGATGCCGGCGGCATTCTTGACGATGACGCGTCCCGCCGCGCTTGCCCGCTGGGTGGCGGCAACAACCTCGGCATAGATGGCGTCCTTGACGTCGAGGTTGAGGACGATCCGCCCGCGCGCCTGCGCCAGCATCTCGTTGAGGGTCGGCACCTGCGCGTCGGTCAGCGTCGCCCCCGCCCCGCCCTCATTGTCGCGCAGGTGCAGCGCGCGCACCGCGGCCAGCGTCAGGTTGGCGACCTTGCCGTGACCATCGGTGGTGCGGTCGACGGTCGCGTCGTGAAGGACGACGAGGTGTCCGTCGCGGGTGCGGCGGACGTCGAGTTCCATCACATCGACGCCGAGCGCGACGCATTGGTCGAGCGCGGCGGGCGAATTCTCCGGCACGCTGGCGAGGCCGTGGCGCGGCGCCGGATTGTGGCAGCCGCGATGCGCGACGACGATCGGACCGCCATCGGGATCGGCGATGCGGCGGGCGATCGCCGCGGCACGATCGCCGGGCACGGCAGCGGGGGCAGGCTGGGCGAGCGCCAGCACGAACATGAGCAAGGACATGGGTTACCTCTCAGAATTTCGGGGTGATGCGCAGGCCGAGCCAGAAGGTCGTCGGCACCGAGTAGCTGTCCTTGAGCAGATTCACGCCCGGCCCGGTCAGGCTGGTGATGCGATGGTGCGTGACGTTGCCGATCTGGCCGATCAGGCTGACCGCCGGGTTGACGCGATAGGTGGCGGACAGATCGACTTGGCTGCGTGGCGCCCAATAGAGATCCTGCCAGCTGATGTTGCTGATCACCGTGCGCAGGGCGCGGCCCTGGCGATTGTAGGCGGCGCGCAGTTCCAGCCCGCCGGTGTTGTAGAAGACGGTGACATTGGCGGTATAATCGGGCTGGCCGACCAGCCGGTCGAGCGTGCGCGATGCGATCGTCGTCGCGCTCGGCGAATAGGGCACGGTCAGCCGGCCGCGCAGCAACGCGACGTTGCCGGCGATGCCGAAGCCGGCCAGCAGCGGCGCGACCGGGCGCAATGTGTTGAGGATCAGCGACCCTTCCAGCCCGCGGACGCGCGCCCCGGCGGCATTGGCCGGCGTGCTGACCGCGGCATTGGCGTAGGTGGTGCCGTCGAAGGTGAACGGCGTGACGTTGGTCAGCGTGAATATCTCATTCTCGATCCGCTTGTTGAAGGCGGCGAGCGACAGCTGGCCGTCGAACGGCGCGATCCGGAGGTCGGCCGCCAGGTCGAGGTTGTTCGACACCCGCGGGCGGATGTCGGGATTGCCGATCGTCACGGTGACGCCGACCGCATCGGGATTGCCCTGGTCGTTCGGGTTGACGAAGCTGATCGAGGTGCGCGCCGCATAGGCGTCATAGGGCGGCCGGCCGAGCGTGCGGCTGGCGCCGGCGCGCAGGTCGATCGTCGGCGTCGCGTGGAAGGTCAGCACCGTCGACGGCAGCAGATAGTGATAGGCCGAACCGGTCGGCCGGTCGACATAGACATAGGCGGCGCGCGCCTTGTCATACTGGCGCTGGCGGCCGACGGTGGATTGCGTCGTGTCGTCATAGTGCAGCCCAGCCTGGACGTTCAGCCGCTCGCCGCGCCAGCTCATCAGCGCATAGGCGCCGAACAGCTTTTCGCGGTGGGTGAAATCGTCCTGGTTGCTGAAGCTCAGCTGGTCGGTGGCGTTATAGGCGCTGCGCGGCGCCGCCTCGACCTGCGCGCGTGCCTTGGCCGGGTCGATCGCGAACAGGTTGAGGCCGAGATAGGGCATGATCGCATTGGACGGGCCGAGCACGTCGGCCATCTTCAGCCCCGGCGCGGTGGCGTTGGGCTGATATTCGGTGCGGCCGATGTCGAAGCGCGGCCGGTCGTCGGTATAGCTCAGGCCGACGGCGAAGCCGGCGCCGCGATCGTCGAACCCCTGGTTGAGGCCATAGTCGAGCCGGCCGGTGGCGATCCGGTCGCCCGCCCGGCGCACGTAATCGCTCGCCGGCCGCCAGTAGAGCAGGCTGTAATTGGCGAGATCGTTGTATGCCGCGGCGCTGATCGGGAAGCGCTGGTCGAGGCCCGACGTGTCGTAGGTGAAGCCGTATTCGCCGGTCGCGTTGATCGTCGCGCCGCTGCCGGTCGTGGTCGTCGCCACCGCCGCGGGGCGGGTGATGTTGGTGGCATATTTGACCATGAAGATCGGCTCGACATAGGTCGCGTTGGAGATCGACGCGCGGCCGCTGAGCAGCTGGCCGGTGCCCGGGCGCCAGTTGAAGCCGGCCTGGCCGACGCGGGTGCGCGCGGTGGTGATCTGGTTGGCATAGCCGACCTCGACGTCGCCGCCCGGATAGGTGCCGGAGGTCGCGGTCTGGTTGAAGACGCGGTTGCGGTTGCGCGGATCGATGATGATCTCGTTGCGCTCCATATTGTCGCGGAACACGTAATAGCCGCCGGTGGCGAAGACGTCGAAACCGTCGTCGACCCGCGCCTCCAGCTTGCCGGTGATGCCGAACCGGTCGCGGCGGTTCATCACGTACCAATATTTGTCCTGCTGCGGCACCGCATAGCCGTTGCCGAGGTTGCTGCCGCTCTGCAGCACGCCCTTGGCGTCGTAGGAACCGTAATGGACCGTGTCGGTGGTCATATGGGTTTCGGTGTAGCTCGACAGCGTCTGGTAATTGGCCGACAGCGTCGCGCCGAACTGATGCGCCGCGCCAAACGTCGTGCTGCCCGTCGCAATCAGCCGATAGCCCGGATCGCGCTGGTCGCGCGGCTTGCCGGTGTCGCCGGCATGGCCGAGCGAGGCCTCCATCGTGAAGAACGGCTTGCCGCCCTGGGCGAAGGCCGAGCGCGTCTTGAGATTGATCGCGCCGCCCGTCGCATTGGGGTCGAGATCGGCGGAGAAGGTCTTCACCACCTGGATCTCGCTGACCATCGACGCGGGCAGGATGTCGAGCCGGACGCCGCGGGTGATCGAGCCCAGGGTGCCGTTGGGCGTGCCCGGCGAGGCGATCGTCAGCCCGTCGATGGTGACGTTGTTGTAGCTCGGTCCCAGCCCGCGCAGCACCGGCGTCGCCGCCTCGTCGCGGGGATGTTCGTTGTCGGTCGCCGGCAGCACCGACAGGCCGGGGACGCGGCGCAGCGCCTCGACGATCGTCGTGTCGGGCAGCGCGCGCACGTCGGTGGCGCTGACCACGTCGACGATGTTGGTGGCGCGGCGCTTGCTCTCGATCGCGGCGGCATTGGCGCGGCGGATGCCGGTGACGACGATGTCGCCCTCCGCATGACGCGGCGCGTCGGCATCGTCCTGGTTCTGTTCCGGCGCCGCGGGCGGCTGCGTCTGCGTCTGCGCAAAGGCGGCCTGCGCGCCAAGGATGAGGGCGAGCGCGGTGCTCGCCCGGACGATGATGGTCATGCTGATTCCCCCGTCCGTTATGGACGGAGGCGCGGCTAGGTCGGGTCGATGACGGTTTTAATTCGTTTCTTGAAAATAAATCGAGCGGCGGATCCGGCTCTGCTTGGCGCCTGTCAGGCGGTGAGGGCGTGGATCGGCAGCATCGCCGCGCCGATCGCCACCGCGGTGCTGCCCAGTGGTGAGGCATGGATGGCCGGCGCGGCGCCGTGATAGCCGGGTGTCGTCCAGCCGCGCAGTCGCTCGGCCAGGCCGGTCAGCAGGGCGTCGGGCAGCGTGCCGGAGATCACCACCGCACCGGGATCGAGCCAAGCCGCGCCCGCCTCGATGCCGTAGCGCAACTGCCCGGCGACGCGGTCCATCCAGCCGGCGAACAGCGGTGCATGGTCGTCGAGCAGCGCCGGCAGGTCGGACAGGCTGTGGATCGCAATGCCGGCGCGGCGCAGCGTGTGAAGCAGGTCGAGGCCGGAGGGGCGCGCGGCGGGATCGAGGAACAGCCGCCCGACCTCGCCCGCATTGCCGTGCTCGCCGCGCACCAGCCGGCGATCGGCGATCACCCCGCCGCCCAAGCCGTGGCCGAGGAAGAAGACGAGAATGTCGCGATAGCGGGTGATGATCGCCGGCCGGTAATATTCGGCGAGCGCGGCAACGGTGCCGTCATTCTCGACCCAGACCGGCAGGCCGAGGGCATCGGAAAAGAAGCGCGCCTGCGGCACGTCGCGCCAGCCGGCGACCCATTCCACCGTCCAGCGCCGGTCGGCCGCGGCGTCGACGACATAGCCGGTGCTGGCGATGCCGAGCCCAAGGAAGCGGTAGGGCAATATGCCGGGCCGGCCGGCGATTGCGCGCAATTGCGCCTCGAGCAGCCGGGCGAAGGCGCGCGGATCGGGATCGTCGAACGGCACCTCCTCGCGCGCGAGCAGGCGGCCGGCGCAATCGAGCGCGACGATCTCCGCCCAGCCGGGATGGACGGTCGCACCGACCGCATAGCCGCCCTCGCCGCTCAGCACGAGCGGCACCATCGGCCGGCCGCGGCCGGTGCGCGTCGCGGGCTCCTCCTGCTCGGCGATCAGGCCGAGCGTGATCAGCTCGCGCGACAGCCGCGTCACCGTCGCATGGCCGATGTCGAGCCGCGCCGCGATCCGGCTGCGCGACGCCGGCCCGCCGGTGCGCAGTTCGAGCAACAGCCGCTTGGCGGCTTCGGACAGCAGAATGGCGGGACGCGGCATCCCCCGCCGATATTTTTCCTCTGCGTCAAAAAAATGAAGGGGACTGCGCTCTGTCCTTTGCTGGACTCATAGTCAGGGCAGGCAATCGTGGCGTTGCTCGACCTGATCGCCCTGCCCTAGGGTGCGGATCAGCACCGACATGGCCCGACACCGCTGGCCGTCCTCCTCGCGCAGCGGCCCGGCGACGACGAAGCCGTGGATGCCGGCGGCTTCGTCGGTCCATTCCTGCATGTCGCCGGTGGTCATGGCGGTCTTTATCGCCCGCGCCTGCGACGCTTCGCCGGCCAGCGGATCGTGAAGACCCGGTGCATCGACCGCTGCAGCAAGCGGTGACGATGCCTCATCCGATGTCAGATGGTGCAGCCGCTGTCGCGTCCTCTTCTCGCTCGATACCACACGGGTCAGACGCGCCGTGGGGGCATGGTGGACGACCTCGGGAGCACGGTTGCGTGGCGGCACGGGAATGTCGATGGCGTAGGTCGGTCTCGCCCCGACCCGCTCGACCATCAGGCTGGCGGCGGTAAAGCTCAGTGCACAGATCGCCACGCCGCCCAGCGCTGCCCGTGGCGAGAATAGCAGCGACCGCTTGGGAGGTGCGGGGTCATGACCCGCATCGGCGTGAACGGCATAGCGGCGATGCCATCGGGTCAGCTGGACAGCGCCGACCTGCAGGCTCCAGCCGCGATCGACGATGTATCGGGCGCTGTCGCCGTCCTGCCGATCGTCCACGATCATGTGCTGTCCCATGCGGTTCGGCCACACCGGCCAGATCATTGTCCCAACACCGTTTTGGTGTCGTCCGTCAGCGTCTCTGCCGCATAACGCAATGTCAACCATTTGCCGTGACACATGCCCGGGCATTGTCGGGGTATCGCATGTCGTTCGTTGCCAAGCTTTATGAGGACGATCGTTCGGCCGAGCGCTATCCGGTGCTGCTGGACGGCACGCTGCGCAATCCGCAGGCCGAACCGCAGGACGTCGTCATCGACGATCTGTCCGCCACGGGATTTCGCACGGCGACGGCGCGCGGCCTTGCGGTCGGCGACACCATCACGCTCGGCATCTTCGGAGTCGGTCTGCGTACGGCACGGGTGCAGCGGGCGGACGACGGCCATTATGGCTGCCAGTTCGTCGTACCGCTGACGGCCGAGGAACTCGCCTCCGCGCTCGCCGGCCTGGCGCCGCCCGAACCGATCCGTTTTCCGGCTCCGGAACTTAACTCTGCGGCCGCTGTCGATCAGCCGGCGCAGCGCGAATGGTCGCTGTCTCCCCGTATGCGGATATTGTGCGTCACGGCTGCGGGCATCGGGCCGTGGATGGTGTTGGGACTGGTCTGGCGGCTGATCTGACTATCGCGGCATGGATCCCTGTCGTGTCACAGAGGCATTGTCCGAGCCGCGTTTCCAGCTGCCGGTGCAGTGCTCAGGAAATGTCCCAAGCCGTAAGCCGCATCTGTGACAAGGGCCGTTCAAGCAGCCAAGTAACGGTCATGTTATCGATAGCTGTCACATAGAAAGCCGCCGCCCGGCGGGGCGACGGCTTCTTAGAATCGCTGCGCAGTAATTACGCGAAGCGGACGCGGGTCGTCGTGTTGCGGCGACGCATTGCGAAGCCGACCGCACCCATGCCGAGGATCATCAGCGCCCAGGTCGCCGGCTCAGGCACGGCGGCCGTCTGCGCCGTTGCCGAGAAGGACGTCGTCGTGCCGCCCTGGGTGGTGAACACGAACGATGCCGGAGTGGCATCGAAACCGTCGTAACGGAGCGTGCCGGTCGCGGCGAAGGCCAAGGTGTTGGCGGTGATGCTGCCGATCGTGTCGATCGACGACAGGTCGAAGCTGATCGGCGAGGCGTTGTTGCCGCCGGTCAGCACGAAGAAATTGGCGATCGACTGGGCGCCGACGCGGAAGTTTGCGATGTCCTGGATCGTGCCGCAGGTGCCGGTCATGCACGAGAAGCCGGCGAAACTGCCGGTACCGGTGCCATAGTTCGGGATAACGCCAGCAACGCCCGGCGACGCCGTGCCACCCGAGCTCGCCAGGAAGTCAAGCGCGGTTGCGGTCGACAAGCTGTTGCCGCCGGTAGCGTTGAGATAGCCGGTGAAATCGACCGAACTGCCCGTGGCGATCGTAGCGGCATTCGCATTCGAGGCGGCGCAGACGGCAGCGCCAGCGGCCAGTAAGCTAAGCAACTTCTTCATACATGTCCCTCTCAGGTGCACTCGGCGGACCCGAGCGAGCCGTTAACAAGGCGTTAAGTTTCAAGTTCCGCTGAAGTCAGTAAATTTCTTGGCACTAATCGTTTGTATCAAAACGGGACATGTGGCAGATTTGGATCCTCATTGTCGCATGGGGGTGAGCAAGCGGTGTCGGGGGACGATGCGAGTTAAACTTATGAAGATTTTGAATTGATAGGGTAAACAGCGCCCGGGACTGGCTGAGGATGCCAAATTATCTGGTTGAATAGACGCCCTAATATTTTGATCGGCCAAATTTTACATGGCGTTGATCTACTTTAATAGTTTAACTATCAATTGAAGGTGAGGTGCGGTGCATTGTGCCCTGAGCCCGGGCCAATGAGCGATCGTGCCGCGTTTGGAAATGGATGGCTGCATGAGATCGGCGTGATCGGTGTGCAACCCTGATGAGGCAGAAGAGTTTCTCGAAGATGCAAGGTGTTGCTCGGCTCTTTCGGCGCAAGGTCCGCCAGATCGGTGCAGTCATGCGGCGTCGCCCGGTCGCGACCTTGTTCGTGACGCTTGGCGCAAGCGTAATGGGCATTGCCGGTGCAGGCGATATGTTGTCGCGCGCTTCGGCGGAGGCACCGCGGACCAAGACGGATGCGGAGGCCCGCATCGACACGCCCGAAACATTGCTCGACGCCCGCTCCCCCGGTGCACGTAATTATGGTTGGCTGGTGCAGAACAAGCCGCCGCGGACCGGGTTCGACGTCGGCCCGCCGCACGAACGCGTCCTGACCTCCGTACGTCATCGGCCGGGCCTGCCTGTCGCCCCAGGCACCACGCCGGCCTTCACGCCCTATACGCCGGTCGCGGCCGGCTTCGATCCGACGGCACCGGTACCGGTCGAGGAAGCCTTGACCGATGGGAATGTCCCCGTCGGTCCGGGCGGTGTGTTCGTGCCCGTCAGCCCCGGGATCGGCGTCGTGTCCGGCCCTGGGGGCGGTACTGGCAGTGGTGGCGGAACGGGCAACACGCCGGGCAATGGCGGTGACCCGGGGGGCGTCGTGCCCTCGACTCCCGCCGTGCCGGAGCCGGGCACCTGGGCGATGCTGATACTCGGTTTCTTCGCGATCGGGGCAACGATGCGGCAGCGGCGACCCATGCTGCGCCATGCAACGTCTTAGGCCGATTGAGGCTATACGACCGCTGGTCCCGGTTCTGCTGATCGTTCTGGCCGGCTGCCGGCAGGCATCGATCCCCGTCGACAATATCGCCTCGCCTGCAGTGGCAAGCACGCCGTCACCTGCCCCCGCCGATGGCCGGATCCGCTTTGGGAGTGGCGACCGGACGGTGTTCACCGCCCCCGACGGTCGGCGTTTCCAGATCGGCAGCCTGCTGACCTTGCCGGGCAGGATGAGCTTCGGCGATTCCGTCTGGAACGATCGCGGGGCTGGTGCCGGGCCGATCTGGATCCGGATCGACTTGGCGCGGCAGCTGATCTCCGTGTTTCGCAGCTCGGACGAGATTGGCACCGCGGTGATTGTCTATGGCTCGGACGGCAAGGCGACGCCGACCGGTGCCTTTCCGGTGCTGGGCCGCGAACGGCTGCATCGTTCGACCCTGTACGATGCCGATATGCCCTATACCCTATGGCTGACCCGCGACGGCGTCGCGATCCACGCCAGTACCGTCGAGGAAGGGCGGGCGACCCATGGTTGTGTCGGCCTGCCGATGGACTTTGCGCGACGCCTGTTCGCCGTGGCTCGGCGCGGGGATGTCGCCTTCATTGTTCCGGCCAGCTCGCCGGGCGATGCTGGCCGATCGGCTGGTCATTCGACGTAAATTGCCGATTTACCAGCCCTTCTAACCGGCTGGTCAAGACGGTGCGGCATCATCCGCCCTCGCATCGAGGGCAGAGATCATGCGTTCCGGACGGGTTCGTGGCCATAAGCGTCGTTATGCCATGCTGATCCTCGGCATGGCGCCGCTGCTGATCGGGGCGGACGACGGCTTCGCCTCGCGCCTGCTGTCCCGACACAATGAAGAACGCGCCCGCCGCGCCATTCCTCCCCTTAGCTGGAATCCGGCTCTTGCCCGATCGGCAAGCGTCTGGGCGGAGCATCTCGCCGCCACCGGGACCTTCCACCATGCACCGGAAAATGAGACGGCGCCGGAGGGAGAGAATCTCTGGGCCGGCACGCCGCACCGCTTCACGCCGGAGGCGATGGTTGATGCCTGGGCGCGCGAACAGCGCGTCTTCCGGCCCGGTCGCTTTCCCGACAACAGCACTACCGGCCGTGTCGCCGATGTCGGCCATTATACCCAGCTGATGTGGCGGGCGACCCATTCGGTCGGCTGCGCGCTGGCGCATGGCGCGCGCGAGGACGTGCTGGTCTGCCGTTATAGCGAGGCGGGCAATTATGAGGGAGAAATCCCCTTCTGACGACCGTCACCGCGCCGTTCGTGCCGGGGTTTCAGTATGCGTTCCGGTGCAGCATCACCAGCACGGTACGCCCGATGATCGTCAGGTCGGTCATCAGCGACCAGTTGTTGAGATATTCCATGTCGCTTTCGAGCCGCTTGACCAGATCGTGCTCGTTTTCGGTCGATCCACGATAACCGCGGACCTGCGCCAGACCGGTCAGCCCGGGCTTGATCGTATGGCGTAGCCAGTAGCGGCGATCGATCTGCCAGAAGAGATTGTCGCCGGCGCGCGACCCCAAGGCGTGCGGGCGCGGGCCGACGATGCTCATGCTGCCGCCCAGCACGTTGAGCAGCTGCGGTAGCTCGTCGAGGCTGGTAGCCCTGATGATACGACCGACACGGGTGACGCGCGGGTCGCCGCGCGCTGTCGAACGATCGCCGTGGCGATCGCTCAGGTCGACGTACATGCTGCGGAACTTGAGAACCTCGAAGAGGCGGTTGGCCCGGCCCATGCGCTGCTGGCGGAACAGGATCGGACCAGGGCTCTCCAGCCGGATCGCCAGCGCGACGATCAGCATCGCCGGCCAGAATATGAGCAGTGCAAGCGATGCGATGGCGATGTCGAAGCTGCGCTTGATCAGCCGGTTACGCATGTCAAGCCGACCCGATGACACGCGCACGCCGGCCAGCCCCATGCTGAAGGCATTGCCAAGTGGTTCGATCGTATGCAGCTCGGGGATCAGCAGTTCGCCGTCGCAGTCGACGCTTTTCAGATACAGCGACCAGCGATCGCGATCCTCGACGGCGCACGACACCGTGACGCGGTCGGCGCCCGCGACGATCTCCGAAAATCGGTGCAGCATCAGCGGATCGGTGATTTCGGGACGGATGCCTAGTTTCGTGACGTTGATGCAATGGACGTCGGGGGGTACCTCAGCATTAAATTCGCCGTCGATGATCAGGATCCGGCAAAAGAATCGCGAACCGAGCTTGCGGATCAGCACCGGCAGCGGCAGGCGGATCAGGGTTAGACCGATAATCGCCAGTAGCGTGCCAGAGAAAAAGGCGACTCGTGACACGTCGGTGCTGTTTCTGGCGGCGAACAGCAGCATGATCGTGGCCGCCGTGGCGCCGAGCATGGCGGTGACCGCCTTCCAGATGCTGAAGTGCCGCGCGATCAATGTCGTGTAGGAATAGGCGCGGACGTAAAAGCTGGCTGCCACGAACACGGGGATGATCAGCCAATAGCTGACGGTCAGCATGTCGCGGACGTCCTGATGCCGGATCAGATCCGACAGTGCAAAGGCGAGCGCCACGATGATGGCATCGAGCAGTGCCAGCAGGCAATAGACCGCGACGCGAACCGATTGCGTATCGGTCCGCTCGCCGTCACCCTGATAATGGTCGCTCGCTTTCACTACTCCGTGGGCCGTCATGTGCCGGATATCTCCGTCCGCCAATCCTCAGCCTTACCCTGTCATATCGTTACCAGACCCATTGTGTCTGCGACGACGATCACATGGATTGTACCGAATTGAAACTAAGACCTATTTTAGGTCCGTAATGGTCGTAGAGCCCATTTGTTCGGTGCGGTGACACGATCTGCTCGGACGTGCCGGCGGTGTTCGATGTTCATGCGCGAACTTTGTGGCTCGCAGCCCGCTCGCCTCAGATCATCTTGGCGAAATAGGCGATGGTCCGTTCCAGCCCCTGATCGAGAGCGACGGACGGCTGCCAGCCGAGCACGGTCTGCGCCAGTGTGATATCGGGACGGCGCTGCTTGGGATCGTCCTGCGGCAGCGGCAGATAGGTGATCTCCGACTTGGAGCCGGTGATCGCGATCACCTTTTCGGCGAGTTCGCGCATCGAGAATTCGCCGGGATTGCCGATGTTGATCGGGCCGGTGACGTCGTCGTTGCTGTCCATCAGCCGCAGGAAGCCGTCGATCAGGTCGTCGACATAGCAGAAGCTGCGCGTCTGCGACCCGTCGCCATAGATCGGGATCGGCTCGCCCTTCAGCGCCGCGACGATGAAGTTCGATACGACGCGCCCGTCGGACGGGTGCATGCGCGGGCCATAGGTGTTGAAGATCCGCACCACCTTGATGCGCAGATCGTGCTGGCGATGATAGTCGAAGAACAGCGTCTCGGCGCAGCGCTTGCCCTCGTCATAGCAGGATCGCGGCCCGATCGGGTTCACATGGCCCCAATAACTCTCCGGCTGCGGATGGACGATGGGATCGCCATAGACCTCGCTGGTCGAGGCCTGGAAGATCTTGGCGCCGGTCCGCTTGGCGAGGCCGAGCATGTTGATCGCGCCATGGACGCTGGTCTTGGTCGTCTGCACCGGATCGTGCTGGTAGTGAACCGGCGAGGCCGGGCAGGCGAGATTATAGATCTCGTCGACCTCGACGTAGAGCGGGATCGTCACGTCGTGACGCATGAACTCGAACCGTTCATGGCCGTGCAGATGCGCGATATTCTGCTTCGTGCCGGTGAACAGATTGTCGAGGCACAGCACCTCGTCGCCGCGTTCGATCAGCCGGTCGATCAGGTGCGAGCCGAGGAAACCGGCGCCGCCCGTCACCATCACGCGCTTTCGGGCGCCATATTGCCGTGCCATTGTCTTGATATCCCTTGGGCCCCCACCCGCTCCTCCCGTGACCGGGATCAGGGTGAGAGGCAAGCAGCTTCGCAGCGACGCCGTCTGCACGACGAACTGTGAAGGTCGCGTTACAGGGCACGTCTTTCGACAGTAATGGTGCCGGACAAAGTCTAACGTGTCGCCGGAAAGTGCCGAACTGGGACGTGATGATCGAGCCAAGCCCCGTCCGCTTGGCCGTTGCTGGCCCCCATGCTAGGCTCCGAACGGAAGCCGGGCTGTACACCGGCATATTCGGCTGGGGTTGGAACACACATCATGGCGACCTTGGCATTGTCGGATCGACGGCGGTCCGGCGCATTGGCGCCGCTGGTGCTGCTGGCCGGCCTCGCTCTTGTCGTCGTCCCGACCATGATCTTTGTCGCCAAGGTCAGCTGGACGACCGAAGCGGGCGCGCATGGGCCGATCGTGCTGTTCACCGGTCTGTGGCTGCTGTGGCGGCTGTGGCCGGCCGCGCGACCGCTGGTCGCCCCGCCCCCCCTCATCTTGCCGGTGCTCGGACTGCTCGTCACCCTGCCACTCTATCTGGTGTCGCGGATCGCCCAGATCGTCGAGATTCAGGGCTATCTGATGTATGCCGTGGTGCTGGTGACGATCTATGCACTGATCGGCCTGCCGGCGATGCGGCGACTGTGGTTTCCGCTGCTCTACCTCGCCTTTATGTTCCCGCTGCCCGACACCTTGGTCGCGGCGATGACCGGATCGCTCAAGACCGGCATCTCGCGTGCGGCGGTCGCCCTGCTCTATCAGTTCGGCTATCCGATCGGCAGCGCCGGCGTGACCATCCAGGTCGGCCAGTTCCAACTGCTCGTCGCGGCGGCCTGTTCGGGCCTCAATTCGATCGTCGCGTTGACCGCGATCTCGCTGTTCTACGTCTATATGCGGCACCAGGCGGACTGGCGTTATGCGCTGTTGCTGACGCTGTTCATCCTGCCGGTGGCGATCTTCACCAATTTCATTCGCGTGCTGATCCTGATCCTGCTGACCTATCATGCCGGCGATGCGATGGCGCAGGGCTTCCTGCACAATTTCGCCGGCCTGACGATGTTCAGCGTCGCCCTGCTGACGATCTTCGCCATCGACAGCGTGCTCGAACCGATCTGGCGACGCTTCATCATCCGGAAGACGGCATGACCATGACCTCACCGATCAACCGCCGCAGCATGCTGATCGGCACCGCTTTGCTCGGAGTCGGGGGCGTGGCGATGGCGCGGCAGCCCAGGGCGGCCAGTGCCAAGGTCGGCAAGGAAGCGCTGGACCGCTTGATCCCGACGCGGATCGGCGACTGGACGTATCGCGATTCCTCCGGCCTAGTGCTGCCGCCCCCCGATGCCCTGTCGGACTCGCTGTACAGCGGCCTGGTCACGCGAAACTATACCGCGCCGGATCGCCTGCCGATCATGCTGCTGGTTGCCTACAGCAACGTGCAGGACGGCATGCTCCAGGTCCACCGGCCGGAGGTCTGTTACCCGGCCGGCGGCTATCGCCTGTCACCGACGGTGGTGGAGGAAGTGCCGAATGGCGTCGGCGGCAACATTCCCGCCAATACCTTTTCCGCCGATGGCGTTAGCCGGACCGAACAGGTGCTCTACTGGACACGGATCGGTGGCTTCTTCCCGACAAGCTGGCTCGACCAGCGCGTCGCGGTGTTGCGCGCCAACCTCGACGGGCTCATTCCGGACGGCGTGCTGGTGCGGGTGTCGACACTGGCGCCGGACATGGCGAGCGCGCGGGCCGATCTGACGACGTTCGCCGCGCAGATGGTGCGCACGTCCCCGCCGGTCGCGCGTCGCTTGCTGGTCGGTGCGGCCTAGCGCTTCGACCAGAGGTCGGAAGGCTTCAGCACCACATGGATATAGCCGATCACGCCGAGGATGATCACGATGGCGACAAGGGTTTGTCCATGATTGCCGGCGTAATTGGCCAAAGCACAGCCAACGCTGGGGACGAGATATTGCCAGAGATGATCGGTCGGTTCTTCCTTGCTCGAACGCTCGAGGAAGAGAACGATCAGCCCCGCGAATAACGCCAAGGTAATCCAGTCATAGGCGGTTTCCACGTCGGCGCAGCCTTTCTGCAATGCTCGGACCGTCTTATCGTCAATGTCATGCTCTTTCTAGAGGAACGTCGATGTCCCGTTTGTCCCGCGCTCCCATTTTGGTATCCTGCGTCGCCATCGCCGTAGCGTTGAGCGGTTGTCAGAAGAAGGCGACCGGCCAGGTCGCCGCAGTCGTCAACGGCGACGAGATCACGCTGCAGGAGGTCAATGGCGCCCTGCGCAACGCCAACATCCCCGATGGCGCCGAGAAGGACAAGGCGCGCGCCGCGGTCGTCCAGCGACTGATCGACAAGCGCCTGATCGAACAGCAGGCGAAGGCCGCCGGCACCGATCGCGATCCCGAATTCCTGACCCGCCAGCGCGAGGTCGACCAGGCGCTGCTGCTCGAATTTTATGCCAAGCGCGTCCAGGACACGCTGCGCGTCCCCGACAAGAGCGCGATCGACAAGTTCATCAGCGATCATCCGCTCAACTTTGCCGGCCGGACGATCTTCTCGGTCGACCAGATCCGCTTCCCCGTGCCCGCCGACCAGTCGGTGATCGTCGGGATGAAGGATCTCCATACGCTGCAGGCGATCATGGACTATCTGACCAGCAAGGGCATCAAGTTCGATCGCGGTGCCAGCAAGGTCGACAGCGCCCAGGTGCCGCCGCAGATGATGCAGCAGGTGCTCGCGCTGCCGCCGGGCGAGCCGTTCATCGTGCCGACGCCGCAGGGCGTGGTCGCCAGCGTCATCACCGGCAAGGAGGTGCAGCCGCTCGCCCCCGAACAGGCGCAGCCGATGGCCGTGCAGATGATGCGTGCGCAGGAACTCGACAAGGTCATCCAGCAGCGGCTGAAGGATGCCCGTGCCAAGGCGAAGATCGAATATCAGCCCGGCTTCGCCCCCGCCAAGACGACCAAGTAAGGCTTGCCGACGGCATGGCGATGCGCCTCCTCTTCGCCCTGCCGGGCTTTCATCGGTTCGATCGCGGCGCGGAAGTGGCCTTGCTCGCCGTCGCCGACCATTGCGCGCGCGCCGGCGACTCGGTGACGGTGATGGGGGCGGGCCAGGCCCGCCCCGGCACGCCCTATACCTTTGAGCACGTGCCGGCCATCAACCGCGAGCGGTTCGAACGGCTGCCGACGATGCCGCTGCTGCGTGCCGACACTGCCTATGAAGAGGCAAGCTTCGCTCCCGGGCTGGCATTGCGATACCGGCCTGGCGATTACGATGTGACGGTCACCTGCTCCTATCCCTTCACCAATTGGATATTGCGACGGCCGCGGCTCGGCGGGCAGCGGCCAGCGCATGTCTTCGTCACGCAGAATAGCGACTGGCCGGCGATAACGCGTGGATCGGAATATCGTTGGTTCGGCTGCGAAGGCCTGGTGTGCACCAATCCGGATTTTTACGAGCGCAACCAGGAGCGCTGGAATTGTGCCTTGATACCGAACGGGATCGATCTGGCGCGTTTCTCGCCGGGAGTATCGGAGCGGGCGCGCCTTGGCTTGCCGCAGGACAAGCCGATCGTGCTGATGGTCAGCGCCTTCATCGAGAGCAAGCGCGTGTTGGACGGCATCCGCGCCGTGGCGGCGGTGCCGCACGCGCATCTGGTCGTCGCCGGCGATGGTGCCTTGCGCGATGCGGTGGATGCGCTCGCCGCGGAATTGCTGCCTGGTCGCTTCAGTCGTCTGACCGTCACGCCCGCAGACATGCCGGCGCTGTATCGTTCGGCAGATGCCTTCCTGCACATGTCGCTGCTCGAATCCTTCGGCAATGTCTTCGTCGAAGCCCTTGCCTGCGGCCTTCCCATCATCGGCCATGACACGCCGCGCCTACGCTGGATCGTGGGCGACGACGAACTGCTCGTCGATACACAGTCGCTGTCGGCTGTGAGCCAGGCGATCAGCGTCGCGCTGACCGCCACGACTGATCGCAAGGCGGTGCGACTGGAGCGGTCACGGCGTTTTGGCTGGGATGCAATCGGCACGAAATATCGTGATTTCTTCCGTAGTTTGTCCCGATGAATGTCATCACGGTCATCGCGCTGCTGATTGCCGCATTACCCATGGCGATGCTGCTTGTGTTCACGCTGGAGGTCGCCGCTGGTCTGCGGCCGCTGCGACGGTCCGTGCCCACCCCTTCGACATTCCAAGTCGCCATTCTGATCCCGGCGCATGACGAAGCGATGGGGATCGAGGGAATGCTGGCGGCATTGCACGCGAGGATCGATCCGAACGTCTCGGTGCTCGTCGTTGCCGACAATTGCACCGACGACACCGCGGCTCGGGCGCGACAGGCTGGGGCGACCGTCATCGAACGGCATGATTCTGCTCGGCGAGGCAAGGGTTATGCGCTGGCGTTCGGCCGCGATCATCTCGCTATGTCCCCGCCCGATTGCGTGATCGTGCTCGACGCCGACTGCACGATCGAGAGGGACGGCATCGCCGTGCTTGCCGGCGCGGCTATGGCGACCGGTCGGGCTATCCAGGCCTGCTATCTGCAGCGCCCCGATCGTGCCGCCTCGCCCAAATCGCAAATCTCCAGTTTTGCCTTTCTGGTCAAAAATCTGGTTCGCCAGCGGGGCATGACGCGCATCGGCGGGGTGGCGGCCATGACCGGGACCGGCATGGCACTGCCGTGGAGTGTCCTTGCCGACGCTCCGCTCGCCAGTGCTGATCTGGCGGAAGACATGGCGCTTGGCGCATGGCTGACCCGCCATCGACGTCCTCCCCTGTTTCTCGAGGATGCTCGGGTGTGGAGCGACGCGGCATCTGAAGCCGCATTGATGACCCAGCGCAACCGCTGGGAACGTGGTTTTATGTCGATCGCGCGGAAACGGGCCTTACCACTCATCGTCGATGGTATTGCCAGGGGCCGACGCGGCAGTCTCTGGCTTGGTCTACATCTGCTGGTTCCCCCCCTTGCGCTGCTGTTCGTCGTCGCCGGGGCGGCGCTCGTCCTGGTTTCGATTCTGGGATTGCTGGGTGGCTCGCTGTTGGCGCCTGCGCTTTTGCTGGTGGGATTGGCAGCCGCCGCTGGCGCGACGATCGCGGCATGGTCGTGCGCAGGCCGCGAGCAGATCAGCGGCACCGCTCTACTGCGGGTCCCTCTCTATGTCGCGGCTAAACTGCCTATCTACCGGACATTGCTCCGACGCGAACAGGCCGATTGGGTGCGAACGGACCGCGGTAACGACGACGCTCCGCGGCAATAACGCCGCTTCTTTCAGAGTGTCAGCGCTGCCGGGCCCAGATCGCGAAGATGCGCGGTCCCTCGACCAGATAGCGGCGCCACAGACGGCGCGGTTCGCTGCCGAGGCGGAATGCCCATTCCATGCCGAGCCGCTGCATCCACAGCGGCGCGCGGCGCTTCTCGCCGATGACGAACTCGAGCGAGGCGCCGATGCACAGGCCGATGCCGCGTGACCGGCCGGTCTGGCGGCAGCGGTGCGCCGCGATCTCGCTCTGCGGCGCGCCCATCGCGAACAGCACCACATCGGCGCGCTGCTCGGCGACGAACGCCTCGATCGCCGCCATGGCCGCCGGATCACGCAGCACCCCCATCGGCGGTCGCAGCTGGGCGAAGGCGATGCCCGGCGCGGCGTCGCGCAGCGCCGCGACCAGCGTCTCCGACCCGCCGACGATCGCCACCGTCCGTCCGCGCATTCGCGGATCGGCGAGCAATATGCGGGTAAGGTCGCTGCCCGGCACCAGCGGCAGGTCGATTCCGGACAGCTTGGCCAGCCGCTGGAGGATGCGGCTGTCGCACAGCACCAGGCCAGCATCGGCATAGGCGGCCGCGAATGCGGCGCCGAGCGGATCGCTGGCACGCTGCAACCGGTCGAGCCGGACGACATGGTCGACGTTGGGGGTGACGACATAGGAGAAATGCGCCGTGTCGGCGCCCGCGAGCACCGCGTCCACCGTTTGATCGAGCGTCAGGCGCGCGATCGGCAGGCCGAGGAACGGCACGGCCGCGTCCGTGGCACGTCCGTCGGTCACGACAGCCGGCCGATCAGTGCGACCGGAGGCGGCGTGCCCGGCACTGGATCAAGGCCGTAGCGGGTACGGGCCTGCTGCGTGCCGTTGGCGACCTCGGCGCGGCAATTAGTGTCGTTACTCTTGGCGCAGATCTGGCCGTACAGGGTCCATGCCGCACCCAATGCCGGGGAATCGAATGCGAAGCGCCGTGCGACGTCGAGCGCGCGATCGGTATCCCCCATGCGCAACAGCACCGCGGTATAGGCGCGCGCTAGCGGCAGGCTCTGCGGCAAGGCCTTGCGGCCATCTTCGAAGACGCGCCGCACGTCACCCGCTTTGTTGCTGGCGGCATAGGCCCGGGCGAGGCCCAGATAGCCTTCTTCCCATTGCGGATAATCGTGGATGACGCGCTGATAGTCGATGATCGCGGTGGTCGGGTCACCGCGTGTCAGAGCGTCTCCGGCGCGGATCAGCAAGGCGTCGCCATTGTTCGGATCGCGCTTCAGGGTCGCATCCGCCGCGGTGCGTGCCGCCGCGGTATCACCGGCCGCGCCGACGGCGCGCGCATACAATGCCTGGATATCGCTCGACCAGCCCGTCGCTACTGGCTTGAGCAGGGCGATCGCCGCCTCCGCATGACCTGTCGCGATGAAATAGCGCGCCAGGGCAAGCCGCGTGTCGATCGATGCCTTGGTCGACACGTCGGCAATCTGGTTGGCGGTCAGCCCCTCCTGGTCATAGCCATAGAACAGCCGCGGCAGGCGTGCCGCCTCGGTCGCCGTGAGGGTCGGCTCCGCGGCCAGCGCGGCCGCTTCGACCCGGGCGTCGGCAACCCGCCCCATGCGATAGAGCGTGTCGACTAGGTCGAAGCGATAGTCGCGGTTGTCGGGTGATAGCTGACGGATGCGCTGCAACGAGGCGAGGAAATCGGCCGGCGTGCCGCCGAAGCGCTGCAGTTCGGCGAGCGCCATGGTCAGTTCCTGCGTCTCGCCAACCTGGCCGATCCGTTCGCGGACCAGCGACAATGCCGCGTCACGGTCGCCGCGCAAGGCCAATACTCGCGCCTTGAGGATCGTCGCGCCGACTTCCCGGGGATTAAGCTTCAGGATCCGGTCACTGAACGTCAACGCACCGTCCAGATTGTTGCGCACCATGCAGATGATGCCTTTGACCAGCAAAGCACCGGTCTGATTAGGGGCGAGCGCCAGGATCTTGTCAGCCGCTCCGTCCGCCTCGGTCAGGTGACCGGTCGACAGGCCGGTCTGAGCGACGCCGTTCAACGCTTCGAGATTGGCGGCGTCAAGCGCCATCGCGTTGCTGAACGCGCGATAGGCGTCGTCGCGCCGGTTGAGCGTCATCGCGATACGACCTTGCAGCAGATAGGCATCGGGCTGGTCGTCGCGGGCGCGGATCGACTGGCTGATCAGCGCATAGGCCTGCGCCGGCTGCCCGCTGTCGAGCAGCTGCTGCGCCTGATTGGCGAGCTCCGCCGCCTTTTCGACGCTGCTGGTACAGGCGACGGGCGTTGCTGCCAGCAAAGCGAGGCAAAGTCGGGCAATCGTGGCGCGGTGGCGGTTCATGATTCCTTGTCTCGTAACCGGACAGGATGGTTTCGCAACCGCTCCCAAGTCCTGGTAACCTACTTTCGGCCTCGCCAGTTACCGGGAAAGATCGTAAGACGAAGACTTGCAGGCAAAAAGGGGTCGCAAGAATGATGGGTTTCTCGTGGCGGCGTTCGCTCGCGGCGACTTTGCTGGCCTGCACGGCCGTCATGCCCGTATCGGCGCAAACCGCGCCGTCGGGTCCTGCCGTTACCCCGACCGCGCAGCCTCCCATCGTTCGCGCACCGGGCGTCACCCCTTATCGCATCAACCCCGGCGACGAGCTCGAAGTCTATGTCTGGGGTGAGGAGCGGCTGCAGCGGGACATTCGGGTGTTGCCGGACGGTACGATGGCGATGCCGTTGGTCGGTCAGCTCTCGGTGCAGGGCCTGCTGCCCGAACAGGTCCAGGACGCCATTTCGAAGCGTCTCGCCAGCCAGTATCGCGACGCGGTGCCGCAGGTGACGGTGTCGGTGAAGAACCCTGCCGGGCTGCAATTCTCCGTCGTCGGCAAGGTCAAGGCGCCGGGGTCGTTCACGCCGGGCCGCTACGTCAACCTGCTCGAGGCGATCAGCCTCGCCGGCGGTCCCGCCGAATTCGCCAGTCTCGACAACATCTCGATCGTCCACAAGAACGGCACGAGCAATCGTGCCCGCTTGTCTGGCGTGATGCGCAATGGCGTGCCGGCGGATGCGAACGGGGATCAGCTGATCCCGCGCATCCAGAGCGGCGACACGATCATCGTTCCGTGATGACGATGGCACGCCATAACCGCCGCTTGCTCGGTGCGACGGGAGCGATCATCCTGCTTGATCTCGTCGCGGTGGCGTCTCCCGCCGCGGCGCAGGATCGGCTGACCGCCGACGCATCGGCTGGCATAGGTGTCGCGACCAACCCGTTCCTTGAACCGGGCTCCACGCCGACCGTCATCGGTCCGACGCTGAGCCTCCATCCGACCTTCACCAGCGAGCGTCCGCTCACCACCCTGCGTGTGGAGGGCGACGCGCGCGCGACCTTCTACAACCGAGGCTATGGCACTAACGAAAGCGTCAGCGTCCAGGGGTTCGGCTCACACAAGCTGAGCGAAACCACGACGCTCAACGCGGGACTCGGTTACATCAACACGATCGTCGGAAGCTTCACCGACGTGCGCGTGCCGGTGGGGCCGCTGGTTCCGATCGGTGCCGATCTTCCCGGCGTGGTCAACGATCCCGTTCTAGCCGGGATCGGTCGACGCCAACGTGTCTATCAGGGGTCGGGCAATATCGTTTCGATCCTGTCGCCGCGCGACCAGATCGAGGCGGGCGTAGCCGTTTCTGCCAACCGTTCCGGCGGGGGGCTGCAAGACTTCAACTATGCGACGCCTTCCGTGTCCTATTCCCGGCTGCTCAGCGAGAAATTCACCGTCGGTGCCAGCTTTGCCGTCGGCTTCACCAATTATCTGCGGACGACGATTGGCGATGCCACCGTCTACCAGCCATCCCTGACCGTCTCGCGGGATATCAGTGAACGGTGGACGCTGAAGGGCTCGCTCGGCGCGGCTATCATCAATCTGGATGAAGGCCTGGGACAGAATCGTACGACGACCACGTTCAACGGATCGGCCGACCTGTGCCGGCGCGACACCCGCTGGACCGCCTGTTTCAACGCGGCGCGCCAGACCGTGCCCTCGGCCTTTCAGGGCGTGCGGACGACGACCCTCGTGGGGACATCGCTGGGTTATCGAATGAACGAGGCCGACGACCTGTCGTTCACCGCCAGCTACTCGCATGCGAGTGCGCCGCTCCAGCGCAACTTCGTCAATGTCCCGCGTGACAGCGCGCTCGATTATGCCAGCGCCGCGGCGAACTTTTCGCATCGTTTCCGGCGCACGCTGTCGGGCTTCGTGTCGGGTGGGTATGCCAAAGCCTTTGGCGACAGTGTGCGTCGCGATGCTAATCTCACGGCGAACGTGGGCGTAACTTACAGGTTCAATGGACGGTAATGAAGCAGATCGACGACTATGAAGCCGAACAGGGTGGCGGCGGATCGCTGCTCGCCCATCTGCCGGCGATTATCTGGCAGCGGCGCTGGTATTTGATCGTACCGGTCATCCTGTTCGCCATCATCGGCGTGGTGGCGGCCTTCGTGGTGCCGGTCCGCTACACCTCGACGGCGACGTTGCTAGTCCAGTCATCAACGCTGCCGCAGGCGGTAGCGGCGGGCAATCCCGATGACGTGATCGATCGCCGTATCGCGCGCATCCGCGAACAGGTGCTGAGCCGGCCCGAGCTGATCGAGCTCGTCAACCGTTACCAGCTCTATCCCAAGCAGCGCGCGAATGCCGCGCTGTCGGACATCGTCGACACGATGCGCAAGGCGGTGACGATCGCGCCGCTGTCGGCCGAGATGCAGCAGGGCAGCAACAGCAACACCATTGCCTTCGCCCTGTCCTATTCGTACGAAGATCCGACCAAAGCGCAAGCTGTCGCGCAGGATCTCAGCGAGCAGGTCCTACGCCTCGACGCGACTCAGACCACGCAGCAGGCCAGTGCCTCGGTACAGTTCCTGTCCGATCAGGCGCGGAGCCTACAGCAGCAGATTGCTGAGCAGGAACGCCAGATAGCGGGGATTAAGGCCGCCAATGGCTCGATCCTGTCGAGCGCGGGCGTGACGATGCTGGGCGGCGGTAGCGGCAGCTACGACGTGCAGATCGCCGCCCTGCAACGCGAGAATTCGCAGCTGCTGACCCAGCGCAATCTAACCCGTACCGCTGACGCGCGCGATCCGATCGTTGCTCAGGCCGAAGCGCAGCTGGCTGCGGCCCAATCGGTCTATTCGGACGACCATCCGGATGTCCGCCTTGCGCGGCAGCGTCTGGCCGAAGCGAAAGCGCTCGCTCGCAAGAACGTCGACAAGGCGCCGGTCAGCGCGATCGACGAGCAGGTCGCGTTCAACAACCGTCAGATCGCCGCGCTGCGGTCGGCGCAGGCCGGTGAATCCGCGCGCGTCAATGCGACCATCGGGGCCCAGTCGCGGGCGCCGGTCGTGCAGCAGCAGATCGCGCAGCTGCAGGAGAGGCTCGATGGCCTGAACGCGCAATATAAGGGCGTGGCCGATCGCCTCTTCCAGGCGCGCGCCGGGGTGAAGGCGGAGAATGAGCAACTCGGCGAACGGCTGTCGATCGTCAATCCGCCGGTGGTGCCGGACGAGCCGAGCTTCCCCAAGCGCTGGATGCTGCTGGCGGGCGGTCCCGCGGCAGGCTTTGCGCTTGGCGTAGTGCTGATGTTCCTCGTGGAGCTGATCATGCGGCCGATCCGCGATCCGGCGACGCTGACGCAATTGTTCGGTGAAGCGCCGCTCGGCGTCATTCCGACCGTTTCCGCGCGCGGGCTTTCTGCAAAGCGGGGCTGGTTCGGTCGCCGCAAGGCACAGGTTTAGGATCGAAACGTGACCCCATTTTCTTCGCTGGATACCGCGGGCCACGACCTGGCCGCCGTCACCATCCCGTCGGCGGCCGAACTGCCGGTGCTGACGCTCGACCCCGATTATCTGGCGAGCCGCAAAATCGTAGGCTTCGACTCCCGCGACATCCGCTCGCGTGCCTTCAATCTGCTGCGCTCGCAGGTCGCCAAACGGATGGCTCGTGACGGCATGAAGGTGCTGGGTATCACCTCGGCCGCGCCCAATGCGGGCAAGTCGTTCATCTCGACCAATCTGGCCGCCGCGCTGTCGCGGATGTCGGACCGCGAGGTCTATCTGTTCGACTTCGATTTGCGGCGCGGTTCGCTCGCTCGCGAACTGGGGCTGCAGTCCGGCCGCGGCCTCGGCCTGTTCCTGGAAGGCAAGGTCACCGATCTGCGCGACATCGGTCATCGTGTCGGCGAGAATGGCTTTGCCTTCTTCCCCTGCTTCGCCAGCATGGAGCGGTCCGCCGAATTGTTCAGCGGCAATGCTTTCAAGGCGCTGGCCGCGGCGATGCACGCGCTGCCCGACAATGCGATCGTGCTCTGCGATCTGCCGCCGGCCTTCGCCAACGACGATACGTCGGTGATCTGCGAAAAGCTGGACGCGTATCTGATGGTGGTCGAACAGGGCAGCACGACGCGCAAGCAGGTGACGGGCACGCGCGAGATGCTGCAGCCGACCCCATGCATCGGCACAGTACTCAACCGCTATGACGGCGGCTGGTCGGATCCTTACGGCTATGGCTACGGTAATTCCTACGGCAAATATTACGCGCAATAAGCGCGTCGATGCTGGTGCCGTCGGGTAACGCAGATGGTATACGATGGGCATGGCGGCCTGCATGAATGGGCCGCTATGTCTTTGAAAACGTTATAGCAGCGGCTGACGGTCGGCCGAATAGTATCCACCTTTCTTTGCTTCACACCATCGTGCGGACGAAAGTTTCAACGCAAGTGATGTGAAATGCCGTCGATCTATCGTGCTGGGGCCCTTTCGGCCGTGGCTGCAAACAGGGCTGGTAAGGCGGCGATGGCCCGGTCAATCGCGAATTCCTGCTCGATCCGCTGCCGTGCAGCGACGGCGAGGCGCGCGCGCAGCGCCGGGTCCGCCGCCAGCCGGGCGATCCCATCGGCCAGTCCGATCCAATCCGCCGGGTCGAACAGCAAGCCGCTGGTCTCGTCGCGGACCAGCTCTGGAATACCGGCGACGCGGGTGGCGATCACCGGCACGCCGAGTGCCATTGCCTCCATCAGCACGACCGGCAAGCCTTCCATGAAGCTCGGCAGCACCAGCACGTCGGCGGCCGCGATCGAGGCCAGCGCCGTGCGTTCGTCCTGTCGCCCGACGAATTGGACCTGATCCCCGATGCCAAGCTGCGTAACCTGCGTCTGCAGCGCAGCTGCGTCCGGTCCGTCACCGACCAGCGTCAACACGACTCTGATGCCGCGGTCGCGCAGCAGAGCGACGGCCTCGAGCAGTCCCGCCTGCCCCTTCTCCGGCGATAGGCGGCCGACCGCGATTAGCTGCAGCGGCTTCGGGAGGTCGCTGGGGGCGGGCAATGTCGGTGCGGCCGAGGACGGCAGATCGGTGAGGTCGACGCCGCAGCGCACCAGCGACAGCTTATGCCATTGGTTGGTCGGGATAGTCCGCATCGCCTGAGCCATGCCGAAGCGCGAGACGCAGGCGACGAAATCCGCCGCGGCGATCTTGTCGGCAAGCAGCAGGCCGGCAGGATAATCGAATTCGGAAATGCCATGCAGCGTCAGGCTCCAGTCGATGCCGGCGAAGCGGCTGGCGAGCAGGCCGACGGTGGCCGCCGAATTGGCGAAGTGATTGTGGAGGTGGCGGACGCCGTCCGCCTCGAGACGTCGGGCGAGCAGGATCGCCTCGGCGAAATGGAACAGCGCCCACAAGGCCGCGCGTGCACCCGGCACGCGATGCCGCCAGGCGAGCGCCAGCGTCCTGACATAGCGCCCCGGCCGCGACACCAGCGCCGCCAGATGGGCCTTGGCATAAGCGAGCTTGGGCTGCGCCAGCACCGTGAACGTATCCGCTGCGGCGGCCCGGTCGAGCGGTGCCTCCAACCCGACGGGCGGACGCTGGATGCTATAGGTGGCGATCGCCACACCCAGCGCGCGCACCGCCGCGATCTCGCGCCGGATGAAGGTGTGCGACGGGGCGGGATATTGGCTGGTCAGATAGCCGATGCGTTGGGTCATTTGTAAACGATCGTTCCACCCGCGACACGCGTCGACCGTCGCCAAAGATAACGAAGCACGCCCCAGGTTTCCGCCACTTTGCTGATCATCAGAAGTCCGCTCCGTTGCCATGAGAAGCGGCTGGTGATCCCGTCTCGGACGGCCATGCGTGTCATTTGTGCAAGGTATAGCACCGGCGGAAACAGGCAGAGCAGCGGGTTCTTCGCCATCACACCAATAACGAAGGCGATGAGCGGGATCATGCCCCAGAACAATGTGCGAAGGAGTTCACGCTGATAAAGAGGGTGGGGCCGCTTTCTGGTCGTATGCCATGCCTGGGCATAACCATATCCGCTGCGGATCGCTCTTCTCCAATATTGGACTAACCGGGTCATGGCCGCATCATGATGCGTCATGTCCGCATCCATTCTATATATCTTCCAACCGGCAAGGGAGAGCCGCGAGCATAGTTCGGGTTCTTCGCCAGCGATGAGATGGCGATCGAAGCCTCCGACTTGGCAATAGGCGTCCATCCGCATCAGACAGTCCCCGCCGCATGCGGCGACATCTCCGATCGGTGTGTCCCACTCTAGATCAGCAAGTCGGTTATATAGCGATGCCTCTGGATGACGTTCCAAGCGCCGGCCACAGACCACAGCGTATTGCGGGTTGTGATCAAGAAACGCTTCGGCCTTTTCGATCCATCCGGGTGCGATCGTACAATCTCCGTCGATGAACTGAATGTAGCTGACCGTTGCGTGGCGAGACAGTAACGCCTTCACGCCTTCGTGGCGGGCTCTTGCAGCTGTGAATGGCTGGGAGAGATCAAGGTCTATCACGATGGCGCCAGCGGCTAAAGCAGCGGCCTGGCTGCCGTCGCTTGATGCGCTATCAACATAGACTATCGGTTTTTCTGACGATTGCAGCGAGCGCAGGCAATCGACCAGTCGTTTGCCTTCATTGCGGCCAATCACGACAATGGCAGTGGTTGCGTCCGGTGCATTCATGGCGGTTTGCTGATCATACCGCTGCTGCGCCGTCAACGGCCATATAAGCGGTTCAACAGGCCACATCGGCCCTCTGTAGGCCATTGATCATATAAGGGGATCGGCAGCGCGCATGGTGAGGCGCTGCCGACCGGTTCAAATCCGGCCGCCGCGAAGCACACGGCGGTCTGGCGACGCCGGTAACGCAGCGCCCCGCCGATCAGGCCGAAGCCGAGGATTATCTGCAGCCACGCCGCTAGCTCCGGCATCTCCGTCAGTGCCGCGAAAGAACGATAGGCATCCGCGGTGGTGAAGCGGTAGTGGCTGTTAGCAAGAACGTTGAGGCCGACATGACTGGCAACGACATAGTTTGCCAAGGCCCCCGCCGTGATGCTCAACGATCCTGGTGCAGTGAATGCATTCTAGCTGTCGACGCCGCCGACGGCGTGACCGATCTCGGTCGCAAGATCTTATCACAATGGATAAGATAGGACGGGAAATGTCAGTGAAAATGCTCTTTTACGTCAAGCTATCAGAGGGAAAGAGAAAGGAAGAGGCCCCGCGTCATCTACCGGTCGCGGCTACGATCCGCTGCCATGCAGCGCGGCGCCGTAGCTCCACCAGACGGAAAGCGCCGGGACGACACCAATGACGGCAAACAGGCCGCGCCAGGCCACGACCATCGTGGCCAAGGCGATCGTCAGTACCGCATCCTGCCGCAGGAAGGAGAGATGCTGTGCCCGGCTGGATCCGGCCTGAGATATGTAGCGCACCATGTCGGCGGTCGCGATCACGAACAGGGCCGCGACCATGCCGTCGATATGTAGCGCGATGGGCAATCCCACGCAGGTGAACAGGAACTTCAGGATGTTGGCGCGCGCCGCATGGGCCGGTCGCCGGGTTCCCATCAGCACCGAATCCCCCAAGGTCGCCAAGATCGAGAACCAGATGCTGGCCAGAAGGATCGGCAGCATGAAGGCGGCGGCATGATAACGCTGGTCGTACAGGACGATGATGATGCGGTCGGACACCGCGATCGCCACCGCCAGCCCGCTTGCGATGAGTAGCAGCAGACGGCGCCTCGTCGCCGTCAGCATGGTGCGCAGGGTGCGGCCATCCTGTTGCATGGCCGAGATCTTGGGGAAGATCAGCATCTCGCCGATCCGATGGACGAGCTGTCCCGCCGCATCAGAAAACGTGCGGGAGACGCCATAGACGCCCAAGACCGCGAACGGCACCGCCTTGGCGAAGTACAGCCGGTCGTAGTTCATCGCCAGAAAATAGGTCAGCGACGAGACAAAGACCCATTTTCCGAAGGATACGATCTGCTTGACCGACTTCTGCTCGAGCTGGAACTTCAGCACGCCACGATCCATCAGTGCATGGGTGAGGAGCGTCTGCAGCAAGGCCGTGACGATCAGTCCGATGAACAGGGCCCAGATGGTTGGGGTATAGAGAGCCAGGCCGACGTTGACCGCCAGCGAGGCGACCGACAGCACCATGTCGGTGAACGCATAGGCTTTGACCTTGCCATGCTTCATCATCAGGAAGCGCGACGGCGCCTGCAGGCCCGACAACACGAACAGGATCGACATCAGCGGAACCAGAATGGTGAGTTCCGGCCGGTTGTAGATGTGAACGATCGGGCCGGCGATGATCAGGACGAGGAGACCGAGGACCAGGCCGCGGAGGGCCTGCAGCGTGAAGGCGGTGTTGAAAAAGTCCGGCTCGTCGCCGCGCGGGTTGCTGATGATGTTGTGCGAGATGCCGATATCTGACAGCAATTCGAAGCCGGTGCGCAGCGTGTTGATGATCAGCATGATGCCGAACAGCTGCGGTGCCAGGAGCTTGGCCAGGACAACGCTGGTCGCCAGGCGCATGGCCTGGCCAAACACGTAGGAGCCGGTCACCCATCCGACCTGCTGGAGCGCGGCGACGCGGGGAATGCGGGCAAGCATCCGGCCGAACCAGCGCGGCGGCACCGGTTCACTCTGTGGGCCAGCGATAATTTCTGCCGCGCCATCGCTGCAGATCGCGTCGCTTTGCTTGCTCGTCATACCGTTACAATGCTCCGCGGCGTCGCTGGCGGGAGCCATCCGCGCTGTGCCCCTATTGGGCGTTCGCGGGCCCGGCAATCCCAGTCTTCATCGACGGGTGGACCGGTTGGGGACGATCAACGGCGCGTTGGGGGCCTTGTGCCGCTCGCAGGCATGATAGGTTCGACGCCGCCAATGTGACGGCGGACCATGCGGGATGATCGATCCTGATGGTGTGCCGGTGTGAGACACGGGGAAGCCCGTCTCGCGCCGGAGCTGAGGGGGGGCGGCGCGCCGCCCCCAATCCTAGCGGGCCGGTGCGTCCACCAAGCGCTGGGCCGCGAGATAGGTCAGGTTGCCCCGCTTCAACATCGTCCCGTCGCCGATCTCGCCGTCTGAGCAGTTGAGCAACTGGCCGATGCACAGCTGTTCCCACTTGGCGCGCGTCGGCGGATCCCAGGCTTCGATGTAATCGGCATGGAAGGTCGAGCCACCGGCCATCTTCATGCCATTCATGTGGTCGGAGGAGAACCACACGTCACCGTCGCTTTGCTGGATCGTATAGGCGAGCTGCTGGCGCAGCTGTGGTATGATGTAGGGATGCGTGGATGGACATTGCGGATACGACTGCCCGATGTATTTGGCTTGGGTGACGTGCGATCGATGATCCGCGCTGTCGAGCTGCCCGTTCCAGCAGGCGCCGAAATTGATCGCCGACATGATCTGCCCGGCACCGCCGCAATCGGCGATCGCCTCGGCCAGCGTGGCCCGTTCGATCTGGGGCTTGCCGTCGGTGATGCAGCGATGCGAATAGGTGGCATTCTCGGGCTGGGCTTCGCCCATTCGCATCATGTCATAGCCGGAGACGATGCGCAGCCCGGTCGGCAGGGCAACGCACCCCTTGTCGGATTCGCGCAGGCATTCGGGATCACCGTCAGGCAAGCGCTTGTAATAGATCATCATATAGTCCGGGACGATGACCTTGCCGGCTGCGTTCATCAGCGCCGGCACCCAATAGGCCGAGCGGTTCAGCTTGTTCGAACAGGTGCTTTCGCCGCTCGTCCGCAAGCTGGCATAGGTCGAGTTCGCATTGCCCTCGGTGTTGCCATACCATTGGTGGAGATGCATCGACCCGCCCTTGACGCCCGGATACAGGATCGGGTCGTCGTAGTTCAGCTGGCCGGCGGTGCAGATGAAGCGGAAGGCGCCGACATTGTCGGGCTTGGCCGAGGGCACCGGATTATGGGCGCCAGGCACGAGGAAGGGCGCCGTGTCGAAGTTGCTGGCGATCGGCGTCACCGCCGACGGTTGCACAAAACCCGTCGACGTCGGCGTGGGGCTCGCAGCGGGGGTCGGCGTGGGGCTGGGTGTCGGTGCCGAAGCCGGTACCGAGCCGGTGCCGCTCGTCGTGACGACGGCAACCGGACCGGTGGAATTGGCACCGCCACAGCTTGCCAGGACTAGGGCTGCGAGGACATGCATGTTGAACGCCCGATACATCCTTCGCCGCGGACGAACCAGCGGTCGCGTGCTATCGTGGTCACTCATTTCCCCAGTCGCTCCGGTAGACATCTTGCGTCCACCTTGGGCGACTAGGCTTTCCTTTTGGTTAAAGATGTCGGCCACTTAGCCGGTCGAGCGGATTAGCGGCCGACCAGGCGTGCTATCTTTGCGATAGCCGGTCTGACACCGCCTTCATCGCTCCTTCATGCCTGTGCGATGTTGAGCGCCCGGTTAAGGAACAAGCGGTCCGACACGGTACGGCCGAAGCTGTGCGACGGCTTTTCGACCAGTCGGTACAGGATATGGGCGATCATGATCGCTCCGCCCGACATCGCCAGTAGCGAGGGAAGCGGATGCGCGGTCGGTGCGCCTCCATCCCAAATCCACCACGTCGCGAGCATGAACACGAAATGGTGGCTGAGATAGAGTGAGAAGGAGATCCGACCGAGATAGACCATCGCCTTCGTCTTGAAGATGGCGGCGGCTCGGCCCATGCTCAGCGCCAAGCCGTAGATGAGGGCGGCGCTGCCGAAGACCGACAGCGGCGCGAGGCCGGCAACGCTAAGGGCGACCAGGAACCCGGCCAGCCCCAGGAATGCGATGACATCGGCCGATACGCTGCCGGATTCCCGGATCAGGAACATTCGTCCGAGCAGAACGCCGGCGGGAAAGGTCAGGATCATGCGGAGAACGCCCACATCGCTGTGATACCGCACCATGGTGTACAGCAGTAGTAGCGTGACGACTCCAATCATGCAGTTGATTTTGTTGTCGATCTTACCTGCGAAGACGACGATCGCCGGAAATGCCGCATAACCGACCATTTCCGCGCTGAGACTCCACGAAGGACCGTTCCATTCGCCTGAAAAAGGCAGGCCAATCCTGTTGGTCAATGTCGCGGTCTGGATGAAGCCCTGCAGGCTATAGGCATCGCTGAACCCGGGAATGGTTCGTACCCAGGCCACATATTCCGGCAGCATCATGATCGTGATGGCGATCATCGCCATTATCACGAGGTGAAGAGGATAGACGCGAAGCGCCCGTGCAAGATAGAATCGGCCGATGGCATGAAGCTCCAGCCAACTGAAGTCGGATGATGCGCAAGGGTGAGGATGAACCCCGATAGCAGGAAGAACATTTCGACGCCGTAATTGCCGTTCGTAATGACCGGCATCGCGCCTGTGATGCCGAATGACTGGGCAATCGGGAGATGGTGGGCAAGCACCAGCACAGCGACTGCGCCACGTATTCCTGTCAGGCTCAAGATGGTGTTGTGACGATGCGGCTGTCGATGTTCTATGGTGCCCCCACCCGGTGTTTCTTCTCGCGAAGTTCCGACACTAACAGATCCGGGTTTTGGAATCCATTATCACCAAGATGCTCTTTTATCACGACGTTGAGGAACGGGAGACCGATTACACGCGCGGCCTGGCATGCACGACGCCGCCATCCCGCTTCCGCGACCATCTGACGTGGCTGTCACGCCATTATAACGTCACCAGTCTAGAGGCGCTGCTGTCTGGTAAGGTCGCCGACCGCGCGGTCGTCATAACCTTCGATGAGGGATACCATTCCGCTTACAGGAATGCTTATCCTTTATTACGGGAATTCGGCATACCGGCGGTCCCGTACCGATATCGGCGAGGTCGGTGGCGAGAACCGCAGCTTGCGGCCGATGGCGATCGGCAGGACGCATCTCGACGGCCAGTCGGTGGCTGGCCTGTTTGCGCGAACGGAAGTGGTCGAGCCGGTCAAGGCGAGACTGCGCGCGCTATTGTCCTGATCGAGACAGAGGCACCGCAGGCCGGTGATTGCGTCATGCGCTGCTTGCCAATTGTCCCCATTTGGCGGCTGATCGATGCGCGGACATATCGCAATCTGCGGCAGCGTGGATTATCGCCATGGCTTCTAACGCCGGCGCGCCGTCTCGCCTGCCGGAATCCCGTCAGGCAGCGATCGTCTGGCAGTGCGTTGCGGAGTCCAAGCATGTTCGACCCACTCCAGCCACCGGCCGGGCCCAAGGCTGCATCGGCGGTGACGACGGGCGTCTGCTGCGTCGAGTTCGGCCGGCTCGAGGAGCAAACCATCCTGATGGTGCGATCCCTGCGCGCCTTTGGCGGTGCGCTGGCAGACATGCCGGTGATCGCGGTCATCGGCCGCTCCGGAGCGGCGCTACGCGCTTCAACCCGGCTTGAACTGGACAGGCTCGGGGTGCGTATCGTCCGCGCAGCTGCCGGCACCAACCCGGCCAGCTGGCTGAACTATGGCAACAAGGCAGCCGCGGTGGTGACCGCGGAGGCACTGGCTGATACCGATCAGATCACCTGGCTCGACAGCGACATGGTCTTCATGGGCAACCCTGCCGGGATCGTCTTGGCCGACGGCGAGGATCTGGCGATCGCGCCGATCGACAATCCGCCTGCGATCTACCCCGATGACGATGCCCATGCCGGATATTGGCGACGGGTGTGTTCCCTGCTGGGGACCAGCTTCGACGACGTGCCATGGGTGGATTTCAACGGCAAGACGTTCAGGCTGAACTGCAATTCGGGAGTCTTCACCTGGCGCCGGGGGTCGGGTTTCGCCGAACGCTATAATAGGGCCTTCGCCCGTCTGCTCGGCTCACGGCTGGCGCAGAAGACGGGTGAATTCTTCACGATCGACCAGGTGATCCTGACGCCCCTGGCCCAGGGCCTGACATGGAAGATGCTCACCATGCAGGATCACGCCTTCTCGCCGAGCGCCTTCTTCGCCTATGGCACGGCGCCCGCGCTCGACGGCGTCCGCATCCTGCATTATTCGACGGCATTCAATGGACCGTTTCGATCCGATATCGAGCGGCGTATCGCCGACGCTAATCCGGCATTCTCCCAGTGGCTCAAGGCGCAGCATATCGAGAGCGACCAGGCGTCGTGGGGCGCCCGCGCGCTGGCCAAGGCGCTGAAGACATATCGCGGGTTACGCTATCGCGCATTCGCGCGACTGGTCGACCGCGTCGACTAGCTCGCCTCTCCTGTTTCTGCGCCGGTTTCGTTCAGAAGACGAACTTGGATGGCCGTAATGGCGAGTCCATTCGGGTGAACAGCATATCAATCTGGGCAGGGTCGTCGCCGGTCGGCTGGGTCGGCCCCGAGATTTCATAGGGATGGAAGCCCCGTTCGTTCATGAACGACAGCACCTCGAGCATGGTTGGCGCGCCCTCGTTTAGGACAGGACTGCGACCTCGAGCTGCGCGAGATCGGCGCGGCAGAAGGTTTCCTAGCCGCCAGCCAGGATCTGCAGTTTCGCGCCCTGCACATCGATCTTTAGGAACAACGGGCCGGCTATGCCCGTAGCGACGTTGTCTAGCGTATCGCTGATCAAGGTATCGCTTCTGCGCGCAGCATTGCTGCATTTGGGCAGCAAGGACGATCTCTTTTCCATCTTGGAGAAGGTGACGCTTTCCCTGCCCGTCAGGTCAGGACTGCCGACACATATTGCACATCCTCAAGGTCGTGGCAGGTCTGCTGCAGCATCGCGTCGCGCTGCGGCTGTGCCTCGATCATCAGGGTCGGCAGCGAACCTAAGACGCGGTGGACCATCTTAGTCCAATCGCCGTGATAGGCGCCAATGTCGATCACGGCCCGCGGCTGGTACCTCTTCAGCTTGAGACGCTGATAGGCCGCTTCCTCCAGCGGCACCTGCGACCCGATTTGATCAATTGTCTGGTCGAAATCAGAAGCGCGCGAAACGTGGCTATTCTCCTCGTGCCTGCTCGGCCCAGAAGCAACCCTTTAATTCGATGGGCGCCGTGGAGAAGGTTGTTCTCTCAGCGCTGTGGAATGGGCAGCGAGGGGAAATGTTCGCCTCCTGCGCGTCATCATCCTGGTTACTACCGCAGAACCTCACGGAGGGGCTGCGGATCTATTGGGGACGCTGGCTCGAACAGCGGCTCTGCCCGGCGCGGCCGTCGGCGCACCGCACTCCGCATGCCAAGGCCCATGATGAAGCCCAATGAGATACCAAGCAGATACTGCGTATATTCGAGAACGAAGATCCACTCGAAAAAATTGTGCATCGCGACGGTCAGCAGGACGACCACCGGACCAAGCGCCAGTTCGCGATCGGGCGAGACCGGCTTGCTCCATGCCGCTCGCAGGCCGACCAGCACCGCCGTGACGTAGAAGAGGATGAATGAGATCAGGCCAAGCCATCCGGTTTCGGCGGCGATCAGCAAATAGGCATTGTGAACGTTGGCGGAGCGTGACCCCGACGTCCAGATCACGCCGGCGCGGGCCGAATATCCCTTGGTATTGGCGATGACCACATATTCGTTGGCGCCAACGCCGAACGGATGGTCGGTCCACATAGCCCTAGCCGCCCGTTCGAAGGCGTCTCGTTCGTTGTACGTGCCATCCAGGCTCGACTTGGCGAACCGGTTCTGCAGCGTGAGGTAGGCCACCGGGGCAACCACCAGCATCAGCGCGGCCCCTGCCCCAACGATGCGCATCTTCTTGGCGGTCGGCCGCCGCAGCAGCGAGAACAGGACCAGCAGGACGATGCCCGCGACGGCAAAGCCGAGTGTGCCGCGGGACGCGGTGAGCGCGATCGTGATCAGCGCCGAGCCGACGCCCGCCTTCAAGACCGCGGCCTTGTCACCAGTCAGCATCAGTGCCAGCGGTATTAGCAGCGCAAAATGGGTCATCATGCCGAGCAGGTTCTGATGCCCCATGGTGCCCGGAGCCTGGGCGATGCCCTGGCCGAAATGTTGATAGACGGAAAACCCCGCTTGGAAGATGATGCCGTAGCATAGACCATAGACAATATGGCGCGGGGCATCGGAATCGACGGAGATTCTGGCAACCGCGGCCGCGACCAGAAACACGCGCATAAGCTGCCACGCATACATGAAGGATGCGAACGGCAGATCGGACACCAACATCGATGCGAGGACCGCGGCGATGTACAATCCCAGCATGACAAGCACGCCATGGCGGATCGGTCGCTTCGGCGTGCTGAGCAGCAGCCCTACGGCCAGCAGGTCCGGCAGGGCGATCAGAATTCCCTTCACATAACCGGGCCAATAGACCCAGGAGACTAGCGAAACGGACAGATGCGCCCAGCCGTAGATGAAGGGCGATGCACCGAGGAGCACCCATACGACCCGTCGCGTGTTCGCATTGGCCTTTATCGCAGCCGCGAGCACTGGAATACTGAGGAAGAACAGCAGCAGGCCGATATAACGCATCAGGCGGTCCTAGACAGGGAATGGAGATGCGGCCGCTGCACGCCGCAAGTGCCGTGAAGACGAACCACTGGGCACGTCACGCGAGAAGGATTATCGGATCAGGTCCAATTTCTCCAGCACGTTGATGTCGGAGGGGTCCACTTCATGCGCCTGGGCGGTGATGAACGGCAGTGTCGCATGGCCGGTCGTGATCAGCGACCATTGCGCGACGCCACAGCCGAAAATGATCGGGCCGTCCGGCAAGCCCTGTGCCTGCAGCTGCGAGCGGGTCAGGGCCTCCAGCTGAGGCGGCCGCACCGAGAGGTAGATCACCGTCTGCTGCATGTCGTGCATGGCTCGGACCGCCTGTACCGCTCCCTCATTCGCGGCGACGTCGGCGAACCGGGGGGCGAAGTGGCTTGAGCCGCGCTCGAACAGAAAGCCGTCGACGCTCACTAGGAAAACGCGGCGACGTTCGAGTTCCTTCCGCCATTCGTGGATCGTTCCCCAATCCTCGTAGCGCTCGACCTTCTTCACCCGAAACGAGGCGCCGTTGAGGATCATGTAGGCGATGATCTCGGAGATGTATAACTCGCCGCTGCCGGTGCGCGCCGGACCTTGCAGCTCGTCATAGGCGGCGACGAATTCGCCGGCGTCCTGGAAAAAGTATCCGCCAACGCTGAACAGGTCGGATATCACCTGCTTTTCCCGGATGTTGACCAGGATGCCGTCCTGATCGACCAGCGTATAGCTCTTGTTGCGCGCGTTGATCAGGTCGAAGTCGTGCAGCGAGGCGACGCTGACGTAATTGTAGCTCTCGTCAAGATGATCGATCGCAAAGTGATTGTCGCTGTCCTTCACCAGAACGGGGCCGGTGATGCCGTGGCGCTTGATCGTTTCCGCCACCGTTTCCGACTGGCTGCGCGTCGGCTGATCGAGGATGACGCAATCGACCGGACCGCCGAATGCGGACTGCAACCCGGCAAGGGCGTCATATTTGACGACATGTTCGCGAAGGATGGTGAACACGAACCTGTCGAGCGGCAGATTGAGACCCGCCACCGCCCGCACGACCATCGGGACGCCATCATGGTCTGGCAGCATCCATTTCGGCGGCATGTCGGGAAAGCGCGACGACGAGCCGGCACAAGGGACAATCACACGCATGCTGGACCTCAGAAGAATGATTGGGCAGAGCGCGAAAATTGCTGCACCCGTGCCGTGACGAACTGCACGTCGTGCTCGCTTCGCGCGTAGGGAAGGATGCGGGCAAAGGTAAGCGCCAGCAGCAGATAGTGCCAGTTGGCATAGCCCGGCACTAGCTCGCAGGCCGAGCGGTGCCAACGGTTTCTCAGCCAATGGACGACGCCGCTCGAAATGGGTTTGCGCCGGTGCAGATACCAGCGGCCTTCGCATTCCTGGAACAATTTGGCCCAATCGAACCAATAATGATCAACTGGCGACTGGATCGGGTCGATCAGCCACAGTTTGTGCTCGGCGCCGACCAGGATGTTCTCGAAGGTCAGGTCGCCGTGGCATACCGTCGCGTGCGGCGCGACCGACGAAAGGTCCGCGGCCTGTATCATCTCGCGCAGCGGCTCGAGCAGGTCGGCGAAGCCACCCGATGTCCGCACGTCGATTTCGGCCAGCTTCAGCAGCAGCGGCTGCACCGTCGGCGCAGTCTTGTCCGGCAGGGCGCATTCGGAAAGGCGCCGGATGAGCTGTTCGATCGACCCGGCAAAGCGCTCGACATCGCCGAAGGAGACGGTGGCCAGAAACGCATTGGCGTCCCGCGACGGGACGAATTCCATGTCGAAGTAATACAGGCCGTCGATCTCGCCCTCGGCCAGGATCTCGGGGACCTTGGCCGCACCAACGAGCTGTTCGCGCAACCAGCGCTGGCGAGCGGATTGCACCCGCATGGGGTCGTTGTTGTCACTGGTCATCGCCGCCTTGCGGACGAACTGGGCACCCCCCGGATTGCGCAGCAGCGCGATCGCCGCCCCGGAGAAACCCGCCAGGGGAATCACCTGCCGGAACGACGAGAAGCCGGGATGGATGTTGAGCGCGTCGCCGTGGACCTGGCTCATGCGGCGAACGACAGATCGGCGACATCGAACGCGGTCATGCCCGAGGCGCGGGCCGAGATCAGGCCGGCGGGCGTGTCCTCCAGCACGGCACAGCGGGCCGGCGCAATGTCCATCATCGTCGCGGCAAGGCGGTAGGGCTCCGGGTCGGGCTTGCCATGTGTGACGTCGTCACCGGTCACGATCACCTCGAAACGTTCGGACCATCCCAAGGTCTGCAGGATGGCGCTGACGCCGTGGCGATTGCCCGAACTGACCAGGGCGCACCGCACCTGCCCGACGGCCGTGTCGAGAATGTCCGCGGCCGGCAGGCGTTGCGGCTGCCGTGTCGCCAGAATGTGGGTGAATGCGGCCTTCTTGTCGCCGTGCAGGCGGCGCAGGTCGAAGGTTGCGGGATCACCGCCGGCCGCCGTGACGAAACTGCCGATCACCTCACTGGCGGGGGGGCCGACGAGCGCGATGTAATCCGCCCAGACCAGATGCAGACCATGGTCCTGCAGCACCTGTCGATAGGCTTCGTAATGGAGCGGCATGGTGTCGACCAGCGTACCGTCCAGATCGAATAAAATGGCATCGAAAGCGTCGATCAAGCGGCTCGCACTGGGCATGGCGCAATTATAACCGCTGCATTTTAAAATGCGCCTAAGATGATGATGCCATAACGGGATTTGTCCCGTATTGGCGGCCCCCGAAGCTCGTCGACGAGCCGGGGGGCCGCTGGGACGGGGAATGTTTTGGACAGGGCGAGCGACGTGAACGAGTCAGCAGAGCGGGTTACAGGCGTGCTGGCTAGTGCGGAGACGTCGCTTGCCGGCGGGGATGTTGAGGCAACGCTGGCCGTGCTCGCCGATGGCCTGGCGGTGCATGGCCCGGATTTGCGACTGTTGGCGCTGGCGGCGAGCGCCTGGGTGACGCTGGTCGACCAGGGGCGCGCGCTGGAGAATTGGGCGCCTGCCAAGCGCGACGCGCTGCTTCGCCACCTCATCGTACAGGAGGACTGTGGCGTCGATCCACCCATCCTGCATCACCGGATCGCCGCGCAGCACACGGGCGGCGTCGCCGGCCATCTGAACCGCCAAGGCAAGGCGCTCGGCTCCGTTCTAGAAACCCTACTGGCCGAAGCCCGCCCTCACCCCAAGGCCATTCTGCTCGCCCTGCTGCTACGGGAGGCGCTGCCCGGAATCGACCAGGATCGGCTCAGCGACCTTCATCGCCAAGCGTTCGCGATGTTCAAGGTCGGCGATCTCCAGATTCCGTACAGCGTCATCTTCGACCGCCATAGCTTTCGGCGGAACGTCACCGACCTAGCAGCCTATGTCGCAGACCGCGGCCTGGCCCTGGTCGAGGGCGGCGTGCCGCTGCCGCATCTGCTGTTGCTGTTCTGGCTGGTGCCGCAATCGTTCGATGCCCTTCCCGAGGACTGGGCGGCACGGGCCGTACGCCAGACGCGCGGGCGCCCGCTATCGGCGGACGATGCTGCCGTCATCCGGTCGCTGGAGTTGCGTTTCGATATCCGACCGCCGTCGAACGAGGCGCTGACGCCGTGCGCGGACAATCTGGCGGCGTTGCGGTGTCGATTGGCGGGCGAGAGCCAAGGCGGCGACATCCGCAGTGTTGCGCATCTCGAGCAGCGGCCGCGACAGGCTGTGGCGGGTCTGCTCAACATGGCCCGGACCCGGATTCCTGCGCTCCGCTCCCGTCGCCGTTTGCGGGTCGCGATCTGCATTTCGGGGCAATTGCGTGGGTTTCGCCGGGCCTGGCCGACATGGCGCCCGCTCCTTGCAGATGTGGATGCGACGGTGTTCGTCGATAGCTGGCGAAAGATCGGCCATGGGACGCCCGAACCGTTCCGTTCCACCTTGCCCTTCGAGGGGGCGGAATTCTGTGCGGCCTACAAGCGCGTCGGCACGGAAATCGGTCTCGAGGAACTGCGCCTGCGCTATCCCACGCTGTTCGCCGCCCTAGACCAGGGGGGCACGGTCGACGAGCGCACGCTGCAGGCGGTGTACCGGACGCCGCATGTTCGGCTCGATGACGAAACCGATGCCGCCTTCGCTGCCTTCACGAATAGCGACAAGATGTATTATAAAATTCAGCGCTGCTCGGAGATGATGCAGTCTGCGGATGGCGATTTCGATCTGGTCGTACGCTTTCGCCCCGACAAGCCGATCCAGCTCGTCGCATTCCAATGGGCCGAGTTGCTGGCGGCCTTGCGGGCTCGTCCGGCGCTTTATGCGGAAACCGCGCTGGGCGCCCATTATGGTGCGCTGCTGATGGGGGATCAGGTGGCGATCGGGCTGCCCGAGGCGATGCGCGTCTATGCCGGGACGTTCAGCCTGTCTCCGCCGATCGCGGCGCTGGCACCCTATCGCATGGAGCAGCGGCTGTGGGGGCATACCAGCATCGCGCAATTCTGCTGGTTCGCGGATTTGGACGTCCGCAAGGTCCCGATCAAATTTGGTCCGTTCATGGAGGCCGAGCCGCTGGCCGCCGAAGCCATCGCCCTGGCGCTGCGTACCGACAGTGCCGGTCGGATGGACGTCATGGACAAGCAGCTCATCGACGCCATCCAATCCGCCCGATGACATTGGCCGGGGCGATGTCGTCAGGAGTGACGCCGGCCGGACATATGGCCGGCAATCGGCGCTCGTCGCATCCGGGGCTAGCGCAGGCGGGCATGAAGGGCGGCAAGGATGATCACGGCCGCGCCGGCGAGCCATGCCCATCCGACGACCATGACCGGTCCGATGCCCCTGCCCAGCAGGCCGTCGATACCGTGGATCGATATCGCCTGGACGCAGAACAGTGCGATCAGGGCCATCACCGTCAGCCATGCCCAGCGCCGCGCGCCGTGTCGCGACAAGGCGATGCGGACGCCCGCGACACCGACCGCCAGCAGAACCGCCACCATGATCGCGACCTGCAGGCCGGCGTGACCGACGTAGGCACCATTGTTCATCAGCATGGTGCGGACGGTATCGTGCAGCATCCAATGGGCGCCGGTCGCGATGACCAGCGCCATGGCGACGAGGATGGCCGCGATCGCCAGCCAGTCCTTTCGGCCCAGCGACCCTGCAACCATCGCGGCGATCAGCAATGCTGCGATACCGAGCGTATTGGTGCTGTGGGCGAGATGAGCCATGAGGTCCGTCTAGTGACAGGAGAGGCTGTCTGTCTGCAATATTGATGACCTATCTTGGCTATGCGATGGTCGCCGTGCTGTTGTTCGCCCGGCTGCCCATCCGCACTGCGATCGTCACGACCTATGTCGGCGGCTGGCTGGTGCTGCCGGTCGGCAGCTATGCGGCCTATCGGTCGGGCTTCACCATCGAACTGATCGGCACGATGCTGCCTGCCCCGGCGATGCTGCTCAACAAGACCTGGGTAGTGGCCATTGTCCCCCTTGTCCTTGCGACGATCCGGGCGCCGCGTGCCTGGCTGGCCTGGCGGCCGGAACCGATCGACCTGCCGGTCCTGATCTTCTGCCTATGGCCGTTGCCGGCCGGCATCGCTGCGGCCGCGCCATCGCCCGCACCGATCGTCGCCTGCGCCTATCTCATGGCGGTCTGGGCTGCACCCTGGCTGCTGGCGCGGATCTATCTGGACGACGCGGCGGGGCGGATCGCGCTGGCCAAGGCCTTGACGATCGGCGCCCTGGCGATCGCGCCCTTCGCGCTGGCCGAGGGCATCGCCGGACCGTTCCTGTATCCGCTCGTCTACGGCCCCCATCCGTATATCGCCGACGGGGTCGATCGCTATATCGGATTCCGACCGTTGCTGATGTTCGAGGACGGTAATCAATATGGCATCTTCGTCGCGCTCGCGGCGCTCTGCGCGATTGCGCTGTGGCGACAGGGCGGCAGCCGCGTGCAGGCCGTCCATGCCGTCATCGTCACCGGCCTGGCAATCCTGTCGCAATCCGCCGGGGCGATCCTGCTGATGCTGGCCGGCGCATTCGTGCTGCTGGCACCGGTCCGTACGCGCGATCTTCGGCGTGTGGCGATCGCCGTCGCGGCGCTGTGCGTGATCGTCGCACCCCTGTACGTCTCGGGCGCGCTGCCGATCGAGCGGCTGGTCCGCCATACCGCCCCCGGCCAGAAACTGCTCGCGGTGGTGCGGGCGACCGGCCGGGGATCGATTGCCTGGCGCGTCTCGCAGGATCAGAAGGTCGCCGGCCTGATCCGACAGCACCCGGTCGTCGGCACGTCGCGCTGGGACTGGTGGCGCCCCAGCCAGACCCGGCCGTGGAATCTGGCATTGCTCATCATCGGGCAATTCGGCGTGATCGCCTTCGGCCTCGCCGCATGGATTCTCGGCTACGGCAGCATCCGCCTGCTGGCACGGCGTGACCGATACGGGATCGTCGAACAGGGGCTGGCCTTGGTCGCCATACTGGCGGCGCTGGACGCGCTGCTCAACGCCTTTGTCTTCGTTCCCGCATTGCTGGCGGCTGGCGCGATTGCATCAGGCCGCCAGCCGCTGACCACGGAGCGGCGCGACCCGCAGCGGGCGCGATAGCCCGCCACGGGTCGCGCCGTCGCCCTCAGGCCGCCGCGAAGCGCACGGCAGTACGGCGACGCCGATAGCGCATAGCCCCGCCGATCACGCCGAAGCCCAAGATCATCTGCAGCCACACCGCCGGTTCCGGCACGGCCGCGGCCGCGATGAACGAGCGATAGGCGTCAGCCGTGGTGAAGCGGTAGTTGCTGTTGGCAAGGACGTTGAAGCCGACGTCGTAGCCGATCGCGTCATAGGCGGCGAGGTCGAGCGCGGTTACCTCCTGCATTTGACCGAAACCTGACGTCGGGTCGAGAATGCCGAGCTGTGGCACGCCGAATGCGCTGTCCTTCCAATGCGAGGCCTGGCGGCCATCGCCATTGGCGACGCCGGTGGAGAAGCGCGAGTCACCGAACAGTTGGGTCTGTCCGCCGTCGATCGAGAAATAGGGCGTGCCCTGGGTCGACCAGTCGAGCGTGCCCGGTTTGCCATAGCGGAACAGGTCGAGCTGGCTGGCGACAACATAGTTTTCCAATGCACCGGGCGTGGTGGTGGCGGAACCGGGCGCGGTGAACGCATCGTAGCTGTCGACGCCGCTGACGAAGCCGAGCGCATGGCCGATCTCGTGGATCGCGACGCCGATGAAGTCGATCGCGTTGGCGGCGATGCCGTTGGTCGGATCGAAGTCGAAGTTATATTCATTGCTGAACGTGATCGAGCCGTCAGTGGCGGCGTAGTTGACAGCGTCGCCATTGACGTCGGTGGTGATGCCCAGTGCCTTGGCGCTGGCCGAGGTCACCGCCAGCGCGGAATTGTTGACCGAGCCGTCATTGTCGGTGCGGGTTGCGGTATCAACATAGCCCGTGCCCCGCGCGTTGAGCGCGTTGGTGGTCACCGAGACCGCACCGAACCCATCGCCCAATGCGCTGGCGCCCAGCGGCGCCAGATTGGCCACCGCCGATTGGTCAAGCGCACTGGTCGCATCCGCGGCCAAGGCGGCATAGCCCTGGTTCATCGACAACAGAGTATAGTTGCTGCCCGTCGAACCCAGCACGTTCGGCGCCAAAGCGCGAAAACCGATATCGAGGTTGATGACCGCGCTGTCGCGCAGCACCGAGCTCCAATAGAGGGTCGCGATGTTGAACCCGATCCGTGCCTGGGTCCCCTCTCCGGCGCCACCCGTGTCGTTCAACACGAACGTCACGGCCTGGGCCGGCATGCTGACCGCCGTCGCGGATAGGACAACCGCGCTTGCGAAATGGCGCATCTTCTTCATGGATTTCCCCCGATTGCCGGATCGTCGCCACTCGTGTCGCGATCGATTGGTAAGCCATGGTGTCCGGCCAGGGCGCATCGGTCAATCCCGTGTTAACGATAGTTCGAAACTATAAGGGCAAGGCGCCACGCCATCACCGCACCTGTCCAGTTTTGGTACAAATGCTTCGATGGCTCGGAGGGCATGGAGAGGTGATGTCTCCCGGTCGAGGCGGAAGGCAGGTGCGCCAAAACGACTTCTTACTCATCCCGATGGCGATGATCGGCTGTCAGCTTCGAGGTGTTGATGCGCTTCGACTGCACCAACTGCACTCCTAAATCAGAGGCCGAAAGGATTCCGTTGCGTGTCGCAACGACATTAGATCGTTTTGAACTAGGATGTGTCGGAAGTGGATATGTAAGTGGTGTTGACTCACTGATTGTCGTTATTAATGCAAAGTTAATCAGGAGAGGAACCATGTCCATTCGTACCATCATGCTCGGCGCAGCCGCTGTGCTCGCCACCGCTTCGCCCGCCTATGCGGGCACCGTCATCGTCAATTCGGTATCGGGTCTGCCGTCGGCGACGACCTTCGGGACCTTGCCGGGCGAGAACACCGGGGGCGGCACCGCCGCGGTCACCACCACCGTCGCACGGTCGGGCAACGGCTCGCTCGAGATGACCGGGGATCGCACCCGCACCCAGGTCGGCATCCAATATGCGCCGTTCACCACCAACCTCGGCGCGCTCGCCGATGTCACGGGCCTGACCTTCGACTGGCGCATCGCCGGTGATTCCACCAACCCGTATAATGTCGACTATACGCCGGCACTGCGGCTGCTGATCCAGGACGGCGCGACCCGCAAGGAGCTGATCTGGGAAGGTGCGTACAACGGCACCTACGGCAACACCGCCCGCGACACCTGGTACAGCTCGTCGGCCAACGACCTGTTCTACATCACCGGCGGCAGCGTCAACGCCGGCCAAACGATCGCGCAATGGGCCAGCCAGCTGACCGGCGCGACCGTGTCGGGCTTCTCGGTGGGCGTCGGCAGCGGCGCGACCACCGGCTATCACGCCTTCGCCGACAATGTGACGCTGAGCACGACGGGCGGCAGCACCACCTACAATTTCGAGGCGGCCACCGGTGCGGTGCCCGAGCCCGCCACCTGGGCGATGATGATCCTCGGCATGGGGGCGGTCGGCTTCATGCTGCGCTCGGCTAAGCGCCGCTCGCAGACCGGCCTGCGCGCCGCCATCGCCTGACACTGGCCGGCTTTGGCAACGACGCCGTCGTCCCCGCGGGGACGACGGCGTTCGTATGTCTGCGGCCCGGCGTCGCCGGAACGAGCCGCCCTATTTCGGCAGGATCAGCACCAGCGGCACGCGCAGCACGGTGCGCACGTCGGCGGCATCGTCGGTGGCGCCGACCTCAACCGACCAGTTGATGCTGGCGCGGTCGGTCGCGCGATAGGTGATGCCGAACAGCAATCGGGCGAGCTGCAGGTCGCGCGACGTGCTCTCGAAGGACGATGGGTCGTTCGGGCCGGGGGCGAGAAGCGAGGTGCGGGTGCGGGTGCCGAACGCCCAGGTATGGGCATAGCCGAGGTTGATCGAGGTGCGCTCGTTGAGCGAGATGCCGATGCCGGCGCTGAACGACAAGGCATCGCCCGGCTTGACGTAGTTGATCCGCACCGGCGGGATCTGGGTGTCGACGCTCTTGCCGAAATTGCGGGTGTAGCCGATCGTGCCGAACAGCACGGCGGGATCGCTGGGCAGGATGGCGGTGATGCTGGGCGACACGCCCCAGAAGCCCGCCCCCGTCGCCGCCCGCGTCGCTTCGCCCGTCGCCAGCCGCGGCACGGCGAAGGGATCGCTGCCGGTCGGCGCGACGACCTGGAGGTTGCCGACCAGATAGGGCAGGCCGCGCCGCCCGGTCAGGATCTGGTAGCGCGCCGACAATTCGACGTCGCCGATGCCGCTGCCGCGGGCCGAGCTGTCGATCTCGCGCGCGGCATCGTTGTTGGTGCTGCCCTGCACCGGCACCAGCACCGACGTGTCCCAGCGCTGCACCAGCGGCACCCGCACGCCGAGTTCGAGCCGGTCGGTGACGCCGTAGCGCGCCGCCAGCGATTCGGTGATGATGTCCTGGCGGCTTTCGTTGATGTTGAATTCGCCGACCAGCACCGATTCGACGACCTCGATGCCGCGGAACAGCGCGCGATTGCGGTCGGCGCGCGCATAATCGAGCTGCAATTCGCCGGTCAGCTGGCCCTTGCGCGTGACGACGCTGCCCTCGCTGCCCAGCACCGCCACCTCGGGCGGGCGGTCGTGATCGGCGGGACGCGTGCCGACGCTCTCGATCGGCGCCGGCCGCGGTGACGGCGTCGCGGCGACGATCGTCGCCGGATCGCCCGGCGTGCTCGCCGCACTTGCCTGGGCGACCGCCAAGGGTGGCTGGACTGAGGCGGTGCCGACGGGCGCGCCGGCCGCGCCGATCCGCGCTTCGAGCGCGGCGAGGCGCGCCTCCTGCGCCTCGAGCTGCCGGCGCTGCGCCGCGATCTCGGCGCGCGCCGCGTCGAGGTCGCGCTGCAGCGCGGCGGTGGTCGGACGCTGCGCCTGCGTCTGGCCGTGCGCCACCGCCGGCGACAGGATGGTCGAGGCGATCAGCGCTGCCCGCCACACCGCCGTCATCGTGCGTCCCTCGGCATCGTCATTGCCCCCTCCCTGTTTGGCTATCGTACTAGACCACGGGCGACGTCCGCCGCCAGCACATCCATCTTCAGGGCGGCCGATCCCATCGTCAGCGCGGTCGCATCGTGCAGGGTGACGCCGATGGTGGTGACCGTGTCGATCGTCCGGTCGTTGCCGGCGTTGAGGACGGCGGTCGCCACCGACTGGCCGACCAGATGCGCGATGCCGATCTGGTCGCCCGCCAGCGTCACCTGCGATCCGTTGGCGAGGCTGGTGAGCGTGACCAGGCCGTCGGGCGTCTGCACTGCCGGGCCGCCGGCGACGATCGCCAGCGGCACCAGCCCCGGCTGGCTGTCCGCCGCGCCGACCGTCCCGGTGCGCACCGTGCTGACCGTCGGCACGGTGATCTGCGCGCCGGTCCGGCGGTCGAACAGCACCGACACGCCTGCGGCGAGCGCTCCCGCCCCCGCGGCTGTCCCCATGCCTGTCCCCGTGCCCGCCTCGCCGCCCGCCCCCGATTGGCCGGATGCGGCGGCCGAGACGGTATGGCCGTCGCGCCCGAACACCTGGAGGTTGGAGGTCTGGTCGATGGTCAGCACGGTGCGCAGCACCGGCGTGCCGTTGACCAATGTGTCGCTGGTCACCGACAGCGCCAGCGAGCCTCCGCCGGGCAGCATGAACTTGCCGGTGAGCGTGGCGAGCTCGCTGTCCGGCAAGGGCGCGCCAAAGTCCTGCGCGTCGACCGGCTGCTCCCCCGACACGGCGAACAGTCCCATTATGGCACAGGTGATGAGGAGCGCGCGCATGGTCAGAAGTCCCGGTAGAAGGGGGCGCTGAGCGTCAGGGCCTGCTGGCTGAGCGGATCGAGGAACGGGTCATGGACCGGCGCCTGCGCCAGCGGCTGCCATTGGCGGACGCCGTTGAAATTCTGCTCGCCGACCTGGGTCGCGGAATTGAGCACGAAATAGACGCCGTTCCACATCGCCTGGAAATTGGCGCGCGGGATCGCATGCAGGCCGAGGCTGGGGTCGCCGAGCAGCACCGAGCTGGCGGTGATCCCCTTGACCACGACGAAGTGGCGATAGCCCTTGTAGGTGATCAGCGCGATGCCGGGCAGCCGCCGCGCCGCGATCGCATCCAGCGTCACCTTGTAGCCGTCCGCCTGCAGCCGGTTGTCGGCAAGATAGCGTTTCATGTCGAGCAGCGAGAAGCCGACGCGGCGGATGCTCGCCTGGTCGCCCTGGCGCCACATGCCGGTGAAGACGTCGGTTTCGCTGCGCGGCAGGCCGTAGTGATAGCGCAGCAGCGTCGCCAGCGCCGCGGAGCCGCAGCTGAAATCATATTGCTGGCGGACCACGGTGGCGAACTTGCGCGCCAGCATCGAGGCGACGGGGACCTGATAATCGGCGATCGGGCCCGAGGCGCCGGCGAAACGGGGATCGCTGGGCGCGATCTGGGCGGCGCAGCCGGCGGTGCCGAGCGCCAGGGCAAGGACGATCGGAACCGCCGCTCGCGTCATTGCGGGCCGAGGTTGATGACGACGTTCATCGCCGAATTGATCGCGACATTGTTGCCGCTGTTGGCGCTGATCACCGCCAGACCGGAGAGGTTGGAAAAGGCCTGGCCGTCGATGGTCACCGATCCGGTCACCGAATTGCCGGTCACCGAATTGTTGGCGACGGTGTTGCGCTGGTCGGCCGCGGCGATCTGGGTGCCGCGATCCTCGCGACCGGCGATCGCGCCGAGATCGCGCTCGGTCAGGACATGGTCGTCGGTGAAGGCGGCGGGATCGGCCGGGGTCGCGGCGGCCGCCTGGGCGACCGAGGTCGGGGCCATTTGACCCTGGGCCGTCTGACCCTGGGCCGTGGCCGGGGCGGCAGCGATCAGCCCGCCGGTCAGCGAAAGGGCGCAGATGATGCGGCGCATGACGATCCTCCCTGTACGCAAGAAAAGAGGGGGCGGCCGGACTGACCCGGCCGCCCCGAACGTGCCGATCAACGGGTGATGTTACCCGTGGTGACGGCGACGCTGACGTTGGCGTTCTGCGATGCGCCGGCGCCGGTGTTGACGTTGAGCGCCTGCATGCCAGCATAGTTCTGGAATGCGGTGTCGCCCGTCGTCAGGCTGTTGTCGGTCGTGCTCGATTGAGCCGCCGAGCCGGCGAAGCTGACCTTCACGCCGCTGACGTAGTTGGACAGCGCCGAGGTCGCGACCACCGCGCCGTTGCCGAACGTGCTGCTCGGCGACACCGTCGCGTCACCGGCGGTTTCCGTCGAGGTCGTCGTATAGGCGAGCGACGAATTGTCGGTGTTGTAGGTCTGGTTGTTGTTGTTCGTCGTGTTGTTGCTGTTGTTTGTCGACGAATTGGTGCGGTAGGTCTGGTTGTTGTTCGCGACGCTCGTCGTGTTGCCGCTGTTGTTGGTCGACGAGTTGGTGCGATAGGTCTGGTTGTTGTTGTTGGTGGTGGTGTTCGACGCGACATTGTTGCTGTCGGTCGTGTTGCCGCCGTTGTTGCTGCTGTTGGTCGAGCTGTTGCGGTTCTGGCTGTCGGCGATCGACGTGTTGCCGCTGTTGTTGGTCGACGCGTTGGTGTTGGTGTTGCCGCTGTCGGCGGTCGACGTATTGCCGCCGTTGTAGCTGCCGTTGGTCGAACGGTTGGACGCGTCGGTCGTCGTGATGTCGCCGACGGTGCTCGACCGGTCGGTGTTGCTGGTCGACGCGGTGCTGTACGACGTGTTGCTGGTGTTGCTGGTGTTGTTGGCGGTCGACGTGTTGCCGCCATTGTAGCTGCCGTTCACCGAACGGTCGGTGTTGGTCGTCGTGTTGGTGGCGGTATTGCCGCTGTCCGCGGTCGACGTGTTGCCACCGTTGTAGCTGCCGTTCACCGAGCGGTCCGTGCTGGTGTTGGTGCTGGTGTTGCTCGAATTGGCGGTGTTGCCGCTGTTGTTGGTCGAGCTGTTCGACGCCAGCGAGACGTCGCCGACCGTCGACGAGCGATCGGTGTTGGTCGTCGTGTTGGTCGCGGTGTTGCCGCCATTGTAGCTGCCGTTCACCGAGCGATCGGTGTTGGTGTTGGTGGCGATATTGCCGCCGTTGTAGCTGCCATTGGCCGAGCGATCGGTGTTCGTCGTCGTGTTGGTGGCCGTGTTGCCGCCGTTGTAGCTGCCATTGGCCGACCGGTCGGTGTTGGTGTTGGTGTTGGTCGAGGTCGCGGTGTTGCCGCTGTTGTTGGTCGAGCTGTTCGACGCCAGCGACACGTCGCCGACCGTCGACGAGCGATCGGTGTTGGTCGAGGTGTTGGTGGTGCTGGTCGAGGCGGTGTTGCCGCCGTTGTAGCTGCCGTTGGCCGACTGGTCGGTGTTGGTGGTCGGGTTATAGCTGCCGTTGGTCGAGCTGTTGGCCGCATCCGTGCGCGTCGTGTTGCCGGAATCGGAGATGTTGCCCGTGGCGATGCTGTCGTTGCGCGCCGCGGATTGGCCGGCGGCCGTCGAGCTGTCCTGCGCCGAAGCGGCAGAGGCGGTCGCGGCGAGCAGTGCGGCGACCGAGGTGCTGACGATCAGACTGGTTTTCATGCTCGTTGTCCTTCCCAAGTAGCGAAAGGAGCGCTGTCCCCCCTGTTGGTGAGGATCACCGCCCGTCCCAGCGGAACGGACGTTAACTAATTGTTCATCTTTGCCTCATTCTCCCTTCATTCGAGAGTTAAGGCATTCTCATCTAGGGAAAATCATTACCCCCAAATGGGGAGGATGCGTCGTTTCAGGCCGCGTCGAAGGCGATATCGCCGCTGACCGCACGCTGGTAGCGCAGCATCAGCTGCAGCAGATCGCTCTGGCGGTGCGTGTCGGTCTTGGCGAACACCTGCTTCAGATAGGTGCGCGCGGTATCCGGCTTGATCCGCATCTGCGACGCCGCTTCGATCAGCGTCAGGCCGCGATTGAGGCAGGCGACGAGCTGGGTTTCGACCGGCGACAGGCCGTGCAGGTGGCAGATCGGTTCCAGTCCCCGCGCGACGCTGCTTTCCGGGCGCATGATCCGGATGATGGCAGCGGCCTGACCCGGCACGTCGCGTTCCGGATTGTCGTTGCAGGCGTGGGGATCGTCCGAACCCGCGCGGCCGGGCGGTGCGATGACCGCGATCAGCGGCCGCCCCTTGCCCGATCGTTCGAGCAGCAGCATCACGCCGCGCACCGCGCGCATCTCCTGATGGCGCGGCGGTGCGATCACCGCATCCAGCGCCGCCTGGAAACGGACCGCGTCCTGGTAGCGGGTCGGGCGCAGCTGGTTGCGGCGCAGCTCGATGCCATCGCCTTCGTCGAGAACAATGCGCGCGGCGGGATTGGCGAACAGCACATTCTCGTCGCTGTCGACGACGATGATCCCGCATTCGCTCTGGCGCAGCACCGCGGCGAGCGCATCGTGACGGCGTTCTATCGCGGTGAGACCGGTCGCCATGTCACGGACGGCGCTGGCGGCCAGGGCGAAGCCGGGTGCCAGCGTCAGCACCTGCTGGGTGACGCCCTGTTCGTCGAGATGGTCGCAGGCGAACAGCAGCAGCAGATGCCCCCCTGCCCCGGGCATGTCGACGGCCAAGCCGCAATAATCGGGCACGCGGTCGTCGCGGATCCAGCTATAGCCGCGCCGTGCCGGCAGCCGCTCGCCATCGGCCAGGATGTCGAGCGCCTCGCGCGCGGCCTGGTGGCGGGCGATCCGGCCGATCGGGATGTGACGGCCGTCCCCCTCGCGCGCGACGATGCAGCCGGCGAGCGCACCGATGGCGCGACACAGGCCCTCGACGACCCGGTCGGGCGGCGTCAGCGGAACGGGGGAAGCGGCGGGGCCATCCTCGGCGGGGGCGAGGGCAAGTAGTTCAGCGAGATCCAGTTCCAGATCCAGCATTGATGTCCCTCCTGTCAGGCGCTCCCCCCAAAGCGCCTTGCCGCGGTTGACCCGCAGCCATTGTCGCGTCCCGCCTTCGATCGGCGAGATTCGTGTGCTGAACAATAAATTAGGTAAGGCAGATAGGAAGCGTTTTCTGACCTGATCGACAGCAAGTGTCTCGGCAACGTTTCGTTACAACAATGAATCTATGTCCATTTTCGCCGATACCAATCCATCAAAAGCTGACAACCTCAGGTAGTATTGCGAATAGCGGGTGGTTCGAAAGCGTGAGCTGAGTGTGATGTGCTGCGATATGGACGAAGAATTTAGGATAACCCAGCCGTCCCAAAATGGGATAGAAAATGATGCCTGTGGGTTGCTCCTGCCGGTCTTGGACCAGTCAGCGCCCCACCCCTTCACTGACCGCAGCAGGCCAGCTTCAAAGTGTGCGCGCTCGCCATGTCGCGGTGGGACGGCAAAGTAGATCATGCACCCGCGACGGCGCTGCTCCTGCGCGGGGACAGGTACAATTGGCATACGGCGAGCAAAGGACTTCTGCTTGGCTGATGCGAGGGGCCCGCATAAGGGGTGTTGGGGCTGACGAGGAAAAGCAGGGGTCATGAGCCGCAAAACCGAAGCTGACGTGCTGCACCCTGTGCGCAGACCCACCGGAACGGGAACATCGGGTAAGTCACGGAGACATGTTTTGCTCGATACCGTTGAGCGGAACGAGAAGAGGCTCGTTGGCTGCTTGCTCGTCGGCGCGGTTCTGATCAGAGCACTTTGGTGTCAGTTTCGGTCAACGTCGGGCGCGGCTGGCGAAGCAGCTCGGGTTGCTGCAGCGATTGGAGACGGTCGTGGTTTTGCTGACGCCTATCGGATTGGACAGGGTGCGACGGCGCATCTGACGCCTGTCAGTCCGGGTATCGCGGGCCTAGTTTATCGGCTGTTCGGCAATCCCTCGTCCCTGTCTGAAGTGCTGCTATTCTGTTGGGCGATCGGCCTGATAATAGCGACATTCTACTTGCTGTATCAGACGTTCACCCGGCTCGGTGTCTCCGTCTGGGGGCGTCTGGCTGCGTTGGCATTCTGCTGTTTTGCCCCGACGTATTTCGGGCAAGAGGCAGTCGACTTTCGTGTTTGGGACGGTGGAATTTCCATCTTTCTTTCCGCCTGGATGCTCAAGGTAATGGTCGAAGCAGAATGCGATGGCGGCATCAGCGTTCGGTCCGCATCGCTGCTTACCCTGGTCGGAGCACTGCTGTTCTTTACCAACTCACCGGTCGGCGTCGCCTATCTAGCCTGTGCGGCAGTCCTGTTTCTGCGGCGTCTACCGCTTCGACTCTGGCCCGTGCCGATGATGGTCGGTGCGATCACCCTTGCCTTGCTGGTTACGCCATGGGCGATGCGGAATCAGCACATGCTCGGACAACCGGTGTTGCTGCGCAGCAATGCCGGCCTTGAACTGGCGATCGGTCTATACCCTGGGCAACTCCATGCATCGGACCGTGGGGCGGAGTTCATGGCGCGTCTGAATGACATCCATCCCGCGCTTGGCCCCGCGCCGTATCACAAGATGCAGGCCGCTGGGGGCGAGGTCGCCTATGCCCGCGCCCTTGGGGCTCAGACCATGGCTTGGGCACGTAACCACCCCATCGAAGTGGCCAAACTGATGGCGCTGCACGTTCGGCAAACCATCGCGCCCCAGCCGTGGCAATTTGCGGCGTTCGGCTCCGGAGGATTCACTATCGGGCGGGCGTTCCTTACTCAGGTGGCCGGTATTGCCGGAATGCTGGGGCTGATCCTAGCCTTGGTACGACGACGCCGGGGATGGTGGCTTCCCACCCTTGCCCTCACGCTGCTGCTGGTGCTGGCGGCACCGTTTCAGCCGGTCAAGCGCTATACGTACCTTGTTTATCCGCTCTTTGTCTTCGCGGCTGGTAGCCTGATCGACGTTCGGCAGTGCCCCGGTCCGAGAAAGAAGATGGCGCGTGAAGTGCCCGCCTGACGATGCCGAATATTTTGGCAGTCGTAGCGACTGAGATAATACTTTCTCGTATTGTCTTGGCGTCGGGCCTGCTTGTCGGGCATTTGCGTCTTGTCAACCGATGTGGCCAAACTAGTGAGTAGGAACGGACGAATGGCCCGAGCAGCTGCTGTTTGCGGCGAGCCACAAACGGGGATCGACGGACGATGCGAGTGCCGCTTACGATCAGCAAAGGTGTCATAAACATCGCATCATCAGGCTTTGCCTTGGACCGAATTTATTTGGCGCTTTGCGCACCGATCCTGCTGACCTTGATTTATATCTTGCCGCCGTTCCAAGCCCCCGATGAAGCCGCTCACTTCTACCGGGCCGTACAAATATCTCATGGCGAGATATCGCCGGTGCTTGCTTACAATACGTACCGTCAAGGCGCGGGCGGCGCCGTTGATCAATCGGCTTACGAGCTTGTTGACCGGCGCTGCGGAATTCCAAATTGGACGTGCAAAAACCGGACGCGGCCGGGCTTCGCCGATCTGCTCCGACGCCCACCGCAACGCCGGAACGGCGATCCGCAGCATGTCGTGGCATTCAGCAATACAGTCGTATATTTACCGCTGGCGCATGTTGTGCCGGCTGCGGCGATAGCCGTCGCGCGATGGTCCGGCTTCTCGGCCCTTGGTTGGCTGTATGCAGGTCGTTTGGCCAATATGATTTTCGCGACAGGCGTGTCGTGGCTGGCTCTGCGCCTCCTGCGCTTCCAGCGTGCGGCCCTCCTGGTGTTCGCGGTGGCGACGTTGCCGATGGTCATTTCGGTTGTCCCCACGCTCACAGCGGATTCAGGCGTGATCAGCTGCAGTTTTCTCCTTGTCGCGCTGTGCGTGCGTCTACTCAATCACTCTACGCGCGACAGATGGTTCTGGCCGATGATGCTTTTCACGGTGCTATACGCCTCTGCGGCTAAACTCGCCTACCTGCCGCTTGCCTTTCTGCCGGTCGCGTGTGCGCTGATGGTCAAGGCACCTCGCCGGATCCTGATCGGAGCCGCCGCTGTCGCCCTGTCGACGGTTGCGGTGTTGCTCGCGTGGTCGGGTGTTATCCGTGAGTTCATTTTTCCCATATCGATGGATCTTCGGGTGGACCCGCCATCACAAGTGGCGTTCATACAGCATAACCCGATTACGTTTGTGGAGGTAATTGTCCAATCTATAATCAGCCGGGCACGTGAAATTCCGATGCGGATAGCCGGGTCGCTCTTGTGTGCACAAGATGTTATGCCACCAAAAAGTCTATTGCTGTTTGCTCTTCTTGTCGCCGCGTCCGCGATGGTATACTCTGGTTCCAGATATCCTAATATGGTGCTTAGGATAATTGCTCTGATAATTATTTCTGCGGGGGGTGCGGCGACATTCGTGTTCCTGTATATACAGAACAGCGCTGCAGGAGGCGCTGAAGTTGAAGGATATCAGGGGCGATACCTAATCCCATTGTTGCCGGTTCTTGCATTTGTGGTTCCACCGATCTCGTGGCCTCAAGGAATGACCGAAATACGCATGCGTCAGATCGTGGGTCTCGGGGGCAGCGTGTCGGTGCTAGCTATTGCCGCGTTCCTGACGTTGCGGGTCTGGTAGCTGGACGCTCTTGCAAGCATGATGGCGTCTGGTTGCGCGCAATAAGGCTTTATGCTCGGATCGGCTGGCCGCAGGCGGGCTGGCCTGTTTGCGCCAGATAACATTGTGCTCGCCATCATCCACGCCGACGGCATGCCTTGGGGCACGGTGGCGGCTCGGCGAGTACGGTTACGATGTTGGTTGTTTTGCGCATATCTGCGGCCAAAGAAATCCAGCCATGTTTCCTGGATCGGCGGGTGCGCAGCGAGCCGGTCAGATACGACAGACGGTCATATTTGCAATCGTTGATCGGTCAGGAAATTGGCAGCGAGCTGATATCCGTTGCGATCGCCGCCACGGCTTTCTCCGCAACCGTGCTCGCGACTAGTGTCGCCCTACGGCTTTACGCAATGCGTCCTGACCTTAGCGCTGCCGCATACAGATACCACGTCAAAATCTTCGTACAGCGGAAACAAAAAAGCCGCCGCCCCTGCGGGCGACGGCTTTCCTGAAAGTCGCGAAAGATCAGGCGAAGCGGACCGTCGTGCTGACCTTCGACTTGCGGCTGCTGCGCATCGCAAAGCCGATGGCGCCCATGCCGAGGATCATCATCGCCCAGGTGGCGGGTTCGGGAACCGCGGCCGCCGAGAAGTTCAGCGTGCCCGAATAGGACGCGTTGACGTTGCTGGCACCGCTGCCCTCCAGACGCAGGACGTACTGACCAGCGGTAACCGCCAGATTCTGCAGACGATAGATCTCGTCGGTGCCCGCGATCAGCGGAACGATGACATTGCCACCAACCGGCGGATTGAGGCGCACCAGGCTGAAGTCGATGTCGCCTGCGCTGCCGACGTTGCCTGTGAACAGCGTCGTCAGGGAGAGGGAGAACAGCCCGGTGCCGAGGTCGAACGTGTAACGATCGACGAACGACGAGTTGGTCACGCTGGCGTTGCCGAACGTGCCTGCCGCCATGCTCGCCGTGCCATCGAAGTCGATGGTGCACGCATTGCCGCTGTCGCACCGCGCGACCGTGGAAGCCGCAGACGCATTCTGTGCGGCCGTAAGCGTGGCGATCGCCGCGCCAACCATGAGAAGCTTTTTCATAAGAGACCCTTTTCCCGTGTGCACCAGATGGTCAAACCAAGACCCTTGCCACCAGTCCCCCTGTGGGCGCGCCGGCATCCTGCCTTGATTAACGCTCTATTAACATCGTTTTAGCCAGTTTGAGAAGTCGGCATGCTGTGAAAAAGTCCAAAAATAAGTTAGTCAGTCTCATTTTGGCACGGATGCAATTTGGTTCCGCGGACCGCCGATATTTCGAATTTTTCGAGATTGTGCTGATCACCTGGGGCGGGCGGTCTTTCCAAGGAAGGGCCGAAATGCCGGTATTCGATTGCCTCCCGGCTGTCCCGTCACCCTCAGGTTTCGTTGATTATCAGCGACTTATCCGCAAATATAGGCGATCTTCCGCCGGCTCACCGGTCTGGCTTCGCGGTTCATCGACGATCCGATAGCATCTGATCGCAAGCACCTGCGCCGTTCCCCCGAGGCTGCTCCCGCATGGGTGACAGTAAAACCAAAAGTCGATGGGTCACAGTATCGGGTGGTGGGATGCGCAGCTGTTAAGGGGTGTGTTGTTCGTTCGATACGCCCGAGTCGGTTCCATAAACGCTTGCTGCGACGGATCGTCAGATCGTCCAACAGCGACGTGGAAAGCGCCGCGATCCACCAAGGTGAGCGGGCGGTCTAAGCGGGCATGCGTTCGGCGTGATGCTTGACGAGCGCTATACTCTCCGCTGCCCCTCTTGGGCGAAGTGGATTATCGTAGCAGGTTTTAGGCGCCTGACGGGCCTAGCCCTCATTGCGTACTTACGCGGCCGTGCCATCGCGGCATGCCCATCACCGCCCGCCCCTTCCACCAGCCGCGGCACGGCCGGTTCCGGAATGTCCGCGCTCGCCACGTTGCGGTGGGGCGGCAGGGCCGACCATGCAAGCGCGACGCCGCTGTTACCATTGTCCTCGACATAGACCAGCAGATCGCGTTGCAGGACGGGCGCAAATCCCGCTGGCACGATCCGATCGCGTGGATCAGCCTAACATGGCCTTGCCAAGAAGCCCAACCGCTTTTCTCAGTATTACTCCGAATCAGATCATCATCTTATCGAAAAAGTTTAGCGGCTTTGGATCTAAGTCATCTCAGTCCAAGTGTAATTTGGCTTTCCTTATTGATTCTGGCCGACTAATCCTGCTGCAATATCGGGGGGATGAGATCATGAAGACGTATGCGATGGTGTCCGCAATCGCGATGGCTATTGCACTTGGTGGATGTGGCGGCGGGGGCGGTGGGGGCATCGCGTCTACCCCGCCCCCGATTCCAGCACCGACGCCAACACCCACACCGACGAACACGACGATAACCGACTTGCATGCCAGCCAGAGCTTCGTGAATGACGCGGCAAGGACGGATGTGGCGTTCAATACGGTATCCAAGGCGACAATCTCGGGGCGGGCGGCCACTACACCGCTGACCGTCAGCTATGATGCGTTGAGCAACAGTTATACAGTTGCTGGTGGCGGGGTTACCGATACATTCACGCCAGCCGACAAGCAGACTAGCGGCAATCCGGGCGAGGTGAAGTATGCCCGTCGTAGCGGCGCGGACGCCAGTTATTTGACGCTGGTCACGACACCCTATTTGGGAAACACGCCCAACCGCTACGTCGGTATGGGCTACGCTCAGCGCAATACCTTGTCGACCGACCGTCAAGATACGGCCTTCACGACCTTCACCTATGGGCTTGATACACCAGCGGGCGGTGTTCCCAGGACGGGCGGGGGAACCTTTGCTACCGATGTGTTCGGCCTTGCCTCTGTTCCAGGATCAGAACCGGACGTGTTTCAGGGAAGAGGACGGTTCGACGTCGATTTCGTCAACGGCCTATTCTCAACCACGACCTCGGTCACACGTACGGGCCTTGTTTCGGGCAAAAGCGAAGTGGGAGGTGGGATCGATCTGACCGGCGGAGGACGTCTTGCTTCGAGCAACGGCGGGTTTTCCGGCGACGTCGTCTACAGCGCGGGCGGGCGCCAGATCGGAGGCCAATTGGTTGGGCGGTTCTATGGCCCCAATGCCGAGGAGATTGGCGCCAGCTTCGCCGGATCGGCCAGTGATGGCAGCGCCTTCAACGGCTCGCTTACCGGGCAGCGCGACACCACGCTTCCTGCGGTCAGTACCTCGTTTGCGCGCTTGGTGACCTCCCAGCTCTTCTACGCGGATGCGACCACGTTGACGGTCAGCACCCCGCGTACCGGTGGCACGCCGACCGTATCGGATTATCCGGGGCAATTGGGGACCGCTGTGTCGCGCAGCCAGTTCACCGACAAGACGAGTGGCAATGTCAGCTTCAGCCCGCCCACGTCAGGCATGGCCGGCGGAGACTATACCGTCACGTCGATCGTCGCCGGGGACCCCAATTTCACCAGCTATGCCCGGACCATCGCAGGACAGTCGACGCAGCTGCAATTGTACAAGACGGGCAGCGACAATCGCGAACTGGCGCTCACCTATGCCAGCTTCGGGAGATATTCGACGTCGACCAACGCCAGCGTGTCCTTCTATGCGGAAGCGAACCGGGTCTTCTTCGTCTACGGCTTCAATACTCCGAGTGGCCTGTTTGCCAATCGTACCGGCACTGCCAGCTATGCCGGCGTCGCCTATGGCGCCGGGGCCGATGCAAAGGGGACGTTCTACGACGTGACCGGCACGGCTAAGATGTCCGTCGACTTCGGAGCCCAGTCCCTGTCCGGTAATTTGGTCCTGACGGGTAGTAATAGCGCGACAACGATCGATTACGGTGCGTTCGGCTTTACCGGTAAGCTGAATAGTTACGGGTCATCCAGCAGTACCGACATCAGGGGCGACGCCGGGACGGCAATTGGCTCGATGCTCGTCAATTTTTATGGCCCATCTGCCAACGAAGCGGCGGGAGTGTTTCGTCTTCGCGTGCCTGATGGGGTCGCGTCGGGAACGCTCATCAACGGGGCAATGGTCACCAAAGCGCAGTGACACTACGAACTTGGTCAGTGGCATGGCTGCTGGCGGCGACTGTCTGTCCTGTTGGCGCGGCATCAGCTCAAACAGACGCCGGACCGGCACATCTAGGCGCTGTCGATGTCTTCGATCTGGCGGGGCGTGCGGCCGCGGAAGGACGCGATGCCGACGCGCTGAAGCTGTATGATGCTTTGTCGCATGATCCCGACGTCGAGGTGCGCAGTGAGGCTTTGTTTCGCAAAGGACAATTGCTCGCGGCTCAAGAGCGCTGGCGCGAGGCTGCGCTAGCCTATCGCCTGTTGCTTGATGCAAAGCCAGGGGCGGCGCGTGTCCGGCTGGAACTGGCGATGGTGCTGGCGCGGCTTGGCGACGAGATTGGCGCGCGTCGCCAGCTTCGGCTGGCACAAGCCGCGGGACTGCCCCCCGATGTTGCAGAACAAGTATCCCAATTTTCGCGCGCCCTGCGTAGCCCCAAGCGTCTCGGCGGCTCTGTCGAACTGACGCTCGCGCCCGATACCAACGTCAATCGTGGCACGCAGGCGCGCACGCTAGACACCGTGATCGCACCATTGCTGCTCGACCGCGATGCGCGCGAAACATCGGGCATCGGGCTGCGACTGCGCGCATCGGGATTTGCCAAGCAGCCCGTAACGGATCGTATTTCGCTGATTGCGCGGGCAACGGGGTCGGCCGACCTCTATCGCAGCGGCAGCACGAACGATATTCTTGCCACCGCGCTGCTCGGCATCGAATGGCGTGGCCCTCGCGATCAAATGGGCGTGACCTACGGGATCGGCAAACGCTGGTATGGGGGAAGGGCTTTTGCCGACACCTATCCGCTGACTGGCGAATGGCTTCACCAAATCGGCCGAACAACGCAGCTTACCGCAAATGTAAGCCGTAGCGCGATCCGTTACGACCGCAACCGGTTGCAGGACGGGACGCTGTATGACGTTAGTTTGAGCGCCGAACATGCATTATCGGCTCAATCGGGAATTGCCATCGGTGGGGGCGTAACCCGACAGACGGCGCTCGACCCCAGCTATGCCTCCTGGTCTGTCGGCCCGCTCGTTTATGGCTGGCGGGAATGGGGACGCACCACCGTGTTTGCCTCGGCCACAGGACGGCGACTTATCGGTGACGAACGTAACCTTCTGTTCACGGACAAGCGGCAGGAATGGTTTTTATCGTCCCGTGTCGGCCTGATTGCGCGGCAATGGTCGGTTCATGGTCTGTCGCCGACCGTCCGTGTCGGTTTCGAGAGAAACTTCTCGACCGTCTCGATCTACGACTATCAGCGGACCTTCGCGGAATTGGGTTTATCACGTACCTTTTGAAAAACATTCGCGGTGATCATTCCTCTGGGATTGGCGGAGGAATAGCAAATCGGGGAGGATCTGCCGCCGATTGGCTGCGATAACCGGAGCCGAGGCTGGTCTCCCGAACAGAATCGCTCGATCATTACCGCATGCTTTTGGCGGCTTCACTGCGTGCACCGTGGCGACGTGCTACCCTAGCACAAGAGATTGAGCACGATCTATCGCCCGCTTAGCATGCGGAGCGAAGTCGAAGTTTGAGGCATCGTGGCGGCGGCCCCGGCCAAACGGATAGCCGACGCCTAGCAAAGTGAAACGTTGGGGCTGAAATTTTTGGCTGTTCAAACCGCAAGATGAGATCAACCGCTACCCAACGCTTCACGAATAGCGACACCGAATCAACACATCGGACTATCTAAGGATGGAGCAGGCCATTGTGGTTCGTTATGAACAAATCGCTAGCTTAGGGGTGGGCATAGCTGTCGTGTGGATCGGTTAGTGGTGGTTATCAAATAAAATCTGTGGTTGGCTCCATTTTTTCCCGGACGTAAAGGCTAATTTCAAAAGGAAGTCGAGGCGCACGTGCCGGGGCTGAAAGTGATCACCGCCCCGCCCCCTCCACCAGCCGCAGCACGGTCGGTTCCGGAATGTCCGCGCTCGCCACGTCGCGGTGGGGCGGCAGGGTTGGCCAGGCGAGCGCCACGCCGCTGGCGCCATTGTCCTCGACGGTGTTGAGCATCATCCCCGCCGGCACCGCGATGCTGCTCCCCGCCAGCGCCTGCGCCAGCGAGCGGCCGGGCGTCTCGCTGATCCGGCGCAGCGTCGCGGCGTCGAGCAGGAAGTCGATCGGCTTGCCATCGCGGATCACCGACACGCGCACCCGGTCCTTGCCGACCGGCATTGCGCCGCTGACGAACAGGCGGCTGTCGAGCGAGCCACCGCCGCGGAAATCCCAGCGGAAGCCGCTCCAGTCGCTGATCTGGGCGATATGCCAGCGGGTGCCCTCGCGCCGGGCGACGTAGATCTGCGTGTTCCCGGCGGAATCGAACTTGTGATAGGTGATCATCGCGCGGCCGGCGGGGTCGAAGCCGACGACGGTGTTGTTGTTGATCATCCCGCCCTCGACCGGCACGGGATCGACGATCTCGCCGCTCTTCAGCGTGATCGGCAGCGTCAGCGGCGTGCCGTCCGCCTTCTGCCAATGCACCAGGTCGCGGCTTTTGGCGTAGGACAGATCGTGGTTGGTCTCCGCCATCGGCGTCTCGCGCCACACCCATGCGATGTGGAAATAGCCGTCGGGGCCGAGCACCGGCCCGACGAAATAGGCGTTGCGCTGGCCCTGGCCGTCGGTCAGCGGCGTCGACAGCAGGTGCGACCATGTTTGCGTCGCGGGATCGTAGACGTTGTAGATCTCGTTGCCGTTGCCGCTGCCGCCGTCGCGGTATTTGTAGACCAGCCGCCCCGCCGCATCGTGCAGGAAGATCGGATAGGTCATGCTGCGTTCCAGCTTGGCGTCGACCATCACCGGTTCGTGCACGAAGCTGCGCACGTCGCCGGCGATGCGGGTGCGGTAATAGACCAGCGGATCGCGGTGCATGTTGGCGGCGACGTGCAGCTGGCCGGCCGCATCGACCGCCATGGCGATGTAATTGTGGCTGTCCCAGCCGACCCAGCAGTCGAGCTTGTGGTAGATCCAATAGCTGCCGTGACGGTCGCGCGAGGCGACGGTGAGCTGGCGGTTGGCGTCGTAATAAGCGACGAAGATCTTCGCCTCGGTCACCGCAAGCGCGAAGCGCGCGCTATGCCCCGCCCAGACGCGGTCGATCGCCGACAGCTGCACCGCCGGCGCGCTCGCCGGGGGCGGAACGGCGGCCTGCTGCGCGGGCGCCCCCCCCGCCAGCAGCAATGCGGCCGCCAGTCCCATCCCCTTGCGCATGACGATCGATCCTTTCGTGGCCCGCGGGCCGGTTAGAACGTGCCGTGGAACGCCAGCGTGAAGGTGCGGCCGTCGTAATCCGCCTGGCGCGGGATGGCGGGGGTCACCTGATACTGGATCCGCTTGGCGTCGAGCAGGTTGAACGCGTCGAGCGACAGCGAATAGCGTTCGGAGAATTTCAGCGACACCGAGGAGTCGAGCTGGCCGCGCGGCGCGACGAAGCTTGCCCCGCCGGTGAAGGTGTTGCCGCCGGTCAGCGTATATTGGTCGCGCCAGGTGTAGATGACGCGCAGGCCGAACACCGGGCTCTCGTAATAGCCGATCACGTTGACGTTGTTCTTCGACACGCCGGGCAGCGCCGCCTTGCTGCCGTCGGCATTGGTGCCCGAGACGTTGGTGTAGGAATAGTTCACCTGGCCGCCGAGGTTGCGGAGGATGCCGGGCAGGAAGTCGAAATTCTGCTGCGCGGTCACTTCCAGGCCGGTGACGGTGATCGGATTGGGCTGGTTGAAATTGCCGCTGGCGGTGACGATCGCCGGCTGGCCGTTAACCAGTTGGTTGCTGTAGCAGGTGGTGCCGATCGTGGTCAGCTGGCCCAGGCCGAATTGCGTCGCATCCGCCGGGCACAGCCGCGACAATCGCGTCTCCGGCGAGATCAGGTTGCGGATCACCTTGCGATAGCCGGCGATCGCGAACAGGCCGCCGGGGCGGTTGTACCATTCGAGCGACAGATCCTCGCTGTCCGCCGAATAGGGCTTCAGGTCGTAGCCGCCGTACTGGATCGCATAGCCGGTCGAATTGGTACTGACCGTCGTCGCCGGGGTCAGGTTGCGCGGCTGCGGCCGGACGAACGCCTTGTAGTAAGCGCCGCGCAGGACGAGCTTGTCGGTGAGGTCGGCCGACAGATAGGCGGACGGCAGCCAGTTGCCGTACTTCTGGCGGAACTGCTGCGGCACGTAGACGATGCTGTTGTTGGCGCCGACCTGGCGCGACAGCGCGTTGATCAATTGGTCGGTATGTTCGTAGCGCACCCCGGCATAGCCGCTGAACGCGATGCCGGCGATGGTGAAGGCGAGGTTGGCCTGGCCGTAGCCCGCCGCGATAGTGTTGCGGACCGAGAAATTGTAGAGCGAGTAGGAGGCGTTGGTCGGATCGTTGATCCACCCCGTCGGGGTCACGACGTCGCCGGGCTGCACCGTCACCGGCTGCAGGCGCGCGACGAGCTGGTCGAAGCTGAGCTGCGGCCAGTTGGCGAGATAGCCCGGCACGCTGCCGCCGAAGAAGGAATTGGCGTAAGGATTGTCGCTCAGCACGCCGCTATTGAGGTTCTGCGCCTGCACGCCCTTGGCGCTGGTCCGATAGCCCTGCGACGTATAGGTCGCGCGCTCGTAGCGGCCGCCGATCAGGATCGATTTCAGCACCGATCCTATGTCGCGCTCGACCTCGCCCTGCGCCGCGCGGACGCGGTTGAGGCCATAGCCCGAACTGCCCGCGACGATCAGCTGGTCGCCGTTGGCGGCGATCTGCGTCGGCTGGTTGCTCGCGCTCCAGGTGTAGGGACCGGCGGGCACGATCAGCGCCGGATTGCGGTTGAGCGTCAGCTGATAGTCGTCGATCGACGCGCCGCCCGAATTGAAGCTGCCGTTGACGCCGTTGCCGCCGGCGCGCGGCAGGTTGCGGATGTCGATCTGCGTCTGGACGGCGTTGTTCTTGCCTTCCGAACTGGTCAGCGCCGCCATCGCCCGCCAGCCGTCGTTCTTCCATTCGACATTGGCGATGCCGTCCCACATCTGCTCGAGCAACGGCTCGGAGCGGATGGAATCGTTGAGCTGCGCATTGGCGTAATTGACGCCCTGGACATAGGCGTTGCCGTCCGCCTGGACGACCGGCGATGTCGTCGGCGTGATCTGCGCGATGTTCGACCGCATGTCGACTTCGATCAGATTGGTCAGGTTGTTCTTGAGGTTGCGGCGGGTGAAGAAGCCGGTGACGCCGACCCGCAATGTGTCGGTCGGCTTCCATTCGGCGCCGGCCGCGGCGGTGAACAGATCGCCCTCGTTGAACTTGACCGCCTGGCGCTGGTCGGAGGCGAAGAGCACGCCGGTCGTGCCCTTGGTGCCGGTGCCGCCCGCGGCGCAGACCTTGCCCGACGGGCAGCTGCCGTTGGCGTTGAGCGGCGAATAATAATCGAGATATTGCGCGAAGCCCGGCGCATTGGCGGCGGACAGCGGGCTGTAGGCGTTGAAGAAGATGGAATCGCGGCGGAAGCGTTCCTTCTTGTAGGCGACAACGCCGAACACCGCGAGCGTGTCGGTGATGTGCGCATTATAGCCCGCGGTCAGCGCCGGGCTGGTATACTTGCCGAGCGTGTCATATTCGTCGGCGATCTTGATGAAGCCGCCCTGCTTGCGACCGAGCGCCGGCGCGATCTGCAGGTCGATGATGCCCGACAGGCCGCCCGCCTGGTCGCCCGCGCCGATCGTCTTCTTGACCGAGATGGCGGAGAAGACGTCGGCGTTGAACGCGCCCAAGGGCGTCGAGCTGTCGAGGATCGGATCGGCGAAGGTCTGGCCGTTGATCGTGTAGCGCGCATAGGTGCCGGGCAGGCCGCGCAGGTTGATCGTCGCGTCGCGCGATCCCGCCTCGCGGTTGATCTGCACGCCGGGTACGCGCTGCAGCGCCTCGCCGACGTTGAGGTCGGGGAAGCGGCCGAGACCGTCGGCGGAGATGCTGTCGGAGATGCCCTGGTCGTCGCGCTTCATGCGCAGCGCGTCGATGTAGGATTTGCGGAAGCCGGTGATGACGATGTCGCTGCCGTCGGCCTGCGCGCCATCGCTCTGCGCGGCATCGGTTTGCGGCGCTTCGGCCGGCGCCGCGCTGGTCGCGGCCGCGCTGGCGGTCTGCGTCTGCGCATAAGCGGCGGGTGACAGCACCGCCCCCATCGCTACCCCTGCCAGCATCACGGCACAGGCCTTGGCCTTCATCGTCCCCTCCCCTTGTCCATGCGACCGATCGCACCGCGCCGGTCCTTCCGCAAAATTTGTATCACAAATTTTGCGGAAGGCAACGGGAGTCTCGATAGATGGAAATCACCTCCATATTCAGGGAGGATATGCTGTCGCTTCGCGGCACCGCATTGCTGCGTGAAGTTCGAGAAGTATGACGAACCCGCCGAGGCCGGCTCAGTACGTGACGTAATAATCCTTGCGGAAATCCTGGCCGGCATAAGCGCGGCGCATCGTCCAGGGCTGCGGCGCGGCGGTCCAATAGGGATCGTCGGCGGGCAGGCCGAGCGCGAGCAGCCCTTCCGAGGCGATATACATGCTGCCGGCGTTGGAATAGATGTCGCCCAGCGTCGGCTGGGCGCGCGCAAAGCCGATGGTCAGGAAGCCGTCGGCGTTGAAATTGCTCGGATCGGCGAAGATCCGCCGTTGCGTCGCGCTGGTCACCGCGCGCACCTGACCGACCGGCAGCGTGTCGGGCAATCGCTTGTGCCACGCCAGGAAGCCGAGCGGCTGGTGCACCGCGGTGCGATAGGTCAGCGAGCGGCCGATCGCGGCATAGGCGCCGTCGGGGCCGACCATCCGCTCCAGATGCTCGGCATAGCGCTGCATCCGCTTGAGCGCGCGGGCATGTTCCTCGGCGGGTTTGAGGCTGTTGAAGTCGGGCTTGCCCGCCGCCAGCACGGCGAGGATCTGCACCAGCATGGGATGGATGACGTAGCTGTTGTAATAATCATAGTGGAAGTCGGCGCCGTCGCCGTACCAGCCGTCGCCGACATACCATTCCAGGAACTTGCGGATGGCGAGGTCGACGCGCATCGGGTCCCATTGCTCGCCGATCGCGAACAGGAACGCCTCGTTCATCGCGGCGAACAGGATCCAGTTCTGATAGGGCGGCGAGACGTGGCGCAGGCCCTTGATCTCGGTGACGATGCGCGCCTTGGTCGCGGCGTCGAGCGGCTTCCACAAGGCCTCGGGCGCGCGCAGCAGCGCACTGGTGAAATAGGCGGAATCGACCAGCGCCTGGCCGGGGCCGCGCCACAGCAGATAATCCGGGCTCTTCGGATCGACGGCATGGACGTAGCTCTGCACCGCCTGCTCGCGCAGCCGGGCGCGCAGCCGTCCCTCCGCACTTGTGTCGTCGGGCAGCGCCAGCCACGGTGCGAGGCCGTCGACCAGCCGGCCGAACGCCTCGAGATAGGCGACGCGGCGATCGCGGCCGTCCCAGGTCGGGCTGAGCTCCGGCCGCCATTCCGCCTGCAGCCGGCCGCGCGCCATGCGGCCGAGCACCGGCTCGGCCATGCGGCGCAGCAGGTCGAGCGCATAGGCGCGGTCGGCCGCGCCGTCGGGCAAGGCACCCTGCCCCCGCCTCTGCCCTTCTGCCGCCGCTGCGGCGGGCGCGGCCGTGGCGAGCAACCCGGCTCCGCTGGCGAGGCCGGCGAGCAGGTCGCGGCGGTCGAGACCGCCGCTCATCGCCCCGCCCCCGGCACAGTGAAGTCGAGCTTGGCGTCGCGCGCATAGGCGTCCCATTGCGCGCGGGCACGGAAGCCCCCCTCGCCCTTGTCCCAGGCGGAGCCCGAATAATAGACAAACGGCTTGCCCGGCGTGACGCGCAGCAGGACGAGGTGGTTCTCGGCATCGTCGCGGATGTCGGCGATCATCGCCGGGTCGACGCGTACCGCGATTCCCATCCGGCCGTGTTCGCCGTCCTCGGGCCCCCACCAGCTGATCAGCCCGCGCGCGCGGTCGACGGTCAGTTCGCCCTTGCCGCCGCTGCCCATCGTCTGGCGGCCGATGCCGATACCGACGATCAGCGGGTCGGGCCGGTCGGAGGACAGGGTCGAGACGAGCCGCGTGAACGGCGTGCCGAGCGGCAGGGTGAAGCGCCGCGTCTCCCACACCTTGCGCGTCACGCCGACCGGCCAGGGATCGTAATCGACGGTGAAGTCGGCGCTGTCCCCGCCGCTCTTCAGGATGCGCCAGCGCACGTAATTGCGCGACGTCCACAATTTATTGTCCTGCCAGATGCCGAGGCCCCCCGCCCCGCGCGCGGTGCCGACATTGTAGAAGTCGAGGCCTTCGCCGTGATAGGCATGCTGGTCGCCGGTGCGCAGCTGGCGGTCGGCGAACGGCCAGACGACGTTCTTGCCCCAGCTGTCGATCCCCGATCCCGACGGCGGTTCCGCTGCCTCCAGCGGCTGGCCGTAGATGCGGTGCGCGGTGCGGTCGTTTTCCCAGAGCAGATCGCCGTAGCGATAGTCGGCGCGCAGCGCGACGGCGCGCGGGGTACGATCGGTCGGCGCGGGCAAGGGCGTGCCGAGCGGCGGCATCCGCGGCGCGTCGCTCTGTGCCAGCACGGGCGCGGCGAGCAGGGCGAGCAGCAGGCCGAGGCTGACGGACCGCGTAGAAGATGGTGGCACGCTTGATCTCCCCTATTTATAGGACAACCTATCCGGGTCTGCCGGGTCTGCCAAGCTTTGCGCGTCGACGACCGGACGCTTCGGGCAGCGGGAAGGAAGTCACGATGACGAAGACCATGTCGATGGCCGATACGCTCCACGCCAAGCTGGAGGCGCGCATCCGTTCGGGCGAGCTGCCGCCCGGCACGCGGCTGCCGACGCAGAAGGTGATCGCCGAGGACGAGAAGGTCAGCCGCACCGTGGTGCGCGAGGCGATGGCGCGGCTGGAGGCGCAGGGGATCACGGTCGCGCGCCAGGGTTCGGGCGTGTTCGTCTCCGACGACGCGCGCTACCAGGCGTTCCAGATCACTCGGCAGGAGATGCGCGAGCTCGCCGACGTCATCCGCCTGCTCGAGGTGCGTCTGGCAGTGGAGGCGGAGATGGCGGCCTTCGCCGCGGCGCGGCGGACCTTGCCCGATATCGCCGCCTTGCGCGCCGCCCTGCGCGAGATGGCGGAGGTCGCCGACGATCCCGAGGCATCGGCCGCCGCGGACGTGCGCTTCCACATGGCGATCGCGCGCGCCTCGCAGAACGACATGTACGTGCGGCTGGTCGACTTCCTCGGCGTGCGGCTGGTGCCGCCGCGCAGCCTCTATCTGCGCGACATGCCGGCCAAAGCGCAGCAGGCCTATGTCGAGAAGGTCCGCGCCGAGCATGAGGCGATCGTCGAGGCGATCGTGCGGATGAACCCCGCCGGTGCGCGCGAGGCGGCGCGCCACCATATGCAGGAGAGCCTCAGCCGCCATACCGAGCTCAGCGAGACGATCGGCCAGGCGGAACCGTTGTCGGACAATTGACACTCCATTAAATTCATATGATAACTCACCCAAGGCCGTGGGAGAGCGGCCAAGGGGAGAGGATCGATGAAGTCATGGGGCCTGGTCGGCGCGTCGCCGATCGTCGTTGCCGCGATGCTGGCGGCCGCGTCCGCCGCGGCGCAAACCGCACCCGCCACGCCGGTACCGCCGGCCGGCGCTGATGCCTCCGCACCGTCGGCCGACGGCGCCGATGCGCCGGAGACCGACGCCGCGGTCCTGCCCGACGACATCGTCGTCACCGGCTTCCGCAACAGCCTGACCAAGGCGATCGACCTCAAGCGCGACGCGATCGGCTTTCGCGATTCGATCGTCGCGGAGGATATCGGCAAGTTCCCCGAGGCGAACGTGGCGGATTCGCTGCAGCGCATCCCCGGCGTGATCCTGACCCGCGACGGCTTTTCCAACGAGGGCCAGCGGATCAGCATCCGCGGCCTCGGCTCCGAATTCACCGTGACGACGATCGACGGCGAACCGGTGCGCACCACCTCGTCGACCAACGTCGGCAGCTCGACCCGCGACTTCAATTACGACGTCTTCCCGTCCGAATTATTCGGCCGCGTCGACGTCTACAAGTCGCCCGCCGCCAATCTCGAGGAAGGCGGCATCGCCGGCGTCGTCGACCTGCAGACTCCGCGCCCGTTCGACGCCAACGGCCGCGTCATCCGCTATTCGGCGCAGGCCAATTACAACACCCAGTCCAAGGAATGGCGCCCGCGCGGCTCGCTGCTGCTCAGCGACACCGTGGGCAATTTCGGCGCGCTGTTCGGCGTCGCCTATTCGGAGAACGTCAACGAACGCTCGGGCTTCCAGTCGACCGGTGGCGGCACCAGCGGCTACAATTCCTCGGCGCTCGCCCGCCTGCCCTATTACGGCACGGTGCCGGCCAATACGGCGGGGCCGTTCAACTTCGAGCTCGATCTCAACAATCCGCTCGCCAATTTCGGCGGCCTGACCCGCGCGCAGGTGGCGAACGGCAATCTGCCGCGCTTCTACCGCATCTATGCGTCGAACACCGACCGCCAGCGCCTCGCCTTCGTCGGCTCGCTCCAGTACAAGAGCGACCGGTTCGAGGCGAGCATCGACGGCATCGCCTCTGAGCTCAAGGACCAGACCGACGAATATACGTTCGGCGTGCCGGTGCGCAATTCGCGCACCGTCGCCGGCACCACCAGCGCGCCGGGCACCGGCACCAATTCCGGCCTGATCCCGCTCGACGTCAAGCTCGACCAGTACAACAACCTCTACGGCACCTTCGGCAATTCGAGCATCCTGACCGAAAGCTTCTATCGCGATACGACCACCAAATTCCGCTACATCATCGGCCGCGGCGTGTGGTCGATCGCCGACAATCTCAAGCTGTCGGCGCAGGCCAATTACAGCCAGAGCAAGGCGGTCTATTCGGAAAACCGCATCGTCTCGAACATCTACGGGATCACCACGACGTTCGACCCGACGGGCAACGTCACCTATCCGACGATCAGCTCGCCGACCAGCTTCACCAATCCGGCCAATTATCGCGCGCCGTCGCTGGGCTTTGCGATCAACGACGAACTCGACCGGGTGAAGACCGCACGCGCGGTGGTCGACTGGACGCCGATCGACAATGGCGAGCAATTGCTCGCGCTGAAGCTCGGCGCCAATTACACCTCCAGCACCAAGCGCGTGCAGCGCCAGGACGGCAGCAGCATCGCCGCGCAGACCGTGCTGCCGCAGGGCGGCACCTTCGCCAGCAATCCGACGGGCGTGTTCGCCAACATGGATCCGTTCGTCCAGATCGGCGCGCTGAGCAACGGCGGCAACAGCGGCTATCCCTCGCAATTCGCGACCTTCTCGCGCGATTTCGTGCTCAACACGCTCAACGCCAATGCCGCCAACCGCCGTGCGACGCCGGCGCTCAATCAGGCCTTCACCGCGGAGGAGGTGGTCAAGTCGGCCTTCTTCGAAACCTCGTTCAAGATCCCGATCGGCAGCCATCCGTTGCGGATCAACTGGGGCGTGCGCTTCTCCGACACGCGGACGCTGATCGACAATTTCCAGGCTGGCACCGGCGGCACCTTCGTCCCGGCCGAGCGGCAGGGCGGCTATCAGAACTTCCTGCCGTCGGCGAGCCTCACCTTCGACATCACCCCCAAGCTGGTGCTGCGCGGCGCGACCGGCGAGACGATCACGCGCAATTCGCTGGCGACGATCGCGGCCGGCACGCGCGTGCCCAATATCTTCAACCCGGCGGTGACGGTCGGTAATCCCGACCTCAAGCCGCAGCGCGCGACCGGCTATGACGCCGCGCTCGAATGGTATTTCACCCGTGGCGGGCTGCTCAGCGTCGGCGGCTTCCTGAAGACGCTCTACGACCGGCCGCTGTCGGTCACCGATCGCGTGCCGTTCGGCACCTTGGGCCTGCCGTCCAATCTGTTCAGCTGCCCCTCATTGGGGGCCGGCGCTTGCCCGGCCTCGCTCGGCGGCAGCACGATCGACCCCAATTTCCTGTTCGACCGGACGATCACGATCAACCAGTCGGCGCTCAAGCTGAAGGGGCTGGAATTCGCCTATCAGCAGAATTTCACCTTCCTGCCCAAGCCGTTCGACGGCCTCGGCGTGACCAGCAGCCTGACGCTGATCGACCAGCAGGGCAGCGACTTCGTGCTGACCAACGGCGACCGCATCTCGCTGCAGGGCGTGCCGAAATATGCCTACAGCATCACCGGCTTCTACGAGAAGGGCCCGCTGTCGATCCGCGGGTCGTACAATTACCGCGGCAAGACCGGCCAGAGCCCGCAGAACACCGGCAACAACCAGGTGCCCTATCTCAACGCGCAGGGCTTCCTCGACGGGACGATCAGCTACCGGTTCAGCGACCTGATCGAGTTCCGCATCGATGCGCTGAACATCACCAACCAGAACGTCTATTTCTTCTACGAGGACCCGAGCCAGCCGGCGGGCAACGGCCAGTCGCGGCGGGATAATTCCTATTTCAACGGCCGCACCATCTCGATCGGTATTCGCGGCAAGTTCTAACAGGTCCCCCACCTGGGGCGTCCGGGCGATGGCCGCCGGGACGCCCCGCTTTCTCGCCGCAGGGTGGTTTGACACTTCGGCGGGGTCATATGATAACTTTTGCCAGCGGTGCCGAGTGGCGGCACGGGAGGGGACGAGCGCGATGTCAGCGGATCAGGTGACCGGCGCCCGCATGGCTGGTCCGACCCCAAAGATCGGCCGCTATCGCTGGACGATCTGCGCGCTGCTCTTCGCCGCGACGGCGATCAACTATATCGACCGCCAGATGATCGGCGTGCTGAAGCCGGTGCTGCAGAAGGACCTCGGCTGGAGCGAGAGGCAATATGCCGACATCGTCTTTTGGTTCCAGGCGGCCTATGCGATCGGCTTCCTCGCCGCAGGACGGCTGGTCGACGCGGTCGGTGCGCGGATCGGCTATGCGGTCGCCTTCACCTTATGGACGCTGGCGCATGTCGCGCACGGTCTGGTCGGATCGGTGACGCAATTCGCCGCGGCGCGCTTCGCGCTCGGTCTCGGCGAGTCCGGCAATTTCCCCTCCGGTTTGAAGGCGGTGACCGAGTGGTTCCCGCAACGCGAGCGCGCGCTCGCGGCCGGGATGTTCAACGCCGGCGCCAACGTCGGCGCAATCGCGACGCCGCTGATCGTGCCGGCGATCACCCTCGCCTATGGCTGGCGGATGGCGTTCATCGCGACCGGCGCGCTCAGCGTCGTCTGGCTGATCGCCTGGATCAGCCTGTACCGCCGGCCCGAGGAACAGCCACGCCTCTCGACGGCCGAACTGGCGCTGATCCGCAGCGACCCCGTCATGCCCGCCGGCCGCCTGCCCTGGCTGCGGCTGTTCGCGGTGCGCGAGACCTGGGCCTATGCGATCCCCAAGTTCCTGACCGATCCGATCTGGTGGATGTTCCTGTTCTGGCTGCCCGACTTCCTCGGCAAGCGCCACGGCCTCGACCTCAAGAGCTTCGGCCCGCCATTGGTCGTCATCTATCTGCTGTCCGACGGCGGCAGCGTGCTCGGCGGCTGGCTGTCGTCGCGGCTGATCCAGCGCGGCTGGAGCGCCAATGCCGCGCGCAAGGCGACGATGCTGGGCTGCGCGATCGCGGTGCTGCCGATCGTCACCGTCCAACATGTCGACCATCTGTGGCTGGCGGTGCTGCTGATCGGCCTCGCCACCGCGGCGCACCAGGCTTTCTCCGCCAATCTGCTGACCCTGCCGTCCGACCTGTTCCCGCGCGCCGGCGTCGCCTCGGTGGTCGGCATCGGCGGCACCGCGGGTGCGATCGGCGGCATGCTGATCGCCAAGTTCGTCGGTTACGTGCTCGACGTGTCGGGCAGCTATACGCCGATCTTCGCGGTCGCGGCCTCTGCCTATCTGCTCGCGCTCGCCGCACTCCACCTCATCAGCCCGCGGCTCGCGCCCGCCGCCCTGCCCCGTTCGGAGACCGTCGCATGATCCTCCCCGCTCTCACTCTGGCGGCCGCGACGTCGCTGGCCTTGACGCCGCAGCCCGCCCCCCAGCCCGTCCCCGCCGAAGCCACCACGCAGGCGCCGCTCGCCGCGGCGGTGCGGCTCGCCGACTGGCAGCTCGCGCGCATGGCCGACAGCGCGCACGTCAGCCGCGCGACGGGCGAGACGCGCAATCCGCGCGCCTGGGAACAGGCGGTGTTCTGGGTCGGCATGACCGCGCTGGCCGACGCCGGCGCCCCGCCGCGCATCCGCGACGCGATCCTGGCGATGGGTCGCGCCAACAGGTGGCAGCCGGGCGCCAAGCCCTATTTCGCCGACGATCATGCGATCACGCAAAGCTATCTCTGGGCCGCGGCGCACGGCGCCGGCCCCGCCGCGCGGGTGCCGACCCGCGCCGCCTTCGACCGCGTCGTCGGCCAGCCGGCGGTGACCACCCTCGCCTTCTACGTCCCGCCGAGCGGCTATGGCGACACCGAATGCCTGACGCGGTGGTGCTGGTGCGACGCGCTGTTCATGGCCCCGCCGGCGCTGGTCGAGCTCAGCCGGCAGACCGGCGACCCGCGCTACCGCGATTTCGCGCTGAAGGAATTCTGGGCGACGACCGACTTCCTGTTCGATCCGGTCGAGCATCTCTATTACCGCGACAGCCGCTTCTTCGAGCGCCGCGACGCGAAGCAGCGCAAGCAATTCTGGTCGCGCGGCAACGGCTGGGTGTTCGCCGGCATGGCGCGGATCATCCCGCTGCTGCCCAAGGGTAGCGCCGACCGCATCCGCATGGAGGGGCTGTTCCGCACGATGGCGACCAAGCTCGCCGCGGTGCAGAAGCCCGACGGCTATTGGGCGCCGTCGCTGCTCGCGCCGGAGGACAGCCCGCCGGAGGCGAGCGGCACCGCCTTCTACACCTATGGCATGGCCTGGGGCGTCAACAGCGGGCTGTTGCCGCGCGCCACCTATGCCCCGGTTGCGCAGCGCGGCTGGGCGGCGCTTACCCGCGCGATCCAGCCCGACGGCCGGCTCGGCTGGGTGCAGCAGGTCAGCGACCGGCCGGAGACGGTCGCGCCCGGCGACACCCAATATTACGGTGTCGGCGCCTTCCTGCTCGCCGCGACACAGATGGCGGTGCTCGACCGCGCGGCGCGCTGACGGGCTCCGCGCGCATGTACGAGCGGACCTATTACGCCACCCATCCCGACATGATGGCGGGCGCGTCCAACGCCGATCTGCGCGACCGCTATCTGGTCGACCGGCTGTTCCGCACCGGCGAGATCGTGCTGACCTATTCACACGGCGAACGCTTCGTGATCGGCGCGGCGGTGCCGGCGGGGGACGGCGAACTGGCGCTGCCGGTGCAGGACGAACCGGCGAGCGCGGCCGGCCATCCCCTGCTGGAACGGCGCGAGCTCGGCGTGGTCAATATCGGCGCCCCCGGCCGCGTCATCGTCGACGGCGAGGCGATCGCGCTCGACCGCTACGAGGCGCTCTACGTGCCGATGGGATCGGTCGACGTCCGCTTCGCCGGCGACGGTGCGCGCTTCTACCTGCTCAGCGTCCCCGCCCACGCCGCTTTGCCCTTGCGCAAGGTGACGCTGACCGACGCCGAACAGATGAGGCGCGGCAGCCTGGAGACGTCGAACGACCGCGAGATCCACCAGCTGATCCTGCCGCACCGCTGCGCCAGCGCCTCGCTGTGCCTCGGCCTCACCCGGCTGAAGCCCGGATCGGTGTGGAACACGATGCCGCCCCATGTCCACGAGCGGCGCAGCGAAATCTACCTCTATTTCGACCTCGGCGAGGACGACCGCGTGGTCCATTTCATGGGCCGGCCCGACGACCTGCGCACGATCGTGATGCGCAACGAGGAGGTGGTGATCAGCCCGCCCTGGTCGGTGCACATGGGCGCCGGTACCCGCAACTACGCCTTCGTCTGGGCGATGGCGGGCGAAAACCAGGATTATGAGGACATGGCGGTCTGCGACATCTGCCAGTTGCGGTAGATCTTTCCCTGTCGGCGTGTCGACAGGTCGACGTATCGGCAGATATTGCAGCCGGCGGTCAGGCGGCCTCGGCGACGGACTCGGCGGTGGCGGCAGGGCTCGCCATCGTGTCCGCCGCGACGACGGGCCGGAACACGATGGACAGGGCCAGCGGCTCGGCATAGCGGCCGGCAGGCGGCGTGACGAACATCAGGCTGTTCGCATCGCAGCGCCATAGCCCCGTGGCCAGTTCTTCCATGGCATCGTGGATCGGTTCGGCGTCGATCGGCGGCCGTGCCGCACCCCGCCGTGCGTCGAAATCAGCGACATAGTGGAACGAGATATCGTCGATCTGCACGATGCGGCCGATCGCCCCCATCGGAATGGCGACGCCGAATTGCGCCGCGCCGACCGGTACGATCAGGCTGAAATAGCCGTCGTGCGTTAGGGATGCGGTGAATTGCTGCGCCAATTGCCGATCCTGCTGGGTCAGGATGACCTGGACAGGGCGCGTGACGGGGGTGACGTCGCTGATCCGCAGATCGAGACCCAAACGCGCGGCGGACAGATGCGCCAGCGACATGGGCAGGCCCTGCGGCTGCAATTCGCCGGCCAGGAACATGCGGTTAGCGTTGCGCAGATACGACAGGCCCCAGCGGCGCAATTCCTGCTGGGCCCGCAACGGATCGACGATCGCGATCAGATCGTCGGTGCCGAGGTTCACGTCATGCTCGAATTCGGCGAAGATGCCGATCTCGGCGGCCTGCGGCAGGAAGAGCAGGCGCGCCAGAATCGCCAGGGCAGTCTGTCGATCGCCATCGGCATCCGCGGATGCCGGCGGCCGGTGAACGGCGGCCGAGGCTTCACGCGCGAAGGCGATCGCCCCCGACTGAATGGCCTGGCGGGTGGCACGCTGGCTGGCGCTGATCAGGCAGGACTTGTGCTTGGGGCGGCCATTGTCGGCATAATCGATCGCCGACCCCTTGTCCGATGTCGCGACCTGCTCGACGACCGCGATCTGCATGCTGAGCGCCTTCAGCGTGCGATGATCGTAATGGCGCGCATCGAACAGCCCGCGCTTGCTGGCCGGGTCGCAGCGATGGTCGGTCAGCAGCAGATATCGGCCGGTCACCCGCACGTCGAGCTGCTCCTCCAGCAGCGGCGTCACCCGGTCCTGCACCGTCCCTCTATAGCCCAGGTCGACGAGCATGATGATGTCGCCTGCGGCGATCCGGCCCTCACGGCGGACATGCTGTACCATGCGGCGGGCAAAGGCGGCGCTGCGGCTGCAGATCCGGCGCACGACATCGGGCGCGAGCACCCCTGCCCTGAACGTGTCGTTGTCGGTGCCGATCCGCGCCGCTTCCTCGCTGGTCAGGCCCAATTGCGTCGCAAGGACGTCGGTACGCTCCGTCGGCTCGTCCTGCAGATAGGCGCGGATCGCCGCGGCGTCGACGAACGAGCCCCGCCGTGCGGTGAACCGGCTGATCGAGATCGCCGCGCCCTGGCCACCCGCGGCCTCGAACATCGCGAGCGGCAGAAAGCCGTCGCGCAACAGGAACAGCGGCTTCACCGGCCGCCCGGATGCGGCAGCCAGTTCGGCGATCTCGGCCTGCAGCCATTGCGAGAAGCTGTGCAGGACGGGACCGAAGACGTCATGGCCCAGCGCCGATTTGAGCTCCTCCAGCGCGCGGGAGGCGATCGCCGGACGATGCAGCTGCAGCGTCGGTCGCGACACGGTCGTGGCCGGATCGAAGAGGGCGGCGACCGCCGCTTCCAGGCGCAGGCGATGCTCGGTATCGGCGTCGAACTGCTTGATGTGGACGGCATGGAGGCCGGCTTTGTCCGCGGCGATGCCGTCCGCGCGCAGATTGTCACCGACGTGCAGGATCGCGGCCGGTGGGACGTCCAGCGCGCGAAGAACCGGGCCGAACATGCCGTCGGCCTTGCTGGCGCCGATTTCGGACGAGCAGAAGATCCGGTCAATCATGGCGGCGACGTCCTCCCCCGCGGCGGATCGGATCAAGCCGCGCAATTGCGGCTCGGACAGATAGGTGTCGCTGACGATGATGACCTGCAATCCGGCCGCCTTCGCGCGGCGGATCAGCGCCACCGTCGGCGCGAAGGCGAAGCAGTGACGCGCTTCCAGGGCCAGTTCCGCCGCGACGCCATCCCCCGGAAAGACCGGCCATTGGGCATAGATCTGCTCGATCGATACCTCGCGCGTGCCATGATCGGCCCATTGCAGGTCGCGCGCGATCTTTTCGGCCTCGGTGCGCGGTTCGATGCCACCGCCGGCGATGGCGAGGCCGGCGAACACATCCTGCGGCCGGTGGGTCGCACGCCAGATCAACGTGTCGAAACAGTCGAGCGAGACGATCCGGATGCCTTCCGGCGCCCTGTCCAGCAACGTGGCCAGTTCGAACGGGCGGACAGTCATGATCATCGGCGAATGCTCCTTCAGCCCCCGCTATGGGCCAAGATCACTACTGATCCGTTAACCATCCGAGGTGGTCGGCATGCCCTCCCCGCTCAGGCGGGACTGGCGGCATCCTGCCATTCCAATACCTTCAGGTAATTGGCCAGGCGATTGTCCTCCAGCCGGCGCAGCAGAGGGTTCTGGTGATAGGGGGCCAGCAGGTCGGCGAGCGCATCGCTCCACGGCGCATCCGCCGTGAACAGGACGCCCAGCCCGAATACGGCGGGCACGACCGCAAAGGCATAGCCATGCCCGTCGGCATGCGCCCGCGCGCGGAAATCGTCGATCGCGGTCAGCACGCCGTTGCGTGGCCCGCCCTCATGTGTCGCCCAGGCGAACTGTCCCATGCCGCGGAAGCCGCCACCGTGCACCAGGGGCGAGTGGCCGGGCAGCGCGCCACCCTCGAAACTGTAGGGATGTCGGAATTCGGCGGGTATCGTGTCCGGCGCATAATACATGTCGCGGCGTCCCGACGGCCAGGCGACATCATGCAGGAAGGCGAGCAAGGGGCGCCCGTCCCGCCGGCAGATCGCCGCGATGGCGTTCAGTTCCGCATGCACCGTGTACCAATTGTGATCGCCGTCGATCAGCCAGGCGTCGACCTCCGCCAGGTCCGGCAGCGCCGACAGGCTGGTGTCGGCGATATGCCGGACCTGGGGATTGGCGGCCGCCCAGTGCCGGAATTCGGGTTTCGGCGCGGGATCGATGCTGACCAGCGTCCCATCGCGCGCGCCGACATAAGCGGCGATATCGACCGACATGCCGCCATATTCGGCGCCGATCTCGACGATGTTTCGCGCGCCCGCGACCTGCAGGGCCTGCAGGATGAGGGTCGAGAATTCGGACATGCTGTGGATCAGGAGGTCGGACATCGGCAGGACAGCCTCATCGCATTGGCTAGACGGACCGACGCTCCGCAGCGGTCGATCGGAACGGAAATGCCCTGGGGGCAAGGCCCCGCATTCCTATGCCGAACATGCTTAAGCCGCGTTAACGGCAATGTGCGGACCGGCCGATCGCGGACAGCCGCGGTTCAGCCTGTCCGGATCAGCATGAGGATCGAAACATTCGCAGCAGGGGATGGACGGATGATGCGGGACAAGGGCTTTGGACGCGGTCTGGCGATCGCTCCCCTCCTCCTCCTCGTCGCTATGGCTGCGGAGCCGCTCCCGGCTGGCGTCCCGGATACGCGGCTGGCGTTGCTCGACCTGTCGCAGCCGTTCGCCGCGAGATCCGGCTGGCGCTTCGTCGCGACGCAGGGGCCGCAGGTGGCCGATCCGCTCGGCGAGGCGGATGATCGGGCGCCCGGCGTCGTCCGCCTTTGCATCAGCCGCGACGGTGGCCGGACCTGTGCGCCGCGCCTCGGCACATTGCTCGCGCTGCCCGGCAAGCCCGACCTGTTCGACCAGCCGCATTTCCTCGAGGATGCGCGGATCGTCCGCCCCCGCCCCGACCGGCCGCTGCTGCTGATCCGCGCCGCGAGTCTGCACAGCGGCGACGGCGACCAGCGCGTCGCCACGATCGCGCTCGGCTACGACCGCACCCGCGACGCCTTCGTCCCGGTCTATGAGAAGCGCACCGGCCGCAACAACAACCAGGAGGTCCGCTATATCGCAACCGGCCCCCTGCGCGGCGCGATCGTCGCGGCGGAGCCGACGTCCGACGCACCCTTCGCCTATTGGATCACCGTCGACCGGCTCGGGCCGGACGGCCGCTATCATCAGGCGCTGCGCTACCGCAGCCGGACGCGCTACGGCGACGGCAACCCCAAAGCGGTGATCGACTCCGACATGGCCGAGACGCTGCGGCGGCTGCCGAAATAAGCGTACCGGCGTTGTGATGCCGCTAGCTGCCCGTCCGTTCCGCGATCGGCTGGATGGCGGCAGGTCGCTCGAACCGGTGGGACAGGCGCTTGCCGAGGCGGATCGTCGGATTTTCAAATCGGAGGGTGGAAAGATGCGCCAATAGCCAGGTGACGGCGATCAGTAGCGGTCGCTTCGCATATTTCTGCAGCGTCCCGCCGGTACCCAGCCACGTATCACCCAGCATGCCGTGGATGACGTAGACCGCGAAGGAGATGGACGCGACATAGCGGGCGGCAGCCGAACAGAGCAGGCTTCTGAGTAAAGCGGGTGCGGAGAAGATCGACACGCCGATCAGCGCCGCGGCGAGATACGGGCGGGCATAGCCAGCGGTGCAAGGTTCTCCATGCCGGACAGCAGCAGCAGTGGCGCGAGCGCCACGAGCCGGCGAGCGCGGCCGGCCATCCCCTGCTGGAACGGCGCGAGCTCGGCGTGGTCAATATCGGCGCGCCCGGCCGCGTCACCGTCGACGGCGAGGTGATCGCGCTCGACCGCTACGAGGCGCTCTACGTGCCGATGGGATCGGCCGACGTCCGCTTCGCCGGCGACGGTACGCGCTTCTACCTGCTCAGCGTCCCCGCCCACGCCGCTTTGCCCTTGCGCAAGGTGACGCTGACCGACGCCGAACCGATGAGGCGCGGCAGCCTGGAGACATCGAACGATCGCGAGATCCACCAGCTGATCCTGCCGCACCGCTGCGCCAGCGCCTCGCTGGTCATCGCCCGTGCCGCGGGCTTGCGGCCACGTCGCCCAGGTTAACGCCCCAGGCGAGACCGCGTTCACTGGCATCCGATGCGTGCCCGGACGAACGCTTCATGGCGCTTAAGGGATTGGAGATTGTCGATCCGCTCGGCGAGACGGATGGTTACAGCATCTGCGGTGTAGGCAATCCCAGGTAAGCCAGCCGCCGTACCTCCCGTCGCCCGCGCACTACCGTGTCGAGGATCAGGCCAGCAAAGAAACAAAGGGCGGCGATGATCATCAGACCGATGATGAGAATTGCGGTTGGGAATCGTGGAACCAAGGACGTTTGCATGTAGGTCAACGCTAAGGGTATGCTGAGCGCCAAGCCCAAAGCGGCAAATAGCGCGCCTATCACGCCAAAGAAAAGTAGGGGTCTTTCAATTCTGTATAGCGTCATGATCGTGTTCAGAATACGAAATCCATCACTATAGGTGCTGAGCTTCGATGTCGACCCTTCGGGTCGCGCGTAATAAGGCGTTTCCACTTCAGCGCAGGGCATTTTTAATTCGAGCGCGTGAACGCTGATTTCAGTTTCTATCTCGAAACCAGAAGATAAGGATGGAAAGCTTTTAACAAAGCGACGCGAAAACACGCGGTAGCCAGAAAGGATATCGGTAAAGCTGCGACCGAACAACCGGGCCAGCATACCCGTTAGAAGAGCATTGCCGAAACGATGCCCGCGACGATAACTTTCCTCTACTTGGCTGATCCGGCTGCCGACGATCATGTCGCATTGCTCGCTTAGGAGACGTGCAACAAGTATCGGCGCGGACGCCGCATCATAAGTCGCGTCACCATCGGCCATCACATATACATCGGCATCGATATCGGCAAACATCCGCCGTACGACGTTGCCCTTGCCTTGTATGCGCTCTATGCGGACGATCGCGCCTGCTTCGCGCGCGACAGCAATAGTGGTGTCGGTGGAGTTGTTGTCGTAAACATAGATCGTGGCATCGGGCAGTGCCGCACGGAAACCTGCTACGGTTTGTGCGATCGCAGCCGCTTCGTTGTAGCAGGGCAGCAGAACGGCGATGGTAGGTTTTGTCATGGTCGTCATTGGCCTGCCAAGATAAGTGGATCGGACGTGCCGTTGCTTTCTGTCGTCGAGATGATCGAGCGCGACAGTATCATCGTCAACAGAGCAACGAGCGGAAGAACCCAGATAACGCGCGTTTGATAGCGATCGTGGGGTGTTGAGAGCGCGCCACATATTGCATCATTAGCGCACCAGCCCAGCACTGCGATCATGCCGTATCCGGTGGCTGAGCGCGTGATTGGACGGCAGAAAGCGACAATGAGGACAGTCAGCGACACCAACACCAGTGACCACAGCATCCATTCGGGAACAACGGGCATGCTGTGCTTGTACGCCCGTGTTGTTACGATATCCTTCATGAGGTGCGGCGGAATGCGGTCCAGATCGGATAATTGCGGATAATTGAATTCGATCAGGCTGAGTAGGCTCAACTGACGGCCAGCGGCGCGCAGCATCGCGATGGTAGTTTGTCGTGGATAAGCGACCAGAACCGACCGGACGAAGCGTGCCTGCTCATTGGAAAGTGCGCGTTGATCGGTTGGCGATACCGCAGAGAATACGCCATTTTCAGGGTGTGCGCTCCAAAGAAAGGTGTCGCTGCCATATGGCATCCGACTTCTAAAGCGGCAGAGGGTGAAGCTCGACTTCGGGCAAGTGCTGTCGAGATAACTAAGCCCAGGACCATCCTCGATCAGGCGCGCCGAAATGAACGGCGGTCTAATCGGGGCGGTGCCGGTCAACTTCGTCACAGTGTGGGCAAAGGTGGCCTCTCCCACGAGTCCCAGCAGAGCCGCAAATACGATGAAGGCTGCGCCGCACGCTAATCCACCGGCACGTCTTGCCGCTGCTATGATTAACACCGGAAGAGCAATGCACAATATTATGATGATATTGGCGCTGTGCATCAAGGCTGCTGCCACGGTCAAGGCAAACCAGGCAATATTCCACGTCCAGTGTTCTCTGCGCCATCCCATGATGAGTGCGGCGGCAGCAATAATGCCTATACCGGCCATGAAGTCAGGCATCAGCATCGATACAAAGAACGGTAGGGACGACGCTGCAAGCATCAAAATGCATGCCGCATAGGTCCAGCCGAAGCCCGCCTGTTGAGGGGTGACAAAGTGGCGGGTTAGGCCGAGCACGGTTACACCGGTAAGCAAGGCTTGCACGATCAGGGTCGGCCAATCCGAAGCCGTAAGTAGCACACTGATATACGGAATGACTCCGTAGAAGGGCGATCGACCCAACAGGACGGGCTTCACTGCGATGGGAAGCGAAGGTGCCGAACCCGTGCCGCCGACATTCGATGCCATGGTTTGTGTCCACACCGTGTGCCAACCAAAGGCACGATTGAAGGCAGCATCAACACCACGGATATAAGCGGATGAATCAGGGAAGTAGAATGCACCGCCATTCACAATTGCGGGCCAAAGCAATGCTATAGCTAAAAGTGGCAAAATATATTGCCATCGTTGGAGAGGGGAGATTCGACTCGTCATACGCGAGGCATTTCATCGTGCATACACATCCCCCATCCATTATCTTCAGAAGTACCAGCCAGCCGTGATGAAGAAGTTGTCTAAAAGTCGGCGGCCGTTTATGACGCGAAGCTAAAAAATCTTTTGTGATCCCGCGTATTGTTACGTGATCCTGCCGTGTGGACGCAAATCGAATACGACCGTGAGAGATCAATTGCCTCAATCCGAGCCGAACAGGTCGCGGGTGAACACCTTGTCGGTCACATCGGCGAGATCGTCGGTCATGCGGTTGGCGATGATGACGTCGGCCTCCGCCTTGAACGCGGCGAGGTCGCGGATCAGGCGCGAGCCGAAGAACGTCTCCTCGGTCATCGCCGGTTCGTAGATCACGATCTCGATGCCCTTGGCCTTGATCCGTTTCATGATCCCCTGGATCGACGATTGGCGGAAATTGTCGGAGCCCGCCTTCATCACCAGCCGGAACACGCCGACCTTGCGTGGGCGGCGCGCCAGGATCTGGTCGGCGAGGAAATCCTTGCGGGTGCGGTTGGCGTCGACGATCGCGCGGATCAAATTCTGCGGCACCGTCGAATAATTGGCGAGCAGCTGCTTGGTGTCCTTGGGCAGGCAATAGCCGCCATAGCCGAAGCTCGGATTGTTGTAGTGCGAGCCGATGCGCGGATCGAGGCCGACGCCGCTGATGATCTGGCGCGAGTCCATGCCGTGGCTGATCGCATAGCTGTCGAGCTCGTTGAAGAAGGCGACGCGCATCGCGAGATAGGTGTTGGCGAACAGCTTGATCGCCTCGGCCTCGCTGGGATCGGTGAACAGGATCTCGACGTCCTTCTTCACCGCGCCCTCGAGCAGCAAATTGGCGAAGATCCGCGCCCGTTCGGACTGTTCGCCGACGATGATCCGCGACGGATAGAGATTGTCGCGCAGCGCCTGCCCCTCGCGCAGGAATTCGGGGCTGAAGATGACCTGATCGGTGCCGAGCCGCTGGCGGACGTCCTCGACGAAGCCGACCGGGATGGTCGATTTGATGACGATCGTCGCCTGCGGGTTGGCGGCGGTCGCGGTGCGGATCACCGCCTCGACCGACGAGGTGTCGAACTTGTTGCTGTCGACGTCGTAATTGGTCGGTGTGGCGACGATGACGTAATCGGCGCCAGCCAGCGCCTCCGCCGGGTCGAGCGTGGCATGAAGGGTGAGCGGCCGGCTGGCGAGGAACTCCTCCAGCTCGGCATCGACGATTGGCGAGCGGCGCGCGTTGAGCATGTCGACGCGGGCGGGCGTGATGTCGACCGCCGCGACCTCATTGTGCTGCGCGAGCAGCACCGCATTGGACAGGCCGACATAGCCCAGGCCGAACACCGCAATCTTCATTTGTCAACTCCGCGTCGCGACAGGGTCATTCCGGCAGCGTCCCTATACGTCCGCGCATGGGATCGTTCTCGCGCCGTAATGTCTGCCCTTCCTCAGGCATGATGGCGCCTAGGGGGAAGTCGGCCGGAATGGAACCGCCTTGCACCGCCGCAGGCCGTTCCTCGTCCTCACTGGGGACACGCGCTGCGGCGGAGCCCAGCTTCGCACTGCATTGCCCCAGCCCCAGCGGATTAGCGAATCGCCGTCAGATCAGTCGGTGAGATGTCGTGACCAAAATCGCCACCAACGACGGGGTGCGAACAGCGGAATACCCTTGGCTTCCGTCGCGCGATAGAGATCGCGCGCCAGCGAGCGCAGCTGGCGATCGTTGAGCGCCAGATACACTCTCGTATAATCGTCGTCGTGGAATGCCTGGGTGGAGGTTGCGACCTGCAGCGTCAGGACCGTCCCGCCCGGCACCTGGTTGCGCCGCCATCCCACCAGGCCTCCGGCCATTTCACTCAGCATCGAACCTCCGGCACATCGGCCAAACGCGCCGAGTCGGCCCTGTTAACCATATCTTGTGTATTCTGCTAGCGGCTCAGAGTGGGCGAAAGCATGGTGTGTCAGTGGGTTGATGCAAAGGTTGTGTGGCTCAGGGCAGACGCCTGCACTTTGCCGCAGCAGCAGGGCGGATCGGCTTTCCGTGCGAGAAGGTCCTCTTTCGCAACGCGGTCAGATCGTCTTGGGGCGCCGTATGGATTGCATATGCCCTGGTTGTGGCCTGAATATACGACCCGAACATCGCATCGAGGATGGGCCCTTCGCCTATGATCCGACGGTTCCCGCCTTCATGATCAACGGGCAACGCATCGCCTGCCGTCCGCAGGTGCGCGAAGTGCTGGGCAGCGTGATGCAGGCGCGCGGGCGGACGCTCGCCTTCGACGTCCTGGCGGAGCGGCTGGGATCGATGACGGCGGTGCCGTCGCGGCTGATCGATGTCGCGCTCTACGAGATTCGCAGGATCTTCGCCGCCACCCCCTATTCCTGCCCGATCGAGCGGATCAGGGGCGAGGGCCTGCGCTGGTCCGTCGTCGCGGCCTGACCGGACGCCCTGTCGGGGCGACCAGACACGACAAAGCCGCCGCCCGGCATCCGGACGACGGCTTCGCTCTATTCACAAAGCTCAGGTGAGCGCGCCGGCGGTGATCCGCTGGATCTTCGCGTCGAACTTGGCGTCCGAGCTGCGCTTGGCGCGGCGCATCGCATAGCCGACGGCGCCCATGCCGAGGATCATCATCGCCCAGGTGGCGGGCTCGGGCACGGCACCGGTCGGGCCGGCATTGAGCGTGATGCCGTTGCTGAAGGTCACCTGGAAGTTGGTGGCGCCGCGGGTGAAATTGGCCGAGCCGGACCGTGCTTCCGCCTGCGTGAAGTCGTACTGACCGATCGCAAGGACGTAATTGCCGGCGCTCAACGTGCCGTCCAGCAGCGAGTTGTAATTGAAGAAGCCGCGATCGTCATTGTGATCGACCAGCGCGCCCGTGAGACCGGTGCCCGGGGAGCCGTTGTCCTTGAACAGGAACACTTCGGGGTCGCCGATACCGTTGAAGAACGTGCTATCGACCGCGATCGAATACGATCCGCCGGTGAACGAGAAGAAGTAATCCTTCACGCCCGAGGAATTCAGGCTGCCGCTGACCGTCGTCGCAGCGAAAGCATTCGGTGCGGCGAGCAACGCCGCGGCAGCTAGTGCCGCCTTCATCATCTTCTTCATCGACTTTCCCCTTTTGATGAACGTCTTGTTAATGGAGCCGGGGAGAAGAGAAGAGTCTAATAATCGGTTAACGATCGTACCGGAATGAGACATCGTTAGATGGCGCCGATCAGAGCCGGTTCGGAAAAGCGACGAGCGGCTGACAACCCCAATTCGGTGGGGCGTAACTGCAGGCGGCATCGCCGCCTGTCGCGGTTCCGCATAGAAAAGCCGCCGTCACTTGCGGTGACGACGGCTTTTCTGGACCGGACGAGCGATCAGGCGAAGCGAAGCGTGGTGCTCACCTTGCTGCGGCGACGCATCGCGAAGCCGACCGCGCCCATGCCGAGGATCATCAGCGCCCAGGTGGCCGGCTCAGGAACTGCAGCCGTCGCGGTCGTGAAGCCGGTCACGTCGAGCTCAGCGTTGGTGGGCACGGAAAACGAAACGTTGATCGGCGTATCGCTGGTGAAGCCCAGGAATGAGGTCGCCCGATTGTTGCCCAGCGTGATGGACTGGGTAACGCCATTTACGACGTAGCTGAAGGTGTTGCCACCGAAGTAGGATCCGAGCGTCAGAGCCAATGCGTTCGTGGTCGCCGCGATGTTGTAATTCGGTCCGCCCATATTCTGTCGGTCATCTGCGAGATAGGCGATGCCCGAACCGTAGGCGCCGTCATTAAAGAGCAGCAGTGAGCCCGTCGTAGAGAACGTCACGCCGCCCAGCGTGTAAGATGAGCCAGGATTGGCACTTGCCGGAATGGTTCGCGCCACGGCGTTGATGGTAGCCGCGTTGAATGCAGTCGCAGACGTGTAGATGGTAGTTGCGGCCGAGGCCGGCGCGGCAACCGCCACCGTGGTCAGCGCGGTCAGTGCAAGAAGCATCGTCTTCATGAGATATCTCCTCCTGTGCCACGCACACAGGGGCGGGCTGAAAACTCAATAATCTAAGGTCCACCAAAAACCTAACGCCCTTACGGAACCATTTTGAGATGTGCCATTTCGGTGCATTAAGCGTCGTTTGCCGGACCACGTCATGCAGCCTATGCGGATCGGACGCACGGCACGCACGATCGGGTGATGCTAACATCAGGTTCACCTCCAGGAGCTATACCGCGTCCGATGGACCCACTCATCATCGTGCTCGTGGTGCTTATCGTCTTGCTCGGGGTGGCGATCCGGAAAGCCGGCGCTGAAAAGCGACGGCGACGACGCGCCTGGGCGGAATATTACCGACGCCCGGGCGACGATACGCGCAAACGCTGAACGCTCGCGCCCTCGCCATCCGGTCCGGGGCGCATTGGTTGCGGCGGTTGAACCCGTGGCGGCCCATCGCGTTCGCAGCGGCAGCCTTGAGGGACGCCCGTCATGTTCGTCGACTTCCGCGACCAGCCGCCACCCCCGCCCTGGCAGCAGCGCCATCCGCCGCCCCGGCCACCGCTCACCCGGCGGCAGCGCCGCATCGTCTATGCGATCGTCTGGTTCAACATCGCGATGCTGGTCGCGGCGCCGATCGGCGGAGCCACATTGCTGGGGCTGCTGATCCCGTCCTGGCAGTAGACACCGCATTGCGTCGGCATGTCGACACATCGACAGTCATAATGGTCGATCAAAAGATATGATCGAAAAGACCATAGCGACATTCTTTTCCTAAGAACGATTAGCTGCTATATCGTTCCATAGGAGACCGGCATGCCCCCAGCCCTCAGCCCCGCCGTACAGGATCAGGACGCACCCCGCGTGCTGAGCGAGGCGATCGCGCGGATCGCCGGCTTCTGGCAATTGTCCAATCAGCGGCTCGGCACGATCCTCGGCCTGTCCGCGCCGACCGTGTCGCGGCTGCGCAGCGGCAGCTATCGGCTGGAAGCGGACAGCAAGCCGTTCGAACTCGCCCAGCATCTGCTGCGTCTGTTCCGGTCGCTCGACAGCTGGCTTGGCCAGGACGATGCCGCCGCGCGCTCCTGGTTACAGACGCCCAATCTCGACCTCGGCGCCGCCCCGATCGAGCTGATCGCGACCGTCCGCGGCTTGCTGACCACCGGAGATTATGTCGACACGCTCCGCGCCCGGGTCTGACGCGCTCGAACGCCAAGCCCGCGCCTATCACGGCCGCGTCATCCGGATGGTCGAGGCGCAGCACCGCATCGCCACCAATCGCCTTGCCGATGATGCCGGCGACCAGGCCTTGCTCGAAGCACTCGCCGATGCGGTCAAGCCGGCCTTGCCGGAGGCGGCGCGTACCCTGCCCTGGCTGCTCGCCGCGCCGTTCCGCTACGGATTGGGCCGGCCGTCGCGATTCCGCGCGGCGGACGTGCTGCCCGGCATCCTCTACGCGGCGGAGGCGGTCGATACGGCGGTCGCGGAAACCGCCTATTGGCGGCTCGTCGCATTCGCGCGGTCGCCGGGATTTCAGCGGCCGTGCACGCCGACGCCGATGTCGGCCTTTGCGATGCGTGTCACGATCGCGCGCGCGCTCGACCTGACGCAACCGCCGTTCGACGCGCCGCCCGACCGCTGGACCCACCCGACCGATTATGCGCCGACCCAGGCGTTGGCCGCTACGGCGCGACGTGCCGGCATCGCGGCGCTGCGCGCGCCCTCCGCCCGCCATGTCGGCGGGATCACGGTCGCGGTGCTCGATCCGGCTGCGCTGATCCCGCCCCCTGCCCCACATTCGAGCTGGGCGTTCCTGGCGGTGGGCAATGGGCTGATCGCGACGCGCGAGATGAGCACGCAGGCGCTGCGCTTCAGCGCAACGGAGTTCGGGATCAGCTGATCGACGCCTCTATGTGTCGACAGCCATGCCTGTCGACATATTGGCGTGTCGGCGTTGCATAGGCGACGCCGAAGCGCCGGGGCGCGCTCCGCCGGCGTGTCAGGAGGCCGCGGACATAGCGGCTTGCCGCTTCGGTGTCGGCGAAGCTGCGGACGAGCTGTCGACCGCAACTGCCGATCCTGCCCCAATTCGTTTCGATGATCACCGCACCGAGCAGATCACGGTACGCGGCAATGCGCCAGCGCCGGCGAATGTTGCGGATTTCGTCGATCGCGACGAGTTCGATCGGGGTGAACGGAAGGTCGTCCATGGATGGACGCTAGATCGATGCGCGTTCGTTGTCCGACGGATTTCCTGAATCAATCGCAGCTTGGTGACTCACTGGCTGAATCATACGCAACGACCCGTCGTCATGTCGTCGTGTCGACATGACGGTACGTCGGCATGATGTTGGTCGGATCGATCGCATGTCGCGACTGGTTACATCCAGACGTGTCGGCGTGTCGACGTCACGACATGTTGCAGGGTTCCGATCTTGCGATGAACAAAACCGATGCTCGACGTTTGGATGAATATCGTGTTAACGATGTTGTCAGAACAGAACAGGGAGACGTAGGATGCGGATGCTGGGTTTGGTTCTCGCCGGTGCGATGAGCGTCATGGTGACGCCTGCGGCGGCAGCGACCCTCTTCGTGTTCGGCGACAGCCTGGTCGATACCGGCAATGCCGATGCGGCATTGCGCGCGCAGGGGCAAGCGACGGCTACGCCGGCATCATCCGGCTATTTCCAGAACCGCTTCTCCAACGGCTATAATTTCGCCGACGTCGTGTCGATGAACCTGGGGCAAGGGCCGTCCAAGGCCTATGGCTATCCCTTTGCCCCCTACACCTATTTCTACGGCGGCTCGAATTTCAGCTATGGCGGTGCGCAGACCCGCGACGATGGCCATGGCACGCCGGGTCATAGCCCCAGTTTCCAGGACCAGCTCGCGCTGTTCGCCGCATCGGGCAAGACGATCGGTGCCGACGATTATGTGCTGGTCACCTTCGGCGGCAACGATATCCAGCAGGAGTTGCTGAAGAAGGTTGCCAACCCGACCTATGTCCCGGATTTCAGCGCGACCAATCTGGCGCTGCAGAACGGCCTTAAGGCGCTGATCGCGGCCGGCGCCCGTAACGTCATCGTCACCGGTGAGGCGGATGTGGGCCAGATCCCGCGTATCACCCAGTTGGGCAATGCGGGGCTCAATGCCTTGGGCACCTCGCTCTCGCAGACGCTCAACGAGAGTTTCCGCACAGAGACACAGGCTGCGGCGGCCTCGACGCAGCTCAACATTCAGTTCTTCGATCTGCTTGGCTTCGAGCACGATCTGCTCGCCGATGCCGCCGGCAACGGCTTCACCAACACCACCAGTCCTTGCCTCAACCAGACGACGGGCCAGCTCGCCAATCCGACCTGTGCGGGCTATCTGTATTTCGATTCCATCCACCCCACCGCCACTGCGCATCAGCTGATCGGCAATGCGATCACCGCGCAAATCAGCGGCGTTCCGGAACTCGCCACCTGGGCGATGATGATCGTCGGCATGGGCGCCGTCGGTATTGCCCTGCGCCGCGCCAAGCGCGCTTCGGACGCCAGGTTCGACGAGAAGATCAAGCGGATTACCGCTGGCGCTGTGGCTTAGATCCAGTCGGCGTTAGCGGGCGGCATACAGCGCTCAGTGCTGTGGCCCTGTCCGGTTGCATTCATGTCGACATGAAGACGCGTCGTAACGTCAACATTCCACCACGTTGACGGCGAGACCGCCGAGGCTGGTTTCCTTATACTGGGAGCGCATGTCCTCGCCGGTCTGACGCATCGTCTCAATCACCGCATCGAGGCTGACGACATGGCTGCCGTCGCCGCGGAGCGCCAGATAGGCGGCATTGATCGCCTTGACCGCGCCCATCGTATTGCGCTCGATGCACGGGATTTGGACCAGTCCGGCGATCGGATCGCAGGTCAGGCCGAGGTTATGCTCCATGCCGATCTCCGCGGCGTTCTCGATCTGCGCGTTGCTGCCGCCGAGCACCGCCGCCAGCGCGCCCGCCGCCATCGAGCAGGCGACGCCGACCTCGCCCTGGCAGCCCATCTCGGCCGCCGAGATCGACGCGCGCTTCTTGTACAGCATGCCGATCGCCGCGGCGGTGAGCAGGAAGGTGCGCGCCCCCTCCCCGCGCTCGGCCGGGTCGAGGTCGCGCGCCACCAGCGTCTCGTAGAAGCGCAGCACCGCCGGCAGCACCCCCGCCGCGCCGTTGGTCGGCGCGGTAACGACGCGGCCGCCGGCGGCATTTTCCTCGTTGACCGCCAGCGCCCACAGGCTGACCCATTCGAACACCTCAGCGGGATTGTTGCCCGGCACGCAGCCGGTCAGCCCCTGGGCGATGGCATGCGCGCGCCGGCGCACCTTGAGCCCGCCGGGCAGCACCCCCTCCTGCGCGATGCCGCGGTCGATACAGGCGTGCATCGCCGCGCGCACGGCGTCGAGAAAGGCATCGGTCTCCGCCGGATCACGCCAGGCCGCCTCGTTGGCGCGGACGATGTCGGCGATGCTGAGCCCGGTCGCCGTGCCGATCAGCAGCAGCTCGGCGCCCGAGGAAAAGGGATGCGGGACCTGGACGTTGCCGGCGATCACCGGCGCGCCCTGGCGCAGGATCGCGCCGCCCCCGATCGAGAAATAGGTTTCCGCCTGCGTCGGTCCATCCGCCCAGCTGGCGGTGAAGGTCATGCCGTTGGGATGTTCGGGCAGGAAGGCGCGCGGGTGGAAGCGGACGTCGTCGGTCGCAAAGGCGATCGGCTGCGTGCCCGCGAGCGACAGCCGGCCGTGCGCGGCGATATCGGCGAGGATCGCCGGCGCCGCATCGGGATCGAGCGTCTCCGGCGCCCAGCCGGCAAGGCCGAGGATCGTCGCGGTATCGGTGGCATGGCCGCGCCCGGTCAGCGCCAGACTGCCGTACAGGTCGCAGGTGACGCGTTGCGGCCCGTCCGGTCCCGCGACACGCTGTGCGAAGTCGAGCGCGGCGCGCATCGGTCCGACGGTGTGCGAGCTCGACGGGCCGATGCCGATCGTGAACAGCTCGGCGACGCTGATCGGCCGGTGCAGACCGCGGTCGAGCGGCATGGCGACGGGGGCAGGCGTGGTGGTCATACGGGCGTCCTTTGCCGGACGTGCCGGCGGGCGAGTTGATGCCCCATCTGTCCCTTGCGCCTGAGATCGCTATCCCGTCGGCGGGCGGGCAGGGCAGGGGCCCCACGTCGCCACTCTCCAGATGTCCGTGCGTCGACCGGTTCCTGGTGCCTGAGAGTTTCCGGGGCGGTTGCTCCTTCGGCGCCGGGGCTAGCCCGGTCTCTCCCATGTCGACGTGGGCGGTATCTGCCTTGGTGGTGGTCAGGTCAAGACAGCCCACTACGTCGCAGTGCAGACATGTCGACATGAAAACATTCTGATGATCTGAGTAGAGCAAAGGCAAGTTCAAAAGGCTCACTGGCAGGCGCTGGAAGGTGGGCGGGATGAATGCCCGAACTCTCATTTGAAGCTGCGGCATTCCTCTCACGCGGTGTCGAAGCGTCCGGCGAACTCCCGATCGACATAGTAGCGCAACTTGGTCGCGATCATCGGGCGCTGCCCGGCGAGGAACAGGAGTTGGCGATCGGGCGGGAGCGTGCGGACCTCGTCGGGGGTTAGCAGCGGACGGCCGACATGCTGCTGCCCGAACGTGATCCCGTTGCCTTCCGCATCATGTGCCCGGCTCATCGTCTCGAACACCACTGTCTCCTGGCCGAGCAGATCGGAGACGAGCTGCGCGCTCTCCCGGTCGTTGACCCCGAACACCTGAAGGACACCCGCGTTGGACAGGAAAGTGCCGCCGCGCTTGCCGTAGAGCGCGTGGAGCTGGTGGATGTCCTGCACGATCGGCCAGAGCTGAACGCCGTAGCCTGCCATCAATCCCATCGCGCGCTCGACGGGTTCGAGGTGACCCAGCGCGGCAAACTCGTCGAGCAGGAACAGCACCGGCCAGGGTGGGCGGCCCGGTGCTCGCGCCAGCTCGGTCAGCGCTTGCGCCACCATCAGGCGCAGCCAGCGGGCATAGGTATCGAGTCGGTCGGGCGGCAGCACGAGGAAGATGCTGGCGGGGCGTTCCTTCAGATCGGCGAAGCGGAAGTCCGATGCCCCGAGCGTCGCGGTCATGCGGGGGCTGTCGAGGAAGTGGGTATGGCGCTGTGCCGACGACAGCACGCCGGCGGCTTCGCGATCGGATTTGCCGAGCTGGCGATTGGCGGCGCGTGCGACCAGGCCGCCGGCGGCCTGCATCCGCGCGAGGAGCGACGAGAACGCGGCCGGCGCCAGCGTCAGGTGATCGCGCAGCGTCGCCGGCGTGCGGGTCGCCGCGGGCTCGCTCGCGACGATGTGCATCAGCAGGCCGGCGATAAGCGCCTTGGCTTCCTCGTTCCAGTGCGCTTCGCTTTGCTGGTTGTGGGCGTCGTGGACCAGCGCGTCGGCGAGTGTCATGCAGTCGTCGGCGATATCAAGGCCGGCCGGGTCGATGCGGTCCAAGGGATTGTAGGCACTCGGCGCCAGCCCGGTGATCCCGAACGGATCGAGGACGTGGACCGGCCCGAAGCGCCCGCGCTGACGTGCGGCGATGCGGGCGTTCTCGCCCTTGGGATCGATGCAGACGCAGGCGAAGGGGTATTCGAGCAGGTTGGGGATGATGGTGCCGACGCCCTTGCCGCTGCGGGTGGGGGCGATCGTCAGCAGGTGGGCGGGGCCGGGATAGCGCAGCAGCTTGCCTGTCTTTCGATCGCGGCCGATCAGCAGGCCAGCGCTGCCGGTCAGATCGCGCGTCTCCGTATTGGTGGCGAAGCGGGCCGAGCCATGCGTGTCACTCGCACCCTGACCTCCGTAATGCAGGATGAGCGGCTGGAAGAGCGCACGCAACGGCACGAGCAGGATCGCGAGTAGGACCAGCGCCGATATGACCCCGTGGAGCATCGGATAGCGGTAGAGGCCGAAATACCAGATCAGCCCGTCCGAGCCGAGGATGAGAACGAACGCGACGGCGATCGTCAGCATTAGGACGCCGAACAGGTGCTTGGCGAAACGGAAGGGGGCGAAGATCAGCGACTGGACCGCCCAGACGTGGTTTTGCCGGGCGATCCGGCCGAGGTTGCGGGATGCCTGCCCGAGCTGGCGGAACCACTCGATCATTCCGGGATCCTTTCGTCCATGCCGATCGGGGCGGGCAACGGGTCTATCGACACCATGCTGTGCCACCGCGACCGGAACGGCAGGCCCACTGGGTCGATGACGCCGTCGAGCAGCGCCGAATCGGTGGTCAACATATGGCAGGCGGCGCCGGTCGCCGGCACGGTGAGATAATAGACCGTGCCGCCGCAGCCGACGAGCGCGCAAGGGTCAGTCCGGTCGAGGAGGCTGGCGGACCCTCCCAGCGTCGTGCGCATTACAACCGAGTCGACGTGTAGCAGGATATGGCACCGCCTACAGCGCGATCGCGCCCGGGCGAGGCTCCGGGCCATGGCGTCGAGGTTTCGCGTCCAGGCGGGCCAGAATGCGACGATACGCGCATGTCCGGCCGGCGAGGTCACCGGGCGTGATCCGGTTCGGTGGATAGGGACGTGATCGCCATGTCCGGATCGGCGTCGGGATGGCCGAACAGCTTGAGGACGATCGCCGTGGCGAGGGGAGGGGGCACCGCCTCGTCACGCAGCATATCGAACAGGGCATCGTCATCGGCGCTGAGCGCCACTCCCTCGATCGCGAGATTGGCGCGGGCGTCCGCGTTGTCTTCGCGCCACATCGCCGCTTCGGCCGGGGTGCCGCGCACGTAATCCAGTGCGCAGACCTCTATCCGGACAGCCTCGACATCGATCGCCATGCCGTCGCCCCCTCGTATCGATCGTATGCGGTCCGGATCAGCTCTCCGGTGTGAGCGCTTCACGGGCGGAGGCCAGCGCGGCCTTGCCGCGCTTGCGCACGGTCTTCACGGCCCCTTCGACCGCTTTTGCAACTTTTTCGCCGGGTTTGCGGCCGAGGCCGATCTTCTTCGCCATGGCGCGGCGTGCTTCCGAATAGCCTTCCGCGACCATCGGATAATCGGCCTTGAGATTGTAGCGCGCGCGATAGTCGTCCGGTGTCAGTCCATGGCCTGACAGGTGGCGACGAAGCGTCCTGTAGGGCTTGCCGTCGATCATCGAGACGATGTGGTCCTTCGATGCGAGCGACTTACGGACTGAAACGGCGGGTGTATATTCTTGGGGCGCTTCTTCCGACACAGGGGCATCGCCGGTTCCGGCAAGACGCGAGACAGCGGCATGCATCGAATTGAGGAACGCAGGCACGTCATCGGCACCGCTGCGGGTATTGGGATTGCCGAGCCATGCGATGGTCAGTTCGGTCGCAAGGGTCACCGTGTCGATTTCGTCGCTCATATTGTTTCCTGAGGGAGCGTGATGGATCGTATCATCGGGTCTACTTGTGTTTCTCAGGTGCGTCGATCGCCCGGAGGCCGGCTCAATCGTCTGTTATTCGCCGCGACCTTGCGCCGGTAGTGCTTCAGTGTCCCTTGCGTGGCTCCGAGCGGGGTGACTCCGAGCGCCCCGGTCATCAGCCGCGTCTGTAACTCGATGGCAGCGCGGATCTTCTCGGTCACCATCAGTTCGGCTTCCGCAGCGCCCGCCGATCCTCCGGCTGAGATGCGTGCGGCGCGCAGTATCATCACCGTGCCGGCTTCTGCACCCAGTATCCAGAGGACGAAGCCGGTCTTCATCCATGCGGCATAAGGCTTGCTGCTCACCAGCGTCTCCCGGGTTGCGGCGGTCCGCGGCGTCGGTCGCCGGCGACTAGATGCTCGAGCATGTCGGTAGCTTCGCGTTCGGTCGGGTAGATGACATCCAGCCAGCGCTGACGTTCGTCGGCCCACAACCCCCATGATCCGGAGAACTCCGGTTCGGTGCGTCGGGCGACACGGTAGGCGGTCAGGGTCACGCGTTCGCCTTCCCGGTTTCTGCTTCTGCCTCGAAGGCCCGTTTGCCGCGCCGTTTCCAGAGCGCGATCCTGTCGTCGGCTTCGTCGCTCCGCGCCTTGCCGACCAGTTCCAGCAGTGCGCCGTAGATCGTCGCGCGATCATCGTCGGCGAGGTCGACCAGGCCGGCTTTCTGGACGAGGCCGCCCAGCTCGATCAGGCGACGGGTGCGTGTCCGACGTTGCACGACCCAGGCCCTGTTATCCGTTCGCCGCTGACCCGCTTCCGTCCGCAGCGTCGCCGCGCGGTTCAGTCGCAGTGCCCGATCCGTCAATTGCAGCAGAGCCGCCACTCTTGCGCCCGCGCCGTTGAAAGAAGGCCGCGCCCTTCGCTCGCCATGCCTCCTTCGCGTTCGTATCGCTCGATCCGATCGCGTCGAGCAGCACGCCTGCGAGAGTTTCGGCATCGAGCGCGTCGGCTCCGGTAGAGGTGACGAGCTGGCCGAGCTGCTCGACTCGCTTCGCCTTCAGCGCCCGGGTCTTGTCACCCAGCGCCTTCAGTTCGGCGTCGTAATCGCGAACTTTCCGCATCACCTCTACCCTTCCGCGTATCGGTCAGCAGCATCCTAGCACCCCGGCCACATGGGTAAAGTTGTAACTGTACAGGAGAACCAGTAGGTCAATCAGAAGATGCGAAGCAGATTGTGAGTGCGCGCTTATACGTCGTTGCCGACGTTCGCTCAGAAGGGTAGAAACAGAGGCGCGATGGCCATCTACCATTTCAGCGCCAAGGTCATCAGCCGCGCCAACGGCTCCAGCGCCGTTGCATCTGCCGCCTATCGCTCCGCCAGCGAGCTGTTCGACGAACGGCTGGGGCGGCATCACGACTTCTCGAACAAGGCCGACGTGATCCACTCCGAGGTGCTGTTGTCGGAAGGTGCTCCAGCGCGTCTGACGGATCGCACGACGCTGTGGAACGAAGTGGAGGCATGCGAGAAGCGCAAGGATGCGCAGCTTGCTCGTGAAATCGAGTTCTCGATCCCCCGCGAGATGAACCGTGAGGAGGGCATCCGGCTTGCCCGCGACTTCGTACAACGCGAGTTTGTGGACCGCGGTATGGTTGCGGACCTCAATGTGCATTGGGACCGCGCGGAGGACGGCAGTCCGAAGCCGCACGCGCATGTCATGCTCGCGATGCGCGACGTCGGTCCGGACGGCTTCGGCAGGAAGCAGCGCGACTGGAACGGCACCGACCTGTTGCAGCACTGGCGCGAGGCATGGGGCGCCCACGTCAACGAGCGGCTGACGGAGTTGGGGATCGATGCGCGGATCGATCATCGCTCCTATGCCGACCAGGGCATCGCGCTGGAGCCGCAGCACAAGATCGGGCCGGCGGCATCGCGGAGGCCGGGACAGGGGCTGGAGGCCGAGCGGATCGAGGATCACGCACGCATTGCGCGCGAGAACGGCGAGAAGATCATCGCCGATCCTCGCGTCGCGCTGGACGCGATCACGCGGACGCAGGCGACCTTCACCACCCGCGACTTGGCGGTGTTCGCGTTCCGCCATTCGGACGGCAAGGACCAATATGACCGGGTGATGGCGGCGACGAAGGCGTCACACGAGCTGGTGGCGCTGGGCCGTGACGGGCGTGGAAACGAGCGGTTCACGAGTCGCGAGATGATCGCGACCGAGGCGCGGCTGGAGCAGGCCGGCGACCGGCTGGCGGAGGGGCGTCACCACTTCGTCGGTGCATCGCATGTCGTTCGTGCGCTGGAGGGCGCGGAGGGGCGGGGGCTGAGCCTGTCGGAGGAGCAGCGGGACGCGCTGGGGCGGATCACGGAGCGTGACGGCCTCGCCTCCGTCATCGGCTATGCCGGCACCGGCAAGTCGGCGATGCTGGGGGTAGCGCGAGAGGCGTGGGAAAGCGCGGGCTACAATGTGCGCGGTGCGGCGCTGTCGGGGATCGCGGCGGAGAACCTGGAGGGGGGCTCCGGCATCCGGTCGCGGACGATCGCTAGCCTCGAACATGCATGGGGCAAGGACCGTGAGCAGCTCGGGCCGAAGGACGTGCTGGTCGTCGACGAGGCGGGAATGATCGGCACGCGGCAGATGGAGCGGCTGCTGTCGGCCGTTGACCAGGCCGGCGCCAAGGTGGTGCTGGTCGGCGATCCCGAGCAGTTGCAGGCGATCGAGGCGGGAGCGGCCTTTCGTGCGCTTTCCGAGCGGCACGGTGCGGCCGAGATTACCGAGATACGCCGGCAGCGCACGGATTGGCAGCGCGACGCGACGCGCTGGCTGGCGACGGGGCGCACGGACGAGGCGATCCGCGCCTATCGCGATCATGACATGGTGCAGCCGGCCGACACGCGCGAGCAGGCACGTGGGGAGCTGGTGGCGGGTTGGGATCGCCAGCGCCTGGCCGAGCCCGACAAGACACGGATCATCCTCACCCATACCAACGCCGAGGTGCGCTCGCTCAACGAGGAAGCGCGCGAGCGGCTGCGGGCAAACGGGGATCTGGGTGCGGACGTGGCCGTGCAGGCGGAGCGGGGCGAGCGGCAGTTCGCATCGGGCGATCGGATCATGTTCCTGCGCAACGAGCGCTCGATGGGGGTGAAGAACGGCACGTTGGGCATGGTCGAGCAGGTGTCGGCCAATCGGATGGGCGTGCGGCTCGACGGCGGACGCCGGGTCGCCTTCGACGTGACGGACTATGCCGCGGTCGATCACGGCTACGCCGCCACCATCCACAAGAGCCAAGGCGTGACGGTCGATCGGGTGGAGGTGCTGGCTACGCCGGGCATGGACCGGCATGCGGCCTATGTCGCGCTGTCACGGCACCGCGACGGGGTACGGCTCCACTACGGCCGGGACGACTTCGCCGACGAGGGCAAGCTCGCCCGCACATTGTCGCGCGACCGTGCGAAGGACATGGCGGCCGACTACGCGGCCGAGCCGGCCGGGCCGGACGCCGAGGCTCGTACTTTCGCGGACAGAAGGGAGATCAGGCTACCCGAGCGCGTGTGCGAGATCGTGCGGACGGACGAGACGAAGGTGCGGGGCATGTTCGCGGGGTTCCGGCCGAAAGCGCCGGAGGCCGAGCCGGCGTTTCCGCGTGAAAGCACGAGCCGTCCCGACCAGGACGTTGCGATCCGGCGCTATGCGCGTGCTACGGTTGACATCACCGGCATGGAGAAGAAGGGGCTGCCGGTGCTGCCACACCAGCGGACGGCGCTGGCCCGCGCCGGGGAGGCGCTGGACCGGGTGCGCCCGCATGGCGCGCGTGACCTTACCGCGGCGATCGAGCGCAATCCGCAGCTCGCGCGCGATGCCGCGAACGGCGACGTGCGCGGCGCGGTTCGCGGCATGGCCGAGGAGGCGGGAGTGCGTGCTGACCCGTCGCTCCGCGCCGAGCGGTTCTTGGAGCGCTGGCGGGCGCTTGAGGCCGAGGGCGGGGGCAGCAACGACCGTGCTGTCCGGGCCGGCATGATCGACGACGTGCGCCATGACCCGGCGTTGCGGGCCGAGCTGAACCGGCGCGCTCCCGAACTCGGGCTGGATCGCGGCCAGGAGACGCCCGAGAAGATAATGGAATGCCAGATCGAGATGCAGCACACGATCGAGCGGCAGCGGGATCGCGGGATGGATCGATAGGGGAGACCATGGCGGACGGCGACGGCGAGGATGAAGCGGCACGAGCGTTCGAGGGCGTGCGCGGTGAACTGGCGTTGCTCCGCCGGGCTGTCGAGCGGTTGGCGGCCGAGCGCGCCGATGACAGCCACACACCTGACTATTCTGAGACGCTGGGCGTAATCGCCAACAGCATCACCGCGACTGCGAGAGCCGTCGATGCACTGGTGAAGAGCCCGGCGCTGTCGCTGACGCCCGAGGAGATGAACCGGCAGATCGCCGCGGCCGGTTCGGCGGGGCGGACCGAGGATCGCCGCGTCATCTCCGCCGCACGGCAGACGATAGAGGAGGTCGCAACGAAGCTCGGCCGCCGACTGGAATCCCATGTCATGGCGGATGAGCAGCGGCGCCGGTTGTGGCGGGTCGGGCTTAGCGGGATTGTAGCGGGCGCGGTGCTGTGGGCGGCCCTCGCCGGTCCGATCGCGCGCTCCCTGCCGACGAGCTGGCTGCTGCCCGAACGAATGGCGGCGCGCACGCTCAGGATGCCGATGTGGGAGGGCGGGCAGCGGCTGATGAAAGCCGGCGATCCCCTGGCGTTTGCCGGCATGCGGGCGGGTAATCGGCTGGCAACCGCCAACCGCGAGACGCTGGAGGCGTGCCGGAAACAGGCGGCCAAGATGAAGAAGACGATGCGCTGCACGATCGAGGTAGGAATTCAGCCGGAATGATCCGGTCGCGGTGTGATCGATCCGGCTTGTCGCTCGGTGGCCCGCGTTGGTAAGCAGAGCCCGCCCCGGAGACGGGGCGGGAGCCTAGAAAACTCCATGAGGTCAGAGCCGGTTCGATACGACCGGGTGGCGGACGCGTATGTCCAAGCCACTCGGCCAAAGGCGTTCGCGCCTGACTGACCTCAGGTTTTCTAGCACCCGGTTCCGAAGCGACGACGCGCCAGCGGCGCGTCGCCGGCTTCCTGCCGAGGAGCATCGACGATGGCGGCGATAAGATACGCGGTGCTTGCGGCAGGGGTCTGTGTCGCCGGGCTCGCATCGGCCGTATTGCTTCTTTTCACGCTATCGATGCTGATCGATCAGCTGCGAAGTTAGGCAACTTTGGGCGGCCCGACAGATGAATTCATCTTTCCGTTAGTCGCCCGTAGCCGTGATGACTTCGCCGATGATGCCGCTCTCGCCTGACGGAACTGATTGGGGTCAGGCCCATGAGGTGGGATAAGGCTGGATTGAAGCCCTCAGCAGATCGTCGCCTCCCAATTAGCGCACCGCCTGCAGGCCTTAGCGCTGGTATGGTCGGCCTGCGGCTTAGATGACCTGTCACTCAACGTCATGCTCGCAACCCAGCCACAGGTTTTCCGAGTGAAAGCACGAATGCGCAGTGGTGACGGCGCGATCTCCCCCCTTGGGAAGCGGGTCGGGCGACAAATATTCGTGCTATCACACGGAAAACCCCGCCTGGTGCATCGCAGCCGATGGACAAGCGGCGGGGATCGCATCCATGGTTCCCGCCCGAAGGAAATCGGGCATGAACAAGGCACTCAATCAAGGCGATCTGTTTCCGCTGGACAGCCCGCTCTACGGCGATGTCCAGGGTGAGCGGACAGTCGCGGAATTCCCCTTCTTCGCGCTGACCAAGCGCGCGCAGATGACGCCGATGATCTTCGAGAGCGGCGACGCGCGGATCGAGATCAACCCCAGCAAGACCGGCGTCGCCACCATCTACGACAAGGAGATCCTGCTCTATATCGCCAGCCTGATGGCCGGGCGGATCGAGCGGGGGGAGACGGTCGACCGGGTGATGAGCTTCACCGCCAACGACCTGTTCCGGGTGACCAGCACCAACGTCTCGGCGCGCTCCTACACGTCGCTGAAGGCGTCGCTCAACCGGCTGCAGGGCACGCAGATCATCACCAACATCGAGACGGGCGGCGAGGGGTCGGACAGCGCCTTTTCCTGGCTGCTCAAGGCCGACATTAAATATACCAAGCTGCCCAATGGCGAGCGCCGGGTGAAGCGGGTCGAGGTGATGGTCTGCGACTGGCTGTATCGCGCGATCCTGACCGACCGGCGGATCGCCGCCTATCACCTCGATTTCTTCAAGCTCGGGCCGATCGAGCGGCGCCTGTACGAACTCGCCAAGTTCAACTGCGTCGACGAGGTCGGCTTCGACGTCGACATGGAGGCGCTGGCGGCGCGCGTCGGTTGCGCGACTGATCGGCGCGGCCTGGAGTATTTCAAGAAGCAGCTGCGCGACGTCGCCGACCAGCAGTCGCTGCCCGAATATGAGGTGACGCTGCGCGAGGAGAAGCTGCCCTCGCCCGGGGGCGGGCGGCCGCGGCTGCGCACGATGGTGAGTTTCCACCTGCGCCCGCTGATGGTCGAGGCCGGGAAAGGGGAGGGGACGCCCCCCTCCGACACCCCGGCGACCGCCTAAACCTTTGTTAGCAGGCCGGTCCCGCCAGCGCCGGGGCCACTTGGCCGGTTTTCCCCACGAAACCACGATAACGTCGAGAGCCGCGATTTCCGTGTCGGTTCTTGCCGCAGATCAACTGATTGGGGCACGCGGCGCGCCGATCAGGCTTGATTGACGCGTCCGCAGCCGCGGTTTTCCGGGTGATAGCACGAGTATTTTCCGCAGTTTTCCGGGCGAAACCACGAATCAGGACGCTTGGTTCTGGCCCGCTTCCTCGCGATGGTGGCGATGCGCGATCCGCAAGGGGCGTCGCTATGCGCGTGGCGCCGGCGATGGTCGAACGGGGAGCGTGGCCGACGGCATGTCGCCGCGGTCGTTGCCAAAGGGAATCACCATGACCGGATAAAGGAAAGCCCGGCACGAAGGCCGGGCATCCCAGGGTTGGGAGCGACGTCGCCAAACGTCGTCCATGCATCGAACGCATTCTCCTTACCCCGAAAACCGTGACGGTTCAAGGATGCGCGTTTCGCGCCACACCCTTTTTTTGTCCCGATTCCCGGCTCCTTGAGGGGACGGACGATGACGGTTTTCAGCTTGGGCCAGGCGAGTGCGCTGGCGATGCGGGCGCATGGACGGAACCGCGCGGGACGCGGCGGGCTGACGCCGTGGCGACCGGCGCGGTCGGGCGGGCTGCACCGCACCGGTGCGCCCGTGCGGCGCGACAGTATCGAGGCGGGGACGTTCGAGGAGCAGTTCTTCGCAATTCCCGCGCAGGGCGAGACCGACCGGCTGCTGCGCGCCGCGCGCCGCGCGCTCGATATCGGCCGCCGCCTGCGCCGCGAGGCGCGCGCCGGGACGCGGACGCTCGATGCGGCGGAAACGGCGATCGCCGCTTTGACCGCCGGCGCAGTACGCGTGTTCGAGGAATTGCTGACGCTCGCGCGGCTCAACCGCGGCCGCGTCTTCCCGAGCTACGACCATCTCGCCGAGGCGACCGGGCTCGGCCGCGCCACCGTCGCACGCGGGCTGCGCGCGCTCGAAGCGGCGGGGCTGCTGGCGACGCAGCGCCGCTTCAAGCGCGTCCCGGGGGAGGGGGCGGCACGCTATGCGCAGACCTCCAACGTCTATCGCGCCATGCTGCCTGCACGCCTGCTCGCCTTGCTGCCGCGCAGCTGGCGACCGGCACCGCTACCCGACGACCAGATCCAGCGCGAGGCCGATCGCGACGAGGAGCAGGCGGCGATGCGGGCCGGTCTGAGCTGTCGCGAACTCGCCCAGGTGTCGGTGGGCGGTGCGCTGGGGGCGATGCTGGCGCGGCTCGGCGCGGCCCTCGACGGCGCTAGGTGCGAGTCTCACGATGATCCTCAACCGCTCTCAGAATCTATTGTTCAGGACAAACAGCCTTGGCCTAGCCGGCCAAGACGCCTCGCCTAACGGCGATATGCCGGACCATCACCGATGCCATCACCGATATCGCAAACCAACCCTCCCGGACGGCACCGGCTTCGCCGGCACCATGCTCCCTGGCGGGATCAAGCGGAACCGGCGGGTCATCCTCTTTTCCGTCAGAAAACGGCACCGGAGCGCATGGCTTGCCCGTCGGGTGGGGAGGGTGGTGCGCTATCGCAACCGACGGGACCCGGGCAGCGGGGCAATCACCGCGATTGTGCCGGATGGGCCCGCCGCTTCGATCGGCGTCAGTCATCTCTCGCCGTGACCGCAGTACCGATGTCGACGGTCCTGGCTGTCGAGCTCTTGCCACGTCGGGGTGTCGACATGTATCGTTACCGACATGCCGACGATAGCCATCATTAGCCAGAAGGGGGGCGCGGGAAAGACCACGCTCGCCATCCATCTCGCCGCGGCCGCGCAGGATGCCGGGCGCGTCGCCCTGGTCATCGATACCGATCCGCAGGCGACCGCCAGCCAATGGGCCGCCTGGCGTGCTGACGCGCCGCCCGAGGTGATTGACAGCCCGCCCCCGCGGCTCGCCGCCAAGGTCGAGGCGGCGCAGGCCCAGGGTGCCGAGGTGATCGTCATCGACACGCCGCCCCATGCCGACAGCGCGGCGCGGGCCGCGGTCGAGGTCGCCGATCTGGTGCTGATCCCGTGCCGGCCGAGTGCCTTTGACCTGTCGGCGATCCAGACCACGGCGAAGCTGGTGCAATTGCTCAAGAAGCCGGCGTTCGTCGTGTTCACCGCTGGCAATCCCAATGCGCCGCGCGTCTATCAGGAGGCGGGCGAGCTGGTCGATGGCTTCGGCACGCCGCCTTGTCCGGTGCAGATCCCCGACCGTGCCGCCTATCGCCACGCCAGCGGTGAGGGGCGCACGGTGATGGAATATGAACCCGACGGCCGCGCAGCCGACGATATCCGCGCTATCTACGAGTGGACATGTCGACAGGTCGGACTGGCCGTGCCAAGAAAGGCGACCCGCAAGAGGACCGCCGCATGAGCCGCAAGCCGAGTTTCGCCAATCTGCGCACCGTCGCGCCCGCCCCGATACCGGCGCTGGTCAAGGCTACCGATGCAGGGGAGGGGGCGCCCCCGTCGACCGGCCCGGCGAGCCGCCAGGGCCGCAAGCAGATCGCCGGCTTCTTCAGCCCCGAAATGTCCTTCGCGATGCACATGCTCGCCCGCCGCCAGGGTCGCAGCCTGCAGGCGCTGATGGCGGAGGCGTTCAACGATGTGCTGAGGAAACACGGGGAAAGCCCGATCGGGGATTAACGCGGGGGCCCGTGTCGGTAACGGCACGGCCGCCCGTCCGGGCACTGTTCAGAGCTGTGCCCGCCCGTACATCCATTGCAGCGTCGCATGTAGGTCGTGCGGTTGCCAGTCGGGCAGGGCCCGCTGCAACAATCCCGTATCGCCGCCCAATTCCGGAACGTCGTTGGTGCGGACGAACACCGGATTGACCCGTACCATCAGCTCATGGCCGCTGAGATCGCGCAGCATGGTGAGAATATCGTCGATCGATGAGACCACGCCCGTCGCGATATTGACCACCGGAGGGGAGGTGTCCGCCAGTACCAGGCCGACATAGGCCGCCGCGACCGAGCGGACATCGCCGAAATCGCGTTTGACCCAGGTATTGCCCAGTTCGATGACCTCTGCCTTGCGCCGGACATGGTCGACGATCTTGGGAATGAGATATTGGGTGTCCTGGCCGACCACCGTATAGTTGAACGGCCGGGTCGCGACGATCTCCAGCCGGTCCGACCAAAGCGCAGCGCCCAATTCCATGGCACGCTTGCTGACGGCATAGTGATTGCCGGGGCAGGGGACAGTATCCTCGCCAATCAGACCCGCGGCGTGCGGCCATAAACCTGCGCACTGCTCGCCAGAATGCAGCGTGCGCCCGGATTGCGGCGCGCGACCGCATTGAGGAGGTGGAACGTCCCGAGCTGGTTGACGGCGTAGGAGGACGGCCAATCGTCGCTATGCACGAACGCGACCGCGGCAAGGTGAATCAGCCGATCGAACGCGGTATCGCCTACCACCCGATCGATCGCGGCCGCATCGCGCAGGTCGACCGTCACGGGCACACACTCGATATTTGCCGCAGCCAATGCCTCTGCCACGAAACGACCGGTAAACCCCCTTGCACCGGTCAGCGCGACGCGCATCAGAACGACCAGCCGGCTGCGTTGCGGCGCATGTCCGCCTCGACCATCAACGCGGCGAGTTCCTCCAGCTGGACGGTCGGCTGCCAGCCCAGATCCTGAGCGGCTTTGGCGGGGTCGCCGATCAACAGGTCGACTTCGGCCGGGCGATAGAAGTCCGGGTTGACGCGGACAAGCAGACGGCCGTCCTTACTGTCGCGCCCGATTTCCTGCTCCTCGACGCCGGACTAATCGATGGTGATCCCAATCTGGGCGAAGGCCAGTTCGACGAAGCGGCGCACGGTTTCGGTCCGGTTGGTCGCGAGCGCGAAGGTGTCAGGGACATCGTGTTATAGCATCAGCCGCATGCCCTCGACATAATCCTTCGCATAGCCCCAGTCGCGCTTGGCATCGAGGTTGCCAAGTTCCAGCAGACCGGCCTTGCCGTGTGCGATCTTGGCGACGGTATCGGTGATCTTACGGGTGACAAACTCGCGGCCGCGAAGCGGCGACTCGTGATTGAACAGGATGCCGCTAGTCCCGGAGATGCCGAAGCTTTCGCGGTAATTGACGGTCAGCCAATGGGCATACAGCTTGGCCACGCATAGGGGCTGCGCGGGTAGAAGGGCGTGTCCTCGCGCTGCGGGATCGCCTGGACCTTACCGAACATTTCCGAGGTCAAGGCCTGATAGAAGCGGATGTCGCGATTAACCGTACGGATCGCCTCCAACAAATAGGCGGCACCCAGGCCCGTAATCTGCCCGGTGGTGATCGGCTGGTCGAACGCGACGCCGACGAAGCTTTGCGCGGCGAGATTGTAGATTTCGGTAGCCTGTGACGTCTCGATCAGCCGGATCGCCGAGTCCATATCAGTCAGGTCATATTCGACGAGCTTCAGATTGGGACGGTCGGCAATGCCAATTCATCAATCCGCCACAAATTAACCGAGCTCGTCTGCCGATAGGTGCCGAAGACGGTATAGCCCCGATCAAGCAGATTTCGGCAAGATAGGCACCGTCCTGGCCGCTGATCCCGGTCACGATCGCTGATTTGGTCATCTCTGTTTGAAGGCTCCATGGCAGCGTCGCATGCGATGTCGATGCTGATGTCACGCGTCTACGGGGAGAGACGTAAAATATCCAATCGAGCTGTCGGGATCCGACAGTTCGTGCAGCGGATTAGGTGTTTCATGTCTAGGCACCCTGCCGTCCCTCGCTAAGGTAAAGGCAGGGTGCCCTGCGCTCAGAAGCGCAGGCGGATGCCGGTGGTGATGCTCTCGCGAAGGTTACCCCGCCCGGTCTGGCTTTCGACGGTCGAGAACAGCTCGAGGCCGCTACGCATCGTATAACCGATCCCTACCGTTGCGGTGCCGAACACGGGCGCACTGTCTAACCGTGACTAGCCTCGCCTCCTGTCTACCTTGCGTCGGTCTGGGAAGGAGAGAGGCGCCTCCTCGACGGCGGTCAGGATAGCGCGACCGTAAGCGGTCTTGGCAAATGTTCGCCCGCGGTCCAGTGCCGCGTCGCGGTCGATCCAGCCACTGAGATAAGCGATTTCCTCCAGACAGGCGATCTGGATGCCCTGGCGGTGCTGGATAGTGCGGACGAATTCCGACGCCTCGAGCAAGCTGTCGTGGGTACCCGTGTCGAGCCAAGCATAACCGCGGCCCATCGGTTCGACGGTCAAGGCTCCCTCATCCATGTAGAGCCGCGCCAGATCCGTGATCTCTAACTCGCCGCGCGCCGACGGACGCAACGTCGCGGCCAAATCGCTCACTCGCCCGTCGAAAAAGTACAGCCCGGTGATCGCGTGGTTCGAGCGGGGCTGGGTGGGCTTTTCCTCGATCGACACGGCACGGCCCGCCGCGTCGAAGGTGATCACGCCGTAGCGCTCCGGATCCTCGACCCGGTAGGAGAAGATCGTCGCGCCCTGGGTGATCGCAGCCGCGCGCCGCAGCACCCCCGACAGGCCGTTGCCGAAGAAGATGTTGTCGCCGAGCACCAGCGCGACCGGCTCGCCGGCGATCCAGTCCCGACCAATGGTGAATGCCTGCGGCAGCCCCTCGGGGCGCGGCTGTTCGACATAGGCGATGTTAAGGCCAAAGGACGATCCGTCGCCGAACAGCTTGCGATAATGGGGCAGATGGTCGGGGCTCGAGATGATCAGCACGTCGCGGATGCCGGCGAGCATCAGCACCGACAGCGGATAGTAGATCATCGGCTTGTCGTAGACGGGTAGCAATTGCTTGTTGACGACCAGCGTTGCGGGATGGAGCCGCGTCCCCGATCCGCCGGCGAGGATGATGCCCTTCATGCCGTCAGTCCCCGGCGCACGTCGGCGGACCGTTCGGCGATGATGGGCCGCCACCAATCCTCGTTGTCGAGATACCAGCGCACCGTCTTCTCCAGGCCGGTCTCGAAGCTTTCGAGCGGCCGCCAGCCCAGTTCCTCGCGGATACGCGTCGCGTCGATCGCATAACGATGGTCGTGGCCGGGCCGGTCGGCGACAAAGCCGATCTGCTCGGCATAGGAGCGGCCGTCGGAGCGTGGCCGTAGCCGGTCCAGCGTTGCGCAGAGCGTCTTGACCACATCGATATTACGCCGCTCGGCATTCCCGCCGATATTATAGCGGCGACCCGGTGTCCCTCGTTCGAACACTGCCTGGAGGGCGCGGACATGATCCTCGACGAACAGCCAGTCGCGCACGTTCTCGCCGCGGCCGTAGACCGGCAGCGTCTCGCCGGCTAAGGCCTTGACGATCATCAGCGGGATCATCTTCTCGGGAAAATGATAAGGCCCGTAGTTGTTCGAGCAGTTGGTGATCAATACAGGCAGTCCATAGGTGTGACCCCAGGCGCTGACCAAGTGATCGGCCCCGGCCTTGGACGCCGAATAGGGCGAACGCGGGTCGTAGGGCGTGTCTTCGGTAAACAGGCCGGTGTCGCCGAGCGAGCCGAATACCTCGTCGGTGGAGATGTGGTGGAAGCGGAAGGTGGCCTGTGCGCCTGTACTCAAGCTCATCCAATAAGCCCGCGCAGCGACTAGCATTGTGTAGGTTCCGGTAACGTTGGTCTTGATGAAGACGTCAGGTTCGTCGATTGACCGATCGACGTGGCTCTCAGCTGCCAAGTGGGTAACGACGTCGGGCTTGAAGTGGTCCATAAGATTGTGAACCGTCTTCGCGTCGCAGACATCCCCCCGAACAAATCTGTGCCTCTTGTCGTTGGCTACGCGTGCGATTGCCGAAAGCGTACCAGAATAGCTCAAAAGGTCCAAGTTCAGTACGTCATGCGACGTGTTGTCGATGAGATGCCTGGTAAGGGCGGAGCCGATGAATCCAGCCCCACCGGTGACTAAGATGCGCATGTGTAGGCTTCCTCAAGCGAGCGGCCGTCAAAGGAAAGGGGCAATCAGGCTCGGTTGGGGTTGGATTTACCTTATTTTGATAAAAAAAGGGTGTTTCGTCAGGCCATAATAGCAACGGGTATGCGATGATGTGCTGGCTAGGGTCGAAATTGCCCGGCCCGGCTTGTCGGCAGGGCGCCGGCCCCAGCGGCGGGACATGTGGTGGCGGTCACAGGGCATGTCTTAGCGGGTTGGCGACATCACGGTTGCGTTTGACGGGGGATGGGACGAGAAGCCGGCATGAACATCCCCAAACTGTATCACTCATTCATATTATGGATTGGAGATGGCACTGGCTTACCTGATTCCATATTGCATCTCCATGCCGGCATGGCCGTACTGTTGCTAGTACGCGTTCTATCTAAGCGCTCTTTAGGCACCTTCATTCCATTTTGGGCAGTTGTCGTCGCGGAGGTAGCTAACGAAATGATGGACTATCTCAATTATGGTATGAGGTGGGGAGACACGCTATCTGATATTGCAAATACACTATTTTGGCCTCTAGTTATAAGTCTTGCGGTCCGTCTCAGACCGATGGTACGGCGCGACATGCCCGCCCGGAGTGCCTGAGCAACACAGGCATCTATCTGGGGCGGACATGGGCTCGTTGACACCCTCGTGAAGGAGCTTAGTGCGCGCTTAGCGGCGCAATCTCGTTTGGCAGAAAATGGTGACCCGCGTGCAAGATCGGCTGTTTTTATCTGCTCCGCACATGGGCGGCGACGAGCTTCCTCTCGTACAGGACGTATTCGCAACGAACTGGATCGCGCCGACAGGGCCGATGGTGACGCGGTTCGAGGAGAATCTAGCAGCGCTTACCGGCATCAACCATGTTGCCGCTCTTTCCAGCGGTACCGCGGCGCTGCACCTCGCACTTCGTTTGTCGGGTATAAAGGCAGGTGACGAGGTCTGGGGCTCGACCATGACGTTCATCGGTGGGGTCGCTCCGATCATGTATGCCAATGCGACACCGGTTTTCCTGGATATCGAGGGAGAGCAGTTTCTCCTCGACCTGGACCTGCTGGAGCAGGAACTGGAACAGGCGCGGACACCGGGCGGCTTGCCGAAGGTCGTCATCACGACGGATCTCTACGGCCACGTTATCGATGCGACGCGCATGCGACGGCTGGCAGACGATTACGGCTTCGTCTGGATTAGTGACGCCGCGGAAGCAGTGGGTGCTGCCCGGGACGGCGTTCATGCCGGCAAGGGTGCTGATTTTGCGATCCTGTCGTTCAACGGCAACAAGATCATCACCACCAGTGGCGGAGGGGCATTGGCGAGCGATCGTGGCGATATGATCGAGCAAGCCCGTTTTCTGTCCACACAGGCGCGTGATGCCGCTCCTCATTATGAGCATACGACATACGGATATAATTACCGGCTGAGCAACGTCTGCGCTGCCATCGGCGTCGGGCAGCTACAGGTCCTGGAAAAGCGGGTCGAGCAGCGCCGGCGCATCAATGACTGGTATCGCGAAGCGCTTGGTGACCTGCCCGGTTTCAGCTTCAGTCCCGAACCTCGGGGTATGCATGCCAATCGTTGGTTGACGACGGTGAGGATCGCCCCCGCCCTGGCAGGCACCGATCGCGAACGCATTCGTCTGGGGCTTGAGGCGGAAAATATCGAGAGCCGTCCCTTGTGGAAGCCGATGCATCTCCAGCCCGTCTTTGCCGAGGCGCCGAGGCGTGGCGGAGCCGTTGCGCAAGAAGCCTTCGAACAGGGACTTTGCCTGCCTTCGGGGTCGGCCATGACGCATGATGATGTCATGCGCGTCGCCGATCTGGTGCGGCAGCTGGCAGGGCATTGATCGCGTGTTGAAGAGGGCTTTCGACATCGTCGTAGCAGGAGTTGCCCTGCTGTTGCTGTCACCGATCATCGCTGGCACGGCCATTGTCGTTCTCGTCTGTCTGGGACGTCCCATCTTCTTCCGGCAACGCCGGCCGGGACTGAACGGTCGCCCCTTCGGCATGATCAAGTTCCGCACGATGACCGATGCGCGCGGACCCGACGGCAAGCTGTTGCCCGATAGCGAGCGCCTGCCGCGTATTGGTGTCTTCCTGCGCTCCACCAGTCTCGACGAACTGCCTGAACTCTGGAACGTGCTGGTCGGCGACATGAGCCTGGTGGGCCCGCGCCCGTTGCTGTTGGCCTATCTGGATCGTTACACGCCGGAACAGGCGCGGCGTCATGCGGTCCGGCCTGGGGTTACCGGATGGGCGCAGGTCAACGGTCGCAACGCGATCGACTGGAATGAAAAATTCGCGCTGGACGTCTGGTACGTTGATAATCACACGCTGCGACTTGACCTTCGCATCCTGCTGGCGACCGTGATGCAGGTGATCGGCCGCAGGAACATCAATTCCGCCGAAGCGGCTACGATGCCGGAGTTCCTGGGGAAGGGAACAACCGATAAGGAGTAAGACGGTGCCGGTCGGGAGCCGTCACCTGAAGACAGGGACAGCCATTATTACCTCGCGCAGATCGGTTGCTCAGCGTTCGGATATCGTGGCCAAGCGCAATTGATCTTCGATCGCTGCAACGCCAATGTCGAAGGCCAGCTGCTCCCGATAGAACAGGGAGCCGGCCTCGCCCATCCGGGCACGATCCTCGGGTGACATCGCCATGAGCGACATGATGGTGTTTGACAACGCCTCGGGATCCTGCGGCGTGAACGACAACCCTGCTCCAGCGCGAGCGAGCATGGCTGCGGCGTCGCCTTTGACGCCGAGCAGGATTGGTTTGCCCATTGCGAGATACGCCTGCATCTTCGACGGAATGGTAATCTCGAAAAGGGGATCGTCACGCAGATGGACAAGCAGTGCATCCGCCTGCTCGAACATTTCCCCCATGCGAGACGGATGGCGTGGCGGATGAAAGGTGATGGCGCCCGGAGCAAGAGTCTCTGCCTGTTCGCGCAGTTGCTCGACCTCTACACCGCCACCGATCATCACGAACTCGGCATCGACGCCCCGCTTCTTCAGCAGGCATGCAGCGTCGATGACGGTGCCTAGCCCCTGCGCTTTTCCCATGTTGCCCGCAAACAGAATTCGGAAGGGTTCGCCGTTGCGGATGGCAGGCGGGGACGACGACTGTGCCAAAGCGGCGATTTCAGGTGGGGCCCAGTTGGGAACGACGGCGATCGGGGCGGCGATCTTGCGTTCGGCGAGCCGGCGTTTGAACCCATCGGACAGAACGACGATACGGGCAGCGCGACGGAGAGCGAAATTGGTCCACCAGCCGACCAGCTGGAGAATGCGCCGATTGTCGACCATTCCGGTTGCTGCAAGCGTATCGGGCCACAAATCTTGGATGTCGCACACGAAGGGAACGCGTCTCAGCAACTTCAATACGACAGGCGCCAGTGCGGCGGTCATCGGAGGGGTGTACACATAGACGACATCAGGCCGACGGAGCGTGAAGGCGAGGAGCATCGACGATAATGCGAACGAAACGTAGTTCGCAATGCGTCCCCGTGCGGACCGGTCGTGGCTGGGGTGAAGATAACCGCGCGTCACCACGACTCCGTCCATCGTCTCACGCGCGAACGGCTTGATCCGATAGCCTGGATAGACCTTGCCACCCGGATAGTTGGGGAAGCCGGTCAGTACCTCGACATCATGGCCACGTGCCTGGAGGGCCTTGGCAAAGGCGAGGCCCTTGAAATGCGGTTCAGGCTGAAACCATTGCGAGACGATCAGGATGCGCATCGCCGTGCTATAGCGTGGGGAATGACCAAGGGCGCGGTCTTTTGACGGGTGCGAAGCTTGCCTGACGACAGGTGGCGTTTATAGAAATTGCATGTCCGCTGTCTCAGATGCCGTCGCCGGTCCCGTCACTCCGACCGGCTGGGATGTCGCCACGGAGCGACGTTTATGGGAGGAAAACTGGCATCTATTCTGCCATCGCTCTGAATTGGCGAAGTCATCGGAATATTTTCGACTGGAGGTATTCGGCGACGACATCGTCGCGTTCAACGACGGCGCCGAGATCGTAGTGTTCGATAATCGCTGCCCGCATCGCGGCGCGCGCATTTACGACGATATGGCTGGCAAGCAGCGTTGGGTATGCCCTTATCATGGCTGGTCCTTCGTCAAAGGGCGTTTTTTCATCCCACAGAAGGAAACGTTCCGCGACTGTGATCCGACGACGGCACAACTCAATCGGTATGATACCGCTTGGGTTGGAGATTTCCTGTTTATCTCCAAGGCGCCAAACCAATCGATCTCGGAGCAACTGGCTGGTGTCGAGGAGATCATTGCCTCGATCTCGCGTAGCATTGGCATGCGTCGTGACCTTAATGCATACTCCTATCACTGCGACTGGAAGATCGCGGTAGAAAACGCACTCGATCAGTATCATGTCGCATTGGTTCACCACGATACCCTGAACCGTTTGAAGCTCGAGCCTGCGGTCGACGAGTATATTGGATCGAACAACGTATCTCGCGCCGCGCTTGGCGATGAAAAGACTATTAAAAAACTCAAGTCACTCAGCCGATTGTTTGACGTGGAATTCAAGCCAGAAGGCTATATCGCCATTCAGCTTTTTCCTTTTACGTTCCTGACATCAACATTCGGATATTCATACTCGCTTCAGCAATTCTATCCGACGTCACGGCAAGGCGAGACAGCGTTCGTCAGTCGTTTCTATAGCGGAGCACTGTCTTCCAAATTGCCGCCCGAAACTATGGATGCGTTCTTCGCTTCCTCAATCGAACTGAACCACCAGATCTTCAAGGAGGACGCGGAGATCTGCGCGCGTATTCCCTTGTCGAGCTGGTCGCCTGTGCCGGAACGCTTCGTATGTGCGGGTGAGGACAAGATTGTCGAATTCCGTCGCTTGATGCGTGAGGCGGCTGCGCGGACATAATATCAGCAGACAACCACAGGAGAGTGACGATGGCAGGCAGGGTGATTGTGGTCGGAGGAGGCGGGTTTGGCCGCGAGCTGATGTGCTGGGTCGAGGATTGCGCTGCCGCGGGAAGCTTGCCGGCCTTGGCGGGGTTCATCGACGACAAGCCCGATGAACTGCCGGCATATGCGCCTCGCCTGGGCAGCGTGCAGGACTATCAGCCCGAAGAGGGGGACCTGCTCGCCTTGGCGATCGCCAAGCCGGCGGTGAAACGCCGCGTAACCGGGTTGCTGAAGGATCGCGGAGCGCGCTTCGCGCAGGTGATCCATCCGAGCACGACCGTCGTGCGCACCGCGACGCTGGGCGAGGGAGTGGTCATGTGCCCGCAGACCATGCTGATGCCCGACAGCCGGGTAGGGGACTTCGTGACGATCCTCAATTTCTCAGGGGTCGGCCATGACAGCGTCGTCGGGGATTATACGACGTTCAGTTCATTGTGCGACGTGACCGGCAACGTGACGGTTGGCGCGGACGTATTCGTAGGCGCGGGCGCCCGGCTGCTGCCGGGGATAACAGTCGGCGATGGCGCGTTGATCGGTGCAGGTGCGACCGTGGTTCGATCCGTCAAACCGGGCAATACGGTATACGTCGCGCCGCCAAAGACACTGAAGACGATGGGTGCCGGTTCCGTGCGCGACTCCGAAACCGGGGATGCATGACGAGGTGGGGGGGGCGTATGCTTCCCCCCCACCTGTCACCGCTCAGGCCGACGGAAGATCAGGCATACGTTCGCGATAATGGTTTAAGAAGGCGGCGATGCGCACTTCCTCGTCTCCGAGAATACCCGGTTTGGTAGACACTTCCAGCCCGCGCTGTACCGCCTCGAGAACCGCGCGATCCTCTTCGATGACGCGGGCGGCAATCTCAATACTCTGCTGGTTGAGCATGTCCTGACGGGAGCGCCCTCCCTGTGAGAACGCAACCTTGGGCTCGTATACGCGCGTGCGCAGCATCGTATGTCGCGCATCGGTGGGAAGCGCCTGTCCGATATAAAAGGTCAAACCCTCTTGGGAGGAAATAAACAGGTTCGGGAAGACGTATATGTGAAAGAAGGATTCATGCGCGTAGGTGCGTTCGGCCAAATGCGACAGGATCTTGCGACGCAGATTCTCGCGCTTGATTTCCGTGCGAGGGAAATGGCAGCTCGAATTGCCACCAGTTACGGCCACGTCCCGGAGCGGATGATGCCCGATCCCGAGGCCGCCGATGAACGTCTCTGGATGGACAGCCGCGCAGTGATAGCATTCGAGTACGTTTTCGACGAGCAGCTTCCAGTTCGCTGCATGCGATACCGAAGCGAAGCGGATTTCTTCGCCCATCGCTTTGCTGATCGTCTCGAGTTCCGCGGCGACGTCACCTAGATAGTCGGCGAGCGGAGGCGCGCTGCCTGACATGTCTACGAAGACGAAGGCACCGCAAAGTTCGACGCGATAACGCGGCAGACACAAGCGTTCGCGCGTTTCGGGAGTGTCGGCGGGATATTGGCCACGCTTGGGGCGACCCACGGGAAAACCCGTCTTATCGAAATTCCATGCGTGATAGCCGCACATCAGCTGCCGTCGGCCGCGCTCTTCGACCTGGATGCGGTTGAAGCGATGCGTGCAGATGTTCTGGAAGGCACGCAACTCGCCCCTGAAGTTCTGCACCACCAACGCTACGCCGGGCAAATCGAGCGTGACGAAGCTGTTGTTCTCCGCCAATTCCGCAGTCGTGCCCACAAACAACCAGCCGCCCGCGAACAGCTGCTCGATTTCTGTCTTTAGCCAATCGTCGCGGTAATAAGCCGCCTTTCCCAACGGCACGGTTTGCCGCGGGTCCGGCATGCCCCGGATATCGTCGGCGATCGCCGCGTCGGGCAGCACCATGCTCATCGCAGGATGATCATTTGGCGGTATATCCGCCGTCGACCGGCAGGTTTTGCCCCGTGATCCAGCGCGACGCGTCGCTCATCAGGAAAACGGCGGCATAACCGATATCCTCGGGATGGCCGAAGCCCAGCAGGTGAAGATCCTGATAGTTGTTGACCATCTCCTCGCTGACCGTTTCGGCGAATTCATCATGCATCGCGGTGACCACAGCGCCTGCGGCGATGGCGTTGACACGGATGCCGCGCGGAGCAAGCTCGATGGCGAGCGACCGGACCAGGCCCCCGATACCGGCCTTGGTCGCCGAATAGGCGGCCATACCGCGTCGTCCGCGCGTGGCGGATACCGACGACATGAACGCTAGCGAGCCGCCATCCGCCAGTGCGCCCTTTCGCGAAAGAGCGCGTGCGACACCGAAGGCGCCGAACAGGCCGGCACCGAAAACCTGCTCGAGCTGGGCCGTCTTGGTGGTCCGGACGGGAGCCAGCACGCTCTCACCCGCCGAATAGAACACACCGTGCAGGGGGCCGCCTTCGGCAACCGCGGTTTTGACCATGGCATCGGCGGCATCGGCATTGGAAAGATCGGCACTGACCGTCTGATGATCGTCGCCGGTCAGCTGCACCCGGGTTTCGCCAAGGCGGGTTTCACTGCGGCCAGCAAGGACGATGGTCGCGCCGCAACGCGACATCTGAATGGCTGCTGCACGGCCGAGGCCGGAAGAGGCACCGGTCACAAGGATGCGACGTCCGGCAAGGCAGTCGGAAGCAAAAATCACAGCGTCACCGTTTCAGCGCATTGCAGCGGACCGACGTCCAGCGAAGCTCCACCCCATGACCAGCCGACGCCAAACCCGAATAGGCCGATGCGGCAGCGCCCTTCCTTGAGCGTGTTGGCTGCCAGATCGGTCATGAGCAACGGCAGGGTCGCGCTGCTGGTATTGCCGAACCGGTCGATGTTGATCGGCACCTTCTCCGCCGGGAGCTTGGCCTTCTTCGCCAGGTGCTTGATCATGAAGGTATTGGCCTGATGAAGCAGGAATAGATCATAATCCTCGGGCGCGATGCCGGACGCCATGATCGTTTCGGTGATCAAGGTCGGCACTGCCTTCAACGTGAAATTGAAGACCTCTCCGCCATCCATATACAGAATGTCGGATGGGAAATCGGCAAACTTGGGATGCGCTGCGCAGCTGCGGAACGCGCCTTTGGGAACGATCAGACTTTCACCACCCGATCCATCGGTACCCAGGATAAAGGTTGCGTCAGCCGCATCGTCCGAGGCTTCCACAGCGGTCGCCGTGCCGGCATCGCCGAAGAGCAGCGCAGTGGAACGGTCGTTGGGGTCGTTCATGATCGAACTGGTGTCGCCCACGGCGAGCAGGATGCGCTTCGCTGCCCCCGTTCCGATCATCATCGATGCCAGCCACAGCGCATGGATATAGCCGGAGCAGCCCAGCGAGACATCGATGCCAATGATGCCTGGGCGCAGGCCCAGGCGATCCTGCAGGAGGCAGGCCGTGGCCGGAAGGCGGTAATCGGGCGTCTGCGACACGAAGATCACGGCATCGACCGAGCTGCGTTCCCAGTCCAGACGCTCGAAAAGCGTGTCCGCCGCCCTTGCGCACAGGTCCGAGGTGGTAACGCCGTTCTCGACCCAGTGACGGGATTTCACACCCGTCATCTTGACCACGTCGGCGACCTTGTCGCCGAACCGCTCGGTGAAGTAGTCGTTGTCAACTACCCGAGGCGGTACGCACGAAACCACACCCGCGATCCGCGAGCCGTGGGTATGCGCAACCGTTCCGCTCTTCATGTCGCCCTCGCTCTTGTTCAGCTGTCCGAGCCGACCAGCTTCTCGATATCGCCGACCGTGCGGCATTCCGACAGAGCGTCGGCACTGACTGTGCGATCATACACTTCGTCGATCAGGGCGATGGTGGAGACGATCGCCAGCGAATCCCATACACCCTCGTCCAGCGCCAGGTCTGAAGTCACTTCGCTCGGTTCGACCTCGAGGATCTCCGCCAGCCCCTCGTAAAACTCGCTCATTCCGCACTCCCTTGGCTACATCGCGATCGTGACGGCCGCCCAGGAAAGGCCGACGCCGAAGCCGATCGCCATGATACGTGTGCCGGCGTCTAGTTTGCCCTCCTCAAATAGGCCAGCCAAAACGAACGGTATTGTGGAGGAGACGGTGTTACCAATGTCCTCGTACCGCCGCGGCACCTTATCATCGGGAAGACTAAGTTTTTTCTGGAGGGCATCCAGCATAAATTTGTTCGCTTGATGAAGAACGATATGGTCGTAATCATCGATATTTGTACCGCTCTTGGCAAGCAGCTGCCGAAAGGCGCGGGGAACCTCACGCAGCGTGAATGACATTACGGCGCCGCCATCCATGTAAAGATTGTCGGCGCTTCGAATGTTGCCGGCACGGTCTTCGATTTCGATAAGTGTGTCCGCACTGTAGGGATGACGAAAACCTCCGGCCTTGACGATGAGGCTTTCGGCGCCGGATCCGTCCGTACCAAACACGAACGGCCCGATTTCGCAGCCGGTATTCGGGGCGGCTTCAACCAATGTTGCTGCGGCGCCATCGCCGAATAGCGTCCGAACGCTTTTGTCACGGGTATGAATATACTTCGAATAGGTGTCGGCGGTAACCAAAAGGACGCGCTGCGCCGCGCCCGCAGCGATCAACCCGGCCGCCAGTGACAGCCCGTAGACGTAGCCGGAGCAACCGAGATTAAAATCCAAGGCGCCGATCTGTTGCGGCAGACCCAGCCGATCCTGCATGATGCAGGCGGACGTAGGCAGGATGTGATCCGGAGCCTGCGTACAGAATAGCAGGAAATCCACCTCGTCGGGCCGGACGGTTCCCGCGGCGAATAGCTTCGCTGCCGCGGCGCAGCCAAGGTCAAGGGCGGTTTCCTGCGCAGCCGCGACGCGTCGTTCGCGGATCCCCGTTTTCTCCAGGATTTTCTCGGCGGGCCAGGAGGGAAAATCCGCAGCCAGCGTGTCGTTGTCCAGTATCGTATCAGGCAGATGCGTCGCGATAGCGGCTATCCTTGCGGGCACCGTGCCGTTGCGCCTGTTCATCAAGACAGCCTTCCCGAAATCGTCCTGCGCTGCATGGCGCATTGGCGGCGATGCGCGGCTCTGTCCAGACGATACCGGGCCGACCCTCCACCGGGCAGGCCGGGCTCAGAAACCGGCAAAATAGGGAAAATAGAAGACGACGATCGCGCCGGCGACCCATTCGTCTGTACCGCCGCGCGTGACCCGTGCATGAAGTTTGCCGTCGGGAAGGTGCCGCTCGCCCAGCGGCAGACGGTGGAGGCCGCGAGCGTCGCCCGGCAACTTCAGTTCGGCAATCGGTTCGCGGCGGGCAGCGTCGGCAAACACTTGCACCAAGGTGTCGCCAGGGCTGGCGTCCTCGATGAACACGGCTGCTCCAAAGACATGGGTGTTGGGGGCAAGCCCCGTGACGGTCATGTCCGCGCCCTTGCGTCCGCCGAAATCGTCACGATGCGCGCCCATGCCCGTCATCACGAGGAAACGGTTGGGAACGCCTCCCACAGTCGGACGCCAAAGCAATGCTTTTTGCGCGTCGATACTGCGGATGCCCGCCTGCCCACCTCGATATTGGTCGACAGGCACATTGCCGTTGCTGCGCCATTCGATGAGCGGATGCGTGCCTGTTCCAGTCAGCCGCAACCGCTCGGGGACCGGCGCGGCTTCCATATAACGAAAAGAGCAGCTCGTGGTCGGATCCACATAGCTGCTGGCATAGCTGATGCTCCCACGCAGATAGCCGCCCTCGAAATCCAGCTTGAACGCGTCGTTGCTGATCGCAATGATCGGATGCGCATCATAGTCGGCCGGGCGGCCGAGTCCGCCTACCATCGCACTGTCACGCCAGTAGACCGCATTGCCGCCTTCGTTGGGGCGCGTCTTGGCACGCGCATCGATGAGCAGCCTAGCACTGGCAGGGCGATGATATTCGAACTTGGAATCGACGATCCGGGTTCGCGCAGTTTCGCCGCCCGCGCCATTCTCGAACTGGATCAGTGCCTCGCCGACCGTGCCATTGTGTGCCAAAATCGTCGTTTCCGATCCGCCTGCGGTGCGCAGGAGCGCCTCGGAGCAGTCGGACACGCAATTGAGCATCAGATTGACGATGGCTTGCTTGTGGGTGCCGGGCGTAAAGCCGATGTCGGTGGCGAACGCGACCTGTTCCATCAATGTGGTGTCGGCGTTTTCATCGACCGCACCCCCAACGAAGATACCATAGCGAAAGCCGTCGAGTGTTACCCCACGCAGCGTGAGCAGCGTACCTCCACCCGCGCCGTCAAGCAGTATCGCCTTGCTCTCACCACGCTGGCCTTCCGGACGTATCCGGTCACCATCGGCGTTCACGAAGCTCATATCGGCGATCGACACACCAACATAGGGACCAAGGCGCAGCGCAGCACCGTCAGTCAGGTCGAATTCGTTCGACGTGGCAAAGCGGCCTTCCCCAGTCCAGGTGAAGCCAATCGTCGAAGTCTTGGGCGCAAGCACCGAGAAGCGGAAACGGCCACGGGTCGACCGTATCGCTCCCAAACCCCAGTCGCGCGCACCGGCGGGCGAGACGCGGGCGTTCGACAACTGCGTGAAGCTGGTCATGAAGGCACGATCGTCGCTGCCGTCGCGCGTTGTTCCGCTCCTTGCGTGCAGCGTCAAAATGGAATTGACACTCGTCCCGATCGATTGCGCGGCCACGGCGTTGTTTCCAAGCACGGGAGACAGAAGCGCGCCGATCACCAAGCCCCGTCGCAGCGGATCCATGGTGTCGTTCATGCCACATGCTCCTCAATCGCCGTGTGCCGCTCACGCCGCAGCAGCATGGTCGCAAGTGCGGCGGAGGCCGTAGCCAGATTGGCCCCACAAAGGATCAACGCGGTTTGGATCGGCGTGGTGGGCGGGAACAGCAGCGGCACGCCCGCACCGATAACAAGGTACAAAAGATAGATCCGCAGCCACACGCCTGCTCCATAAGCCGCGATCACACTCTGGCCCAAGATGTTGGCAGGGGCCGAAAACGCCGCGGCCAGCAACACTGCCCCCACGAACAGCGGCGAAAAAACGTAGTGCGTGCCGTATATCAACGACAGGAGCGGCGTGCACAACATGCCCGCCAGTGCCACTGCCAGGACAAGCAGGAACGAGCCGATCGCAGGCTGCAGGATCGAGTGAACGGTGAGCGTGCCGCCCGCCGCCATGCGCAAATAACGCGGGAAGATCGCTTGCCCCAATCCCAGCGGCACGAACAACGCCAGCGAGAACCATTGCATGCCGATGACGAACTCGGGGAATGACGTGGGCGTGGCGGCGTGCGCGAGGAGCGTGTGCGACAGCCACCAGCTGACGCCGGTAAAGATCAAGGCGTTACCGAGGCTTGGCAGCGCAATGCTCGCCATGTCCGCCCAAGCGGCGCGTGATGGCCAGCTCAGGATCGCACGACCGAGAAAATGATGACGGCCGAGCCATCCAAGATACGCGAGTGCGGGCAGCAGATAGAAGGCGATGGTCCCGATGATAAGCGGCGTTTCGCTATGCTGCGCCCAGCCAACCAGAACGCCGACGAGAAGCGCGCAAGACCCTGCCAGCACCGGTAGCAAAGTCGATCGAAACGCGCCCGCGCCTTGAAGCGCCGATTGGCTAATGCCACACAGGGCGAACGCAAAAGCACCGAGCGTCAACAATCCCGCATCGCTCCGGATACCGCCGGCCTGCAGATGATCGAGTACGACTGGGCCCGTTGCCGCCGCGAGCACTGCCACGAGAATGAACGCCCAGACTACGGCCGCGGCGCGATCCTGATAGATTCGCCGATCGATGGCGCTGGCGAGCGCGGCTGCACGGGTTGCCGACACTGGCAGCCCCATCCCCGTCAGCGATCCGAGCAACGTCACCGTCACCAGGTAATAATTGTAACTGCTGAAGCTGGTAACACTCAGCTTGTTCGCGGCAAGGATCGTAACGACATTCAACATGCCACGCGACAGCAATTGGACAAGCAGCACCACCGCAGTGTCCGCGGCAAGGGCGCGGTAACGGTCAATAAGTGTCGCCACGGCGCGCAGGGGAGGAGCAAAATCGCTCATTGAGTGGCCAAGGGCAGGGTATTCAAGAGCGTGCTGAACATATGGCGATGTGCGGCAATCGCGTCTTTGGCGGAAAATCGATCCGCAGTTGCTTGTGCATGCTCCCGCATTGCATTGCGTGTTGCCGAAGAAAGCGACGCGAACCGGTCAAGAGCATCGGTGAAGGTTGATTGGTCAAGCGGTAGGTCCCAGCCGGCACCAGCCGTCTCAAGATCGCGCCACGGAGTACGATCGCTAATGAGCACAGGAAGGCCAGCAGTCAGAGCCTCTTGAATAGAATGGCCAAAATTCTCCGATTTCGACGGTAAAAAGTAGAGATCATAGTCTGTCAGCGTAGGAATGACCGCATCTGGAGCCACTGGACCTCGGTAAGATATGGTATGCTTATCGGGCGCCGTTTTGATAAGTTGCAGACAGTCCTGCCAATGGGCCGCATCTTCGATCGGGCCGTATATGTCAAAGTTACAGGGTTCTGACATTCCTATGACCGCACGCAAAGCGAAATCTAGATTTTTTATGGGCGTTATTCTGCCTAGGAATATGATGCGCGTGATCTTTGAAGCCGTCCGGCGATGTGCGACGCGGGATACATTAGCGATATCGCTTGCGATGAAGATTTGTGGTGCAGCTATACCCAAGCGCAACGTCATCCGTTCGATTGCCTCATATTCGGCGGGGGTTGAAGCTTGCCATGCGGCATCTGCATAGAGACCGGACGCTCGAATTGCGGCAATTGCCGCACGTTTCTTAGAACCTTTGCTTGCCAATGCATCCCCGAACAATTCGCCGCGTGGCGCGACAAGCATTGGCATAGTCCGCCTCCAGCGCCGCAGTGCCGCAAACCGCAAAGAAAAAGCCGGAGCAAAGAAACTGTTCAGATAGAGAAGTCGAGCTCCTTCAAGGCAACTTTTAGCCATTCTCCAATTGAAGTTGCTTGGAGAATGATAAATTACTTTACTGAGACCGATATTTCGGCAATGCTCTGGTGGCGAGATCACTGTTTTGTCGATGTCTACGTTGAGGCAATGCACATCAAAATTTATTTGATGTCCCAAGCTATCGACCAAATTTGTCAGTGATTTGCAGGCGCCTCCAGCTTTGAAAGAAGGGGCAAAGAAAGGTGTCGGAATCAAGATTTTTTCGACATTGAATGCGCTGTTCACGGGTGGTTTGCTCCGTCAACACAAACCGGCGCATGGCGTGAGCCATCGATCCGCCGGAGGATTAATATGTAGACGATTGCTGGAATCAAGCTAAACCAAATCCTTGCTCCAAATGACGCCATACCACCCCAGAATAAGGTGACCAACCACACATCAAAGATAATTACGGGAACAACGAAATTGTAGGAAATTCTTTTTATTATTCGCCGAGTTATCAGAGTTGTAACGACAACTATAAGCGTGAGGGCAAGCCACCATCTTGGCGAGTAGTATATTTCTTCACCAAAAAAACCGACTGCCGTTGAAAATTCCTCACTTAGGCCCGATCGGCCAATATATACATCCACAAAAGAGTAGTTTACACTTACAGGTTTATTGTGCCACAGATTTCTTGGCACCCAATTGGAAAAGTACAGTACATACTGCTCTAAAAATGTGGTTACAGGAGAAGTATGAGCGTTGTTTGACCAGATCTGACTGGAAAGCAGGATATGAGTTGCGCCCGAGTCTTCCGCGACACCGGCTAGGCCATTGCCCCATCCGAACCGCAAGACACGCCCAACAAAGACGAGCATAATGCCCGCGCCAGCGAGGAATAGGCCGTTGATCCGGAATGCTCCATAATAGGCAGCCAGCAGAAGCGGCGCCAGCGCTAGTGAGACAACGACGATACGGCCGCCGCCCTCCCATCCCAATCCCACATAAACGCCAAGGGATAACAGGAAGAGTCCGAGCGACACGAACCGGAAATTACTACCCGATCGCTGGAGCTGTTCGAGTGGGATAAGCGCCAAGCCCCATGAGGCCAAATAAAGTGGACCAGAAAATGGATCTTCGGATCTGAGTACGACAACGGCGACGCCAATGGCTAGGATAATGATCATAAAGCCAAGTGTCACGAAGGGGTTTTTTGGCTTTGCGCTGTCTCGGCCCTGAAAAATAGGGCGGCTATCAATGACCATTGCCAATCCAACCAAGTCGAATAAAGCATACCAAGCAATATGAATCGGCTCGCGTACAACGTGTAGTGCTAGATACGGAATAAAATATATAGATGTACTGACAAAAAGGAGTATTGCACCGAGAGAAGTGTAGCGGTGATTATAAAAAAATAATACGCTTATAGCGGCGCAGAAAAATACGCCGAAATAGCTTGTTTCGATGCCTAATCCGAGGTCCATAAGGACCAGCAGACATAAAATTCCGATTGCGAATACACGGATTAAACCGGTTAGATGCATTTGACTTTGTCCCGTAAAATCGAGCATCTATATTCCAAGTTCGGATAGCTATTGCGACAGGTGCGCTTGCTCATCTGGCTTACTATCCGGCAATCTGGAAGCATGCCGCTCTAGATAGGATCGCGGCTCTAGCTTCCCGTGATATCCAACACGCTCGACGAAGTCGAGCAGGGCGGCGACGAACTCTGGACCGCGGCGATGTATCTCATAGAGGTGACCGCCATCGGGGAGGATCCCCATATCGATCGCGGGTGCGGCACGGAACGCGCTGGCTATCCTGTCGAGAGAGGGCGGATCGTTGCACCAGATGCGTTCATGTTCGGCCAGCCGGAAGAACACAGGTATGCGTATTCGCGCGGCAGTCTCGGCGAAGCGGTTCGGCCAATCGACCATGACTTCGAACACTTCGTCAGCCCGCCATGGCTGGCCGGCCCGGCGCAGCGCGGCGGATCCCCGCCATGTATAGCTGCCCTCCGGGCCGAAGAAGAAATCGCCTGACGGTTCGTGACCGACCTCGCCACGCTGAAGTCTGGCGAGCCAGTCGCGCGCCACGGCGCTTGGCCGGTCACCGAGGCCCGACACGACCAATCCGGCGAGCGGTACGCGACCATTCGCGGCGAAGCGAAGAGCGACCGCGGCCCCGATCGAATGACCGACGACAACGAGCGGTCCTGCGGGCGGGGCAAGCGTCGCCCTTGCGACGTCGAGAAGTTCCGGCAGGAGGGCGGCTGCCTCGTCGATGGGGGTGTCGGTATGCGGGGCGGGGCTGGCCCCATAACCCGGGCGATCAATACGCAACACGGCCATCCCGCGTTCCGATGCCATGGCGGCGACCGAGAAACCGGGCATGTCAAAATAGTCGCCGCTGCATCCCCCACCATGCACGCACAGCAGGAGCGGGCGCCCCGGCCGGCCGGGGCGGAACAAACCA
>NZ_JBREIC010000007.1:0-144451 GCF_052907485.1 Sphingomonas benefaciens | reverse complement strand
GGCGTGGGGGAAACCAGTAGGGTTTCCCCCACAAAGCGACAGTGGCGAAAAAGGGCCAGCGCCGGGGGTCGCCCGTCGCTGGCCTAGTCATTCCTGCCAAGGAAAGGGGAGGGGCGGCGCGTAGGGGGGAGCGCGCCGCCCGATGGGTTCAACCGAACGCGGCGCGCTTGGTTGCGATAGGGGCGGGGGCCTGTCCGTCGATGCGGAACGCGTGGGTCGGGACGCGGGCGGTTTTCAGCACCTGCAACAGGTTCGATTGCAGCCCGGAACCCTGACAGACGATTGCCTCGACCGGGTTGAGGGCGGCAAGCTGTTCGTTCCGAACGAAGCCCGCGCGCTTGCCATAGCGGCCCGTCTGCGGGGTGAAGGCAACAACCGTGACGCCTCGGCTTGCGGCCCATGCTGCGGCGATGGCGTCGCATCCCTTGCGCTGCGCGGTCGTGCACAAGGTCATGTGCGGAACGCGCGTTTTGATCGCGTCGAGCCGGTCCCAAAGCTGCTGCCAGTCGTGCCACTCTGCGCCGCCCGAAAAGACGACAAGCGGGCCGGTGGGGTTGCGCTTCTCGCGGTGATCCTGCGCGCGCGCTTTGAGGAAGTCGATTGCGGCGATTTGGCTTGCGGTGCCTCCGCTCGAAACCTTCGATCCGCGCGCCGGGGACCATGGGTGGCCGGTCTGCGCGCGGTAACAGTCGGCGGCATAATCGCGCATGCACTCGATAGCGGCGCGCTGTTCGGTCTTGGTCTGCGCGCGGAGTTGCAATTCCTCCATTTCGACGGCGTAAATCTCCGACGGATCATAGCGGCGGGTCATCTCGCCAAGGTCGGCGCAAAGCCGGTCTTCCTCGCGTTCCAGCTTCTGCGCCTCGTAGTGGAATGAGTTGACGAAACCCCATGCGATGGCCTGCGCGCTTGCCTCTAGGCGGGTGTCGCGGAACAGGTCGAAAAGGGTCGCCATGATCGCCGCGCAATCGTGCTGCGCCTCGATCGGCTCGGGCATGTCCAGTTCCTGCCGCTCGCCCCCCATTTCGACGATGGAAAGCGCGCCAACGTCGCCGAACGCGTCCTGAAAGTTGGTCGTCGCGGTCGCCTCGGCGTAGCTTTCCGCGATCTCGTCGGCCGCATCGGTCGCCGTCGCGCTGTGCTCGGCGTTATCGTCGGCGGGGTGGCAATCGTCGGTGTCGCTGCGCGCGGCGTTCGCCCGGCGCGTCGCCCATCCCTTGCGGGCGGCGTCTGCGCGGGTGGTGTCGCTGCTGGCGAGGGCTTCGCCCATGGCGGTGAAGCTGCTAAAGCGCTGCGAGGTCGTTTCCTTGGTCATGGCGTCAATCCTTGGCAAATGGTGGCGGCTAGGGTCGGGGGAGGGTTGCACCCCTCTCCCCGCCCGTCTGGCTGGCTTAGAAGGCCGGGACGTAGTCGTCGGCGGTCTGGTCGTCGCTCACGCGGCCATCGGCGGTCGCGTTGCCCGCGAAGTCGTCGGCGTTGCTGGCGCGGCTGCGGCGACCGGTGCGGCTGCCGTCGAGGTTCTCGCGGCGCGGGGCGGGGCGGTTCCAGACGACGCGATAGCCTTCCTCGACGTCGCCAAAGAGCATGATCTGGAGCGGTTCGGGGAGGCTCGGGTCGTCCAGCTTGCCCTGAAAGAAGCTCTCGCCGCTGCTGTTGCTGGTCATTTCCCACAGTGCGCCGATCTGAACCCAACGCTTCGCGACGTTCAGGACCATGATCTCGAAGGCGGGCGCGCGCTCGTTGTTGCTCTCGACCGGGCGGAGACCCAAGCGAGCGAGGTCGATCGTGGCGGTCGCGACCGAACCGAGCAGCTGACCATTGACCGACTTGAAAGAACCGATGTTCATGATCTTAACTCCTATTTGCGGGGGCCTCTCCCCCTGTTTGCCGGTGCTTGGGGCCTTTCCCCTTCCGGCATCTTTCTTTTACCCCCTCCCCTCTAAGTATTGAAGCGCATTGTTTTCTTGACACCAAAGTCATCGTACACGGTGAGTCCGAGCATAAATAGCTCCCGACTAGGGAGCGTAAATAAACAAATCAAAGACGCATTGATCGCCCAAGCGATCAATTCTCCTTTTACTGTGCTGATGGGCAAGGCCCGGCCTCTGTTCTCATCGCACCCGGAGCCGTCCTCGCAGGGGCTCAAGAGGCAGGCACGGCCGGCGGGGTCAACATGAATGACGGAGGCTCCGCCGCTTTAGCGGTGGAAACCGTAGGGCCTTTAGGCCCGGTATTCTTGTTGAGGCGTCTTCAAACAAACAAAAGCATTGCCCGCTTGCGGGCAATTCCCCTTTGACGCCGACCCCGTCGGACGGGTCTGGCACGCCGAGACACTGGGAGACGGCGCAGGGTGCGATGAGAACATAGGCCCACAAAGCACTCATCATGCGCCTAGCGCATGATTCAACAGCCGAAGGCTGCCAGCGGTGAACGTCGTCCGCGCGTGACATGTGGGGCCAGGGGAGGGGCAAGCCTCTCACATCCGCGTAGATCGCCTCAGGAGCGCCGTGGGGGCGTCTCCGGGACCCGGACAAGGGATCGTCACCCGTCAGGGCGGAGACCCGCTCTTGCGGGGCTCCGGTCGGCTCTTGCCGACTAGAGCCCGGCCCCGCCCATCGGGCGGGGATGGCCAGCACCCATCTTCCCCTTATGCCGACATGCAGCCACCATGTTCGTCATGTGAGGGGCAAGGAAACTGCACGTGACTGGCGAACCCGAGATCAACGGAACAGCATCCCGCGGCTATGAGCCACCAGCTCGCGTGCGCGACTATTTCGCGGAGATGTACGTCGCTGGCGTCCTCGCCGACGCAGGGTGGGATATTTATTTCCCGCGACGCGATAACGGCTTCGACATGATCGTCAGTCGCCCCGCGACCAACACGACGATCGTTCGGCCGGTGCAGGTCAAGGGCAAGTACGCGAGCGACGAGAAGAGCGACAAGTCCGCCTATGGCTATGTCGGCCGGCTGACCGCCTTCCACGACGACATGATCCTCGCGATGCCGTTCTTCACGTCACAAGATGCCCATGCGCCAGCCCTGATCGCATGGCTCCCGCGCGCGGCGCTTCGTCCCCATAGCAGGGGGTGGCGGTGTCAGCCCGCTCGGTTCGTGAACTCGGCGCCCGAGCCGCGGCCCGGTTACGCGCAGTATTTCGGCGAGTCCGGATTGATGGTGTTCGCCGCTGAGGTTGGGGTGTCGATCATCTGAACGGTGCCGATGGATCGAGCGCTCGGCTATTGGCGCGGCGCTGGGCGGCGCAAATGCCGGAAGGCCTCTACCTTCGGGAACATGAGCCGGGGCAGGTCGAGCAGCCAGCCTGACGCGGTCCAGCAGCCTATGCAGGCAACGACCCAAACGGCGATGTACGATCGCCCGTCGACGTAGGGCAGGGCGGCATAGGTATTGAAGAGCCAGATGAACAAGGCGGCGAACAGGAAGACCCGCTTCCAGGTGTAGCGATCGGTGATGCGCCGCATGCTCCGCTCAACGTCCTCGAGCGAATGTGGCCGGGTTTCTCGTCCGATCGGCTGCACGGCGCTGTCCTCCATCGTCGACAATCTAGCCGCGTCGCCGTCGGCAAAAAACCCGCAGCGAGCAGTCGATCCTCGCGAGCCGGCATGGAGGGTCACCGCGGGACCCGCTGCTATCTCGGTGCGTCGCTCGCGGGAGCGGTTCGCAGGCAAAAAAAGGGGCCGGCGCTTGCCGACCCCTTTGGTTTCAGGAAGGGCTACGCCAGCCCTTGAGGAACTTGCAGCATGGATACGGTGGTGAGGCCTTCGACGACCTGGCATCTGTTCCTTGAGGCATGGCGCGCCCGCGATCAGCGGGCCCACGACGTCGCCCATCCGTCGGCCGAGCGTGATGCTACCGCCTTGTTGCGCCAATATGTTGCGGCTGCGGGGTTGCTCGGCGGTACAGTCTCGGTAGCGATCGCGGCCATTGCGATCAGTCCGCCATCCGCTGCTGCTGCGATCGGTGGCATCATCGTCGCGCTGGCTCTTGGCTATGTCTTGGTGCTGACCGAGCTCACGGCCGTGCCGGAGGCTCTTCGGACTATCCCGATGTTGCCGTCTCGCCGATTGAGGCGGTTGCGCCTCGCTACAGCTGCGATCGGGACCGTAGAGACGATGCTGCCGCTGATCCTAGCGGTAGCGGTCGTGGTAATCCGCTGGTGAGGTGATCGAGCGGGATTAGCTCGTGCGGCCCGACATATCGATCCAGTTGTCGATGTCATGCCCCGAAGCATCGCGGATTTCATACATGTCCGCGCGGGTGAGGCGGCCATCGGACCAAGCAGCGCGATACGCCGCCTGACCCTGCGGGCCGGTCTTAGATAGCACGGTCGCGGCGCGCTCTTCTTTTGGGCCGACGGGGATGAAATAGATCGCGAGCAGGCCGGTGAGGGTCGCAGACGCGAAGGCGATAGCTGTCAACCGGATAGTACGCTTATGGGGCTGATGCATCCGTTCAGACCCTCCGCAGAATGCCGAGGCGCCTACGAATTATCGCGGTGCCAATGATGTAGGGCGGGCCAGCGAGCAAGCCTGCTACTGCCCAGACCCAGAGGTCGACGTCGGCGTAAACGAGCGCGCCAACGATCCCAGCCCAATAAGCTGCCTCGAGGAGGTGCATGAAGGCGTTGAGGTAATCGCGTCCCGTCGTCTTCGGAACGACGAAGCGGTCGCGGCGCGGCGTGGCCATACCCGGCACTCCCGTTGATAGTTGCGTGAACATACGGGAAGCCGGGGCAAAGCCAAGTCCGGTTTGGTCCGATCAGACCGCGGTTTTCAGCGGCTCAGGTTTCTTCCCGTCGGGTAGCTTCTCGCGAAGGTGGTTCCGTACTAGCGCCGCGGAGAACGGCTTGCCGATGAACGTCGCCTTCTCCGGCATGTCGCCATCGTTCGGTTTGATGCGACCGCTGGCGATGACAATCTCGATCCACGGCCACCGCGCCGCGACATGGTGGGCGAGGGCAAAGCCGTCCGTATCTCCTGGCATCTCGACGTCAGAGAAGAGGAGCGTGATGCCTTCGGCGTGCTCGGGGAGCATAGCCTTCGCAGCATCGCCATGATCGGCCGAATGACAGCGAAACCCAACATCCTCGAGGATGCCGCACGCGTCCATAAGGATGATAGGGTCATCATCGACGACAAGCGCGAAAGGGATCGTTGAGGCTTCCATTCGCCTCAAACCCTTGATTTGGAGCAAAGTCTCCTAACACGCGCCGATTTTCCAACGACCGTCGCGCGGTCGAGCGCCGGTCAGTCGGGGGAAGGGGAGATACCTCCTCACGACGTTATTCCGACGTTCCCGCGATAGTACGTTTCGGACAGACGACGCTCGCGCACCGCCAGCAGCACGAAGGCGATCGCATAGGTCAGACCCGCACTCAGTAGCGCGAGAAGCGGCACACCAAAGGCTGCCAAGGCGATGATGACGGTAAAGCCAACCATGCTGAGGAGCGTGAAGCCCTGCGAGGACCCGGGTGTGCGTAACCCGTCACGGTTGGTACGCCAGTCTGCTCCGCGGCCCGCTCGCATCGCGGCGCGCATGTTCCACAAGCCGGCCCCCATTGCGATGGCGATCCCCAGAATAAGCAAAACGTGCATTCCGAACCTCCAGCGTGTGAGACGTGTGTGACCTTCATAAGGCTGCACGGTCAAGCACTGCGACCTGGTGACGGCAGTGACGATGCTCCCGGCAAGATTCATCCTCTGAGATCTACGTGGTATGGAGAAAAAGACTTGCGCACCCTGTTCACGTTATGTTCAATACGCGCCACAGGAGGACGACCATGAAGTTCAAGGACGCGATGCGTGGCTATGATTACGATCTGCCGCTTCTGGATGCGCTGAACGATCCGCAGCTGTCGGTTGATCGTCGGGTGCTGGCCGGCGCGACGATCGGCGTCGGCTTGGACATTGCCTATTTCGCGATCCGGGAGCTGGAGGAAGCTTTCGCGGCCTTGGCGCACGACCACAACAACGGCGTCGAGCAGGGCGCCGGCTTCGAGGAGGTCGCCGAGATCCTGAAGGCGCAAAGCCCGTTCCAGATGCGGCTCTGGCACCTGCTGGACGTAACGCCCCTGCAGCTCGCTCTCGAGGATCTCGCGTGGCTGAAAAGCCTCGCGTATCGCCGCGGCCGTATGGCAGCGGTCGTTCGCGACGAGAACCTGCCGATCACCTACATGACCGATGAAGCGCTCTGCGAGGGCGTTACCGCGTCGGAACTGATGGCGCGCATTCAGGCCAACAACTGATCTATCCTCAGGCGACCAACACCTGCATGGTCTCGGGCGCCTGGGGTCTCTGCCGCGATACGCGGAAGGGTTGGGCAGCGTTACCGGTGCGAACGACGAATTGGTCGACGCCGGTCGCTTCGCGCAGTTGAATCGCGACAGCATAGGCGTTCTCGAACGACGCCAGTGAGCGGCGGGGGGAAGCTGTGTTGAGCATGGCGCGGTACTCGTCTGATACGTCCAGAGCCGGCACGCGCGGCAGCGCGGCCGTTCATGGATTGTTGAACATGTTAGGTATATCAAAGGGAGCGGACCGGATTCGACGCACTCGCGTTTAGTCGGTCTATCCGCCGTTTCGACGGAGGATCCTTTGATGATGGGGTCGGGGCCGCTGCTATCGGTTTCGGCCCCATTTTCGCATTCGGGATCAATCAGGCCACAGGCGCGCGGGCTGAAGCCCACAGGAGCAGGGCAGTGACGGCCACCCAGATCACGATAAACGCGATCTCGGTCCATAAACTTTGACGATTGATCGTCGTCACTGAGGCGGGCTCGCTTCGGTTCATTCGCAAGTGTGCCGGAAGCATTCGGACCAGGTTGATGCCTTGGCCAGTGTTCGCCACTCCAACGATGAGACCGGCGACTAGCAGCGGCGTCCGTGTCCAACCGAGAACGGCGACGATCAAGGCCGCACCGGCGACGGTCACTGCGAGCTGCAGGTTGAGGATCGTCAGTTTCCTGCGAACCAAGGCATCGATGCGTTCCCGGACCTCAGCCTCGCGCTCCTTTCTGGGTTTCATCGCGGCATCATCATCCCGGTCGCGAAGCCAAGCACATAGCCATCATCTTGAGCTTTCCCTCTAGCGATCTCTCCGCAAGTGAGCGGAGGAGATGGCGGACCTATGATCGCAGCGGCGAGCATTACGCAGATTGCCGGGCCACCGATCAAGCCGAACGTCCGCAAACTTAGCATGCCAACTTGATAGCATGCCATGGAGCCAACGCTGAGTAGAACGGACAGCACGAAGATCAAAGAAATGCTCATGGTCCTCACTCCCGCAGATTGGGTTATAATGCAGCTATGCGTTCAGTCACAATGGGCGTATGATTTGCCGTTCGCACAATCGTGCGCCGGCTTTAGCTGCATAGCGGTGCTGATAGCCGCAGTTTTACATAAGATATATTATCGAACTAGCATTTGCTGCTAAGGCTATGCCGGCTAAGATCGATTGGGTAATGGCGTAGAATTGCGGTATGCCGATGGCGTTTCAGGCATAGGCGCTAGGAGTAGTGAATGGATCCGCGACTAGACGGCAAGTGGAATGGATCGTCTGACCCGCGCGTTGCATTGCCGTTGGACCCATGGACCCGCGCTGGCCTGCGAGCGAAGCGCCGCAAGGACGCGATGCCCTTTTCGCTGCCTGCGTCCCTCAGCATGATCGTCTGTCTTGCGCTGGCTACCGGCATCGCGCTGTGGCTCGGTGTCACCGAGGCCGCCTGGTGTCTCGGGACAGTAGCGCTCGTCTATATCGTCGCGACGCTCTGGCTGTGGTTCATCCAACCGATCCACGACATCGACTGATCCAGTCGTGTGGATCGCCGGCTCGTTCAGCGTTGGCCCGCGTGCTGTTTGCTTAGGCGGCGGACAACCGAGACAAGCTTGGCCAGCGCAGGATCGCGGATCGGCTCGGCGACGCGAAGCTCGCGGCTACGGCCGGCGATCGTCAGGCCCACCGTATAGGTGCGCGCATCCGGCCTCGCACCGTCGTTCGCGGGCGTGCAGCTGAAGAAGTCCGCCTGATCGGCAAGGGTGGCGATCTCCTGACGCTCCGGGGTGGCGAGATCGTCAAACGAGACCGTCTGCTCCTTCGCCAATCCGGGAAAATGGGCAAGCCCACCCTCGATCCGCACGCGGGCCTCGCCCGTCATCGTCTCGTCGCAGGTCTTGCCCGTTTGCATCAGATCACTCCAACTGCGCTCCAGGCCTCGGTGACGGCGGTCGCCTCGGCACTGTCCGAGCCGTACAAACGCGCCGCGACGTCGATGGTGACGCGGGCGAAGCCGGCGAAGTCCGTGTTGGCCCTGGTATTGGGGTCCAGCAGCGCATTGTACCAGATTTGTCCGGCCCGGTCCCATGCCTTTCCGCCGATCGCGGTTGCGGCCAGATAGAAGGCTCGGTTGGGGATGCCGGAGTTGATATGGACGCCGCCATTGTCCTGATTGGTGCGGACGAAGTCGTTCATGTGGCCCGGCTGCGGATCCTTTCCGAGCACGGGATCGTCATAGGCGGTGCCCGGCGCCTTCATCGAGCGCAAGGCGACGCCGTTGACCTTGGCGGTCAGCAGTTCGGCGCCAATCAGCCAGTCGGCCTGGTCGGCAGTCTGCCCCAACAGGTGCTGCTTCACGAGGCTGCCGAAGACGTCGGAAATGCTCTCGTTCAGGGCCCCAGATTGGTTGAAATAGGCAAGGCCCGCCTCCTTCTCGGTGACGCCGTGGGTCAGCTCGTGACCGATCACGTCGAGCGAGATGGTGAAGCGGTTGAATAGCTCACCGTCGCCGTCCCCGAACACCATCTGGGTGCCGTCCCAGAAGGCGTTGTCATAGTCCTGGTCGTAGTGAACCGTGGCGTCGAGCGGCATGCCAGCATCGTCGATCGAGTTGCGCTGATACGCTTCCCAGAACAGCGCGAACGTCGCGCCGAGCCCATCATAGGCCTCGTCGACGGCGACATCGCCGGTGGGCGCGTCGCCCTCGCGCCGCACCACGGTCGCACCCGGTGCCTCGGGTTCGCCGCCCGCATCACGGATCGTCCGCAGCGGGCTTGGCGTCAGGATGTTGCCCGCCGCGGCGCGACGCCGCGCGATTGCGCCGGTGACCGGCCCGGCAGTGCTGGCGCGGACGATCCGCATCGTCGGATCGACCAGCAGGCTGCGTACCGCCATCGCTCGCAGCTCGGGCGAGCCATTCTCGGCGATCTGCGACAGGATGTAGGGCGGCAGGATGCAGTGAAGCGAATGACGATGGGTGGAGGTGCACATGGTCGTATCTCCTCAAGGGGTTTCGGTCAGCTGCGGGCGCGGCGAAGGACGAAGGGAACGAGTGCGACCCACATGATGGTGATGAAGGCGAGGACCTGGCTGGTCTGCTCGGGACCGCCCGGCAGGTAGCCAAAGCCACCGAGGGAGGCCGCGTAGAGCTCGAACGAGACCACCGAGACCGCGATCGCCACCACATCGGCATCTCCCCCTCTCTCCTCCTGCGTTCCGAACCAGCGCAGCACGATGATGAAGAGGGTGATGACGGCGATCAGGATCAGGCGGACGACGACGTCGCCGGCTGCGATGCCGATCGCCAGCGGGTAGAGCGTCACCGCCTCGACCGGGAACAGCTTGACGAGGCTGGCATAATAGGGCTCGGGCGCTGGCGCGGGTGCCGGGCGACGCCCTCCCCTCGCCGACGGGGCGGATCCGCTGCGCAGCCGCAGTGTGCCCCGCAACGCGGGTCGCGCGGCCATGCTGCCCTGCCCATCCAGCGCCACGATCGCGCGCTGCACGGCCTCGGCATAGCGCGTCACCGCTGATGGGTCCGGCCTGAGGGCATCGCCAATCGTTCTGGCCTGTTCGCAGCGGTCGAGGACCGTGGCGAACACCGGTCGATCGCCGTCGTCGTCGCTATGCTGAGCCGCGAATTGGTCGCCTGCGCTGCCAAGCGCCGTCCGGAGCCCGAAGAAGGTGTCGAAGAAGCGGGGCAGGTAGCGCGGATCGACGGTGAACGCCTGGAGCTGGTCGATCAGGGCGTCGGCTGCGCCTATGGCCTGGGTGAAGGTCGTCATCGGAAATCCTCCTCAGGCGGGGGTTGCGAGCGAGGCGATCAGGCCAAGCGCGCGCGTGATGCGGTCGATGTTGAGGCGCGCTGCGGCGCGGCGCTGCGCCGGTGTCAGCCGTCCGGCGAGCGCATCGCGCAGGCTTGCTTGTGCCTTGGCGGCGAGGTCGATGGCGTCGGCGACCTGTGCGGCGCGGGCCGGTCCATCCTTCGCGGCCTCGCGCGCGGCGAAGACCCGGCCGGCGAGCTGCTCGCGCTGGTCAGCGGACAGGCTCGCGCGGTTGCGGATGTACGTCCGGAACAACGCATTGCCATAGAGGTCGTCGGCGTTACGCGCCGCTCCCCTGCCCCAGGTCGTGACCTGCGCCGAAAGCGATGCGAGCGCGCGGTCGACGACGGCCCCACGCTCGACAACGAGAGCCCGCACATCGTGGGTCTGCCGCGCTTCGCGTGCGAGCTCGTCGGCAAAGGCGATCAGCGCGACAAGGCTCTGCCCCTGTTCGCTGGCGACGGCTGCATTCACATTCGGCAGGTCGGTGCCGGCGACGAAGTTGGTGAACCGGGCGAGCCGGTCCGCCTGGTCGGCGAAGGCCGTGATCTCGGCCGAGACGTCGGTCTTGGGCGCATCAAGGATCGCGGCCAGCGCATCGGCATAGTCGCTGATCGCGGCGACAAGGGCAACGCGCGGCTCCAGCACGGCGCGCGGGCTGCTGCCGATGTCGATCTCGAACGCGGTGTAGCCCGGCGATGGTGCTTCGTTCGCGAGGCACAGCGGCGCTGCCGGTGCCGATGGCGTGATAGGCACCTGGATCCGTAAGGGCGTCGCCGGCAGGCAGCTCGGATCGCTCGCGACCAGTGCTGCCGCTGCCTCACGGCGACGTTGCTCGATGGCATCGAAATAGCTGGCGGTCGCGGTTACCGCCTCGCGGCTTCGGGCTTGTAGCGTCCCTGCAGCCTCCAGCCTGATTGCGTTCGTGGCGCACCCAGCCAGAAGCAGTGGAGCGATCATCAGCGGTAGAACGGCACTGGCGCAGCGGCGCATGGCAGTCTCCTTCAGCTTTCGGGCATCATGCCCTCGAACTTCGCACCTCCCTCCCCTTTCTACGCCTGGGCAGGCGCGGTTCCCTTGGTCGCTCCGGCAGCCGATCGCGAGGCCGCAGGGTGGTGATGGCATTGACGATACTGGTGATGAGCGCGGCGATCCCCACCAGCATCGGGCCGTCGATCATGTCGGTCATGTCTCCCGACTCCATGTTGATCCGACGGCCCATGTTCCACGTTTGTTCTATGTAGGACAGGATAAATTTTGGTCTCAGAGCAGAATGTCCCCCGGCCCCGCGATCAGCCGTCGAACGGTCGTGCCAGTTGCCGCCTCCTCATTCGAGAAACCGTCGAAACGGACCAAGTCTCCAAAGTCGAGAGACGTCAGCTTAGCGATCCCAGTGACGGAGCGCTGATAGGTCTTGAACGCACCGAACAGCAGCGTGTGCTCGTTCAGATCGACATCCTGATCGATAAGGTAGGCCGACGCTGACGGACGCCCGTCATCATGGATGAAGGCGACGACCTTCCAATAGGCGAGCGGGATCGCAATGCCGCGATAGACCGGATCGTCTGCCCTGAAGACCGGGCCGGTAAACACGGTTGCGCGCTCGCCAACCCTGCGTGTGTTGCTGAGGATATAGTCCTCGAGGCTGAGCCAGGTGCGCTGATTGAACGCTGAGAGCTGCGGTGCGCAATTGGTGAAGTGAAAGGTGTCGCGATTGGCGATGCTGGCACTCGGCCCCCAATTCGGGTCTTCGCGCCGGACAAGGTGGCCGCGGTCGAAGTCGTTGTTGGCGTAGAGTTCGTCTCCGGCCTGGGCCTCTTCGGGAATGCGTCCGTCAAAGGCCCATGGGTCGCCTCCACGCGGGACTGAGACGCTTGCGCTGCCGTCGATGTTGACGCCGGTGAAGAGCGCCAAGCGCCGGCTCTTGGACATCACGACCGTGAAATGCTCATAGTCGAGCCGTGCATCTGTCCTGCCGGCGACGGGCAGGACGTCGGCTGCGATCTCGGAGGTGCCTGGCAGTGGCACGACAAACTCACCGAGATGCTCGGCTTGGTAGCCCTGTCGCCCTGCAAAGGAGGAGGCTGACGATATGCGGACCGGGGCCGCTTCTGACGCAAGCAAGCCTTGGTCCGTCGACACGATGGGCCGCAGGTCGCTCAGGCGGGGTCGATAGGACAAGTCGATCACGGGGTCTCTCCGATGGCATCACGTCGGGCTCGCTCAAGGCGCAGCCGTTCAACGACGAGTGGGTCCTGATGGGTCTGGATCAGCCTGATAAGAGCGGAAAACGGCAGGCGCGTTTCATCAAGGCGCCGCCCCTTCGGCTTTGCCTCGGTTCGGCCGAGGGCGATCAGCTTACGCCGGTTCCGCACCTCGACCAGCAGTGTGCCGCGTTCCGCCCGGCTGAAGGCGCGATCGAGACCGTAGAGCCACCCGGCTGCGGCCTCGACCAGCATCGCCTCGCAGCGTTCAAGATCGTCATCGTGCCGGCATTCCCGTATGCGTTCGACCGTCAGGGCGCGCGCGGTCTCACGGGTGCGACGATAGTGATCTCTGTTGGGGCCTTCGAGCGCAAAGAGCCGGTGCATGTGGCGAACCCACGTCCCCATGCTCTCCCAAGCAAACGGCTTCGGCGTGCTGCGGGGGGCTGCACGGTAGGCCTTCATCGGGGGGAGCGACCGCGGGGGCTCTTTGTCGCCGTAGAAGAGGTCGGGCTCCCGCCAGCTCATCGGACTGGCTCCAGGTCCCGCAACTCTGCCATCTCGATCTTGGCCGTGCGCTCGGCCCCAACGGGATCGAAGAAGACATAGCAATGGTCCGCCAATGGGGCTCCGCAGAGGCGCCACACCACGCCTTCCCGACCGAGAAAACGTTGGATTCCGAATGCCGGATCAACGGATCCCGGTGCGTCTACCAGTCGGACGCGCCGGCGCACCGCAAGCCAGTTTCCGGCCTTGCGAACGATCGCGGCGCGTTCGTCCGGCGACAGGATAGACGGCCGATCTGATCGTGGCGGACCGAACGTCGCAAACGGGTCGCCTTGGATCCGCTCAAGCTTCTGCTCGATCGTCTCGACGGGCGGCCGATCCCAGTCTGGCGCGGCTCGGTTACGACGAAAGTGCGTCGTTGCCTTGGATCCGAAGAGATCCTGCTGATACCCGACGACCCGCCGCTTGCGTTGCTCTTCGGCATAGGTGGCGCGCCATAGGTCGTCGTCGGTTTGCGGCCTCGGGCCTTCATCGGCACGACGAACGAGTGCCATCAACTCCGCGAACTCGTCCGGGGAGATCGTGGCTATGCGCGGATCGTACCTCATCGCAGGACCCGCGACAGGTGTCCCGCGTACACCGAGACCACCTTCCAATAGGCAGCCATCGGCGCCTTGTGACGCCGCCAGCATTCCTCGGCTCGCGTCTGCGCGTCGTGTCGCAGATCGAGAAGGACGAGCCGCAACTCGGCTCGCGTCGCCGGCGTCATTGCCTGCAGTCGGCCGATGCTCGGCAGCGCGAGGACCGGGTTGCGCACATGGGGCTCGCTCGACCGCGGCCGCGAAAGGTTCGAAGGATCGACCATCACGCCTCTCCCCAGCCAAGGCCAGGGCCGTCCGTGATCGCCTGTATGGGGCTGTGGTCGACTGCCAGCGCCATCCGGAAAGGCGAAACCCAGATCGCCTTGTGCGAAAGCGTGAAGGTTTCGCCGAGCCGAGCGAGTAGCAGCGCTTCACCGATCTCCTCGGCCATGCCCTGCGCCGCAGCCGATGGGACCGCATTGCCGATCCATTCCCGCTTCTGGGCGTCGGATGATCCCTCGAGCTCGAAAGGCTGCGCCATCGACCAGGCATCGCGTTCGCTGTCGAAGCGGAAGACCTGCTCAGGGTCAAATAGCGACTGAAGAGCGGCCAGCTCCAGGGTCGTAAACGGTCGGTGCCATGTCCCATCGGAGGCGATGATCCGGGCAACCACCCGATCGTTCGGCGCCGGCAAGGCGGCCAGCGGCTCGGCCTGGGGGATGCGGGGATCCGCGACCGACCACTTGCCGCGGTCGTATTTCGCGTAACCGGGGACTGCGACGCTCGTGTCTTCCCAGCGGACCACGCCATAGTGCGCCTGGCTGTTGTAGCTGTGCTGATCTCGGGCACCGGAGCTGAGGCCGACCGGGCGGGGATCTGCGACCGACAGCGCACCGCCTGCGGGATGGATGGCCCCAGTGACGACTTTGGCGGTATCGCCGAAATCGGTGACCGCGAGGATGTTGCGATGCGTGCCCGACGCATATCCCGGCCTCGGGTCGGCGACAGAGAGCGCACCAGACCCGACGCGATCCGATCCGGTGATCGTCGGAGCTGCTTGGTCGGCCGCAACCACCTTCATCTTGTTGTGATGAGCGCCGCTGCCGTGCGTCGGCCGGGGGTCGGCGACGGGCTCGCCGGCTTCGGAGCCGCCAAGCGGCACGATCCGAAACACGTTGCCTAGGCGAGGGCCGACGGTTCGGGGGTCGGACACGGCATAGGGACCGGATCCGACCGCGACGTCGGCCTTGATGCACGGTGCTGGCTCCGACCACGGCCGCACGCCGAGTTGGACGCTTTTGGGATGGCCGTCGACCCGCGGATCAGCGACGGCATGGGCACCGCCACTCGGCTTGGGGCTTCCGCTGATCGTCGCCGCGCTTTGCTCCCAGTCCCGCACGCCGAGGACGTGACGATGCGTGTTCTCACCGTAGTCGGGGCGAGGATCTGCAACGCTGTAGGCGCCGTTCGTCGGACCCGTGCGACCCGCGACGGTCCCAGTGTGGCCATCCCATTTGCGCACGCCGAGGACATCGGTGTTCCAATCCGCAGGCACGCGGACGTCGGCAACCGAGAAGCGGCCTTGAGCCGGCGAGCGAGCCGAGGTGAGCGTCGGCGCGGGATTAGACCAGTCGAGGACGCCCAGCGCGTTCTCTCGCAACGCCTGCTCGGGTACGATGGCGAAGTCTCGGAGGTGCCCGTCGACGACGGCGAGATCGTTCAGCGCGCGCCAGTCCCGCCCCGCCGGCACGAAGGCAAGGCGCACCCACGTCTTCCACTGGAGCGCAGGCACGCGATGCATGACGCCGGCGACCGGGTCGCCGGGCAGCGGCAGTTTGCCGATCACCTCGCCAACGCCGCGGAGCCGCTTCTTGGCGGGCTGATAGATGAAATTCGGCACCTTGGACGGATGACGGAAAAGGCGAAGGAACCGCTTACGGCTCTGTGCGAGCCCGCCGATCGTGCCGCAGTCGTGGATGCTGTCCTCCACGTCGCTCACCACATACCCGTAGGCGCGGTACAGAGCGTCGATCTTCGCAAGGAAGCGCGCGCCACGCGACGACGCGATCCGCGGCACGTTCTCGAAGGCAACGATAGCGACCGGATCGTCACGATACGCCTCAAGGCTCAGCATCATGCCGCGCGTCGTGAGGTCGTTGAGCGCCTGGTACTTGGCAGTTTCGGCCGTCCGCGCCGACAGCAAGCCGGAGAAGCCTTTGCAGGGATAGCTCGCGAAAAGGATGTCGAGGCGGCCGAACACGCCACGCACGTCGCGCGGCGTCGCTTCACGCCACCCCGGAGGTGGCGCCTTACCGTGGAAGGCCCGGTACTGTGCCTCGCTGAAGAGGTCCATGACCGTGCCCTTCACGCCGGTCAGGCGCTCAAAATTGCGGATCGCGCCTTCATCGACATCGATACCGCCCGCGCACTCGAACCGGCCTCGAAGTGGTCCCACGCGGGGATTGGCGGCGTTCATGCCGGCAGCGCCGGCGCCAAGGCCGCACGCCATGTGGCCGTGGCGGATAACCACCTCGGCCGTCGCGTGCCTGAATGCGTTCATTGTGAGGCTCCCGGATCTACATGACCCAACAGCCCCTTCCCCCCTTCCCTCCCTGACGCCGCGGGCGACATGCCTTCATTGGCTACAGCATCAATCGGACCGCATCGCTGCTGCGCGAGGCACCGTCATACCCTCGCTGCCATGCGTGGCGCAGCTTCGTGCCGCGCCGATAGGCCAGGTTGGCATTGCCCATCACAAAGCTGCGCCAACCCGCCTTCTCGGCCTCCCATTCGGCGTTTTCCGGCGTCGGGCCGAGAAGCTGCATGACGTCGAAGCGCCGATCGCGAGGACGGCATTGACGGGCATGGTTCTGCTGAGACTTAATGCACGACACTGCGGTCTCCTGTCGTGAAGGGGTGAAGGATGAACGAGATGGCTGCGGCTCCCGTATTCGCCGTGCAGACCCCGCGATCCTCCTCGAGGCCGACCCTATGGATCGTTGCGGCACTGCTGATTGCGCATCAGGCGGCCCTCACCATCATCCACTATCTCGTCGGCCCTGCGCTTGGTTTAGATCCGGCCTCGGCCTCGCTTACCGCCGCGACGATCGTTCTTGGTGCCGTCGTAATGCTCGGCCTGGTGGCGATGGATATCCGCAAGGTCGGCCGCGCTCGCGCTGTTCTGATGGTCAAACCGGATTGTGATCGTTCGACCCTTGTGACCATGCTGGTCGGCCTTGCGATTGCGCAAATCCCACTCGGAATATTGGCGTTGCAGGGTGCCACCGTTTGGCAGTCGGGTGCGTCGAGCAGTCTCGAAGTCGGCCGCGCGCTGGTGGCATCGATGGCCGGGCCATCCGGCATCGCGCTGCTCGTTGCAACAGTGCTGGTAGCGCCGATGATCGAGGAGGTGCTTTACCGCGGATATCTGCTCGGCACACTCGTCGATCGTGGCTGGCGCGTGGTGGCAGTCCTCGCCTCGGCCCTGTTGTTCGTCACCTTGCATTTCGAGCCAGCAAATCTCGTGGCATCGCTATGCCTCGGGCTGGGGACGGGCCTATGCGCCGTTCAATCGCGCTCCATCGTGCCTGGCTTGATCGTCCACATCGTCAGCAACGCATTCGGCATGTGGTATGCGACCCTTGCCTCTTGAGGCGGTCACTGCCCGCCCCGGTCAGTCCACCAGGTGCGCCTCAGAGGTCACCGCGCAACATCATCATGAGGACCCGGCGCGTCTTGGCCGGATCGGCGGGGTCCTCTGATCCGTACTCTCGGGCAAGATCGTAATAGTCGATCGAGAAATAGACGGTCTGTCCGCGAAACTCGAACTCGCCGCGATTTCGCTCCCGATCGCGCGGATCGAAGGTGCAGCGCCGAAGGGCATCGACAATGCCAATCTGAACCGCGAGCGCGCTCGTCCCGTCCTCGGTGAACGCGGCGAGGCAGGAGCTGGTCATCATCACCTTAGCCGTCCGATCAAGGCCCTGACGGCACCGATCGTTGAGGCGGCCGATGGTGTCGATATTGCTGTCGGTCGTGTCGACCATCTGGGGTCTCCGAATAGGCGGGCACAGGGCGCGGTCCCGGCGTTGGGTTCGTGATCCAGATTCACCAGTCGAAGACTGGGAGACCGTCTACTTCAGGCTCGTCGCGATCGAGCATGATCCAGAAGGGGTCCGGTGAGAGGATGGTCAAAATCGTACGCTAAGCCCGGCGACCGTCCCGATTGGGATGGTGAAATGAGACACTATGCGGGGGCATGAATACGGCACTCATGCCCCCGGTGCCGGGCGCAGGTTCAGATCACAGTCGATGCTACAGGACCATCAATCGCCTGCCGGATCTGCCGAATATCGCGGACGGGCGGGGCGCCGAACTGCCGGACATATTCCCGGCTGAACTGCGACGCGCTTTCATAGCCGACCGCAAAGGCAACATCGGACGCACTGTGATCGCCCGCCAGCAGCAACTGCCGCGCCTCCTGCAGACGGAGTTGCTTCTGATACTGGATCGGACTGAGACCCGTCAGAGCGACGAAGTGGCGATGAAGGCTGGCACGGCTCATGCCGCTGGCATCGCACAGCGCCTCGATGCGCAAGCGGGTCGCATGATGGTCCCGTATCCAGGCTACCGCGCGACGGATGCGGCCGAGCGCGCCGTCCGGTTGTGCGATCTGGCGGAGTAGGCGACCCTGAGGCCCTTGCAGCAATCGATAGAACAGTTCCCGCTCGATGATCGGCGCAAGGCCAGGGATGTCGTGGGGCGTGTCGAGCAGTGCCAATAGTCTCAGCAGCGTGTCGCGCAGCGGGACCGTCATCGGATTGATCGCGATCCCGACCCCTTGCGGCTCGGCATCGCGGCTTGCGGGCATCGATACTGCAACCTCGGCTAGCAGGGCCGGATCGAGGGTCATCGACACGGCGACATAGGATGCACCATCGTCGGCGTCACAGATCCGGCCGCTGAGCGGCAGATCGAGTGCGCTGATGAGATACTGCGCCGGATCATAGCGCAGCAAATCTTCATTAAGCGCCACCTCCTTCGAACCGCGCAGGATGAAGCAGATCATCGATCGATAGAGGCAGGGCGATGTGGCCTCGGTGGCTTGTCCCACGCTGATCTCCAGGCGCGGGATCGGGGTCCGGGTCACGCCCTCGGACGCATGCCGCAGGGCAATATCGAGATGCCGGGAGAGGTCGTCTGTCATAGCGGCCATATCGCATGTCGCTCCGGATCGGCCAAGCCATTGAGACAATCGGGCAAGAACATGAGCCGATCAGGGGGGCGCCGCGAAGGCCCGCCGCATATCTTCCAACCATCGTCAGACGTCGCACCGACACCGTCGCCCACATGCCTCCCAAGGAACTCTCGTTATGTCGAAGCCTGTTGCTCTCATCACCGGTGCAAGCCGCGGTCTCGGTCGCAACATGGCGCTGCACCTGGCGCGCCGAGGTGTCGCCATCATCGGCACCTATCGCAGCGGTGAGGCGGAGGCAGACGCTCTCCGCCAGGAGATCGAGGCTATGGGCGGCACCGCCGTCATGCTGGCCCTCGACGTCACCGACACGGCCACTTTCGCCGAGTTCGCTACAGCCGTCGCGGAGAAGCTGAAGACCGTTTTCGAGCGCGACCATCTCGACTTTCTCGTCAATAACGCCGGCAACGGCCTCTTCGCCAACTTCGCCGAAGCAACCGAGGAGCAGTTCGACTCGCTCGTCGCGACCCATTTGCGTGGTCCGGTGTTCCTGACCCAGGCGCTGCTGCCACTGATCGCGGACGGCGGGCGTATCCTCAACGTCTCGTCGGGCTTCGTGCGCTTCACCCTGCCGGGTTACAGCCTGTATGCGGCCATGAAGGCGGCGGTCGAGGTCCTGACGCGCTACATGGCTGTCGAATTGGGCGCCCGTCGCATTCGCGTAAACGCAATCGCACCCGGCGCGATCGCGACGGATTTCGGTGGCGGTGCCGTGCGGGACAACAGCGACGTCAACGCCTGGGTCGCTCAGGGGATCGCCCTCGGCCGCGTCGGCGAACCCGACGATGTCGGGGGCGCGGTTGCCGCGATCCTGTCCGACGACCTCGCTTGGGCGAACGGAACGACCTTCGACATCTCGGGCGGGCAGTTGCTCTGATCCGTACCGCGGGAGTACCCTCATGACCGACCCGAAGCTGACGCTCATCAGCCATCCGCTCTGCCCATTCGTCCAGCGTGCGGCGATCATCCTGCTGGAAAGGAACGTGCCGTTCGAGCGCGTCGACGTTGATCTGTCGGCGAAGCCCGACTGGTTCCTTGACCTGTCCCCGACGGGAAAGGTGCCTGTTCTCAAGGTTCAACAGCCGGAAGGCGGGGATGCGATCCTCTTCGAAAGCGTCGCGATCTGTGAATATCTGAACGAGACGCAGGCGAACGGCTTGCTGCATCCAGGCGACGCGGTAACCCGCGCCCGGCACAGGGCGTGGATCGACTATGCAACGCAGACCTTCGCGGAGGCATGGCAGTTCCTGCATGCCAAGGATGACGTCGTTGCCGATGCCAAGCGCACCGCCTTCCGCGACCGGCTGAGCACAATCGAGGCGGCCCTGGTCGACGGTCCGTATTTCAACGGTGCCGACTTCAGCCTCGTCGATGCGGTGTATGCGCCGCTGTTCCGGTATTTCGGGATCATCGATCCGCTGATCGCCGATCCGATCTTCGCCGGCCTGCCGCGCGTGACGACGTGGCGCGCGGCGCTCGCGGAGCGGCCGAGTGTCCGGGATGCCGTGATCGATACTTATCCCGACCTCTTCCGCGACCATCTGCGCCAGCACGGCGCGATGATCGCCGCCTAACCCTCGCCCCCAAACGAAAGAGCCCCTCATGACCGATGCATCCAAGAGCGCCCTGATCCTGATCGAATATGTCAACGACTGGCTGTCCCCGACCGGCGGCATCTATCCTTCGTTCCAGGACCGCGGGCAGGTCGATACCGCGATCGCCAATTCCAGGATCGCGCTGGCCGAGGCACGCCGTCGGGGCATGCACGTGATCCACGCTTCGCTGAAGTTTGAGCCGACGTTCAAGGTTCTGGGCGATGGCAAGTTCGGGCTACGCAAGATGATGCGCGATTATGGCTCGTTCCTCGGCGAGCAGGCCGATTTCTTTCCAGGTTTTGAACCGGGCGAGGGCGAACATGTCGTGCGCGAACGCGCCGGTGGCAGCAGCGTCTTCGTCGGCACGACGCTCGACGGCTATCTGCGGAACAACGGTATCTTCGACGTCTACCTCGCCGGTTTCTCGCTGCGCCAGTGCGTCGAGTCCTCGATGCGTCACGCACATGACCTCGGCTACCACACCAACGTCCTCTACGATGCCTCGGCGGGCTACACCCGCAAGCAGCAGGACGATTTCCTCGCGGAGATCGCGCCCTTCTACGCCAATGCGATGAAGACGCAGGATTTCGTCGCACTGGCGTGACCCGGTGCACGACCCGGCCCGCTGCGGTGCGCCGGGTCCGCTCCTGCCATCGGCGAAAGGCTATCCGATGATCGTCACTATGGTCCGACTGACCGTCAAACCGGGGAGCGGCGACTGCTTCGAACGTGCCTTCGCTGACCAGGCCGAGGCAGTCCGCGCCAACGAACCGGGCAATCGGCTGTACGAACTGTTTCGGTCCAAAAAGCCGGATGGCGGCTACATGCTGGTTGAAATCTATGAAGACGATGACGCGCTGGCCAGGCATCGTGCATCGCCACACATGGCTGTTCATCGACCCCGGACGACACCGTTCCTTGCGATAGCACCGGACATCGAGATGTTTGACCATGTCTGACGTCAAAAACGCCCTGCGAGCGGTCGATCACATTCGAATCGCTACCTTAAACAACCAGTCAAATAAGGGAGTATAGCATGCCAACTCCGATCGAGATCGTGACGGCCTTCTGCGAGACATGCTCACAGGATCACGGCAGAACCGCCATTCGACGGTGGTTCACGCCCGAAACCGTCTGGGTGAACGAAGGCGTCGGCTCGACCACCGGTCCCGATGAGGCGATCGATCTGATCGAAGCCTCAGAAAAACGGACCGGCGTCACCGCAGTCCACTTCGACATGCTCGCCATCGCCGCTGACGGCAATCGGGTGTTGACCGAACGTCTGGACCGCTTCGAGCGTGCCGACGGAACTGAAGTAGCTCGCGCCAAGGTCATGGGCATCTTCGAAGTCGAGGGGGAGCGTATTGTCGCCTGGCGAGATTACTTCGATGTCGGGCTTCTCGCGCGACTGGCAGGCTCGGCGAAGCTGTAAGGTTACGCAACCGGCGACAGTCAGTCGTCGGTAGAACGCTCATATGAGACGGCCGCAGGCCTCGTACGGCACCTGATTTTGGAGGCAAATGGCTTGCCTCATTGCACTTTGAGGACAAATAGGGGTAGGGGGTACTCCTATGTCACATCTTACTGGAACGAACGCCGACCTTGTTGCGCGCATTCGACGCATCGCGGGGCAGGTAAACGCAGTGGAACGGGAGCTTTCAGCTGACGCCTCATGCACGAAAGTGCTGCACCTCGTTGCAGCCGTTCGTGGCGCGGTGAACGGCTTGATGGACGAGATCATCGCCGAGCATTTAGAGGCGCACGTCGCGCGTCCCGGCTTGAGCGATGAGGAACGTGCGGAGGGAGCTGACGAGCTGTTGGCGGTGATCCGCCGCTACTCGAAGTAGGTCTGCCGATGGCTACCGTGTCCAAATTCGACGCTCACACCCACGAGCATGTCTTCCTTGGCGCAGCGCACGACGAGAATGCCCGGCGCACGCGCTGGGTCGTTGGGCTCACCGCCGTGATGATGATCGGCGAGATCATCGCCGGCTACGTGACCGGCTCGATGGCGCTGCTGGCCGATGGCTTTCACATGGCGACGCACGCGGGTGCACTGACCGTGGCGGCGCTCGCCTATTCCTACGCTAAGCGCCATGCCCGTAACCCCTCTTACAGCTTTGGCACCGGCAAGGTCGGCGATCTTGCCGGGTTCGCGTCGGCGATGGTGCTGGGCCTGATATCTCTTGCGATCGGCGTCGAGTCCGTCGCCCGACTTTTCCAGCCCATCACCGTCGCGTTCGGGGAGGCGACCTGGATCGCGGCGATCGGCCTTCTCGTGAACATCGCCTCCGCCTTGCTGCTCTCGGGCGGGCACGGACACGATCATGGGCATCATCACGAAGACAGGCACCACCATGGGCATGGCCATGGTGGCGACAACAATCTGCGCTCGGCGTACATTCACGTCCTAGCCGATGCCCTGACTTCTGTGCTTGCCATCGCCGCGCTCGTAGCGGGCCGGTATCTGGGCTGGGTCTGGATGGACCCGGTCATGGGGATCGTCGGGGCGATCGTCATTGCGCGCTGGTCGTGGACGCTGATGCGCGACACATCCGCCATCCTGCTTGACCGGACTGACGATCATGTCGCCGACGAGATCCGCGAGCTGGTCGAGACGCCCGGAGACGCGCGGATCACCGATCTCCACGTTTGGCGCGTTGGACCGGAAGCCCATGCCGCCATCGTCAGCGTCATCGGTGAGGGTAATGTGACGCGCGACCTGATCGAACGCCGGCTCGCCCCGGTGCACGAACTCGCCCACCTGACCATCGAGCGGCGCTGAGCCATGAAGTCGCCGTGCGTCGAATTATGCGGTTTCGATGGTCGCAGTGGCTGGTGCCGGGGGTGCGGCCGATCGCGTGAGGAGGTGCGGCGCTGGCGCAATCTGCGCCCTGGCGATGCCCGCCGCGTGCTCGACGAGCTGCCGCGCCGACTGATGAAACTGGCGCAAACCGACGCGCCGACTTAGGGAAGCAGGCGATGATCTTTCTGACCGTCAAGGCAGCGATCTCCGGGATACTCATCGCCGCCGCTTCCGAACTGGCGAAGCGCTTCCCCGGTTTTGGCGCGCTGATCGCGTCGCTGCCCCTCGTATCGGTGCTGGGCATGATCTGGCTGTGGAACGCCAAGCCCGACGCAGAGAACATGGCTGCGCACTCTGCGGCGACGTTCTGGTATGTCCTGCCTTCGCTACCGATGTTTCTCGTCATCCCCGTGATGCTGCGCCACGGCCTGCCTTTCTCGCTAGCGTTGGGATTGGGGTGTCTGCTGACGATCGTACTCTATTCCACAATGACGTTCATCGGACCAAAGTTCGGCCTCCGGCTATAATGGCAACGGCGGGGCCGATCCCGCACAGATGACCCCCGAGAATGGACGGCGTTCTAAACTCCCGGCATCTTCCCGATCGGGAACGATCATCGAGACGGCCGGAGCGTGGGGCAGCCCGCGACCGTAGTGACCGACCGGCTTTCCCAAAACCTGTTCCCGAATGCGTTTTCCCGAAACTGCCCGTTGGACATGGAGAAACGGGACGCTCCGCAAACGACGGTATGCGTGACGGAGCGCCTGTCCAGCGTGATCCACATCAAGCGGTGTCACCTAACCCGTCATGCGATCTATGCGCCTTAATCGGTCCGGCTCGGGGCGGAATGACACGCTAACGCCGGACCCTTAGCGTACGATTTTGACCATCCTCTCACCGGACCCCCAGAAGGCCGATTTCGTGCGCGCGAGGGCCATGCAGGCTGCGAGGTCGACCGGGAGCGTCTCGTCGACATCCTCGGGCACGTAGATGAACCACCCATACTCGCCCTTCTCCCAAGCGGGGCCGGAATAGGTCGGCAGGAAGGTGTTGCAGGTTTCCTGCGTGATGTGAGCGGTCGACAGAACGAGCATCGGCTCGATCGCCGGATCTATCGGCCGCGCATCCTGCTTGTCGGTCATGGTGTCCTCCGTGAATGGTCAGGCCGCGATCGGCGCGTGCCGGGCGAACAGCCCTGCGTTGAAGCGCTCGAGCCAGCTCTGCATGGTTGGGCGCTCGCCAACGGGCACGAGCGCGGCGACGTCTTGAAACCGGATCAGATCGAGCGGCGCGTCGCGCCATATGCGGTCTATTTCCCGGCTCGGGAGGAGCCCTTCCGCCCGAATGAAGTCGGTCATCCGGCCTGGGCGCGCTTTGGTCGAGCGGCGCCATAGCCCCTCCACGGTGTGGAGCCTCGGTGCCGCTCTAGCTTCGACCAAGACGATCAGCCGAAGGCACCAACGAGGAAGGTCGCGGATCTCCTCAGCCTTGTTTGCGATGCAAAGCCAGCAGGCCGATTTCGGGGGTACTGGAAGACCTTCGGCGATGATCCGCCTGACGCAGGCATCGCGGTCCCAGCCCCATTCCCGCAGCGGCGACTGACAGTCATAGAGCGGATCCTCGATCGACAGCGCGTGGTTCGCGCGGAGCGTGTCCCGGGGGCCTGCGTCATAGCCTATGAGACGCGTCACGCGCTGCCCGCGAGCCCAGGCGTCGATCGCCGGTTGCCAGTTGGCGAGGAAGGCATCCTGCGGCGCCTTCTTGTATTTGAGGCTGCAGCTCGAACCGCCGAGGCTCTTGCTCGGCAGCGTGGCGTTGGTCAGGCACATTTCCAGCAGGCCGTAGTAGGGCGGCCAGTGTTTGAACCGTTTCGGAGTGTACGAAACCAGTTCATGCCTGATGCCATGCCCGTCCATCCAAGGACGGATTACGTCGAGATAGGCGTATGTTGCCGGTTTCTCGACGCCTGTGTCGGCGCTTAGAACAAGGTCCGGCGCCTGACCTCGCGCTACGAGCTCGACCAGGAGCGCGGTGCTGTCGACCCCGATGCCATAGGCCAAGACGACGGGGGGCGGGGGCAAATCCATCTTAGCCTGCCTCCGGCAGGCGCTCGGCAATTGTGACCGATACGCCTGCCGAGGTCATGGTGACGGTCACCAAGCGATCCGCCGGCACGTCGACCGGGTAGTCGCGGAAGAGCGTGCGAATGTGTGCCTCGAGGGCAGCATCCGTCCCCTCAAGGAGCGCCAGAACCCGGTCGCTGGCGTCGCGCCTGAACCGCTCCTCCTGCGTTTCATAGCTGTCGGCGCAGCTGTCGGAGCTCGGTTCGAAGGCAGCGCGCTGGAGGAGCGAGATAACGTCCCGGGCCGGCAGCTCCGCACCGCGTCGGACGAAGATCACAACGTCGTCGACTTCGGTCGAAAGATCAAAATCCGGACCAAAGGCGACATCGGCGTCGCAGGCGACCGTCGTGACCGCGTCGCCGTGGACGACGGTCGCTTCGAGCGTCAGCTGCTCGACATAGCCGTTGTCGACGTCCGAAGGTGCCCCCTCCTCGTCGCTAATGTGGAAGGTGCGGCCCTCCTGCTCGATCGTAAAACCGAGCGTCTGAACGCGCGCGAGCCCGTCGTACCAGCGATAGCCGGCAAACGCGGGCTCAGCGAACACAAGCGGACCGGCAAATGGCTTATGCTGCTGGATGGCAAGCTCGGCAGGCTGCGCCACGATGGCGGGCACGTCCGGCATGATTATCATCGCGGCATCGCTGAAGCTGCTGCCGGTCATATAGCTTTCGCCGGGAGCGGCGTGCGGAGCGCACCACCCATGGAGACGGCATGCGGCCTCAGGCAGCGCTACGCCGAGCCTGCGTGCTTCTAGCCAGTCCTTATGCGACAGCCGATGCGCCCCCTCCAAAGCGATAGCACCGTAGATCGCCTTGCTCGCGGCCTCGCGCAGCGCCGTAACCGCGTCGTTCTGAACGACTTCCTTGCGGGCCGGCAGCACGAGTTGGATCGCCGGGCAGTCGACGATGTCGACCAGCACCGTCCATTCCTCGCCACGGCCGACCTGCTGCACGGCCGGCATCCGGCACGGGATCGTCAGGCCATGGAAGTTGAGGCGATCCGCGCCGCCCCGGCGATTGTGCTCCTTCACCACGCCGATGCGGCACCCGTTCCAGCGCTCCTCGTAGATGGCCCCGTCCAGCCACGGCGTCTGCTCGAGGCTTTCGCCGTCGAAGGTCACGGGTAGAGGGTAGTGACGCGCAACATGGCTCAGCGCCGGCAGGACCTCGTCCTCCCACGCGGAGTCCATGCGTATGCTGATCGCGGTTCCCCGCCCGATGGGATCCGGTGAGATCGCGATCGGCCGGCTGCTCTCCCACGCTGAAGCCGGGATGTGGGCACACCAGCCTTGGTGGGCGGCCTGGGACCACGAACGGATGATAACATCCCTACCGGCAAGGCTGAAGACGCCCATGCCGGCGGGGTCTTCCCGGCGAGCGATCGTGTCACTCCACCCGGAGCGGCCGAGCGTGACGATGCTTGCCGGATCAGCGATGCCGTGACCATCGTCAACGATGTGCAGCAGTCGATCGCCCGCGCGGCCGATGGTGGATACGGCGACCGCGCTCGCGCCAGCTCGGCGCGCGTTCTGCAGCAGCTCATGCAGGATGTCGTTGACCGAGCCGTTGAACAGCCGGGTGACTTTGTTGATGGTCTCGGGCGCGACACTGGTGGAGATCGTGGCGGGAAGCATGGCGGATCCTTCGGAGCCGTGCGAGGGCAATTCCCCGCATCCGCCATCACCCTCCCTCTCCCCTTTTTGCCCCTGCGGCACCGGGATGCGCCGCAGAGGCGGACCGCTCACGGCCGCTGGGGCGCTGTCCGTAGCTTGTCTCGTGCGCCTGCCAGCTGCCGGATGCTCTCTGCTAGAAATAGACCCTCGGATGACGCTTCGGCGGTCGTCGCCGCGCGTTGTCTCAGGACCTCGAGGCGACGCTCGATCGCATCGATAGTGACGGTGACCTCCTGCTCCGAAAAGGCGATCTCCCTGGGTGGCAGAGGAAAGCGGCTTGTCCCGTCGCTCACGGGCGAGGACCGGCTCTCCTTCGCCTCGCCGGAGGCGAACACGCTCCAGAGGTGCGCTTCAGCGTCGAACAGCTTGTCGAAAGCGTGGCTCGTGTTGCTGACGTTGACGATCCACTGTCGCAGATCCCGCTCCATGAAGCCGGGCTCGTAAACCCGCCCCGGCGTGTCGCCATCGTCATCATGGGCCAGCTCCATGCCAGCGGCGCGAAGGCCGTCGACTGCGCGCCCCGTCAGGCGCCAAGCGTCGAAGCGTGCCCCCTCCTCGGAGGCAGTGAGGTAGCAGCGGGTGGCGATGTCCCACGCAGCATTTACCCGCTCGAGGTCGTCCTCGAAGCGCTCCCGCTCGCCACCCGGGAGCAGGGCATTACCGCGTTCCGCCTCCCATGCCTCAAGCATGAGGATGTTGGTGTCCATAAAGTCGTGCGACGCGCAGACATTGTCCGGCGTGGTCCGATTTCGCAGCCTAGTCTCCTGCCATTCCTCGGCGGTCATCTCATATGCGACCCGCCTGGCGAGGCTGCAGGCAAGCGCCTCGACGGACGCGTGCGTCAGCACAGCGTCGTAGTCGTCGCCCGCGTAGATCACGGTCAGCTCGCCGACGGCGTCACGTCGGCTGAAGGTGAATCTCGAACTTTCGGGAACGTCGCGTTTTGCTGGATCCGCGTAGTCGATCCATATCTGAGCAGCCTCGCCCATCGGGCCGACGCACGGGCCGAAACTCGGCGCTGCCTCATGCCGCCAGCTCATCTCCGACCAAGTTGCCGGGATCGGCATCATGGTTGCGAGCGGGTAGTCAGGGAAGAGCCACGGCCATTTCGCGTCGACGGCGCTGGTCGTATAGCCGTGACTGATCGAGACCATGCTGCTGTCGCTGGTCATGCCACGATATTCGGCGATGCGCTCGGCGTCGCCATCGGCACCTGCGATCAGCTCGCGCAGCACGTAGGGCCAGATGCCGATACCCACGGACACGTTGAGGAAGCCGTTCCATGTCGTATCGTCGGTATAGCCAGGGAAGGTCGGGCCTTCGCCGAACGACCATAGGACGGGACGCATCAGATGGTGCGGAGGGGTATGCTGAGGGTCGGACAAGGGAGTTGCTCCTGACCGGCTAATTCCGGTGCGCGCTCCCCCGCCCCCTCCCCTCCATGGCCTCGGGCTGCTTGGACGCTCTGGCTATGCGGCGTCGCGTACCGACAGCGCCATCAGCGGCGTTGCTGCACCGAACCGTCGGAGCGTTGCCGCCATCTCAGAGCGCAGCTTAGCTTTGCTCGAGACGACGACGTCATGGGGGAGCGGAATGCCGTCCGCGCCCGCATAGCCGGTCGCAGGCCGATCATCGCCGACATAGACCCGGATCAGATGCCCTCGGCCGGGTGCCGCGCCGATATGTCGGGCGGTAAACTCGCCGAGCTTGCCCGTCAGGCCATGGATCAGCTTGCCCCAGCGGATGTGCCCTGCGGCCATGTTCTCGTCCGCGCCGTAACCGCGATCCAGCCACGCCCGCAGGTGCGCGCGCTGCTGCAGTTTGGTGTTCCGTGTCCGCTCCATGCTCCGGCACAGCGGCAGGGCTCCGGCAACAGCGTCGAGGAGGTGAAGGTCGTCCCCCTGCAGAGCGACCAGGACGTCGTCGATCTCCCGGCTTATAAGCGCGGCTCGGAGTTGGGCGGCCGCATCAGCGTGGCTGACCTGCCGTCGACCGTGTCGCATTGCCTGATGCACGAAGCGCTCGATCGTGGCGAAGCCGTCGTTGCTGAGGACGATGATCGCCATCTCGTCTGCGCCCTGTCGCTCGCGGATGATCCGCAGGAAGTCCCATTTGGCGCGCTCGGGCGCCTCAAGAGCCACGTCCTCGTCGCTCAGAATGATGAGGCGGCGCGACCAACGGGCGGGCCGGGCTTCGTCGCCCGGCTTCGGCCAGCTGCTCGGTAGCGGGCGTGCGGAAGCGACCGGCGATGCTGGGGGCGGCAAATTGCTTTGACGCAGCTGCGCGAGATTGGTCCGTCGCGCTGCATCGAACAGGTCGGTTCGATCACCGCCACCATCGGTGAAGCCCTGATCGTAGGCCGCGCGTCGGACGTGCAGCGGCGCGTTACTCGGGATGCCGTCCGGATAGCTGTGTGGCCATCCGACATGGGCCGCATACCATCCGTCAGCGTAGCGGTTGGCAACGTCCCAGTCGTAGCCATGAGCGTCGCGACCGCGCAGAATGGCGAGATCGCGATCGTTCACCTTGGCCTCGCGTGCCTGGTTCTCGAGGAAGGCGAAGTTTCGCGCCTGACGCTCCGCCTCGGCTTGCACCCGCATCGCCTCGAAGATGGGCCTGGTGGCGATCACGCGTGCACGGCTGCGGGCCTGACGGTCGGCAAGGGGGGCGTCGTGCGGAAGATCCGGGAAGTCCCGCCACGATGCAGCGAGCGCCTCGGCCTGTTCCGGCGTCCGACCGCGCGCCAACCATGTGCGAGGATCCGATGAATTGAAATCGTCGACGATCATGACACCCTCCGTGTCGTGGCACCCGCAGGCGCGGCCGATTGGCTCAAGCTGCCGCCCATCGGGCACGGGCGAGTGCCGCTTCTTCGGGGAAGGCTGACGCAAGGTTTGTGTGGAGCACCTCAAAATCCGGGATCGGGAATGTCCCGTCCTCATTCGGGCGTGTCGTCTGCAGAGCGCCGATCAGCAGCTCGGTAACGTCGAGCTGATGGATCGTGCCGACGCTGCCCTCATAGGTGATGGGCGGCGAAAAACCGGCTTCCAGCCAGCTGCCGAGGCCGTTCTCGACCAGGTCGACATAGGCCCCTACCTGTTCGTCTTCCTCATCGTCGATGCGGAGGGAGAGCGTGCGATAGGTGCCGAAATCGTGGCGGTTGGCGAGAGGCTTCAGGCGGCAACCCGCGGGAGGCTCCCCGAACCGCGCGATGATCGCCAGTTTATAGGCGAAAACCTCGTGGGCATTGACGGTATCGAAGTCTGGCGTCTGCCCAAGCTGGGCGCAGTCCTCGTTGGCGGGCGCTCCGCCCAGGTCGATGATGTTGGACATGAGAGGTTCTCCGTTGATCCACCCGGATCAACAGCCCTTCCCCTCTTACCTTTGGCTTGGGTCGGCCCGTCCCGCTACAAAGGCGGCGATCCCCGCCATGCCGATCAGGAACGAGCTTCCTGACGCCAACCACCACGTCACCGGCCCTTGGTACGCGGTATACAGCGCGAGCGCCGCCACGTTCGTGACCAGGAAGAATAGCAGGAGGTTCTTGATCGACTTTCCGGCTTGTGCGCTCAAGGGAAGTATAGCTGCGCCGGCAAGCAGGACAGGGAGGCAGCCCCAGATCATGGATTCTGCTGACGCGAACATAGGTCTCAGCCTATCATGCCTCGTCCGTCGCCGCCACAACGGGCATCAGCGACTGCGATGCTCGGCATAGGCTCGTTGCTGCCCCTTTCCCGCTGCCATCATCAGCGAGATGGCGACGACCTGCGCGGTCACGGCCTCCAGCAATCCGCCGTCATCAAGGATTATCGACACGACGGCGAAAGCCAGTGCGCCGGTCGTAGGCGCGAGTACGTGGATCACGCTGGTCGCCCGTAGCTCGTGACAGATCACGAAATAGGCCATGGCGAAGGTCCAAAGGACACAGACTACCAATGTCATCCAGGCGATGTTGCCAAGGTACATAGGGGGCATAACTGCTCCAATTTGGCTGGCGCGCCGTGGGAAGCCTGCGCGCCGGTCATGACAACCAATCGAGCTATCGATCGATTGCCAGAACAGATGCTGACTTTCTAGCGATCGTCACCGGGGTGTCGAGCCTCGATGAAGCGAGCCTGTACCTCAAGTCGCTCCCGGCCCAAGGCTTCGCAACCTTCGATCAGGCGCTCGACGGTATCGCTGATCCGATTGAGCATGCCGGCATAGTCTGCGTCCAACGCATCAGCTTTCTCGGACGTTGGCGACACCGTCGAGCGTGCTTCACGGTGAGCGATCCGGACGTCAGGTACGTGGTTCGCTTCAATACGCTCAAACTCGATGGTTGCCTCGGGCAGCACCATATTCTCCGGGATCGACCGGAACTGGGCGCTCAGAGCGTTCAAGCGCGCTTCGGCCGCTCGCGCGGCCTCACTCATCGGTAACGTCGGGATGCGCTTGGGCTTCTCACCCTCTGCGGCGGTTGAGCTCCTGGATTCTACACCGAAGTTGCCGGTCATGTAGGCCATTCCGGCGACGGTGATCCCAACCATGCACAAGGCGTTCCCGATCGGCCCCTGTACCATGTCGACGATCCGGTAGAGCTGCTCGAACGGCAGCGATGAATTGCCCTCGGTAAGAGGTTCGCCATCGATCAGGACACCGATCATCCACGACGCTGATCTGAGCACGATCACGAACAAAAGGATGGTCAAGGCCATGCTTGCCCCGCTCGGTCCGGGCCTCGTGTTGTTGCTGTTCGGATCCATGACCAGATCCTCCTTAGAAACTGCCGTCACGACGGAATCGTCGCGCAGCGGCTTGGGCGGGGCCATCGGTTTGACCGAGCGTCTTCATCCGGTCCGTTTCCAGCGTCGCGCCGAGATCGCTCGGCAGGTCGGCGTAGTCGGCGGCTACCTCGAGGGCTGCAGCCGCGGTCGGGAGCTCGCCGTCGTCGGTGCCTTGCCATGCGACAATCTGGCTTTCGCCTTTGAGCGTCGGATGCGGCCGCGAGACCTGGACGAAGAACGTGGCCAGCGGACGATCCCATCCCACGGCGACCGTGGTACCGGCGTGACCGGCGAAGGTATGACGGCTCATTGTCTAAGCTCCTTCTCTCAGGCGGCCAGCGTGTTCCACTCAGCGTGCCAAGGGCGGGGATGCGGCGCAAAGCGGAGAGCGCCAAGCGTCGGGGCGTGGCTGTCCACCCGATCGATCAGCCAGTCGATGTAGCGCAAGCCGACGGCAAGGTCCTCGTCCAGCAGCTCATCGAGCATGGACGACTGGCGGGCCTGCGCGTCAGTCATCATCGACCAGTCGAGGGCGTCGAGGAAGCGCTCCCGGCGCTCGATGAACCGAGCGATATTTGCAACCTCGGCTCGCGCGATAGCTAGGGCATCTATGATTTTCATCATTTAGAGCTCCTCAAGCGGCGATCAGGCTTGGTTCGGAGACGCCGGCCGGGGCGGGCCGAAGGCGCAGCTCGCGCGTCAGGCGCTCGGCAAATCGCCCGGGCCGCAGCAGATCGGCCATGCTGGCATTCCGGTTCGTCTGGTCGACGTGGGGGGCAACGGGCCGATAAGAGACCTCGCGTCCCTCGAAGCGTCGCCCGACTCGCACCATGACGGCGACCTCGGCCGCGGCGAGCAGGACATAACCGGATTCCGAAATCTCGCCTTGGGTCGAGGCGATAGTGTAGCTCCCCTCAACGAGCGCGAGCGCCGATGCGAGATCCCGCATCGCGGCCGTCGCGTCCTCGTGAAAGCGTTCCTTGGCGGCCTGGTCGTATTCGACGCCCCGGATCGAAAGGGCCAGCAGCGCCGGGTAGCGCTTGAGCGATTGCAGCCGCTTATCGCACGCGTGACGGAGTACCGAGCGCGGCGCCCGATTGGTTGACACGGTCGCCATGTGGCGTGCGAGCAGCACCATCGCGGGATCCGTGTTGGGGTCGACGCCTGCGTTGCGGCAATCATCCAGCGCCTTGGTCATCGCCTGGAGCGTTATGGCGATCGTGGTAAGCGCAGCGGGATCCACCGCCTGTTGGTGGCGATAAGGCACATCGTAGAACATCGACGCCGTCTCCAGTTAAGGTCGAGCGCGAATTTCACGCCCAACCGCTCACTCCCCCCTCTTCTCCCGCGGCTTCGGCTGCTTCCGGATCGTCAGCCCCTCAGGGCTGGGCGCACTGGCAATCGTCAGGACATGCCCCGCTTTGAACCCTCAGCGAGGGTTTGGCCGCTGGAAAGAAGTTGCCGATTTTCGGAAACTTCTTTCCAGCGACAGCGACCACTAGGCGATCACCTCGACGCCAATGGACTTGAAGGTGCTCCCGGTATCGCGAGGCTCGTAGCGGCTCGCGTCGACAAGCCCCTTCACGCTCGGTCCATCGTATTTGGCAAAGCCGAGATGATCGCATCCCGTGATGCGCTGTCCGACAACCCCGACCTTCCCGGCGGGAACCCAGTCGGCCCAATCACCCCACGCGGCTTGGACGCCGATCTCGCCGATCGCGGCCTCAAAGAGCGCAATCTTGCGCAGGACGTGGCTGTCACTCGGTTCGAGCACCTGCCCGGTGAAGCCGGAATAGTGCTTGGGCCGCCAGTGCCGTGCGGTCTGGTGAGCGAGGTCGCGCTCAAGGTCGAATAGCGGATCGCGCAACGCGGCAAACTCGGCCTCGAAGGCAAGGACTACCAGCGACCAGTCCACATCCTCCTCATAGTAGATGCTGTCGAGGCGCAGCGCCTCGGGCATGGCCGCCTGGCGTTCGTCGGACAGAACGAAGCCACCATGCGAGGCGGTGCTGACCCACCAGATACCGGGCAGGCGCTGTTCGGTGGTCTGCGGTGCGTCCCACAGGGTATGAACAGGGGCCGGGGTCGAGGCGAAAGCGGGCATGATCGTCTCCTTGATCGATGCTTTTCCCCGCCCCCTCCTCTCTATGCTCCGGTGGCTCTGCGCTCTTGGCGCATCAGGCTTGTGAGGTCGCACCTGTGCACAGGTGCACAGACGCACATGTGTGGACTAGCGACCGCGCGCCTCGCAAGAGAGCCGCTCGCCGCGTCGCCATTTCGATGGGTCGATGAAATACCCGGCATGTGCCCCGAGCCGCTGGCGCTCAGCCTTGTCATAGGCGGCGACATAGCGCTGCGCCCGCCCCGGGTCGCCTTTGAGGTAACTTGTTGCTGGCACCGCAAGCCCGGCTGCGATCATCGCTTCGCCCAGATCCTGTCCGCTCACCTCGACCGTTCCGATGGGGCGGCCGTAGCTCTGCTTGCCGGTTAACCGGATGGTCGAAGCGCCGGTCTTCAGCAGCTTCGAGGCGTAATCCTGCGCCGCCTTGCCGCAGGGCCAGCACCCCGACGTCGACCTGCATAACTGACGCTTCTCGAAGGCGTCCGCGCCGAAGAGGCGGATGTCGATCGACACCGTGTCACCATCGATGGCGCGGCCGTCTGCCGAGAGGGTGGTGTTCTGGTCTGCGCGCGGCGCCGCGGCGCTGCAGGCTGTCGCGACCAGAGCAGCGGCGAGGATCAGGCGCATTCACGCACCACGATGCTGTTGTCGCGCTCCGTCACGCGCCACGGCTGCAGTGGATCGTGACTGGCGACCACGACCGCATCAATGCCGTGTTCCATCATGCGCCGCGCGACGCGGAGCGCGTTGCCTCGGCTGCATAGCGTGCGCCGCAGCGCGGAGAGAGCGGCTGTGTCGTTCATAATAGCCTCCATCATGCCGTCATCGCAGGTGCCGGCGGTTTCGCGAAGATCGTGGCATGGACCTTTGTCTGAGGAACGACGATCCACGGCAGGTCGCGGAAATTCCGGATGTGATAGTGGCCGAACCCGTTCTCACTCCGAAAGGTGATGCGGCTGCCCCGCTTAACGACGAGGAACTCGCTGCCGACGTGGTTGTCGCTGAAGGTCAGCGGCTGAGGCAGTCGAACCCGCATACCGTCTTCAACGCGGCGCGCTCGCCGGCGAAGTCGCGCCAAGCAGCGTCGTCGCCAGTCTAGCGCGCACTCGTTGTTCGTCGGCGGGAGCAGGCGCAGGATTTTTTCAGGACAATCGTCCGAGCAGGGACCGGCATTCTCACCCATGTCCTTATAGGCGAAGATGTAGCCGTCCTTTGCATTCGGCGTCCATCGGACCTCACAAATCAGCGCGGTGATGGAGGTGGCGACACCGTTTTCGAGGATTTCGACAGCGGCATACCAAACGCGGTTTCCGACGCATGCGCTGTCGATCACGCGCGCACCGCGCGTGCCGCCACCATCGGCGTCGTTGGTGTAGGTGAATTGCGCGTCCAGATAGGCTTTGGGCGTGCTGTGGCGACCCATACGGCCGCGCGTCATTGAGAGCCATCCCATGGCGGGGTCTCCTGTGATAAATGGTCATGCCGCCAGCTTCGCCGGCTGCGTGGCCTCGCTCGAGAAAGCCCGCAGGTATGCAAAGGCTTGCTCCGCCTTGGTGGCGGCGACGAAGATCACGCCTTTGTCCGCTCTCAGCATTCGTAGCCAATCGCCGATGTAATTCGCATGGCTGTCATGGATTTCAGACGGAAGGCCTAGCTCGCTGCAGACCATGGCTCCTGTAAGCTCAGCAACAAGCTCTTCGAGGCAGTATGCCTTGTCGCCAAACTTCTTTCCGAAGGTTCGATCCAAGCGGGACTGATGCCCGGTCCAGTGAGCGTGTTCGTGAGCGAGGATAGAGGCATGAGCGTCGGCGGACTTAAAGCTGCCGGCGGGAGGCATCTGAATGAAGTCGAAGGTTGGGCTGAAAAAGGCCCGATCGCCTCCTCGACGCACACGCGACGGTATAGCCGAGAAGAAGGCGTCGATCCGATCCTGTCTCGCCGACAACAAAGCAGGCGTCGGTGGGACGGGCCGGGCATAGAAGTAGCTCGGTAGGCCCTCAATTTCGTCGGCATTGAAGACGGTGTACGAGCGGAGGAATCGGATCATCTTGTCGGCCGAGAGGCCGAGCAGGTTCGGTTGCGCCTTCTTGCGGAAGGTGGAGCTGTAAACAGAGAACGACGGCTCGGCATCACGGCGGACCTGTCCGCCAAGCTCGTCGGCTTGGCGCGCGGTCATCCAGTAGCGGCTCTTGAAGCCTAGGAAGTCGGCCATCGCCCATAACCAGATCGAGTTGATGCCGAGGTATGGAGTCCCCTCGTGACGGAGCGGGCGCCCACCCTCTCCGGTTACCGACCACGGACGCTGCCAGGGAACGGTGCCGGCCTCGAGCTTGGCGATGATAGTGTCGGTAATTGCGGCCGCGATGTCGCGAGTGCCTGCGGGCATGGCACGGCTCCTCGAATGAACGTGAAAAGAAGCTGCCGACGCCGCGGTGAGGCAGTGCCGGCAGCGAGGTTGCCCAGCGGGTGCGCTGTTACTCAGCCGCGACCAGATGGTCGGTCGTGTCGTCGTTCTGATGATCCGGGTGCGGGACCTCACCCGTGCCACTGCCGTCGCCGGCGTCGGCGGTCTCGTCATCCCCGGTGGGCTGACCGTCACCGTCGTCGATCAGCGCGCCGAGGTCCTCGTCTTCGCCTTCGCCGTTGTCATCGCCGATCAGCCCGGCAAGCTCGTCCTGGCCATCGTCCGCAGCCAGCTCATCCGAAGGCCTATCATTGAACCGCATCGCCGAGGGCACCCAGGCGAGCGCCTTGTCCTTGATCTCGCTTTCGACGATCGCGTCACCGGCAAACAGCTTCTGGCACGACGCCGAGATGTCCGGCTTCTTGCTGCTCGCGTGGCGGCTCGTCAGCGCCGGACCGCCGACCTCGTCGAGAAGCGACAACAGCGCGCCCTTGGGAACACGGTCGAAGAAATTCTCCGACGTGGGGCGCCACCAGCTGGCGACGTCGATCTCGAGGATCGTGGCGAGGCGGTTCTGGAGCGGGATCTGCTGGGTTGCGCCGTAGCCTTCCTTGGCCTCGAACGACGTTGCGACGATCCATGCCATCCAGGCCGCCTTCGTCTCGTCGGCCAACACCCGGAACGCCTCGAAGCGAGCGACCTTGTCGGTCGCCTCGGTCCAGGTCGCATCCAGACTGTCGTGGACCTCGGCGAGATAGTCCCGCGCACGCGAGTTGGGCACATTATTCGCCAATACCGGATCCTGCGGCAGCGCCGCCCGGATGGTCGTGCCGTTGCCGGTGCCGCGGTGACTGCGCGCTTCGATCATGGCGAAGATCATGTAATCGAGCGCGAGACCGGGGTTCGCCTGCAATGCCGCGCCGAGCACGTCGCGACGTTGGATCGCGAGTTGATCGATCAGGACTTGGCTCATCTGCTTACCGCCGGGGGCCGCACGGTCCGGCTCGACGGTCGCGGTGGTGCCGCCCCGGAAGCTCGACCGTCCAGTACCCTCCTCGATCCGGAAGGTCGGCGTCGGGATACCGCGCAGCGTGACGTCGCCATCGTCGTCGCCGGTCTCGTCGCCGCGCTCGCCATCAGCCTCGCCAGCGACGTCGTCGATCGTATCGGGCTCGACCATCGTAACCGTCAGCGGCGTCTCGCTGTAGAAGGTGTCGTCGAGCACCATCTCGCCCGCGTGCGACAGCGTCAGGAACGTGCCGACGCGCGACGCGAGTTCGGGAGGCATCATCACCGGCCGATTTTCGAGGCCATGCAGTTCCGCAGCGAGCGCGTCGTACTGCTCCTCGATCGCCAGCGCCGCCTCGTCGGTCAGCGTGCCGCTTTCGAGCTGCTCCTGCAGCGGTTCCAGCAAGGCCTCGATCTCGACCGCACGAAGACCCTGCTCCTCGGTCATCGGCTCGGTCGGCAGGGTCACCGGATAGAGGCCGCGGGCGGCATCATAGGTGCTGTTCGATGCGACGGGTCGAATCCACGCCAGGCCGCGCTCGTCGCCGATGCGCTTCGCTTCGGCTTCCATCTTCTCGGCAGCGAGCTTCTGGACGATCTCGGGGTTCGACCAGCGGTCGTCACCCTCGCTGAACAGCTCGCGCTCGATGATACCGCCGGCCGCTTCATAGGCGTCCGCGCCGACAAGCAATGCGACCGGATCGCTGCTGCGCATGTCGTCGTTGGCGATCATGCGACGGATCATGTCGGCATTGTAGTAGCTGCTGTGGCCGTAGGTATTCCAGACCTTCAGCTGGCGGTCATGGCTGGCAGTCGAGCCGTATGCCTTGGCCATCTCGAGGCTGATCTTCTCGTCAGCGAGTGCATCGAAGATCGGCTCTGCGAGATCCGCAAGCCGCAGACGCCCCTCCACGAAGCGGCGGGTCACGCCGAACCGACGGGCGATACCATCGATGTCGCCGCCCTGAGACTGGATGATTTGGAAGCCGCGGCACTCGTCCGCCGGGTTCATCGCATCACGCTGGAAATTCTCGACCAGCGAAACTTCGGAGAGCTCGCTCTCGGGGCCCGTCATCAGCTTGACCGGCACGTCATAGTCGTCGGCGTTGATCTCGCCGCGTTCGACCAGGAGCATCATTCCGCGGTAGCGGCTTTCGCCGGCGACGATGCCGAAGTGACCGCGCGGCTTCTTCAGCGGCGTCACGATGAGGTTCTGGAGGATGCCGCGTGCGGAGATGCTCGCGGCGAAGCTCTCGGCCTTGTCGGCACGACGCTTACGGACATTGAAGTCGGAGGGGACGAGCTTCGACAGCTTGACGGACTGGATCATGGGAAATCACCCTTATTGCTGAGCATCCGACATTCTCGCCGGACACCAGCTCCCTCCCCCCTTCTCTCCTTGGCTCCGGCTGCTTCGGAACGTGACATGTTCCCGGCCCGTTCAGTGTTGCCGCGCGGGCGCTCCGGGCTATGAAGGTGACGTCGCGCCCGCGACCTTCCCCTGACTATCGGGATCCAAGATGAGCGAAGATACGAACCCCGTCGAACTGGCGACCGAGCTGACGATCGCGTGGCTATCGAACCCGAATACACGGACCTCGGCCGACGACGTTCCGGCTTTCCTGAAGGCGATGCATGAAGCGGTCGCGACGCTCGGCGCCGGCCCGAATGAGGCGATCGCCGAGCCTGCTGCCGCTGAATACACGCCGGCTGTATCGGTGCGGAAGTCGCTGGCGAGCAAGGACCATATCGTCAGCATGATTGATGGAAAGCCGTACAAGACGCTGCGCCGTCATCTTGCGGGTCACGGCCTGACCCCGGACGATTATCGTCAGCGCTACGGGCTGAAGGCCGATTATCCGATGGTCGCGGAAGCCTACAGCGAAGCGCGCCGGGATATGGCCAAGAAGATTGGCCTCGGACGCAAACCAGGCCAGAAGCCGGGTGCTGCAGCGGTCGAGGCACCGGTCAGCAAGCCGCGTCGGACCAAGAAGGCTGCGGAAGCCGCCGAAGCCTGATTGGCGGGCCGGTCCGTCCGATAGTGGCAGGACCGGCCAGCTTTCATGCCACCTTGAGGAGTTTCTCGAGGATCGTGCTGGCTTCTCCGACCGGCACAAACACGCGCGTGCGATAGGCGATGATCTCCGTGAAGCATCCCAGCGCCTTGAGGTAGGCGAGTTGCTGAGCGGGAGCGCGCTCGATCTCGATCCGCTGCGCGCCGTTTACGAAAGAGCGGCGGATCGTCATCTCGAACGGCCGAACCACATCGACGCTGCGGCCCGACAGGACCGAATGTGCGATTGCCTCGACAGGAAGATCCTCACTCTTCGCGATCCCCAGCTTGGTGTAGAGCTGGACGACGTGCTGGTCGAACACGAGGCGGCCCAGCCACGAGTTGCCTTGCCCATCGACGATCCGGTTTACCGCGAGATGATCGGACGGGAGCGCCGACCAGATCGGGAGGAGCAGGCCGGTCGCGAGACGGATCGTCTCGACCTCGGTCTGCCCTGCCAGCTCGGCGACCTCTTCGGTCCACTTGGTCTCGAACGTCGCGCGATCGATCACGTCCCAGGCGGACTCGAGCAAATCGGACTTGCCGATATATTCACGCCGGCATGGGCGCTGCAGTTCGAGCCGAGGGATCGGCTGCCCCTGTTCGTCCATCCACGGGCGAGCGTGTAGCTGCAACGCGACCTTGCCCGACCGCGCGTTCATGACGAAGGCCGCATCGTCAGCCCACTGCGCCGTCGTGAGGATCCGCTCCAACGAAATCGGTGTCTTCTTGCGCGCAATCTCGATGGTGAGGAGGTGGGACGTCGCGCCCGAAAGCGGGTCGGTGCGCAGCAGCGTGTCGTCGACCACGGTAGCGGTATCCGCGGTGATGGTCTCGACGCCAACGTCGAGCGTGCCCGCTTCCCGGGCTGCAGCGACACGCGTTTCGACGAGAGAGAGAAACTCGTCGAAGATCACGTTCTGCAATCCGATCGGCAGTGCCAGAAGGCGATTGAGCCAGCGCTGGATAGGCGGCAGCTCTTCCTTCAGGCACCCGTCGCTGTCGTAGAGCTCAAGCCCGGTGCGCGCGCAGAAATCGTCGAGGGTCGTGCTGGTCAGCTTACCCTTGTCGAGGAGGTGAAACCACGTAACGAGCGCGTCCTTGGCGTATTCGCTCTCGAGGTTGTCTGCCGGGTCGAACAGGTTCTGCCCGCCGGTCTGGCGCTGCCCACGTGTCAACGCGCCGAGGCTATCGAGCCGTCGTGCGATCGTCGAGGTGAAGCGGAGCTCGCCCTTGCAGTCCGTCGTGACCGGTCGAAATAGCGGTGTCGAGGCTTGATGGGTGCGGTGCGTGCGGCCGAGCCCCTGGATCGCTCGATCAGCGCGCCAGCCCGGTTCCAGCAGGAAGTGGACGCGCTGCTCCTGGTTCTTGGCGTCGAGGCTGGCGTGATAGGATCGTCCCGTCCCGCCAGCGTCGGAAAAGACCAGCACGCGCTTGGTGCCGGTCATGAAGGCCGCAGCCTCGACCTGGCTCGACCGAGCTGATCGGGTTTCTACCTTCTGGCGGCCATCGGAGGTGCAAACGAGCCGCTTGGAGCGCCCCGTCACCTCCGCGACGTGGTCGGTGCCGAAGTGCTCGATCAGAGCGTCGAGCGCGGACTTGATCGGCGGAAGCCCACAGATGTGTTCGAGCATGGCCTCACGGGCGGCGATGGCGTCCGGATTGTAGACCGGGTTGCCGGCCTCGTCGGCCATCGGTCGCGACCGTGCGGTGCCGGTATCGTCGGTATAGGTTTCCATCTGACGCGTCGGGAACGCGCGCTGCAGATAGTCGGCGATATACTCCGTCGGCGACAGGTCGATCGTCGGATCGGCCCGCTCCTCGGCCGACATCTGGTTGAGCCGACGATCAAGGATCGCTTCGGCGGTGGTCACCAGCTGAAGCACGACCGATTGCCCAGCCTTGAGGTGCTGTTCCACCGCGGCGATCACCGTCGGGAGCTTCATCGCGAGAAGGACCTGACCGAAGAACCGCTGCTTGCAGGATTCGAGGCGCGACCGGGCGGCCGCTTTTGCCCCGCTGTTCAGCGTCCCGCCTTCGAGGCCATCGACGACGTTGGTGAACTCGAGCGCCGCCTCCATGTTCTGGTGGATCACGCTCCAAGCCTGCGCATAGGTGTCGTAGATCTCGATTTGCAGCTGCGTCAGCTCGTGCTTCAGGACGTCGTACTCGACGCCCGCGAAGCTGAGTGCCCTGGCGGTGTAGAGTCCAAGCGCCTTCAGGTCGCGGGCGACCAGCTCCATGGCAGCGATGCCGCCTTTCCGGATCTCGGCGATGAACGTCTCGCGACCGGCGAATGCCGTCTCCGGCCCCCACAAGCCGAGCCGAACCGCATAGGCGAGGTTGTTCACATCGGACGCGCCCGTCGCGGACGCGTACAGAACGCGGGCGTCCGGGAGATGGTTCTGCAGAAGGACGCCGCAGATCCCCTGCTGTGATCCATCCTTCTTGCCGAGCGCACCCTCGCCGCCCGCTACGCCGCCCATCTCGTGCGCCTCGTCAAACGCGATGACGCCGTCGAAATCAGGCCCCGCCCAGTCTAGGATCTGCTGCAGGCGGCTGCTCTCGGTCCGCATCGAGCGCAGCGTGGGATAGGTGACGAACAGCACGCCCTCTTCGAGGCGGATCGCCTCGTCGATCTTCCAGTTGGAGACCGGCTGCACATCGCCCGCCATGCCGCCCAGCGCAGACCAGTCGCGCCGCGCATCCTCAAGGAGCGGCTCGTTCTTGGTCACCCAGATGTGGCGTCTGCGGCCCTGCAGCCAGCTATCGAGAATGCACGCGGCCACCTGACGGCCCTTACCCGCCCCCGTTCCATCGCCGAGGAAAAAGCCTTTCCGGTAGCTGCGGCCGTCCTCGTCCAGGGTGAGGCCAACGCCCTCCTTGTCGGGTTTGAAAGTGCCCGGAAGCATCTGCGACCATGCGTGTCCCGCATAGATCACCGTCTCGAGTTGCGACGAGGACAGCATTCGCTCCGAGACGGTTCGCTCGGGCAGGTGGGGGATATGGGCGGGAACCGGAGCGGGGATCGAGCCCATCGCGACCGATTCCACCAGCGCCGTTGGGTGCTCGCCGGCTGCGTCGAAGACGATGCGGCTCGGGCGATACGGAAGATACACTCCGACCTGGTCCGCCAGCGGTGCCGGAGCTGTCAGGGTCGTATAGCCTACCGGAAGAACGGCGTTGCGGACTGGCTTGTGATAGGTCCGTGCCACGACCGGTTTTGCGGTGCGTGCGGCTCCGAAGAGACTTACTGCGGCAGCGGGAGCCTTCGCGCTCCGTGCTTCCGGCACCAGCTCGGCTCGGGCAGGAACCTCAACCACGTCGAGGAAGTCGAGGACGGAGCGACGCTGGATGACTGTGTGCGACGTGCCGCCTGCCACCTTGTCGATGACGTAGAGCCGCACCGCGATGTCGGTGCCATGCTTGCGGTAGCAGCTTTCGAGCCGCAGCGACGTGCGGACGGTGCAGCCGGTGAGTACCGCTTCATAGGCCGCTTTCAGTTGCGCGCTCGGCGCAAACCAATCGGGCATAATCGCGACGATCCGGCCGCCCATCGAAACGCGGCGGATCGCCGCCTGCAAATGGCGTAGCGCCGCGAGATTGTCCGCCCCGCGGCCGACGCTGCGCGAGAATGGCGGGTTCATCAGAACGACGGTGGGCCGTTCCAACGACGCGTGAAGACTGACGAGCGATGCCCCATCGTGACCAGTGATGATGGCTTTCGGGAAGATGCTGGCGAGGCGGTCTCGACGACGCGGGTCGATCTCGTTGAGCTGCAGGCCGGCATGGTGCGGCACTTGGACCGCAAGCAGTCCATTGCCTGCGCTCGGCTCCAGCACGATGTCGTCCGGTCCGATCGCGGCCATGACCGCTGCGAGCGCGCCGATATCGATCGGCGTCGAAAACTGCTGGAGCTCGATCTGCTCCTCGCTGCGCACTGTCTGCGTCGGGAGCCGATCCATCAACGCTGCCGCGTGCGGCACCCCGGCCATCTCAGCCAGCGGATAGGGCTGCTTGGCGACGTGCAGCGCCAACGCGTGTTCCAGCATCTCGAAGCTGTCGCGCTGGGTCCAACAGCCCTCGGCGTCGGTGCCTCCGAATGCGGCCGTCATGGCGTTGTTGAGCGCGCGCCGCGTGATCGGCTCGCCAGAAGCCAGCGCCAAGGCGATCGTGAGTGCGGCCGGACGGTCGGTGACAGGCGGCAGGTCGAGGAGGTCGGACATGGAAGGCTCCCTTGGTCATGCTGCCATTCCGGCAGCTCACCGCCTCCCTCCCCCTCCTCTCTCCTTTGCCTCGAGGACCTCTGCCCAATCCTTGTAGGGCGCTGGCGGAAAGTCCGGCACGACGGTCACGGCGTCCGACGCATATTGCTCGATGCTGCGTGCCACGGCGCGTCGCCCGGCGAGATCGCGATCCGCAGCCAGGATCAGCCGGGTGACCGACGATGGAATGGCCAGAAGGTCGAGCCGTCGGGACCCGAACGAAGACCAACAGGGCAGGCCACGCAGGCGCGACCATGCTTGGGCACTCTCAAAACCCTCCGCGAGCCCAATCGTCGAGGCCAGACCACCGCCACGCCACGCACCATTTCCAAGTGTCCCGAGTGTCTGCTTCTCGGTGTAGGCGTTCGTTGTCGGGTCGATGAAAATTCTCTGGAAAGCGACCAGGCGGTCGGCTTCGCGAACCGCGACGAGCAGTGCTGGCTTGAACACGGTGAGCGGCTTCGGGCCGAGGGGGCAGCGCGGGTGGAAGCGAATGTCGGTCGGCAGCGGTAGCAGGAAGCGCGACGCGAGATAGCGCTCCGCGCAGGTTCCTGGCACGGCACGAGCCTCATTCCACAATCGCTCGATATTGCCGGTGCCGCCTGCCCGGGTCACCTTGGGCGGCTCGTAACGCTGATGAAGCGGTATGCGGTCGAGCTCGCGCAGGATGTCGGCAGGGTCGCAACCCGCGAAGCAGGTCACAAGGATGCCTCGATCGCCTTGTCGGAGTGAGAGGCTTGGCGTCTTGTCCGTATGCGCTGGGCAGCGGCACGTCGCGACGTTCCGGTGCCAGGTGCCCCCGAGCGCGCCTACGAGGTCGACCAGCTTCTGCGACGGACGATTGGCGATCAGGGTCATGCCGGATCCCCCTCGCGCCGCATCGTCTTCGTCAGGCGCGCGATCACATATTCAGCGTCCCGCTTGGCGAAATAGCTGTCGATCGCGTCGTCGTCGTGGAGGGGAACGACGTCGGCGTTCGGTTCGGACCGGCTTCGCACATAGGTCGCCAGGGCGGCCCGCGCCGACTGTTCGCTGGGATGTACGTCGGTTTGATCGCGACCGTCGTCGTCGCGGATGAAGAGCAGGAAGCGTTCCATGGCGAGCGGACCTCGTACTTGGCCGCCTGTACCGGCGAACCATTACCGAAAGGGAATGTCGGGCCATCCGAGCAGCCCATCCTTTCTCCCCCCCTCCGCTCTTCCTCTACCCCTGTTAAATCAGGGCTGATTTCGTATCCGTCCCGTTTACCCAGCGCTAAGCTCAGCCAAGTAGGATGCTCTAGGAACTAGAATCGATCTGTGCTTGTTTGTCGACGCACGGCCTTAAAAAGAGGTGTGGATGTCTCAGTTTTCGCCAGTCGAGATCGCGAACTGGGTCGCCATCTATCTGGCGGCAGGTATCTGCTGCGGAATCGCCATGGTCATGTCGGTTTCGGTGACGCTTCACGAAATGTGGCAGGCCAAGGTTTGGCAAGACGCCCGGACGATCCGCGGCGCAGCCTTGCTGCTTCCGAAGACATGGTGGAGATGGCAGAAGCTTTATCTACTCTCCACTCCTGTCACGCTCGGCATAGTCTGTTACTTCGCCGCCACGATGAACTGGGGTTGAGCTTCGAAATCTGCGATTATTTAACGGTCAGACAGGGCGTTTAGAGCTTCATCGCATTTGCGATCTGGATACCTGCGGAATCGTCGTCGATATCGCTTGGATGTAATGTCAGCAGATCGCCCAGGTGGCGCATGCGCGGGTGGGTCACCGCCTTTGCGGCGAGATAATCGTCGTTATCGAACCCCATCGCTTCCACCACGAGCGTGCGCAACTCGCCGGTCTCGCGCGATCTGCCCTCAAGGATGAAGTCCGGGCGACATGGGCCATCTGGTGTCATGGTATCGAAGAGCGGCTTCCCGATCGCCAGGTCGATCGATTGCGATCGGAGAAGCCGTTGTGCTTCCAAGATCCGCTTGAGGGTTTTCCGCTCGAAATCCGACTCCACCGGAACGAACAGCCGGCCATTGTAGATCGGCTGTGCGTACCCCCGCAGCGGGGCATATCCATGGGCCTCCGGGTATTCGCCGGCGACAACCAGCACGAGGAACGGGCCGCTGATCCTGTTGCCGCGCACCGATGGTGACTGAACCCGGTTGGCAATTTCCACGGGTGGACCGTCGGGCACGTAGATCTTGTGCCCTTGGATCGCCGTCGCATAGAGCAGGATGAAGCCCTGCGGCGCGTGTGCCTTTGGCCAGTTTTCCGCAAGGCGTCGCAGCGTCGCATACACGACCTTGGCCTCGAGCGGCCGGGCGTGCGTCCAGATGGCGCGGCCCAGCTCGATGCCGGGTGCGATCTCGATCTTACCCGCAGCGCCGAGGATGGCGGCGAAGGCTTCCCTGATCGACCATTCCGGGCCTGCGCCGATCGGCGGGACGCTGTTCGATCCGGCCGTGTCCATCAGCCGCCATAGGAGGCGAGCCAGCCGCGGCGTCGACGCGTTTCGGGTACGATCGTCGTTGCTGTCTTCTTCCGGCCGTTGTGAGAGCTTTTCCGGCGCGGGCCTGAGCACCTCGAAAAAGCCAGCGGGCGGGTCGGTAGGTGTGTTGTGGGATCGGACCTCGGTGATCCGGTTGGTCACCTGGTCGCGGAAGAACGGGCAGTCTGGGCGATGCTCGGGACGTTTCTCGCTGGTCAAGCGTCGCAAATAGTAGGTTTCCGCCTCGGACAGGAACGCGGGGGTGAGGATCGGTGGGGCCGCCTCCGCTCCAAGGCAATTGCAGGCGATCCAGCGGTGACCGATGCGCGCGTTCTGAACCAGCGTGATCCCGGCCTGCTCGTCATGGAACGTGCCCTGGCCCACGTACCAGCGTACCAACGCCTCGCGCAGCGGCTGCGGAAGCTTGATGCGATTTGGGCCTTTTCCGTCAGTATCTCGATGGATCAACCACATGCTCGAAGAGCCTTTGGGCGCCGTTTCTTGACCAGTTTCGCCCTCAGCCCTGGTCTTGACAAGGGCAAATCTCTTGATCTCCACTCTTCTAAACAGGGGGTCGAGGAGGTTTTGTGCGGAAATTTTACGCCGGTGTGGCGATCGCAAGCGTGGCGCTGGCCACATCTGCCACGGCCGCGCCCGGTAAGCGCGGCAGTGTCCGGCGGGTCGAGCTGATCTCGATGACGACGGCGTCTGCGCCTTCTATGGCGGAGGGGGAAGGCGGATCTGCTGAAGAACTGCCGGCCCCTGACCTACCGCCTGAGTTCAAGGTGCACGATCTGAGCCGCCGCTACGTTGAGTTTCGGATGAAGCAGGAGCTCGCATCGATTGTCCCCGAGGTCAGCGTCTCCGACAGCCTGCCCCAGGGTGTAGCGGCGACGTCGTCCATCAGCGTGCCAGATTGGATGAGACCGGGCGTCGGATCGTTTACGACGCCAGCCTTCGTTCCCGGCTGCGCCCCGCTCGCATATCGGCCGTCAGGATTTCTGTCGCGTGAGGCCGAAAATCGGCGGGCGCTCTACTATGGCATGATGAGCTCGATCGCCTGCGAACACGGCATTCCCACGGGGCTCTTTGACGCAATGATAATCCGCGAAAGCCGCTACAATCCGACAGCGCTATCGCCGAAAAACGCCTTCGGCTTCGCGCAGTTGATGCCCGGCACTGCGATGGGGCTCGGCGTGAACCGGTTCGATCCCTACCAGAACATGCGGGGCGGTGCCCGATACCTCCGCCAGCAGCTCGATAAGTTCGGCCGCGTGCAGCTCGCGCTCGCTGCCTATAACGCCGGTCCGGGTCGGGTGCGGGGAGGCTTTGTCCCCCGGATCACCGAAACGCAGGCCTATGTGACCGACATCATCGCAAATTGGTCAAGATTGACCGCACCGCCTGGTTCACAAACGCTCCGCTCGACCTTGCCACAACCTACGTATCGCTCGGTCGCACTCGCGCAATTCTAACCTCTCAGCGCTCGCGCCCTCCCGATAATCGACGCCAGAAAACGCATGCTCCTCTCGGGAGCAATGCGCCGGCGTAGCCGGCGCTCCAACAGTGCGTCTTTCGGGTGTGGTTGAGATGTGCGTGGTGCTTTCGCCAGCGGCGCCGTCAGGCGTGAACGCCTTGGCCGGCTAGGCCAAGTCTTTCTGAGCTAATGATATATGAATCTAGGAGCGGTTGCGGATCAGTTTGGCACTCGCTCTCTTTGGCATCGAGCGCGGCGCCGAGGCGCGCGAGAACCTTGCCTAGTGGGCCGTCGACCGTGGCCAACGCGTATTCCCGACGCGACAGAGAGCTAAGCATTGCAGCCGTTTGCTCGATCCGCTCGGCCTCCTGTTGGACGACGTCCGCAGGCAGAGGAGCCGGGCGCAGCCAGCGTGGAAGGTGAGCCTCGATCCAGGCAGGCATAAGCATGCGGTACGCGTTGCTGGTTTGCTTATAGCGTGGTCCAACGCCGTCGATCTCGACGCGTTTGAAGCGACGCTGGGCAAGAACGAAGCCGAGTTCGGTCAAAAGCGCGAGTGCTCGGATGACGGTGCGGCGTCCGATACCGACGGTCTCGGCCAGATAGTCGTGGGTGGGATACACACGGCCAGCTTGCACTCGCGCGATCCTGAGCAATGCCTCAAGGACCGCCAGCGTGTTACGGCTGAAGCGCAGGATAGCGGCTTCCCGCGGTGTCGGCTCTCGTTCTTCGTGCGCGATCTTTGCGCGCAGGTTGGCCCGTCCGGCGCTGAGCGCCGCAGCGCGCTTGAAGATCCGGTCGGTTTCACCCTTGCCGGGACGCGAAAAGAAGGCGTCTTCGAACGTACCAGCCTCGATGCTGTCGCGACGCACGGGCGCGCCAGTGCGGTGGGTTGCGCCAGATCGCGACGGCTTTCGCTTGAAGCGGGCACCGCCGAGCGCGGTCAGAGCCGCCTCTGCCATTGTTATTACAGCCAATTTCCTGCCCTCATATTGGGCCGGGACCGGGGCATAACTCGTCCGTGGCGCGAAGCGCGCAACCCTTGAACCGAAGCTCAGAAACCAGTATATCTTGAGCGTACAACGGCTCTTTCGATGCTTGCCGGCATCGGACATAGCGGTCTCAGGGTGCCCGGCCTCGTGCCGGGCATTCGTTTATGTGGTCACAGCCATTCCCAATTTTTCTAGGCCGCAGACTGCGACCCAGGCGGCCGCATAGTGGCGCACGACAGCCATTCGCGAAACACGTGTGATTCGTGCTTTCGACAACATTAGCCGACTAATGTTCGTGCTTTTGAAAACACGTGAGCGGCCGTGTCCCGCGCCACGGGACAACAATTCGTGCTTTTGGAAACACGAGAGGTCGGTAGCGCCGCGTTTGGATTCGGCTTTCGTCGAATCGGAAACGTCTATGACGAGAGGCGCTTCGCCGTGCTCTCTGGAATGATTTTGACGAGGTATTCGCGGACTGTGCGCCCCGCTGCCGTCACCGTTCCGAGACCTTGATCCTCTATTTCAAATCGAAAGCCAGGGATCGGGTCCTCTTTGATAGTTTTCGTAAGTGCGAATTTGAATTGGCGCGAGGATCCCTGATAGCCCATCTGCAGCCGTAGATCCTCAAGCGGAATGGTCGTCTGGCCGTCAACGCACAGCGATCGCGCGACCTCATAGAGTCGACGTTCGACCGGACCGAGCTGGAAGTAGGTAGATGCGTATTCGAGAACCTGGCGGTCGACCATGATAGCCCGATACAGCCAGTCACAGAGGCGAATCTTGACCGCCTTCAGGCGCTTCACGCCACCTTCGCCCTTGCTGTATTGCAGCTTGGCCTCTTGTAGCCACGAGAAAAAGCCCTCCTCGCCTTCCCCGCCTGCTTCGATGTTGGTCTTGATCTGTGTGCCTTGAAGTCGCTCAAGAGCCTCAGACAATCTTGTGTAGGACCTAGCCGACTTGTTGACGCCGGTGACACTGAAAAGGTCGTTCGCGCTGAAGCTGAACTCCTGTCCAATGGCCTTCCCTGCCTCTACCTTGGAGACCATTAGGCTGGCGATATAGAGCAGGATTTCCTTGTCGTAGATCGTGGCCACCCCTTTTGGTCCCGGCCCGATTTCGATCGAGATGTCGCCCTTTTTATAGGTAAGCGGTTGCATCCAGGCCTTCTTCGCCAACGCGAAGAACGGCCATGCCATGAGTGACCGCTCTCCGCGGACTGGGCCGTGGAGAGGACTGTCGAGCAGAAAAAGCTCGCCCTGTTCTTGCTCCGCCATTGTCAACTTACCTTCATGTGTCTCGGCATTCGCCGAGGAGAGCGGATCGGGTTCAGCAGCGATCCCGAGTGACCTCGACGCTCTCGTGTTTTTGATAATTCGCTTCCGGCGCTCTCGCGTTTTTGAAAGCACGAAAATCCGGCCGCTGGCGTTTCCGAAAGCACGAAATTTGACCCTAAAACCGGCTTTCGCGGCCCTGTTTCTGCCGATTTCGGACAGTCCCGGCCCACCCGGCCGTCCTTCTTCGTGCTTTTGAAAACGCGAGAGGCTGTGTCGGTGTAGCGGTCGGTAAGGGGGGTCTGGATTACGAAAGCGTAAGCCATGTCTCGCCGTAGCACCGTGTCGGCTTCGGCTCAAACGGCTTCATCGCCGCCTGCTGCTGCGCACGGTCCTCTAGCCCGCGTTCAACCTCCCCCCCTCCTTTCGATCCCCCGGGCCCTCAGAGGCTCTAGCAGCCCTCAGGGACGCGAGATCGCAGGCGCGGCGGGTAACTCTGCCCCGAGCGGCGTGGCGGTGCTCACGGCGAAAAAAAAGGCACCAGAAGCGGTGCCCTATCCATCATTCCAGTCGAGGTGCGGTTAGAGCCCGTCGGCCTCTCTCTTTCGCAGCCGGAGCCCCTTGCGCTCAGCCAGGTCCGCATACCCTCGCTCGAAAGTCTCACATACCAGCTGCTGGATCTGCTGGCCGTGCTCACCCTTCACGTCGCTTAGATCCAAGCCGCCGATGGCGGACACAGCGTTGGCCAATCTGGGCGCCAACCCGCCGAACATCGTCGCGAGAAATGACGTCAGCCCTGCGGCGTCCTCGCGATCGTCACCAGACATGCAGCCGAGCAGTTCGGTCCCGAAAAAGGCTTCCGACTGCGTGATGCCGAGCGCCGCGCAGATCGCCTGAGCCTCGTCCACCCGCATCGGCCGCCGCTTTGCCGTGTCAGAATGCAGGATCGAGTGAAGCCTCGTCCGTTTCATCTCCGGCGTAGCAGCCTCGAGCACGCGGAACGTGACTCGCAATTCCTTCATCCTCGCGAGGAGGAAGTCGGCAAGTTCTGGCTTGGCGCTGCTACTGCTTTCGCCAGAATTGTAAGGATTAGACGCTCCCACCTCAGGGCACTCCCCACCCGCTAGCTTCGTCTCAGGTACGCCCGAAAATGACGGAATGGCAACCCTGCCGTTAACGTTAATTTCATGTTCCCGAGGTGCTACCTGATTGGAATTACATTCGTTTCGGTTCTTTTAGCCGCAGCGCGAAAGGCCTGAGCGTCCTCGACGTCCAGCCCCAGCTTGTTAATCACCTCCGTCGTATTCTCCTCGACGATGAAGTCGAAAAGGACCAGTGAAACGGCGGACGCAAAACTCACCGAAGAGCCGACAACCTCTTGCAGGTCTGGGATCGAGCCGTCGATTGCCTCGGCGCTGCTTTCAAGGATCGTCAGGGACAGGCCGACATCACCATCGGTTGGGATGATCCGCAGATGCTCCTTTAGAGAGCTTGATCGGTAGGTATCCTTGATTTGAGCGGCCGATGAAGATCGATCGTTGACCACGTCGTTGATCGAAAGAAGCCTCTTCTTCTTGTTCGAGAAAAGCCGGATGCTTTCGGTTACGAGCCGAAAGAACGTTTCCGAGATCTTTAGATCGAAGGCGCGTTCACCCGCCGTCATCTTAGAAGAAGTCCTCACCTTGATAGCACACCCTGAAAAATACCGTCTCCGCGGCGTTTTAGCACCATCGAGTCCGCGTTGTGTAACACAATCAAAGAGCGGAGTCGCATCGTGGGATTACGGCCTTCGCGCCCCTGTCCTCGCACACGGACGCCTGTCCGCCAATACGGACAGCTGTCCGCCAATACGGACAGGCGGTCGTAAACGCGGACAGATGTTCGTGGGGGCGGACAAGTCGTCCCGGAGCACGGGACAAGAGCCTGATTGGTGAGCTGGTAAAGCTCATTCCGTCGCAATCGCAGAAAAAACTTACGGCAACCTTACCGGTTCCTAAATCCGCCGATTGCGCGAATTTTTTTCCCGGTCGAGCCTTTGGTTGGGCGCGCTGAAATGCGCTCAATCAAAGGAGATCTTTCGTCATGAAGACCATGCTCAAGATGGGCCGTCGCGTCGAGACGGCCGCACTGGCCACCCTCGGCGTCGCAGCCGCTGCGGCCGTGATGGCCTCGCCCGCCTTCGCCGGTGCCGACGGCACGTTCGATACCGCGCTGAATGCCTTCACCGGCTTCCTCGAGGGTTCGGGCGGCAAGATCATCACCGTCCTGTCGCTGGCCGGTGGTGTCGTCGGTCTGGCCTCGGGCCGCTTCTCGCTCGGCCAGGTCGCGATCCCGGTCGGCGTGGGCGTCGGCGCCGGCACCGGCGTTCCGATCGTCACCTCGACTGTCACCGCCACGATCTAACCGCCCGGCGCCGGCGGTAATAGCAGCACCGCCGGCGCCGCCACTTCTGAAGGTGGCGTATGTCAGCCGATAAGTACGTGATCCCATCGCACCTAGACGACCCTGAGCTTATCGGCTTTTGGACGTTGGACGAGTTCCTAGCGATGGTCATCCCCTTCACCTGGGGGATTCTGTCCCAACACATCGTCATCGGGATTGGGTTTGCCGTCCTGGGCTGGTGGGCTCTTCGCAAAGCCAAGGCGGGACGGGCGACTTCGTGGTTGATCCACTTGGCGTACTGGCATCTCCCTGGCGGCTTTCCGTCGCTCAGGGCCACGCCACCTTCCTATCTCCGACTGATGGTGGGCTGACATGGATTTCTCCTACCAGCACGCGCAGAGCCAGCGTGTCCTTCGCCAGCGCAATCTCCTCGGCATCGCCGCCATTGTGCTCGCAGGCGCCGTTGCACTCCTCCTTCTCATGTCCGCGACGCGCAGCCGCGAGATAGTCCTGCAGCCGGTCCTCGGATCGCCGGTGACGGTCTCCAGCTCCGGCGTATCGCGCGAGTATCTCGAGCTCGTTACCCGCGACACGGCGGTGCTGACGCTCAATCGGTCGCCCGGCAGCCTCGACTATTGGATGAAGTCGGTTCTCGCGATCGTCTCCCCGAAAGCGCAGGGCACGATCAAGGCGGACCTGCTCAAGATCGTCAACGAACAGCGCAATTCGAGCATGAGCCAGTTCTTCACGCTCGAGGGCATGGAGATCGACGCCAAGCATCTGCAGTCGACCGTGACCGGCAAGCTCAGCACGGTGGTCGGCCAGAAGATCGTCTCGAGCGAGCCCCGCACCTTCATCTACGACTGGGAATATTCGGGCATGAGCCTGAAGCTGGTCGGCTTCAGCATGGCGCAGCCGAAGGGCCGCCTGGGAGGGTCGCTGTGACCGCCACAATCTATGCTTTCGGCAGCGCTGCACTCGGCACGATGCTCGCCTCGCGCACAATGTGCTGGCTCAGCCGGATCGCCGGCGCGGCACTCATCGCGCTCGCCGTCTTCTTCTTCGCCGCTCCCGCGTTCGCGGCGAGCGATCAGACGTTGATGGTAGCGGACGGTGCGCAGGTGTCGTGCACCGCATCGGCCAAGGATCTGACGCGCATCAGCCTCGTCGGCGACGAGTTTGCCGGTGTCTCGAAGATCAACACGGGCAACCCCTCGGACGACTTCTCGGTCGTCAACGAGCCAGTGCGCGGTGACATCTACCTGTCGGTGCCCGAGGGCTTCAACCGCCAGACGCTGTCGTTCTTCGGCACGTCCAAGCGCGGCTACGTCTACAAGTTTGCCTGCCGCATTGCGGGCGACCAGGCGGTGCAGGTGTTCCTCTCGAACCCCGCGATCGCAAAAGCCGACGCGGCCGAGGCGGCGCCGACCAAGGTCGCTGCCGCGTCGACCCCTGAGGACGCGGCGGTGTCGCTGGTCCAGGCGATGTACGCGAACAAGTCGGTCGATGGCTACGAGCTGCGCCAGCGCTCCTTGAAGCCGGTCTACGTCGGCGACCTCAAGGTCCAGATGATCTCGGAATATCGCGGCGAGGCACTGACGGGTCGCGTTCTGCGGATCGAGAACAAGGGCACGCAGGAAAAGGTCCTGACCGAGGCACAGGTCGCACCCGCCAGCGCCCTCGCCGTGTCGATCGCCGAGCCCAAGCTCGCACCGGGTCGGGTCACGACCGCCTACCTCGTCTCGCGGAACGGAAACTAAGCCATGGCCATCAAGGACATCTTCTCGCGGTCGCGTAAGCCGCTCGACGGCCCGGAGGCCGCTCCAGAGACGGACGGCGTATCGCCGATCGCCTCCGAGCTCGACGGCAACAACGAGACCAAGAAGAAGCAGCGCATGCTTCTGGCGAGCGTCGGCGCGGTCGGCCTCGTTGCCTCGTCGTTCTGGATCTTCGGCGGGTCGGACAACGCCCGCAAGATCGATCCCGACAAGCCCGAGCAGGTGAAGGTGTCGGTCGGCGACATGGCGAACAGAACCCTCTCCGAGCAGGAGTGGATGGCGCTGTCAGAAAATCGCTTCCAGTCGGCCGAGAACCAGCTGAAGAGCGTTGACGGCACCAACGCCCGTGTGGCGCAGCTTTCGCAGCAGATCGACGCGTTGAAGGCGCAGAACCAGTCGATGTCCTCCGACGGCCAGCGTGTCGTCTCGGCCTATCAGGCGGAGAACGAGCAGCTGCGCAGGCAGGTGAACGAGCGCGCGGCCGCCCCGCCGCCTGTCCCGGCCGGTCCGCAGGCGATGTACGGCCCGGGCAGTGCTGCGGTGTACGGTCGCGGCGCCGGCGCGCCCCCTTCCGGCCCAGACCTCTCCGCACCGCGCCTGAGCGAGGTGAAGATGGTGTCGTTCAGTTCGACCGATCGCGGCACCGCTTCCAAGATCGCGAAGGGTAGCACGGTCTATACCGACAGCCCCAACTACCTGCCGGCCAACAGCTTCGCGACCGCCAAGGTCATCGTCGGCGTGGACGCCGCGGCGGGCGTGAATAGCCAGACTGATCCGCTGCCCGTCGTGTTGCGCATCACCGGGCCTGCGCGTTCGGTGCTGCAGAACGGCAAGCTCCTCACCACCAAGATCCAGGGCTGCCTTATCAACGGCGCCGCACGTGGCGAGCTGTCGAGCGAGAAGGTCTACATCAAGCTGCAGAAGATGACCTGCCCGCAGCCGGGCGGCCGCTATGCCGAGTCCGAGGTGAAGGGCTTCATCGCATTCGGCGGCAAGACCGGCGTGCGCGGTCGTGTCGTCAGCCGCGAGGGATCGCTGGTGAGCCAAGCCTTCATCGCCGGCCTCGTCGGCGGGATCGGCCGCGGGTTCGCGGCCAACACCAACATCGCGCTGCAGCCGGGCAACGTCGTGCTCGCCAACGGCAAGCGTCAGCAGCTCGGGCTCGGCGACATCGCGCAGGGCGGCGTCGGCAACGGCATCGGCGAGGCGGGCGACATGGTCTCCAAGTACCTGATCGAGCGCGCCGAGCAGTACCAGCCCGTCATCGAGATGCCGACCGGCGTCGACGTCGAGATCGTCTTCCTGGAGGGTGTGTATGTCCGCAATTGATTACATCGCCTTCTGGCGTCTTCGTCCCCGCTTCATCGCCACCATCGCGGGCTGCGCGGCCGTCGTCGGCATCGGTGCCGCAGGCGCTGCGGCCGACCTCGGCATCATGTCGCCGTCGAACCAGAAGGTCGCCGCGCTCCTCAAGGCGCGGCTACCGCGGACCGACGTGTCCAAGGTCGACTGTGGCGTCGTCGACGGCCTCTGTGAGGTGACAGCCGGCAGCAATCTCTTCTATGTCGATCGCTCAGGCCGCTACCTCATGATCGGCCGGGTCTACGACATGGAGACGCGGCAGGACCTGACCGCCACCCGGCTTCTCGAGATTAATCCCGACACGCTCATCGGCGGGGCGGCTAAGGCCAACAACGCCGCCAGTAGCGACGAAGCACCTCTAACGCGTGGTGCCGGTTCCCAGCCCGCCGCACCTGCAGCGCCGCAGCACCTCTCGCTTACGAGCCTGCCGTCGACCGGCGCGATCGTCTGGGGCAAGCCTTCGGGCAAGACGGTTACCGTGTTCAGCGATTTCCGCTGCGGCTATTGCCGCGCGCTCTCCAACACGCTCCGCACGATGAACGTCCGCGTGATCGAGCGCCCCATCTCGGTCCTGGGCAGCCGCGACCTCGCCAATCAAGTCTATTGCGCCAAGAACCGCGAGGAGGCCCTGCATCAGGCCTACGCCGGTGAGCCGCTGCGCAATGCGGGCACCTGCGACACGTCGGGCCTCGACGCCAACGAGAAGTTCGCGCGCGCGCATGGTCTCTCCGGCACGCCCGTCATCGTCCGCGCCGACGGTGCGATGATCGAGGGCTACCGGCCCAAGGAGGCGCTCGCCGCCTTCATCGCGGGAGGACGGTCGTGACCCCTACCAAAATCGGAGCGCTTGGTTTCATCCTCGCCGGCACTGGCCTTGCCAGCTGCACGACGATGGGTGGCAACATCAAGGGCAACTTTTCGTGCGTCGCCCCAGACGGCATCTGCGCCCCGAGCTCGACGATCGATGATCGCGCATTGGCGATGATCGCCGGTGAGGACGGCGATCGTATGATTACGCCCGCTGGTCCCTACAGCGTTCCGCCGAGCGAGGGCCGCGGCCCGCAGAGTATGGCAGCGCGCTCGGTCGCGGGCGGCTTCCAGACAGCATCAGTTGCACCGGCACGTAGCCAGGAGCGCGTGCTGCGCATCGTGTTTCCGGCGCAGATCGACGCGGCCGGGCGCCTGCGCGAACAGACGGCCATTCATGCCGTGGTCGAGCGCGGCGGGTGGCAGCAGGAAATGGCAGCGAACGCGATTGCGACCACGCCCTCCGAGGTGGCATCGGCGACGGGCGGCGACACCCTACTTGCGGCTGTCGATCGCGCCGATCCTCCTGTCACCGCATCAGCCGATCCCGCCTTCGATCTCGATATGCCGAGCGCAGCTGCGGTTGCCGCGGCACGCGTACAGGCTGACCCGGTCGGTGACATCAAGGACCAGGTCGCCCGCCAGCTCGCGCGCAATCCGCGACGCTTGCCCGTGGCCACCAGGCCGTCTTTCCGTCCCGCCCCGGTCGCGGTTGCTGCTCCCAAGGCTCCCGTATCCTCGCCTCAGGCGCGAACGGCGACAACGCAGACTGTCAGCCCCACCAAAACATCCACCCCGTCCCCATCCGCATCTGCCCGCCCCGTAGCGACGACGCCAACGGCGACGTCGGCGGTCACGGTGCCGCTTCATGCGACCCAAGCGGGTCGGACGGCGATCGCATCGGTCGCGGCAAACCCGGCAATCCGTGCGGGGCTTGGTCGCGTCGAGCCTGACGCGCGCGAAGCCGCCAAGGCCAACGGCGTCGTACCGGTGCTGCGCGCTCCCTCATTCCCCGGAGTGGATCAATGAGCTTCCTAAGCGGCCTGCTGGCGATGATCCTTGGCGATAATGCCAAGCCCGAGGGCGGACGGCCCGACACAGCGGTGCCGCGCTTCGTTCACTGGCTGCCGTATCGCAGCTTCGACCCGAAGACGAAGATCTTCTACAATAGCGCGACCCGCGGGTTCGTCCTCGAGTGCACGCCGATGCTCGGCGCGACCGAGCAGAGCCATGAAATGCTCGCGCAATTCCTCTCTGAGGGCATTCCGACGCCGGGCGCGCTGCAGGTCCATGGCTGGATGAGCCCGCGCATCAGCGAGTTGCTCTCCAAGTGGTATCTGCCGCGCTATTCGGCGGCCGGCGTCTATGAGCGCATGGCCAAGCACCGTACCGAGTATCTGCTCGGTGGCGTGTGGAACTCGCTGTCGTCCGCAGCGCCCTTCCACATGCGCAATCACCGGCTCGCCATCTCCTATTCGACGCCGGAATCGAGCCGCGTGTCCAACGAGGAAATCGTCTCCGTGATGGAGGGCCTCGCGTCCGCGCTGGAGTCGATCGGCGTCCATTCGCGCGCGATGGATCCCAAGGCGCTCATCACCTGGATCGATGACCTGACCTCACCGACGACGGCACCGGGTGACGACACGATCACCTACAATCCGTTCGATCCCATCGCCGATCAGGCGGTGCGTCACGACCTCGAGATGAAGATCGAACCCGATCGTATCCTGCTGCGGACCGAACGATTCCGCCCGACCGGCAAGACGGTCGATAATGCACCCGAGATCGGCGAGATCTATCCCGACACGTTCGACGTGCGCTCCTTCTCGGTGCGCAACCTGCCGCAGCGCTGGGCGCCGTGGGACATGGCCAAGCTCATCGGCGACATGTTCGCCGACAAGCTGCGCATGCCCTGCCCGGTCTCGACCAACCTGTGTCTCGACTTTCCGGATGCGGAGGCCGAGGGGCAGCGTGCCGGTCGCAAGTTCATGCGGACCACGAGCCTCGCGGACTCCAAGTCGGCGCGCATGCTGCCGCAGCTGAAGGATCAGTCGGCCGAGTGGAAGTTCGTCAAGGACGAGCTGCGCCAGGGCCGCAAGCTCGTGCAGGCCTTCTTCTCGGTTACCTCGTTCAGCCCGAAGGGCAAGGGTGACTCGAACGAGCGAACGCTGAAGTCGGTGTACCGCGCCGCAGGCTGGGACCTGCTCGACGATCGCTATCTGCAGATCCAGGGCCTGCTCGCTGCCATGCCGATGACTATGGCGAACGGGCTGTCGTTCGACCTCAAGAACATGAAGCGCATGCGGACGGTGCTGACCACCACCGCAGCGAGCCTCATGCCTCTGCAGGGCGAGTATCTGGGCGGCCTCCAACCGCACCTCATGCTGGTTGGCCGCCGTGGACAGCCGTTCTTCTGGTCGCCGTTCGAGAACACCGCCGGCAATCACAATGTCGCGGTGTGCGGCAAGTCGGGCTCGGGCAAGTCCGTCGCTCTGCAGGAGCTGTGCGCCTCGATGGTTGGTGCCGGCGCGAAGGTCGTCGTTATCGACGACGGTCGCTCGTTCGAGCACTCGGCCAAGCTGCAGGGCGGCGCCTTCGTCGAGTTCACCATGGCGTCCGGCTTCTGCATCAACCCGTTCGCGATGATCGACCCTGAGCTTGCCGGGCAGGACGAGGACTATCTCATGGACTGCTTTGCGATGCTGAAAAGCATCGTGAACCAGATGGCGCGGCACATCGACAAGCTCAACGACACCGAACGTGGCCTGATCGACGGTGCCATCAACAAGGTCTGGGCGGCGAAGGGACGTAGCGGTTGCATCGATGACGTGATCGCTGCCCTCGAGGAGACGGGTAATCCGGTTGCGACCGACCTCGGGATCGCCATGCGGCCGTTCTCGAGCGCGGGCACCTATGGCCGCTTTTTCACCGGTGACGTGTCGTTCCAGCTGAAGGCGAACCTGACCGTCTTCGAGCTGTCGGACCTGTCGTCGCGCGAGGAGCTGCGCTCGGTCGCGCTCACCGCGATCATGTTCATGGCGAGCCAGGCGATGCGCCGCGAGGATCGCTCCGTGCCCAAGGCGCTGCTCCTCGACGAGGCTTGGCAGATGCTGAAGGGCGGCTCCATGGCCGACTTCATCGAGGCCTATGCGCGTACCTGCCGCAAGTACGGTGCCTCGCTCGTCACCGCCACCCAGAGCATCAACGACTATTACAAGTCGGATGGCTCCAAGGCGGCGCTCGAGAACAGCGACTGGTTCGTCGTGCTGCAGCAGAAGGCTGAGACGATCGCTGATTTCAAGAAGCACGATCGCTTCGAGATGGACGATTACACGGATGCTCTGATGCGCTCGCTGAAGCGCAACGGCGTCGAATATTCCGACGTGCTCATCAAGGGGCCGGAGTCGATGGCGGTCGGTCGCCTCGTGCTCGACCCCTACTCCGCGACCGTCTTCTCGTCCTCACCGCGCACGTTCGCGGCGATCCACGATCTGCTCGATCACGGTCTGACGATGGAAGAGGCGATCGAGCGCGTCGCCTATCCCGAAAACCCTGAAAAGTGGAGCGACGCCGGCGACGACGCGCTTCCGATCGCCGCGGAGTGACCGTCATGGCAACGCACGCAAACCCCCTTCTGCCGCTCGCCGCGCCCAAGAGGACCGGACGGGTCGACTATGGCTTCCTGCTCTACTTCGGGCTGCACATGGCGGGCTTTCTCGCCACCACGTTGCTCATGACGTGGGGGCTCTTCGTGCTCTTCTTCCTCGTCCTGGGCGGCCTGTCGCTCGATGGGATGATGCACCACCTCCAGAACATGACCAGTCGCTATCTGGCGGCCGGTTCCGACCGCGTCGACCAGTTCAAGATAACGGTGGGTATCGCGCACCTGATCCTGTCGAGCGCCCTCATCTTCTTCCGCCGGCACGCCATCCTGCCGCGCGACCCTGCCGTCCGGGAGCGTCAAGCATGACCGAAGCATCGAGCACCGACCGCAACGGCGATGGCCTTGGGCTATCGCCCGATCTCGAGCCCCCACCGGTCCGTGAAACGGCGCGCGCGGCGACGCGCCGGGCCGTCTTCGCGGGCTACACGATGCCGCAGCTCCTTGTCGGCGCGGCGCTCCTGCTGGCCCTGATCTGGGCCATGTGGATCAGCAAGGCCGTGATGGCCGAGAAGCCGCAGCATATCGTCAAGGCGGACCTGTCGCGCATCGTCGGCGAATACGTGCAGGCGCAGGCCCGCAGTGCCACGCCACCCGAGCAGGTGCAGGCGCAGATGCGGACCTTCATGGCGGCGTTGGACACTGAGCTTCAGCGTCGTGGGGCCGCAGGGCAGGTCGTCCTCGTCGGCGAGGCGGTCCTGTCGAAGAGCGTCCCCGACATCACGGCCGACGTCGCCAAGGCTGTCTACTCGACCGGTGTTCGCGTGCCGCAGCCCGCCTCGCCTGCGCAGATGGGTGCCATGATGCGAGGGCAGGCCCCGGCTGCCCCGGTAGCTGCTCCGGCAGTTGCTGCCCCTGAGGTTCCGCAGATCCCGACCGCTGCCCCTGCGCCCTCGCCCTTTGGCGCGGTCGGAATGGACACGGCTCAAGCCGCCCCTGCACCGACCCCCGACCTTGGCGCTGCTGGCGCCAGTGTCTCGACCTTCGGTGGTCCCAGTGGCCAGTAAGGCCGCCAGCGCACCGGCGCCGACTGAGCGCTTCCGGCCGAGGAAACGGCTTTGGGCGGCGCTGGGCCTTTTCATCGCGGGTGGCGCGTCGCTGAACGCACTCGCGGAATGGCGCGATACGCACGCCCTGCTCATCAATTCGTCGGAGTCGCTGCCGAATTGGGCCTTCGTGATCCACAAGACTGCGACGCCGGCGCGCGGTGAATACGTCTTCTTCGTGCCTCCGGCCGCGCCGCTCGTCGTGCGCCACTTCGGTGCGAAGAAGCAGATGTTCGGCAAGATCGTCTATGGCATGCCTGGCGATCTGGTTGAGCACCATGGAGCCGACGTCATCGTCGCCGGCAAGCTTGTCGCGCACATGAAGCCGCTGACGAAGTTCGGTGAGCGGCTTGTGCCTGGACCAACCGGCATCATCCCGCGTGGCTGCTATTTCGTCGGTAGCCCGCACAAGGATGGCTTCGACAGCCGGTATGCGGCGATCGGCTTCGCGTGCGCGAACAAGATCGTCGGCGTCGGAACGCCGATCCTGTGAAGCGCGCGCTGGAGTCCGTCGCGATCGTCGCCCTACTCTCGGTTTCGCTGAGCTCAGCGACCCGCGCCAGCGACCATGGCGTCGTCGGGCAGACGTTCCCGATCGTAGAGCCGGATCTGCTCGCCACGATCGAGGCGAAGCTCCAGCGGCTGCAGGCGAACGGCGATATCGATCGCATGAATGCCGCCTTCGCTCGCAGGGCTGAGGCCCGCGTGCGGCGTCCGAAGCCCGTCGCCGGCATCACGCCCGCTACCGAGGCGCGGACCTGGGCCTATGATCCGACGATCACGATCGAGCGCGACGTTCAGGATCAGAAGGGCAACTACATCGCCCGGCGTGGTCAGACCGTGAACCCGCTCGATTTCACCGCCGTCACCCAGGCGCTGGTGTTCGTCGACGGTGACAACAAGGCCGAGATGGCGTGGGCAACCGCCCAATACAGCGACCTCAAGGCCAAGATCATCCTCGTCAGTGGCTCTCCCCTCGAGGAGATGACGGCGCGGCAACGCCGCTTCTATTTCGATCAGGAAGGTCGCCTGACGGGCAAGCTCGGCATCCGTCATACCCCCGCCGTCGCCGTGCAGGAAGGCCGCGTCATGAAGCTCTCCGAAATCAAGCTGAAGGGAAACAGCTGATGCCTCTGTGGCTAGACCTCCTGAAGACACCAATGGCAGCGCCGGAAACCGACGAGCTGCGCGGTATGCGCCGGACCTTCCAGATCCTGTGCGTGGCGTCGGCCGTTGGCGTCCTCGCCATCTCGCCTCTTGTGAAGCTCTTTGGTCGTCCCGCGTCGTTCGTGGTGGCCGCGGTCCTCGCGACGACGGCCCTTCACACGGCGCTCTACGTTTTCCGGAAGAACCGCGCGGACAACGCCTACCTCGACGCCGCCACTTCGTCGGAGGAGGCCGCGTGAAAGGCCTGCGCCTCCTCACCCTCGCGCTCTTCGCCTTCGCCCTGTCGGCGGTGTTGAGCCCGCGCGCGGAGGCGCAGTCGAAATGCACCGGCAAGTTCGTCAACCCGATCACCGATGTGTGCTGGTCGTGTCTGTTTCCGCTGTCTGTGGGTGGCCTGAAGATCTGGCCGAGCAATCGACCCGATACGGACAACCCCAGCTTGCCCGTCTGCGCCTGCGGATCGCCCGTCCCCCGTATCGGCATTTCGGCCGGCTTCTGGGAGCCGGTGCGTCTCGCCGACGTGTCGACCAAGCCGTGGTGTTTCGTGAACCTCGGCGGGACCAAGATCTCGCCCGGCTTCGACATCGGACAGGGCAATTTGTCAGGTCCGTCTCAGAAGGGTGGTAACGGGCAGAACACGTCGAAGTGGCACGTCCACTGGTACGTCTATCCGCTGCTCTACTGGATGGAGATCCTCGCGGACTTCGCCTGTTTCGAGCAATCGTCGTTCGATATCGCCTACATGACCGAAGTCGATCCGCTCTGGCAGGATGACTCGCTCACCGCGCTTATCAACCCCGAGGCAGTGCTCTTCTCCTCACCGATCGCACAGGCCGCGTGCGCGGGCGACTGCATCGCGGCGACCGCCAAGCTGCCGCTCGATGCGACCTTCTGGTGCGCGGGCTGTCAGGGGCCGATGTACCCCGTCAACGGCAACATCGCCGCCTCGATCGGCCACGTTCAGGCGTCGCGCCTGGCGCTTGCCCGCTTCGCCTTCAAGATCCACCGCGAAGGCCTCGCGTGGGGAACGATGGGCTCCAAGGGCCTCTGCAACAAGTACCCGATGCCGGTGCTGCGCAAGCAGCAATACCGCGTCCAGATGACCAACCCGATCCCGACCGTCAGCGGCAAGTATGCCTGCTCGCCGCTCGGTGCCTCGACCATGCCCCCGCAGGCTGGCCGGGCCTTCCCCGTGAAGGGCGAGGACATGGGCTACCTCGTCTGGCGCAAGCGCAACTGCTGTGTGCTGTGAGGAACCACTGACATGCGTCGCTTCACCATCGTCCTCGCTCTCGTCGCCACGATCGGCGGGATTCAGGCAATCGCTCAGACCGTCGACGGTCTGGATCTCGACGCCATCAAGCGTCGCTCGGCGGCCATGCAGGGCGATGCCGAGACGTTCGCCGACCACGTCCGCAATCGTGGCGACGCCTTCCGCGAAGAAGCCGTGGCGGTCCAGACCAAGGCCACCGGAAACCTCGTCGAGCTGGCGAAAGCCGACCTGCCCGTGAACGGCGACGGAGCTTTCGATTTCGATGAGATTATCAAGGGCGCCAGCCAGAACGTCTCGTCGACGGGGCGCGGCGACGCGCCCCAGTTCATCGCATTCGCCAGCTTGTCGATGCCGGTGCCGGCGCTTCGCCAGCTGATCGCCGACACAGCGAAGGCCGGAGGGGTGGTCGTCTTTCGCGGCTTTCCCGGCAATTCGATGAAGGCGTTCAGCGAGGCCTTGAGCAAGGTTGTGACCGAGAAGGACCAGCTCTCGAACGTCGGCATCGATCCCCGCCTCTTCCGCGCGTTCGACGTCCAGGCCGTGCCGACCTACGTGGCCGTGTCATCCGACTTCGACCTGTGCTCCGGCCTCAACTGTCGCACCGCGGTGCCCGCGCACGATCGCATCACCGGTAACGTCTCGGTCCGCTATGTGCTCGATACCTTCGTGTCGGCGCGCGGACCGGGTGCCGGTGTTGCCTCGGTCGCGCTGCGCAACATGGCGAAGGCCAGCTAAATGAAGCGGGTCGCCGCCTCCCTATTTCTCGCAATCCTCGTGGGTGGCGCCAGCGGCGTCATCGCGCAGACGACGATCGAAGAGGCGCGTCAGCAGGGCAATGCCATGGGCAAGGCGATGCGCGCCGATGATAGCCTCGGCCCGAATGAGCTGAAGCTGCAAGAGCTTCCCGGCTATGGCGGCACCGATCTGCCAGAGAAGGGCTATTTCGACGATCCCGACAAGCTGGCGATGGATGGGAAGGTCGCCGCGCCGACGAGCGACGCGTATGGCACCGTTACCGACAAGGGCGGCACGCGGCCGAGCTTCAGCAATGCCGAAATCATCGCTGCGACCTCGCGGGGCACCGCGATCGAGAAGGATCCCGAGACCTATCTCGGCGGGCAGGACATTGGCGGAAGCCAAGGCACCTGCACCGCGCTTCCCCCGTCGGTGGGCTCGAAGGGCTATTACGAAGCGACGTGCAACAAGGGCTCGAAGGTCACGCAGGCCAACGAGATCTGCCGCGGCAATATGGTCCCGCACGTCGTCAACACCGCCCGCTATTTCTACTATGGCGTTCTCGATAAGAACGAGGGCTACGGCTTTGCCCGCAATAGCGTCATGCAGGCTCGGACCGCGGCCGGCGTCTGCCGTACCGAACCGGTGTCGAAGCACATCTGCGACGCGCAGATCGACCTCGGCGCAGGCGGCACCAACGTCGAGGACTATCGCAAATTCTGTAAGGGCAAGCTGAGCGGCACAGCGCAGCTCTATTCCTGTTCGAGCGAGCTTCCCGCCAGTGACACGGGTAGCCACCAGAATTTTCGCACCGGCACGGTCTACCTGAAGAAGGAAGGCGAAGTCAGCGTGTCCGTCACCCGCAACGAGGGCACCTGCCCGTCGCTTGCCGCAGACACCAGCTGCACGCCGCAGGCGGCCGAGGTGTGCACCGAGGGCCCTGAAACACGCACGATTGAAGGCGTGCCAGTGACGCAGAGCTGCTGGGCCTGGTCGCGCACCTTCACCTGCCAGCGGCTCGAACCGGCGAGCGACTGCGGCTCGCTGGACGACAACAAGCAGTGCAAATTCCTGCGCGACGAATGTCTCGACGATCCCCAGTCGGGGGCCTGCAAGGTATCGCAGCGCGTCTATAGCTGCCCGCTGCCGGATGACCCGGCGTCGACCGACAAGCAGTATGTCTGCGGCAACGACGTCTACTGCCTCAACGGCAACTGCGAGCAGATCGAGCGCGAAGCCTCGACCGAGTTCAAGGACGCGCTCGTCGCGCTTCACTCGATCGGCGACGCCGGCAAGCAATTCGATCCGAACAACCTGACGGTCTTTTCCGGCGAGCGCGGGACCTGCAACAAGAAGATCTTTGGCGCGTCCAATTGCTGTTCGGGCAAGGGAGTGCCGTTGCTGACGCCCTGGCTGTGCAGCTCGGCCGAGAAGCAACTCGACGAGAAGGACGACAAGGGGCTGTGCCACAAGGTCGGGTCCTATTGTTCGGACAAGGTTCTCGGCATCTGCGTCACGTCGAAGGACGCCTATTGCTGCTTCGGCAGCAAGCTATCCCGCATCCTGCAGGAGCAGGGCCGCCAGCAGATCAATAAGCCGTGGGGCAAGCCCAAGGACGAGACCTGCAAGGGCTTCACCATCGAGGAGTTTCAGCGCCTCGACCTGTCGAAAATGGATTTTTCGGAGGTCTATGCCGAGTTCATGGACGCCGCAAAATTGCCCGACGAGGTCAGTGTCATGACCGACATCCAGCAGAAAATTCAGGGGTATTATGACCTTCACGGGGGCAAATGATGTGGAAGGTCCGGGGGGACCATGCGCCGTCGATATGTCGGTGCTCGACCTCGCCATCTTCCTGCGGATCCACCGCTCCGGGCGCGGCACGTCAGCCGGCGAGGTCGCACAGACGGTCGGGCACTGGTTCGACTGTCAAATCGACCCGCGAGAGATCGAGCGATCGTTTCCTCGCATGGTCGACGCCGGTTGGCTCGTGCGCCGCGACAGCGGGATGCGCGCCACGATCAAGGGCCGCAAGCACGGCCGCAGTCACCTCCGTGGGATCGTCCGCATGCTCGATCAGGGCACCAAGATGCTCGACGTCGCGCGGATGATGCACGTCCTTCAACTCGCAATGATTGAGCTCGACGGGGAGCACGACGATGATGACGATCAGGGATAACCGCCGCGGCCGCGTCGCCGCCACGCTTCTCATGCTCCTCGCAGCTGCCGCGCCGGTCGCGGCGCCGGCGGGGGCGCAGTCGCTCGATCTCCAATCAGCGGCGATGGCCGATGTCGGCGACGACGCGGAGAGCGAGGACCAGGTGCAGCCTGACGTCCTCGAGGCAAGCGTCGATACGCCTGTTCAGGGTGACGATTTCTACTGCGGCCAGCGCCGCCTCGGGCAGTGGTTCTATTGCGAGCGTCCGAAGACCCCCACCAAGTCGCCGCAAGCTGCCCAGCAGGCTCAAGCCTCGGCGACGGACCGGATGAAGGCGATCTCCAAGCAGCTCAACGAGCTGAAGAACCGCGCCATCCTCGAGCCGACCGAGGCCAACGTCATTGCCTATGTGCGCTATCAGCGCGAGCAGTTGGATCGGGCCTCCACCTTCTCCGACACCTGGCAGCGCGCGCTCTGGCAGAACCCCGACATCGACTACACGCTGCAGCGACCGGTCTCCACCGTCGGCAAGCGTGCCTGGACCGATAACCGCAGCGCTACGCGCGATCAGGCGCTGTCTCGTATCGGCCAGCGGTACGGCATGTTCTACTTCTTCGCGCAGAGCTGCGCCGCGTGCGAGGTCTTCTCTCCGATCCTCCGCTCGGTCGCCGACAGTCATCGTATGACCGTGATGGCCGTCTCCACCGATGGCGGTCCGAGCCGAACCTTCCCCAATTACGTGGTCGACAGCGGCCAGCGCGAGCGCATGGGCGTGCCGCTGGCCACGCCTGCGCTCGTTCTCTTCGACACCGTGACCCGCAAGACCGTGCCCATCGGCTTCGGCGTCATGTCGGCCGACGAGGTCATGGAGCGGATCTTCATGCTCACCAACACCAAGCCGGGTCAGGATTTCTGATGACCGCTACCACCTGCAAACCCCGCCCCTCCCCCTTCCGCGTCTTCCTGCGGCGGTCCGCCGCGGTCGTCGCGTGCCTCGGGGCCGCGAGCATGATCCCGGTCGACATCGCGCGTGCCGACGTCGCCGGGCAGATGAATAGCTTCTTCCAGGACGCGGGCGGCGCCGCCAATGTCACTGGCCCCAGCGCATATCAGGGCCAGAGCGCCGGATATTATTCGATGGGCAATGTCTGGACCCGCTTCCCGCAAAAGAGCGTGCAGCCGCTCAATCTCCAGATGCCGAGCGTGCGCGCCGGGTGTGGCGGCATCGACATCTTCACCGGCTCCTTCTCGTTCATCAACGGCGCCGAGATGGTGGCTATGCTGAAGGCGACCGCGAACAACGCGCTCGGCTTCGCGTTCCAGCTCGCGATCGACAGCGTCTCGCCCGAAATCGGCAAGGTCATGGACGGCATGGCCAACAAAGCGCAGCAGATGAACCAGATGAACATCTCGTCGTGCGAGGCAGCGCAGGGCTTGGTGGGGGGCCTATGGCCGAAGATGGCCGGAGCGCGGTCCAACGTCTGCGCGGCGATCGGCAACAGCCAAGGCATCTTCTCCGACTGGGCGCGGTCCCGTCAGGAGTGCGGACCGGGAAATAAGCAGGAGTCGACGATCGACGCCAACACCGATCCCAAGGTGGCGGAGAATGCGGCCGGCACGCCGCGCAACTACACCTGGGACGCAATCCAGAAGTCGAATAAGTTCGGCACCTTCGATCAGGCGTTCTCGGAATACCTGATGACCCTCGTCGGCACGATCATCGTCAACCCGAAGGGTGGCGATGACGGCGGCCCGGCTGTGGTCTTTCATGGGCCTGCCGAGGAGGCGGTCGTCACCGCCCTTCTCGATGGTACGGGCACGGGCGGGCAACCGGTCAAGTTTCTGAAGTGCGACGAGCAGCTGAAGTGCCTCAAGGTCACCGAACAGAATCTTCAGATCGCGACCGGACTTCGCACGAAGATCAAGGGTATGATCGACTCGATCAACTCGAAGATCCGCACCGACAGCGCGCTCGACGTTGGGGAGCAGCAGCTCCTCAACATGACGACGATCCCGCTCTACAAAATGCTCGCGGTCCAAGCGATGGCACACCAGAGCTTTAATCCCGGTGAGACGAACGCTCTCGCCGAGATCGTCGCTGTGAACATGCTCTCGGCGATGATCGACAACATGCTCGATCGGATCAGCCAGTCATCGGTCCAGGTCCAGTCGGGTGACGTCGACGTCAGCAAGGCATGGCGCGAGCAGCTGGCGTCGGCACGTGACCGCTACTCGCAGCGCGACTTCAAGCTGAACGACAAGCTCAATCAGACGATCTTCCTCATCAACAAATCCGTGATGCTGGAATCGACCCTGCAGAACAGCATGTCGCCGGCGATGGCCGCTTCGCTCAATTTCTCGCGCGGGCTGAGCGCGCAGGGCCTCAACTAAGGACGAACGGCATGGTCGAGGTCTTCACGATCGGCGGTGGCGAATACATCGTCAACACGTTCAACGCCGTCGCAGCGTGGACGGGAGGGGGCGGCTACCGTTCGCTCCTTCGCGTCGTCATGGTCCTCGGCCTGATCTATTCGCTTCTGTGCGTCGCCTTCACGATGAACGTCCGCGTCTGGATGAACTGGTTCATCGGTTCGACGCTCATCTACATGTGCTTGATGGTCCCTACCGTGTCGGTGAAGGTGACCGACCGCATCAACCCGTCGCTGGCCCCTGCCACCGTTGCCAACGTGCCCCTCGGGCTGGGCGTGATCGCGAGCTTCACCAGTCAGGTCGGTGACTGGCTCACCCGCACGGCCGAGACGGTCTTCACGATGCCAAGCCAGCTGAACTACTCAACCAACGGCATGGTCTATGGCGCGCGCCTTTTCGACGCGACGCGCAATTTTGAGATCCGCGACGCCGAGTTTGCGACCAACCTGTCGGCGCATTTCAAAAACTGCGTGTTCGGCGACATCATGCTCGGCCAGAAGTCGATGACCGACCTAGCCAACGCGAAGGATCTATGGACTGCGATGGGGCCGGGCTCTGTGGCTCGGTCGCAGCCTTGGGTCAGCCGCAACGGTGCGTCGGTGACAAGCGACATCATCACGTGCAACAACGCCTACAACCTGCTCTCAGAGCAATGGACGCCGATGATCGCGGCGCACACGCCGATCTGGTCGAAGCAGGCCTTCCCCAAACTCTCGACCGCCGTCGCCTCGGCTAAGCTTCGTGCTGATGTTCCGATCGTCAATCAGGCCTTCACCGCCTCGAGCGCCAACTACGAAGCCGTGATGCGGCAGAACACGGCGATCAACGCGTTCATGCAGGCTCGCGACGGGATGGCCGGTGGTCCGGGCGCGGCGTCGATCGATACCTTCGCCACGACGCGGGCGGACATTCAGGCGCGCAACACGTACAACTCGATCGCCCAACAGGCGATGAGCTGGGTTCCGATCCTCAACATCGTGCTCACGGTCGTGTTCTACGCGATGTTCCCGGTAATTTTCCCGCTCTTCCTGATGCCTCAAACGGGGGTCGGGGCGCTCAAGGGCTATCTGACCGGGTTCTTCTACCTCGCGTCTTGGGGGCCGCTGTACGTCATCCTCCACATGATCTGCATGACGCGCGCCACCAGTGCCGCCCAGGGCGCAGCGGAAGGAGGTATGTCGCTAGGCACGTTCGCGGGCATCGGCGCCGTCAATGCCGAGACGGCCACGATCGCCGGCTTCATGCTGATGAGTGTGCCCTTCCTCGCGGCGGGTCTCGCCAAGGGCGCGATGAGTATCTCGGGTCAGGCGACATCGGTCCTCAACCCGGCTCAGAACGCAGCGGAAGCGGCTGCGGCCGAGCAGACGACCGGCAACTATTCCTATGGCAACACCAGTTTTGCCAATTCGACGTCGAACATGCGGCAGGCCAACCAGTGGTCTGACGCCATGTCGTACACCAGCGGTGCCGGCGCTTACTCATACCGGCACGATAACGGTGCGACGTCGACGAGCCATGGCAACGGCTTCGTCGTTACCGACACAACCGGTGCGATGTCCCGGCTATCGGTCACTCCGACCCTTTCGACTGGGTATGTCTCAGAAATGCGACAGGCCGCGAGCATGCTGGAGCGTGAGGCCCAGAGCGAGGAGGCCGCAGCCGCTCGGATTCTCAGCACCACCCATACCGACCGAAGCGCACAAGGCACCTCGACTGACGTCACGAAGGCCACAGAGAACGGATCGGGTGTCCAGACGAATGTAGGCAGCGATCGCTTCGTTCGGACTGGCGGCTCGACCTTCGATACGTTGGAGAACCGCGGGGCTATCAACAACTCCTCCCGTGTCACGAACACCAACGGCCGCGGAGCTGAGGTCATTGATTCTGTCTCGGGTGGTCTGAGCGTCGGGCTTGGCGGCGGTGGGGCAGCGCGTCCCGGCAGGCCGAACCCCGCAGATGCCGTCGGTCCGAACGGGCCGCAGCAATTGCCGGAGAAGCCCAGTCTCGGACAAAAGCTGGCCGGTGCTCTGCCCCAAATCAAGGGGAGCAAAACTTGGACGGGCCAGCAAACCGATTCGCTGCGTCAAAACCAAGACCAGACCCGTTCCGTTGAAGATGGCTCGTCGATTGGCGATGGAACTCGCAACGAGCAGTCTTATGGCGAAAACCTGAACCAGAGCACCGGCAATTATACGAGATCCGGCACATCCGTTCGTGCTGCTACCTCACAGACGTCGAGCGTCAGCACCGAGGACGCACGGTCGCTGGCGTATTCGCATGAGCTGCGCGCCCGCCAGCTTCACGAAAAGGCCCAGCAGCTATCCAATGATGCAAGCTATGCTGAGACGCACGGCATGCAGATGAGTGAGAATATGAGCCAGGAGTTGGCTCAGTGGTACGCGAAAGAGCAGGCCGAAAAGCCCGCGTTGAATGCCCCCGGCCTTCACGAGACGGCGGTTAGCGATCAGCAGCGGGTCACTCGCGATCAGATGGTTTCCCGGTTCCTTGAGCAAAAGCGGCAGGACATTTATAACGGCGTGGCTCCGCGCTTGCACGAGCCGGACCTCGTCGACGTTCCGAAGGTCCCCGTCTCAAGCGCTGCAGACGTTGAGGCTCGCTATCATCCGACTGGCCTCCGCGCAGTTCCAACGGTTGGCGGTTCTGGCGATGGGTCTGCGACCGTTGCGCAGATCGATACTCAAACGGCTGCGATCAAGGCAGATCAGGATGCCAAGAGGGTGATCCGAGCAGGCGCCGTTGAGGCTGGCTCAGCCGTGAGGGGTGAGGTCGATGAAGCTATGCGTAAGGGCTTCTTCACCGACCCGGAGCTTAGGAAGTGAACCTACAGGAAATACGCGCAATAGAGCAGCCCGCCGGCGAGCAGGCCGTAGGCGAGGAGATACCCGATGGTGCCTCCTTGGGTCCAACGGCCGCTCGCGTCCGCGAACGGCTGCAAAGTCGGCGCGTCGTCGGCATCATCAACCACGACGAGGGGGCCACCCGGCCTATCCCGTGTCGCGTTGTATAGCGACAGATCAAATTCTGGCATGACGCTAACCTCCGCACGGAGGTTGGCATTGGAGCGAGGCAATGGCAAGCATTTCTGCGCACCGCACCGATAACCACGAACCTCTCGATCTACGCAGCAATCTGCTTTTTGGGTTCTCGTGGTTGCTGGTGATGGCGGTCGGGCTGATGCCCCTTGCGGAGGCCGTTCTGCATCGATCGCTTTCGATCACGATGCCGACCACGATTGCCTTCTTCATCGCGGTCGGGAGCGGCGTCATGCTGCGCCGGCACTACACCTGGGTGGGCGTCGTGCTCCACATCTACGGGCAGATCGCCATCTGGCTTTCCCTGTTCGTCATGTCGCTCGCTATCGTACTGGCCCTGTTGGGTCACAAATGATCCCGTTCTGCCTGATCCTCGGTGACAGCACCGCAGTTGGCACCGCCGCAGCGTTGGCGATGTCGGGCATTCAGTGCGAGATGCGCGCTCGTGTTGGCGCATCTTCCGGTGACGCGCTGCGGTTCTCCCCTGAGACGTTGTCCGCCAGCTTCGTTGTCATAGCTCTCGGTTCGAACGATCCGCGCAACCCTAATCTTCTTCGAAATCTGGACGTCATCCGGCGTAGAACCGCTGCGTCCCGGGTCGTTTGGATCGCGCCGTATAATCCGGCTGCCTCAGCGATCGTCAGGACTGTTGCCGTGACCTTCGGCGATACGGTGGTGCACCTGGACGCCTTTCGTACACAAGACGGCATCCACCCTGTCAGTTATAGCTCAGTCGCTCGGATGGTGAGTGCGCCACGACCAACACAACGCTCGCCAGGTGCCCGGTCAACCTCACCAAGCGCTCAGCGGCTCGTCCGCCGAGCCGTCGTTGTCACGTTCTAAGCCGTGGCAGGTCTTTGCAACAGGCTGAAGGTCCTCCGCAAAGAGCGTGGTTGGAGCCAAGCACAGCTCGCTGAAAGGCTTCAGATCTCACGGCAAGCGGTCAACGCGATCGAAACGGGGAAGCACGATCCGTCGTTGTCTAGCGCGTTCCAGATTGCACGCCTTTTCAGAAGACCGATTGCCGAAATATTCGGCGACTAGGTCAGGGTTTTCGGTGATGGGACGTAGGGATGTGCCTGGCGCACAACCTCTGCGGCTTTCGCGATGGCTTCGATCTCCTTCTTAGTGCCGCTCGGATCAATCCTCCAATTTGACTGGGGATCGAATACGATGGGCAAAGCCGTCACCTCGCCTATCAGCTTTGCCCAGTGCGCTTCGGGCTTGCCAGTGACGCCAGCGAGCAAATGGGCGAGCAGCGCCCGAATGTCGTCCGTGTCTTCCGGAGCGTCATGGTTGGCCATTGGTCACCCTTTTCTCGCCGTTGCCGCGGCAGTCTGAACCGGGAGGGGCTCCTATCGGTTTGCTACCGGCAAACGAAAAGGATGACCATGAGCGACGCATCTCTCGTCAACGTAAACACTGCGACGGCCGAGCAGCTGGATGCCGTTCCGGAGCTCAAAGGCCATGGTTTCGAGATTGTTCGCTACCGTGAGGAGCGCGGCAAATTCACCGATCTTCGTCAACTTGATGAGGTGCCCGGCATGGCCGGAAAGGCGGACGGCGGGAGGTCTGCACTGACCGTTGGCGACGCCTGATGCCTTAGCGGCGCAGGATCGGCACCGAGGATACCGAGGCATGGCCGCGGCGGCCGCATCCTCGGCATCGCAGCCGAATGACCTTCGATGCGACATCGCCGTCGCCGTGAAAGCGTTCGAGGATCTGACTTGCTGGCATATTCATGCTCCGGCCGCAGGCGCATGCGATCCGCATGTCGGCGCGATCGGTCGCCCATTCGCCGAGCGTTTTGTACGGTGCCTCGATCGTCGGCCGTTTGCTCACAGCGGTGACACGTCCTCATACCGTCCCGCCTTGCGTAGCTGGCGGACGATCCCGTTAAACGCGGCTGTCACCCCTTGGGCTCTGCCAATTTCGTTCGTCTGGGATGCGGCATCCCAATAGAGCTCGAGGGGCCAACGTTCAGGGCAGTGGGGCAGAAGACAGCGTAGCGCGAGACGGACTTCCATGCCGTCGACGGTCGTCTCCGAACACCTGGCCACGCCGGCACGCAGGATGTGCACCGACAGCGCGATCACCACGCGCTGGTGCCGAGGAAGCGTCGACACGGATCAGTGGAAGTCGTGCGATTTGAAGCGCACGACCTCCTCAGGATCCTTACCGTCCGCGTGAGGCGGCCAGTATTGGTTGCGCGGCTCGGGCTGCCATCCCTTGTCCCCGCGATCCGGTGAGCCTGGATGCTGGCCGGCATCGCCGCGCCCGGTGCGGTGCGGGAAGGACATATCTCCGACACGGTGCAGCAGGTCGCCATGGTCGACGATCCGGTCGCAGATGACGTGGATCACCTCGCCTTCCTTCTGCACACGCCCCTTTAGACCCACCATGGAGGCCGACATCACGGTGCGGCGCTGCGCCTCAAAACGGTCGGGCCAAAGTATGCCATTGGCGATGCCGGTTTCGTCCTCGATCGTGATGAACAGGACGCCCTTCGCGCTTCCGGGCTTCTGGCGCACGAGGATGATGCCGGCGACCTCGACGTGTCGGCCGTCGCGGACGCTCGCGAGATCCGCGCAGCGTGTCACGCCGCGACGTGTCAGCTCGTCACGCACGAACGTAAGCGGGTGAGCGCGGAGCGACAACTGCAGATTGCGATAATCCTCGATCACCTCACGGCCATCGGTCAGCGCCCGCAGCTGCACCTCTGGCTCAATGCCTTCGGCGCTCAGCGTCTCGGCCGCGCGGTCCGCTGCGGCAAAGAGCGGCAGCGGAGCCTCGCCGAGCCCCCTCACCTTCCATAGACCCTGCCGGCGATCAGCGCCGAAGCTGTGGAAGGCATCGCCGTCCGCCAGCTTCTCGATCGCGGCGCGCTGCGCGCCGGATCGGCGCCAGACGTCCTCGACGCAGTCATAAGCGGTGGTGCTGCGCGCGGAGACGATCTTCGCCCCGTCAGCGTTCGAGAGGCCGCGGATCACCCGCAGGCCAAGCCGCACCGCCAGGTAGCGCCCGCCTGTTCGCTCGAGTGTGCAATCCCAGCGACTGGCGTTGACGCAAGGCGGCCGCACCTCGACGCCATGCTCGCGCGCGTCGCGGACGATCTGTGCGGGCGCGTAGAAGCCCATCGGTTGCGCGTTCATCAGCGCGGCGCAGAACACGTCCGGATGATGGTGTTTCATCCAGCTGCTCGCATAAGAGATCTTGGCGAAGCTGGCGGCGTGGCTCTCCGGAAAGCCGTAGGAGCCGAAGCCCTCAAGCTGGCGGAAGGTGCGCTCGGCGAAGTCGCGCGGATAGCCGCGTGCGACCATGCCCTCGATCAGCTTCTCGCTAAAATGGCTGACCCCGCCAGTGAATTTGAAGGTGGCCATGGCGCGGCGCAGTTGGTCCGCCTCGGCCGGGGTGAAGCCCGCGCCGACAATCGCGACCTTCATGGCTTGCTCCTGAAACAGGGGAACGCCGAGGGTCTTTTCCAATACCGCGCGCAGCTCCGGGCGCGGGTACTCCGGCCGTTCCAGCCCCTCACGCCGGCGAAGGTACGGGTGGACCATGTCACCCTGGATCGGCCCCGGCCGCACGATCGCGACCTGGATCACGAGGTCATAAAAGCGGCGTGGCTTCATGCGCGGCAGCATGCTCATCTGCGCGCGGCTCTCGATCTGGAAGGTGCCGAGCGTGTCAGCCTTCTGGATCATGGCGTAGACGGCCGGGTCATCGTCCTGCAGGTCGGCCAATCCAACCCGAATGCCCTTGTCCTGTTCGAGTAGGTTGAAGGCCCGGTTCATGCAGCCGAGCATGCCCAAGCCGAGGACGTCGACCTTCATGAACTTGAGGCTGTCGATGTCGTCCTTGTCCCACTCGATGATCTGGCGATCCTCCATCGCAGCGGGCTCGATCGGCACCAGGTCATCGAGGCGGTCATGCGTCAGCACGAAGCCGCCTGGGTGCTGCGACATGTGACGTGGCACGCCAATCAGCTTGCGCGCGAGGTCGAGCGTCAGGCGTAGGCGACGGTCCGCGATGTCGAGGTTGAGCTCGTCGACCTGCTTCTCGCCGACGCCCTCGGCCGACCAGCCCCACACGAGGCCGGCGAGCGAGGACGTCAAATCCTCCGGTAGCCCGAGCGCTTTGCCAACGTCACGCACCGCGCCGCGCGCGCGGTAACGGGTCACGACCGCAGTCAGCGCAGCCCGGTCACGCCCATAGGTCTCGTAGATCCACTGGATGATCTCCTCGCGGCGCTCATGCTCGAAATCGACGTCGATGTCGGGCGGTTCGCGACGTTCGCCCGACACGAAGCGCTCGAATAGCAGCTCGTGCTTGATGGGGTCGATGGAGGTGACGCCGAGCACGAAGCATACGCAACTGTTCGCGGCCGAGCCGCGGCCCTGGCAGAGAATCCCGCGCCGGCGCGCCTCCCGCACGATCGCATAGACGGTGAGGAAGTACGGCGCGTAGCCAAGCTCGCCGATCAGCCGCATCTCATGCGCAATCTGGTTGGTGTACGCCTCCGGCACTTGGCCATCGAACATCCGCTCGACCGCTTCGGTCGCCAGCTTCTCCAAGGCTTCCTGCGCTGACAGACCCTCGATCAGGCGTTCGTGCGGGTATTGATAGGCCAGCTCGCCAAGGTCGAAGGTACAGATGCGCGCGATATCGACGCTTGCCTGTAGCGCGTCCGGATAGGCGCGGAATCGCCGGACCATCTCGTCGGGCGACTTGAGCGCCCGGTCCGCGTTCACCTCGCGGCGGTAGCCGAGCTCGTCGACGGTGCATTTCTCGCGCACCGCAGTCACGACGTCCTGAAGCAGCCGTGCCTCGGGCGCGTGATAGAGCACATCGCCGGTCACAACGGCACGGACCCCTGCCCCGCCTGCCTGTCGCGCCAGCGCATCGATGCGGACGGCGTCCCCCGGCCGACGCCGCTGGAACAGGGCCATGTAGCCGCGACGCCCGTAGATAGCCTTCAGGTCCTTCAGTGCGGCGACGTTCTCCTCGTCCGCCTCGTGCGGCAGCAGGATGGCGACGACGCCCTCGGACCACGGCTCGAGGTCGTGCCAGTGGAGGAGGCACCCGCCCTTGCCCGCCCGCTTCTTGCCGACGGTGAGCAGCCGCGTGATCCTCGACCAGGCGGGCCGGTCGGTCGGATAGAGCAGCAGGCGCCGGCCGCAGGACAGATCGACGCGCGTGCCCGCGATCGAGCGGACGCCTGTGGCTTTCTGCGCCTCCCATGCCCGCACGACACCCCCAACGGTGCCGATGTCGCTGACGCCGATCGCCGGGTAGCCGAGCAGCGCCGCGGCCGCGAACAGCTCCTCCGGCGACGAAGCGCCGCGCAGGAGCGAGAAGTGGGTGAGCACCTGTAGCTCGACATAGTGGGTCATCCGAAGACCCCGTGCATCCACCAGGACAGGTCGCCCGTCTCGTCCTCGAAACCGTCACCGCGGCGGAAGACCCAGTAGCGGCCGCCCGCATCGTCCTCGACACGGTAATAGTCCCGCACCGCCCACACCTCGGCATCGCGGCGCCACCACTCGCCGTGCACGCGCTCGGGGCCGTCGCCGGCAACGACCTTGTAGGTCTTGCCCCGCCACTCGAACCGACGCGGTGGCTGGTCCGGCATCAGCGCCATCACGCGCGCCAGCGGTTCCGGCCGGGCAAAGAGGCGGATCGGGCGCTTCCATGCCGGCCATGATCCTGGCATCTCCACCGGGTCGGAGCGGGTGACGGCCCGCTCCGGCACATGGCTTTCGACGGGCGCAAGCCGGTAGACGGCATAGCCTCCAATCCTGCCGGCGATGACGTCGACGAGGCGCGCCGGGTCCCGCACCAGCTCCTCGCCGGCGAGGACCGCGCCAAGGTCGACCGCATCCAGCGGTTCGGTATGCGGCGCGACCAGCCAGAATTGCTCGAGACCCATGCCAGGGTCGATCCGCTCGATCCTGAGCTTCAGGAGCCTGAGAAGGTGCGATACCTCGCGCGTCGGCCGCGAAGTGCCGACACCCACGACCTGTTCCGAGCCGTCGACGCGCAGGGCCGTGAGGCGGAGTGCCCGTGCGCCCAAGCCTCGCGCCTGCAGGACCTGCGCTAGATCGTTCAGCAGGTCCCCCATAACCTGTTCGATCGCCTCGGCCGTGCCGATCGGCTCGAGGAGGCGCCGCTCGACGACAGGAACCTCGGCATCTTCGCGCGGGGTGATTGGCTCGGCGACCGCGCCAAGCGCCTGGTCCAGACGCGTGATCGCCGGCAGACCGAGCCGACGCGCCAGTGGTCCGCGCGCGACGGGCAGCAGATCCGCTACTGTCTCGAAGCCGAAGCGTTTGGCAGCGCTGATGGCGCTCGGGGCCAGGCGCAAGGCGACGATCGGCAGCGGCGAGATCGCACTGGCGGTTGCACCCGGCTCGACGCGGGTCAGCTCACTGCGGCCGAAGCGAGCGAGGGCATGGGCCGCCCCTGCCGTATCAGCGACGGCCACGCGTGCGGTGAAGCCGGCACGATGGCAGAAGGCGATCAGCCGCCTACAGAACCGCTCCTCGCCACCATGCAGATGCGCGCAGCCCGCAAGGTCGATCCAGAGCCCGTCAGCGGGCGTGACAGCAGCAATCGGCGACCAGCGCCGAACCGCGAACAGCGCAAGGCGATCGAGGAGTGCAGCGTCAGCCTCCGGCTCGGCCGGACGGAAGTCGAGATTCGATACGAGCGCGCGCGCATGGGTCGCAGCCATGCCGGGATGAATGCCAAGCGCCCGCGCGCCTTCGCACGCAGCAACCACCTCCTCGCGCCGGCCAGCCTTGCCAATGAGCGCCAAGGGTGGAAGGCCATCGGTTTTAATATCCAATGGCGATGCTTTCCGCCCCGGATGCCCTGCGATTACGGTCTTATAAGGGTGGCTTGCTGCCTCCGATCGCCGGCCGAGCTCGCGCATGGGCGGCTGCGCGTGCGTTGGCAGCGCCGCAATCTGCGTCTCGACGTCGGCGCGGGAAGGCAGGCCCTCGCGTGCCCACCGCGCGCCTGGCCGCCAACCGCCGCCCCGCGGCACCGAACAGGCGCCGGGGTCGTCATCTACCGGCAGCTCGAGGACCGGCCGTTCAGGCTGCCGCGAAGCGGACCGTTCCAACCGTCTCAGCCGCTCGATGGCCAAGTCCGGCAGGAACAGCGAGACGACCCGTCTCATCGCTGCCCTCCACAATCAGGGAGAACCCCTCACCCCCACGCTGGCGAGCGCACTCAACTGCCCATCTCGCCCTTCCTACACCCGCGACCTCAAGCCGCTCGGACGGCGCGGTGCCGATCCTCCAGCGGGTCCAGGCCGCAGATGGTTCGGCAAGCGGATCCTCGCCCAGACCGCGTCGACGACGTAGAAGTAGGACGGGCATGTCAGCCTCGGCCGCGACCAGCTGCAGACGTCGGGTCGCGACCATGGAAACCTTGCTCGCCTCCGCGACGATCGCAGACGGTGTGCCGTCACGCACCGCATCCTCGATCACCGCCAGGAGGGCCGCATCATCACGCGGTTGGGCATGGATCACGGCTGCGGCCGGTAGTCCGATCTGCTCCAGCGCCGGTGCATACAGGTCGGCGCGGCAGCTCGCCCACAGTACCGGCCCGCCTGTCGCAGCAGCTTCACGTGCGGCGATGCTCGCGAGGAAGAGGGTCGTTGCCGCGTCGTCGACCATCGTACCGCTCTGCGCCGTCGCTTCGTGCAACGCGCCAGCTCGGAGGCCCCCTGCCCCAAGTCGCCCGTCGATCGCGTCGACGCCAAACGGCATGACGCGGAAGTCGGTCGCGGGTGTGGCGATCGTCCGCACATGCGCTATGGTTGGTGCGACGGAAGAAAGGGCGGCGGGCATAAGGGCTAGACTCTACTTGTTCCCTTTATGTTCCGTTAACGCGGGCTGTTGGTCAAGTGGGTTTGCGTTTCTACCCCGTGCCATAAGGCGCCAGCGTCAAGCCGAACGGCCGATCTCACTCTTCCGCAAAAGCTTTGTAGACCAGGCCGATGCGGACGCTTTATAGCGAGCTCATGAGCCTCGGCCGCCTTGTTCGCGCTCTTGCGCTATCGTTCCTGGCGGTGATGCTTGTCCTGCGGGTCGGGCCGGTTTGCGAGGCCGTTGCAGTCGCTGCGGCGCCGATCGCCGCAGCTGATATGCAGATGATGGCTGGCTGCGATCAGCCCGTGAAGAAGCCGATCAAGGGCGCTTCCTCACAGGCGTGCATTGGCGGTTGCATTGCTGTCGATCCGCATCCGTCTCTCGCCGCCACAATCGCGCCGGCTGTCGCCGGTTCGCCGATCATGGCCGCTTATCCGCATCTTGAAGGTCACCGCGGTGGCCCTGCTCCCCCGCCCCCGCGAGCGGTGTGATCGACCAACATCCAACGATCACATTTCAAGGAATGCTCACATGAAGACCATCAAGTTTGTTGCCGCCGCTATCGCTCTCTCGCTCGTTCCCGCCACGGCCTTCGCTGCGGCCGATTGCTGCGCCGGCAAGGAGTGCTGCAAAGACGGTAAGGACTGCTGCAAAGACGGCAAAAGCGACTGCTGCAAGGACATGAAGGGCGGCGATCATGCCGGCCATGACATGTCGGGTATGTCGATGAAGTGATTGCGGACGGGGCGCTGGGAAGCGCCCCGTTTGTTTTTCTCCGTCGCCGCCTGGTTCATCCCGATAGCGGCAGGGTTGTTCTACCTGACACGAACAAATGGATCAGATGCAGGACTTCTACGGGTGGTGGAACGAGCGCACAAAGGCTGAGCGCAGAGGCTATCTCGTGACATGCTGGATACTGACCTTTTTGAGCGGCATCGAGGTCGGTAGAGCCCTCTTCCAAGACACCCACTAGCGCGCCGCGGCAGGTCGCCTCTCAGAGATCGATGTTGCGGTTCTTCATAGCTTCAGCCGCCAGATCACCGATCGGCCCTACCCCGCCAACGGTCTCGTAAATCACCGTGACGTCGTGGTCCTCGAGCTTGTCGAGCATCAGCGCGACGGCCCGCGCGCCCGCCTCATCCAGCACGGTCTTTGTGTCGTCGCTCGCCATGGGTAAGGATCCTGCCCGTTTTCTAAGGAGCATGAGATAGCATGAACATCAGCGAGCTGGCCAAGGGTGTGGCAACGTCGACGGGATCGAGCGAAGCCGACGCCAAGAAGGCGATCACGGCGGTCTTCGATCAGATCGCGGCCGCTGCGGCGAAGGGTGACGAGGTATCCATCCCTGGGTTCGGCAAGTTCGCCGTCAAGGATCGACCGGAGCGTCAGGGTCGCAACCCGGCGACCGGCGAGGCCATGACGATCGCGGCGTCGAAGAAGGTGTCGTTCACTGCCGCGAAGGGTCTGAAGGACAAGCTCTGACCAATATGCGCCGGCGATTGATCGCCGGCGCCGATAGGAGGTGCGGATGTGTAATAGATACAGGCTGACGGCGAAGCAGGCCGAGGTGGCCGCGACTTTCGGCATCCGCCCTCCCTTTGAGGTCGATGAGACGTTTCCGGCAGGCGATATCTTTCCCACTGGAAAGAAGACGCCGTTCTACGGCGCCGTCGTCCTGCAGGATGGCGACGATCGGCGGATCGAGCGCATGGAATGGGGAGTGCCCACCCAGATTCCGAGCAAACGCGATCCCGCGACGAAGCTGACAAAGTACGTGACCAATGTCCGGAACCTTACCTCAAGCTTCTGGCGGTCGATGCTAACCACGCCGGCGCGGCGCTGCCTCGTGCCGGTGACATCATTCTCCGAGTACGGGTTAGCTCCTGGCGAAGATGGCAAGAAGCCGTTGCACTGGTTCGACGTGCCTAGTCGGCCGATCTTTGCCTTTGCCGGCATCTGGCGACCCACTGAGCGCGGCAATGCCTATGGTTTTTTAACTACTGAACCCAACTCAATCGTCGCTCCGATCCATCCGAAGGCTATGCCTGTAATCTTGCATGATGATGATTACGATCGTTGGCTCACTGCCGCCTGGGAAGATCTGATCGACGTAGTTGCACCATATCCGTCCCAGCTGATGACCTTGAACAGCCCTGTCAATTTCGAAAGATAGCCGGATCTATGACCAAAGCGGTAGAAATAGATCGACCAAAGGTTAGTGAGGCTCGGCGCTCGGATGTCCAAGCTGACGAACCACCTATTCGCCCCCGCATAGGTCTGTCATTGACTGCCCTTGCAGCAGGTTTGATTAACCTCGTCGGTGGCGGTGCCGTCCTGAAGGCATGGATATTCAATGCGGGCCAGACCTACTATGATGCTCTTTTCAGAGCGTTTTGGCTTCCGGAAGGCGTAATAGGTCTTTCAGACTCCGTTGTTACCGCAGCGGGATATCGCGTTCTAAGAGACAACACCGAATTATGGGTCTTAATAATAATTTACGGCATCCCTTTGGTGATAACTATTGCCTTTGCCGCACTCGCGTTTGAGTGGGCGCTGGAAAGGACCCTAGGTCGCAAGTTGCCGTTGGTGTATAAGCGGATCAAGAAAGCCGGTGACGTTTTTGGGCGCATCTATCTAATAATTTCGCTGGTTCTGGTAATTCCTTGGCTAGTTGGTATGCTTTGGGCTGGCGTCTATCGCTATCCAAAAGTGGCCAGTGATGCCGGAAAAGCGAAACATGCTGAAATAAAAGCCCTCATTAAGAATAACTGTTCAGCGTGCCCCAGATGGGGAAACGGTGTTAAAGGCGTTGCGATCGTAGCAAACGGGCAAACTGCACTGATAGCCACAGAACGAGGTGTTATGTCGATCGACGTTAAGAGCCTTAATCAACGGCTTGATGATACCCCCGATAGCGGCAAGCAGCGTTAAGCTACGACAGTTCGTACATAGAGCGAAGAGGTAGGTGGGTTGACCAAACGCGATCGTCAAAGTGTCATTCAGGCTAACGGAGCTGCTGGTGAAAGCCTCGCCGAAGGCGTCCTCGGCAGCTCTTTTGCTATTGCCCGTTACAACATCGATAGGGACGGTATCGACCTCCTGCTCGAGCCTTTTGCAAAAGATCCGCATGACCTTAGACGGCGCGAGGTATCCGGTCCCAACTTCGCTATCGTTCAATCAAAGTATTTTCAGCCTGGGCGAAGCGTGGCCCTCGAGCTCGGTCAGGCCATAGATGATGACAAGCCGAGACCTCATTATTTTGTAATGCTTCACACCCGTGATCAGGATGAAGAGCCAGTTCGATATTTTCTGTCCTCCCGCGACGTCATGGACCTTCCCGACAGCTCGAATCAAGGCTTCAAAATATTCTCAATAACAAAAGATGACGATAAAAGTCAGTTTAGGATTTCAGTTAGGGAGACAGTTCGCCGGATCGAGGCCGGTATGGCAAAAATCAATGAGCTTCATTACAGTAGGTTCACACAAAAAGCTTGGAATGAGCTTCGGAGGTTTTTCACTTACCGTACGGCTAATAAGCCAAGAGACATTGAGGCGGAGTACCACCTCATAAACGTCAATCTAACAAAACAGAAGAATGTTGTGGGGTTTGCCGAGGCTAAGGCTGTGTTTGCCCGCTCCTCCTCGGATCCCATCGCTCGTGCGATAGACGCGCGCTGGGACCTAATTGACACACCCTCAACATGGGCTTGGGGCTATGCCGGCAGTGGCCCACGCTTGCTGGCTATAAGCGTGCTGGCACACTACTTCGGTCGAAGTCTCACCCAACCTACTTACCTCGAAGCTGAGGCATTGACCTTATCTCTCATCTCAAACCTCGATGAGGGTCAAAATCACATCATCACCGGCAGCGCCATTGAGAAAGCCCTCGCTTCATTGACAATAGATCAGTCTGAAGACCTATCTGCCTCACCTACGCCTTCCGTTGAAGGCGGCGATACCCCAGCTTCCGTTGGATAGCTTTTCCAAAGCCTAACTCTTGGCCTTTAACGCACATCACGTCGTGCTGTCTCTATGGGTTCACACCGCCTGAGCCATAACTGGTGCGTTTAGGGTATACCCTCCGCGTTCGTAATTAGGCCGGTCCGATTTGCGCTCAAAAGGAACGTCTAAATTCCGGCCCGATTAACCCCCTAGTCCGCTTGGAGTCCTAGCCACGGAAGACCATACGGCACCCTATCAAACGGCACCGAAGAGGCTCCAATGAAGGTTGGCGAGCTGCATTTCGTCTCCGCCTTATGAGGGCCCGGCGAGGCGGGGTTAGCGCACTGCGGTCCGCAGCTGGCGACCGCCTCACAAACGATGGTGTTTCCGGAATAGCGATACGTTCTCGAATACCGTGTTTTACCGGAAAACGAGAATTCGGACTGAGGCGATTTTGGCAGTTTGTCGGAAGGCGAGGGCGGCATATCAGGCGAAGTCTCAATCGCATCGGTCACAAAGCGACCTGATCGATTTAAGCGGCTCGTGCAGACCGGTGGTAAGATCGCGGCGGGGGAAAGTCCGGTCGACGCGCTTTGCCGCGAGTTGCGCGAGGATTCGGCGTTTCCGTTGATCGTCCCGTATGGCGTCCAGCGCTAGGATCGATTGGTTTCGAACACGCATCTGCGATTACTCGAGGGCCGTGGATAGCGCTTCTATGAGGCGCGATCTGGGACGATTGGACGTCATGCCAAAGTCATGTCGCCTGTCTATCAAGGAGAATGGCCAATCTTGGAAGGCGATACGGCATAAGGGCGCTGGACATGAAATGTCGTAGCTATCTGGTCGCGCATTTCTGCAAAAGCGTTCTGTGGCATGCCAGCGGTCTGCTCTTCGCCTTCTTTCTGACTGAGACGTGTGCGTTGCCACCGCGGTCGATGGGCACGGTCATCGCCGGATCGCTCTTCGTCAATGCGGCGTCCGACGTCACGATCGGCTGGAGGATCGGTGCCCACATGCAGACGCCGGCGATCGTGATGCGCCGGCAGGGCGCCGCGGCTGGCCCGGTTGGCCTGTTCTTCCTGCTGTTCTGCGCCACGCCATTCCTGCCCGTATCGATCCGGCTGGGCGCAGCGCTCGTCACGCTGGTCGGGTTCCGCATCGCCTTCTCGCGGATGGATGTGCCGCAGAACGCGCTAGTGCCATTGCTGGCGCCGGACCCGGCATCGCGAATGCGTTTGCTAGCCGCGCGCAACGTCTGCGGGGGATCCGCCAGCCTGCTGGTCGCCGCTATCGCCGCGCCGCTGTTGCTGGCGCAAAAGGGCAGCGCGCTACCGCATGCCGCATGGGCGGCGATCGTCGCCTGGGCAGCCGTGGTCAGCGCCCGCCATCTTGCAACAGCGCGCGGCATCGCGGCCCCCGCGACGCCTGAAGCGCCCTATCCCGGCCGGCGCGCCGCCTTGCCCGGCGCGTTTGTCCTCTCCATCGCCTGCGCGGCGACGGCCGGCAGTACGATGTTCCGCGCCATGGAGCCCTATGCCGCCGCCTATGGCGGGGCGGGCATCGGCATCATGATCTGGGCGTCGCTGGGCGCGATCCTGTGCCAGCCCTTTTGGGCGGTCGCCGGCCACCGGCTATCCCCCCATATGCCACCATTGCTGGCTGGCGGATGCGCGCTCGTGGCCGCGTTCGCCATCGCCGGCCCGCTGCGCGCTGGCGGGGTCGGCGTCGCAGTCGCTGGCCTCGGCTTCGGTATCGCAAGTGGCGGATTGTGGCTGATGGTCTGGGACGCGGCGATCCGCGGTAACGATCAGTCGGCCAATCTCCAGCGCATCGTGTCGCTTACCGCCGTGTCGAAGACTACGCAGGGCCTTGCGATGCTGTGGCTGGGTCACGCGCTCCATGGCGCGCCCTATCGCACTGTCCTCGCGACGCCCGGGATGTTGCGATCACTGACGATGGTCGCCGCACTGCTGCTGATCACGCTGGGCGGCCTGCTGCTGGCGCTGGGTGAACGACGCCTCAGTCGAACATCGCGCGATGCAGAACCAATGACGCCGCCCCTAACGGCGCGGACAGTTCAGGATCAAGCGCAGCCACGATCAGCTGGGTCGATGGTGCCCGCACCCCGCGCCGCGACGGCAGGCTGAGCTCTGGCCAGACCATGTCGTCGACGATGCGCTGCGCCAGGGGGCGTGGCAGCCGTCCGCCCAGCACGATCGCTTCGCAATCGAGCGTGTAGCGCAGCATCTGGAACAACCACGCGAACGAGGATTGGTGCGCCGCCAGCCAGGCATCGGCACCCGGCCACGCCGGGTCGAACCGCGTCACGATGTCGGATATGCTGTCGCAGGCGACGCCATGCCGGGCGAGCGTGTCGTGTAGATCCGCCAGATTGGGGGTTGCCCGACCAGCGAAGTGGAACATGCCGGCGATCTCACCCGCATTGCCATGGCGTCCGCGCGTCAGCTGTCCGTCATCGACCAGCCCGGCGCCGAAGCCTGCCGCGACGTTGACGTAGCAGAAGCTTGCATGATCGACGCCCGCTCCCAAAAGCCGCTCGCCAATGGCTGCGGCGCTGGCGATGTTCTCGACCATCGCCGGCATGCCAAGCCGTCTTCCCGCCGCGTCGGCAAGGTCGATCAGCGCCCAATCGTCCAGCTCTGCGCTTGAGTTGATGATCCCCGGGGCGGTGAAAAATCCGGCGATGGCGATGCCGATCCCGACGATCCTGTCGCGCATCGGCTGTTCGGCCGTGAACGCCGCGACCGCATCGAGGATCGCGGCTCGCCTCATGCCGGGGACGCTGAGGTCGCGCCGCGCACGCACCGTACCGGCGAGGTCGAGCAGCACCACGTCGGCGCGATCGGTCATCACCGACAGGCCGAGGCTGAACGCCGCATCGGCGACGATGTACATCGTCGCGCTCGGCTGGCCGCGCCCCTGAGCAACGGTTTCGCCGCTACGCAGCAAGCCCGCCGCTTCGAGTTCCTCGGTCGCCCGGAACACCGCAGTGCCCGACAGTCCCGTATCGCGGATAAGGTCCGATCGCGACATGCTTCCCTTTCGCCGCACCAGGGCGAGCACCCGACGCGCGCGCGGGGTCAATCGATAGTCGTTCGTCTCCACCTTCAGGGCATCTCCGTTTGCCGTCCGCATCAAGACTTAGAAGCACCGTCTTTGAAGTGTCAAATTAATAACATACAGCGCGATATATATTAAGGCGTATAGGGGGATTGAAGTGAAATTTTCGAGTCGAGCGATGCTGCTGGCAGCAGCGATGGGTGTGATCGGGGGCATGGCCATGCCGGGCCGTGCGCTGGCGCAACAGGCTGCGGCGGCACCCGAAAAGGAGAGCACGGACGATCAGGGGGACATCGTCGTCACAGGCTTCCGTGCCTCGCAGCGCTCGGCGACCAAGGCCAAGAAGGATGCGGCCGTCATCCTCGATGCAGTGTCGCAGGACGATGTGGGCCGTCTGCCCGATCTCAACATCGTCGAGGCGAGCCGCCGGATTACCGGCATCTCCGTCGTCGGCGGTGCCGATCCGACCAAAAACCGCGACATCTATCAGCGCGCGACGATCCGCGGCCTCGATCCGCGCTACAATCTGGTCACGATCGACGGCATTCCGCTCGCCTCGCCCGACTGGATCTTTCGTGGCGCGCGCCTCGACATGCTGCCTGCATCGCTGGTCGCGCGGATCGAGGCGATCAAGAGCGTCAGCGCGCAATACGACCCGCACGCGCTCGGTGGTCAGATCAACATCGTCTCCAAAAGCGCATTCGACCAGAACGGCAAGCGATTCTTCGTCGTCAACGCCAATGGCGGCTATAACGATACCGCCGGCAAGCTGGTGCGCGGCGGAGGCGCAGCGATCCGCACCGACGCCACCGCCTCGACGCTGTTCGGCCCAAACGAGCAGTTCGGCGTCGTCGCGTCGGTCGAGTACCAGCGCCTGCCATCGACCGCACGGGCGGAATTGCCGGGTGACACCGCCGGCGCGGGATGGAGCTACTTCACTGCGGCCGGTGTCCGTACCGCCTTTCCCGGCCTGTCGACCGGCGCGATCGCGCCGGTGCGCAACCAGGATTATTTCTTCGAAAACCTGCGCACCCGCCTGTCGGGCAACCTGAAGCTGGAATGGCGCCCGGACGAAGCGACGCAGCTGTCGCTGTTCGGTGGCTATTACCACGATACCGACACCGAAACCCGTTACGAGGCGCTGACGCTCGCGACCGGTGCGCCGACCGCGGTCACGCCGACCAGTGGCCGGTTCGCGCAGGGCGATACCCAGCAGGGGCTGACCTATCAGCCGGTGACGCGCAACACCTGGCTGATCGATGCCAAGGGCCGACACGACTTCGGCGATGGACTGATCCTCGACACGACGCTCGCGCGGTCGAAGGCGACGTACCGCGAAAACCGTCAGATGATAAAATACGACGCCAATCCCCGCGCCGGTGTCGCATCCAACGGCTATTCGGCCGCTTTCGGCTATGCCTATCAGCTCGTCGATGGCCGGCCCCGCCTGACGCTCAACGATCTCGTCACCGCGGCCAGCCCGGATGCCTATCACGCGCTGTATTTCCGCGACATCAACCGCGATCTCGATTCGACGACCGACTTCGTCAAGGTGAACCTCGGCTACAATGCCGGTGCGGACGATCGCGGCCTCGGTGTCAACGTGGGCGCCGCGGTGACGCGGACCGACCTGTCCTACGATCAGCGCTATCTCGAATATGTCCCCGGCAGCGCGGCGAACCAGGCGGCGTTCGGCACGCTGAGCGGCATCCTCTATCCGCAGAGGCCCGCTACCTACGAGACGCCGGGCGCGCCCTATCTGCTGGTGAACCGCGACGCCGCCTGGCAACGGTTCGACGCCGGCCGGTCGCTGTTCATCGCGACCGACCAGCGCGCCAATAATTTCGCCGACGATTTCCACGATCTGGAAACGGTGAAGGCGGGCTATGTCCAGGGCGTGTTCCGCGCCGAGCGCTTCGACGTGCAGGCCGGCGTCCGCTACGACGATACCGGCCTGATCGTCGATACCAACCAGGCGCCGACCGCGAAGGGCGCGACGGCCTATGAACCCGTCCGGCGCAACACAGGCTATCACTTCTGGTTGCCGTCCGCGCTCGCGACCCTCGAACTCGGCGACGGCATGCGACTGCGCGCGGGCGTGTCGAAGACGATCGGCCGGCCCGATTACGGCCAGTATGCCGCCCGCACCACCTTCGGCGTCGGCACCGACGGCACGCTCACCGTCAGCACCGGCAATCCGAACCTCAAGCCGCGCGAGGCATGGAATTACGATCTGTCCTACGAATGGTATCTGGGCGGTGCGGGGCTGATTTCGGTCGCGGGCTTCGCCAAGGACATCCGCAACGAGATCTTCACGTCGACCCAGCAGGGACCGGCCACCGTTTTCCAGGGTACGACCTATCAGACGGTCTTCGTCAGCACGCCGCGCAACGCGGCGCGCGCGCGGGTCAAGGGGCTGGAGCTCAGCTACACGCTCGACAGGATCGCCTTCGTGCCCGGGCTTGGCATCAACGCCAACTTCACGCTGCTCGACGGCTCGTTCAATCAGCCGGTGAGCGCGGCGGGCGTAGCCTCCGGCCTCCCCGCGGTACGGCGCAGCAGCGGGCTGATTCAGCAGCCCGACTATATCGCCAATCTCACCACCTTCTACGTGACCGGCCCGATCGAACTACGCGCCTCCTACAACCGGATCGGTCGTGCGGTGCAGTCGGTCGATGGCGACACCCCGACGCGCGACCTGTATCAGGAACCCCGCCAGCAGCTCGACGTGCAGGCGCGCGCCACGCTGCGGCCCGGCGTCGAACTGGTTGGCCAGGTCCAGAATCTGACCAAGGAAGCGTTCATTGTCCGTCAGGGCATCGACCGCGGCCTCGTCAATTACTTCTTTCCGGTCGGGCGCACCTTCTGGCTCGGCCTGTCGTGGAAGCCGAAGCTGTGAGGGCGACGGGACTGGCCGCGGCGGTGCTCGTGATGCTCGGCGTCGCCTCGCCCGTTGCGGCGCAGAGAACCGGCGACCAGGTGCGCGTGGTGCTTAAATTCGTCAAGCACGGCGCCGGCGCGGGGGTGCGGTTCGATCCCGCGACCTGCGCCACCTGCTCGCCGGTCACGGATGCGAACTGGAATGCCGACAATGATCGCGAGACGGTCGTCGCGCTGTCGATCCCGCGGATGCGCACGCTCGAACTCGGCTTCGACCGGGGTGCCGCCAATGTCCGCCGCGTGATCCTGGAGGGCGGCGACGTCCCGTTCCGGCGGGAGGGCGAGCGACTCGTTGTTGCCCTCCCGCCGGTGGCGACCGAGGCGATCACCGCTGCGGAGGTCGCGACGCACATCGTCGAGCCGGGGATGGTGCTGCGCTTCGAGCATGCCGACCCTGCGCGCCGCGCCGGTGTCTATGCGCAGGGTCCGTTCCCTGCCGTGCCACGCGCCGCTGCCAATGCGCTCGAATTCGCGCAGCGCGAGGTGGTTCGCGAACTGGGCCTGGGTGAATGGGTGGAGCGTGAACACCTCGGCCGTATCCAGATCATGGGCTTCGACACCAACGCGCCGCACGACCACCGCGATGCCCCACCGCACATGCACATGCATCTGCGGTGGCCTGACAACACCGGAACGCAGATCGGCCATTATTACATCGGGGACGATGGCCTGCTGAGCCACAATGTCGTCGGGGTGAAGGGGTTGGGCGCACCGCAGCAGCGGTTCGACCGCGGTCAGTCGTTCACGACGATCGCACCCGACGGACGGGCGATCTACACCCATCGCATCACGCCGGAGGGGTGGCTGGAACTCGGCCGCGCCGGTGCGGCGCCGTGCCTGATCCGGCCGCTGGGCAATGGCGGCTTCGCGGCGGGCGCGAGCGTCGCCTGTCCAGGCGTCGCACCACGACGGATCACGGTGGCGGACGACCTCGCTGCGGGCATGCTGACCGTCGATACCGACGCGGTGCATGAGGTCTTCCGCTACGATCGCGACACTGGCGCTCTGCTGTCACCGTCCTCGGCACCCGTCCCGCCGCCCTCGGTCTTCATCAACGACGGCTGATCCGTTCCAGGCATTGCGCCGGCGCTCGCAATATTTTCACTCCACTTAGCGCCAGACGTGGGTGGACCGCAGGCACATGGCGGTGCCGTGCCGACATGCGGACCCTCCGACACCATCAGACCCATGAAAGGACTTATGCATGATGAGATTGCGAAGTTTCGTCGTCGCGCTGGCGGCGTTCGCGTCCGCCGTGGTGCCGACCGCGGTATCCGCCTCGGAGGTGATCGCCCATCGCGGGGTCTACCACGACACCGACACCAACCAGACGCTCGCGGAGAATTCCTTTTATGCCGTGGTTCGCGCGCATGATCTCGGGATGCGCGGAGTCGAACTCGACCTGCGGCTGAGCAGCGACAATACCGTGCTAGTCACGCACGACATGATCTCCAATCGCGCGACCGTTGCAGACAATGCCAATGGCGGGATGAATGCGGTTGATGTTGCGTTGGGTCTGCAATCGGCGCCATCGGCAATCCATTTCTCGGCGCACAACTACAATTTCTGGACCAACGTCGAGCTCAAAAACTATGGCCGCAACGCACGCCTGATTCACAATTCTACCGTTACCGGAGACGTGTCGCACCTGCAGAATCTCGACTCGCTCATCTACAATCTCAAGTCATTTCGTGCACAGGTTCTGAACGATCCCAACTTCATGATCGTCCTCGACGTTCAGGATCCGACGATCTTCAAGCTGGCGGCTGGGATCATCAAGAAGAACAATCTTGGTCATCTGTTCTATCTGAAATTCTTCGCGAGCAAGGCGTTGTACAACACGACGCAGTTTTCATACAACGGCGCCGACACATGCTACGTCTATGCGAAAGCCAATAATCTCACCGGCCTCAACATCATCCCGCAGATCAACGATGGCGAACTCGACATCGACGAGGACGATGACGCCGGCATCAATGCCTTTCAGACGCGGCTGACGCCCGACCAGTATCTGCAATGCTGGGCGGATGCGCAGGCGCAGCATGCCGATGCGGCGAAAATGCCGATCGTCAGCGCCAGCGTGCCGGCCGACAAGCCCGGCGCGAGGGCCGCGGCCGGTGATGCGATCAGCTGGGCGCACGCCCATGGTCGAAAGACGATGACCATCGTTCCCAACCCCGATGCCGGACGGCTGGTCAACGGCGTGTGCAAACTCTACTCGTTCCAGTCGACCAATGTCGCGGCGGCGCCGTTCAACATGGCAGCTAGGCAGGCGAAGGCCGATTTTGCCGCGAACTCGCTGACCAGACCGGACTATATCGTCTGGGACGTGATGGGCGACTATCTACACCGCAAGTATCACACCGACTTCAACACCTACACCGCCAACCTCTGCTGAACCCGGGGCCGGACGCGGGGGCCCCGCGTCCGGCCCGAAAGGACGATCCGTGCCATGGACATCGCTGTCGATCGACGTCGCTTCCTGATCGCAGGCGCAGCCACCGCCACCGCCGTGGCGGTCGGAAGCGCCTGGCTCTGGTGGGATTCCACGGATGCGACGCGACCGCCTGCGGACGATGCGGTCAAGGTCGTTCCCGGGGCGGATCGCTCACCCATCGTGGCACCATCACCCACAGCACCACAATCAGCGCCATCCGATGCCTCGGACGCGCCCGATCGCGACACCGAAGCACGATTGAGCCGGTTGATGGAAGACGATGCCGCAAAGAGCCAGCTACGCATGCGCGAACGGCAAGAGCGACTTTCCGAGGTGCCAGCACCCACGCCAGCACCGCCGGAAGATGCAGCGCCAGGTACATGGGCACCGTGATGCGCATACACCTGTCGCTCCCACCTTACTGGAAAGCGATCCTTATGAGAACGCGCCGGCCCTCTCGACCAATGTTCCCAGCCGAAAGCCCTGCTATTGCTCCGGCAAGGGCGATTACGTTCGACAAGGGGTGAAGCGAGTTGGCTAAGGAACACGAATATACCTGCCGCATCGGCTGGACCGGCAATCGTGGGGACGGCACCCGAACCTATCGTGGCTACGATCGCACCTGGGACGTGGTGACGCCCGGTAAGCCAACCATCCATTGTTCAAACGATCCCCTTCTGGGTGGCGATCCGACCCTGCCAAATCCGGAAGACCTTCTTCTGGCCTCGTTGTCGAGCTGTCATATGCTCTGGTATCTACACCTCGCCAGCACCGCCAAGATCGTGGTCCATCGCTACACCGATGATCCGCTTGGCGTAGGTGAGGTCCACGCTGATGGGTTAGGTACTGACATTCGACAAGCAGAGGCGATCCACCATGAGGTTCACCGTTACTGCTTCATTGCCCGCTCGGTGAACTCTCCGGTCACATACGCACCGACGTTCGAGATCGCGGTGGGCTGACGCTGCCTTTCCCGAAATTCGATGATAAAATGGGAAAGTCCGGTCGTTCCCAAAACTCGGTTCTGAAGGGGTTTCGAGAAACCTTGAGAGTCGGGATCATCCTTATCGATCGCTCGCGAGCCGAATGATGACGCCGAACCCGCCTCCGCTTTCCGACAGAAACGCATTGCCGCCATGCCCGACAGCGATCGCACGGACCAGCGCGAGGCCAAGCCCGTGCCCATCGGTGGTGCGCGACGTTTCCGCGCGGGCGAAGCGCTGGAACAGGCGCTCCGCGTCGGCGTGAGAAACGCCTGGTCCGTCGTCCTTCAGCGTCACCTCGATCGCATCTCGCGTCGTTCGGGCGGACAGCGTTGCCGTTGTGCCGGCCGGGGTATGGCGCAGCGTGTTCTCCAGCAGATTCGATAGCGCCTGCGCGAGCAGGCGACGGTCGCCTTCGATGCGAAGACCGGGAGCGACATCGGTCGCGAGGTGATGACCGGTGGCTTCGAAGTCGGGGCGGTACGTCTCCGCCATATCGTCAAGCAGCGCCGACAGGTCGATCGCGGCGAACGCGCGGCGTTCCGCCAGTCCTTCCACCTCGGCGATACGGAGCAATGCGGCGAAGATCTCCAACAGGTCGTCGGCTTGCCGGCGGGCGGCATCGATCGCCTCCGCATCGCCGGCCGCTGCGCGATCGAGCTGATTGCACAGGCGGGTGAGCGGCGTGCGCAGGTCGTGCGCAACGTCGGTCGAGACCTGCCGTAGATTGTCCATCAGCGCCGCCATGCGGTCGAGCATCCGGTTGAGCGTCGCGGCAAGGCGATCGAACTCGCTGTCGGACCTGTCGCGCGGCACTCGCTGCGTCAGGTCGCCAGCGATGATTGCCTGCGCCGTGGCATCGATCCGTGACAGGCGGCGTCGCGTCAGCCATCCGACCAGTACCGCCGCGCCAATCCCCAGCGCCAGCACCGCGCCCAGCGCTCCGGCAAACAGCGCCGCCAGCGTGCTGTCGATCGCGTTCAGGTCGCGACGATCGGCGACGACGACGAGAAGCCCACCGGCCAAGGGCGTGGCGAGGGCCTGGCCGACGCCGGTGGTATCGCCGCGGCGAAAGCCGAAATGCTCCTGGTAGCCGGGTTCGGGCGGCGCGAGCGGGGCGATGGTGGCGGCGACCGTACGCCCGTTGCGGTCGACCAGCAGATAGTCGAGACTGGCTTCGTTCCGCGCATCCTCGCGCAGGCGGATGGCTTCGGCCACCCCCGCCATTCCCGCTTCGCTCGCCTCCGCAGCGAGCGCGCGCGTTTCCACTGCGACGCGGTGGTCGAGCTGTTCCTCCAGCGCCTCGTGCGTCACCTCATAGGCGACCGCGCCGATCGCGAGCGTCGCCGCGGCGAAGGCCAGCGCGACCAGCACGACGATGCCGAAGGTGGATCGCCACAGGCGGCGGATCATCGTCACGCGTCCCGGATCATGTAGCCCGCCCCGCGCACCGTCTCGATCGCGTCCACGTCGAACCCGGCGTTGAGCTTGGAGCGCAGCCGGCTCAGATGCGTCTCGACGATGTTGGTCCTGGGATCGAAGTCGAAGTCCCAGACGCGTTCGAGCAGCATGGTCCGCGTCATCACCCGGCGGGGGTTGCGCATCAGCTCGGCCAGCAGCGCGAACTCGCGCGGTTGCAGGGTCACACGCCGTCCGGCCCGTTCCACCGTGCGACGATGCAGGTCGAGCACGATGTCGCCGACCCGGAGCAGGTGCGCGTCGCCGCCGCGCGGTGCCGGCCGGCGCGCCAGCGCATTGAGGCGTGCGGCCAGCTCGGAAAAGGCGAACGGCTTGACGAGATAATCGTCGGCGCCGCCCTCTAGTCCCTCCACGCGATCCGCGATCCCGCCCACCGCGGTCAGCATCAGGACCGGCGTCGCGTCGCCGGCCGCCCTCAGCGCCCTGACCAAGGCGAGGCCGTCGAGGCCTGGCAGCATCCGGTCGACCACGATCGCGTCGAACCCGCCCCCGGTCGCCTGGAACAGGCCATCCCGGCCATCGGCGCTGACCGCAACCTGGTGCCCGGCCTGGCCCAGCCCCTGCGCCACGAAGGCGCGGGTGTCGGCATCATCCTCGACGATCAATATCCGCATCGCCCGGTTATCGCTTGCCGGCGTCGGTTCGCCAACCGCCGCCCAGCGCACGGAACAGCGCCACCTCATTCTGCGACACCGCCAGATCGGACTGGACCTGTTGCAGCGTCGCCGACGCGGTGGCGCGCTGCGCATCGACCTGAAGCAGGCCGGGCGCGTCGCCGAGGCGGACCCGCGCACCGGCCCGCCGCGCGTATGCCTGCGCCTCACGCGAGGCGGTCGCCAGATCGAGGTTGCGGCGCGTCTCAGCATCATAGGCCGCCAGCGCCGTCTCTACCTCGCGCAGAGCACGGAGCACGGCCACGTCCCATCCGGCGAGCGCCGCGCGCTCGGTCGCGCGGGCTTGCTCCAGGCGAGCGCGGGCGGGCGCCTGATTGGGGAACGCCCAGCTGACGAGCGGCGATGCGACGGCCTTAATCCCGCCCGACAGCAATCCGATCGCTCCCCCCAGATTGACGCGCGGGTAGAGGTCCGCCCGCGCCACCCCGATTCGCGCCGCAGCTGCGGCAAGGCGTCGCTCCGCCCCGCGGACGTCAGGGCGCCGGAGCAACAGCGCGGTACCGTCGCCGATCGGTGCGGCAGTCTTAAGGCGCGGCGCGGCGGTGCAGGTGAAGGCATAAGCACGCGCTTCCGCTGGGGGGCGTCCCTGCAGCGTCGCGAGCCGATACAGCGCGTTCGCCCGCTGCGCCTCGAACGGCGCGATGGCCGCGCGAGTGGCAGCGGCAATGGTCGCGACCTGTGATACTTCCAGCGGCGACACTTCGCCCGCCCGAAACTGTTCGCGCACGAGCGCGACCGACCGGTCCTGTGCCGCCGCGACTTCGCGCGCGGTCGCGATGGCGCGGGTCGATCCGCACAGGTCGACATAGGCCAGCACCGTGTCGGCCACCACGGCAACGCGCAAGCCGTCGACGACGGCGGCCTGCGCTTCGGCATCCGCGCCCGCCGCGGTCGCGGCCGATCGCAGCCGGCCGAACAGATCGAGATCCCAGCTCGCCGTCGCGGCAATATCATAGTCCGTCGTCGGCACGTTGCCCGACGCGCTCGGTTGCGAGGCGGGGTTGTCGACCCCCAGCGCGCTTTCGATCGTCGTCTGGGGCAGCCGCACCGCCCGTGCCTGCCGCAAAGCGGCGCGCGCACCGTCCAAATTGGCGTAGGCCACGCGCAGATCGGCATTGGCGGCCAGCGCCGATCGCACCAGTCCGTCGAGGACGGGATCGTCGTAGAGCTGCCACCAGTCATCCGGCACCGGCGCGATCGACGCGACGGGAAGCCGGGCGAATTCGCCCGTCGCGCTAGGCGGGGCGATCGTCGGCGGAGGTGCGGGCACGCTCATGCACGCGGAGGCGAGCAGCGCAACGGCGGGAAGAAGGCGACGGATCATGCCAGCGCCTCCTTGCCTGCGGTGGCAGGCGGCACGGTGCGGTCCTCGCCATAGCGGGCATAGAGCGCGGGCAGCAGCAGCAGGTTGAGCGCGGTCGACGAGATAAGGCCGCCGAGGATCACGATCGCCATCGGATGCTCGATCTCGTGCCCTGGCGCGTTGCCCGCGACGATCAGCGGCACCAGTGCCAGTCCCGCGCAGGCGGCGGTCATCAGGATCGGCACCAGTCGCTCTTCCGCGCCACGCAGCACCAGCTCGCGCCCGAACGTCATGCCCTCGTGCCGTTCGAGATGCCGGTAGTGCGACAAGAGCATGATGCCGTTGCGCGCGGCGATGCCGATGACGGTGACGAAGCCGACCAGCGAGCCAAGCGACAGCACCCCGCCGGTGACGGCGACGGCGACCACCCCGCCTACCAGCGCGAACGGCAGGCTGACACCGACCAGCGCGGTGATCCGGCGCGAGCGGAACTCCATCCACACCAGCAGCAGGATGCCGACGAGGCACAGCGCACCGATGCTCCAGAGGCGGCTGCGCGACTCCTTCAATGCGGCATACTCGCCCAGTACCTGCGGATGGTAGCCGGTCGCGAAGGGCACCTTCGCAACCGCGGCATCAACCGCCTGCGCGACCGTGCCCAAGTCCGCGCCAGCGACGTTCAGCGTCACGTCGAGCCGGCGCTGGCCGTTCTCGCGCTTCACTTCGTTAGGTGCGGGCGCGATCTCGATATCGGCGATGTCGCCGAGCCGCACCGGCGCCCCGGCGGCCGCATTGCCGGGAGCGGGCACCTGGATCATCAGGTCGCGCAAGGCGTGGACGCTGTTACGCACGGCGGGCTCGCCCCAGATTGCCACGTCGAAGGCACGCTGGTCGCGGTAGATTTCACCGACCTTGGCCTGCGCGACGAGCACCTGCGCCTGCCGGCGGACCTCGCCCGCGGTCAGGCCGAACCGCGCCAGTTCGCCCGCGCGCGGCCGGATGCGGATTTGCGGCACCAGCACTTGGGATTCCAGCTTCAGGTCGGACACGCCCGGGATGCCGCCGATCGCCTCGCGGACACGGGCACCGGCCGCGCGCAGCTCCGCCTGATCCGGGCCGTAGATGCGCACGACGATCGTCGCGCCCGCGCCGGTCAGCACCTCCTTGATCCGCTCGCGCAAATAGGTGAGCACGTCGCGATAGAGGCCGGGATAGCCCTCGACCACCTCCTTGATGCGCTTCACCGACGCATCGTAATCGGCATTCTCGTCCAGGCTGATCCAGAGTTCGGTGAAGTTGGGGCCGACCACCTCGTCGGCCTGTTCGGCGCGACCGATATGCGCGCCGAAGTTGCGGACGCCGGGGATGCTGCGCAGCTCCTTCGACGCGCGGATCGTGATCCGGTCCATCGCCTCGATCGACGTCCCCGGCTTCTCGACGAAGTGCATCAGGAAATCGGTTTCGCGGAAGTCGGGCAGGAACTGGTCCTTGAAGGTCGCATAGCCGACACCCGCCAGCAGCAGCCCACCCGCGACGATCCCTACTGCCAGCGCTGGCCGTCCGACAACGCGCGGCAGAAAGCCGACATAGCGGCGCTTCAGTGCGGCCACGATGCGGGTGTCGCGCTCCTCGGTCAGCGGCGCATTCGGCAGGAGTAGCAGACACATGGCGGGCGTGACGGTCAGCGCGACCAGCAGCGACATGCCGATCGCCAGCACATAGGCAATGGCGAGTGGCTGGAAGAAGGTGCCGGCAACTCCGCCCAGGAAGAAGATGGGCACGAACACCAGCATCACGATCAGCGAGGCGAAGACGACCGCCGAGCGCACCTCCAGCGAGGCAGCCAGCACCACCGCGAAGGCCGGCTTGGGATCGGCCGCCTCGCGGTTCAGACGCAGCCGCCGTGCGATATTCTCCACGTCGATGATCGCATCGTCGACCACCTCGCCCAGCGCGATGACGAGCCCGGCAATAATCATCACGTTGATCGTCGCGCCCGACCACAGCAGCATCAGCCCCGCGCCGAGCAGCGACAGCGGGATCGCGACGAGGCTGATTGTTGCCTGCCGCCAGTCGCGGGTGAACAGGAACAGCACCGCCGCCACCAGCGCGCAGCCGATCATCAGCGCGCGGGTGAGATTGTCGATCGAACGCTCGATGAATGTCGCCGGGCGGAAGATGGTCGTGTCGACCTTGACGTTCTTGAGACCCGGCTTCAGCTCGGCGAACGCGGCCTCGACCGCGCGGGTCAGCTCCAGCGTATTGGCGGTCGGCTGCTTCTCGACGATCAGCATGATGCCTGGGCCGTCGTCGATGATGGCGTTGCCGATCGGCGCATTGAAGCCATCGACCACGCGGGCGACGTTGCCGATCCTGACCGGCGCTTCGCCTCCCTGCCTGACGACTGCCTGTGCCAGCTCGGCCGCGGTCTGGACGGTGCCCGTCTGCTGGACGGCGAGGCGCTGGTTGGGCGTGTCGACGAAGCCGCCACCCCCAACCAGCACCGCGTCCCCCGCTGCCGCGCGTACCTCCGCCAGCGTCACCCCGGCCGCGCGCAGCCGGTCGGGATCGACGAGCACCTGCAACTGCCGATCGCGCTGGCCCCAGACCGCGACGTTCGCGACGCCGGGAACGGCCATCAGCCGCGGGCGGATCGTCCAGCGCACCAGCTCGGACAATTGCATCTGGTCGAGCTTCGTCGACGATAGCCCGACCTTCATCGCGCGGCTCGTGGAGGACAAGGGCGGCATCAGGACCGGCTGCCGCGCCGCGAGCGGCAGCCGCGGCTGCACCTGCGCGATACGCTCGCCGACCATCTGCCGTGCGCGGATCACGTCGGACCCGCGCTCGAACAGGATCTGCACCGACGACAGGCCCAGCACCGACTTGGATCGCAGCGTCATCAGCCCGGGCACGCCGTTGACCGCAGTCTCGATCGGCACCGTGACCAGGCTCTCGACTTCCTCGGTCGACAGGCCCGGTGCCTCGGTCTGGATTTCCACCATCGGCGGTGCGAACTCGGGAAATACGTCGAGCGGCACGTCGCGCCCTGCGCGAACGCCGAGGATCACCAACAGCGCGGCGAGCGCGAGGACGAGGATGCGCTGCGCCAGCGCGAAATGGACGAGCCGGCCGAGCATCAGTGCGCCGCCCCGAACTCGGTGCCGAACAGCTCCGCCGCGCCATTGGTCACGACCTGCGCCCCAGTGGACAGTCCGCGCGCCAACAGCGCCCGTCCGCCGCTCTCCGATGCCACCTCCACACGCTGGCGGACGAAGGTGTCGGGCGCGGTCTTCTGATAGATCCACTCGCCGCCATGAATATCACGAAGGATCGCAGCAGACGGTACCGACAATCCCTCGGTCTGCCCGGCGAACGGCAGGTCCACCGCGACCCGCTGGCCGACGCGGAAGGCGCGGTCGCGATTGTCGACGGCGTAATAAAGGTCGACCGTGCCCGAGACGGTGTTGGCCGAAGGCGGCGCCTGAACCGGGTGGGCAGCGCGGGGAACGCCACCATCGCCGAGGGTGCGGACCGTCGCGCTGTCAGCACGGCGCATATCGCCCATGTCGCTGCCGAACACCGATGCGCGAACCCATAGGACGGGCTGCGAGCCGAGCGAAGCGACCGCCGGCCCGAGCAGCCGACGTTGCTGCCGGGCAGCGCCGAGCGCCGCCTGCGCCGCCGCCAGCGCAGCCGCAGCTTCATCGCGGGCACGCACACTGCCGGCTTCCTCGCGCACCAGGCTTTCCGCCCGGTCGAGCGCGATCCTCGCCAGCCTCGCCTGTGCCGTAGCGCGCGCCAGTTCGGCGTCGGCCGCCGCCTGCTGGCTGCCGATCTGCTGGAGGTTGGTTGTCGAATTGACCGGCACGCCATTGGCGCTGATCGGCGGCACGACGATCTCGCCGGCGACCTCGCGCGTGGCGGAGGCCGTTCCTCCGCCCACCCGCACCAGCGCGATGCCGAGACGCTGCTGAGCCTGGGATGTGAGGGTGAGTTTCAACAGTTCGCTCTCATGCGCGATCGTCTCCGCATGAGCGGGCGGCTCAGGCGGCTTCGTAGCCTTTTCGCCGCAGCCGGCGATCAGGATCGGGATCAGAAGAAGGGTCTGGCGCATCATAGCGGCCTAGCCGCCGGAGAGTGGGTGTCGCTGGAGCCGACTATACAATGTCCCAATGTTTGCCGTCATGCGTGAGTTTCGATGTGAATTGGTTCCTGGGACCTTATGCTCGCTCGAGTGGAGCCACGCGTATGGAGAGGATGAACGTGACGAAGGATCATCCCGTGCGGAAGGTCGCCGAAATCACCCTGGGCTTCTGGTTGGCCAAGGTGGTCGCCACCACGTTGGGTGAGGTCGCGGGCGACGCCATCGCGCAGACATTGAACTTGGGCTATGTTGCCGGTCTCGCCATCACGCTGGGCCTGCTTGTTGCCTTTCTCATCGCCCAGGTTCGCGCCGATCACTATCGTCCTCTCCTCTTCTGGGCGACGATCGTCGGCACGACGACAGCGGGGACGGAAATAGCCGACCTGTCGACGCACACCCTTGGGCTTGGCTATAACGCAACATCGGCCATCCTTTTCAGCGGCATGTTGCTGACCCTGGGCGTTTGGTATCTGAGGCGCGGCACCTGTGATGTGAGTGCGGTTGTCGACCGTGAGAGCGAGCTGTTCTTTTGGTTAGCCGTTCTGTTCTCGAATAGCCTTGGTACGGCGTTCGGAGATGGGCTCGTCTATGTATTCGGCCTCACGTACACTACTGGATCACTGGTTTGCATGGCAGTTATTGCTGCGGTGCTGCTCCTGCACTATGTCGCTCGGGTCAATGCGGCGGTCATTTTCTGGGCGGCATTCGTCTTTACCCGGCCATTTGGCGCTGATTTCGGCAACCTGCTGACGAAGGATGCGATCAAGGGCGGGCTCGGCCTCAACACTTTTGCAACGTCTCTGGTCTGCGTCGTGCTGCTCGCTGGCATCGTCGTGTTCTTCGAACGTCGACGACGCCGTGTGGACGCACGTCGAGGTGCCGTGGCCTGAATCGCTGAGCACACAGTTCCGAGTTAGTCTTCGAGCCGGTCCACCTTCCCGATTGGGAAGGGCAAGAGATTGGCGAGCGTCGACCGGTGAGCTTCCTTTCGTCTCAGGTACGGCGCTTTCCCAAAATCCGTTCCCAAAACCATTTTCCCGAAATTGCCCTACGGACATGGAGTTTTGGGAAAGGCAGGATGGCCACGATAGGTCTTCGCCGAGAGGTCCAGCTGACGATCCCCCCCCTGCCCGCCCCTCCCGCAGACTGCTTCCTTGGCTGACCCGATCCTGGTGCCTTTTGGGTATGCTCACAGGGCACCGAAAAACGCTGGTCCTTTTTCCGTGTGAGATAAGCTTCAGGAAACAGCGCGTAATTTCGGGCAAAGTCCTTTTAACATCTAGATATATCAAGGACCAACGAGCACCTACCCCAACAAGACCGCGCCTCTGAGGCGACCGTTACAGCGGCACTCCAGCCAGTGTGATCGCTCGGCCTCCGCTACCGTCGCTCTCGCAAACAATCGTCCGACCCCGGGCTGACAAACGTCGACCGGAATCTCCGCTCAATATCGTGCGCGCATGACCGCAAAGAAGCTGCGCCCAGCCTCCGGAAATCCGTCCGTCAGCGTGTAATCCTCGTCGAATAGATTGCGTGCGCCGACGCCAATCGACAGTCGCGCCGTGAGGGCGAAGTCCGCCCGGATGTCGGCACGGACATAGCTGCCGGTGCGGTAATAGATCGGGGGCGATGCCGTGGTGACGGTGGTGCGTTCGGAGGCGAACTCGACGCTGGGGGTCAGCTCCAGGCGCGAGAACGGACGCCAACTCGCATAGACGAACCCCTTGTCGGACGGCACGTCGGTCAGCTCGAATGCGGGGATGACGACGCCGGTCTGGGGGCTGATCGCGAAGTCGCGCTTGATATGCGTATAATTCGCGCCGACGTCGAGCGTCGGCCCCACCCGCGCAACGATCCCGATCTCGCCGCCATAATAGTCGGCCGAGCCGAGGTTCCGGCGCTGGGACGTGTTGGCCGGGAAGCCCGCCGGACGCACCGCCACGATCGCATTGTTGATGTCGCTGTAGAACAGCGCCGCGGTGACGGTCAGCGCGCCGATGGCGTGGCTGCCTCCCAGCTCGTAATTGGTTGCACGCTCGGCATTGAGGCCTGGGTTCGACGCGGCGGTGCCGAACTGCGTCGAGAAACGCTCGAACAGCGTCGGGAAGCGGGCACGCGACGAAACGCTGGCATAGAGCCGGCTGCTCTCGACCGGCTTCCACTCGATGCGCCCTTGCGCGTTCCAAGCATCGGCGTTGCGCAGCGGGTAGCTGAAGATGCGCGCCGCGCCGCCAGTGGGCGGGGTGCCGTATTCCTCCGCACGCGACAGGTCGCGCCAATCATAGCTCGCACCAAGCGTCAGCGCGACAGTCGGAGTCAGGTCGCGGGTATATTCGCCGGCGATGCTGTAGGTGTCCTCGACGCTGCGCTGGTGGGGTTCGGTGAAACCGCTTGGAAAGCTCTGCTGAAATTCGTCATGCTGGTCGCGTCGGTAATGGACGGCGAGCGACAGCCGGTCCGTATCGGTCGGTCGCAGCGCCAGTTCGGCCGAACCGCCCCAGGATTCATCCTCGTAATAGCTGTTGAAAGCACGGGCGCGCGTCTGCGTGGTCTGCGTCCGATCGTCGAAGGCGCTGAGCAGGTTGTCGAAGGTGTTGCGATAGACGCGCGTGCGCAGTGTCGCACGGTCCCCCAGCGCGGTCGTGGAAAGGAAGTAGATGCTTTCGATGTTCCAATAGGGCCAGCTCCAGTTGCGCTGGGTGCTGATCGGGTCGGTGATGTGGAGAGGCGCGTTCTTCTCGCCCTCCTGCCGGGTGTAGCTCAGCGAGTATTCGTCGGTCGCGTTGGGGGTGAAGCCGAGCTTGGCGTTCACCCGCCAATCGCGCGTCGCGGAAAAGTCGCGCGCACCCCCGTTCTCGTTCGCGGTCGGCATGAAGCTGCCTGGCAAATCCCAATGATCGGTGTCGTTGATCGCGTAGCTCGCCTGCGCATACCAGCGATCCTGCTTGGTGCCGATCAGGCCGAAGGCATTGTAGCCGGCATAGTCCACCCCGCGATCGAGATTGAGCTGGGCTCGCCCTTCGATCTCCAGCTGCTTGGTCGGCTTGCGGGTGACGAGGTTGACCGCACCGCCCATCGCGCCGGGGCCGTCCAGCACCGACGCATAGCCCTTGGCGACCTGGAGCTGCGCCACGTCAGGCGTCAGAAAGCGGCCGTAGTCGAGGCGGTTATCGGCAGGCAGATAGACGCGGATACCGTCGATCGACACCGGCACCTGGAACCGGTCGAAGCCGCGCACGAACAGCAGCCGCTCGTTCCGTGACCCGCCGCTGTTGCCGGCAGTGACGCCGGGGATCAGGCTCGCCGCCTCGTCGAGCGACTGACGATCGAACTTGTAGATCGCCTCCTGGCCAGCGGACTCGCTGCCGATCTCGACGCCCTGCGGACGCGCGCCTGTGACGATGATCTCGCCAAGGCGGAAGCTGTTGTCCTGATCGTCTCGCGACGTTTGGGATGTGTCCTGCGCCAATGCCGGTATGGCAGATGAAGCGAGCAACATGGCTGCGGTCAGCGCAAGGCGCATCTATAGTCCCCCTTTGTGACCGAGGCGGCTGTATCGTCCTTCGAACGTATATATACGTTCAGATATACACCTGTTGAAGGAGTTACCACCGATGTTCAATGCCCTGCTCGTTGCCGTGCTGTTGCAGGCGTCCGCTCCTGCACACGATGCCTGTCCTTCCGTCGTCGCGCCGCCAGCAGAGTTATCGGGCTGGGCCTCACCGCGTCCGCTTGGTGCGGGCCGTACGGCCGCGCGGGCGACGATACTGACGCCGGGCGTGGCGATTACGGCACGCCTTCCGTCCACGCGGGACGTGCGTTACGCCGTGCGGCCAGAAAAACCGGGCGGATCGGTGAGCTATGGGGGCGTATTCGCCTTCACCGTCGAAACCCCCGGTCGCTATCGGATCGCGTTGGGATCGGGGGCATGGATCGACGTGCTGGCGAACGGCAAACCCGCGACCTCGGTCGCGCATGGTCATGGTCCTGCCTGCACCGGCATCCGCAAGATGGTCGACTTCGATCTGGCCGCGGGGCGCTACGTTCTTCAGGTCGCAGGTAACGGCACCGCCGATCTGCCGCTGATGGTGACGAAGCTGCCGGCGTGATCGGACGGGCGGCGCTGGCGCTCTCGGCGCTGATCCTGACGGCTTCGATTGCCGCCCCGTGGCGATGGTCGCAGCCGGCGGGTGTCGCCGCACCGACGGTCCCCGCCGATAATCCTATGTCGGCCGCCAAAGTCGCGCTTGGCCGCCAGCTGTTCTATGACGCTGACCTGTCTATCGACGGCACCATGTCGTGCGCGAGTTGCCATGAGCAGAAGCACGCCTTTGCGGATGGCAACCCGACCAGACCGGGTGTGCACGGCGATGCCGGTCGCCGAAACGTGCCAGGTCTCGCCAATGTCGCATGGCTGCCCGTCCTGACTGCGGCCGATCCGCGCGTCACGACGCTGGAGGCGCAGGCGATGATTCCGATTTCCGGCCTCACGCCGGTTGAGATGGGGATGCACGGCAGCGAGCAGGAAATTCCCCGCCGCTTGTCGCGTGATACCTGTTACCGGCGCCAGTTTCGCGCGGCCTTCCCGGATCGCCGGGGCCGCATCGACATGACCAGCGTCGCGATGGCGTTGGCGAGCTTCGAGCGGAGCCTGATGTCGTTCGACACGCCCGCCGATCGCGGCACGCTGTCACCTGAAGCCAGGGCGGGCAAAGCGGTGTTCAGCCGCGCCTGTGCCTCCTGCCATTCTGGTATCAATTTCACCGATGGGCATTTCCATGTGATCCTGCCGGTCAACATGACGGATCGCGGTCTCGCAGAGGCGACGGGAAGAGCGGAGGACGAAGGACGCTTTCGCACACCGCCGCTACGCAACGTCGCCGTGACTGGTCCGTGGTTCCACGACGGGTCTGCGCGTACGCTCCGTGATGCCATTGTCCGCCATCCTATCGCGCTGGATGCTGCCGACACGAACCGGTTGCTCGCCTATCTGAATGCGTTGACCGATCGCGGCTTCATCGAAAATCCCGCCTTCGCCTATCCCGACGATCCCTGCGGCAGGCAATGACGGCGCTGCTGCAGGGATCGGGGTCGATCACAGGCGGAAGCGGATCGTCCCGCCGATGGTGCGCGGGTCGCTCGGCGTGCCGACGATCAGGCCGGAGTTGCCCGCCTGGATCGTGAGGTTCTGGATATAGTCGGCATCGAGCAGGTTGCGTGCCCAGACGATCAGTTCCAGCCCGTCGGCGAAGCGATAGCCGATGTTGGCATTGGTCAGGTTGTAGCCGCGGATATAGGTGAAGCGCGACAGGCTGGGGTCTCCGTTGAAGCCGCTGCGCGACGCGGTGTCGACATGGACGAAGACCTGCCCGTCACCCACCGGTCGCTGATAATCCAGGCCTGCGGTCAGCGCGAAGCGCGGCAACGAAGCAAGGCGCCGCCCCGTCAGGCTGCACCGCGTCGTCGCTGCTGTCTGTACCTCGAGCGGGCACGGACCGGCGGGATAGTTGGTGTATTCGCCATCGGAATAGGCGAAGTTCGTCCGCATACTCAGCCCCGGCAGGATGAGCGCGGTCACGTCCGCCTCGATCCCCTTCACCGTCACTTCCGGGATGTTGGACAGGTAGCCGCGCAGCTGCACCGACTGGGTGAGCGAGTTCTCGACCACCGTCGCCTGGAAGTCGCGGACCTTGGTATAGAAGCCGTCGATGTTGAAGATCAGCCGGTGGTCGAACAGCGTGTTCTTGAGGCCGATCTCATAGGTCTCGTTGCGCTCGGGCCGCACCACGGCAGTCGCCAGCACCGGGCGATTGTTGTTGTCGAGCGGCAGGCCTGACATGTTGATCCCGCCCGATTTAAACCCGCGCGCATAGCTCGCATAGGCCATGGTCGTATCGGTCACCTGCCAGGCGAGATTGCCGCGTCCGGTGAGGCTGCCGTCGCTGTCATGCGCCTCATAGCTTTGCGGACGCAGCACGCCGAGGCGGGCATTGATGAGCGCGGTGTTGGTCGTCGCAGGGCCGCCCGAGACGGTCGTGTTGTAGTAACCGTCCTTGTCCTCCTGCGTGTAGCGCAGCCCGACCGTCGCCGTCAGGCGATCGAAGAAGCGGTAATTGACCTCGCCGAACGCCGCATAGCTGAGGCTGCGGAAGTCGGTGCGGCCGTCCTGCCCGTAGCCGTCGAGCAGGTTGGACGGCACCGGCGTCGTCACCTGGTTCGGCGCGGTGCCGGTGACGACGCTGGTGCCGATCAGGTAGCGAGCGGCGGCCGGGCCATAGATGCTGATCGGCCGACCGGTCAGTCGCTGACGGAAGCCGTAGAGCCCGACGACATAGGACAGCGCTCCGGTGCCGTTCGAAGCCAGCCGGAGCTCCTGGCTGTACTGATCCTGCCGCGAGGGGATGTGCTGCGAGAGCTGGACGGGCAAGCCGGTATAGTCGCGATCGTTCTCCGCATCCCAATTCCAGAAACGCCACGCGGTGACCGAGGTCAGCGTGACCGGCCCCAGGTTCCAGTCGGTGATCGCACTCACGCCGCCCTCGTTGGTGTCGACGCCGAGCGGCCCATCGATGTCGATCTTGCGATCATAGGGGTTGGTGCTGGGCGGCGCATAGCCGAACTGCGCGGCCAGGCCGCTGGGACCGCCGAACTGGCGGTTCGCGGCGCGCAGGCTCGTGCCGGTGCGCAGATAGACCTGGGTGCAGCAATAGGCCTGGAAGTTGGTAAAGTCGGCGATGACCCGCATCTGGATCGTGTCGTCCGGCTTGAAGAGCAGCTGCCCCCGCACCGCCTGCGTGCCGAGCGTGTTGGCCGCCCGGCCGGTGCGGACATTGTCGAGCACCCCGTCGCGGCGGGTCGAGACGCCCGAAATGCGATAGGCAATGGTGTCGGTGATCGGTCCCGATGCCCAGCCCTTGGCCTGCACGAAATTATAGTCGCCATAGGACAGTTCGGCGAAGCCCTCGCGCGTGAAGGTCGGCGCGCGCGTGGTGATGTTGAGCGCGCCCGCGGTCGTGTTCTTGCCGAACAGCGTGCCCTGCGGTCCGCGCAGTTCCTCGACCTGCTCGATATCGGCAAAGTCGAACGCGGCGGTCGCCGGGCGTGCGTGATAGACCTGATCGACGTAGAAGCCGACGCCACCCTCCAGGCCGTCATTGGCCTGGCTTACCGCCACGACGCTGGAGCCAAGGCCGCGGATGGTGAAGGCGGTATTGCGCGGATTGGCCGAGCTGTAGTTCAGCGTCGGGATAAGGGTGGTCAGGCCTTGCGTGTTGACCGTGTAGCTCTGATCGAGAAGCGCGCCGCCCACCACCGACAGTGCGGCAGGCACTCGCTGTGCGTCTTCAGCACGGCGCCGGGCGGTAACGATGACGTCGGGCAGGCCTTCATCGGTGTCCGATGCGTGCTCATTTGCCTGCTCTGTGGTGGGTGGGACGGTTGTTTGAGCCGTCGCCGGTGCGGAGATGGCAGGCACGGCTACGGCACACAGCAGGACCGCGATACGCTTCGACATCGATGGAAACCCCTTTTCGCGGTCTCAGCCGCGGTTCTATGCACGGCCATATATCGTAGCGATATCCGTCCGTATATATCGGGTTTGATGCCGGTACGTTCTTAGTCCGTGGGTAGTGGTGCAGGCCGCAAGAAGCCCTGCAATCGGGCATAAGCTGGCTGATCGGCAACAGCGGATGCCTCACGCTCCATTTCGCGATAGGCTTCCAGTACCGCCTTCCCGGTAGGGCTCACCTTCGACCCGCGGTCGAGGCCGCCGCCCTTGACGGTATCCACCAGCGGAGGATCGAAGCACCGGTTCATCTCATCGACCAGCAGCCAGGCACGGCGATAGCTCATGCCGAGTGCGCGACCAGCGGCGCTGATCGACCCCTCCGACTGGATCGCCTCCAGGAGGTCGGCTTTACCCGGTCCCATCGCCAAGGCGTCGCCGCACGCAATCTGGATTTTTAGCCAGAGGGGTCCAACCTTCATCTTACTTACCGATCATCACATCGCTGGCCTTGATGATGACGGTGACCGCCTCACCTTCCGCAAGCCCAAGCTCAGCAATCGCCTCTTCGGTGATGTTGGCGGTCACGACGTTCCCGCCACCGATATCGACCTTGATCGAACCATTTACCGCGCCTGGGGTGATCGACACGATGGTGCCGGAGATTTGATTGCGCGCGCTGATCTTCATGGAAACTTCCCTGCATTCGAGTTTGCCCATCTGGGCAACCGATCGGTGTGTACCGTAACCAGTGGAAAAGTGCGACTGCGCGACCTTCCGTCAGCCGTTTGTGATACAATGTATCGACGAAAATATAGTGCTCTATCCTAGGATAACCGTGGCCGGCAGGACGTTCAGGGGCGATCACCCTTCAGCCTTACGAAAGGTCATCAATCATGGTCACCGCTACCGGCTATGCCGCCAAGCACAGTTTCTCGCGTTTGAAGCCTATCGTGATCGAGCGCGACCCGCCCAAGGACAATGAGGTGCAGATCGAGGTCCTCTATTGCGGCGTCTGCCATTCCGACATCCACCAGTGCGAGAATGACTGGGGCAACACGGTCTATCCCTGCATGCCGGGCCATGAAGTCGTCGGCCGGGTTTCGGCCAAGGGTGCGAGCGTCACCAAGCATGAGGTCGGCGATCTGGTCGGGGTCGGCTGCATGATCGATAGCTGCCATGAATGCGGCCCGTGCAAGGCGGGTGACGAGCAATATTGTGAGGGGCCGAATAGCTGGCTGGCGACCTATAACGGCCCGATGAAGCCTGCATCGCAGGCGAAGACGGGCACGAACATGTATGGCCGGGACAATACGTTTGGCGGCTACTCGGACGTTCTCGTCGTGCGCGAAGATTTCGTGCTGAAAATTCCGGCGTCGATCCCGGTCGAAGCGGCAGCCCCGATCCTGTGCGCCGGCGTCACCACCTATTCACCGATGAAGCACTGGGGCGTGAAGGCCGGCGACAAGGTCGGCGTCGTCGGCTTTGGCGGTCTGGGTGACATGGCGGTCAAGATCGCGGTTGCGATGGGCGCCGATGTGACGGTCTTCACCACCACCAAGGAGAAGGTCGCCGAGGCGGAGAAACTGGGTGCCAAGGGCGTCGTCGAAGGCGACAAGGAAGCCTCAGAAGCGCTCGAAGGTCAGTTCGATTTCATCCTCTCGACCATCCCCGAAAAGCACAAGGTCGATCCCTTCATTCCGCTGCTCAAGCACGATGCCGCCTATGTGTCGGTGGGTGCCCTCGCCCCCATGCCAGGCTGGAACCACATGAACGTGATCATGGGCCGCAAGACGATCGCAGGTTCGCTGATTGGATCGATCGCAGAGACGCAGGAAGTGCTCGATTTCTGTGCGGAGCATGGCATCGCGCCTGACGTGCAACTGATCCCGATCCAGGAGATCAACGAGGCGTACAAGAAGGTGAAGTCGGGTGACGTCCGCTTCCGCTACGTCATCGATAGCGCCAGCCTCGCGCAGGAAAAGGCCGAAGCAGCCTGATGCAATAACGGCATGGCATCCCCACTGCGGGCGATGCCATGCCATATCAGAAGCCCCCGGCCGGCACATCCGGTCGGGGGCTTTTCGTTACGTCAGGCGACGCCGGCACCACCGGTGACGCCATACACTTCGCCGCTGATGAAGCTGCCCTCCTGGCTTGCCAGCAGTACGTAGACCGGCGCGATCTCGACCGGCTGACCCGGACGGCCATACTGGCTTTCCGAGCCGAACTTCATCACCGCTTCGGGCGGCTGACCGCCGGATGCCTGGAGCGGCGTCCAGAAGGGACCGGGCGCCACGACGTTGGCGCGGATGCCTTTCTCCAGCAGCTGCTTGGCGAGCGCCTTGGTGTAGGCCACGATCCCTGCCTTGGTCGTGGCATAGTCGAGCAGGATCGCCGACGGCTCATAGGCCTGGATCGAGGCGGTAGTGATAACCGACCCGCCTGCCGGCAGATGCGGCACAGCCGCCTGCGCGATCCAGTGCATCGCGTAGAGATTGGTCTTCATGGTCTTGTCGAAATCCTCCGACGTGACCTTCGAGATGTCCTCACGGTTCTGCTGCCGACCCGCATTGATGACCAGAATGTCGAGACCGCCAAGCTTCTCGACCGCCTGCTCCACGAGCGTCTTGCACCACGCCTCGTCGGTGATGTCGCCGGGCAGGTCGACGGCTTTGCGCCCCTCCGCTTCGATGAGTTTGATCACCTCGGCCGCGTCACTCTTCTCGGACTCAAGGTATGACAGAGCGACGTCGGCACCCTCGCGTGCGAATGCGATAGCGGCCGCGCGACCGATGCCGCTGTCCGCGCCGGTGATGACCGCCTTGCGCCCGGCAAGCTTGCCTGAGCCCTTATAGCTCGTCTCGCCGTGGTCGGGCACGGGATCCATTTTCGACGCTTCGCCGGGGACAGGCTGCGGCTGCCGCGGGAAAGGCGGCTGCGGATACTGCGAGCGAGGATCCTGCATAGTCAGACGATCAGTCATGCTTATCTCCATTGGGATAGGATCAGAGTCAGTTGCAGGCCGCTGCCTCGTCGAGGACGGACAGTGCCATGACGTGGGCCAGATGGCTGAGACCTTGGGGAAGGTTGCCGAGAAACGCGCCACTCGCCGGATCGATCATCTCTGAGAGAATGCCGTGCCCGTGGGACAGTGCATCGCTCAAGGCATCGAACCGCTGACGAGCTTCAGGCCGTTGACCAAGTTCGGCACGGGCCTCCACCATCCAGAAGGAGCAGGCAAGAAAGCACCCTTCTTCCTTGTCCATGCCGGTGTAGCGATAGTGGAAAGGCCCGCTGCCTAGCTCACGATCGATCGCATCCATCGTGGCCAGCAGGCGATCATGACCATCAAAACCGAAGCGGACGGCAAGCGCCAAGGAGGCATCGAGCTTGTCGGTACCCGGGTACATGACGAAGGCCTGCTTCTTCTCCGACCAGCATTCAGCCTCGATCCAATCCTTGATGCGATCGCGTTCGCGCGACCAGCGTTCCCGGCACGTGGTCGGCAACTGACCCTGGTCTGCCAGCTCGACCGCGCGAGCCAAAGCCTGCCAGCAGCTGACCTTGGACATGGTGTAATGCTGAGCCTCTTCCAGCTCCCACATGCCGGCGTCTGGCAGGCGCCAGCGGTCGGCGCACTCATCGGCGAGATGCGACAGCAGCTCCGCGCTCGCGGGGTCGAGGATGTTGCCGCAGCCGACGAAGCAGGCGGCCGTCTCGAAGATATCCCCGTAAACGCCGTGTTGGCGCTGGTCAGTCGCCTGATTGCCGGTACGAACCGGGGTCGATCCAAGATACCCCGGCATCGCCCATTCGGACACGCCGGGTACAACCTTGCCATCAAGGGTGTAGACGACGCGCGTGCCAACGCTTCGAAGCTGATCGAGTAGCCAGCTGAACGCAGCCTTCGCCTCGGCTTCAAGCCCTGCCGTCAGGAATGCCTTGATCGTGTAGCCGGCATCCCTGATCCAGGCGTATCGATAGTCGTAATTCTTGGCTCCGCCGATGCCTTCCGGGATCGATGTCGTCGCTGCCGCAGCGATGGCGCCTGACGGCGAATAGAGCAGGAGCTTCAGCGCCAACGCACTGCGCAGGAACGCGTCGCGGTCCTCGCCCGTGTAGGAGACGTGTTCGCTCCAGTCCCGCCATTCCTGGTCTGATATGTCGATGCGTGCGTCGATCTGCTCGATCGTTGGTGCCACCAGAGGTTCATCGCGACCAGCCACGACTGCAACGGTCTGACGCTCGCCTGCAGCTACCGTTACCTCCCCCGTGATGCCTTCATCGGCCCAGTCACAATGTACCGTGTCGCTGTGGACAAAGAGACCGAGAACGCGCTCGACATGGAAGACGGTGTGGTCGCCGATCTTCGAATGGTACGGATTGACCGTGTCACCCCGCCGACCGGGCTTCATCGTCAGATTGAAGCGAACGGTGCCATCCAACCCATCAACCCGCCGCGCCAGCTCAGCCCAAGGCAAGCGCCCCGCTGTGCCGCTATTGAGAGATTCGGTCAGTTTGGCTCGCCCGCTTGGCGTCGTGAAGATCGTCTCGAGTACGTTGCTGGCGGGACGATAACAGCGCTCGACCGTGAACGGGCGATCAGGCTGGAGCGTGAAGCACCCACCATTCTCACCATCGAGCAGACGATCGAACAGGGGTGGCGAGTCCATGTTGGGCACGCACCACCAGTCAATCGATCCGTCGGCACCGGACAAGGCGACGGATCGGCCATCGCCAAGCGCACCATATTGCTCGAGCGGCAGGTAGCCGTCCTTGCGGACACCAAGTTCGGACCGCTCATGGTGCTGCGGCAGCAGCCGCTTCAGCATCCCGGTCAACGGAGGAGACGCGGCAGCGCGCGTGACGCGCCGATGCCCATCAAAGCGCCCGCACCCAGCAGACCGCCGGCCACGCCTACCTTCAGCATATCACGCTGCCGGCTCGTGAAGAACTCGCGGCGGCTTCCCTTCACTCGGTCTGTGCCGTCACCGTCAATTCGCGCAGGCCCTGGAACCGCTCCGTCGAGATTGCCGGCGCGATCGGGCATCGGATCACCTTGTTGCTTGTCAAGCATCCCGGCAGCCTCGCGATCGGAGAAGCCCGGTGCCACGGACTGTCCCAGCGCCATCATCAGCGTTGAGCGTCCGACCCAGAACTCACGCTGCGGATCGTGCGCTGCGGTCCAAATCGCCTCAGCGCACAGGCGCGGATCGAAGATTGGATCAGGAATGATCTGCTCACGGCCAGTGTGAGTGCGTGCCCAGCTCGTCTGCGGCGTATTAACGCCCGGCAGATACACGACGCTGAGCGTGATCTTTGATTTGTCCGAGATCAGCTCGGAACGCAGCGAATCCGTAAACCCACCCACCGCAGCCTTCGCGCCGCAATATGCGGCCTGCAAGGGAGCGGCCCGGATCGCGAGGCCTGACGACACCTGGATGATTGCTCCCTGATCCCGCGTACGCATGTGACGAAGCGCGGCGAGCGTTCCATAGACCTGCGACAGATAGGTCGTGACGGTGACGCGGGCATATTCTTCCGGCGTGATGTCGTGCGCGCGAGCGACCACCGTCGACATGGCGTTGTTGACCCAGGCGTCGATCGCGCCAAATTCCGCGACCACCTGATCAGCGGCATCGTCGATGGCGTTCGCATCGGCAACGTCGGCCGAGATCGCCAGGACCTTACCGCCATGCTGCTCGAGCATCGTTTTGGCTTCGTCGAGGCGTGCTGGATCCCTCGCGATGATCGCGACCTGCCATCCGCTGCGTGCAAAGCGATCTGCAGTCGCGAGGCCGATACCGGCACTCGCGCCCGTTACTACGACGGTCTTCATAAAGATGGTCTCGTTTCCGAATAAGAGGCTTGGCTGATCGCTGAACGCCCAAGTGGCGAAGTGGTCGCGGCTCTACGCTTCACCCATCCTTTAGATGCTCGGACACTCCGATCGTCGATTGGTGACCAGCGGCAATTGCCCGGCTCGAAGCCGCGCGAGGGGTCGATACGCACCAGGCCGGTGCCCGCAGGACGCTGGCCCATGTCATGCAGAAACCGCTCGAAAGAACTGACCCATGCCGAACATGGTGTAAGGCCCAGCGCGCCTATCGAGACCCAAGCTGATGACGCCGGATTTCGGGCACCATCGTTCAGCAACTGCCAGCTTCGGTAGGTCGGGCCGTGATATTTGCGGGCACGATGACCGTGAACGGTCAGGCGTTCAGCACAGATCTCGCGATGAAGGCAGCCGCAGCTCGCGGTGCTACCGGCGCGAACGTTGCAGCCATCCGCGACCACCGTGCCGCCACAGTCGCAATCGAAATGCCAATGTGCGCGCCCGCCTGGCGAGGTGTGCGAGTAGGCAATGCCGACAAGTCGCCCATACCGCCGGCCTTCCATGTCGATCCGCAACTTCCTCGGCACCTGACGCTCCACATACCGTTATATCCGGCCATATATAATGCATGGATCTACGGTTTGTTCTTTGGACGTCGCGAAAGTTCGAAGGAGGGCACGAGCCCCTGCGCAAGCGCATCGCCTGACGCTAAGTGCGGAGTTGATTGCCTGGAATCACACGTCGATCAGCCAAGCTGACAATCGGTCATCACCCTCGGCCGCTGTTCGGCTTGCCTCCACGTCGGCGGTAACCTTTCCGGCTTCGATCAGGCATAAGCGATCCGCGCTCGCCAAAGCGTCCTCGACGTCGTGCGTGATGAAGATGATCGGCAGCGGTGTTTCCGACCGGATTTCTCTCAGAAGCTGGTGAAGGGATCGGCGCGTCGGCCGATCGACCGCCGAGAAGGGTTCATCAAGCAACAGGATTTTAGGGCTTCTGGCGAGTGCGCGCGCGAGCGCGACCCGCTGCTGCTGCCCGCCCGATAGTTTAGCGGGCAAGCGATGGCCGAGCCCTTCCAAGTGGACACGCTTCAGGAGGGCGTCTGCGCAGTGCCGTCGCTCACCACGCGGCCGATCAAGCATCGCTTCCATGATATTCTGTGCAGCGGTGAGATGCGGGAACAACGCATAGGATTGAAACACCATGCCAGCATGCCGCTGGGCGGCAGCAAGATCGATCCCGGCCGCGGTATCGAGCCAGGTCTCGCCGTCTGCCCGGATTGTACCTTCTGGAACGCGGTGCAGCCCCGCGATCGTCCGTAGGATCGTGGACTTGCCTGCGCCCGATGGACCGATCAGCGCCAGTGTCTCATGCACATGGACGGAGAACGCCACGTCGATCGCGATCGGCGTGGTGGCTCTTATGCAGACATCCAGGCCGTCAGCCATGCCGTCGCTTACTCCCCGTCAGGATGAAACTGATTGTTACTGCTATGAGCGATATCCCCATCAACACCGCCGCCATGCTAGCAGCGGCCGCATTGTCGAACGCTTGCACCCGGTCGTAGATGGACAGCGCCAGCGTCCGTGTCTCGCCAGGCAGCGAGCCGCCTACCATCAGCACGACGCCGAACTCACCCAGCGTGTGGGCAAACGCCAGCACCGCTCCGGTGACGACACCAGGCCATGCCAGTGGCAGCTCGATGCGCCGGAAGGTCTGCCAACCCGAATGACCGCACGTCGCCGAGGCATCACGCAGCTCTTGGCTGATTGCCTCGAAAGCGCGCTGCGCGGGTTGGATCGCGAAGGGTAGATTGACGATCACCGATGCAACCAGGACGCCTTGGAAGCTGAATACCAACGCACCCCCGAACAGCGCCTGCCAGACACGGCCAATCGGGGAGTCAGGCCCCATGCCGACAAGAAGATAGAAGCCGATGACGGTTGGAGGCAGAACGAGGGGTAGCGTCAACGCCGCTTCGATAAGCGCACGCCCCCGTAATCGCGTGGTCGCGAGCCAACGCCCGGCGACGATCGCCACGGGCAAGAGTACAGCGATCGTCAGAAAACCGAGCCATAACGATAGGCGGAGCGCCTGCCAGTCCATCCGCCGCGATCAACGCTCGCCGGGAAGCGCGAAACCGTACCGCACCAGGATGCGGCGTGCAGCGGGTTGCTGGATATAGCTATAGAAGCGCTGTGCCGTCGGACTGGCACCCTTGATCAGCACCATGCGTTGGCGGAGCGGCTTGTGCCACGTGGCGGGCAGCAGCTTGTAGCTAGCGCGAGCCGCGAACGTGGGGTCCAGAACCAGGGCATACGAAACGATGCCGCCCTGAGCACCGCCAGCGATCGCAAATTGCAGCGCTTGGGATACGTTCTCGCCCAACACCAGTTTGCTGGCGAGCGGCTGCCACAGCTTTACGTGCTGCAGCGCCTCTCGCGCGCGTGCGCCATAGGGGGCGTGCTCCGGGTTGGCGATGGCGAACCGGGTAATCTGCCCACGCGCGAGTGCGCTGCGCAGGCCGGCAAGGTTGCTGTCGAGCGTCAGCGGCGACCCCTTTGGCGCAACCACCGCAAGACGCCCAATTGCATAGAGCGTACCCGCATTTACGGCCTTGCCGGCACGGGCAAGATTGGTCGCGTACTGCTCATCGGCCGAGAGGAAGAGCTGGAACGGCGCACCCTGCTGTATCTGCTGGAAGAACGTGCCCGATGACCCGAACGTCAGCTTCACCTCTTGTCCGGTATCCCGCCTGAACGCTGCTGCGACATCGGTCAGCGCCACGCGCAGGTCCGCCGCGGCCGCGATATTCGGTACGTCTTGTGCCGCTGCCGGTGCTGAGACGCCCAGCGTCAGCCCGACTAAAAGAAGGCGGCGGGAAATCTGAGAAAACGGCTTCATGGTCGCCTCTATCGTTATATTCTTCGGTATACATCGCCACGCCTGAGACGACCTGTCAAATGCAACATGCGTCGAGTGTTCGTGCCGTACGATCCCTTCACGTTCGCCCGCCGCCTAGAGGCGCTTAATACAACGCGACCGTTTCCCAATTGGGAGGTCGCGTGGGACGGCTGAGGGCGGGAAAGCGGGCTGGATGGCAACAAGGGCGCCGTTTTTCCAAAATGTGTTCCCGATTGGCCTTTTCCAAAGCTGCCCGGTGCAGATGGACAAACGGGACAACCTATGGCCGTCTGATCGACCTCCTGCTGGCGGTCGACGCTGCTGGCAGACAATTTGAGCAGGATGCTATGGGCCGGTGGCAGATAGCGTGAGCAGGAAATCGCGCTGTTGGGCCTACCCATAGACGCGGAGCGATCGCGTCCCTATGTTGTCTGCATGGCCACTGTTCTGACACCTCGCGAACAGCAAGAGACTGCCTCGATCGCGTGGCAGCTTGGCGGTTACGATGACATGTTACGCCTCGAGCGGGAGCTCAAGGCTATGAAGGCTGCGGGCAAGCGCCCTAAGATGGTCATTGACCAGGCGACTGGTAAGCGGAAATTGGTCGAGGCCTGAGCCTTGTTCTCATTGACGCTGGCCGTTGTCACAGGCGTTGCAATCCTCCTTCCTGGCTTCTTCGCAATCCTGCTCTGGAATACGCGCGCGCGCCGGTACGCCGTTGCGCGCCCGGATCTGCCGGTTAACGCTTTGAGCGTGCTGGCGATCGGGGTCGCCGTTTCCCTGATCGCGCACTTGCTGACCGGGCTTGCTATCGGGCTGGTGCAAACGCTTCTGATCGACGTCAGCCGCTTTTTGCCCGCAGATTACCGGACTCCCGCGGTCAATCCGATCGGCACGTTGCTGATCGTCGCGCAGGGTGGGCCAAAGGCAGCCGCGTTGAGCGCTAGTGATCTGGTGTGGGGCATTTGCGCACCGATTTTCTCGACGCTGGCAGTCGTCATGCTGATGGCCGACGATGCACTCGATGTCGCTACGGAAGGGTGGGACTTTGGCGGGCACGGCTGGGCCTACACGCATATCATCAAGCCTACGCAGCACGGCCATCGCCCGATCGCCTATGTGCTGACCGATCTCCAGCATGACGGACTTGGGGTCGGCTATCGCGGCGTGGTCGCCGACATCCGCCAGAGCAGCGATGGCCAAACGCAGAGCATCAGCCTGGCCTCCCCTGCCCGCTTTCTTTTCGAACTCAAGCCCGGCACGTCGCGACGTTGGACGCCGTCAAGCGAGCCTGCGCTGGTTCGCTACGCGGAACGTCCGGTCGGAGACGTGATCAGCCTCGACCAGAAGGTCATCCACGATATCGTGGTGTCGACGCCGGCCACCGATCTGTTGCGTGAGCTGCGCGACCTCGACACGCAGCGCCAGCATGGGTGATTTCTTGACCTTCATTGCTCCCAAGGCGCTGCTGTGGATCGGTTTCGTCGTCAGCATGGTGTTGACCGGCCTGTTGGTCGCGCTCGCGGCATGGGCAGTCGCAGGTCCGTGGTGGCCGACTACGCTGGTTCAGAACGGCTTTCGCCGTCATCGTTCCTGTTGGGCGCTGATTCAGGCATTCGCCATTGCCACGCTTCCCATCCTGCTGCTTGGCGAACACGGCGTCGGCGTGGGAGCCTTGATCTTCCTGGTTTTCGCTCCACGATACGTTAACTGGCGGGTTCGCTGGGGCGCCTGGCACGATGACAACGAGGCGACCCGCACCACCGCCCGCACGATCCGCAATCGCCTGCGGGACCGACAGGAAGAAGCTGCGGTGCCACCAGGTGCCGGCCCATGGCCGGAATATGTAAACGACGTGGTTCGCGCGACTAGGGACCAGCTTTATACTCCACCAGAGACGGTAGTGCCACCTGATGCCCTCCCTAGCTGACATAGGAATCGCCGCTATGTCATCCGCGCAAATTCGTGATTCCTAGTAACTAGTTCAGCCCGAGCTTGGCAAAGAAGGCCTCGTTTCTCAGCCGGGCATCATGAAGCAGCTTGTTGTAAGGCAGAACCTCAACGACGGCATTGTGGATAGGCGAAAAACCAAAGTACCCCTCGCCATCCGCACTTTTATTCTGAGCAATTGACATTGATACAACCTCGACCAGCTTTGGCGTAAAATCAGCGACGACGAAGCAGATAAATCTGGTGCTGGGAGGAATAGGTTTGCGGAACCTCCCGGTGCGATCCTTGAACGCTCCGCCGTTCCGCATGATGTTTACATATTCAAGCACCTGCGTGACCGGGTTGTCGCTATGACTGTAGTTGGGTCGGCCGGGTCGCTTGAATTCGACAATGATGATCGGTTCGTCAGTGCCTTCACGGTCGAACGCCAGCGATCGATCGAAAACAACGGCGACGTCCGGTTCGCGGGTACTGTCGCTGTCGGTGAGAAACGTCGTGAAGGGCTTGTCGGACTTCAAATAGGAATAGAAGGCTAGTCGATCATCCAGAATCCATAGGTTATGGTCTTCATAGTCGAGCGCTTCGCCATCCGAGCGGATCGGGATGATGAGGTCATGGACGATCTCCTCACGTAAGTAGTCTCGCTTCTCCGGATCGACGTACGCCAGCGAACTGTCGAGGAGATCGAGGATCTCCTTCCGCTTAACGACATATTCGGCGAGCGACGCTTTCTTGTCCGAGTTGATCGCACTGGCGACCTTCTGCACCCGGTCAACGACCTCACTGGCATTGCCGGCCGATAGCGCCTTTATCTCGCGCTTCGTCTCGCGTTGCTTGCGTCGACGCTGGCGCGCCAGCTCGATATAAATATCCTCCTCCGACTTTGCGTTGAGCGATAGATGCTCCTCGACGAAAGCCGGGATATTGCTGGCGACGGCCAGAAACTGCGGGTTCTCACGTACGACGCGCAAGGTAATACCGGCCTGTTTGGTGCGAACCTGTTCGATATAGGGCGCTAGGTGTCGCTTGGCAGCGTCGACCGCCGCCTGATGCAGGCTGCGATAGTCATCTTCGCGGAACGTGAAGTTGGTGCGCTCCTGATTGACGTGGCCGTTCAGGTAGTCGCCAGACACCAGGCCGATATAGACGGAGTCGCTATTTTCTCCGATGTAACCAAGCCCAAGCTGATTATCGATTTTCTCGTCGCGGACAACACGGCCATCGCCCACATACAGGTTCCAGTGCTTGCCCCCGTCGTGCAGGCGCAATCCCTTGTTGAGCAGGATGTGGTACATATCAACGTCGATCGGTTCTTCCCCGGACTCGAGGACGACCTTCAGTGTTTCGTGTGTGTCGGATTCCACGTTGCTACTGTAGAAATCGAGAAGGCTGATCCGTTCGGCGCGATCGATGAGCGAGAATGACGGCACTTCGTAGCTGGCGAAATTGCGTAAGAAGTGGCCGATGATGTGCGCGGCTATCGTCTCGGCTTTGCGCGGACAGTGCGCACTGTACGACTGCACGTAGGGCTCGAGCCGCACTTTCGTCCCGATCGTCGGGCTTGCGCCCGCAGGGCGCAACGCATGGTCGATCAGCGGACTGGCATCATTCTGGGCGACAGCGAAGTCGAACGACCGGTGCAGCGTTGAGCCGCCTTCGGTGAAGCTGCTGTTGACGTGCGTGTTCTGAAACACCTTCAGCCAGGAAAGGCGACCGACCCCCTTACCGCCGCGGCTGATCTTGCTGGCGGTATCTGCGGTGCGGAACGCGCGCCAATTGTCGGTGTTCAACCCGATCCCGTTATCTTCAATCAGGAAGCCGGCGACCGGTGGGTTCTCATCATCCGAGCTACTGCGCAGGATCGTCACCGTGATGACGCCCTTCGCCGTCGCCTCGCGATCCCAGCGCGCTTCGATGGCATGGAACGCGTTGGCGATCGCCTCGAACAGCGGGAACAGCGCGTTTAAGGGCGAGGGCGCGAAACCAAGGTTGCGCACGCGGCCTGCCAGGCTGAACTGGAAGTCATCGGATGTGTCGGTTTTCACAGCGTCCCCTCGCCCTCATGCCTATGCGACATCCTCGCCAACGCCAACCCATCCCTTCCGCGCCTGCTCATTACGCAAAGCCTTCGCCGGCGTGATTGCGGAACGCCTCCTGATCGCGAACATACTCGCTGAGCATCTCGAGCGACTTGTGACGGCTATGCTCCTTCATCTTGAACAAATTGGCACCATGCCGGCCCGCCTCGGTCAGGAAGCCAGCGCGTAGCGAATGGCCTGAAAACAGTGCCGGATCATAGCCGGCTGCGGCTGCGCGCGTCTTGACCACCAGCGCCACGGTTTGCGGGCTGAGTGGCTTGTCGGTAAGGCGGCCGTGCGGGGTGAGGCGGCGGAAGACAGCCCCGTCGGTGATACCTGCGGCCTCCAGCCAAGCGCGATAGTGACGCACCGGCTCCATGCGACGGCCGTCGAGAATAGCGACGGTCTGCCCCCTGCCCTCCTGATCGCCTTTCGAAAACGGGATCGTCACCAGCAGCCCGCGTGGATCGTCGGCCACATCGGCGACGTCGATCGCGACCAGCTCAGAGCGACGGAACGCCCCCATCATGCCGATGCTGAGCAGTGCGCGATCGCGGTAGTCGATGAGGGTGGAGCCGGTGATATGGCGCACCATGTCGCGCAGCACGTCGCTGTCGGCCGGCCGCTTCTTCGCCGGGCGATCACTGCGTTTGGCGTTGCGGATACCCCGCATCACGCGATCGAGCGCGGCAGCGCCGGCTTGTACGGTTGGCGGTTCGAGCTCAGCCGCGCGGTGGGCAAAGACGATCGCGGCCAGCCGGCGGCCGATGGACGACTTGGATAGCGGTCGACCATTCGAATGGACGCTACCGTCTCTGGCGAGCTCACTTAGGAACGCTGCTGTGACAATGGGTGAAGCCGGGAGGGAAGCGTAGCCGCGTGTGTCACACCAGGTCGTGAACAACCGCCAGTCGGACCGATAGGCGCGCAGAGTGGCATCCGCCGATGCGCGCGCCAAGAAATGGTCGACCCGGGCGCGGTCGCTCTGGCTAAGATCCGGTGACGCCAGATCCGGCACCGGCAACGATGGCTCGATCGAGACGAGCGCCCGGCGATCTGATGCACCTTCTTCGTCGCTGATCATACCGGACCATCACGATCTGGGTCGTAGACCGTCTTACCGTCGTACCAGACGAGCCCCTCATCCTCCCTAGCCCAATGACCAAGCGCGCGATCGTGAGCGGATCGCGCGGGAAAGACACCAACTTTGGTTTGGAAGATCGACACCGATTCCCAGCCCTGAAGGTGCTCCGCTGCCATGACCATCGCGGCGTACTCTTTGGCCTGGTCATCGCCAGCAAGGCGCTGTTGACGGCTGATGTAAACACCGCCCAACATCTGCAATCCCCTGCCATAAACGAACTCGTATTGATGCTCGGCACTAAGCGTAGCGTCGACCAGTTCTGAGGTTACGTCCACGCTCTCATGCTGGGAGCGCATACAGGTCAGGCAGAGATCTTCGAAAATCACGTTGCCGGGACACCTGGCGTAGCAACAGCTTTCGCGATCAACGATCGTTGTCACCGCGCAGACGACGCACCGTAGCTTCGTCTCGCCAGGGAGCTTGCTCTTAAGCTGCGCCAACTGTGGCCAGTCATCTTGCCAGTCCCGGTTCGCATCGTAATAGCATTTGGGGCAGACATAGGCATGCCGCTTGGCATCGATCCCGAAAAAGCGCTTCTTCTCGGCGGTGGTAAGAAGCGCTTGAGCATCGTTCACCTCGCGCATCACGTTGTTCTGCACGTCATCGATAAAGCCGAAGACCGTGAATTTCCCGTCGGCTTCGAAATCGAGGAGCCGTTGCGGCCAGGGCTTGTCCCCATACAGCGCCTCGACCGCCGTCAGGATCGTGCGGACCACCGCTGCCGCATCGAAATTTGGCCGCGCAGTCGAATGCATGATCCGGTTCCGATCCTGTCGAACCTGCTCCCAGAAGTCTTTGAACGGCTGATCAAGCCGCGGGGTGATGACGCTATTGTGCACCTTCACCAGATCGACGGCGTTGAGCGTGTGGAATTCGCCAAAGGATACGTCGCCGGTATCGACTCCCCTAGGCCAATCGCGCGGATCACGCCCCACCAACAGAAACGGTGAGACGGCCGCGATGCGGCCTTTCAAGGCCAGCTCCATCGACTGTTGAATAAGCCCGAAGGCATTGGCGAGCGCCGGCTGCACCCGATGCCAATATTCCGTTGGCGCACTTTTCTCACCGTCACTGGCTTCCATCGCCTCGTTGAACTCGCGCACGGTTCGCATCGCGATCTCCCACGCCAGATAAAGCTGGTTCAGTCCGGCGGTGTGAAACTCAGCGGGCGTAGGCACGTCGGTGATCATGATATGTTCCTAGCTGGCATACGATCACGACGCGAGCGATATTGCTAGCGAGAATCGGGCTTATCGCTAGTAACTATTATGACTGCTGGCCCTGATGGCGACTCGCGTTTACCCCCTCGCCTCTTTCCTAGCATTGTGGCATATTTCCGCTTAATGCCACTTCTTACGGTTTTTACCATATGACGCTACAGGTCAACATCACACCCAATGGGCGCATGAGCCTACCGATAGGTATTCGCAAGCGTCTAGGGCTAGAAGAGGGCGGCGCTGTTCTTGTCGAGGAAACGCCCGATGGTGTCATCCTTCGAACGGTGGGGCAGGCGGTGGCCAAGGCGCAGGCGATTGCCAAACGGTACGCGCAACAGCCCGGCGCGTCGGTCGATGACTTTCTGGCGGCACGGCATGAGGACAGCGGCGAATGACCCATGTCGTCCTCGATGCCTCGGCGGTCCTTGCTCTACTGAAAGGGGAGCGCGGCGCCAGCAAGGTCGCCAGCGTGATCGCGGACGCCTCGGTGTGCGCGATCAACCAGGCTGAGGTGATCAGCCACTTCGTCCATCTTGGCGCACCAATTGAAGACGTGCAGGCGATGCTGGGCGCCCTCCCCTATTCCGTCGTTGCGGCCGACGATGCGCTGGCGTGGGATGCTGGGACTTTGCGGTCGGTAACGGCGTCTGCGGGCCTGTCGCTTGGCGATCGGTTCTGCCTGGCTCTCGGCAAACGCCTCGGCGCTTCAGCCTACACGGCGGACAAGGTCTGGCGCGATATCGCTGGGGAGGTTGGCGTCAAGGTGGTGGTGATCCGCTGACATGCCGCTGTTCACGGCAGCCGAGCTCGAGGCCATCGCTGACGCGCTTGGTGATACAAACTCTGGCCTGACGGGACGAGAAATTGAGTTCCTGATCAACGCCTCCCAGATGGTCGACCCGGGCCCCGACACCAAAGCCCGTCGGCTTTACAACGCCTTTGCCGAAAGCCAGAACAGCCGCCAGGCACGCACGCACATCCTTGCCTTCATTCGTAAGGCCATGGCCCCGGCTCGATACGCGCGAGAACCGGGCCGTTACGAGCCGATACGTGCCAACCTCAACCGTGCGCTGGCGTTCGCGGGCCTCGTCGTCGAAGACAGCGGCGCCCTGTCATCAGTCGCACGAGCCGCCAACCTCCCCGAAGCGCAGCGCCGCGCCAACGAACTGCGCCGCGATCTGGAAGGCCGCGGCGTGCACCCGGATGTGTTGGCATTCTGTCGCGCTGAGCTCCTTGCCGAGGACTATTTCCACGCGGTGCAAGAGGCGGTGAAAAGCGTTGCCGCCAAGCTGCGCGTCTGCACGGGCCTGACTGATGACGGAGCCATCCTTGTCGATAGGTCTCTTGGCGGTACGCCACCAATGCTGGCGATCAACAGTCTGGCGAGTGGCAGTGAGCGGAGCGAGCAGTCCGGGTTTGCCAACCTCGTCCGCGGCACCTTCGGCATGTTTCGGAACCCTACCGCGCACGAGCCTCGGGTCCACTGGCCCATGACGATCGCAGATGCCGAGGATCTTTTGACGCTGGTCTCGATGATCCATCGCAGGCTCGATGCTGCAATCATGCCACCGCGCACGTGAATCACGCTTGGACCGGTTCATGGTTCTCCAGGAAAAAACGGGCGGCGCGGCGCAGGCCATCCGCCCGTTTCCATGTCAGCGGCAATGTCGCGATCGCCAAACCGACGTACCGTCGCTGCCGCGATGAATTGAACGGCAATCGCGAGCCGAACAGCGTGCAGCCTGGTCAATCCCGCTGGCTGATAGCGACTTTGAACGTACGGCGGCAGCTGCTCGATCACCTCCATCATCAAGGCGTCGTCGCGATGCGGTGTCTCGGCAGAAAGACGCCCCGCTAACTTCGCTAGAGAGTGACCGTCCTTGCCCTTGAAGCTGTTGGGATCGGTACCCGTCCATACCAACGCTGCCTTGATCGACAGCTCCGCCGTCATACAGATAGGCTGCAAGACAGAGTCAACACTGAAGGTCGACGGCAAGGTATTTGCTACATCAGCAAGGTTAGAGCCCGCCATATGCCACAGCGTGGCAGCGGCACCGTCGCTGCCAAGATCATCGACGCCGTAGGTAAAATCGAGGAGATCAGCGAACGCGAAGCTGGTTCGCGCTCCATCATCCTCGTCCTCGCGGCACCATTGCCACCAATCGCTCTGATTATCGAAACCGAGTGAACGCCATGGATCAAGCTGCTGTGGGCCGCCCATGATGACCGGTGCCACAATCTTGCGCACCTGGTCATTTACGGCAGCCAGACCGATCCCCATGCCGGGCCAGCTGCTGTCGACCTCCGGTACCATGGCGGCATAGGCTGCCATGATGTGCTGAACCTCGGGATTGCCTCCTACGCCCATCGAGAATGACGGTCCCAGGATCTCCATCGCGGCCCGAAACGGGCGCTGGTGCAGGTGAATCCCCTCTTGCGCGTATCGCTTGTCCAAATCGCGCAGCGTCTTCACATCCCACTCAGTCATCACGACTTGCTCCCGACCCGGGTGCGTTCAGCTGTTCAAGACAAAACGTCGAACGTAGCCATTTGGCTAAGGCTGTTGGCTAAACCCCTTAATCACCCTGCACGGGCCTTATCGAGTCCACGTAGTAATTGTAGCCTGGATCAGACAGCACGCCAGCGCGGCGAACCGTCTCTCGCTTTACTTTGTCAAAGATCAGGTCTTGGCCTCTAACAGTCAGACGCGCAAAATAGTCGACCTGCTGATCCTCCAGCGGATCCATACACACGATGCGTTCCGGAAGCTGCACCGAACCGTCCTTTATCAACTCCCCCATGCCGCTGTATGACCCAAAGGGCCGGGGCGGTGTCTCGTATCGACCTCTTTCGGAAAAGAACTCGATTCCGTAAGGGACACGCTCTCCCGAGCCGAGCTCAAACCGGCGGGGCAGTAGCTTGTACGCATAAATGCCGGCCCCGTGGTCAGGCCGCTCTTCCACCGGTGTGAAGCCCATAGCTATCCAGAACGGCTTAGCCGACGCTGGAGCGATGCCAATTTCTGCCACGGAATGCCCTTCCGCAAAAAGGCGATCCAACATGAATTGGGCTAACATACGGCCGTAACCCAACCCCCTCGAGTCGGGCTTGATTTCGAGAATGTCTGTCCCGCTCAGAAACCCGACCGCCCGCGAACCTACGGTCAACACGTCGAGACGCTCGATGCCGCGCCGCCAGCGGTCTTTGGTCACATCCCAATTGCACCGGAAACCTCGAACGGGCTGCGGCCCGGCGCAGTCATCATCGTACCAATCGTTGAGGGCTTGGCCGTAGCCAGCCTCCTCCGCGTCCAGCCACGCCTCGATCTCGTCGACTAGCGCTTCGGACGCTGCAACAACCGTATGTGACAAGGTCAATTCCAGTACAGAAAAACGGAACGCGTCGTCGCCGACGCACACAGTTAGACGAATTTGCTGCCTTCGACCTTCCGAGCACCGCCACTCGGCCCAGTGGCGCCCTTTCTTACCGTCCAACCGATCGGCACCCTTAGCTCATCTGACGTGGCCGCCCCTGCTATGGTGTACGTTATCGTTAGCGATCTGGATGGAACGACCAATTGCTCCGAAAGCCGCTGATTGAGATCGTCGGCATCGATTTGGGTATAGGCGACCGTGCCATCGCCAGGATCCCAGCCAGTTTCGTCAACACCGAGTACGTTGACCCCATCCACATAAACGGCCTCAACGAAGAACTTGTCGTCTTTTTCAAGCACCGAAACGCTGACCGCTAGCTGATGATCCTTCCCCGGTACGACATAAAGATCGGCGCGAGCTTCGGTCAGGGCCTCGGCAATGAACTCGAAGCTGGGCTTCAGTCCTTCATGGCGCTGTAGATCGAATACACGGTCGAACATGCCCGCCTTTGTTTTTCGGCGAAGCTGACCCTTCGAGTCAAAGAAAATTTCGAAGAGCATCCCGTCCAATAGAGCCTTGCGCCTTTCCGGGCTGTAACTCTGGGTCTTGCTCATGAAGGCGCCGATGAAACCGCTGGCCACGTTAGAGCTTCCACATGCAGCTTGGTAGATGTTCCGCCCTAGTACAAAGACGCTGTCTTTACCGGCTTTGTTGGCAACGTCGGCCGTCAGCTTACCCAAGGCAGGATTCTGGCTGTACCAATCATAGGTTTTTAAGCCAGAGATGATCTCGTGTGATTTCTTCTTTGGGTCGATCGGGAAGAGCTGGTCAGCAATGGCCTTACCGTCGTACTCCTCAATCAGGTTCCCAAGGCTGAGATTGAAGTAGAACTCTCCCGAGAGCGAGGTGTGCTCCCAGGACGTCTGCTTACCTGCGCTAGCTGCCGCGACCGTATTCCGGACCCGCTTGAACATCGTTTCGATCGAGCAATCGGGCGTATCGATATGCTGGAGCAGCGCCGCGGTGTAAGTGCCATTTCGACCCGCTCCGTCCAAGGCAACCTCACCCGGCGACGTGGCAAAACCGATGATCGTGCCCTTTGGCGCGTAGACGGATGCGAGGCCGCGCACGCCCGGCCCCCGGTGCCAGCGCCTCTCCCAAGGGTTGTTGCGGCAGGCATCCAGGACAATGATCTTTGTTGACGACTTTGATCGCGCCATGACGTCTACGACTTTGTCGAGCGACAAGGAGCTATGCTTGGCATCCGTCTCGGAGTCCATATCAGTATCAATAGCCAGAAGGTAGTTAGTTCCTTCGATTTGCATGCCATGGCCAGCGAAGAAAAACAGCCCCACGTCGTGAGTATCAAGCAGCATCTTAAAATTTTTAAGGAGTTTCTCCATCTCCTTGTCGTTGGAGTTCGTTCCCACGATGGTCTCGAAGCCGTAGCCCTTTAGCTTAGCAGCCAAATCGTTAGCATCGTTGACCGGGTTTTTGAGATCATTGCCATCAGGGTACGTCGCGTTCCCGATGACAAGCGCCGCCATTGTCCTGCTCAATGCCCACCTCTTCCTGCTATCATCTACAAATCGTCCGAACGTTAGGTCGGCGCGTCTCGGCCGTCTACCCACTGCATCAACAGGGCAACGCCATCTGCTTCGTACGCAAGCCGCTCTTGGATCGCTCTGAAAGGGCACGTGTTACCATGGTGAGAGCCCATTTCCCGAGCCAGTCGCCTAACATCGATCGGCCGCATAATTGATGACCCCGTGCCGATACAGTTTGGGTATACCTCTGAAAGACTGGAGCGCACTCAGTCTTTTTTCCGTCAAACGACCGTTCAAAAAGGACTGGACATAACAAGACCGTTCATAAAAGACTGAAGCATGTTCGTCCGGGCTTATCTCCGCGCGTCAACCGCTGAACAGGACGCGACCCGCGCTCGCGCGGCGCTTGATGCGTTCGCCGCCTCACATGGGTTCCGGATCGCAGCGCGCTATGTCGAACACGAGAGCGGCACTCGGCTAGCCCGACCGGAGCTGTTTCGATTACTGGACGACTGCGGCCCGGGTGACGTGCTGCTGGTCGAGCAGGTCGACCGGCTTTCCCGCCTCAGCTCGGCCGATTGGAGCAAGTTGCGATCGGAGATCGAGGCCCGCCAGGTTCGGATCGTGTCGCTCGATCTGCCAACCTCCTGGAACCTGATCGCCACGCCTGACGACTTCACATCGCGAATGTTCGCGGCAGTAAATGCGATGATGCTTGATGTCCTCGCCGCAGTCGCTCGCAAGGACTATGATGATCGTCGGCGCCGGCAGGCCGAAGGCGTCAGCCGAGCTCGAACCGCAGGCCTTTATAAAGGCCGCGTTGAGAATACCGCCCGTAACGCCGCGATCGCACGGTCACTGAAAGACGGGCAGAGCTGGCGGGAAATCATGATCGGCACCGGCTGCAGCCGGACGTTGCTCGCCAAGATCGCTCGCCGCCTGAAGACCGAACGGATGGCCGACGCGAGCGCCAGTGATCCGAGCGCTGTCGAGGACGTCGCCTGAGCGCCAGCAATTCGAGCTTCCCCTGCCCTTCCACGTGGCCAAGCCGCCCTGCCCTAGCGTCGACGCCATCGCGAGCGACGTTTTCGCAAGGGCTTATTAAAAATTCACCTAGCTAACGATCCAACAGTCGTTACGGGCGTTATCAATATCGCTGAGCTGATTTCCCAGATACGGTAGGCGGCGCAGCAGATTCTGCCTTTTGGCAGTATTTGGGAGGCGTCGGTTAACCATGACGGACAAGGAACTGCTTCGTGGTCTTGAGGAGCATCACCGAGTCATCCGGATTGGCCTCGCTTTAATTCAGAGTCATTGTGCAACTGACTGCGCCAACATTGCCGGTTTGGAGAAGGCTCGCGTAGATCTAACTCGTGCGAGCCGCGAAAGGTCGGCGTTTGTTAGCGACCGCATTATTCCGCGACTATTGGAGACGGCAGACTGCGACGATCGTGCTGCGCTGTCGGATTTCCTTGTCGCCTTCACCTCAAAGAGGCTCATTTCAGACAAACACATAGAAAGGTGGACCGACGACAAGATCGCAGCCGACGTACCAGGCTACTGTGCGGCCGCTCGCACCATCTGGTCGATGATGGAGGAGCAAATGGAACGCGAATCCCGCGTGCTCGGAGCGCGCTTGCTGCGCAACTCCGAGCTATGCAGCGCGCGACGGTGAGCCCCTCCCGTCGCCACAACTGACCGCTTTTCAAGCGGAGGCGATCGGCGACCGCCCATATTTCTCGAACAGTAGGTTCAGGGCTTCCGCCATGAGCTTGACCTGGTCGGTGTCGTGCTCGACCGCGAGCATCGCAAGCTGCTTACGAACCGCAGGATCGAAGTAGCCAGCGATGTTCACCTTGCCGTTTCGCTGAGCGCCCCGCGCCGCCCGCACAGGCGCGTCCCCCTGCCCCGCCACGGCCGCCTCGGCCGGTCGAGCGGTAGTCGACGGCGCTGGTGCAACCTTACCACCAATTTCTCCCAGCTTTCCGAGCCCTGCCGCGAAGCCAACCTTTTTCGTCATGCTGCTTCACCCTTCTTCTTGCGCTGCGCAGGTGCACGTGTGCGACTGTGCAGGTGTGCGACGACCCAGTCAAACAGGGCCGTCACCTCGGCAGCAGCTTTTCCGTTTGGCTCGACCTCCTGTGCCGCTTGGCCCGAGATCATACAGCGGCTGAAAGCGACGCGATCCCCGAATGACGGGTCTGCGACCTGAAGGCCGAAGGAAGAAGCGATCGTCTCGGCCGCCTCCTGCCCACCGGTGCCTTGGTGAGGCACGCTGTTGAGAACCGCGAACGCCGTTTTCCCAACTAGTTTTAGGAGCTCAACCGTCTTCGACATCGCCCTGAGATCCATGATCGTGGGCTGACACGGTACGAGTATTAGGTCTGCCGCCTTTGCCGCCTCAAGAGCGGTGCTCTCGCTGTGCGGGGCCGTATCGAGGATTACCACGTCGGCACCCATCGCTTGCGCTTCCTCGAGAACCTTGGTCAGCCTAGATGGCTGGATCGACAGCACTGCTGGAGTCTCGTCCGCGCGATGATCCTTCCATTCGGCTGCGCTGGCCTGTGGATCGAGATCGAGCAGCAAGGTATTCTTGCCGGTAGCGGCGAATGCTGTCGCGAGGTGGATCGCAAGCGTCGTTTTTCCGACCCCGCCCTTCTGCGCAATGAGAGCCACTGTCTTCATCTTGATATCCTCGCTTCCCCCTATGCACTGTCGCGACTGTGCACACGTGCGCGATTGCGTCAGTACGTATGCCCACAGTCGCGGTAACGCACAAGCGCGAAAACGCACGTGCGCGGGTGTGCACAGGTGCACCGTCGCACATGTGTATGATCTGCCGTTAATGGGGGCTGAAGGACCGTCCTCGTTATGGGCACACATCTGCGTGGGCCAGCCCGGCTCGAAGCACGGTGCGGCACCCGTCAGCTCACTAGTTCCTGGGGTGGGTCGCGCACGTGTCCGCCGTGCCCCGCATCGCTTAGCGGGCGGCGTCAGGCTCCACTCAGGATTTCCTCTTCCAGTTCACGGTTTGGTCCTCGCCTTCGACATCCATCGGCTGCCCACGCCGCAGACGTCTGACCACAGATTCCTCGCACCATCGCACAACCACAATGGCGCGACGATGCATGATCGCACCTGTGCACACCTGCGACAGTGCATTATCGCAATAGTGCGTTTACCCGCCGCTGCTCGTTCTCTCCTGTCGCAGAGGCCGCGCCGAGGACCTCTCGTTTATCGGCCGAGACGGTGCCGAAACTAACATTCCACGTCGATAGCGATATCGCATAATCGCAGGTGTGCAACGGTGCACAAACGCACGGGTGCACAGGTGCGTCGATAGGGTGCAGGGTGTGCAACACCGTGGTTTCGCACGATCTCTAGCGTTGAAGGGGGAGGGGTGAAAAAGGATCTGCCGATCTAGCTGGCGTTTTCGGGCGGGAGCGTCCGCGCCCTTCGGAGGCGAGGGCAAAGAATGCGCTCAATCTCGGACTAGCGCCCCGATAAATTGTGCATCATTGCACAGCTGCGAGAGTGTATAGCCGCTATATCGCGACACCGCAGGTGTGCGCGCGTGCACCTGTGCACCGGTGCATTGTCGCGCTTAGAATGCCTAGATCAGTATACCGAAGATGACCAACATCAAGGCGGCGGCAGACGCGAGGATCTTCCCGACGCCCAGCGCCCGAGCCGATCGACCATTCCTTCGGGTAGACCAGGTGCGATCGATCCCGGTACGAACTGCCAATATCCCGTCGACGGCCAGGACAGACCCTATAACGAACAGCATGAGGGTGAAGGCCTTCACAAATTCCCGTCCGGATGACGGCGATATCGCGAAGGCAGTCACGAGACAGACGGTCGCGATCCCGTAAAGCGACGCGCCAGTATTGAGGAGGCCGGATATCAGGAGACGGCGCGGTCGGCTCCATGGTATCGGCACAAACATCGTTGGCCTCCGGCAGACGCGGCACGGCTCGACCGGACTGGCGGGCGGCCACGCTCCAAGGGGATTGCCACAATATCCGCACCTTGGCGCAGTGGGGGAGGGGGCCGTTTGCATCGACTACCCGGACGGATCTGCAATAATTTCGTCAGCCGGCATGTCGTCCCGCGTGGAGGCGTTGTAGCAGGCAGGGTCGCAGAACAGCATGGGACGGCCTCTACACGTCATCTGATGCCCCTCCAGCATGACGGGCCTGTTTGCCAGTCGCTGGCATCGCTCGTTGTTCTTCGTCATGAAGCCGCATGGGATGGCGATCGGTTCGCCCCGCGGCACCTCCGTCTCGGCCGCCTCCAGCGGCTCTACGTTGATGTCGGGGGCAGGATCGAAGAAGTCCCGCTGCTGGATGCGCGCGTGTTTCATATGGGCACCTGACGACAATGGGGGAGGGGGGTCATCGAGCGATGCTCTCGCTCGCCTGCTCACTCCCTCTCCCCTCTAAAGCTTATTGCCTCGGCGCTGGTGGTGCCATCGGAGGCGCCGGGGAGGGCGCCGGTGCGGTCGAAGCTCCAGTTGGCTGGGGCAACCGCGTTTGTGCCTGATTGGTCAGCTTGACGAAGGCATCGAGCATTGCGACCGAAGTGATCTTGCCCATGTCGGTGCTGGTATATGCACCTCCTAGAGCGCCGACGCCGGCGTTGGTGAGCAGACCGCCTCCAAGGATCGATAGATCCTTCTTGCGGGCCGAGCCCGTCGCAATCGCCTGCTGGATGCCGGTTTTCACCTCAATCAAGGTAAGCATGGTCTGGCTCGACTTGACCTTCTGCTTGAAGCCAAGGCCGCCGGGGAACATCGTGCCGAGGCCGCCTCCGCTGCCACCCGCATCGGAATCGGAATAGAGCACCTTGGCCTGGAGTAGGTAATCCGCGGCCTTCAAAGTGGCTTGGTTGTTCGCGCCAGCGACGCTTCCACCGGCTGCGAGCTGACGCTCTCGCTGCAGGGCGTCGAAGCCCTCTCCACGATCGACGACCTGGAAGCAGCCTGATTGAGCAACGAGAAGCTTGAGCAGGGGGATCGGATCGACGCGCTGACTCCCGCCGTTCTGAGCTTCCGCCATCCGCATCAGCGCCGCAAGGCCCGGGGGGATGCCCTCAGCGGTCCCGCCAGCGGCGCGCTCCTCCACCAACGCGATGGTGCCGTAAGGTCGATCGCAGCGTGGAACCTGCGTATTCTCGTCGATCCCGATCCCACCCTTACCCGCCTTCTGGGCGAGCGCCGGCGAAGCCGATGCCGCGAGCAATGCCATGATTGCGATAGTTCGGTGCATTGTATCCCTCCCTCGTTCAATGATCGTGTACCATAGGTTTGTTGCTATCTCAGTGCGTTGCCACTGAGATGACCTATTCCAGAAAGCCCTTTGCACTGTCGGCTTTAACCTCGAGGGCGCGAGCAAGACCGGTCTGCAGTCGGATCGTCTTATCGGTTGATCCGGCGACCTTGACCGTCGACATCATCTCTTTCGCTGTCGTCGAACCGAATAGCCGGTCATTGCCGTGCCAGAAGGCCGTCAGCCCCTCGGCGATCCTGACCCGGTAGGTTCCGACCTGGACCGGCGTTGCCGTATTTCTCCCGCCGGCTACGTAGATCCCCAACACATCTTGGCCGGTCGCAATGTCGTTTAAGACGACCACGTAGCCATAATTGGGCCTGTCTGGAGCGCGAAACCTTAGAATGCCTTGTCGACGGTTCATGTCAGTTGCCGGCGTGGTGAACACCGTGCCGCTTTCCGGGAATGGCACTGGGATCATCCTTTGAAAGGCTGACGTCATCACGGAGGTGTACGTCTTATAAATGACGTAGAAGCCGCCGAGCGCGACGGCCGGGACTAGGATTGCTTGAAGAAGTGCGCGTCCAACGCCGGCCATTTGCCATCTTGCACCGGCCCACGACGATCCCGCGCCCATTTCGACGCGGCTGCGCTTGTCGTTCCAGATCGTCGGGCTGTCATCGATACCCTGGCGTCTCCGATACCGGGCGCGCATATAATCGCGATCATCGAGTCCCATGGCGTACCGCTCCACTTTGTAGGGTACGCTTCGTGACAGCGCGGTGATGCAGGATCTTCAGCTGCTGCGTGAAGTCGGCGAGCATAAAGGCGAACTCGTCGGCGACCTCCTTCTCGGCCGCGCATTCGGGCGCCATCGAGGCTGCGGCGAGTACCAGGTGCGCTGCCGCAATCGGATGCTCGTCCATGAGGTGAAAGGCCCTCGTCCGGAAGTCGTCGGCCAGCTCCTCTACGGTGGTATCGGCCCCGGCTTGGTCGGAAGATCCGCGCTGAGCGTCCTCGGAAACGCTGCCCTCGGCAGACGGACGTGATCGTTCGGCTGTTGCCATGGCTACATGACCTCGTGTCGGGGAAGGTGCTCGGAGGGGAGGGGCCGCAGTGACGCGACAATCGGCATGACGTCGTTGAAGTTGGGCTGCACGCGCCCTGGTACGCGGATCGTGCGATATCCGGCATAAGCTGTCATCTCGTCGCGAACGCGGTCCTTGAACGGATTATGCGACCAGTCGTCGACCTCGATCAGGGCGACGATCAGGCCCGTCGCACGGTCCTGCGCCACGAAGTCGACAATCTTCTGTGAGAAGGCGTTCCGGTCAGAAATCTTGCTCTTCCGCACAGGGCTTTGCGGCACGCGCAGAAGCGCGCCCATCGCTACCTGCGCATGGATACGACAGTGCGGCAGGGCGCGCTCGAGGACGTTGAGCATGGCCGTCTCGCGCGGTGTCAGGAAGCGTTTGGCGACCGGCCGCGGTGGACCGAAGATGTTGCGTACACCTAGCGCCTTCAGGAGCAGGACCGCTGAGACCAATGCGATCAGCAGGGGGAGGGGTTTGTCCATCACCGGACGCCGCTCAAGGGAATCGAAACAGGCGTTTTGCTGCTCTCGGCCACTGACAGCCGATTTTCGGACATGGAAAGCCACTGCACGTCCTTTGATGGTGCTGGCCTCTCGGGGATGAGTTGGGCGACGACGACGACGACCGCGAACAAGACCAAGCTCAGGGCGAGTTGGACGATCATGCGCCGATCGCTCGATCGGCGCGCGTCGTCCCTCTTTTCTAGTTCAGCCGCCCCCTGCAGGCAGGCGAGTGCTCCGTCGCTCAGAATGCGAGCATTTTGGGTTTCGTCGTCAAACAGGCTGGCGTCGCCGCTCGAAAACCGACTGGCTCGAATAGCGAGCAGGTCATGCGCAAGGCTGCGCAACTCCTCGGACGTCGGTTTGCTCTGAAATATCGGACTCATGGCGTTCCTCACATATCCAGGCTGAGGTTTTTCTGAGGGAGGCCGGGTATCTGGTCGCCATGGCCCGGCATGGCGGGGAGGGAGCTCAGATCGTCCATGTCGAGCGGGCGCATCCCCAGCTCGTCGTCCTTCCGTGTCTCTTGGCGCTTCTGCCGATCCTCATCATCCTTACGGTCCGGCGTGAGGCCGTCGCGCTCCATCTGCTTCGGATCGGAGTAGTCGTTCTCCGACTTGCCCATCGGTGGGAGATCGTCGGCCGACGTCAGGGATGCGTCGAATATGATCCGCTGCCCTTCATCGCGGTCCAGCGTCGCTGCGGCCGCGCTCAGCGCGTCGTCGGCATCCTTCGTATGTCGCCCGGGTCCGTCGATATCGAGGCGTCCGAGGGTTTCGAGGGACGCGGTCTTGTTGCCAGGGTTGATGTCGAGCTGTCGCTCCAGCTTCTGAAGGTTGTCGATGACCATCGTCAGCTCGAACCGCACGCGGGTAACGGCGACGTTGAAAAGGCGCTGGTTGGACAAGTTGCGCTCGAAGCTACGCATGGCGACGATCGCGTCGTTGCTCGTGACGCCCTGTGCCATGTGCATGTTCAGGGCGTAGGCCAGATCCATGCGGTGCATCATCCGATCACCGTTCTCGAGCGTGACCTCGCCTTTGTTGGCCAGCTGCACGGTGACCTTCCCGTCCTCGATCCGGGTAATTGTCCCGAGGGACGCGTTGAAGATACCGCGGTCCTTGTCGTTATCGGTCCACCGGATCCGGTCACCTTCATGGATGCGGATCGTCTCCAAGGTCGCGAGCGACATCCGATCCTTGGCGATCATGGGGTCCATGCGCTGGGGATCGAATTTGATGGCGCGCCCATTCTGGACCACCTCCACCCTGCCGTTGGCGAAAGTGCGTCGGACCTCCGCCACGCCGCGGCGCAGGCCGAGCTCCGGGATCACCTCCTGTATCTGAAGCTGCTGACCCTTCTCGTAGGATTGGGCGTACCGCAGCTCCTCGCGGGTCAGATTGATGTTCTGGAGGACTGTCACGAACAAGCCGTCGCCCTTGAGCGTGCCCTCGTCCCGCAAGCCCTTCTGGACCGCATCGTTGATGTCCGCTCGTGTCTCGCGCCCGGAGGCGAAAATCGCCGTTTCAGCGCGCTTCTCCGGCGACAGGTCAAGCCATAGCTCCGCCGCACGCGCGGCCGGGTCCTGGTGTTCGACCACCTTGTCCCCGAGCACCTTTAGCGCCTGGCCCGCTTTTCCGACGTTGGCGAGTGCTGCAACCGTCCGAAGCTGGTCGGTCTGCTGTCGCAGATTCTCGTCCATCCGCGCCATGCCGATGTTCGCCGCCTGCATCATCGCGAACGCCTTGCCGGCGTCGATCGGGAGCAGCTGCTGTCGGTCGCCGATGAGCGCGATACGTTCGATGCCGAGCGCCTCGGCGATCGTCAGCATCTTCAACATGTCCTGGTTGGAGACCATCGACGTCTCGTCGACGACGATCACCGTGTCCTTCAGCTCGTCCCGCCGCGCCTGAGCAGCCGGCGTGTTCGGGTTTATGGCGTGCTTTTCATTGTGCCAGATGAAGTGCGCGATCGTCTCGGCGCTGACGCCCGCGGCCTGCATCTGGTCGACCGACATCTCCCGATTGGGGATCGCATCGGGCCGGGCCATGCCCTCCTTCATGTCGGCGACCATCTTGTTCTGGAAGGCGAGCCCTAGCACCGACTTGCCTTCAGATTCCGCCACACGTGCGACAGCTTGGAGCATCGTCGACTTGCCCGCGCCGGCGATGCCCTGCACCGCCACGATCTTGTCAGGCGAGGACACGACCAGCGTTGCGGCTGCGAGCTGTCCTTCGTTCAGGGCGTGAGGGGAGGCGGCCTGTAAACGGTCTGGTGCCTCCGAAGGGGCCACCAGCGGTGTCGCAGTGCCTTTGCCGGCCTCTACTCGCTCAAGGATCCGTTCCTCGGTTCTGAGGGAGTCCGGCGTCGTTACCGCGGCCACCATCCCGGCGCTGCTCCGGATCTCGCCGGCAAGCAGCTTGCCCTTCTCAGTCAGCTGATCGATGCGCGCCTCGACGTGATCGATCGTCACGCCCTTCAAATTGAAGTCGAGCGCTTTCTTGGCGACCTGGTTCTTCTCGAACGCCGCCTCGCGTTGGCCCAAGGTGCGGATCGCCGAAGCGACGGCGAGCTGCGCGTTGGCTTGCCCGACGCTCTGAGCCATTCGCACGAAACCGCGATCGACGAGCGGGTCGGGCGAACGCATCAAGCCTGAAACCGTCTCTCTCGCCACCTTCACCGCGTCTGCGATGGCGTTGTAGCTGCGGCCGATAGCGCCGGCGTTCTCACGCTGCTCCATCTTGGCCGCAGCCTTCATCGCACCCTCAAGGAGCGCCTTCCCGTCCCATCCGGCTGCAGCTGCATCCTTCATCCAGTCGAGGACCAGGCCGTCGCGATCCTCAAGGTTCAGCTTGGGATCGCGGGTTGTGACGGTGACACCGTCTCGGCCCTTCGGCGATACGATACCGAGCTCGGCCGCCTTCTCAAGGATCTGCTCACGGCGCTGGCTGAAGGTCTCGAGGACGTTCTTCGGCACCCCGACAATCTCGAACGTGCCGTGCTTTCCGGTCGCGACCAGCTGGTAGCCGAGCTTCTCCATCTCGTTGCGGAGATACGCATGGTAGATTGCGCCGATTACGGTGTTGTTCGCCCAGATTTTGTCAGCGTGCAGCGCGTGCCATTCGCCATCCGGCCCCTTCGTCAGATTGGCCACGATCGCATGGATATGCAGCTGGGGATCTAGCGCGCGGCTCGTGTCGTGCTGGAAGAGTGCGTAGACCAGATTTCCGGTCTTCACCGCCTCCGTTTTGCCGTCCTTCGTGAGGCGCGTTTCAGCGAGGTTCTTCTCGATCCAAGACAACGTCTGCTGGACCGCCTTGGTATGAGCGCCGTCCGGGCCGAGGATACGCTTGTCCCCTGCCACATAGGCCATGAGCGAGACGGACTTGGGCGCCGAAAAGGTGAGGTCATACCCCGGCCGTCTGCCTTCGCGCTGGTCGACCTTCTCACCGGACGGGAGCTCGCCATGCAGTGCCTTCGCGAAAGCCTCTTGGCTGACGGCGCCTGTAAGGCCTGCCGTGGCGGCGCCTTCCCCGCCCCAAAGGCTGACGTCTCCAGCTTTCTCGTCGGTGTAATAGTCACCGGCGACATAGTCGTCCTTGGTGAAATATTTAGCCGCGCCGGAGGCCGATTTCACGGTAGCGATCGAGTGCATCGTTACAGCCCGATCCCGTCGTCTTCGGGGAAGGCATCGCGCGCTTCGCGGACGGACAGATCCTCCGGCCGCTCCGCGGTCGGTGCTGGATCGTCACGCGACCGATCGTCGCTGCGGGAAGGGTCGCTGCGCCCATCCATGGCGCGGGATCGATCGTCGGGCTCATCATCGCTGGTCCGGCCGCGATCGCTTGGCGATCTCGCCTCGGCGCTGCTCACCACCGTCGCTTCCGACGACAGGCCGTCGCGGGAATTATCGACCTCGCTTTCGGTGGGCTGAGAGAGGATATTCGCGGCGAGATTGTTCGCGACGTTGGCCGGTTCGACCTCCTCCTCCGACAGTGCCAGCGACTCCCCCCGCCCGCCGTCTTCACCACCACCGTTCGGCTTTCCACCACCTCCGCGACCAGACGTCGCAGGCGCATCAGGATCGCGCGGTTTTCGCGGGACGAAGCCTTCCGCGACTTTCGGGTAATGCTCCCATTCAAGCTGGATGCGCGCGGCAGGGAAGCCGTCGGGAAATTTGACGAAGCCGTGCATGGACGGGAGGTTCGTAATGTCGTCTGGGATGACCAGCGGCTCGACCTGCTTTCGCGGTGTTAGGGTCGAGGCGTCGCGGGTGTTATTGTAGCCGTAGCTATAGCCCTCATCCATCTGCCGGATTTCACGGTTGCCGATATATTTCGCGCACTGCTCCGCGGTATCGAGATCGGCTGCAGCCAGGATCAATTTGGTGCGCGCGAGCGACGACAGGTTGCGGGCATTTTCCTCGCCGTAGACCTGCACGAGCTTATCGAAGGAGTGGAGCCCGAGGATCATCGCCCCGCCGAAATTTCGGGCGGTCTGCAGGCCGCTTTCGATTGCAGGAAGGCGGTGGAGAGCACCGAGCTCGTCGAACATGAACCACGTCCGCAGCGACCGGGTTTTCGGCATCGTCATGAGCGAGTGGATGGCAAGGTTCGACCACAGCGTGAGCAGCGCCCGATTCATCTCGAGATCGGTGTAGTTCGAGGTGATGAAGAGGATCGAGCCGGGCTTCTTATCGCCGGTCATCCAGTCCTTGATCGAGTAGGTGCGCCCCTCGTCGGGGAGGAAGCGCAAGACCTGCGCATTGGTGTTGAAGACGGCACGAATAGACTCCGCCATGCGGGCGGCTTCAGGAGCCGTCAGAGGGTCAGCGATCGTCTTGGCTAGGTGCTTGTGAACCTGCTTCAGGTCGGCCGTCATGAGGTTGTCCGCCAGCGCCTGGTTCGTGGTCATTTTCTTCTCGATGAGCTTCATGCACATCTCGATGAACAGGGTCCGCGCGGCGAGCGCCCAGAAGGGCTCCGAGGAGCCCCCATCGGACGGAATTAGGGCGGCTGCCGCTGCCGTGAACTCGCTGTAGGTCCGGCAGTCATTGAAGATCGACCAGGCCGGGCAGCGCGCGTCCATCGGGTTCAGGATCGTGTCGCGCTCGGGGTCGTAGAAGGCCTCGACATAGGCCCCTGTCAGATCGAACACGACGGCGCTGTCTTGGCGCTGCCGGATCTGTGCGATGGTCTTGCGGAGGGCGGTCGTCTTACCGGCGCCGGTCGTGCCCAGAAGCAGGGAATGGGACTGCTCGAGGCGGTGCGGATAGGGGATGCCGGCGATCGTGTACGGGTGGTGGATGCCACCCGCTTTGCGGGCTCCGAACGGCAGCTTCAGGACCTGCTCGGGCGTCTTGTTCGGGAACAGGCTCTGAGCCTCTTTCACGAACTCGATTTTGTTGTGCTGAACGATCTCGGCATAGAGCACATCGCGGTCAACCAGCATGGCTCCGCGCTCGTGACGCTCCTGAACCATCGCCTTGCCGCGCCGCTTTGAAAAGTCGACGTACCAGATGGCGAGGGGCACTGTGACGCAGGACGCGATCATGGCCGATCCGATCACTCCGCGCACGGCTTTCGTCCACGCTCGGGCGACCTCCGGAACGTAGGGGACATAGCCCATGATCGTGCGGTGCAGAGTGTTGTCGGGCATCCGCAAATCGACCTGCTTCAGGTTGTCGAGAGCGACCCAATTCCAGAGGCCTGCCAGAACCCGCATGCAGATCAGCTGGACGTTGTTCTCATCGAGAGTGATGGACAGGATGATGACGTAGGCGAGGGCGAACACGCCGAGCCACATCAGGATCGGCAATTTGGCCCCCTGCAGCCACATCAACACCTGGGTGTTTAGGAGCTGCGAACCACGGGTGAAGTTGCCCGAATTGCGGGGGAGCTCGCCTCGCGATGAGTGGTGCTCCTGAGGGATAGGGCGGCCGTCGTTACGGATGTCACGCCGCACGCCCTTGGGGTCATCGCGCGCCATGATACTGCTCCATCCGAAGGTCGGTCTGGGCGATCAAATGGTCGCGCAATTCGGGGTGGTTTTCGCGGATGATCGCGTCGAGTGCGATCTGCGTGTATTCGGTCACGCGCATGTGCCGGAGCTGGCTGTCGTCAGCACGCTTCGCACCGGCAACGAATTGCTCGATTGCCAGTCGGATCACGTCCGACGTGCTGCGGTTTTGGCGCGCGGCTACTGCATCGATCTGGTCGCGCAGATCCCTCGGGATCCGGACCGTACAGTGTGTTTTGGTACTCAAGAACCAGCTCCCTAGCAGGGGGGCTGGTGGGCTCTTCGCAAAATTGTTTTTAGCGGGTCTTCGATGCTCGTTCAAGCCGTTCGTTGATTTCCGCCTCGAAATCGTGTCACGTCGTAACACGTAAAAAGCGCGGTTTTCTGCGGTTTTTTGAGTGTGTTACGTTGTGCCACAAAGCGTAACACATTGTGACCCTCAATTGCCGTTTGCTAACCCATTGAAAATGACCGGGAAAAGGCAAGCGCAGCTTGCGTAGGGTGTGCTCTACTGTAGTCTCGATTCCTTCGTATTGCTCTGGGTGTTCCAGCCCTTCGTGACGGCTCGGGACCGCCTCGGTTTTCCGCCGGGACCCCATCCGCCGCTAGGCGGAAAGCAGCTGCCTGAAAGGCGCTGCGCGCCGGCATCAAGGTCCTCTGGCAGGGTAGGAGCCGAGGGTTCGCTCCATGGTCGCGCTAGTGGCTTCCTGTGCGGCCAATCGGTCGGTATATCGGTCCCGTTCAGAGCCGATAAGCCGTACCGAAAAGGACACACTATGGCGAAGTCACTGGACGCTGAACTGGCCGCGATCGCGGCCGACGAACGCAAGCTCGCCGAGCGCCGCCAGGCGCATCAGGCGAAGGTGCGGGAGGCGGCTGTCGGAGCAGTCGAGAAGGCAGGGCTGTTCAAGGTCCCGCTCGATCGACTGGAGGGGCTGATGAAGGCGGTGAAGACGCTGGGCGTCGACGAGGTCGAGAAGCGGCTCATGGCGGAAGCCTGAGTCGGTTCGAGGCCGATGGTCACGGCGATGGCCGCATGGGGCTGCTACCTCATGCGGCCATTCTGTTTTCTGGTCAGGACGCGGCGCAGCCGGCTTGATATCCGCAGGCAAAAAAAGGGACGCGCCAGCCGATAGGCTGGGCGTCCCTGCGGGTTGCTGAGTGTGGCTCGCAGGGCCGTCAGGCCCATGCGAGGTGGTATTCTCCCTCGATCGGTTTCAGCGCCGCCATAGTGGTCAGCGCTTCGACGTATCGAGACATCTGGGGATCCTCGTCGAGCCGTCGCCGGATGCGTGGATCCATGAGCCGCTGTCGGAGCTGCGACAGCGGGATCGCGCCGCACGAGTCCTCGTCCAGACCGAGGCTGGCGAGGAGGGCGAAGGCGTTCCCGTTCGCGACCTCAAGCTCGGGGGCGCCATCGGGATTGAGGCCAAGGCCAAGCCGCAGATCGCCGGTCGGTTCCTGTTGCCAGACGCGGACGCGTCGTGCCCGAAACTGGGCCTCGTCGATGACGGCGATCACGGCCGGGTCGTGGTCGAAGCAGCGCGCGATCGAGGCGAGCGCGAGAGGGCACACCCGGACCTCGATCTCGAACGACCCGGAGGTTGGTTCGCCGTGGATCGGGATTACCATCGGAGCCCCGATCCGGTCGCTATGCTCGTCGACAAGATCGCGGAGCGCGCCGAGCTGATCGGGAGTGATGACGGCGGGTGAGGGCGACAGGATATTATGGCCGTCGTCGACGCGGAACGTGATGGTCATCTCGACCTCCTTCGTTGAAATCGCGCTCCCCTTTCCCTCTCCCCTCCAGCGATTATGCCGGCCCCCCGAATCTGGTCGCGACCGATGGGCCAGTGCGCGTGCCGGGGCATGGCTTTATGGACGCGTCAGCAGCGCCAGGGCGGGCTCGATGCCCGCACTGGCGCTCCCCCGGCCGAGGCGTAGCAAGGGCGGCCCGCAGGGGCCGCTCCGTAGCGAGCGAGCGGGGCAGGGCGCGCGCCGATCGCGGGCAGCAAAAAGGCCGCCCGGATTGCCGAGCGGCCCGTTTGATCTGCCGGCCGGAGAGCGTCGCCCCCCGACCGAGTTATTTGAGGAAGTTGCTCCAGATGGCGGCAGCGCCGAGCAGTGCGAGGAGTGCGGTCTGCACGCCGAACCAGATCGTCAGCGTCGAGCGCGTCGTCTCGATCTTGCTGTCGATACCCGTCAGCTTCGCCTCGAGTGCCTTGTTTGCCTGACCGACTGCCACGTCCACGTGCTCCTCGATCGCCGCCACTACGGCAGCCGCTTTGTCGTCATCGACATTAGCGTCCTTCAGAGCACGAAACAACAGAACCTGCATAACCGTTCCTCCTTTGTCTTCATGACGGAGATCACGCGTCGGTCGGGGCGGCGAGGGTCAAGGACCGCGAAGCGGCCGCGTCAGCGGCGGTGGGGGTCACGATTTTGCGTAGCAAAATGGTGGGGCCCCGCCGTCCTTGAGGCTCGCTGCGCCGGCCGACAGACTGGGACGACTTGAGAGAGAGAGAGTTTTAACCCGTGGCAGCAGCGCCGGGGCGGGCTCGATGCCCGCACTGGCGCTTTCCCGGCCGAGGCGTAGCAAGGGGAGGCCGAAGGGCCGGACCGATGCGAGCGAGCCGGGGCGGCGGGCACGATGAAAAAGGGGGCGCGTGCCCCCTCAGTCGTCCCAGAGCCAATGGCTGGTGCTGGTCGAGACGTCGACGCGATCGGACTCGGCCTGCGCCGCCTGCCGGCACGATAGCGAGCGCTCGATGTCGTCCAGCTCGACACCCGCCTCGCGCAACCGCCAGTCGTCGCCGCCTGCGCGGTCGATCATCTCCTCGACGGTAGCCCCTCCCAGTGCCTCGAGATCGATCCGGTCAAGGAAATCCTCGAACCGCTCGAGCCGGCGTTTCAGCGAGCCGATCTCTGCCGTGAGACACCGCGCGCGGCTGCTCAACTCGGCGTCGTCCATTTGGTCGATACCGAACGGGTCGGGGTCGTAGCCGTAGATTTCCAAAACGTTGTGCATGTGAGCCTCCTTCGTCGATGACGAAGTCCTCCCGGTGGCCGGGGTGGCAGGGGTCAAGGACCGCGAAGCGGCCGCGTCAGCGGCGGTGGGGGTCACGATTTTGCGTAGCAAAATGGTGGGGCCCCGCCGTCCTTGAGGCCTGTCGCCCCGGCCGCCACCATGGGACTACAGAGAGACAAATTATTCCGCGGCAGCAGCGCCGGGGCGGGCTCGATGCCCGCACTGGCGCTTGCCCGGCCGAGGCGTAGCAAGGGGAGGCCGAAGGGCCGGACCGATGCGAGCGAGCGGGGTGCCGGGCGGGGGTTTCAGGAACGAGGAAGCGCCGGTCGCGTGATCGCCAGCTGCCTGCTCGTCCCCCCGCGAAAATCGCGCGTTCGGCGTTGGCAAATTCCCGCCAAGCCTGACCGCCGCCAACATCGAGCTATGCCGCTTCACTCCATCCGCCCTTACCGCTCGCCGCACCGGTTTTGCGCGATCACCGGCGCTCCCGCGAGCCTGCGGCAGCGCCATACCGGAAGGGGGAAGGTGACCGGGCGCGCACTGACCAGGCGCGGCCCGACGGGGCCGTGCCAAGGCAGTGCGCGCC
>NZ_JBREIC010000006.1:0-226043 GCF_052907485.1 Sphingomonas benefaciens | reverse complement strand
CGCATTTGCTGCCGGTCTCAAGCAGCAACAGGCGGGATTAACCCCGCCCGTTGCTTCACCTGCGCTCATGCGCGACAACACCAGTCGGTCTCCGGTTGCAGCTGGATGAAAGGCGGGGGTCACGTCAGGATGAATGGACGTCCGGGGATGGGGGTGAGCGGACGGCTGTCTCCGGAACATGGAAGCAGCGGTGAATAGCGACGCTATAGTCAGAGCCAACTAGTTACGGCACGATCCCATTCCAAACGGCGAGTTGGGGAGCTGGTGATGCGATCGCGCAACCACCATCACCGGCGTGTGAAGCAGGAGCTCGGCATGAGGGCCTCCGCCGTAGGGGTGTCAGCCGCGCTTCACGAGGTCATGTTCCGTTTTCACATCGAAAAGTGTCGCCAGCTGAGCGATGGGGACACTTATTGCGTTGGCTGCGGCATGGGGCTGCCTGTCTGGCGCATCGTGCTCTGATCACCGATGGCATTGAGCATTCTTTGATCGAGATCGTGGATCTTGGCGCCAGCGAAGACGGAGGCCGTAGCTGTCCGCCATTGGGCGAGAGCGGCCACCCTACCCGCCTGCCGCAACGACCCACATTCGGTCATTCTTTTCTTATTGGCCGCCTCCCAACAGACGATCATTGATCTGCGCGGCCGCGCGTCGATCCATCGCAATAAGGTGGGAACTCAGCCTCTTGGCTGAACCCCCGGAGCGTCCGCGTGCCCAACCACGTTGAGGCCTCAGGCCAGACGAGAGCCCCAGGCGCGTGTGCAGCGCCATCAGAGCGCCTCGATGATCGTCACGTTGGCGATCCCACCCCCTTCGCACATCGTCTGGAGGCCGTAGCGCTTGCCGCGCGCCCGCAACGCGTGAACCAGCGTCGCCATCAGCTTCGTTCCACTGGCACCGAGAGGATGGCCCAGTGCTATCGCGCCACCGTTGACGTTCAGCTTCCCAGGATCTGCTCCGACGTGCTTCAGCCACGCCAGGGGCACGGGGGCGAACGCCTCGTTGACTTCGTAGAGGTCGATGTCGTCGATCGACAGGCCGGCCTTCTTCAGCGCCTTGTCGGTCGCGAAGAGCGGCTCCTCGAGCATGATGACCGGATCGCCAGCCGTGACGGTCAGATCGACGATCCGGGCGAGCGGCGTCAGTCCATGCGTCTTCAACGCACGCTCGTTGACGATCAGGACCGCGCTGGAACCGTCGCAGATCTGGCTGGCATTCGCCGCCGAAATCACGCCGCCCTCGTGGAGCAGCTTGACCGATCCGATACCCTCGAGCGTGGCGTCGGCCCGGATACCTTCGTCGCGCAGATGCGGTTCGCCATCGACCATGACGGGCACGATTTCGTCACGAAAGGCACCGGCCTCCGTCGCTGCCGCGGCACGCCGATGGCTCTCCAGCGCGTAGCGGTCGAGCATCTCCCGGTCGAAGCCGTATTTCGTTGCGATCATCTCCGCACCGCTGAACTGGCTGAACTCGGCGACCCCAAACCTCGCGGCGATACTCTCGCTTACGGGCCCGATGCCCAGGCCCTCCTTCTTGTGCAAGGACATGTTGGAGAACATCGGCACGCGGCTCATGCTTTCGGTCCCAGCGGCGATGACGACGTCCTGGGTACCGGACATGACCGCCTGCGCAGCGAACTGAATGGCCTGTTGCGAGGATCCGCACTGACGATCGATCGTGACCGCTGGGACGCTGTCCGGCAGCTTGGAAGCGAAGACCACGTTTCGACCGAACGCGAACGACTGTTCGCCTGCCTGGGTGACGCAACCCATGATGACGTCCTCGATCGCCGCGGGGTCGATGCCGGTGCGATCGAGGAGGCCATCGAGAACCGTGGCGCCCAGATCGGCAGGATGCACACCGGCGAGGCGACCATTGCGGCGGCCGCCGGCAGTGCGGACGGCTTCAACGATATAGGCATCGACCATGGTCAGGCTCCTTGAAAATCGGGTTTGCGTCGAGCCAGGAAGGCGGAGACGCCTTCCCGGGATTCTGGATGCGCGCCTGCGGCTGCGATCGTCGCGGCCTCGCGATCGAGGTGTTCGCGAAGCGCGGAGGTCGCGCCCTCGAGGAGAAGCGAACGTGCCGCACCGATGGCGGCGGTCGGTGCTACCGAGAGAGCGTGTGCGATGTCGTCCGTCGTCTCGCGGAGCATACCATCGTCGACGATGCGCGTGACGAGACCGATGCGCTCGGCCTCCTCTGCCCCCACCCGCTGATTGGTCAGGATCATCTGCTGGGCGCGGCGAAGGCCGACCACGCGGGGCAGGAGCCAACTCATGCCCCCATCCGGTGTCAGGCCGATGCCGGTATAGGCGGCGGTGAAATGCGCCGAACGCCCGGCGATCACGACATCGCCGAGCAAAGCCAGGCTCAGCCCCGCCCCTGCCGCCGGACCGTTGACCATCACGACCAGGGGCTTGGGCATCGTGGCAAGTGTCATCACGGCACCGTGAAGCGTATCGGCCAGGGATCGCAAAAAGCCGGGTGCCTCATCACCGGCAGCGGCCATTCCGCCTACGTCGCCACCGGCAGAGAAGAGACGTCCGGCTCCCGTCAGGACGACGCACCGCACCGTTGGGTCCGTCGCGACCCTCGTCGCCGCCCCGGCGAGATCGGATGCAAGAGCGGGGTCGATGGCGTTGCCCGCGTCGGGACGGTTCAGCGTGATACGGGCGATCGAGCCCTCGATATCAAGTCGGATAGCGATCATCGACAGGCCTCCGTCACGTGTCGGGTCAAGCGGGCGCGGCACTGAAAACTGGCGGCGCATTCGCGTGCTTGCGACGCCGCCGCCGGGCCCCTGATCACGTCTCCCTTGATGCAGCGGAATGCCGACGCATGCCCGTCGACATGGCCGCCGGCTTGAGAGATGTTCGACGTCAGCACACCCGCCACTCGCGCCTTCGCCCGAAGCTCAGCGACAAGTCCATCCGTCTAACCGTGATCGTCACGACGGGGATCGCGTTCAAACGGGACGACGTTTCGCACAAAGGCTCCGATCCGCGCACCGATCTCGCCTGCTCGCGGGTGGAAGCAGGGCCGCCGCTCATCGCGGTGCCATGCGGATCGCACCGTCGAGCCGGATCGTCTCTCCGTTGAGCATCGGATTTGTCACGATCGACTCGACGAGTTGGGCGTATTCGTCGGGCTGTCCGAGACGGGATGGGAACGGGACCTGATGGCCCAGGCTGTCCTGCGCCTCCTGAGGCAGCGTGGCGAGGAGCGGAGTCCAGAAGATTCCCGGCGCGATGGTCATGACGCGGATGCCATAGCGGGCGAGTTCGCGGGCGATCGGCAGCGTCATGCCGACGACGCCGCCCTTCGAAGCGGCGTAGGCGGCCTGGCCGATCTGACCGTCGTACGCTGCGACCGAAGCCGTGTTGATCACGACGCCGCGCTCCTCGCCGACCGGCTCGGCCGTGTGGAGCGCTGCGGCGAATTTCGACAGGACGTTGAAGCTGCCGATCAGGTTTATGCTGACGATCTTCGAGAACGACGCGAGCGGCAGCGGTTGGCCGTCACGGTCGATCACTTTCGCCGGCGGCGCGATCCCAGCGCAGTTCACCAGGATGCGCGCCTTGCCGTGCACCGCCTCCGCTTCAGAGATGGCGTCCGCGACGGCCTGGTCGTCCGTGACGTCCACGCGGACGAAGTGTCCGCCGATCTTCCGAGCCCGCGCAGTTCCCGTGTCCTCGTTGAGGTCGAGGATCGTGACCTTCGCACCCTTTGCGGCAAGTCGCTCGGCCGTACCTTCGCCAAGGCCGGACGCACCTCCGGTGATGATCGCTGCAACGCCTTCGATGTTCATGTGTGACCTGTCCTTTCCGGGTCCAGCCGCGATATCAGATGCGCTCGATGGCGACGGCGGTCGCTTCGCGGCCGCCAATGCACAAGGCTGCGACGCCTGGGGCCTTCAGTGCCGAGAGGAGCGTCTCGATGATGCGGGCATGGATCGCTCTGATCGGATGCCCAAGCTTGCGCTTCACCTTGCCCGCGACACTGCCGAGCGTGTCCTGCTCGGTTCGGCCAGAGGTGATGGAATGCCTTGAAACGAAGATACGCCGGCCGCCGTCCGTGCGGGTCGCCCCGTGACGGATCGCAGCGGCATCCCTCCATGCATCACCCTCGGTCAGCACGAATGCGCCAATGGCTTTGCTGGCGATGCGGGCGAATGCGAGTCCGGTCCTTTTGCAGACGGCGTACGGGATATCCAAAAGAATCATCTACCAGCCAGCCTATAATATACCGATGAGTAGGTTGAGTTCCGGTGGCGTACATGTCAACCGGGAAAGATGGCCGCCTTGATATCCGATCATCGCTCCCCCTTTCCCGATCGCGAGCAACGGCTCGCAAGCCGCGTGGCAAAGCGGGAGGCGTTGCTGCTGGCAGCAGTCAGGATGTTCAACGAGCGAGGATTTCACGCGACGTCGCTAGATGAGGTTGCGGCGAGCCTCGGTGTGTCGAAGCCGACCGTATACCATCACCTCGGCAACAAGGATCAGGTGCTGTTCGAGTGCGTGCTCATCGGGTTAAAGCAGTTACAAGAGGCGGCGGCAATTGCTGCTGCCCGGCCGGGTCGCGGCATTGACCGGCTCCATGACTTCTTGATCCGGTACGCGCAGATCAACATGGATGACTTCGGTCGCTGCGTGGTCCGCACTGGCGACGAAGCGCTCTCGCCCGAAAGCGCCACCCGCTTCCGTGCACTGAAGCGTGAGATCGACCAAGCACTTCGGAGGCTTGTCGAAGACGGGGTTGCTGACGGCTCCATCGCCGCCACCGATACGCGCCTGCTGGCCTTCACGCTCGCCGGTGCACTCAACTGGCCCGCGCGCTGGTTCGTCGCCGATGGTCCGCTGAGTGCGGCGGAGGTCGCAAAGCAAATGGTCGGGATGTTGATTGCGGGCGTCGCCCCGCGCTGATGGATCTGCGTCGATAGACTAGCCGTCGCCACCCGTGCGCCCTCGCCGCCTCAAGCGGACGGCACAAGCGCAGGCGGCCTACCGACAAGGCCGTGATCGCTCCCGGCGGCAACTCAAGCATCGCGGAAGTGGACGCCAAACGTCGCCCACACGCGACGTCTGCTGCTATTCGCGCCGCCATCGAACGTCGCCACGCCATGCCGCACGCAGCCACGGCGTCCTGAGCATAGGCGACTGTGAACGAGCGGCACGTCGTTGGCACGACGCACCCTCCGTAACTGCCTGACCATACGATCCCCTCGAAGGACTGGGCGGCGGGCGTCTGGACTTTGGATAGCTTCTGCCATTTGGCGGCTCCGCTCATCCAATTCATACCGGCACGATTGTCTACACCTGTGTTGACGCATTGCGTCACCTTCCAGCTTTCCTACGGCGCACTACACGCCTGTCTCCAGCAAGAGGGTAGCCGAGCTAGGTATACCAATGATGGTGCGGACCTGGTGAGCACATTCTTGTCAACACCACCATTGACAGACCGGGTCACACCCGGCAGTCTCTTAGAGCGATCGGCACTCAGACAGCCGACGCGAGGCTCGCAGGAGCAGGGAGAGCGATATGACGAGGAAGGCTTCTCGCACCATTTGGATTGGCGGAACGTCGGTATGGGCGCTGGTGGCCGTGCCGGCCGCAGCACAGGAGACGACGACGGCAACCGCCAACCCGCCCGCCGTCATTGCGCAGGACCAGACCGATACCGTCGATGGCGCGACAGCAGGTGACATCGTCGTGACGGCCCGCCGCCGCAGCGAATCGCTCCAGAACGTTCCGGTCATCGTCTCGGTCGTCGACCAGCGGGCCCTCGTGACGAACAACGCCAGCGATCTCAGCAAGATCGGCGAACTGACCCCGACCGTAATCGTCGGAGCATACAAGTCGAACGGCGGCGGATCGATCGCGATCCGCGGCATCAGCTCGCCTGCCAATCAGGCGGGCTTCGAGCAGGCGGTGTCGGTCGCAATCGACGGCGTCCAGACCAGCGACGGCCGCATCGCCCAGCTCGGCGTCTTCGACGTCCAGCAAGTCGAAGTACTTAAAGGGCCGCAGGCGCTTCTGTTCGGCAAGAACAACACCGCCGGCGTCATCTCGATCACCACCGCCGATCCCACCGATCACCTGGAGGTCACCGGCCGCGCACTATACGAGTTCGTCGGCGATGAGCTGCTGACCGAGGCGACCGTGTCGGGGCCGATCACCGACAGCTTCGGCGCTCGCCTGGCGGTGCGCTACCGCAATCTCGACGGCTGGCTGCGCAACACCGCGCAGCCACTCGCCAACCCCTTCTACCGCGCCGCGACCGGCGCCCCTGCGGGCGCCGCGCAGCTGCCGGGCGCTTCGGATCCACGGCCCGGCGACCAGGAGGTCCTCGCCCGCCTGACGCTGAAGGGCGAGCCGGCCGACAACGTCACCTTCCGCGCCAAGTCGTTTTACGCTCACAACAACGACAGCGGTCCCGGCACGGCGACGCAGAATATCGGGCCGTGCACCGGCGGCGTGCCGCGGATGTACGGGATCGCCGACCCCAATGCCGATTGCGTCGTCGACAACCGGACGACGATCGGCGACCTGCCCGCGGCCATTTCGCAGACGATGCGCGGCGGCACCGCCGATGGCTCTCCCTACGGTCGTCTGACAGTTCTGACGCAGATGGTGGAGTTGGGGTGGAAGACCGGCAACATCGCGATCGATTCGACTACGGGCTACAATTACACCCAGTATAAATTCTTCTCCGGTCTCGATCAAACGACCTATTCGCAGCTGGCCTTCTTCAACGATCAGCGCGCCGAGCAATTCTCACAGGAGCTGCGTTTCACCAGCGACTTCGGCGGCATCTTCAACTTCATGGCCGGCGGCTTCTATCAAACTAGCCGACTGCACGACAATAACGATACCAAGCTGAACGACGGCAACTACAACGCCGCCGCCAACCGCTATTCGACCTACGAGGATTTCAGCCTCCAGACCGGCAACACCCTGTCGGGCTTCGCACAGTTGATCCTGAAGCCGGTCCCGACGCTCGAGATCGCCGGCGGCGCGCGCTACACCCGCGAGCGCAAGAACTTCATGAAGAAGAACCTCTACGGCATCGGCACTTTCGCCACGCAGAACACAGTCTATCCCGGCTCGAACCACATCGGTGAATTGCAGGGCCGCTTCGACGACGACAACGTCTCGCCTGAGGCGACGATCACTTGGCGGCCGACCAACGAGGTCACCGTCTTCGGCGCCTATCGTACCGGCTTCAAGTCGGGCGGCTTCGGCCTGACCAGCCCGCTGCAGACCGGCACCCGGATCGGCGATGCCGACTTCGGCTCGGAACGCGCCAAGGGGTTCGAGGCCGGCGTGAAGGGCCTGCTGATGAACGGCCGGTTGCGCTTCACGCTGGCTGGTTTCGCCTACACCTTCTCGGATCTACAGGTGAACACCTATGATCCGGCACGCGTCGCCTACACGATCAACAATGCCGGCCGCGTCCGTCAGCGCGGCAGCGAACTCGAACTGAACTACGAGCCCAGCCAATATTTCCGCCTGCATGGTGCAATCGCCTATACGCACAACCGCTTCAGCGATTTCGTCGGCCAGTGCTATGGCTATGCCTTCCCGACGGGCACCACGCGGGCGACAGCGGTGCCGCCGCCAAACTGCTCGTTCGTGAACGCCACCGCGCTGACGCTCCAGCAAAGCTTCAACGGCAGGGCACCCGCCCGCTCGCCCGACTGGGCCGGCAACGGCGGCGGCGAGATCAGCATTCCCTTTGGCGGCTACAAGCTCGCCATCACCGGCGACGCCTTCTACAGCGGTGGCTATTACGCCGCAGAGACGATGGCGCCGTCGACCTATCAGAACGCCTTCTGGCGCTTCAACGCCAGCGCGCGGGTGGCCGAGATCGACGATCGGTGGTCGGTGTCGGTGATCGGGCGCAACCTGTCGAACAGATATTATCTGCTCTACGCGGCAGACCGCACCGGCGGCACGAGCGTGCCCGGCGCGATCGGCGAGCAACGCGGCGTCGTCGCCCGGGGCCGCGAGATCGCGCTCCAGCTGGCGGGCAAGTTCTGATGGCGGCGAGCGATCATCGGGTCACGCGCGATACGCCGGTCGGCTATGCGCTTCAGCCGATCAAGAAGAAGGCCGCGATCCAGCTCATGGGATCGCGGCTGTGGGGCCGGTTCAATCCCAATCACTGGGATCCGGTTTATGCCGCACAGACGGGTCTCAAGGCGCCGATCCAGACCGGCGAGATGTCGTCGGCCTATATTGCCGAAATGTGCGTCAATCACTTCGGCGCGGCAATGTTCACCGGCGCGCGGGTCGTGTGCAAGTACATCGCCTCGACCTTGGCGAATGAAGTGATCACGACCGGCGGCGTGGTGCGCGAGAAGCAGCCCAAGGGCGACGGCTTCCGCTTCGTCGTCGACGTCTGGGCGGAAAACGAGGCCGGCGAGAAGAAGACGGTCGGCTGGGTGGAGGTGGATGTCGGTGTCTGAGCAGGTGAACGACGGCGTCGCGACCGACGCGCTGCGGCCGATGGCGCCGATCCAAGTCGAACAGACCCGCGAATTCATCGCGGGGCTGGAACAGGGATCGCAGACCTATTGGGACATGGTCGAGATCGGCGACGAGCTGTCGCGCGATCTTCACATCACGCCCGAGTTGGTGATCCTCTATGCCGATGCGGTTGAGGACTTCACGCCCTGGTACGAAGCGTGGAAGATGAACACCTGGCATATTCCGGGAGAGTCGCCGTTCGGCGCGGCGATCGTTCCGCCGCTGCTGGTGTCGCACTTCGTGCTGTCGGTGCAGTTCGATCACACCAAGCCATTCGCCATCGGATCGATCCACACCTTCCATGATTCCAAGATCGTCTCGCCGATCCCCGTCGGCGCGACGGTGCGGATCACGACTCGTGCCGCCGACAAGTATGAGAAGCGCGGGCGCCGTTATGTCCGCCACGACGTGACGGTGACCGACGTCGACAACGGAACGCTCTACTTCCGCGAAACGCGCGATATTCTCTCGCTGTGAGTGTGCAGGTCGCCGAGGGGCTGTTCGAACAAGCCGAGGACGGGGCACGGCTGATCGGGTCGCGGTGCCGCGGCTGCGGCACGACGTATTTTCCGCAGGCGCCTGGCTGTCGCAACCCGGATTGCCCGGCACCTTGCCTCGAGTGCGCGCATCTGCCGCAGCGGGGGCGCCTCGTAAGCTACACCATCCAGCGGTATCGCCCACCGCCGCTGTTCCGGATGGATGATTGGACCCCCTATGCGATCGGGCTCGTCGATCTCGGCGAGGGCGTTGAGGTGATGGGGATGCTGACCGGCGTCGATCTTGATCGTATTGTGATCGGTACCTCGATGCGGCTGGTGATCGAGACGCTCTACACCGATGCCGCGCGCGGCCCGGTCGCCACGTATAAGTTCGCGCCTGAGGTGACGGCATGAGCCAGGTCTATGTCGTCGGCGTCGGCGCCCACCCATGGGGCAAATGGCCCGATAAGCCGCAGCTTCAGCTCGCGCTCGAGGCGACCGGCGCCGCGCTAGCCGATGCGGAGCTTGGCTGGCGCGACGTGCAGGCACTGGTGGCGGCGAGCTCGCGGTTCGAGGGCGGCATGGGCTGGGGCCTTCACGCGAACGAAGTCGCGCAGGCGGTGGGTGAGCATGGCATGGCCTGCGTCAACGTCGGCGGTGCCTGCGCGGCGGGAGCGATCGCGATCCAGACCGCCTATGCGATGATCGCCAGCGGCCAATATGACGTCGTCTGCGCGATGGGTGCCGAGCGGATGCCCAAGGGCTTTATCCCGCGCCCGCCGGGCAGCCAGGACGACATCACGGACCACGACTATCTGCGCTGGGTCGCGATGGGCGCGACCAACCCCGCCTATTGGGCGATCGAAGCGCAGCGGCGCATGCACGACCATGGCACGAGGGCGGAAACGCTGGCGGCGGCAGCGGTGATGATGCGGCGCCATGCCGCCGGCAACGCCCTCGCCCGCTTCCGCCAGCCGAGCAGCATCGAGGAGGTGCTCGCCTCGCCGATGGTGGCCGATCCGCTTCACCTGCTCGAAATCTGCCCCGTCAGCGATGGCGCCGCGGCGGTGATCCTGGTCAGCGAGGCCTATGCGAAGCGGCTCGGTCGGACCGAGGTCCGCGTCGCCGGCTGTGTCGCGGCGACCGGCCAGTTCGGCGACCCGGCCCGTCGCATCCCGACGATCGCCAGCACGGTACGCGCCGGTGTCGATCACACCAGCGAAGTAGCGACGGCGGTTTCCCGTGCCTTCGCGATGGCTGGCGTCGGGCCGGCTGATGTGGATCTGCTGGAGATGGCCGATAATACAGCCTGGCATCTGCTCGCCTGGCCGGAGATCTTCGGCTTCTATGCGCCCGGCGAGGGCGACCACATGCTGGCAGAGGGGCAACTGACGTTCGGCGGCCGGCTTCCCCTCAATCCGAGCGGCGGGTTCCTGTCGTTCGGAGAGGCGACGACCGCGCAGGCCGTGCTGCAGGTCTGCGAACTCGCGTGGCAGCTGCGCGGTCAAGCCGACGGGCATCAGGTCGAGGGCGCCAAGGTGGCGATGTCGGCCGTCCTGGGGCTCGGCGCCAATGGCGGATCGGTGATCCTGACGCGATGAGGCCAGCCCCTCCCCTGGCGGGGCTGGTTACGCCAGGGCAGTGCGAAGGCGGCCGCCGATCCAGGCAATCGCCTCATTGGCGACCGGGGTCAGTTGCGGCATGCCGGCAAAGCCGTGGATCATACCCTCGAACCGCCGCACGCTGGCATCGACGCCGGCGGCCTGAAGGCGATCGGCAAAATCCTCGCCTTCATCGCGCAAGGGGTCGAATGCCGCAGTCGCGATCGTCGTCGCGGGAAAGGCGGTCGGGTCGGCGCGCATGAGATCGAAGCGGGGATCGGCGCGGTCCCCGGCATAGGCTTCCCATGCCCAGTCTACGAAGCTCCCGGTCAACATATAGCCCTCGGCGAACGTCGCCTGCGAGGCGCTGGTCCGCGACGGATCGAGTAGCGGATAGAAGAGCGCCAGGTGTCGTACCGGCAGCGACAGCGCCGTCGCTGCCGCAATCTGGGCGCCCGCGCTGTCGCCGGCCAGGGCCAGGCGAGCCGGGTCGAGCCCCCATTGCGCGCCGCTGTCTCCGATTGCGTCAGCAACCACGGCGACATCGTCGAGCGGTGCCGGAAAGCGCGTCTCGGGCGCGAGCCGATAATCCACCGCGACTACGGCGGCCCCACTCGCGAGCGCCAGCGATCGGCACAAGGCGTCGTGGGTGTCGAGCGAGCCGAGCAGAAATCCACCGCCGTGAGCGAACAGCACGACGGGCAGCGAGGGCCGGCCGTCGGGCCGATACAGCCGGATCGCGATCGGGCCTCCCGGCCCCTCCACATTGCGATCCTCGACCTGAGATACCATCGGACCGGGCGCGCTTGCCAGGAAGGCGTTGGCCCCGGCCCGCAGCGCGGCGAGCGGGACGTGCGGCGGCAGCCGACGCAGGGCCACGCGGGGGTCGGCGAGCAGAGCCGCGAACGTCGGATCGGGCGCGTCAGGCAATGGCGGCGTCGTGCGATTGGGTCAGCGCCATTCCCTTGTACCCGCTCGCCGCGGTCTGTTCGAGGATGCGGCGATACCCGCGGACGCCGCCCGAATAGGGCATGAAAACGCGCGGCTTCCCCGGCATCTCCGCGCCGAGGTAATAGGAGGCGGTCTTGGGGTAAAGCGTCTCCTGCGCACGCTCGTTGACATGCGCCACCCAATCGCGCTCCGCCGCTTCGGTCGCCTCGATCGTGACGATGTCCCGCTCGTCCGCATAGGCGATCAACGCGGCGAGCCAATCGATCTGCTCTTCTGCCGAGAGCAGCACGTTGCTGAGCAGCGAGGGGCTGCCGGGCCCGACGATGATGAACATGTTGGGGAATCCGTTGACGGCGAGGCCGAGGAAGCTGACCGGCCCCGCCTGCCATTTCTCCGCCAGCGTTTGACCTCCGCGGCCGACGATCGTCGGCTTCAGCAACGACCCCGTGAAGGCGTCGAAGCCGGTCGCGTAGATCACGATGTCGAAGGGCAGCTCTTCGGCGCTGGTCCGAATCCCGTCATGCGTAAATCGTTCGATCGGCGTCCTGCTGATGTCGACCAGCCGAACGTTGTCACGGTTGAAGGTCGCGAAATAGCCGCTGTCCACCGAGGGCCGTCGGGTGCCGAACAGCAGATCCTTAGGCGTCAGCGCCTCGCGAACGGCGGGGTCGTCCACCTGACACGCAATCTTGCGCTTTATGAAGTCCGAGGCGGTGGCATTGGAGTTTTCGTCGAGCAGGATGTCCTTGAAGGTCAACGCGAAGCCGAAGCCCAGCCGGTTCCATGCCGCTTCGAACGCAGCCTCTCGCTCGGCGTCCGGGACTTCGATGGCCGAGCGCGCGTCGGGCACGAAGCCGAGCCCGCTCGGCGAATTGCGTGCCGCCTCGCGACGTTCGGCGTAGGCCGCCTTTACCGACGCGTCCTCGTCGTCGGAGACGGGAGCGTTGGCCGCGGGTATCGAGTAATTGGCGGTGCGCTGGAACACCGTGAGCTGCGCCGCCGCCCGGGCGATGACGGGCGTCATCTGGACGCCCGACGATCCGGTGCCGATGATCGCGACCCGCTTGCCGGTATAGTCGACCGGCTGCTTGGGCCAGCGTGCGCTGTAGATGATCCGGCCGACGAACTCGTCCTGCCCCGGATAGACGGTATCCTTGGGCGTCGACAGCTGGCCGACCGCCAGGATCAGCTTGCCAGCGTCCCATTTTTCGCCGGTATCGGTGACGACGTGCCAGCGCCCCGTCGGCTCGTCGAGCCGCGCCTCGACCACGCGGGTCGACAGGCGGATGTTTCGGCGCAGGTCGAAGCGGTCGGCGACATGGTTGATATAGCGGAGGATTTCGGGCTGAGTGGCGTAGCGCTCGCTCCAGCGCCATTCCTGCTCCAGCTCGGGCGAGAAGCGATAGGAATAGTCGTAGCTTTCGACGTCGCAGCGAGCGCCGGGATATTGATTGTGATACCAGACGCCGCCGATGCCATCGGCCGCTTCCAGCACAACCGCCGACATACCTTGCCCGCCCAGTGTGTGGAGCGCCCTGAGGCCGCCGAATCCGGCGCCAACCACCAGCGCATCGACCTTGGTCGCCATATATCCTCCCTGACATGATCGAGGTGTCACAGCGTGGGGATTTCGTCAACACCGTCGTTGAAGGAATCGCACATTATTGCATAAACCGGTCAGATTCCAGGTTTGTCCTGTTCAACGGTAACATTGACGAACCCGGTCCTGGTTGGCTATGATCGATGCGACCTCGATAAACGAGGCAGGAAAGAGGAGCGCGATGAGGCTGGAATCGGTCAACGATCGGCAGGAGGCGATCCGAACCGCCTATCCCGTCTGGGTACCACGAAGCCTGCACGCGACACTCGACGATGCGACGGAACGCTTTTCCGATCGGCCCTTCGTCATCACCGACGAACGACAGTGGACCTATCGCGAGATGGCGGACTGGTCGCACCGCCTAGCCGCCGGGCTGATCGCACAGGGCGTCGCCCCCGGCGAGAAGGTCGCGATGGTGATGGCCAATCACCCCGAATTCGTAGCGCTCAAATATGCTATCTCGCGGGTCGGCGCGATCGCGGTGCCGATCAACATCCTCAACCGCCGTGACGAGCTGCGCTACGTCCTGGAACAGTCCGACAGCGTGATGCTGGTCACGATGGATCGCTTCCGCGACGTCGATTATCTGGAGGCGCTGGACGAGATCGCTTCGGGATGGGAACGCGGCGGCGGCGGCAGCGCGTTGCCCGGGCTGCGCCGCGTCGTCGTCTTCGCCACCGGCGAAGGTCGGCCGCGCGCGGGTATGCTGTCGCTGGCGGCACTGGAGGGCGCGGCCGGGCCGCTGCCCCAGGTCGCGGCGGGCGCCGATTGTGACATCATCTACACCTCGGGCACGACCGGTGCGCCCAAGGGCGTCCAGCTGACGCACGACATGCTGATGCGGACGGCCTTCGGCGCTGCCTATGCGCGCGCGTTCGAGAACGGGCGACGCATCGTCTTCTCTCTGCCGATGTACCATGTCTTCGGCTATGTGGAGGGCCTGCTGTCGGTGCCCTTCGTCGGCGGAGCGATCGTGCCGCAGCTCCGTTTCGATGCCCATGACACGTTGCAGGCGATCGAGCGCCACCGCGCATCTGATGCGCTGCTGGTGCCGGCCATGACGTTGGCGATCCTCGATGCGGCGCAGGAGCGCGCCTATGATCTGTCGTCGTGGCAGGCCGTGCTGGCGTCGGGGGGCCGCGCGCCGGAACGGATCTGGAAGGCGATCCACGAGGTGCTCGGCGTCGACGAGATCACCACCGGCTATGGCATGACCGAGACGACCGCGTCGACCACCGTGACCCGGCCGGACGATCCGCTGGAGCGGCTGCTGACGACCAACGGCCGCCAGCGCGACGTCGGCCCTGCGGGAGACCCAGCGCTGGGCGGCAGGCTGGTCACGTATCGGATCGTCGATCCCGTCACGGGCGGCGAATGCCCGTCCGGAGAGGTGGGCGAACTGCTGGCACGGGGGCCTGGCGTGACGCGCGGCTATTACAACAAACCTGATGCAACCGCCGCGACCTTCGATCCCGAAGGATGGTTGCGGACCGGCGATCTCGGCCGGATCGATGACGACGGCTATGTCTCGCTCGTCGGTCGGACGAAGGAGTCTTACCGCTGCGGCGGCGAGCAGGTGTTGCCGACCGAGGTGGAGGACCTGCTGACCACCCATCCCGACGTCGTTCAGGCCAATGTCGTGCCGGTTGCCGACGACCGGATGGGCGAGATCGGCGTGGCGTTCGTCGTCGGGCGGCCGGGCGCCAACATCGATCCGCTGGCGCTGCAGACGATGATCGCGCAGCGGCTGGCGCGGTTCAAGGTCCCGCGCCACGTCCTGGTCGTCGACGCTGCCGATATACCCACCACCGCCTCGGGCCGTGCGCGCAAGTTCCTGTTGGCCGAAAAGGCGCAAGCGATGCTGGGCCTGTCATGATCAACTCCTTCACACCGCCCGACCGCCGCATCGCGATCGTCACCGGCGCGGCGCGCGGCATCGGCGCTGCGATCGCCGGCCGCCTCGCGGAGGACGGACATGACCTCGCCATCGTCGACCTCGACGCGGACGCTTGCGCAGACACCGTCGCCACGGTGGAGGCGACCGGTCGCCGGGCCATCGCGGTGGCCGCCGACGTCGCCGATGAGGCTGCGGTCATCGCCGCCGTCGACGAGATTGCCACTCGGCTCGGTCCGCCTACGGTTCTCGTCAACAACGCGGGTATCCTGCGCGATCGGACACTCGGCAAGATGACGCTCGACGATTGGCAATCGGTCATCGACGTCAATCTGCGGTCGGTTTTCCTCCTGTGTCGCGCCGTCCTGCCGCACATGCGCGCCGCGCGATGGGGACGGATCGTCAACCTCTCGAGTATCGCGGCGCTCGGTGCGCTGGGTGAAGCCAATTATGCCGCGGCCAAGGCCGGCGTCCAGGGACTGACCAAGACCCTGGCGATCGAGCTCGGCCGCTACGGCATCACCGCCAACGCGGTCGCCCCCGGTTTCGTCGTCACCGACATGACCCGCGCCGTCGCCGAACGCATGGGCATGCCATTCGACGATATGGTTGCGGAGATGGCGAAGACGATCCACGTCGGTCGCCCTGGCCAGCCCGACGATGTCGCGCATGCCGTCAGCTTCTTCGCCGATCCGCGCTCGTCCTTCGTGACCGGCCAGGTCCTCTACGTCGCCGGCGCGCCCAAGGTATAGGCAGTCTCCGGCCGTCGCTCTAAGAAGAGCGCATGGGAGACATGCCGCCACCTGCCGAGCCCACCTCGGCGATCAGCAAGCGCCGACGTGCGGCCAACAAGGACGCCCGTGCGGCCTATGCCAATCGCCGCCAGGAAATGGTGGAGGCGGCGATCCGCGTCTTCAACCGCATGGGCTACCAGGCCGCCAGCATCAGTGCGGTGGCGGCCGAACTCGGCGTCGATCGTGCCACGCTCTATTATTATTTCTCGTCCAAGGAGCAGATGTTCGACGAGATCGTGCGGTCGGTCCTCGAGGCGAACGCCGACCTCGCCAGCCGCATCTCCGCCGCGCCGATCAGCCCGATCCGCAAGCTGCGAGAGCTCGTGACCGCAATGATGAACAGCTACGCCAGCAACTACCCGCTGCTGTACATCTACATCCGCGAGGACCTCAGCCACGTATCCACCAAGCGCACCGCCTGGTCCGACGAGATGCGTGCGCTCAATCGCCGGATCGAGACCTCGATTGTCAACATCGTCGAGCAGGGCGTCGCGGACGGCAGCTTGCGCCGGATCGGATCCCCGCGCACCGTCGCGTTCTCCATCTTGGGTATGCTGAACTGGACTCATCGATGGTACCGGCCCGACCGCGGCGAAACGGCAGACGAAATCGGCAAGATCATCGCTGAGATGGCCATTTCTGGCCTCGAAAGTCCCTATGCTTCGTAGGTGGGACCGGAAGTCGCATCAAGCTCGTTGGCGCTGCGGGGAAAAGGATGTATCGAGCCAGCGCTGCGGGCCCTCCCATCTGAGTATGTCTTCGATTCCGCAATCGGCGCCCGATAGCGGCTTACTCGCTACTAACGGCGAAGGAGCTGCCTTTCCCCCGTTTCGCTCCGTCCTGACAAGCGGCAGCTTACCCCGCTGCACCGCCCTAGAAGCGGCCGTTTCGCTTACTACCAGTTCCAAGCGTTAAAAGCCCCCTCCCCTCACCTGAACGACCGGCAACTTGTGGCGTTGGAGCGCCCGAAAGCGGTCTGGCGGCTATCCACCAATCTTGACCTCCGCCGGGTGGGAGCATGGGGTTTATCCAATCGATAAAACTTCTCGAATTAGCGATCACGCTTGATCTCAACCGCGCCGTTCAGGCGTCGCTGATCGGTGGCTAACGCCGGGCGCTCACCCGCCTCTAGTCTCCGCTCAATCGTCCGATGCAACGCTGCCAGGCCCCCGAACAGTTCGGCTTCCGACAGGCTCGCGCCCTCGCGCTTTGCCGCCGCGACGATATCGAGCGCGCCCGACAGTTCCGGTTCGGCATAGAGGGCACCCCCCTCCCCTGCCCGCCACGTTCGTAGCAGCTCGGCCGAACGGGCGCGCTGCGCCGTGGCGGACCGGTCAGATGCCCGGGTCGTCGCCGGCGCCGCAGACGGCGTTGCGCCTCGTCGCAACAGTTCTTCGCGCGTGATCGCAGCCAGCTGGTAGCGGAGCACGCGGCTGTGTGGGTCGTCGGTCGGCGACGGCGCATATTGCGCGGCGAGAATTTCGGTCAGCGCCGGGGTTTCCATGGCCGACGACGCGCGGCGCCAGTCAACAAGGGCCCGAGTGTCCGGCATGCGATCGGCCGGCTGGTCGATGGCGAACCGCTCGAGTAGCGGATCGTCGAGAATGTCGGTTGGGAGTGCGGCGCGATTGCCCATCGCCGCAGCGTGCGCCCAGGCCGCAACCTCCGCGACCCGGGAGAGCCCGTCGCGCATCGACGCCCGCGCACCGGACACTTCCTGCAGGACCTCATCCAGCATCGGCTTGGCATTCGTAGCGCCGGCCAGGGCGGCGTCGATCGTATCGAGACGACCAACCATGTCGGCGTATTTCGCTTCGAGGCGGATGCTGCGCGCCGCCATCTCTTCGAGTTGTTCCTGGATCATCGTGAGGGCATCGAGGATCGCTGCGAGCGCCGGACCTTGTTCCACATCGCTCATCGACCGGGCCCTCCCCGATCGCGCTCGCGGTCGCGGTCGCGATGACGGACGATAGGGGTTCGCTCGCGCTCCCGAACCTGGCGCATGACGGCTTCGATCCCGTCATGCTCGCCTGCGCGCGGGGTCGGATCGGCCACCGGGTTCCCTGGACCAACGCCCGTCTTCGTCGTCGGCGGATCGACACCATCACGCGACCGCTCGGGCCCGGCATCTGCGTTCGCGCGGCGCGCCTGGATACGCGCACGCATCGCCTCGGACCTCGCCATGGCTGCGGCTAGAGCATCGATCTCCGCACCCGGCATATGTCCGACCTCGCCGTTGGAGCGTTCGGCAGGACGGGCTTTCATGGACAGATCGCGAGCGGCTGTGACGGAGTTCGGCACCGGGCCAGGCAACGCCTCGACGAACGTCTCGAGGCTCCTGGCGACGGTCTGGTTCACGATCGATGGCGTCGCCTTCAGCTCCGCGATGGAGCGCAGGTAGGCGTCGCGGACGGCGGCATGGCGAGCTGCGAGGATGATCTGCGCACGATCCGATGCGGCAGCGTTGCGGTGGATGGCCTCACGCAGCTGACGGCTCCTGTCGATGCGTGGGACAGCCCCTGTCGCACGAACTTTTCGAGCGGCGATCGGCTCGTGGGTGGCATCGATCCCTCTTGCCTTCGCAGGCGTCGCGTTCGCCTCGATGCCGCGATCGCGCAGCTTCTGAGCGAAGCGCTGCCGGTACCGGAAGAGGTCGTCGCGGTTCGGATGGAAGCGTCGCCCGTCATGGTCGCGACGGGCGAATGTGAGATGTACGTGCGGATGGTCACGGTCGACATGGAGCGCCGCGACCCACGACCTGTTCGCAAATTCCTCCCGCGCGAAGTCCAGCGCCGCGGCCTTCAGACGTTCCGGATCGGTACCGGATGGCATGGAGAGTATCATCGAGATGGACGTCGCGCCCTTGCGCCGGGCGTCGTCGCCCATCTCCCATTCCTGCCATTCCTGCGCCAGCTCCTGCATCTCCCGGCCATCGCGAATGATCTCACCATCGCTCGTCTCGAGCGCCAGCTCCTTACCGAGTCCGTGACCGAGACGGCTGATATAGGCGAAGTTCGCGAGGACATGGCCGCGGCCGTGCTGACGGCCGGTGATGCGCACCATCACCTCTGGCACCCGCCGGGCCGTGCGATCCATCGCCGCGATCGCGCGGCCGCTCACGGCGGTCTGGGATCCCCCGCCGAACGCTCGCTTGACCGCCGCGGAGGCGCGGTATGCGGACGCGTTCGACGCGGACTTCGGGAACATCGATGCGACCGCGAAGCCGAGCAGGGCAGCCCCCTGCCCTTGCGAGCTTGCGGACCCGCCGCCGCTGCCAGGCCGATGCTTGCGGGCCGGCGAGAAGATCCCCGCCATCGTGTCGAGCGTTCCCGCTGACAGGTTGAGGCTCACGCGCGTGGAGCCTCGAAGGTGCCCGTCCAATAGCCGACCTCGCCGCCGACATAGGTCGATATCGTGCGCCTCGCGGTGTGGAGGATCGTCTTGAGCTCGCCGCAGGTCTCCAGGAACGGGACCGCGATGCGGGCGATGTCGAGGCTGCTCTCGGGCTGGTTCGCCGCATTCATCGCATGAACCGCTTGATTGATGTTCCGTCCGATCAGGAGGATCTGCTTACGCACCTTTCCGATCTCGTCGCGGATCGCCGGACTCAAGCGAAGCTCCCCCGCCCGGTCCCACAATTGCCACCGTATCGTGCGCTTGATCCACTCGTTGCGAGAGAGGCCGAGCGGCGACCCGGCCCTGTCGATCGCCTCGACCTCCGCACGGCGTAGCCGCACGGTCACACGGACCGGATCATCGGAACGCCCCCTCCCCGCTTCGGCCAGAGGTAAGTCATCGTTCGTCGGCGCGAGGACGGCCCGTGCGAGGGTGGTCGCCATCCACGCGCTGCGCGTCTGCCCGTTTGCGGCAGCGACGCGGTCGATCTCGGACACGAGGTCGTCCTTGAGGCGAAAGCTGATCATCATCTGGACAAGCCCCGTGCAGCGGCGCCATCCGACACCAATGTATTACATTGGTGTCGGATGGCATATCCTGCCATCCCCAATAATGAACCTCACCCGCCTAGAACAATCAGTGCGATGGAATGATTTCACTCCAAACGCGGAGTGGATGCGTGAGGATCGCCGACGTACATGATCTTCGTCGATGCGCGCGCTGATCGGCAGCCTTGTCGTCAACGCTTACCGAACGTCCGACACTCTACCAATCTTCGGCAAGTCACGACGAATTGATCACATCGTCTCACCAAACCGCGAGGTTGCGTCATGGCACGCCCATCCAAAGTCGACGATCTTGCAGCCATCGAGGCACGTCGCGAGGCTCTGCGCGCGCAACTGGCCGAACTCGATGAAAGGGCAAAAGCGGCCGAGCAAACCGCGCGTGATGCCGGCCGCGCGACGCTTCTCACCGCTCTCGAGCGCGTCAAGATCGCAGCCCTGACCAAGCAGGAAGCGAGGACCATTGCGAATGCGATCGGGCAGCACGGGGGAAAGGCGATCGCCGATCACCTGTCAGAGTTCCGAGCAGTTTGACGCGCCATCCGTGTGACCCGGAGAAGGAAGGGCCCTGCTTCTCAGGAGTGCAAGGGCTCCTCACATGTCCCGAGCGCGGGTGCCGGAAGCGCGCGCCCCTGTTGTCTCACCCGAGGCCCATTTGATGACACGGTTTGGCGTCGGATGACCGGCTCTGTCGGGCTTGGGCGCTGAAGGCCCCTTCCCCACCCCGCTCCTGGCAAGACGATCGGCGCTGAGAACCTCTGGTCGCTCTGTTACTTCTTCTTGGCGCGTGCGGCCTCCGCCTCCTCGGCAAGGTCGAGGAGCAGGCGCATCGCCTCCCCCTTCTTCATGCGATGGCGATAGGCGAAGTCGTCGTACCGGTCCCGGTCCTCGGGCGTGGTTCGGATGTGGAAGTTCGCGGTGTAGACCGCAGCCCTTGCGGGCGCCGGAGCCCGCTTCGGCGTCGCGTCGGTTGGCTCGGATTTGAACCCTAGTCGCTCCCCCCCTTCCCTCGCGGCAGCCCGCTGCTGAGCCGTCGGCACGGGGATCTCGTCCTCGTCGTCCAGGGCGAAGTTTGCGAGGCCTGGGCGTGTGCTGCGATCGGTCATGCCGAAACCTTTTCGTTGAGCAGGTTCAGGACGTCGAGGGTGAAGGCGGCGGCGTTGGAGCGTGCCGTCGTCAGCGAGCCGACATCGCTGTTCTTCAGGGTTGCGAGGGTGCCACCCAGGCTGAACAGCGCGCGGAATGCCCCACGATCGGCGAGCGCGGTGTTGATCACCGGGATGCCCGCGTCCTGCAAACCGGCGATGATCTGCTTCAGGTCGCGTGGCCACAGGCGATCGGAAGCCTGAGTTTTCGCCAGGACGGCGGCGAACTTCAGCGGCTTGTCGCGGTGCTTCGACACCTGCCGCACATTCTTGAAGGCGCGCGCCGCCTCGTTCGAATCCAGCGCAGAACCTTGCATCGGTATCAGCGCAAGATTGGACACGAGAAGGGCATTGGTGACGCGGCCAGACGCCCTGCCCTCGAGATCGACAATCACGAACTTGGCGCGCTTGCGAGCCTCCGTGATCGTGTCGATGATCGTCTCCTCATCGATCTCTTCCACGACCTCGATGTTGTCCGGCTTGCCCGGCAAGGCGGCCCATTTCGCGAGCGGGAAGTTCGGGTCGGCGTCGATAAGTATGACGTTTGCGTCCTGAGCGGCGAGCTCGGTCGCGAGAAGCAGTGCGGTGGTCGTCTTGCCCACGCCCCCTTTCGGGGACAGCAGCGTGATCACGGGCATTCCAAACCTCCGGAGAGCCTGCGGTTATAGCGGAGCAGCAGGTTAGAACGCTCCGCACGGTTCGGCAAGATACAGCGGAGCTGACGGACCCCTCGGAGCAATGTGTTATCGCGGTTACAACGCTCCGTGGGTAATGAGCACCAATGGGGTCGACGGAGTTGGAGAGGCGCTAGCCCTCCCCCCTTGCGACCCACTCACCGTAAAACCAACCAGCATAAGCGGCATACCATGCTGCCGGCGCTCACATGCGTTCGGGCGGTTACAGATCTCCGCGCGCTCGCAGAGACCTGCTCTCAACCCACGGTCGGAAGCTGGCGCGCTACGAGACCGAAAGCCGGCAGGTGCCGCTATCGACTCCGTGGTCGCCTGCCCTCGTCGTTTCAGGACCGCGGCTGGATCACGCGCACCACAGACCCGCGAGAGTCATGGGATCGTAGTGGAACAGCTGGCTGAAGCGCTTGGAGCGGATTGGCGCGACACAGCGGAGATGACGAACACTTGCGAGCGGTGCGTTACGGCGGTTACAGCACTCGGTGCCGAATGGAATCTGGCCGGACGTCGCGGCTGCCGCCGATGCCCTGCCCCGCCCCCACCGGGCAGCGCGCCGCGCCCTCCACCTGATCGCGGCAAGCGACACTTCAAACCACCCGCACTCGCCTCGGCGCTCCGGGAGCTCACATGCGTTCGCGCGGTTACAGGTCTCCGTACGCTCGCAGCGCGCCTGCCATCACCAGCGTGATCGCAAGCTGCCAGCAACCCGTTTGCCGGCCGACACCTATCGCGATCGGCGTTCCCGATGGGCGAGGTCGCGGCGCGATGGTGCTCACCACAGAGACGCTGCGCTTACAGCGCACCGAGCGGTTAGGGCGGACGCTACGGTTACAGGGGAGACGCTGCGAGCTGGTTGGAACGGACTAGGGGACCTCGCGGAGCGGGGAGGGGGCACCTTCGTGGAATCCACGTCCTTCTTTCGACACCTCAACCGACCAAAGATACTCGCCTTCGCGGAGCGGTGGGGGACGGCGACCACATGCGACGCACATAACCGTGCGGAGATAGCGGAGACAAACCACGGTTCGTCCTTGCATGACCCGTAAGCGCCATCGGTGCAGCACCACCTCACCGCCGACGAATAGAAGCGCCTGGCTCCGCACCAAGGAATTACGGCGCGGCATAGGGGCCAGGGGGCGGACACGGTTACAGCAGGTCGGGCGCTCACACCGAACCGGGCAGACGAGGCAGGCGCCTACGGTAGCGCATCGATCGAGTGTCACGATCGTGGCCGACCAGCGCACATCGCGCGCTCCCAGGTTCACGGCACCGCTCCAGCACGTCGCAGCGGTTATACCGGTTACATCGGTTATATCGGTTACAGCGCTTTTTGCGGTTCGGGCGGTTACGACGGTTCGGACGGTTCGGCTCACGGCAGCGCCGGCGAGGCATCCGGTCGCACTCAGCGGCGAGCCGGAGCGACATGCGAACCGATTCGAACCTGTCCGACGTGGCGGGCGAGTGGAGCTCGAGAGGTCGGTCCGGAATACGCGGTGTCTATCGCGCCAGGCGGCGCCTCGCGGTGAGGCGCGGCGCTTGATCGACGCTCGGGATTGAGCCCCGGCGGCTGACCGCCGGGGCGAGGGGAGGGGGCTAGTATTCGTCGGCTCGCAGGATCGTTAGCACCCGCACCGTCGTGTACGGATCGGATGGGTCCTCCGAGCCATAAGCGAGATCACGATCGTAGTAGTCGATCTTCCAGAGGCACCTCGCTCCCTCGAACTCGAACAGGCCAAGGTCGCGGTGGCCGTGGGGATCGTTGTCGACGTTGAAGGCATCATAGTCGCGGATGATGCGGAGCAGCTCGGCGCGCTTGCGAAACCCGCGGAACAGGGCGACGTCGCCGATCAGCTCGGCGATGCCGGCCGTCATCACCACGCGGTTGTTGCCGGGGCTGGTGAGGTGGGCACGTAATCCGTCGTTGAGCCGCGCGATCTCGTCGTGGGCGATCTCCCGGCGCGAGGACGGGGGTGTCTGCTCGGACATGTTGGTCTCCTTGCCTCAGGCCCCGCCGATCGGGGCCGTTCGACAGGCGACAGGACAGCCGGGTGCATAGCCGCGCCTGTGCACCCGCAAGGGTCGCAACGGAGTGGAGAAGCCCGCATGGCGAGGCTTGCACAGGCGCGCGCCGCGGCGAGGACGTTGGAGCCCGAACGCCCCCCGGATCGGTGGCGAGGGGAGACCTGATCGAAGCCTTGCCGCTGGACGCACGCGAAGGTCGTTCGCTATCGTCGGCACGATGGAGACCGAAGCCGATATCATCAGCCTTTGGCCCCGCTGGATGGATAGCGCCGGGACCATGCTGGCGATGAATGCGCTGGTCCGCAGCCGCTGTGGAACGTGCGGTACGTTGCTCAGGGTCGAGCTCGAGGACGTCGTTGCCCGGTTCGGCCCTGGCCATTCGCTGATCGACAGGTTGGAGCGATGCCGCATGGTCGGGTGTGTCGGCTCGACCTTCTATCTCGCCTCTCGGACCTATGGCCGCGCGTGGACGGCGCTGCTCCGCGACCCGGCTCTCGTAACGAGCTTCGAAGCCGCGGCACCGCCGCGGGCGGCGCTGCGATAGGCATGCGGAGGCGCCCCGGTGTGTAATCGGTACCGCATTTCCGCAAAGCAGGCGGCCGTGATGCGGGCCTGCGGGGTCGAGCCGCCTTTCGCGCCCGACGAGGTCTTCCCGCCTGCGCGCGAGATCTTCCCGACCGGCAAGAAGACGGCGCGACACGGGCCCGTGGTGCGCCGGTCGCCCGGCGGCAATCGCCCGCTCGAGATGGTGCTCATGGAGTGGGGTTTCCCGACCAGGATCCCCAGCAAGCGCGATCCCGAGGTGAAACTCGACAAGTACGTGACCAACGCGCGCAACCTGTCATCGAACATGTGGAAGCCGTCGCTGAACACGCCGGACCGGCGCTGCATCGTACCATTCACCCACTTTGCCGAGCCGCATCCGGAGGGCGGGAAGGGCGACGACAATCTGCCCAAGCAGATGTGGTTCTCGCTGCCCGACCAGCCGATCGGCTTCTTTGCCGGACTTTGGCGGCCGACGGAGCGCGGGGAGGCGTTCGCGTTCGGCACGACCGAGCCGAACGAGGTCGTGCGGCCGTGGCACCCCAAAGCGATGCCGGTGATCCTGCGGCCCTGTGACCTGCTGACGTGGCTCGACGGAAGCGCCGACGAGGCGCTGGCCCTTGTCAAACCCTATGCCGGTCCGATGCACCACCAGGTCGAGACGCCGCGAGGCGACCTCATCGAGATCGATGCCTGAGCAAGGCGGGGCGGGGCGGGCTCGATGCCCGCCACGCCTCTCGACGAAGACCGGAAGGGGAGGGGGCCTCTCGGCCCCCGGTTAGGTCAGGCGAAGGGGTCGTATTCGTTGACGATGGTGAGCGAGCTGTCGTGGTCTTCGGCGGTGATGACCGCGTACTGGGTACCGACGGCGACCACCATGGTGGCGACCATCAGCGTCCGGGCGAGGCTGAGAGCGGATTTGCGGGCGATCCAGATGTCGTTGAACATGTCCGAGGCTCCTGTGAAGCCGGCGGGGTGCATCCCCGCTCGACAGGCGCCCGACAGGACGGGGAGGGGCCGCGATCACTTTCTTGCTGGTCAAGCAAGAAAGCCGTAGCGAAGCGCCCGGACCCCTTGTGGGTTGATCGAACAAGGCCACGAGCCGGCCCAAGGATTGCGCCTCCAAGAGCGGGGTGGAGCACGCCGGCAGGGTGCCTCCTGGGCAGCGCTGGACCGCCCGTGCCGCCCTCCAGCACGGACCAGTCGGCCGCTCCCGTCGCCGTTCGCGCACTCGGCGCCCGCCATCGCACGGTTCCTCGCGCAGCGTCTCTGCGCCACGCGGTGCACGCCGCGCGGAAAGAGACTGCCGGATTTCGGAAACATGTTTCCGCGCGCCAGATCCCGTCAGTCGATCGTCACCCGCATGGGCCGAGACCTGCCAAGGGCTCGGCGGAGCGTTAAGCGGAGTAGAGCGACGGTCCCGGCCTCGGCCGGGAGACGTCCCACCCCGACCCTCCTGTCCGAACTCGATCAACGGCATCGGGGTATCGGCTGTTTGCCGCCCCATTTGGATGATGCTAGGATCTAGCCCGACGAGAGCTTCCGGGGCGAACCTCTTGCCGTACCCGCCTCATCACGCTATATGGCTTGGGTCACGGGTCGCCACACGTCCTTTCGGGGAGTGCAAAAGGGCGGCCCTTCGCGTTTTCGGATGACGCTACCTCCTTACACCAAGCCGCACGCAACGGCCGCCCAGCGCGTGGCGCACCTGCGCAGCCGGGGCCTGATCGTCGCGCGACCCAATGTCGCTGCCCGCAAGATCGACCTGGTCGGATACGAACGGCTCCGCATCTACTTCCTCAGCCGGCGCCAGTTAGGGGTGCCGAACCGACCGTTCCAACCGGGAACGACGTACCAGCAGATCCTGCGCCTCTACGAGTGCGACGGCATGCTGCGGGAGGCTTGCTTTGCCGCAGTGGGGCAGTTCGAACTGCTGCTGCGCAACGCCATGTCGGAGACGCTCAGCGACCGACACGGCAGCCACCCTTATTTCGAGCCTACCGCCTTCAAGGATGCCACCGCCAACCTTGAAGCACTGCAGAGCTTCACCGCCGCTTACACCCAGACCAAGGACCAGCGCGCGCTGCACTATCGACAAACCTACGGGACCCCGATCCTGCCGCCGATCTGGACGATGAAGGAGTTTCTCACTTTCGGCCGGGCGGTGCGCATCTTCAAGAACCTCGAGGGCTCGCTGCGCACCAGCATCTCGGCCCAGTTCGGGGTGCCGAGCGACCAGCTGTTCACGAGCTGGCTCGAGTGCCTGGTCGACGTCCGCAACATCTGCGCGCACCACGACCGGCTGTTCAACCGCAGCTTTCCGAAACAGCCACAGGGTCTCAGGCGCGCTGGCGTCCCGACCGCCCCGAGAAACAAGCTCAAGGCGATCCTCGAGTGCCTGGACTATCTGCTCGCCCAGCGCGGCGCCCCCGTCGGCATCGTCGTCGAGGTGGGCCGCATCATCGCCCGTTTTCCCGAGGTGCAGCCTGGCGAGGTCGGTTACTGACGCGAGAAGAGGCCCGGGAGCCGAAGCTCCCGGACCTGCCCGAGACGGTCAGAACGGGATGTCGTCATCCTCGTTGTCCTGGGCGCCGCCCTGCTGCTGGCGGGACTTGCCGTAGGAGAGGAACGTCACCTCATCGGCGATGATCTCGACGCCGAAGCGCTCGATATCCTGCTGGTCGGTCCAGCGGGTGTAGTGGATGCGGCCCGTGACCATCACCTTCTGGCCCTTTTCGACATTCTCAGCGACCGACTTGGCGACACCGTTGAAGCAGGTGATCCGGTGCCACTCGGTGTCCTCGACCCGGCGACCGCTCTCCTTGATGATCTTGCCCTCGCTGTCGCGCTTCGGGCGCGAGGTCGCGAGACTGAAGCTGGTGATCTTGGTGCCGCCCTGGGTGGTGCGGGTCTCGGGAGCGTTGCCGACGTTGCCGGCGAGGATGACGAGGTTCTTCATGACGAGGTTCCTTCTGTTCTGCCTGAGGGTTCGTCCCCTCGGCTGAACACCGTCAAAGACGGCCAGGACGGCGGCTCCACCGGAGCGGCGCAAGACGCGAAGGGGAACCCCGGTCGGAGGAGTGGTGCGGGCAGCCGCGAAGCGGCAACTCGGTCCGAACGACAAGCGGGTTGGGGCCGTTGGACGGCCGGCTTAGGTCGTTCATGAAAGAGAGGGGAGGGGCCCACGGGCGATCAGCGATGGACCTGAGTTGAGGATCCTCGCACTCGACGCTGCGATGCCCTGCAACCCTGACGCTCCTCCCTCCAGCGGCATCGCCGCCGAGTCAAACGCGATCGGCCAATCGGCGCCGGCGAGGTCTGTCCATGGAGGTGTCGCCGGGCCTGGACCTGTGGCTAGGTCGATCCTGTCGCGGTGTCGTGTGGTCGCGCGTCGATTGGGCGAAGCGGTCACGATCGCCCACCCCGCAGGAAAGGCCGGAAGGCCGGTGCCTGGCGCGATCAGCCGCAGGTGTTTCCGCCCCGGCTGGACCGTGGCTGGCGGGGCGGCGCTCGACATAAGACGGGGCTGTCTTCGCGACGAACGAAGGGGCGGCCGTGAGCCGGCGCCGGGCCTCACGCCGGCGCTCCTCCGCGCCCATCGATGTCGGGTGCGGAAGCATCCTCGTCGAGCGATCGTGACCCGAACGGTCCGTGCCCCGCCAGGGGCTCAGCAACGGGCAAGCAGATCGAGCGGCGGTCCCGGCTTACCGGGCAGGGCTCATTACGTCTGGACGCCTTCGTGCCACCTCTCGGTGAGATACCTCATCTCGGCGTCATAAAAGACGCTGTTGACGTGGACGGCGCAAGGTCGCTGCGCGACATACGCGAGGATGGTCAGCATGTCGGTGGAGACCGCCCGATCGACGTTCCACCGACGCTGATTGAAAGGTGGCAGAGGTCGGCCGCTCGACGAGAACAATGCGGAGGGCTGCCCGGACGGCGGGGCTGAGCTGGCGAGGCGGCCCCACTCTGGCCAGCGCCAGCATGGGGTGCGCACCGTAACGCGCCGGCAACCTCCAGAACGGGATCGTGCCGTCGGGTCGATGGATGTCCGGTCGATCGCAATGCGCGGCGCCAGTAGCGATCGCCGCCATTTGGTTCCTCGGGCAAGGAGAAGGCCGCCGGCGTGCCGGCGGCCGATGCCGGCAGCTCAGGCGACCTTGCGGTCGCGCTGAGCGTTCTGAGCGGCGGGCGGGGTGCCAAGCGGGCCGCGGCGGTCCACGACGCGGATGCCGGCCGCCTTCGCGTCGATCACGAGGCGCTCGGTCACGCCGTTGCCCTGGAAGGCGATGACGTAGCGGGGCTTCAGCGAAAGCATCTGCTCGTTGCGGCGGAAGCCGGCGCGATCGCCGAGCTTGCGGTCCAGCCCGAACCGAACCTGCTGGACGCCGTGCTGCTCCGCCCAGGAGGCGGCGATGCGCTCGATCCCCTTCATGTCGCCGCCATGCACGAGATACATGTCCCCGATGCGCTCGCGGACGGCATTGAGGGTGCGCAGGAGATTGTCCCCGAACGTCTTCATGTCGTTGTCCGACTGGAAGGTCAGCCTTCCACCGGCGAACACGATCGCGGTGCCCTGCGCGGTGTTCGCGTCCCGGACCCTCTCGCGGCGGGCGCGGAGGAACGCCTGTCCGTCGACGATCGCCGAGGTGACGCCCAGCGAGATACGGTTGCCCGTCGCAGGGATCCAGGAGCGGCCCGTCTCGCGAAGGTAGTGAGCGGCCGCGGTGTCGCGCATGTGTTCATAGCAGCCGGCGGCTTCCTCGATCTTCTTGGCGAGCTCGATCTTCTCCTCGAGGTTCGTGCTGTTGATCTCCGATCCGTCCTGCTCGGCGATCAGGAGCCTGATCTCGTCGGTCAGGCGATCGATGGTCGCGTGCTTCTTGCTCGCGGCCCGGTGGAAGAGGTTCACCAAGCCCCAGCCCAATTCCTCGATGTCGCGCTCGAGCGACGTGTTGAAGAGGGTGGCGAACAGGTCGCTCCAGATGGCGGTGGTGGTCTGGTCGAGCGCCTCGATCGGAGGAGGCGCCATGCCGCTCAGGTCTTCGTTGCGGGGTTCGAGATGGCCGAGCTCGAGGGCGGCGAGCGCCGCGGCGAGGGAAGTGGTCATGGGCGAGCCTTTCACTCAGGTGTGCCGGCGGCCTATCCGCCGGATGCGCACCTCCTGGGCCGCCGATCGAGAGGCGGCCGCACCGAGGCAAAGCCGAGGGGAACCTGCGAAAACCGGGGTGGAGCGGGCAGCCGCGCAGCGGCAACACGGCCCGGTCTTCGCAGGTTGCGGACGGCTCGCGGCGGCCCATGTGCCGCATCCCTCTGGCGGAAGGCTTAGCCGGCTACCGGTGATGCAATGGCGGTCGCTGCTCCACCCTCGCCACGGCGCGTCGCCTCGGGCGGTAGCCCGAACGCTTCGATGTCCTCCAGAATGGTGCGTCCGGTGGCGCACAGGCGGACCAGCGCCTTGGGGTCGATCCTCAACCGCCCGTCATCACCGATCGCGTCGAGCATGATGCGGAGCTGGAGAACCAGGTCCTCGCTCCGGGTCGCGGCATAACCCGCCACCCGCGCCGTGTCCGTGAACAGGCCCGGGACGGGCAGGACGGAGGCGTCTGCTCCCTCGGGAGTATCGCGCCAGGGATCGACGTCGACGCCGGGTGCGAGCGCGACGACGTAGGACGGGGTAGGCCCGCAGTGACTCCGCCAATCGCTCGAACCGTTGGCGAGCTCGATGGCGGCTCGGCACGCCGCGATCGGGTCCTCCGCCTCGACCGTGGTCTCGAAGCGATGGTGCGCAGAGTATTCGCATTGGACGGTGAAGGGCTTCATCGGATCGACTCCTGAGAGGGGTGGCAACGGGAGCGCCCACGTCCGTCACTCGTAGCGGGGGCGTTCGGCAGGGAAGGCGACCGGGGGCCAGCCATCGTTGACCTGGGCGACATAGCGGCCGGCGCTGAGGGCGCTGCTGAGCGGGCGGGCATGATCGGCGACGTTCCAGTCGCGATCGAGGTGACCCTGGATCTCCGCCGCCATCCCGACGCCACGATCCTCTTGGCCGATTGGAAACGTTGTGCCCAAGGCCGTCAGCTCCGGAGCGGTGCAGAGTTCCCCCGCGTCTTAGTACCAGCCGTCTTCTTCGCGTTCGTCATAGAGGTAGACGGCGACTCTGTGCATGGTGCGCCCCTTCGCTGAGTGAGCAGCAGACTCACCGCATCGAAAGGCCCCCGCTTCAGGGGGTGCTCATCGCGTTTGCGAGGTCATGGGCCTTCTTGTGGCGGAGCGCATCGGCGCCGCGATTGAAGTCATCGAGCCAGCGCCCCATCGGGGTGCGGGCGTCGGCGGGGAGGGCGGCTTGGGCCGCTTGGAACGCGAGCAGCTCGGTCGGCGCCCGGGCGATGATGCGGTCGATCTCCTCCGGAGGGAGGAGGCCGCGTTCGCGGATGAACTCGGTGATGCTGCCGGGGCGCGGGGTCGCGCCGCGGCGGCCGAGGACCGGACGTCGCCAGAGGCCGTCCACATTGCGCAGCCGGGGTTTCGCCCGGGCCTCCATGAGGACGATGATGCGCAGTTCGTCGGCCGATAGCTCCTCCACCTCGTCGGGCTTGATGCTCCCGCAGAAGAAGCAGCTCGACTTGGGTGGGACCGGAAGCCCGGCGGCGGCGATGCGCCGCTCGCATCGCGCGCGATCCCATCCCCATTCCCGCAAGGGGTAGCGGTACGCGTAGCGGGGATCCTCGCACCCGAGCGCGTGGTGATAACGCTGGGTATCACGCGCGGAGGCGTCGTAGCCGATCAGCTTCACGACGCGGTTCCCGGCGTCCCAGCAGCGGCGCGCCGGCTCCCAGTCTGCCGTCCAAGCGTCCTGGGCGCTGGCCTTCCATTTCTGCGAGCATGACCCCCGATTGAACACCACCGAAGGCAGGGTGGCATTGGTGAGCATGTTCTCCGCGATCGTCGCGTAAGGTGGCCAGTGCTTGAAATTGCGGGGGTGGTAGCGGCAAATCTCGGAGGGGATGCCCCGGTGGGCCATCCAGGCACGGAAGATGGGCAGGAACGCATAGGTGCCGGCCTTTTCCGAGCCGGGGTCGGCGAACAGCACCATGTCGATCGGCTCGCCGCGCTCCGCCATCTCGACGATCATGGCGGTCGAATCCACGCCGGCACCCCATGCCGCGACGACGGGCGGGCGGCTCACGGCCGCCCCCCGGTGGCGAGAGGAGCGGGCATAGCCAGCCACTCGGGCTCGTCGTCGGCGATCGGCACGTCCAGCGTGCCAGCCTCGGCCTCGCTGAAGACGGTGGCGTTGAAGAGCGGCCCGAACCCGTAGTCGTTGCTCCAGAAGCTCAAGCCGTGAGTGCGGTCGCGGGTGCCGAGAACGAAGCCGTAAGCACCCTCGGCAGCGCTGTCCGACGCCGCGGTCACGATGCCACCTGGGGGACGGTGACGGCCGGGTTGATAAGCCGGTAGGCGCGCTTCTTGACGGACGGGATCTGGCAGATCTGGCGCGAGGAGGGGTCGCGATAGCGCAGCCCCTTCCCGTTGGGACCGGCGATGACCTCGAAGCGGGTGCGCTCGATGCCGTCGTTGAAGCGGAGCGGATCGTCGAAGACGATCGTCTGTCCAGGTCGGGGGGTCGGCTTGGCGTCGAGCAGGCGGCGTTTCGCCAGGTTGGCGCGGCAGCGCGCGCGCCAGTTGTTCGGCCATTCGCCTTCGATGGGCGTGAGCAGGTCGAGGATCGACGCGGGGCACTCGCTCTCGTGAGGCCCCATGTGCTCCGTCATGTCCTTGTAGCCGAAGGTCTGGCCGTCGCGCGCGTTCGGGCGCGAGAAGGTAAGGCAGATGATGGCGAATACGGTCGGAGCCTTGTCGGCGGTCTCGACCCGCTCGGCCGCGGCGTAGTAGGTGCTGCCGACCATCGACGACTTCAGGACCGTCAGGCGGTGATCGTCGCGGGTGTAGGTGAACTGATCGTCGAGGTAGGCGCGCGCGTTCGCGAAGCGCCCGGTGTCGCGCATGGTAAGCCAGCCCATGATGGGGGTCCTTTCAGGTTGGGGTCAGGCAGCGAGGCGCAGCGCGCCGAGCGTGCCGATCGTCGCGGCGAGGCGGCGCGCGAACGCGGCCGGGTCGAGCAGCTCGGCGATCGGCGCGAGGTGAACCTTGCCGGCGGGCTCGCCACCCATGCAGCGGTTGAAGCTGATCTCGCTGTCGGGGAGGAAGCTGCGCGGAACGACGCGGATGCCGATATCGGCATGGCGGAGCTCGCTGGTGCCGTCGTTCCGGTCGGTGCCGAGCGTGCTGTTCACCCGGGCCGTGTCTGGATCGAGGCCGATGGCCTCGGCGAGCCGCGTGAGGGCGCGGCGCGCCTGATAGTGGAACGTCCGCTTGGCGGCGTGGTCGCCAGCGACGCTGTGCCCCGCGATGTCGAGCAGTGCGGGAGCGGCGATGACGGCGGCACGATCGGCGGCGCAGCGGAGGCGCAGGTCGGCGACGCTGGGAGCGGATCGCTCGGCGACGTCGGCCAGATTGCGGACGAGGAGGATGACCGCCGCATCGCGAGCGATCGACTTGCCGGCGCGCCGGCAGTCGTCGACCGCGGCGTTGAGGGCGTGAAGCGCCGCGGGGAGCGTTTCCGAACCGTCGGGCGCCAGCGCCTGGTTGTGCCGGTACAAGGTATCGTAGAACATGGAACCAACCTCCTTCATGAGCGCAGGGGCGCTCAGAAGGCCGAAGGCTCCCTCTCCTCCGTCTCGAGGCGGAACGGTCATGGCGGACCGGCAGCGTCACCGAACGCCCCGGCGGGCATGGCCCATGGCCGGGCTACGATCGGCAGGCGCCACTCGATGTCTTCGGCCTGCGCCAGTTCGTCGGGATGCTGGATTGCGGCCGGGAAGGGCCGACCTCGGTCGGCGAGCTGTGCGACATCGAGCGCGCGGTGGATCGTCTTGCCGCTCGCCGCTTCGCGGACCTGCACGCGCCGAAAGGCGGCGGGGAAGACGAACCTGACGCTCGCCCATTGGTCGGGCGAGCCGAAGATGCAGGTCCGGCACGACAGACGGCCCCAACCGAGGACGTATGCCGGGTGGGGTCGGATGCCGGCATCGGCGATTGCCTGCCATACTCGGGCCTCTGTCCAGTCGTGGACGGGCCGCCAGTGGTCGACGTCGCGGGTCGCGGTCGCGGTGCGGTGTCGCTCGAAGGAAGCATAGTGGGCGCGTGCCGGGCTTTCCTCGGCGCGCTCGCCGGTAACGACGAGCGTGGGGCCGTCGAGGAAGCGCGCCTGGTTGCGGATCGCGGCGGCGAGTACATCGATCTTCAGCGACGGGCTGCACCAGCGGACCCGGAGATCGGCGGCCGTCTGAGGAAAGATGCCCCTGGTGCCGGCGCGACCATTCCCGCCAGCGGTCCCGATACCGTCCTGCGTCTCGAACCGGACCGGCGCCGTCGGTGCGTCGGTTCGGTCGAGTTCGCGCGCGAAGCCGCCTTCGCGCCACGAGACGTAGAGCTGAAGCCCAAGGTGGGCCGCGATCGCGCGGACGTATCCGGGGGTGCAGGGCCAGTCCATGAAGCTTGGCCCATTGCCATCGACATCATGGTGGTGGAGCTCGATCGCGTGTGCCGGCACGCCGATGGCGAGGAGGTGCAGCAGGGCGGCAAGGCTGTCCTTGCCGCCGCTGAACGCGACGACGATGCGCCGATAGGCGCGGAGGTCCGGAGCGGCGCGCACGATCAGGCCGCTTCACGGATCGGCTCTTCGGTCGACTCGTCGCCGGCAAGGCCGGTGGCGCGGAGGAGGAAGCCGGCGGCGGCTTCGGCCTTGGCCGCGGCGGTCATCACCGCCCGGTTGTCGCGCTTCAGCACGCGGAGCCACGAACCGATGTAGCTGGCGTGATCGTCGAGGTGCGAGGTCGGAAGGCCGAGGTCAGCGCCGAGCAGCGCGGCCGTCATCTCGGCGCAGAGCTCCTCGAAGGCATAGGCCTCGTCACCGAACTTCTTGCCGAACTGGCGGTCGAGCCGATCCGGGTGGCCGGTCCAATGCCCCGCCTCATGGGCGAGGGTGGACGCCCAATACGCCCGGGTCGAGAATTGGTCGACGGCCGGCATGGTGATGCTGTCGTCGATGCGGTCGTAGAAGGCCTTGTCGCCGCCAGTGTGGACGGTCGCGGGGAGCGCGTCGACGAACGCCTGCGCGCGGTCGGGGAGCGTGTCGGCCGGAGGGACGACGCTGAGCGCGGACGGACGAAAGCGGTCGGGCAGACCGTCGATCTGATCCGCGTTGAACACGGCGTAGCTGCGCAGCACGCGGCGCGTCTCGTCGGTGCTGTCGCCGGTGACGGGGGATTCGACCGTCTTGCTGTAGGATTTGTAGAAGATGGCGATCTGCGACCGCTCGCCTTCCCGCACCTGCGCGCCGAGCGCCTGCGCCTGCTTGTAGGTCATCCAGGTGCGCGACAGATAGCCGGCGCTGTCGGCGACCAGCCAGAGCCAGAAGCAGTTGATGCCGCGATAGGGCTCGCCGGTCACGCGCAGCGGGCGGCCGCCCAGGCCGGGGCGCCACGGCTTGACCCATGGGCGCACCCCGGCTTCCAAGCGGTCGATGATGGTGTTGGTGATGATGTCCGCGGGCGAGGGCTTCTCGGTGGTCTTGGCCACGATCATTCTCCTGGTTTGTGTGAGGCGGACCCGTGTCGCGCCGGCTTTTCGCCGAGCGTGGGATCGGGTCACAAAAAGAGGGGCGGCACTTGCGAAGAGCACCGCCCCCAGTCGGCTCGAACTGGGCTCCAAGCGTTACGCAGCCTGGCTGTAATCCTCCTCGTCGCCGCGGGTCGGATGCTCGTCGTCGTCGCCGGCGAGGTCCGGATCGTCCGACAAGTCATCGTCATCCAGCTCGGGGTCCTCGTCCGCATCGGTGACGAAGCTGGAGCGCGCGCGGACGCGCTCGGGCTTCTCGATCCCGTCAAACCGCATCGCGTCCGGCAACCAGGCCGATGCCTTTTCGCGGATCTCGGCCTCGACGATGCCCTGGCCGTTGCAGAGCGAGCCGCAGGTGGTGGCGAGGTCGGTCTTCTTCGCGTCCTTGTAGCGGCCGCGAAGGATCGGACCGCCGATCTCCTCGAGCGCGTCGAGCATCACGTCCTTCTTCACGCGATTGAAGAAGTTCTCGAACGTGGGGCGCCACCAGTTGGCAACCTCGATGCCGAGCAGGCGACCGAGATGGTCGTGGAAGCCGTTCACCCGGCCGCCGTCGGCAATATTGAGGGTCGCCTCGAGCGTCTGCGCGATCGAGTACGCCACCCACGCTCCCCGGGCCTGATCGTCCAGCCCCCGGAAGGCGTCGAAGCGGGCGGACATGGTGTCGTGGGCCACCCAGCTCGTATCAAGCTGCTGGCGCTGATCCTCGATGGTCTGCGATGCCATCGACGCCTCGTCGCGGAACGCGAAGATCGGCATCTGAGCGGTGCTCGCCTTCAAGGTCGAGTGATCGCGGACGTAGCTGCCGGAGAACACGAGGTCCTGCGCCATCAGAAAGATGGTCAGGTCGAGCGCGATCGCTGGATCGCTGGCGAGGTGCGCGACGAGGATCTGGCGGCGCTGGGTCGCCAGCTCGTCCACCAACGCGGCGCTGTAGCGCGGGCCGTGATCCACCTCGTCCGCACCACCGGCACCACCGGCACCACCGGCACCACCGGGGTTGCCGACCGGGGCATTGGGGTCGACCACCTTCTTCTCGCTGAACATGCGCGCGTGGACGCGAACCTGCCCGTCGTTCCCGATATAGACGAAGGTGCCGAGCTGGGCCTTCACCGCGGGGTCGATGGCGCGGCGTGCGGTGTCCATCTCGTCGATCTCCCGCTCGATCGCCTCGAGGCGATCGTTCGCCGCCTCTGCTTCCGGCGTGCCTTCCTCAAGCTCGGTGTTCAGCGCCTCGACGAGTGCATCGTTCTCGGTGCCGAGCTCCTCGAGCAGGGCCTGCTCCTCATCGGTCAGCGGGCGGGCGGTGGCGTGAAATTCGTGAAGCTGCCGCTCCATGTCGTAAGGGACGTTGGTGGCGGCGATCGGGGTGACAAACGCGAGCCCCTGCTCCTGCGCCAGTTCGGCCGCGGCCGCCTCCAACTTCTTGGCGGCGAGTTCCTCGAGGAGATCGACGTCGGTCCAGTTCTCGTCGCCGGTGTCCTGCGCGAACAGGTCGCCCTCGATGCGACCGCCAGCGGCGACATAGACGTCACGACTGACGAACCGCGCCTTGGCGTCGTTCGCCTTGACGGTGCCGTTCAGGATGGCGCGACGGATGTTGTCGGGCTGGTTGCCGTAGTAGGACTGCTTCATCTGCTCGAACACGCGCGCCTGGCGGTCGGTGTCGGCGGTGACGGCGTAGGCCTGGGCGACGCCCAAGGTGATCTCGCCGGCGGAAAGCGCCTCGAAGATGGCGGGTGCCAGCTCGGCGAGGCGGACACGCTGCTCGACGAAGCGGGTAGTGACACCGAACCGCTTGGCGACGTCCTCGGCCGACGCGCCCTTGTCGATGAAGTGCTTGAAGGCGTCGCACTCGTCAGCCGGGTTCATCGGCGTGCGGTTGAAGTTTTCGGCGAGGCTGGCCTCCACGGAGCCGCCCTCGTCGGCGAGGACGAGCACGGGGACCTCGTGGTCGGCCGGGAGCGTGCCCTGCTCGATCAGGAGCTGCAACGCGCGCAGGCGCACGCCGCCCGCCTTCACCGTGTAGGTGCCCGCCTTCTTGAGCGGGGTAACGATCAGGTTCTGGAGCAGCCCCTGGGCTGCGATGCTGGCGGCCATCGCCTCAACGCTCACCGCACGCTTGCACTTGCGCACATTGTCCTTTGACAGCGAGAGGTTCTTGACCTTCACGGACTGGATCATCGGTCGTCTCCGTCTGGAATTGGCGCGCCGTGTCCGACGGTCGCGCAAGCCTGTTCCCCAGGCCCACCAAGCCGAAGGCTCCCTCCCCTCTCTTCGGTTGGCGGGGGGAGGGACCTTGATGCGTCAGGCGATGATGCGGTCGAGCACAGCCGGGGCAGAGGCCACGGGCACGAAGAGCCGCGTCTTGTGCTGGATGATCTCCGTGAAGCATCCCGCGGCCTTCAGCTCGGCGAGCCGCGTGTGCGGCCAGTCGAGCAGCTCGAGGCGTTGCTGACCCGCGACCAGACTGCGCTTCAGCCGGTACGCACCGATCGCGGTGGTCTCCCCCGTCGCCAGGACGTGCTTGGACGTCTCCTCGGCCGATACAGCGATGGCGGCGTCGATCCCGAACGCCGCGGCGAGCTTCGGCACGATCGGCGCGGGAACGAGGCGGCCAAGGAACGACTGGCCGTCATCGGTGGTCAGACGCCACACCTGCACATGTTCGTCGGGGAGGCGGTCCCAGACGGGAAGTAGCAGGCCGGCGACGAGGTAGATGGTGCTGGTGCGGGTCTTGCCCCGCATCTCCTCCACCTCGGCCGACCACAGCGCGGAGAACTCCTCCTCGCTCGCCTCCTCCCACATCGTTTCCGAGAGGAGGTCCTGGCGCATCCGCTCGGTGCGCGTCGGGCGGACGAGCTCGTAGCGGCGGATGATCTCGCCGTCGTCATCGGTCAGCGAGAAGGTGCTGCACCGGATCGCGGCACGCCCTGACTTGCGGTTGACGATCGGGCGCGCGTCCTCGCCGAGGATCCGCATCGCCCGATCCACGCCAAGCGGCTTGTAGCGTTCCTCCGTCTCGAGCCGGAGGATCTCGGTCTTGGCGCCGCTGACCGGATCGCGCCGGATGACAGTGCGATCGAGGATGGTGATCCGCTCGGCGGTGATGCTCTCCACGCCGACGTCGAGCGTGCCGGCTTCCCGGGCCGCCTCGACGCGCGCCTCGATCAGGCCGAGATACTCGTCGAAGATCGCGTTCTGAAGCGCGATGCGCAGCGCCAGGATGCGGTTGAGCCACCTCTGGATGGGCGGCAGCTCCTCTTTGAGCCCGCCACCTTCGCCCTCGAGGTCGAGGCCGGTGAGCTGCTGGAAGTCACCGAAGTTGATCGAGCGGAGCTTGCCCTCGGCGAGCAGCCGGAACCACGTCTCCAGCGCCTCCTTGGCGTAATCGCTTTCGAGGTTGTCCCGGGGATCGAACAGCCCCTGACCCCCGGTCTGGCGCTGGCCCCGGGTGAGGGCGCCCAGGCTGTCGAGCCGGCGCGCGATTGTCGAGATGAACCGGCGCTCGCCTCGGCAGTCGGTCGACACGGGGCGGAACAGCGGCGCCGAGGCCTGGTGGGTGCGGTGCGTCCGCCCGAGCCCCTGGATGGCGGCGTCGGCCCGCCAACCCGGCTCCAGCAGGTAGTGGATGCGGCGCGAACGGTTCTCGGCCGAGAGGCTGGCATGGTAGGAGCGCCCGGTGCCGCCTGCATCCGAGAAGATCAGGATCTTCTTCTCAGCCCGCATGAAGGCGTCCGTCTCGGCGAGGTTGGTGCGGGGGCTGCGGTTCTCGATCCGCTGGCGACCGGCAGTGTCGACCACGATGCGGCGGCTCCGTCCCGTCACTTCCGCCACGGCTTGGGTGCCGAAATGCCCGATGATGTGATCGAGGGCCGAGCCGACGATCGGCAGCGCGCCGATCTGCTCCACCAAGTCGTCGCGCATCTGCAGAGCCTCCTGGCTCAGCACGGGACGGCCTTCCTCGTCGCACATGGGCTCCGAGCGGGTCTTGCCCCTATCGTCGACGAAGGTCTTCATCTGGCGGATCGGGAAGGCCGCCATGAGGTAGTCCATCAGGAACTCGCGCGGGGAGAGCTCGATGTCGAGGTTGGCGCGCTCCTCGGCACACAGGCCGGCAAGGGCGCGGTTGAGCATCGCCTCCGAGGTCGAGACGAGCTGCACCACCACGCTGTCACCGCGGGCAAGGTCCTTGGCGATCGCGGGGATCAGCGATGGGAGCTTCATCCCGATCAGGAGCTGGCCGAAGAACCGCTGCTTGGTCGACTCGAAGATCGACAACGCGGCGGCCTTGGCCCCGCTGTTGTAGGTATCCTTCGAGAAGCTGTCGGTGACGCGCGTCGCATCGAGGGCGGCGCGCAGGTTGGCGTGGATGATCGCCCATGCATCGGCATAGGCGTCGTACACCGCGATCTGGTCGACCGTGAGCTGATGCTCCAGGATGTCGTACTCGACGCCGGCGAAGCTCAGCGCGCGCGCGGCGTAGAGCCCCTGCATCTTGAGATCGCGCGCGATCAGCTCCAGCGCCGCGATCCCGCCCCGGCGCAGGCTTTCCACGAACGCCTTGCGGTCGGCGAAGGCCGTGCCCGGCCCCCACAACCCGAGGCGTGTGGCGTAGGCGAGATTGTTCACGTCCGATGCGCCCGTGGCGGAGACGTAGAGGACGCGGGCGCGGGGAAGGAGGTTCTGCAGGCGGACGCCGGCGATCCCCTGGTCGGACCCGTCCTTGGTGCCGAAGCGGCCTTCGCCGCCGGCGACACCCGCCATCTCGTGCGCCTCGTCGAACACGATCATGCCGTCGAAGCCGTCCCCCAGCCAGTCGAGGATCTGGCGAAGCCGTGTGCCTTTGTCGCCGCGGTTGGAGCGCAGCGTCGCATAGGTGAGGAAGAGTACGCCCTCGCCGGCGCCGACGGGTACCCCGAGCTTCCACTGGTTGAGGTGCTGGATGTCGAGTGCGAGGCCGCCCACCGCGGTCCAGTCACGGCGCGCATCCTCCAGCAGCGTCTCGGTCTTGGAGATCCAGACGTGCTTGCGACGGCGGCGGAGCCACTGGTCGAGGATGATCGAGGCGACCTGGCGGCCTTTGCCGGCGCCGGTGCCGTCGGCGAGGAAGAAGCCGGTTCGGTAGGGCTGGCCCGCGTCGTCAGGCGTCAGGGACAAGCCCTCTTCGGCGGGCAGGAACCGGCCCGGGAGATCGCGCTCGAAAGCATCGCTGGCGTAGATCAGCGTCTCGAGCTGGGCGTCCGACAGGACCTTGCCGTCGACGACGTGGGCCGGAAGCTGAGGCCGGTAGCTCGGCCGCGGCGCGGTGATCGAGCCCATGGCAATCGATTCCACCAGCGCCGTCGGGTGCTGCGACGCGCACCCGATCGCGATCCGGCTCGGCCGATAGGGCAGGTAGACGCCCACGGCCTCCTCCACGGGCGCCGGCTCGGCCATGACGGTATAGTCGATGTTGCGGGTGGCATTGGACACGCGCTCGCGCGTGGTCGGTGCCGGGAGGCGGCGCCGTGCCGAGAGTCCGCCGAGGAGCGAGCCGGAGGAGGGGCGCATGGAGCGCGGTACCGGCGAGGGAGCGGGCGACGCGGGCGCCTGGACGGCGGCGATGTGGGCGAGGGCGGCCGCCAGCGTCTCGCAGGGCGTCAGGTCGGCCCCCCCGGGCTGGCCCTTTTCGAGGAGCATGATCTTCACGGCCTGGCCAGTGCCGTGCTTGGCATAGGCGTTAGCCGGCAGGAGGAGGTGCAGGGTAAGGCCGCACCCTTCGCTGGCCTTGATCCAGGCCCGGCTCGACGTGTCGACGCGGTCGGGGAGGATGGCGGCGCAGCGGCCACCCGGGGCAAGCCGCATCAGCGCGGCGCGGAGGTGGCGGAACGCCGCCAACGGATCGGCGTGACGGCCGATGCTGCGCGAGAAAGGCGGATTGATAAGCAGCGCGGTCGGCCGGATCGTCGGGGATAGCAGATCGTGTATCAGCTCGGCGTCGTGGCGGGTGACGGATACGCCCGGAAAGGCGGCCTGAAGCATCTCGGCGCGGGCAGGATCGAGCTCGTTAAGGACGAGGCTGGCGCCAGCGCGGCGCGCAAAGGCGGCGAGGAGGCCGGTGCCGGCGGAAGGCTCCAGCACCAGGTCGGTGGGCGATAGGCGAGCGGCGAGCGCCGCGAGATACGCGATCGGCGCGGGAGTCGAGAATTGCTGGAGCGCGATCTGCTCCTCGCTCCGGACGGTGTGCGTGGGCAGACTCGCCACTAGGTCGGAAAGCGCAGCAAGGCAGGCCATAGGCTCGGACGGCAGGACCGCGCGCTCGAGGTGGAACACCTGGGCGAGTTCCAGCATGTCGTAAGCGTCGCGTAAGCACCAGCGCCCGTCAGCCGAGGATCGGCCATAGGCCTGCTCCATTACCCACAGCAGCGTGTCGCGCTGGAGCGAGCCGTTCCTGGCGATCGCCTCCGCGACAGCCTTGGCGGCGGTGATGGGGGGTTCGGTGAAATCGAATTCGAGGGCTGCGGCTGAGGTGCGCATCGAGGGGCTCCGTTCTGTCGCCCGGTGCTCATCACCGGATCAACAGGCCGGAGGCCTCCCTCTCCTCTAGTTTAGTGGGTTGCGTGTCAGCCTGGAGCGAAGCCCAAAGAGCTAGCTCCGTCAGGCCGCCTCGGACGCCATCTCCACGTCTTCGTACACCTTGAGCTGCTCGTCGGACCTGACATCGTCCGATCCTGCCAGCGTCGCGATCTGCGGAACGATCGGCCGGGCTCGCTGTGCGTGCCGGGCCGTGAACGTCACGAACGTCTGCAGGCGAGGCCGCCCAGCGGTGGGTACCTTTTCGCTGTGCAGCGACAGCGAGAAGCCCGGCAGGCTGTCCTGCTCGGCCACCTTGGTGATCTCCGCGCGCGCATTCCGAAGCCGGGCTGCGCCGCACCCCATGCGCTGCGCCACCTCCTCGAGACCGAGCGTAAATGGCTGGTCGGGCTGGCAATGGAACATAGCGATCTCGTAAAGTCGACGCTGGATCGGAGTCAGCGTGAAATAGTCGAGATCATAGGCCGCGAGACGACGATCGCGAAGCACGGCGCGATAGAACCAATCGCAGACCGTCACCTCGATATATTTGACGCGCTTCTCGCCGCGTACATCCTCCGCGTAGACTACGCGAAAGTGATCGAGCCAGGAGAAGTTGTCTTCCTGGGTTTCACCCCCCGTCGCAATGTTCGTTTCGACAACGGTATTCCTGAGCCGCCGCAGAGCATCGATCAGGTAGGTGTAGGAACGCTTGCTCGCGTTCGAACCGGTGATCCGGAACAGATCGTGCGCGGTGAAGCGGATGGTTCGCGCAGGCGAGCCACCCCGGTCGAGGAGATCCGTCATGATGCTCGCGACGTAGAGCAGGATCTCCTTGTCGTAGATCGTCGCGATCCCGTGTTTCCCCGACGACACCTCAATGCTCACGCCTTCGGCCTGAAACGTCATGGGTTCGAGCTGTCGGGCCTTCTTCAAAGCGAAGAACGGAAACTCGGCCACGGTCCGTTCGCCCAGAATCTCTCCGAGCAGGGGGCTATCGAGCGTAAACAGGTTGCCTTGTATCTCCATGGGTCGCGCCATCGGGGGACTCCTCGAGGGAGGTGATGACAAACATTGGCGCCCCGTTGCAACGCCCGATCCGCATTCTCCCGGGCTTTCGTGCGGTAAAGCACGAGCTTTAGAGCCTTTAAGCGCCGATCTTCGACCGATCTGCCGCCTCGATCCCGTTCAAGGGACGAGTGCCGACTGGAATGCTGATCAGATCCGATTCGCTTTCGGCCCTGCCGCCTTGATTCGTGCTTTACCGCACGAAAGTGCCGGTCCGTAGCGCGTGAGCGGCCCGGATGTGGTGAGTTACCGCACGAAAGGTCATCCAAACAGGTCAATGCGGGCCAGCTTCAGGCGGGAAAGCGCACGTAAGCCAAGCCCCGCGGACGGTGATGAGGACGAAAACGCGCACGAAAGCCGGTAGAGCATCGATGTAGCGGCGCCCTACCGGATTCTGAACCGCGTCAGGATCTGGAGTGGAATAGCGCACGAAAGGGAGCGAGCCGCCCTGCGTGTCGATGGGCGAGGTTCGAGCGACGTTCGTGCTTTACCGCACGGAAGGGTCGTAGGGGCGCGGCTCGCAGCGGCGGGCAACCACCCGATCACTGGAGCGCCGGGCTGGTGCGGAAGCCCCAGAGGCTCTTCGACAGATCGAGTTCGCCGCGATGAGCGCGGGTCACCATTCCAGCGAAATAGGCGCCCGGCGTCAGGCGGATTTCATCGCGAGCGTCCCGTTCCGCTGTGATCATAACGGCGATCGACGCCCCATCGGCGCCGAGATGGTCGAGCGCATCAACCCAGGTCCCGGTTCGTATGCCTAGATCGTTCCGAAGCCGGGCAGCGGCCCGATGAAGATCGGTCCAGCCCGGCCGGTCACGATCTACGTACATCGCCGTGGTTGGAAACATCTCGACGAGCTCACGGGGCGAGGTCTTGAAGTCGCTCTTGGACGGCGATGCCGGGAGCTCGGCTTCACCGTCATGTCCGCCCTCCCGATCAAAACTACAATCTCGCAAAGCCTGTACGGATTTGAGAGAGGGGTTGGTTTGTATATGTATGAAGGGTGAGGATTTTGACCCTGAGCCGTCTGTTTCTACGACAAACATGAACTCGTCGATCGTGCGGCCGATCTCCGCTTCGACAGCCGGAAGACCCGCAATCGCGGCCTCATAGGCCGTTGCGTCGCGGCTCGTGCGCGCAGCTGCGGCTTGCTGGGCGATCTTCTCGATGGCGTCCTGAAGCGCGATCCAGTGCGAGCCGGTCAGGCGCATGTCGGCCGCCTGGGCGAGCGCCTGCGCAACCATGCGACGTACCCGCGCAATCTCCTGGCGGCCGAGTTTGTCCATCCGGGAGAAGGCGCTGTGAGCCTCTGCTGCGGCTTTCAGCTCCTGAAAGCGGACGCGTAGAGGAGAGAGATCGATCCCATAGGCGCTGATGATCTCGCCCGTGTCGCTTCTCTGTCCACGACGACGACCGTGGGCGGCGTCGCGCATCGTGACGAGAGCCAAGGCGCGGAGCTGGCGGAGCCGGGCCTTGATCGCACTCTCGGTGACACCGGCGAGCTCAGCCAGCGTGTAGTTGCTCGGCCACGCGATCGGCCGGGCATCGCCCTTGTAATCGTCGGGGCGGGTGTAGCCGATCAGATGCTTCAGCGTCTCGAGCGCTGACGCGCTCAGTCCGATGGCCGTCTTGGCGCCGTCGAGGATGCGGTAAAGATCGTTGCGATCGACATCGCCCGCGGTCTCCATCCGCGCTGCCAACTCCCGCTCGATATGTCGGGTGAGCGCGGAGATCGGGCGGGCTCCGGTCCGCCCCGTAAAGGCGGTTTGGGTATAGGACATCGTTCGACACTCCCCGTGGGAGGCCGTCACCAGACAAAGCTATAGCGTGGCGCGAGGCGCGCGATCTTGAACGGGGCGGGGGAGGGTGCTACCTACAGCTACTGTCGTAGTAGGCCTCACGCTTGCCGGCGTGTGGTAGCGGATCTCCGCAGGGTGCCCGGCCTCGTGCCGGGCATTCTTTATTTGGTCACAGCCGGCTCCCTGTCCCGCCGCGATTCCCTTTGATCCGGCGTCGAAACCAGAAGCGTGGAAAACGGCGCAGCGTTCAAGGCAGCTGACTCGTGCTTTACCGAACGAAAGGGGCACCAATTCTCGTGCTTTACCGCACGAAACCGCACGCGCCGCGCTCGCCGCAGTAAGTGACGGTCAAACGCCTAGTCGTTCTGCGCCCAATTGCAGATCAAGCCAGTGATCGAGGGCGTCGCCAAGTACAGGCTGCATCGTGACGATCAGTCGGCGGCGGTCGTTCGGGTCCGGTCCACGGCTGATATAGCCCAGCGCTTCGATGTTCTCGATGTGCCGCAGCGCTGTCGTCGTCGATCCGCCACTCAGGCTGCAGAGTTGCGAGACGGCGACAACGTGCTGTTCACGCGTCGCGACGTATAATTCTAGGATCATGTCCCAGCTCGGATCGTAGAACCGAACACCGGTGAATTGTGTAAACCTGCGGCGTCGGCCCGAGAGGATCGCCTTCGCCGCAGCGAGACGCCCCCCGTCGCTTTCTTGGCTCGACCGCTGCGCAGTAAGCAGGGTGTCCTCGATCGCCTTGCGGGGAAGGCGAACGACGACGTCTATGAGTTCGTCTCCTTGAGATGCTGTAGCCATTGTCGTCTCGACCCATCTCGGATGTGGGGCGCGGCATGAGACGCCAGGCGGAAAGTCCCGAGCGCGAGCGCGCCGAGTGCCAGATAGGCGTAGATGCCGAGGCCGGTGTGGTAGGCAAAGAGCGGCACGCGCGGCAGCAGCGCTCCGCAGATGCTCATAAAGAGATCAGCCAGAGCGAATCCTGCTGCCCAAACGGGCCAGAAGCGAGTGGTCGTCGTTCCCAGCCAGAAGAAGCCGGCGGCGACGGCGGCGTCGATGGCGAGCACCCAGCCTTCGGCGGGCACCCAAGCGCTAGAGGGGGCAAGCAGCCGAAACGCTATCGTTGCGCCGAAGCCCGCGACGTTGATCAAGACGCCCAGCCGCTCGGGTCTGCCGCCCCGCACCAAGGCGAAAAGCAGCACGACCACCATGACCACGTTGAAGACGACCGCGAGGATAACCTGGGTCGTCACAGGCTTCGCCGTCCCCCGTTTCTCAGGCCCCCTGCAGCTCCCTTTCCTCTTCCGACGCGATTGCCGGTTTCGGCAGGTTCTCGCCCCAACTCGTTTCGGAGAGGCCGAGCTGCCGGCCGGCCTTTTCGATCGAGAGGTGGGCCCGCAACGCCATCTGGTCCTGACCTTCGACGAGTGCAGCGAGCGCCGCCACAGTCGCCTTCACCGTCCGCTGGGCCATCGCAGGGGAGAGCCGATGAGCGTCCGTCGCGTCGAGCGTGGTTAGGAGAAACTGGGCGGTGTCGCGGGCTGCAAGATTGATCGATCGCTCGGCCTTCCGCAGCTCGTCGGCGATGATCCGGCTGGTGTTCGTCAGTGCGTTCATTGCGCCTCCTCGGGCGCACAGCGCCCGTCAAAGTGGTTTCAGCCCAAGCAGGAGGAGCAGCGTCACGAGGGCCATGCCGGCCGCAGTCAGCCCTAGCGGAACAACGATCGCGATGATCGTGGTCCAGGAGGCGACCTGCTTCCAGGTCATCATGTTCGCTGCCGCCCTAGCGGTCGGCCAGGCAGGAGGAAGCGGGAAAGTCGGCTCGTCGGAAGGTAGGGCGATTGCAGGGGGTAAAGGCTCTACCCCGGCGTCGTGATCAGCGAGGAGGCGTGCTGCGTCAAAGCGTGTCGGCACGCCGAGGAGATTGTTCGCCTTCAACAACTGCTTGTCGACAGCACGGTGGCTGCTGCCCGTCGTCGCCGCAATCTCCTTCGAGCTGCGATTTTGGAGCACGAGGCGGAGGTAGGATTTTTGCCTCTCGGATAACAGGCCGATCCGCTCCGGGGGCGTCAGCCTGTCGTTGGAGGTGGGGAAGGGGGCGGTAGGGTCACGACCGGGATCGGTGGTCAGCATTCTTGGTACATAGGTGCGCAACTCGGAACGGTTCGACTCCAGGTCAGGGGCAATTTCGACTCACGCGTCACCCCATGCAAGGCTTCGTTCGCAGCCGTCTCGGCCAAGTGCTTCTAATGAAGGACAGATGCGTCACGAAGCGATGCGGACGCGTCCTGGAGGTACGTTGCCCAGAGCGACAGGATCCGCGCTTCTGCCGGCCGTTCCGCAGCGGAGATAGAAGCGAACTCAGCGAGCATGCGCGCAAGATCGCCGCTCGCAACGACGCGCTCCCGCTCTAGGATCGTGGCAAGGAAAGCCAGGCACTCGCCTTGCGCGCGCACCAGGGCATCCAACTCGGCCGAGATTGGAGGTTCCGAGTCTCGCTGAAGGGTCTCGGCTTCTCGACGCCAGCGCGCGGGTAACCATTTTGACAAAGCCATTGAGCGCGTCCCACCGTCCGCCGCAGCCGGGACGGTTGAACACGCGGGAACACTGGTAACCACGCCCCACGTATTCCCCACACCGGCAAGCCGACGACAAGGTCTTTTATTCCGCGGGCCGCCCGACAAAGTCGGGGACCCAGTGTTCGGCCGCACATGCGGGCCAGGTTCGGTGTTCAAGCCGCTCCTTGGCTTGCCTGCTATGGCACAGACGCGCTTTGAACGCACCCCAATCTTGTGGCGCCGATCGACGCAGAGGGGTGCTAGGCGACGGTGAGGCTCATGGTGTTTGCCGGAACGGCTATAACGTGACAGGGTGGCTATTTCGGGCCGGCTAATCTCGCTAGGCTCGGCGACATCGGTAATTGCTGTTATGAGCCGGTATCGGCGGCAGGGGCTCACTTGAGCATACTCATGGGAGCCGGGGAACGATGAGCGGCACCTCAAGACCGAACGTGATCCAGGCGGCACGCATCTACCTCCGGGTCAGCACCGAACAGCAGGACCTAGCCCGCCAGGAGGCGATCGTTGCCGGCGCCCGCGCCTCGGGCTTCTATGTGGCGGCGGTCTACCGGGAGAAGGCGTCGGGCGCGCGACCCGACCGACCGGAACTGCTACGCATGGTCGCCGACCTCCAGCCGGGCGAAGTGGTGATCGCGGAGAAAATTGACCGGATCAGCCGTCTGCCGCTCGCCGAAGCGGAGCTGTTAGTCGACGCAATAAGAGGGAAGGGGGCGCGGCTCGCCGTGCCGGGAATCGTGGACTTAACCGATCTCGTGGCTGACAGTGCCGGGGTCGCCCGGATTGTGCTCGAAGCGGTGCAGGACATGCTACTGCGTTTAGCGCTGCAATCCGCACGCGACGATTACGAGACGCGCCGGGAGCGGCAGCGTGAAGGGATCGAGATCGCGAAGCGGGCAGGGCGGTACACCGGGCGAAAGCCAGACCTTGCGCATCACCGTCGCATTATCGCTCTTCGAGATGCTGGCATGAGCATCACTCGTACTGCCGAGCTAGCGGGATGTAGTATTGCTCAGGTTAAACGCGTGACAGCTTTGCACCGGGCGAAGTCTTCTATTCACGCGCCGTCAAAGGACGAACTGACCACTAATCAATTTGATCAACGGCAGAGAATCGTTGAAGGCTAAGCGGCCCCACGCCGCGAGACGTGGGGCCGTAATATTTCAGGCGAGAAGACGCACGTCCGGTTCACGGTCGTAGAAGCGCTTTGCCGCCGCGTTCAGGAAGGCGTGATCGATGTCGACGACGCCATCGTCCGGCTCGACCCCCGCCTTCTCGAGCAACGGCCTCGCAGCCCCCGTCATGCCGATCGCCTTCAGATGCCCGAAGGCATCCATGACGAACTGAATGGCCGGCCCCTGCTTCAGTAGCGAAGCGCATCCCTCCTCGTTCACCAGGATTGCGACAGCATCGAATATCTGGCTTGGGGTGCCGGCCAGCTGGCCGTCCGCCTTGCGCTTGCTGCCGTCGGACAAAGTGGTGCCGATCTTCGGCGCGACGATCACCGCCTTACCCTTCTCGGCCTCGATCGCAGCGACGAGCTTGGCCAGCGCGTCAGCATCCGTACCATCGGCGATCAGGATGCCGACGGCACGACCTTCGAGGAGCGGCTTCATGTTCTTGTGGATCGACAGCGCATTCGAAGGCGCCATATCGATCGTCGGCCGGGCAGCCGGCGTGGGCTCGGGAAGATCGATTCCCAGCCCATCAGCGACCCGGCGCGCCAGGTCCTCGTCGACGTTGCGCAGATTGGCGACCATCCGCACAGGCACCTTGTCGAGCAGACCCACCTTCGACAGCTCGAAGACATAGGCCGACGCGATATGCGCCTGCTCGCTTTCTGTTTGCGAGCGATAGAACAGACGCGCCTGGCTATAGTGGTCCGCGAACAACTCGGCACGAACCCGAAGCTTGTCGCCCTCCTCGTCCGCGCCGGTCGCCGCGTTGGTCGTGACGAACCCACGCTCCATGCTCGCGCGCGGGCCGCCCTCCTCGCCATGCTCCGCCAGACTGTTCGGCTCGTAATTCGCACGTCCCTTGGGCACCTGCGTCTGCATCAGGCCGTCGCGCTGGAAGTTCGCAAAGGGACACCGCGGCGCATTGATCGGGATCTGATGGAAGTTGGTCGTGCCGAGCCGCGACTTCTGCGTATCCAGATAGCTGAACAAACGCCCCTGCAGCAGCGGATCGTTGGTGAAGTCGATCCCCGGCACGATGTTCGTCGGCAGGAATGCGACCTGTTCGGTCTCGGCGAAGAAATTGTCAGGATTGCGGTTCAGGGTCAGCGTACCGATGACCCGGACGGGCACGTCCTCCTCGGGAATCAGCTTGGTCGCATCCAGCACGTCGTAGGGCTGGGCCTCGGCGAACGCCTGATCGAACACCTGGATGCCCAGATCCCACTGCGGAAAGGCGCCGGTGTCGATCGCTTCCCATAGGTCGCGCCTCTGAAAATCATTGTCCGCCGCCTGGAGCTTGTTTGCCTCGTCCCAGATCGTCGACTGAAGGCCCAGCCGTGGTTTCCAATGAAACTTGACGAAGCTCGATTGCCCTTCCGCGTTGACGAGCCGGAAGGTATGGACGCCGAACCCCTCCATCATGCGGAACGAACGCGGCAGCACGCGATCCGACATCGCCCACATCAACATGTGGGTCGTCTCGGGCATCAGCGACGCCCAGTCCCAGAAGGTGTCATGAGCAGTCGCCGCCTGCGGATAGGCGCGATCGGCTTCCATCTTCACCGAATGGATCAGGTCGGGAAACTTGATCGCGTCTTGGATGAAGAACACCGGAATGTTGTTGCCGACAAGGTCCCAATTGCCTTCGCGGGTGTAGAACTTGACCGCGAAGCCGCGAACGTCGCGAGGCGTGTCCACCGAACCGGCTCCACCCGTCACCGTCGAGAAGCGGACGAACACCTCGGTCTTCTCACCCTTGGTGAATACCGCAGCCCGTGAGAGGTCACTGATGTCGTCCGTCGCTTCGAACACTCCATGGGCACCCGACCCTCGCGCGTGGACGATCCGCTCCGGAATACGCTCGTGATCGAAATGAAAGATCTTCTCGCGCAGCACGAAATCCTCGAGCAGCGTCGGACCCCGCTTTCCGGCTTTCAGGCTGTTCTGATTGTCGCTCACGGGAACGCCGTGGTTGGTAGTCAGCACGTCATCCGCACCGAGCGGCTGCTGGTGCGGCTCGCCGCCGTTGCCGAATTTAGTCTGATGGACGTCCGTCATGAGAAACCTCGAATAGCTTGTTAGAGGGTAACGATATCAAATCCTTAGGGTTGCTCGCGAAGCCAGATAACGGCCGCGCTTTGCATGAGCATCGATTTGTTCACGCGTCCATGCGGACAGGACCTATCTGATCCGACTGTCCCCGACGGGCGCTGTCGGGCGGAAGAATGCTCAGCTTGCCGCGGCGAATAACAGCACGAGAAGCGAACTCTGCCCTATAAAGCGTAGCCAACTGGAGATGCTCCGCGCGTTCGCGTCGTGGAGGACGTGCCCGCTCATCCTCGATGTCTTGCATGCGCCTACCTCCGATCAGCGCTGGAAACCGACTGTTCCTTGAGGAGAAGTGAAACCGCGTCGCGCTCCTGCACGAGTTCGGCGACGCTGCGCTGGATCATCATATGCTGGAAGTCGTCGAGCCGAAGCCCGGACACTCGCTCGACCGATCCGGGCGAGCAGATCGCAGGCACACCGCACATCAGCCCCTCCGGAATATCGTACTCGCCGGTCGAGGACAGGCCCATCGACACCCATCGTCCGTCCGACCCAAGCAGCCAGTCCCGCATATGATCGAGCGCGGCATTGGCGGCGGACGCGGCCGAGGATGCGCCGCGCGCCTCGATGATCGCGGTGCCGCGCTGCGCCACCTGCGGGATCAACGTGTCGGTGCACCAGTCGGGGTCGCCGATCAGGCGGGGCAGGGGCTCGCCGCCGACGACGGCGTTCGTCCAGTCGGCATACATGGTGGGCGAATGGTTGCCCCAGACCGCGAGCCGCTCGATCTCGCCCACGTTGACGTTCGCCTGTGTCGCCAGCTGGCTGGCGGCGCGATTGTGGTCGAGCCGGATCATCGAAGTGATGTTGTCGCGGGCGAAGCCGGGCGCGTGCTCGGCCAGCACCCAGGCGTTGGTATTGGCCGGGTTGCCGACAACCAGCACCCTGGCTTCCCGCTTCGCGGCCCGGTCCAGAGCCTGGCCTTGCGTACGGAAGATGGCGGCATTGGCGGCGAGGAGGTCGCGGCGTTCCATGCCCTTCGAGCGAGGCCGGGATCCGACCAGGAACGCGGCGTCGATGTCGGCGAACGCGACGTGCGGATCGGCGGTGACGTCCACCCCTTCGAGCAGCGGGAAAGCGCAGTCCTCAAGCTCCATCACCACGCCCCAGACTGCCGGCAGCGCCTGCTCGAGGTCGAGGAGCTGAAGCCGGACCGGCTGGTCGGGGCCAAGTAGGTCGCCACACGCGATCCGGAATAGGAGCGCGTAGCAGATCTGGCCGGCGGCGCCGCTGATGGCGATGTGGACGGGAGGCTTGGCTGACATGGCGGAAGTCCTTGGGTGAAGCTTGGCTAGGAAGAGGGCGGGGGGAGCGGAGCGAGGATGGCGGCCCGCTCTCCGCCGTCAGGTTGTCTTGTCTCGGGAGGGGGCGCGTCAACCTATGTAGACGGCTCTTCTCCCGCTTAGATCGCCGGAGCCGGATAGCCCGTCGGTTGTGGCATCGGCGGCGAACCGGTCGGACGCACAAGCGCCGCATCATGGTAGGCAGGCAGCAACCAACCGAACAGCAGTGGTCGCCCACGTGCGATCCAATAGTCCAGGCTGAGAAACCGACCAGCGCCATAGAAGAGCAGGACGGCCAGCATGATGACATAGGTCACGGTGAACTCGATCCCATTATTCAGGATGATCGGATCGCCAAGCTTGGTGATATAGTTGAAGCGGCCAGGGAAGTTCTGCGCAAGCCACTCCATGAAAGCCTGGAAGCGCAGGGTCGACTCCGCCGTCTTGCCCGCGATCGCAGCCCAGCCATGCGACCAATGAACCGACAGCCCGGCAACCGTCATGGTCACCATCAGCGGGATCGAGATCAGCCGCGTGAAGAGGCCAAGCGCGAGACAGATGCACCCGGCCGTTTCCGTCGCGGTGGCCAGCGTCGCCATGAGCAGCGGAGCCGGCATGTTGAGCCCGCCCTGGGCTGCGGGTGCCCCGAACCATTGTACCAGCGCGGAGAAGCCCGTCAGCTTGGCATGGGCACCTTCGTAGAAGATCGGCAGCAGATAGATCCGGATCGCAAGCAGCGGCAGGAAATCGAGCAGCTGGACACGGCGGAACGCGGTATCCAGCCAGCGGAAAATCATCATCGGAAAGTGTCCTTCTGATCGGCGAGAACAAGAAGCTGGTCGGCAAGGCCTTGTTCGACCCAGTCGGACACCAGCGGTGAGAGGGAGGGTTCGACGGCTTCGGCCAGCGCTCGCGATGTCATCGTCTCTTCCTGCTCCAGGCGATCCAGCAGCAGGCAGTCGCTGACGGTCAGCGGGCGGGTAAGGACATGATGCTCGCGCGTCCGGTACACCCCGTGCGGACGCAGTCGCGCGGGTGTGAGGCTGTCGTTCGCATCGATGAGCGCGGGATCGAACGGCAGCATGACCACGCGCAGCGTAGGATTGGCCGTGACCGGCCCAGCCGCGTCGGTGCTCCCTGCGGCATCGCCCGACAGCGCCGCCGGGTCGATTTCCACCTGGAGCAACACCCATTCATATTCGACAAGGGGCATCAGCGCGGGCGGCAGCACCGGCTGCCCTTGCGCGAACAGCACGAATTCGGTGGCGATCTGGTGGAATTGCGGCCGGCTCGCGGGATGCGCGGCGACGAAGGCATCCGCCGCCGCGGCCACCACGACCTCGCCCGCCATGCGTGCCACGGCGGGGAAACTGCAGCGGATGGCGTCGGCGACGTTCTCGCGCAACAATTGCCCGTACAGGTCGCGGGGATCACGCCGCGCCCGGCCGGCAAGATCGGCGATCTCGATAAGCAGCCGGTCGGGCGCCGCCACGTCAGGCGAGCGCATGAGCCGGCTCCGCCATCGCGGCCTGCACCGCCGCCACCTCCTCCGCCAGCTCGTCGAGCGAGGGTACGAAATTATCGCGCTCCAGCAGCAGCGGCCGCGCCCCGTGATGCTGCCACACCGCCCGGCCAAGCGCGGTCACCGCATCGGCGACCGGCGTGCCGTGGGTGTCGAGCAACGTGCCGTCCTCCAGCTCCAGATGCCCGGCGATATGGTAATAAACGATCGCATCGGACGGCAGCGCGGTGACGAACGCCAGCGCATCCTCGTGATGGTTGTGCGCGTTCACATAAGCGTTGTTGATGTCCAGCAGGAGGCCACAGCCCGACCGTTCGACCAGCGCAGAGACGAACTCGGCCTCCGGCATCTGGTCCGGGAAGCCGTGATAATAGGAAATGTTCTCCAGCACGAGCCGGCGCCCGGTCGCATCCTGCACCTGGTCGATGCGATCGGCCAGGTAATCGAGGTTGGACGCCCGCCGGGGCACCGGCAGCAGATCGTAGAGATAGCCGGTCTCGTCGCGCGACAGGCTGAGGTGATCGCTGTACAGGGCGATGCCGTAATCGTCGAGGAAACGCCGGACATCGGCGAGGAAATCCCGGTTCAGCTGTCGCGGATCCGCGATCGACAGGCTCAGCCCGTGCGCCACCAGCGGATAAAGGTCGGCGAGGCGGTCCAACTGGTCGCGCTTGCGCCCGCCGATCCCCAGCCAGTTCTCCGGCGCGATCTCCAGGAAATCGATGTCCCGCCGCCGGGGCTGGTCGCACAAGGGCGCGACCAGTTCCGGACGAAGGCCCACGCCGCGGGCGGTGGCACTCAGCGGCCGCATACGCCCTCGGCCAGCCGGTCCTGGCTGGTCTGGGCGACCTTGTATCCCTTGCCGCTCAGGCCGCACTGGCCGTCGCGGGCGCGGACCAGCTGGCCGCTGGGATCCTGCTTCAGCTTGGTCTGGGCATAGATCTTTTCCGTGCCGCACTTGCCGCTGGCGCATTTGCCGCCGCCGTGCGCCGCCGGGCTGGCGGTGGTGGTCGCGGCGGGTGCGGCTTCTGCCGCCTGCGCCGCGCTGGCTGCCAGCGATGTGACGGCGATGCCGAGGATCAGTTCACGCTTCATGACAACAACTCCTTGGGGTCAGCGGGACAAGGGAAAACAGGACAGGTCGCGTCCCGCGGCGACCGGGCCGTGGTAGAAGCCGCGGATGATCTGGATGTTGTGATCCTTGTCGCGCAGCGACCGGCCCATGAAGTGGTCCAGCACCAGCATCCTGGGGTGCGTTGCCGCGGCGATCTTGCCCACCACGGTCGGCGGGGCGTGCAGGAAGCGCGAGGCGGCATCGGCATCGTCGTCGATCGCCGCCGGCATCATCAGGATGTCGGCACCGCGCGCGAAATCGAGGAACTCGCGCCGGCTGCCGTTCTGGTCGGCGGACAGCACGATCACCCCCTTGGGCGTGGCGATGCGAAAGGCCAGCGCGGGGACGTCGCCGTGGGGAATGCCCAGGGCAGTGATGGTCACGCCATCACCCCGCCATACCAGCGTCGGCACCGGCTTGGCGACATTGACGTCAAATGCATGGACGTCGAGCTTCAATCCCTCGCTGGCCGAGGACAGGCCCGACAGATAGGCGAACGAGCCATGACCCTTACCGAACTCGCGCTGGAAGAAGCCGGTCATGCTGGGGAAATTGGCGTTGCCCGTCGGGCCGACCAGCCTCACCGCATGGCTGTTCGCAAGGAAATAGCCGCCCTTCAGGATCGCGGGCAGATCGGCGCTGTGATCCGTGTGGAAATGCGAGATGCCGATGAAGTCGAGGTCCTCCAGCCGCGCGCCCGACTGGCCGTAGCGCAGATAGGTACCGCCGCCGGCATCGATCAGGATGCGCGCCTTGCCGTTGATCCAGATGATCGCCCCGGACGAAGCGCGCGCATCGTCGGAGATCGGCCCGCCCGAGCCGAGCAGTTGCAGCGCAACACCGCTTGTGCCGCATTGCGGGACCTCCTGCGCCATCGACGGCGATGCCATGGCAAAGGCGGCAGCCATGGGCAGGCTACGCAAGAGCTTTTTCATCAGAGGGATCCTTGATGCTCCGGGATTGGCATCGCCGAGCCGGGTTTTCACACCGGATACGGAGAGTTGCGCGGTCACGGCTGAGAGGGTTGAAACCATGACAAGGAGATGCCTCGGCCTATCAAATCAATCCAACCGTTTGGTCCGATAGTTTTGATCTCGTATTGGGATCGATTGGAGCGCTTGGAGCGCTTGGCCACCGTTTAGGCTGAACCCATCAGCCACCACCGTAGCAGTCCGGCCACCAAGCCGAGTGCGGCGACGCTCGCCAGCCAGATCGCGCCCAGCCACGCGAGACGCTGCCAGAGCGGCGCCTGCATCAGTGATACCCCTCGGCGGCAACCTTGCCGCGGAACACCCAATAGGCCCAGCCAGTATAGGCCAAAATCGTGGGAATGATGACGGCGGCGCCGACGAGCATGAACACTTGGCTCTGCGCGGGCGCGGCGGCCTGCCAGATCGTCAGGCTCTGCGGCACGATGTAAGGATACATGCTGACCCCGAGCCCGACGAACCCGAGCAGGAACAGCCCGAGCGCGAGCAGGAATGGCAGGCGCTCGCCGCCACGTGCCAGCGAGCGGAAGAACAGCACGGCGGTGACGAGTACAAGCAGCGGCACCTGCGCCGTCACAAACACGCCGGGGACCGCGAACCAGCGCCGCCAGTAGGCATAGCTGAGGAAGGGCGTGGCGGCGCTCACTGCAGCGAGCGCGACCAGCATGGCGATCGCCAACCAGAACGCCATGCGCCGGGCATGTGCCTGACCCGACGCTTCCGTTTTCCACACCAGCCAGCATGCGCCGAGCAGCGCATAGCCGACGAGCAGCGACGCGCCGGTGAGCAGCGAAAACGGTGATAGCCAGTCGAGCCAGCCACCGGCATAGGTCCAACCGCCCGCAGCAGCATCGCTCCGCACCGAGATACCCTGAAGAATGGCGCCGAGCGCGATGCCCTGCGCTAGCGTCGCAACGACCGAGCCGATGGTGAACGCCGCGTCCCAGAGCGGGCGATGCGGCGCGTGCCGCCAGCGGAACTCGAACGCCACGCCGCGGAACACCAGCCCGAGCAGCATGGCGATAATGAGCGGGTAGGTCGCGGGCAGGATGATCGAATAGGCCAGCGGGAACGCTGCCAGGAGCCCACCACCACCCAGCACCAGCCAGGTCTCGTTGCCATCCCAAACGGGCGCGATGCTGTTCATCGCCGCATCCCGCTCCGGGCCGACCTTGAGAGTTGGAAACAGGATGCCGATGCCGAGATCAAACCCGTCCATCACCACGTAGGCGAAGATCGCGAAGGCGATGACGCAAGCCCAGGCGGTCGAGAGGTCGAGGTCGTAACTCATGCGTGCACTTCCACCTTCGGCCCGTCGGCATCGACGCCAGGCGCCGGTGTGATCCCCGCGGCGCGCACCGGCATGTGAGCGGGCTCTGGCTCGCCCGCGTCGGGCGAGCGCGCCATCAGGCGCAGGATATACCAGGTGCCTGCGCCGAAGGCGGCGAAGTAGACCAGCACGAAGGCGGTGAGTGAGGCGGCGACGGCCGGCGCGGCGAGCGGGGAGTGCGACTGGGCGGTGAGGAGATGGCCGTAGACCGTCCAGGGCTGCCGGCCGACCTCGGTCGTCACCCAGCCTGCCAGCACCGCGACGAAGCCCGAAGGCCCCATCAGGATCGCGGCGCGCTGCAACCAGCGGTTCTCGAACAGTGTCCCCCGCCAGCGCGCCCACAGGCTCCACAGGCCGAGGCCGAGCATTGCGAAGCCGAGCCCGACCATGAGGCGGAACGACCAGAACAGGATCGAGACCGGCGGCACGCGGTTCGCGGGGAAGGCGTCGAGCCCCGCCAGCGGCGCGTTCAGGTCGTGCTTGAGGATGAGCGAAGACAGCTTGGGCACCTCGATGGCATGATCCATGCGGTGGCGTGCGGGATCGGGGATGCCGAACAGAACGAGCGGCGCGCCATGCGGATGGCTGTCGAAATGCCCTTCCATCGCCGCGATCTTCGCCGGCTCATACTGGAGGGTGTTGAGCCCCTGGGTGTCGCCCGCGAAGATCTGGACCGGTGCCACCAGCGCCGCCATCCACATCGCCATCGAGAACATCTTGCGCGCGTGCGCGTCACCGGCGTCGCGCAGCAGGTGCCAAGCTCCGACCGCGCCCACCACCAGCGAGGTGGTGAGATAGGCGCCGATGACGGTGTGGACGACGCGGTAGGGGAAGCTCGGGTTGAAAATGATCGGCCACCATGAGCCGGCCGGCACGAACTGGCCCTGCGCATTGATTGCGAACCCGGCAGGGGTGTGCATCCAGCTGTTGGCATCGACAATCCAAGTGGCCGAGATCAGCGTGCCGAGTGCAACCATCGCCGTTGCGAGCAGATGAAGGCGCGGGCCGACCTTCTTCATTCCGAACAGCATGACGCCGAGGAAGCCGGCTTCGAGGAAGAAGGCGGTCAGGACCTCATAGGCCATGATCGGTCCGATCACCGGCCCGGCCTTGGCCGAGAACACCGACCAGTTGGTGCCAAACTGGTAGGACATGACGATGCCCGACACGACGCCCATCCCGAACGCCACCGCGAAGATCTTCACCCAATAGCGGAACAGGTCGAGATAGAGCTGCTTGCCCGTGCGCAGCCACAGGCTTTCCAGTACGAGCAAATAGCTCGCCAGTCCGATCGAGAAGGCCGGGAAGATGAAATGGAACGACACCGTGAACGCAAACTGCGCACGGGCGAGCACGACGGGGTCGAGCGATTGGAGCATGGGACGATGTGTCCTCCTGACTTCCAGATAGGTTGCAGGCGGCGGCAAATCACTGCGTCGGCTGAGATCATTTTGATCGGCTGACGGAACGGATTGGGCTGCCGCCTCTCGTCGCCAGCAGATCGATACGATCATGTGATTGGAACAAGCGCCACAAACGGTTGGTGTGATCGATCCTCAAAGCCTATCTCGTGGGTACAGGAGGCAACACAATGACGCTTGAGCAGCTTCGGATCTTTGTCGGCGTGGCGGAACGCGAGCACATGACGCGGGCCGCGGAGGCGCTCAACGTGACGCAGTCGGCTGCCTCTGGGGCGATCGCCGCGCTGGAGGGGCGCTACGGCGTCCCGCTGTTCCATCGCGTGGGCCGTGGCATCCAGCTGACTGAGGCAGGCCGCGGCTTCCTGGACGAGGCACGCTCCGTGCTCGGCCGCGCCGCGCATGCCGAGACGATGCTGGCCGACTATGCGGGGCTGGCGCGCGGCACGCTGAGGTTGGTCGCCAGCCAGACCATCGCCAGCTACTGGCTGCCACCGATCCTGGCGGCTTTCCATGAACGCCATCCGCAGATCGCGGTCGAGCTCGCGATCGACAACACGGAAGGCGCCGCTGCCCAGGTGCTGGATGGGGCCGCCGAATTAGGTTTCGTGGAAGGCGTAATCGACGAGCCCGCCTTGGCCGACTGGATCGTGGGGCAGGATCCGATGGTCTTGGTTAGCCGAGCGGACGTGGCCCAAGTCGACGAGGCGTGGCTCCGTGCCGCACGCTGGATCGTACGCGAGCAGGGCTCGGGCACGCGCTCCAGCTTCGAGGAGGTGCTACGTGGCCGTGGCGTCGATCCAGCAAGTCTCGATGTGACGATGACCTTGCCCTCGAACGAGGCGGTGCGGACCGCGGTAGAGGCCGGGGCAGGGGTGGCGGCGCTCTCGCGCCTCGTCGTGGCGCCCGCACTCGCGGCCGGCACGCTCGCCGAGCTGCCGTTCGTCCTACCCGACCGTCCGTTCCACGCGCTTCGCCACAAGGAACGCTACCGCACCCGGGCAGCCGACGCGTTGACCGACCTCATCAAGGAGCAGGCGAGATGACGCCCGACGACACCGGAAACCTCCAAGAAGTGAGCCGCGGTTGGCGCCCTTTGGTGCAGCTCGAACACCCGCGGGAGATGATCCGCCAGTTCACCCCCAACTGGTTCGCCGCGACCATGGGCACTGGCATCCTGGCGCTCGCCCTGCCGCAGATGCCGGGCATCGGCCCGGCGGTGAAGCCGATCGGGGAGGCACTGTGGCTGTTCAACATCGGCCTCTTCATGCTTTTCAGCGGCCTTTACGGCGCGCGCTGGCTTCTGTTCGGGCATGAGGCCAAGCGCATCTTTGGCCACAACACCGTGTCCATGTTCATCGGCACGATCCCGATGGGGCTGGCGACGATCATCAACGGCTGCCTCGCCTTCGGCATCGCCCGCTTCGGACCCGGGATCGTAGGCGTGGCGCAGGTCCTGTGGTGGTTGGACGTGGCGATGTCGCTCGCCTGCGGCGTGCTGATCCCCTACCTCATGTTCACGCGCCACGAGCACAACTTGGATGGTATGACCGCAGTGTGGCTACTGCCGGTGGTCGCGGCCGAGGTCGCCGGCGCCAGTGGCGGGCTGCTCGCGCCGCACCTGGTGGGCGCACACATGCAGATGGTGGTGCTCGCCACCTCCTACGTGCTGTGGGCCTATTCAGTGCCGGTGGCGTTCGGCATCCTCGCCATCCTGATCCTGCGCATGGCGCTGCACAAGCTGCCGCACGAGAGCATGGCGGCTTCCTCTTGGCTGGCGTTAGGACCCATCGGGACCGGTGCGCTCGGCATGCTGGTGCTGGGCGGCGATGCGCCCGCGATCCTGGCGGCAAACGGTCTGGGGCTGGTCGGCGCCCTGGCGCAGGGCCTTGGCACTGTGGCGGGGCTGCTGTTGTGGGGCTTCGGCCTGTGGTGGCTGCTGCTCGCGACGCTGATCACGATCCGCTACTGGCGGGCGGGCGTGCCGTTCAACCTCGGCTGGTGGGGCTATACTTTCCCGCTCGGCGTCTACACGGTCGCGACCTTCCGGCTCGGCACGACGCTGCACCTCGTCTTCTTCGGCGTGACCGGGACGGTGCTGACGGTGGCGCTCGCGGCGATGTGGCTGCTGGTGGGCGCCAAGACGCTGTCGGGGGCCTGGGCTGGCCGGCTATTCGTCTCGCCCTGTATCGCCACCCCGCGCTGAACCGCTCGCTTGAAGGGATCGGAACGATATGTGACGACCCTCGATATGGAAGCCGTCTTAGCCCCGCTGCAGTTGACCATTGCGTAGATGCCGAGCGGCTTTCCTGTACCGATCTCGAATGCCCCTGATCACCCCCCGACTTGACCAACACCGACGACAAGCTCTGCGGAAGAATGACTTTTTTCGAAGGCTGACCTGCTCCCCGTTTTCAGGCCGCTGATAAGTTAGCTTCGTTGTCCCGATGCCCGTGGCGGGGGCGGTTGGTAAACTCGGCGGGTGCCATGCCGCCAAGGCTGCTGTGCGGACGCACGGTGTTGTAGTCCGTCCGCCATGCCTCGATGATCCGTCTCGCCGCAGCAAGCGATGGGAACAGGTGCTCGTTCAGGCACTCGTCGCGTAAGCGACCATTGAACGATTCCACGAAGCCGTTCTGCTGCGGCTTGCCCGGCGCGATGTAATGCCACTCGACCCCGGTGTCCTGGCACCACGCGAGGACAGCATGACTGGTCAACTCGGTGCCGTTGTCGCTGACCACCATGCACGGCAGCCCGCGACGCTCGGCGATGGCGGTGAGCTCGCGGACGACACGTCGTCCCGACAGCGAGGTATCGACGATGCATGCCAGGCATTCCCGGCTGTAATCGTCGATGACGTTGAGCAGGCGGAACCGCCGGCCGCAGGCCAATGCATCCGACACGAAGTCGAGGCTCCAGCGCTGGTTGAGTTCCTGCGGGATCGCCATCGGCGCCCGCGTGCCCAGAGCTCGTTTTCGGCCGCCGCGCTTGCGCACCGTCAGCCGCTCCTCGCGATACAGCCGGTATACCTTCTTCAGGTTCATGCCCTTGCCCTCACGCCGAAGCAGGATCGCCAGTCGGCGATAGCCGAACCGGCGACGCTCGTTCGCGATCTCGCGCATCCGCTCGCGGACAGCTTCGTCCTTCCCGCGAAGCGGCTCATATCGCCACGCCGACCGGTTGACCCCGACCAGCCTGCAGGCGCGACGCTCGGAGAAGCCGTGGTCGGCCATCAGCTTCTCCACCGCAGCGTAGCGATCCACAGACCGGGTCAGTTTTTTCCCAGCAGATCCTTCAGCGCCGACACGTCAAGCATCGATTCCGCCAGCAGCTTCTTCAGCCGCCGGTTCTCGTCCTCCAGCGTCCGCAACCGCGCCGCCTCCGACACGGTCATGCCGCCGTACTTCGACTTCCAGTTGTAGAACGTCGCATCGCTGATGCCGTGCTTCCGGCACAGCTCGGCGGTCTTCACGCCGGCCTCGTGCTCACGCAGCACGCCTATGATCTGATCCTCGGTAAAACGGCCTCGCCGCATCGCTCGTCTCCATATGACGAGCTAACTTACCAATGGCATGATTTTCGGGGAGCAGGTCAAGGCGAGTACGACGGAGCGGCGCTTTGCGCACGAATTTAGGCAGAAGCTGAACCAAAATCTTAGTTGCCTCGTCAGTTCAGGCGCATCGCGTTCATCGTCACTAGGCATGAGCTCGCGACCATCGCAGCCGCTGCGACAAGAGGGGTCATCAGGCCCAAAACCGCGAGCGGCACCGCCACGATGTTATAGCCTGTTGCGAGTACGAAATTTTGCGTAATCACGTGCTGCGTTCGCCTCGCTAGTCGCCACGCAGGCAGCACGGTCCCGATCCCGCCAACTTCAAGCACCAGCCCGGCCGTTGCGGCCGCGGCGGCATGCGCGCGCGCGACGGTGATGCCGCAATCGGCCGCTGCCAGCGCGGGCGCGTCGTTGACGCCGTCGCCGATCACGATCACTGGATGCAACACCGCAGCGACCAGCTTTGCCTTATCGAGCGGTGTGCAACCTGCCGCGACCATCGTCTGCGGCACGCCGACGCGGCCCGCCACCGACAGCGCCGCGTCCACGCCGTCTCCCGTCGCCAGCCTCACCTCGATCCCGGCCGCATGCAGCTCTGCGATGGTCGCGGGCGCTTCCTGGTCGAGCGTGTCGGCCAAGCCGATCCTACCTGCGCGCTGGCCATCGATCATCACGTCGAGCCAGGTCCGGCCATCATCGCACGCGTCATTGGCCGAACTCACAGCCACATCCCGACCACGCAGATCTACTCCACCTGCGCTTCGGTCGAAGCGGTTGCCTGCGGGTCCGTCCGCACCGTTCGCCAGGGCGCGCGCGATCGGGTGATCGATCCCGCGCTCGGCGGCCGCGGCGGCCTCGAGCAGCTCTTCCCTGGCGAACGGTGCGATCGGCTCGACCAGATCAACCCGAAGCCGAGCGAGGGTCAGCGTTCCGGTCTTGTCAAAGATCGCCGTCCGCATGCCGGCGAGCGCCTCGAGCGCGGCGGGGTCGGCGATCCGGATCCCGCGTCGTGCCGCAACGCCTGCGGCTCGAACATGCGCGAGCGGTGCGGCGATCGCCAGCGCGCAGGGGCAGATGACGATCAGCGTCGCGAGCGCACGCGTCATCGCTTCGACCAGCGAGGCTCCAAGAGCGAAAGCGATCAGGAAGGCGAGGGCCGACCAGGCCGGTGCGGCGGCAAGCAATCGCGCGATCCATCGATCGAGCGCGCGACGCGGTTCGCCGCGGCCGGCGATCTCGAGCGCGATCCGGCCGCCCATGCGGTCGATGTCGCGGTCGCCATAAGCACGGTCGACCCGCACCATCAGTCTGCGCCGCAGGTTCGTCGTTCCCGCCTGCACCCGGTCATCCGGGCCAATGGCGCTCGCCATGGCCTCCCCGGTCATGATCGAGCGATCGATAAGGCTTTCGCCCTCGACGACGACGCCATCGCCGGGGATCACTGCTCCGGCATCGATCATGATCGATGCGCCGATCGCAAGCTGCCGCAGCTCCACCGATCCACCATCCGCCAGTGCGACCGCCTGGTTCGCTGCCAGATCGTCCACCGCCGACAAGGCTTGGATCGCAGTGCGGCGGACCCGTGTCTCAATCAGACGACCCAGAAGGAGCAGCGTCACCAGCATCGTCGCGGTGTCGAAATAGACCTGCGCTTCCCCGCGAACGAGCGAAGCGGTCGAGAGCACCACCGCGCCGCTCGCGCCGGTCGCGATCAGCAGGTCGAGACCTGGCGCACGCAGCCGGATCGAGCGCCACGCCATGCGAAAGATCGCCGCGCCCGAATAGGCGAGCACGGGCAGGGCGAACAGCCCGGAGGCGAGCGCGATCCACCAGGCGACAGGGGATGCGATGTCCGGTTGGACGTAGAGAATGAGCGCCGCCCCCATCGACCACATGCCGAAGACGATCGCGACCGCGAGCCGCAGCGCCAGCCTCTGCACCTCGCGATCGAACCGCGCCGCAGTGTCGGCCAGACTCTGCCGCTCGATCAGCCGGTAGCCCGCCTCGCCGACGCGGCGGCCGATCGCCTGCGGATCGCAGCGCGCCGGGTCCCAGCGGACCAACGCGGACGCGGTGACGAAGTGGACGCCGGCGGCGACGACGCCGTCGAGAGCCGCAAGGCGCTTTTCCAGCCCGCGCGCGCATCCGGCACAGAACAGGCCATCAACGGCGAAGAGCTGGCGCTGCTCCATCCGCGCGTCAGCGCGAGGCGATTCGCGTGGGCGGGGCGGTGCCGGTTCCCAGCAGGTGGCCGTCGACCATCTTGCCGTAGAAGGTCTTTTCCTTGGCATGGAACGCCTTGGCGTTCTCCTCGACGGTGCCTTTCTGGCGCGGATCCTTGGGCCGTTCCTGGCTATCGATCCAGGCGGCGGCGTCCCACGACTGCTGGTCGCTGAGCGAATTGCCCGCGCCGAGCGGCATATTCGCCTTGATGAAACCGGCGGCATTATTGACCACCGCCATGCCGGCGCCCCAGTTGTAACTTTTCGGCCCCCACAGCGCCGGGAAGACGACCCGGCCGTTGAGGTCGGTGCGGCCCTGTCCATCGGCACCGTGGCAGGCCGCGCAATGCTGGGCATAAACCGCCTGGCCACGGCTGCGATCGTAGCCGAGCGCGGTCAGCTTGAGCTTTACGAAACCCGCGCCCTTCAGCTTGGTGTCGGTGGGCGCACCCTTCGCGAGCCAATGGAAATAGGTCTGGAGATCGGCATAGACCGGATCGCCGGGCTTGGGCGGTCCGCCGCTCGGACTGTCCTGCGCGTTCATCGAATAGCTGAAGCAGCCCTTCAGCCGGTCTTCCATGGTGTTGATCTTCCCGTTCTTGGACCGGTACTGGGGGTAGCTGACCCACGCCGCCCACATCGGTGCCGAGTTGGCCTTGCGCCCGCCGTCGAGGTGGCAATTGCGACAGGCAAGGCCGTTGCCGACGAACTGCGATGCCTGCGTACCGGTATTCTCGAAGATCGCGAGCCCGTGGCGGATCGCGTCGCCTTCAGGACCGCCGGGGATCTTGCTCATCGGTGGTGGCGTGAAGCTGACCGGCGTGCCCGGCGCCGATACGGCGGCATCGGGCGTGGGCGCATGGTGGAACTCGTCGCGGATGAGCACCGCGAAGACGAACAGCGTTACGCCGCCACCAAGGGCGTAGAGGCCGCGGCGAGTGGTCCGCGCACGATCATGATCACGCGGCGGCTCGCTGCTGGCGGGATCGCGGGACTCGTCCATCATCTCTCCTTCCTCGCTGTGGCAACTCCGGCCGGCGTCGGCGGAAGCGTCGCCAGATAATCGGCGACGGCCCGCCGGTCGGCGTCGTTCAACCGTTTGGCGATCGGGGTCATCAGGTTGGCGTTCTTGCCGAGCGCCGCGATCGCTGCGACCCGTCCGGCCGCATAGCCCGGATGCTGTGCGGCGATCGCCGGGAACGAAGGGGCGACGCCAAATCCGGAAGATCCGTGACACGAGAAGCAGGAGGGGATTTGCGCGCGATCGTCACCGAGCAGAGCCAGCGTTGCCCCGCGCCCGATATCGCCGCCGAGCGAAGGACGGGCGTTCGAGGGCGTCGCAAGGCCGGCATAGTAGTGGGCGAGCGCCGCACGCTCAGCCGGAGCGAGCTGCCGCGACACGGTGTACATGGAGTCGTTCGCGCGCGCGCCGCTCGCGAAGTTGGTCAGCTGCGCCGCGATATAGTCGGCCGGCAGCCCGGCCAGCCGCGGCACACCATCGCGCCCTTCGCCTGCCATGCCGTGGCACGAGGCGCAGGACCAGCCACCGCGGACGCCGTTGAAGGCGATTCTCATCGCCAACGCCTGGTCCGGCGCGGGAGGCGCGATGGGGTTGGACGGCTGCGCCCCCATTGCTGGCACCATCTGAGCGACGTCGGCACCGCCCTGCCAGGGCCCGGCCCTGTTGGCGGTGGCGGCGCGTTCCCGGGCGACGAAGGCGGCATCGAGCGTCGGTCCTCGAGAACCCCAGGTCCGGCGAACATAGCTGGCGAGCCGTGCGAGTTGCGCGTCGTCGAGGACGCTCGCGAACGCGGGCATATGACCGTCATAGGTCTTGCCCTCGATCGCGATCGGCCCGGTGATGCCGTGGAGCAGGATCTGGACGATCGCGTGCGGGTCGGCTGCAACGACAGGCGAACCCGAGAGCGGCGGGACCGCGCCGGCGATGCCGCCGCCGTCGCCCTGGTGGCAGGTCGAGCAGCGCTCGGCGAACAGCAGCGCTCCCGGCGCGTCCTGCTGCGCGAGCGTCTGGCGGGCCTGCGCGATGCGGGCGGTATCGCTGCGACGATGCGCCGCGCTGTCCTGCAACAGCGTCATCGCGCCCCACAGCACCAAGGCGATCGCGATCCAGTAGACCGGGAGCGGGATGCGGCGGCGGGGCTCGTAGGGCTCGAACCGCTCGTCCTCGGGCGGCGGCGCGGTCACTTGCCCACCTGCCCCACGGCATAGCCGTCGTCGCGGATCGCCTTGGCCGGCGCGGGATAGGTGTGGTCGAGCGAGAGGAGGTAGGCGACGAGCTCGCGCGCCGCCGGCTTGGCGACGACGACCTTGCCCACGATGCGCGCCTTGGGCGGCAGCCAGACGACGACGTCGCCGGGAGCCGCCCGATCCTTCACCTCGAAGAGGAAAGGATAGGCCGGCATGATGCTCCACGGCGAGACGGCGCGAGGTTGGTACAGGTGAGTCAGCTGCCAGGAGGCACTCGGCAGACGCGCGCCGACGTTGAACAGGTCGGGCCCGGTCCGCATCGTGCCCATCAGGTGCGGATAGTCGTGCGCATAGTCGGCGGCGACCGAGGGGCGACCCCAGCCGCGCTCGGCGTCGGGCGCCTGGTCGGGGGTGCGCGGCTGCTGGCTGTGGCAGTAGACGCAGCCCATCGATACGTAGACCTCGCGTCCGCGAAGCTGCTCGGCGGTGTATGGCTGCAGGCCGGCCGCGGGCACCTCCCGGCCGATCTGCAGCTTGGGGCCGACCACCAGCATCAGCGTCGCGAAGGCGAGGATGACCATCGACAGGATGACGAGCGGGACGGCGCGGTTCATGCCGCGACCGCCGCACGCGAGGCCGAGCGGGGCAGGAGGATGGCGGCGACGTTGATCGCGAACAGGAAGTGGCCGAGCGTCATGATCGCACCGCCGAGCGAGCGGCCCTCGAGGAACGGCTTCAGCAGGATCACGCTCGCCGAGAAGGGGCGCGAGGCGTCAAGCATCGCCTCGCCTTCGAGCCAGCCGCCGATCGTCAGCGCCGTGAAATAGAGCGCGAAGCCCACGACCACGCACCAGAAGTGCGCCGCGATCAGCCCCGGCCACGGCCATGGTCGCCCGGTGATCCGCGGCATCATGTAGTAGACACCGCCGAACATGATGAAGCTGGCAAAGCCATAGGCGCCGAGATGGGCATGGCCGATCGTGAACTGGGTGAAGTGCGTGACGGTGTTGATCGAGCGCAGCGCCTCCAGCGATCCCTCGAACGAGGCAAGCGTGTACATGATCGCGCCGAGCGACACGAAGCGCAGCGGCAACGAGGCGCGGAACGCCCACAGGTTCCGCGCGACGACGACGTGCTGGTTGATGGCGACCGCGAGCACGGGCACGAACATCATCACGCTCTGCACCACCGAGAGCGTCACGACCCAGGTCGGCACCGGGCCGCCGATCAGGTGGTGAATGCCGACCTGGCTGTAGAACAGTGCCAGCGCCCAGAAGCCGAGCAGCGAGAGCGCATAGGAATAGACCGGCTTGCCGATGATCTTGGGGATGAAATAATAGGCCGCGCCGAGCCCGAGCGGGGTCAGCCACAGCCCCAGCACGTTATGCGCAAACCACCAGTTTACCGTGGCCTGCTCGGCGCCGACAAAGACATAGGGGATGTTGGCGATGATGAAGAGTGCGGGGAACCACATCATGCCCGCGAGATAATACCATCCCGAGACGTAGATGTGCTCGACCTCACGCGAGAAGGCTGTGCGCAGCAGTGGGTAGACGGTGAGCGCGCCGCCGACCGCGAGCAGCCCGTCGATCTGCCACGGGATCTCCAGCCATTCCTCGCCGTCGTTCCATCCGCTCGCGATCGCAATCAGCCCGGCGACGAGGCCGATGTTCCACAGCATCGCGCCCCAGGTGATGAACCCCGCCGATCGCAGTGGCGTCCGGAACAGGCGCGGCGTGATCCAGGTCGCAGTGGCGATGCCCGCCAGCGACAGCCAGCCATAGATGACGAGGGTGAGGTGCAGCGTGCGCACCCGCCCGAAGGTCAGCGCCGCGCTGCCGTCGAGCCAGTCGGGCATGTGCAGCTTCAGCGATGCAATCAGGCCGAACACCGAGCCCAACACCAGCCACAGCACCGCGGCGACGAGCAGCAGGGTGACCGGTCGCGCCGTCGACGCATCGATCGCCGTCCGCTCTCGGTCGATCGCCTCGCCCGATACGGTTGGATCGTCGAGTTCGCCTTCCTCGCCCTCGTGGAAGATCACGCGCGCCTGGCGCTGGCCGAAGGCGAACTGGCCGCTCGAGATCGCCCAGATCAACGCCGCCAGCCCCGCCACCGAGACGAGAAAGCTGATCGTGAGAAAGAGGCCGATGGTCAGCACGTGGGTCGGGCGATCCTTTCGAGGGTGACTGAACGCTAGCCGCGCAACCAGCGCGGCGTCCAATCATGATTGCCGATCGGAACGGTCGCCAGAAGCTGTTGGTATTCGACCGAAGCGAAGCATAGCTTCGCGAACAAGAGAGCACAGGAGGCTTAGATGCGGACGATGATGAAGGCGATGATGGCGGGGGCGCTGCTGGCGTCCGCGGGTTCGGCGATGGCAGCGGATATGCCACAGGGGTTCTGGACGACGCCGACGATCCAGGGCTACGGCAAGATCCATTATCTGGCGAACGCGGCCTACAAGCCCGACCCCAAGCAGACCTACCGCATCGTCTTCGCGGTGACGCAGGGCGCGAAGGCACCCGGCGATGTCAACGCCTCGCTCGATCACGTTGCCCGGACGGTGAACCTATATGTGGCGGCCGGTGTGCCGCTCGATCACCTGAAGTTCGTCGCGATCACCTATGGTCCGGCGACGCCGTTGGCGCTCGACGACGCGCAGTATCGCGCCAAGTTCGGCGTTGCCAATCCCAACCTGCCGCTGATCGCGGAGCTGCGCAAGGCGGGGGTCGATGTCGCCGTCTGCGCGCAGGCGGTAGCCGAACACGACTTCCAGTACGATTGGGTCGATAAGCGGGTGACGCTCGCGCTGTCGGGTCTCACCACCGTCACCACGCTGGAGCATCAGGGCTACGACCTGATGCAACTGTGACCTTCGGCAGGGAGACAATCAATGGCAAGCACATGGCGCGCGGCGATCGCCGCGCTGGCACTGACGGTCGCGACCGGCGTTCCGGCGATGGCGCAGGACAAGAGGGTGGAGAGCGTGACCGATCTCGGCGTCTACCCGCCGTGGCAGGAAGGGCGCAACGACGACGCAGTCGATCGTGGCTTTGGCTTCACGATCGCGGATGCCGACAATCTCGCCGACTTTCACGGCAATCCGCAGAACCCGCTGCTGTCGCTCTATGTCGGCGGCAACTACTTCTTCGCGATGGCGCCGCTGGTTGCGGCGTTCGAGGCGAAATATCCCGAGTATCGCGGGCGGCTGTATTGGGAGACGATCCCGCCGGGGCTGCTGGTCCGCCAGATGCAGGCGGGCGGCACCGTCACCGTCGGCAACATGACGTGGACGGTGAAGCCCGACGTCTATCTGGCCGGCGAGAAGGCGGTCGAAAAGCAGATCGAGGCGGGGCTGCTCCAGGGGCCGGTCGTTCCTTACGCCACCAACACGCTGGCCATCATGGTCCCCAAGGGTAACCCGGCTGGCATCAAGGGCCTTGCCGATCTTGGTCGGACGGACGTCAAGCTCGCCATGCCCAACCCCGAATTCGAGGGGATCGCCCGGCAGATCGAAGCTTCGCTGACCAAAGCGGGAGGCGCGTCGCTCGCCGACGCCGTCTATAAGACCAAGGTCAAGGACGGCTCGACCCAGCTCACCCACATCCACCACCGGCAGACGCCGCTCTGGCTGATGCAGGGCAAGGCGCAGGCCGGGGTGACCTGGCAGTCGGAGGTCGAGTTTCAGAAGCAGGCGGGACACCCCATTGAGGGCGTCGACATTCCTGCGGCCGACAACACCACCGCGATCTACGCCGGCGCCGTGGCGAAGAATGCACCGCATCCCGAGGCGGCGCGGCGCTGGCTCGCCTTCGTGCGCTCGCCCGAAGGGCTGGCGATCTTCGAACGCTACGGGTTCAAGCCTTATACCGGAGCAATGAAATGAAGGCGGCGCTGCTCGCTTCGCTGGTGATGCTCGGCATAGGCACGCCGGCGTTGGCCGAGACGATCCACGTCTACGGCCCCGGTGGTCCCGCCCCGGCGATGAAGGAGGCGGCGGCCGCATTCGGCAAGGCCAACGGCGTCGAGGTGATCGTCACCGCCGGCCCGACCCCGCAATGGTCCGACGCGATGAAGGCGGATGGGGACGTCGTCTACAGCGGCTCCGAAGTCATGATGAGCGACTTCGTGTCGACCTTCGACGGTCTCGTGCTGCCCAATACTGTCACGCCGCTCTATTTGCGTCCGGCCGGTATCCTGGTCCGTCCGGGCAACCCCAAGCGCATTCGTAGCTTCGCCGATCTGTTGAAGCCTGGCATCAGGATCGCGGTCGTCGACGGGGCCGGGCAGCAGGGCATGTGGGAGGATATCGCGGGCCGCAACGGCGACATCGCGACGGTCAAGGCGTTCCGACGCAACATCGTGCTTTATGGCAAGAACACCGCGTTGGCGCTGAAAGGCTGGAAGGCCGACCCGACCATCGACGCGTGGGTGACCTTCCCGATCTGGGCAAGGGCAAATCCCGGTGTCGCCGACGTGGTGCCGCTGGACGCGAACCGGCTCGTCTACCGGGATGCAGGCGTCGCGCTGACGACGCGCGGGCAGGGCAAGGCCGGTGCGCAGGCATTCGTCCGTTTCGTCGCCGGGCCGCAGGGAGCCGCGATCTTCCGCAAATGGGGCTGGCAGTAAGGCCGTGTCGTCTCGATGGACGCGCGCGATCAGCCGATCCGCGCGAACATCGCGGCTCCGCTGAGGCCCGCAACTTTGCTACTCCCACGGTCGATCCGATCACGGACATGACGGATCGGGTGCACCGCGCTGAACGCGGCGAACAAGGTACGGACCCGCTCCTCGGCGGCATCGTCGGCAATGCGGTAGTGGATTTGGCGCGCCTCGCGACGCGTCACGACCAGCGCGGCCCGGCGCAGCTCGGCAAGCTGCTGGCTGAGCGCGGGCTGGCCGATGCCGGTTGCCTCTTCAATCTCGCCCACCGCCCGCTCACCGTCGAGTAGGACAGAGAGGATCATCAGGCGCTGGGGCTGGGCGAGCGTGCGTAGCCGCTCCACCATCGCATCGGCCTGCGAACGATCGAGGCTCATGTGTCGGGCCTCAGCCGGTGAAACCAGTCCGCCTTGCCGTCGACCGGAAGGGCGGGTGGCGACAATACCTCGTCGCCGGGATGCCAGCCCGCAGGGGTCAGCGCGTCGCCTTTCGACACCCGCTGGAGCGCCTGCACCGTGCGCAGCATCTCGTCGACCGACCGGCCGACGTTCATCGGATACCAGTTGGTCGCGCGGACCACGCCCTCCGGATCGATAAAGTAGGTCGCGCGCACCGCAGCGGAGTCGGTCGCCGCGGCGTCGAGCATCCCGTAGGCACGCCCGACCGCCATCGACAGGTCTTCCACGACGGGGAACGGCACCTCGACACCCGACAGCTCGCGGATCGCGCGCATCCAGGCGACGTGGCTGTAGAGGCTGTCGACCGACAGACCGAGCAACGCACAGTCGATCGCCTCGAACGCCGGCGCTGCCTTGGCGTGTGGATCGGCGTGGAAAAGGGACCCCGGTAGCGGGGTGATCGGCGTCGAAAAGGGACCCCTCATCCCGGTGGTCTAGGCTGCTCGCTTGGCGGTGTGTCAGGCGGCGAGATCGGGATGCTGGTATTGGAGACGGTGTTGAGGATCCGGCGCGAGCACGCGTCGGGGAAGGCCATCAAGGCGATAGCGCGGGACCTGCACCTGTCGCGCAAGGTGGTGCGCAAGGCGATCCGGGCGCCGGAAGCGGACATGGGTTACCGGCGGGAGGTGCAGCCGCTGCCGAAGCTGGGGCCGTTTCAGGCGCGACTGGATGCGTTGCTGGAGGAAGATGAGGCACGGCCGCGGCGCGAGAAGCTGCGCCTCACGCGCATCCACGACCTGCTGCTACGCGAGGGGTTCGACGGCTCGTACGACGCGGTTCGCCGTTATGCGGCGCGCTGGCGGCAGGCGCGGCGTCGCGACGTGATGAATGCGCCGGCGTTCATCCCGCTGCTGTTCCGGCCGGGCGAGGCTTACCAGTTCGACTGGAGCCACGAGGACGTCGAGATCTCGGGCAAGCCGATTGCCAAGTGAAGGTCGCGCATGTCCGGCTGTGCGCGTCGCGGGCAATGTATGTGCGAGCCTATCCCCGCGAGACACAGGAGATGCTGTTCGACGCGCATGCGCGGGCGTTTGCCTTCTTCGGAGGCGTGCCGACGCGCGGCATCTACGACAACATGAAGACGGCGGTGACGAGCGTGTTCACCGGCAAGGAGCGGGTCTTCAACCGTCGCTTCCTGGTCATGGCCAACCATTACATGGTCGAGCCAACCGCCTGCTCGCCGGCGTCGGGCTGGGAGAAAGGTCAGGTCGAGAACCAGGTGCAGACCGCACGCGGTCGCTTCTTCCAGCCGCGCCTGCGATTTACCGGCCTCGATGAGTTGAACGGCTGGCTGGAGGCCGAGTGTCGGCGCTGGGCCGAGTTGCACCAGCATCCCGAGCAGAAGGAACTGACGGTCGCTCAGGCATGGGCAGTCGAACGGGCGGTGCTCCAGCCTGTTGTCGCACCCTTCGACGGCTTCCACGAGAGCGAGCATGCGGTAAGCGGCACATGCCTCATCAGCTTCGACCGCAACCGCTACTCCGTTTCTGCCAGGGTGGTGCGACGTGCCGTTCAGGTCCGCGCCTATGCCGACCGCATCGTCGTGCGCTGCGACGGGGAAGTCGTCGCCGACCATCCCCGGTTCTTCGGCCGGGACCGGACCATCTACGACCCGTGGCACTATCTGCCGGTGTTGGCGACCAAGCCGGGCGCCCTGCGGAACGGCGCGCCGTTCCAGGGCTGGGAGCTGCCGCCTGCGCTGGCACGACTGCGGCGCAAGCTTGGCGTCGGTGACGATGCCGACCGGCGGTTCGTGCGGGTGCTGGCCGCGGTGCTCGACGACGGACTGGAGGCGGTGGAAGCGGCCGTGCGCGAAGCATTGCTGGCCGGCGTCGCCAGCGACGACGTCATCGTCAACATCCTGGCCCGCCGGCGCGAACCGTCGCGACCGCTGACTATTGTCACGCCAGAAGATCTGGCGCTGCGCCATCCGCCCCGCGCCGACTGCAACCGCTATGACAGCCTGCGAGGCCTCCATGCAGCGGCATGAGATGATGACGGCCATGACCGAGTTGGGGCTGAAGGGCATGGCTGGCGCTTTCGACGAGGCGGTCACTACCGGTCTCCAGCGCAAGCGCACGACCATGGAGGTCCTGACCGACCTGCTGCGTGCCGAGGCGACGCACCGCCATGCAGCCTCGGTCCGTTACCGGATGTCGGCCGCCAGGTTACCCGCGGTGAAGGACCTCGACGCCTTCGTCTTCGGCGACACTCCCATCAACGAGGGACTGGTGCGCTCGCTGTACAGCGGCTCGTTCCTTCCGGGCCGACGCAACGTCGTGCTGGTCGGTGGAACGGGTACCGGCAAGACGCATCTTGCCACCGCCATCACTGCCAATGTGGTACGCGCCGGCGCCCGCGGACGCTACTTCAACACAGTGGACCTGGTGAACCGGCTCGAGGAGGAAACGCGCCTTGGCAAGGCCGGCACGCTGGCGGCCCAGCTCTCGCGCCTCGACCTCGTGGTGCTCGACGAGCTTGGCTACCTGCCGTTTGCACGCTCGGGCGGTCAACTGCTCTTCCACCTCGTCAGCAAGCTCTACGAGCAGACCTCCGTCATCGTCACCACGAACCTCGCCTTTGGCGAGTGGCCGACCGTCTTTGGCGACCCCAAGATGACCACCGCACTGCTCGACCGTATTACCCACCACTGCGACATCGTCGAAACCGGCAACGACAGCTGGCGCTTCAAACATCGAAGCTGACGCCTGGGGCACCGGCAAAGAACGCTTCGCGCTGGTTGCGCCTCCGGTCGGGCTACGCCCGCCCTACGCCGCAACCAGCGCGAACAGTGCGCCCATCATACCCGTCACGCTGCTCGACAAAGGGGGTCCCTTTTGCACGCCGATAGGGGGTCCTTTTTGGACGCCGATTGACACCCCGGCCCATTCGGGTCGCCACTCCAGTCCAGCGGTACGGGCCTGCAATTGCCGCTCGCCGGGACCGAAGCGGACACCGCCAATCCCCTTGTCGCCAAGCAGTCGATTGATGATGGCGGGACCGCCGATGCGCCACAAGAGTACGTCGCTGGCGGTGTTGTCGCTGCGCGCCATGGCACCATGCAGCAAGTCGGCGATGGTGGTCTTGTAGCCGGTCTTGCCGACCAGCGTCCGGATCGGTTGGTGGAAGACGGTCAGATCGGCGCGGGTGACTGTCACCGGATCGGTCAGCGACAATCGCTGTCGATCAACTGCATCCATGACCCCGATCGCGACCCATAATTTGCTGACGCTCTGTTGGGGGCGCGGGATGTCGCCTTCCCATGCGGCAACCCAACCTTCGTCGATGTCGCGGACGCTGATGCCCACTTGGCCGTTGAAGCCTGCTCCCAGCGCCTGGATGGTATTGAGCAGGCCGGCAGATGGCTGTGGCCGGGGTTGCACCAATTTCGGCGGTATCCGGACGGGTGTGGTCGTCTGGACGGTGATCGGTACGGATGCGGGTGGCAGGGGTTGTCGTCCGGCCGGAACGCATCCGGTAACCACGGTCAGACCAGCAACGATAGAGAGACGACGGTACAGCGAATCAAACGACAATGAGGCTTCCCTTTCCGAGCCTTCTAATGGCCTCCTCAGGGAGCGGAACGGAAGCAAGGAGCCTTGGCCGCGCATCGCGCTCGGCTTGCCGCACAAACTGTTCCGGATGCGCTGCCGAAGGACAATTCGACCAAGAAGGATAGTCCGGACAAGAGCTTGGGGCTAACGGGGACCATGCGTCTTCCCGGCTCTCCTCTCCTCGCGCCGCTACTCATTATCACCCTGCTGATCAGCTTGACCGCTGCCGCCTGGACAGAGACATGGGCGGGTTCGGTTGTGCTTTGGACGCTCAGCGGTGCCATCGCCCTGATTGTGTTCGCGGTGCTCCTTCGTGATGACGACTAAAGGCGCACGGCGCGACATGCGTGATGACGATGGCATGAGGCTGGACGTCACAGCACTGCGAATGGCGGCGTCATGGTTGCGCCGAAGAGTGCGTGCCAGCGAGGCGTTCCTTATCCTTCTGGCCGTTGTAATCGGCGGTGCTGCCGGTCTGCTGAGTGTGGTGCAAGGCGCGATCGCCCGGACCATACAGCACCTGCTATTCGCGCTGCCAAGCGGACAGCGCCTGAGCTCGACGCCGGCGATCCCCGCCTTGGCGCTCCTCGCGCTGCCCCTCGGCGGTGCCATCCTGGCGCTGTTCTCGTGGGTCGTGAAGGCGCGAGCCCGGAAGATGGTCGACGCGGTGGAGGCCAATGCTCTGCACGGCGGTCGCATGTCGTGGAGCGACAGTCTTGTTATCTCCGGCCAGACGATCATCTCGAACGGCTTCGGCGCCTCGGTCGGCCTCGAAGCCGCCTATGCGCAGCTTGGGGGGCTTGTCTCATCGATCGCGGGCGGATGGTTCAGGCTGAGACGCGCCGACCTTCGCGTCCTCGTAGGGGCCGGTGCCGGTGCAGCCATTGCAGGGGCATTCGGTGCACCGCTGGCAGGTGCCTTCTACGCGTTCGAGATCGTCATCGGTGCCTACACACCCGCTGCGATCGCACCCGTTGCGGCAGCGTCGCTATCCGGCGTGCTCGTGGCACAGGGCTTCGGTGCGCAGCCTTACATCGTCGACGCGACGGTCGGCGAGCAGGTTCAGACCCACCATTACCTGATCTACGCCGGCCTCGGCGCCATCGCCGCGGCGATCGGCATCCTGCTGATGCGCGCCGTGGCCGATGTCGAGGCGCTGAGCCGACGCCTGCCGATCCGCGCCTCGTTGCGACCCATCATCGGAGGGGTGCTGCTTGTTCCGCTGGCCTGGCTAACACCCCAAGTCCTGTCGGCGGGTCACGGCGCCCTTCACATCGATCTGGAGTATGGCGTGCCGCTGATGATCCTGGCAGCCATTCTCGTTCTGAAAAGCGCGGCATCGATCGTATCGCTGGCCTTCTGTTTCCGAGGCGGACTCTTTTTCGCATCGCTCTTCCTCGGCAGTCTTCTGGGCCAGCTCTACGCGGGTGGACTGGGTTGGCTTGCAGGGCATCCGCTGGTCGATCCTACTAATGCAGCGCTGGTGGGGATGGCGGCGCTGGCCGTTGCGGTCGTCGGGGGCCCGATGACGATGGCGATGCTGGTGTTGGAGGCGACGCACGACTTCTCCCTCGCCGGCGCGACCATCGCCGCTGGGCTGGTATCGTCGACGATCGTACGCGAGACGTTCGGCTATTCCTTCTCGACGTGGCGTCTCCATCTTCGTGGAGAAACCATCAAGAGTGCCCGCGACGTCGGTTGGGTTCGCACGCTGACCGCCGGACGGATGATGCGGAAGGTAGAGCGGGCGACGCCCGCCCGGATCACTGTCGCCGAGTTTCGACGGCTTTTCCCGTTAGGATCGACGAGCCGGGTCGTGGTGATCGACGATCAGGATCGTTACGCTGGGATCGTACAGACGGCCAGCGCCTTTGCTGAGGGTGTGTCGACAACAGACGCGGTCGGAACGCTCGCGATCCACAGGGAGCAGGTTCTGGAGCCTGACGAAGGCATCAAGGAGGTCATGACAGCGTTCGATACCGCAGGAGCCGACGAAATGGCCATTGTCGCCGGTGACGGCAAAGTCCTCGGCATTCTATCGGAATCCTATGCCCGACGACGCTATGCCGAGGAACTGGACAAGTCTCAGCGCGAGATGTTTCGCGAGGATTGATATTTGACCACGACGAGCTGATTTGCTCGTCGCAGTTAGAAGGAGAGAATGTCAGGAGCGTCCGGTCCGCTATCAGACGCATCGCGGCAGACCGGACTATTCCGCAGCTGGGCCGAAGCGGTTCAAAGGCACCTTGAGGAAAGCCGTCCCGCACGCCTCCGCATCGGGGAGCCGGCCGCCACGAATGTTGACCTGAAGCGCAGCGAGCATCAGGTCGGGTAATGGCAGCGAAGCGTCGCGCTTCTCGCGGGTCGCCACGAACTCCGCCTCGTCTATGCCGTCGCGCACATGGATGTTGTCTCGGCGCTGGTCCGCCACGGTCGAGCGGCCGACTACCTCGCGACCGTCCTTGCCGTAGTCATGCCCGACATAGGTGGCGGTTTCAGGCGAGAGGTCGAGGATAGCGCGGATCGAGCGCCAAAGCGCGTGCGCGTCCCCGCCAGGGAAATCCGCCCGGCTCGTGCCGCTGTCAGGCACCATAAGGGTGTCGTGAACGAACGACGCGTCACCCACGACATAGGTGATCGAGGCGAGCGTGTGGCCGGGCGACAGCATGACGTGCGCGTCGAGCGAGCCGATCCTGAACTGCTCGCCATCGGCGAACAGGCGATCCCACTGGCTGCCATCGACGGGCAGGTCGGGCAGGCAGTAGATGTCCTGCCAAAGCTTCTGCACCTCTATGACCTTGGCGCCGATCGCGGTTTTGCCACCTGTCTTTTCAGCAAGGTACGGAGCAGCGGAGAAGTGATCGGCGTGGGAATGGGTATCGAGTACCCATTCTACTGTAAGACGCTTCGCGCGCACATATTCGAGGATCATATCGGCATTGTCGGTTGCGGTCGCACCGGCGCGCGGATCGAAATCGAGGACCGGGTCGATAATCGCGGCGACCTTCGTGGCCTCGTCAACTACGACATACTGGAAGCTGCCGGTGCGCTCGTCATGGAGTGACGCGATCGTCATGCCCTTGTGATTATACTCGATCATGTTTCGTATCCTCTCGCATCGTCAGCTTTCTTCCCGCGCACGCGCGAACAGCCGTTTGAAATCGCCGGTGTCGATCGCGCCCATCACCAACAGGCGACCGGCAAGATAACCCGGGGTGCCGGCTAGCCCGATCGAATAGGCTTCCTGACCGTTCGCCCGCAGGCGGGCTGCGACAGCGTCAGCATGGGCCGCAAGCCAAGTCGTCGCGCGCAGCCAGTCGCCGCCAGCGCGCATCACGACGTCCCGCAGCATTGCGTCGTCGATCGTGCGGCTGTCCGTCATCAACGCACGGTGGACGACTGGGTAAATCCCTTGCTCGGCGCACGCGAGCGCCACGCTTGCGGCACGTTCGGATGGTGGACCGAAGATCGGCCAGTCCTTGTAGATGACCCGCACCTTGCCGTCGCGCTGCACAGCCTCTTCCAGCGCGGGAAACCCGTGACGGCAAGCCGGACAACGATAGTCGCTGAACACGGCAAGCCGGAGCGTAGCGTCGGCAGGCCCGTCCTCAGGCGAGCCATTGCCGGCCAGGATCAGGTCAGCGGTCGGCCCGACGTCGCGCCCGATCGGGGCGGTACGCCACAGAACCTGCCCGACTGCCCAACCACCCACGACCACCGCGCCTAAGCCGGCAAGCTGTCTCCGATTGAGCGGCCCGGGCATGGTCAGCGCGCCGCAGGTTTTTTGCGCGCTTCCGCGACGAGACGATGCAACGTCGGGAGATCGACAGCACCGGCGACGACCTGCGAGCCGACGATCAACGCCGGCGTTCCGTTGAAACCGATCGCTTGGGCGATGCTATCGGTGCGCGTGAGCAGTGCGTCGATTTCGGCGCCACGCGTCTTCAAATCGCGTTGCAGACGGGGCCAGTCGACCCTGGCTTTGGCAGCCGCTGCCTTGACGCCCGCGCTGTCGAGCCGCGCCGGCGAGGTCATGAGGGCCTCGTGAAAGGCGGCATGCCTGCCCTGCCATTGGCTCGCGACGGCCGCGCGTGACGCCTCACGCGAGGCAGGTCCGAAGATCGGCCAGTCCCGGTACACGACCCGTACTTTCGGGTCGGAGTGAAGCAGGGCGTTCAGCACCGGCTCCATGCGACGACAATAGGGGCAGTTGTAGTCAAAGAACTCGACCACCGTGACATCATAGGTCTTGCCCGCGCGCTTGGGAGCCGCGGGATCATCGACGACGGACTTGCGCGACAGATCGGGCTGCTGGGCCATGAGAGGCGTGATCGGTGCGGCGAAGGCAAGCGCAGCCAGGAGGCCCCGCGACAACAGGTTGCGACGGTTCATCGGTGTTTCCTTGCTAATTCGATTCCATCGGCGAGGGCAGCGCGTGACAATTCGCCGAGCTGGAGCTGCACGATCGTGCCGTCGCCTGCGACGAAAGCCGTTGCGGGATATCCCACCACCTTCAGGGCTTGGGAAAGCCCGCGATCGGGGTCGAGCGCGACATGCCGCGCACCGACACCTTCACGGTCGAGAAAGCCGCTGACGATCGCTTGTGCCTCGCCCTGATCGGCAAGAAGGATCGGGACCTCGCCAGGGCGCGATGCAACCGCATCGAGCATCGGCAGCTCACGCCGGCACGGGCCGCACCATGTCGCCCACAGGTTGACCACGAACGGCCTGCCACGGAGGCGATCAAGCGGAAGCGGAGCGCCGGACGGGGTCGTCAGGTTGAAATGATAGGGGAACGGGCCGTAGGTCACGGGAGGCATCAGGGCCTGAAGCGAGAACCAGAGGCCACCCGCAACAGCCAACGCTCCCCAGCCTGCCGCCAGCGCGCTTGAGCGGCCAAGCCGGGTGGCCAGCGTCGCCGCAGCGCCGAGAAGCCCTGCGACGGGGGAAAAGCCGCCCTTCCACACGGCAAGGATGGACAGCGGAGCGTCGGCGTAGCTCGACCAATGCGCTGCGACGTAACCGGTCCGCGCCGCGACCATTCCAGCGACGATGGCGCTGGTTGCGGCTGCCGATACGCGAGGGAAGCGGAACCGACCGGCCAGCGTCGTGAGGCCAAGGAACACGACGATGCATAGCACAGCAAGCCCGCGATCGACGACCAGCATCAGCGGCCCGATGGCAATCGCACCCCCCATCAGAGAAACGCGGCCGTGCTCTTCCAAATCATATAGGCCGCCACCACGAAGATCAGGACGGCGAAGACCGTGGTGAGCGTGCCGCCGGTGCCGAGGCGCTTCGCGATCCGCGTGCCGATCAGGCCACCGACAACCCCACCGGCGATGAACACGAAAGCGAGCGGCCAGTCCACCAGACCGGAAAACGCGTAATTGGCGGCCGTCGTCAGCCCGAACGCGGTGACGGCGACCAATGACGTGCCGACAGCGTTCAAAATCGGCATGCCCGTCGACCCGATCAGGCCGGGGACGATCAGAAAGCCCCCGCCGATGCCGAAGAAGCCCGAGAACAGACCGGTGCCGAGGCCATAGCCCAGCACCTTCGGTGCCTTTTCCCGGTTGCACTCCGCTCCCGGGCTACCCGTGTCACCCCGCCCGCGCAGCATCAGGACGCCGACGACGACCATGACCAGCGCGAACAGGAATAGGAGCTTGCCGCCGTCGACGGCCTTGCCCGCAGTGGAGCCGAACAGGGCACCGATGACGCCGGCGGTCGCATACATGCCGCCACAGCGCCATTTAACGGTGTGCGCCCTTGCATGACCGATCAGCCCGGTTGCAGCGTTAGCGGCGACCGCGAACGCGCTCGTGCCGATGGCGAGGTGGGCGTTGGGCACGCGCACCAGATAGACCATGAGCGGGACAGCGAGGATCGAGCCTCCCCCGCCGACCAGACCGAGGGTGAAGCCCACCAGGCTGCCCGACAGCGCGCCCAGCAGATACTGGATCGGTTCGAGGGTCATGCCGCCTTGCCGATCTCATGCGGAGCCGCCATCCACTCATGGCCTTTCAGCATGCCCTGCCAATAGATCGGGGGCAGCATCCGCTCCTTCAGGAACCAGGCCGCGCGCGTCGGGCGCGTGCCGTTCAGCAGCCACGACGGAAAGCTGGGGAGGAGTTTTCCACCATAGCCGAACTCGGCAAGGACGATCTTGCCGCGCTCGACGGTAAGCGGGCACGATCCATAACCGTCATAGTCGGCGACTGGGGCTTTACCATCGAGTGCGGCGAGCGCGTTGACCGCCACCACGGGTGCCTGCTTGCGGGCTGCCGCGGCCGTCTTCGCATTGCTCGTCCCGGCAGCATCGCCCAAGGCAAAGACGTCGTCGTACCGCTTGTGGCGCAGCGTGGCCTCATCGACCTCGACGAAGCCGTTTGCCGCCGCGAGCGGACTTTTGGCGACGACGTCATGCGAAACCTGAGGCGGCACGACGTGGAGCATGTCGAACTCGCGCTCGACCCGCTCGCTGACGCCGTCCCGCTTGTGCTCGAACGTGGCAATACGCCGATCGGCGTCGACCGCGACTAGGTTGGATTCGAGCCTGAGGTCGATCCCGTACTTCCCGACATATTCCATCAGCGCAGGGACGTAGGTCGCAACGCCGAACAGCGCCGGGCCGGCGTTGTGAAACTCGACGTCGATCGCTGGAAGAACACCGTGATCGCGCCAGATGTCGCAGGACAGGTACATCGCCTTTTGAGGAGCGCCGGCGCATTTGATCGGCATCGGCGGTTGCGAGAACAGCGCGCGTCCCCGCTGCAATTCCTGGACAAGCTGGCAGGTGTAAGGTGCCAGATCGTAGCGGTAATTGGACGTGACACCGTTGCGGCCGAGTGCTTCGGGAAGCCCGGCGATCTTTTCCCATGCGAGGCGCAGGCCGGGGGCGACGATCAGGACACGGTAAGCGATCGTATCCCCGTCGCCCAGGGTGATCGCCCGACGCTCGGGGTCGATGGCAATCGCAGGCAGCCGGATCCATTCGACGCCCTTGGGCATCACGTCGGCTTCCGCCTTGCGGGTCTGTTCGGGGGTGAAAACGCCCGCCCCGACCAACGTCCAACCGGGCTGATAATAGTGATCTTGGGCCGGATCGACGACCGCGATCGACACTTGGGCGTTGCGCTTCAGAATGCTGGCGGCCGTTGCGATACCCGCGGCTCCGCCTCCAATGATGACGATGTCGTAGGTCATTTGCCGGCCTTTCCGGAACGGCGGGCGAGCGCCGACTTCAGATCGGCCAGATCGTATCCGGCTGCCTTGGCCTGACCGATGATCGTCGCCGGATCGGCGTGATCCGCCTCCGCCAGCGCCCATAGGGTGGCCGCCCGCGTGCCGCTTCGGCAGAAGCCGAGCGTCGGCCCCGGCAGCGAGGCCAGCGCTTCCTTCATCCGGTCCGCATCGGCATCGGTCGCCTTGCCCGGCACGATCGGGACATGGGCGAACCCAAGGCCATGTTCTTCGGCGATCCGGGCCATTTCGTGCGCGCTCGGCTGCCCTGGCTCCTCGCCATCGGGCCGGCTCGAAATGATCGAGTGGTATCCTGCCTGTGCGGCAGCAGCGACGTCATTTCGGGTAAGTTGGGGAGCAGCCGAGAAGGACGATGTGATCTTCTTGAAGGCCATGTGACGTCTCCTATCCGGTCACGCCGAACGGCGTGGGGTGAGTGCGAAGCAGTGGATGGCTGCGCCGAGCGCCATTGCAGCGATGAAGAGCAGCGCGGGGGCAGGCTGGATCGCGAGTGCGGCGATGGCAGGGCCCGGGCACAGGCCGACAAGGCCCCAGCCTATGCCGAACAGGGCGGCACCGCCGATGAGGCGCGCGTCGATCGGCGACGTGGCGGGCGTATGGAATTGCTCGGCGACGATCGGCGTGGAGCGCCGACGCACGATGAGCCAGGCCAGCGCCATCGGCAGGATCGCTCCGGCCATGACGAAGGCGAGGGTCGGGTCCCAGGCACCGGCGACGTCGAGGAACGCCCGCACCCGCGCAGGATCGATCATGCCGGACACGGCGAGGCCGGCGCCGAACAGCGTGCCGCTCATGAGCGAAAGGAGGCTCTGGCGCATCACGATACCACTCCCGCCAGACGCATGAGGGTCACGGTGGCGATACCGGTCGCCATGAACGTACCCGTCGCAACGATGGACCGCGGCGACAGGCGCGACAGGCCGCAGACGCCGTGACCGCTGGTGCACCCCGCGCCGAGCCGCGTACCGATCCCGACGATCAGCCCGGCGACGGCGATCAGCCCAAGGGATGTCGGGAAGCGGGCTTCCACATCCACATCGGCCGCGGCCAGCGCCGCACCCAGCGGCAGCCCTGCCGTGAAAAGCAGTGCTGTCATCCAGGGAGCGCCCCCTTCGGAGAGGCCGAGGACACGCGCGAACATCCCGCTGACCCCGGCGATCCGACCGTTGCCCAGCAACATGATCGCCGCAGCGACACCGATCATCAGGCCACCGATGAAGCCGGCAAGCGGCATGGCATGGGGAAAAAATTCGGGCATCACAGCGCATCCAGTGGAATCTTGAGGTAGCGGGTGCCGTTGGCTTCCGGCGCCGGCAGATGGCCGCCGCGCATGTTCACCTGCACCGACGGCAGGATGAGCTTGGGCATCGCCAAGGTGGCGTCCCGACTGGTGCGCATCGCGACGAAGTCGTCTTCGTTCACCCCTTCGTGGACATGGACGTTGCCGACGCGCTGCGCGCCCACGGTCGTTTCCCAGACATACCGGTCGCGACCCGCAGCCTTGTAGTCGTGGCACAGGAACAGTCGCGTCTCGTCAGGCAACTGCATCAGCCGGCGGATCGAGCGGAATAGCTGGCGCGCATCACCACCGGGGAAATCCGCGCGTGCGGTGCCGTAATCCGGCATGAAGAGGGTATCGCCGGTGAAGACCGCGTCGCCGATGACATAGGCCATGTCGGCGGGGGTGTGCCCCGGCACATGCAGCGCGATGGCCTCGATGTCGCCGATCGCAAAACGGTCGCCATCGTCGAACAGGCGGTCGAACTCGGAGCCGTCGCGTTCGAAGTCGGTTCCGGCGTTGAAAATCTTGCCGAAGACGTTCTGCACGCGAATGATCTCGCGGTCGATCGCGAGCTGACCACCCAGCACCTTTTGCAGATAGGGCGCCGCAGACAGGTGATCGGCATGGGCATGGGTTTCGAGCAGCCATTCGACCGAGAGGCCGTGCTCCCGCACATATGCGATGACCGCGTCCGCTGATGTCGTCCCGGTGCGGCCTGCCGCGGCGTCGAAGTCCAGGACGCTGTCGACGATCGCCGCCTTCCGCGTGGCAGGGTCCCAGACGACGTAGGTCGCGGTGTTGGTCGGCTCATCGAAGAAGGAATGGACAATCGGCGCTCCTGCCGCCTTCGCACGTTCAATCTGCGCAACTGCCTTGTTTAACGCCGACTCCACGATCGTCTCCATTTATTGATTTCATGGTTTATGTAGTTGTATAATCTGCTTGCGTCAACGGGCTGCCCGTGCCATCTGAAAAGCATGGAAACGATGGATGCAGACGTACCGCGCTCGTTGCGCATCGGGGACGCGGCCCCGAATTTCATTGCCCGCACGACGCAGGGCGAGATGTCGCTCGATCAGTATCGTGGTCGTTGGGTCGTGTTCTTTTCGCACCCGGCTGATTTCACGCCGGTCTGCACCAGCGAGTTCGTGGCCTTGGCGAAGGCCGCACCGCAATTCGAGGAGCTGGATTGCGTCCTGCTCGGGTTGTCGGTCGACAGCCTGTATTCGCACGTCGCCTGGTTGCGCGCGATCAAGGATGTCTTCGGTGTAGAGGTGCCGTTCCCGGTCGTCGAAGACCCGTCGATGGCGGTGGGTTACGCCTACGGCATGCTCGACGAACAGGCCGGCGACGCCTCAGCCGTCCGCGCGACTTATTTCATCGATCCCGAAGGCATTATCCGTGCGCTCAACTGGTATCCGATGAACGTCGGGCGATCCGTCGACGAGATGCTCCGCACAGTCAGGGCATTGCAGCGTTCGGCCGATGGGCAAGCCTATACGCCGGCCGACTGGCAGCCGGGTGATGATGTCCTGCTGCCGCCTGCCTTGCCGGGTAGCGCCGGTGACGACTGGTTTCATCAGTTAAAGGCCGATCGATGACAGCGATCCATCAATCCCGCGCGATCGCCGATGCGGCGGTCGAAAAGCTGCGCGTGTTCGCCCAGCCTCAGCGCCTCATGATCCTGTCCTATCTGCTCGGCGGTGAGCGTCAGGTTGCGGACATAGAGGCTGCTACCGGCGTGACCCAACCGGCCCTCAGCCAGCAGCTTGCCGAGCTGCGCCGCGCCGATCTGGTGAAGACAAGACGTGAAGCCAAGCAGGTTCACTACCGGCTTGCCGATGACGCAGCTGCACTGTGCGTGCGCACGCTGGAAGCGATGTTCGGCGCTGACGATACAGCCGTGGAGGAAGCAGCTCCCGCTCCCCGTCCGGCGCGAGCGCGCGGGGCGTCGGTTGCCGCGCGGCCGCGAAACATGGGCGCGGCCGTGTTTGCGAGGGTCGGATGATCATTCCGGTTGTGGAAGGAAAAATGAGATGCGGCTTCCCGTTATCGCAGTTGCAGGATGCCTTGCCGTCATGAGCAGTGCCGGGTCAGCGGGAGGCACCGCTCAACAGCCCGTGATTGCCGGCTATGGCAAGATCACGCCGGTAGAAGGCGCGGTTGAGCGGCCGGACCGCTCCCTGCGCTATCGGGTACTGTTCAGCGTGACGAAGGCGGCGTCATCCCCCGACAAGGTCAATCCCTCGCTGGAGAAGGTCGCGCGCTTTCTGAATCTGCTCGGCGCGGACAACGTGCGGCCAGCACAGGGAGATGTGGTCGTGATCGTCCACGGCCCGGCGACACCGATTATTGCTGAAAATGGGGCGTATGCGACGAAAACCGGCGCTGCCACGAACCCTAATCTTGCCCTGATAGCGGCGTTGAAACGAGCAGGCGTGTCCGTTCGGGTGTGCAGCCAGGCTCTGGTCGGGAACGGGATTGCCCCTGCTGAGGTCGACAAGGTCGTCGAAGTCGATGTGTCGGCGCTTACGACGATGGCGACGTTGCAGATACGCGGTTGGGCATTGATCCCGGACTGATCGCTTTCACACTGTCCCGAAGCGCGATCGATTCCGAGAACGTCCCCTCGTCTCGTTGGCCGTTCCTTGGTGGGACGAGCGATAAGACCTCGGATACCGATCGGATGTCGACCGCCTGTTTGATGATAGCGGCCGCTGCAGCTCTCATGGGCCTGCTTGGATCGTTTCAATTGTACGATGGGCTCACGGCACGACATGACGTTGCCCTGATGATGTGACGATGCGATAGCTCTCCCCGGGTGTTCGCCGCCATATTCGGAGGTGGGCAGGTTCTTACGCTGGTCGGGCCGCCAGCGTCCGAATTCTCACGTCCGGATACCCTGTTGATGAGCCATGCCCAATCGCACCCCAGTGCGATCCGCCGTTTTCTCGAAGCACAGTCATCAGCCGGACTGGTTCTCATGGCCGCCGCGGTGGTTGCGCTCATCATCGCCAACTCGCCTCTCGGACCGGGTTATGCAGCGATGCTGCACGCCTATGTCGGGCCGCTGTCGCTCGAACACTGGATCAATGACGGTCTGATGGCGGTGTTCTTCCTGCTCGTCGGGCTGGAGATCAAGCGCGAGGTAGTAGACGGCCAGCTCTCGACATGGCCGCGGCGCGTCCTGCCGGGCATCGCAGCCGCCGGCGGCATGATCGTGCCCGCTCTTATCTATCTCGCATTCAATGCCGGACCGACCGCGGCCGGATGGGCGATCCCCGCGGCGACCGATATCGCCTTCGCGCTGGGCGTCATCGCACTGCTCGGTAATCGCGTGCCTGCATCGTTGCGCGTGTTTCTCGCGGCGCTGGCGATCATCGACGATCTCGGCGCGGTGCTCATCATCGCGCTGTTCTACACGGCCGACCTCTCGTTGCCTGCACTAGCGGGGGCGGGAGCGGCGCTCGCGGTTTTGATCGGGTTCAACCTGTTCAAGGTACGACGCCTGTCGCCCTATCTTCTCGTGGGCATCGTTCTTTGGGTACTGGTTCTGCGCTCGGGCATCCACGCGACGCTCGCCGGTGTCATGCTGGCCTTCACCATACCGATGGAGCGCACTCCCGGTCGATCCGACCATGCCTGCGTCAGCCCGCTGCATCGACTGGAACATGCCCTGCATCTGCCGGTGAGCTTTCTGATCGTTCCCGTCTTCGGGCTGGCGAATGCCGCGGTGCCGGTGCTGGGGCTCCCGCCGAGCGCGCTGGTCGCGCCCGTCACGCTCGGCGTCGCGGCAGGATTGCTGCTCGGCAAGGTCGGAGGCGTCTTCGGCTTTGCGTCGATCGCGGTCAGGCTGGGGCTGGCCGACAGGCCCGCACATGCGGGGCGGCTTCAGATGCTCGGGGTAGCGCTCCTGTGCGGCATCGGGTTCACGATGAGCATCTTCATCACGCTGCTCGCCTTTCCGAGCAGTCCCCTCCTCCAGGCGGAGGCCAAGATCGGTGTTCTTGCCGGCTCGCTGATTTCCGGTCTGCTCGGCTATTTCACACTGCGATGGGCCAAGCGTGATTCCGGGGGCAACGTCAGGTGAGCGCCAGTTTCCCGGCTGCGATCAGAAGGACAGCGCCGAGCGCCTGAAGCAGGCGCCGGGAATCGAGCTTCGACACACCGAGCCGGGTGCCGATCAGCGCGCCGAGAAAGACGGCCACGACAAAGATCGGCAACTCGCGCGGCAACCGGCCGACCGACGTGAGGTTGTCAAGCAACCCGGCGATCGAGACGCACAGGATGAAGGCGGCCGACAGTCCCGACGTGCGGCGCGGCGTCTCCCAGCCCAGGAGCAGCACGAGCGGACTGAGGAATATGCCGCCCCCTGTCCCGGTCAGCCCAGACAGCGCGCCGATGCCCGCTCCGGAGAGGATCGCGATTCCATGGCGAGGCGGCACCGGTTCCGGCGCTTCATGCTTCGACGGCCACAACAGGCGGATCGCGGCAAGCAGCAGCACGGCCGCGACGATCGGGCGGTAGATGTACCCCGGCAGATGGAGTTGCCCTGCCAGATAGGCGGCCGGGATCGCGCCGATCACGAACGGCAGCAGCAGCCTTGCATTGAATTGCCCGGCGCGCACGAAGCGCCAGGTCGTGAAACTTGCGACGAGAATGTTGAGGATCAGCGCGGTCGGGCGCATCGTCTCGGCGGGCAGCGAGAACAGCGCCATGATCGCCAGATAGGCCGATGCGCCGGCATGGCCGACCGAGGTGTAGAGTGCCGCACCCGCCATCATCAGAAGGGCGAGCAGCAGTACGGTGGAGGCATCCATCGCACGGACTTTCGGATAAGCAGTGACGGGATACGGCTATTGCGCCGATCCCCTATTGTCAGCCCATGACGATCATCTGCACCGCGATCAGTGCGAGCAGGACCATCACGAATTGGCGAAAGCGGTCGACGGGCAGTCGCTTGATAAGCGAGCGCCCGGCCCAGGTGCCGGCGATCATCGCGAGGCCCATCGCAATCGCAAGGGGCCAGAAAGCCGGTCCAAGATCGATCGTCGCGCCATAAACGATGGTCTTGGCACCGTGCATGGCAATGGCCGCAGTCGCATCGCTCGCAACATAGGCGAGCGGGGGCAGGCCGAGGCTGAGGAAGACCGCGGCGCCGAGCGGTCCGGCACTGCCCACAAGGCCGGATAGCAGGCCGGTAATGCCACCCCCGACGACCAGAACCCGGCGCGATGGCTTGAACGCGATCATACCCGTCGCCTTGAGAACGACGAGCAACAGGATCGCTCCACCGACCAGGCGAGTGACGAGGCTGGTCGGAAGTGATGCGAAGGACAATGCCCCCAGCATCGACAGCGGAATGGCCGCCGCGAGAAACAGCAAGACCGGGCGCCAGCGTATCTGCTGCCAGTTCATGACGGCACGGGCACCGTTACCGATGATCTGGATGATCGTCAGCAGCGGCACTGCTTCGGTCACGCCGACGACTTGGTTGAGGAGCGGCAGGAGCAACAATGCGCCTCCGAAGCCCGCAGACCCCGAGATTGCGGCTGCAACGAACGCACCCAGGACGAGTAGCAAATAGTCAGTCATGCGGCGCCCGGCCTGCCGGCGCGAGCGCCGGGCATGGTCAGTCGTTGTCCTCGCGCTCGCGCGAAATGATCTTGTAGTCCGCTGACAGCTTCAGATCGTACACGCCGTCCTTGCAACGGGCGTTGTCCACCTCGAATCCACCGTCGTCACGCTCGACCTTCGTCGGATTGGTGCAGCCAGCGGCGCGGATTGCCTTCATCACCGATGCGCGCTGCGCCTTGGTGGGCATGTCATTATCGGCAAAAGCAGGCGTCGCCAACGCGATCGCGACCGTTGCCGCAAGCAGCATCTTCATGAAAATTCTCCCGTTGCAGTTCCGGGCAAACGTCATTCTTTCGAGAGCGTTCCTGATCGATATCAGTATCGGTCAACACCGTGCGTTGGTGCAGCTGTTCGCATCATCCCCAGCGCCGCGCGGCGAGAAGGGCGATTGCCAGGACCGTCAACGACAGCACGATGCTGGCAGCGGCATAAGCAATGGCAGAGCCGATCTCGCCGCGTTCCCATAACGTCACGATATCCAGCGAGAAGGTCGACCATGTCGTAAAGCCGCCGATCAGTCCGGTCGTCACGAACAGCCGCAGTTCGGGATCGTTGATGCTCCTTGCCGCGAACAGGCCGATCATCAGGCCCATCAACGCCGAGCCGACGACGTTGATGACGAGCGTACCCCAGGGAAAGTTCGCACCCGTGAAACGCAGGGCAAGCAGACCAACCCCGTGGCGCAGCATTCCGCCGATGCCCGAGCCAAGGAACACGACCAGGAAACCTGTCCAAAGAGGCATTGTCATTCCGTTGCTTGCAGAGTGGCAAAGAAGCCGACGGAAGGCAGCGCGTCGGTCAGCCCGAGGCGAGCAACCCGGCGACCACGAAGCCGAAGACGATCCGATACCACCCGAACGGCTCGAAACCGTGCCGACCGACGTAGCGGACGAGCCATCTTACGACCGCCATCGCGACGACGAACGACACCACCAGCCCGACACCGATCGCCATCACGTCATCGACCCCGATGATGTCGCGGTTCTTATAGAGATCGAGCGTAGCGGCGCCGAACATGGTCGGGATCGCCAGGAAGAACGAGAATTCCGTGGCCGCTCGACGCTCGACACCCAACGCAACGCCGCCCATGATGGTCGCGCCGGAGCGAGACACGCCGGGGATGAGCGAGAGAAGCTGGCAAAGCCCGATCCCGAGCGCGAGCGATGGCGACAGGTGTTCGACGTCGCCGGCAACGACCGCACGGCGCTTGGCCCACCGTTCGATCACGATGATCGCAATCCCGCCTGCAACAAGGCTGACGACCACGACATAGGGCGAAAACAGCACCTGTTTGATGAAGTCGTGTGCCAGTCCGCCGACGATGACGGACGGAATGAAGGCGATGAGGACGTTGCGCGAAAAGCGTCGTGCGCCGGCATCGCCCTTCAATCCGGTCACCACCAACCACAGCTTTGCGCGATAGAGCCAGCAGACTGCCAGAATCGCGCCGACTTGGATGACGACATCGACGATGCCCGCTTGCCGTCCCTCATAGCCGATCAGACGCTCGGTGAGGATGAGGTGGCCCGTCGAGGAGACGGGAATGAACTCGGTCAGGCCCTCGACAATGCCGAGGACGACGGGTGCGACCAATGCGGTAGGATCGATCATGCCCGCCTCTCGACGTAACGGGCAAACGGAGCCGCCATGCGGGCACGATCGCCCAGCTCCGCCTCGATCGCGATGAGGCGGTTATATTTGGCAAGCCGCTCGCCGCGACACGGGGCGCCCGACTTAATCTGGCCTGCACCCATCGCGACCGCAAAGTCGGCGATGAAGTCGTCTGCGGTTTCACCGGAGCGATGCGACACCATCGTCCCCCATCCCGCTTGCTGGCAGATGCGGACGGCCTCGATCGTCTCCGTCACCGTTCCGATCTGGTTCGGCTTGATGAGGGCGGCATTGGCAGCGTGTCGGGCGATGCCTTCACGGATGATGCGGGGGTTGGTGACGAACAGGTCGTCCCCGACGATCTGTATCCGATCGCCCTGGTCGGCGGTCTGATCGATGAACCCGGCCCAGTCTTCCTCGCCAAAGCCGTCTTCGATCGAGACGATCGGATAGGCATCGATCCAGCGCCCGTAGAGTGCGAGCAGTGCCGCCCGATCGAGCCGTCCGGTGCGCGACCGCGACAGGTGATAGCTCTCACCCTCGGCAAAGGACGATGCGGCGGGATCGAGCGCAATCGCGATATCGACCCCGGGGCGATACCCTGCACGTTCGATGGCTGCGACGATCAGCTCGCAGGCGGCCTCGTTGCTGTCGAGCCGAGGCGCGAAGCCACCCTCGTCACCCACCGAGGTCGCAAGCCCGCGGTCGTGCAACAGGCTACGCAGGGCGGCATAGGTTTCCGCACCGTAGCGCACGGCTTCCGCGAAACCCGGCGCACCGTGCGGCACGATCATGAATTCCTGGAAGTCCAGGCTGCTGTCGGCATGTTTGCCGCCGTTCAGGACGTTCATGCAGGGCACCGGCAGGAGATAGTCATCGGCGTCGTTCAGGCTCCGGTAGAGTGGTCGCCCTTGTGCCAGCGCGGAGGCGCGCGCGACGGCAATGGAAACGCCCAGGATGGCGTTGCCACCGAGCCGGCCCTTGGTGTCGGTGCCGTCGAGTGCGATCATCACATGATCGATGTCGGATTGCGCGCGGGCATCCAACCCCATGAGTGCATCTGCAATCTCGCCTTCGACATGAGCGGCAGCGCGCCGCACGCCCTTGCCGCCGTAACGGTTACGGTCGTCGTCGCGAAGTTCGACGGCTTCGTGCAGGCCGGTCGAAGCCCCGGACGGGACCGAGGCGGTTGCCGAGTTTCCGTCCGTCAGCGTCACCGTGACGGACAGGGTCGGATTGCCCCGGGAATCCAGGATTTCCAGGGCTTGGAGACGGGCGATCTGGCTGTCGATGGACATGGGAAATTTCCTGTCAGGAGATGATCGCGCGATCGAGGATCGCGGTCGTTGCGGCGAATTCGTAGAGGATGGCACCGGCGGTCGGGATGTCGAACGTCTCGACCCCGACCGCATCGATGCCGTCGAGCGCCATGGCGAGTGCGCGCAGGCTGTTGCCGTGCGCCACGACCAGCGTGGCGCCGCCTTGCATAATGGCAGGCAGCATGACGTGGATGTGGTAGGCGAGCACGCGCGCTGCCGTATCGCGCAGGCTCTCCCCGTCGGGCGGTGCATCGGCATAGGAGCGGCGCCAGCGCAGCACCTGTTCGACGCCGTACCGATCTGCGGCTTCCGCCTTGTTCAGCCCTGTCAGCGCGCCGTAATCGCGTTCGTTGAGAGCCAGGTTTGCGATGACGGGAACGTCCTGACTGCCGGTCACGGCCGTGACGATGGCAGTGGTGTCGGCGCACCTGCGTAGCGTCGACCGGAAGATGCGGGCGGGCCGAATGCCGCGGTCCAGCAACTGACGGGCAACGGCGTCGGCCTGTCCGCGCCCGTTTGCCGTCAATGCGGGATCGGCCGATCCGGTAAAGCGATTGGCGGCGTTGGCTTCGCTTTCTCCATGTCGAAGCAGGATCAGGCGCGCATGGGCAGCTCCGTTCATCGTTCAATGGGCCATCAGCAACGGGATTTCGGCTGCGGCGAGCAGATGCCGCGTGGTGCCGCCCATGAACCATTCGACGAGCTGGTTGTGCCGGTAGGCGCCGGTCACCAGTAGATCGGCTCCGACAGCCTTGGCTTCCGCGACGAGCTGCGCACCCAGATTGTCACCCTGTCGGGGGACGACATGAAGTTCGTGCGTCACGCACAGTTCGTCGAGCAGCGCCTCGAGCTTCAGCGCCGGATCGCCATCCTCGCCGATGCGGATCGCGGTGACCCGGCTTGCCACCCGCAACCATGGTGCCGCCTCCCTGATCGCATGGCGGGCCGTATCGCTGTCGCTGAGACCGACAGCCATATGGCTGAATGCGGTGACGGCACCGGGCTGCCAGTGCGGTGGTACGATCAGGACCGGTTTGTCGGTGGAAAAGAGGGCTGCGTGAATGGCATCGCCACTGTCCATGCTCTGTTCGCGCGCGACCACGATCAGCGCATCGACGTTCGCGGCCTCGCTCGTAACGACGGCTTCTTCCGTGCCGACGACCGACCGCCAGAATACCCGTGGCGTGTCCTCGCCTGCCCCGGCGTTCCACGCGACGAAGGCGGCATGGGCCGCATCGGCACGCTCCTGCGCGGTCCCTTCATCACGTTCGCGCATGCGCTGGAACTGGATTTCCTCATCGCTGGAGGCGTGAATCCTATCGGGATCGACGACGACGTTGAGTGCTTCGATCGAAGCGTCGCCCAATGCTTTTGCGGCAAGAACCGCCGCATCCAGACAGGCAGGCGCGCTGTCCGCGCCCACGATGACAGCAAGCAGCTTCATGACATGATCTCCTGTGGCGAGGGATGAACGACTTTTGGATCAGCTATGCGCCCGGCCCGCGTCCGTGTGCCCAGCAGATAGTTGCGGAGCCACGGGTCCTGGCTGTGCTCCAGCTCACGGACGGGGGCGACGGCAAGGATCGTGCGATCCGACAGAACCGCGACACGGTCGCAGATGGTGTAGAGGGTATCGAGGTCGTGGGTCACGACCACCACGCTCAGGCCTAGTTCGCTTGCCAGACCACCGATCAGGGCATCGATCTGTGCTGCCATGATCGGATCGAGACCGGCAGTCGGTTCGTCGAGGAGGATGAGATCCGGGTCGCGCACGATCGCCCGCGCCACCCCCACACGCTTTTGCAACCCGCCGGAAAGCTCGGACGGGAACTTCCACAGCGCATCCTCGGGAAGTCCCGATGCGAGCGCCTTCATTCTTGCGACCGACAGGATCAGCTCTTCCGGCAAACCGTGATGTTCGCGCAGCGGCATCGCGATGTTGTCCAGAACGCTGAAATCGGAAAACAGTGCGTTGGCTTGAAAGAGCACGCCCCAGCGCTGTTTGATCGCGGCCAGCGTCCGGTCGTCAGCCTGGTACAGATCGTCTCCGAACAGCCTGACGGTGCCCGCTTTCGGTGGCAGCAGGCCGATAATGCATCGAAGCAGAACCGATTTTCCCGATCCCGACGCGCCGACCAAGCCAAGAACCTCGCCACGCTTCATGACGAGGTCCACACCGTCGTGGATGATCCGGCCGCTCAGTTCGGTCACAACGCCCTCAAGAATGAGCGGAGAGGCATCGTCATGCGTGTTCGTCATGACCGGCCCACCCACCAACCGAACAGGCCGGTGACCGTCAGGAGGACGACCGTCGCCACCGCCCCGCTTCGCAGGGCCTCACGGGCTGCCCGCCCCTTGGGAAGCCGGTGCTGGCTATATTCGGCGTAAGTGATGATGCCGGCGCTGATCCCGCCCAGCGGTGCGAAGATGCCCCCTATCGCCCATGCGAGGAGGGCAGTCCGGTTCATGCCAGATTCCATCCGCGAATGACCCGCTCGGCATCATTGTGCTCGTAACCGAGAATGCTGATGCTGGCGGTGTCGAGGATGAAGAGCGCACCGGCCGCGGCGGGAAGCCCCAGCCAGCGCGCAGCCAGCACCCGCAGGATATGGGCGCTGGAAAAGATCAGGATGTCGGACGTGGAGGCCCGCAGGCGTTCGACGACGCGATCCGCCCGCGCCGTGATGTCGTCAGGTGTTTCACCTTGCGGGCAGCCATCGCGAAACAGCATCCAATCCGGGCGATCGGCCAGAATCTCTTTCGTGGTTCGACCTTCGTAGGCACCGTAATCCCACTCCGCGAGGTCATCGACGATTGCGATCTTCCGGGAGAAGCCTGCCAGTTCGCCGGTTCGACGCGCGCGCTGCGACGGGCTGGACCATATTTGCGAAAAGGGACGTGCCGGCAGGCGCTCGCTCAGGCGTTGGGCAGCTTCCTCCCCGCCCTTCGTCAAGGGAATGTCGCTTCGACCCGTATGCTGACGTGTCAGGCTCCAGGCCGTCTCACCATGACGGACAAGCCAGAATTGCGGCAGCCCCGTCATCGACGCGCTCCCCGGCCAGCGGCTTCAGGTGCTGCCACATCAGCCAGGCCGAGAGTGCGGCCCGCAAAACCCCCGGCGTCGAGATAACGAATGCCTGCCGCCTCCTGATAGCGCAGCAGGGTGACGAGACCATTCCCGGCGGCAGCGGATCGCTGCTCGCCCCGGACATAGGGGGTCATCCGCCCCCCGGGCATCGCTTCGCTCATTACCCGGCCGGTCAGCGCACCATGCGGCGTCGGGGAGAGGCGTAGCAAGGCCATCATCGTGTGTCCGATATCCGCGTTGCTGACCGGTGCCGGATCGACGAAACGCCGTTTGAAATCGGGGCCGATCGCCGCTGTGAAGTTGAGGGTGTCGCCGCGGCCGAAGCTGCCGTGCATGCCCTGGCCTTGCTGCAGCGTCGTATCCGCCACCTCCACCTGACAGTTCGTCGGTATTGCGCAGCCGGTCGTTGCCGAGCGGAAGATGACGACGATCGACGGTACGGGGGGCAGCGCTGCCCCTTTGAGGTTGATCGACGATAATGGCAGCGTGCCGGCGATCGAGCCGAGCCGATCATCGACGAAGATTCCGCTGATATAATCCTGGTCAAGCAGCGCGGTGACGATACGGCGCGCGAGCGTCGGATCGCGTCCAGGCAGGTACAACAGGTCCGACCCGCCATTGGCGGCAACCACGATGTCGGGATGAGAGGGATCGGCCCCCAGCAGTGCGTTGCCGCGACTGGGATGAGCACCCGTTGTCACCGGCGCGTTGCCGGCCTCGGGATCGAATGCCGGCATATTCAGCGCCGACGCCAGATCAAGCGCGAGAAAGCCGGGCGGGAGGAAGCCTTCAGGAACATCGGCATACCGCGTCCGTGCTGCACGGCTCGTGTCGCTTTGCTTCGAGATCGTGGAAAAGCCGTGGTCCGACGTGACGATGATATCGGTCGTCCGATCTAGGCCAAGCCGCTTGAGCGCCGTTCGCAGCTTTGCGAGATCTCCATCCGCGTTGCGGATCGCAGCAAAGGTCGTCGGACCATTAATTCCGGGCGTCAGGCGGTTGAGACTGTCGCCCTGATTGTGCTGGGTCCCATCGGGATCGCGTGACCAGAAGACCATCGCGAAAGGCCGGTGACGTGCCTTGAATGACGGCAGCGCCACGCGGGTGGCGACATCGATGAAATAGTCCTGCTGCGCACGATTGGCCTCGCGCGTGCCGGGTGTGCGAGCGTCCCCCGAACGGCCGTTGGCACCCCTGTCCGGTGCGACGAGCGGCAGCCCCGCCCTGGTCATTCCTGTGACAGTGTCGGGCGAAAGCGCGATGCCGCCCGGCCGTCCGGTGGAGTCGTCGACGATGATCGTCGTCATACCGTCGCGAGCGAGGTGATCCTGGATAAGCGCTGGGCCGAGCTTGCCGATCGCGGCGGTGCCGTATCCCGCTTTGCGTGCGGCTTCGAGAACAGTCGTTTCGTTGAGGTAATTGCCGCCGAAGTGCGTATCGACCTCGCCGAGCACGGCATCGTTTTCGAGGAACGGGGTGACGCTGCCCGCCGCGCTTGCGATCGGGGCGGCCGTCCAGATCGTGTTGCTGAAATCGCCGGTATCGCCAAGCTGATGGCCGGTCGCGAGACTGGAGGCATTGGCGGTCGTGAACGTCGGGAATACCGAATGGCTGTTGGGAAAGTAGGTCCCGGCATCCCGTAGCCGGACCAGTTCAGGCGCGGTTTGAGGGGTGACGATCTTGCCTCTCAACCCGTCGATGACGACCAGAATGACGTTGTGCGGAGTGCGGGCGCGCTTTGCGGTGCGAGCTTCGAGTGCCGGTGTAGCGGCAATGGCGACGGCAGCGGCGACGATCGGGAGATAGCGCATCGTTGGTTTCCGTTCGAAAGGCATCAGGCAAGCGCGACGAGCACGGCGCCGGCACCGATCAAACCGATGCCGAACCAGCCCCGCAGGGAGAGGTGTTCACCAAGAAGCGTCACGCCGATGACGGCGACAAAAACGACGCTCAGCTTGTCGATGGGAGCGACCCGCGCTGCGTCGCCGATCTTCAGGGCGCGGAAATAGCAGAGCCATGACGCGCCGGTCGCCAGGCCGGACAGCCCGAGAAACAGCCAGGTACGTGGCGCGATGGTCCCGAGGGGCTGAAATTTGCCGGTAAGCGCGAGCAGCGCGGTCAGCACCACGACAATCACGAGCGTGCGGAAAAGGGTCGCCAGGTCGGAGTTGATTCCTTCGACCCCGATCTTGGCGAAGATCGCGGTCAGCGCGGCAAATCCGGCGGAACCCAGCGCCCAGACGAGCCACGAGGAGGAGCTGACGCTTCCCACTCTCACGCCTGCCCCGTTTCATCGGCCAGCTCGGCGGGCACCGCATCTTCATGCCGGACGCCGCCCGGACCGATGCTCCAATGCTCCAGATGCTTGTAGACGATCACTTTGCCCGCGAGCAGATCGCCATGCCCCTCGCAGAAGCGTTCGAGTTCGCCGCGCTGGCCGATCAGCTCGACACACATGGTCAGGTGCGGATCGGAAATCTCGGAGCCATTTTCCCGAATCGGGCCATGATTGCTGTAGCCGTAATGGGTGTGATGGGCGACGGCGTTCATAATGCCGTCGCGCTTCGCCTGCGCGACCAGCTCGCGGTACAGCGGTTTGCGCGACCAGAAGCTACGCGCGCCCGCAGCCTTGTCGGACGGCTTCATGTAGATGCGGATCATCCCGATCTCGCTGGGCGTGACCTTGTGGGGCATCAGTTATGCTCCTTGACGGTGTTGGAAGGACGCCGGCTACGGCGGGATGCGCGGGCGTCGCGCAGCGTTAAGGTGCCGGTATGAGCGCGGGCGGGACGCTTGGGCACGGCGATCCGCTGCGACAGGTAAATGCCGTTATGGCCCGAGCAGATGTAGGCGACGAAACAGGCCACCGCGATCGGCACGGCATGGGTGGCGCCGAACAGCTCGATCCCCATGATCGTACAGGCCAGCGGCGTGTTGGCCGCCCCGGCGAACACGGCGACGAAACCGAGCGCTGCGAACAGGTCGAGCGGTGCACCGAGCAGCCACCCCAGCGCGTTGCCGAGCGCGGCACCGATGAAGAACAGCGGCGTCACCTCGCCGCCCTTGAAGCCTGCGCTCAGCGTCACGACGGTGAACAGCATCTTGAGCGCCCAACTCCACCGATCGACCGGGCCGCTGAAGAAGCCCGCGATCGTAGGATCACCGGGGATGGCGGACCATACGCCCAGACCCAGATAGGCGCGGGTGCCGACGATCCAGACGAGCGCGATGACCAGGACGCCGCCCAGAGCGGCACGGGCCGGTCCGTAAGGTATGCGGCGCTTGAGGAAGCCGCCGAATGCGTGGTTCGCTTCGGCGAAGACGAGGCCGGCGAACCCGAAGGCGACGCCCGCGATCGTCGCCTTGAGGAGCATCAGCGGCTCGACCAGCAGCGCGCCCGTGGCGGGGGCGGCATAGGCGATGTGATAAGGCGTGTGGTGGATGCCCCAGGCATGACACGTCCAGTCCCCGACCAGCGCGGCGAGCAAGCACGGAATGATCCCGCCATATTCGACGCGGCCAAGCGCCAGCACTTCAAGAGCAAACACCGCGCCTGCCAAGGGCGTGCCGAACACCGCGCCGAAGCCCGCCGCGACGCCGGCCATCAGCAGGATGCGAATACCGGATGCATCGAGACGGAACAGGCCGGCGATGGCACTGGCGAGACTGCCGCCGAGCTGCACGGCGGTTCCCTCGCGTCCCGCCGAGCCGCCGAACAGATGCGTCGCGATCGTGCCAAGGAACACCAGCGGTGCCATGCGGAGCGGTACGCCACCCCCGGGCTCATGGATCTGCTCGACAATCAGATTGTTGCCGGCTTCGACCGAGCGCCCGGTGTGATGATAGAGAAACGCGACGGCTGCCCCGCCCACGGGCAGGAGATACAGCAGCCACGGATGATCGAAGCGGGCCTGTGTAGCGGCATCGAGGCTCCATAGGAAAGCCGCGCACAACGTCCCGACCAGCGCCGCCATCGGCAGCAGGATCAGCGTCCAGCGAACCACCGACATGGCATGGTCGTGCCGGTCGCAAAAGAACGCCGCCACGTTGAACTCATGGTACAGATTGCGAAACGTCGCGCGCACGATTCCTCCTTTGCTGCCTTGCGGCGCCAAGTAGGAATCATCGGCCCTTGCTAGGGCGGTTCGGTCAGACGACCCGGCGGAAATCCATCGCCTTGAAGAGATATATGTCGCTGCAATGCAGCAACGTCAATTCCCGAAATACCATCCTTGCGGGGAAGCCTTGGCCATGTCGTTGGTCGTTTCCCAACCGGGAACGCCGATCAAGCTCTGGCTCGCTCAGTTTGGCGCGTGATCGTCCAATGCTCCAGTTAGTTGTAGACGATCACCTTGTCGCCGAGCAGATCGCCATGACGGCGACAGAAAAGGTCGAGCTGATCGCGATCACCGACCAGTTCAACACAGATCGTCAGATGCGGATCGGCAATTTCCGAGCCGTTCTCCCGGATCGGTTCGTGATTGCTGAAGCCGTAATGGGTATTTTGCGCGACGGCGTTGATGATGCCGTCCGCCTTCGCGGTGCGAATCAGCTCGCGATAGAGCGGCTTTGCCCCCCAGAAGCGACGCGGGCCGATCTTGTCGGACGGCTTCAGATAGATGCGCAGCATCCCGACTTCGCGGTGCTGAACGGTGAAAAGGTCGGGCATGGTAGAGCTTTCGACAGGAAGCGGGATCAGGCGCGCGCGCGCCGGCGAGAAGCGCGGCGCGTGCGGGCATCGCGCAGGGTGGCGTCGGGTGTGAGGTGTGCGGCAGGCACCTTAAGCACGGCGACGCGCTGCGACAGGTAGATGCCGTTGTGGCCTGAGCAGAGATAGGCGACGAAGCACGCGACTGCGATCGGCACCGCATAGGCCGCGCCGAACAGCTCGATCCCCATGAACGTGCAAGCCAGCGGCGTGTTGGCCGCGCCCGCGAACAGCGCGACGAAACCGATCGCCGCGAAAACCCCTGTCGGCACTCCGAACATGGGCGCGAGCGCATTGCCGAGCGCCGCGCCAATGAAGAACAGCGGCGTCACCTCTCCGCCCTTGAAGCCAGCGCTCAGGGTAACGACGGTAAAGAGCAGCTTCAGCGCCCAGCTCCACGGGTGCGTATCGGGGCCGAAAAAGCTGGCAATGGTCAGGTCGCCCGGCGTTGCCGCCAGCGTGCCCAGGCCGAGATAGTCTCGCGTGCCAAATAGCCAGACCAGCGCGATCACGGCGACACCACCGATAGCGGGTCGTAGTGGGCCATAGGGTATCACGCGCTTCAGCCATCCGCCGAGCGCATGGTTGGCCTCTGAAAAGGCCAGCCCGACCAATCCGAATACAACGCCCGCGACGCCGGCTTTGGCGACGAGCAACGCGTCGACCGGCACCATCGCATCGACATGGTAGGCGCCGTGATGAATGCCCCAGGCAAGACAGGTCCAGTCACCCACCAGTGCCGCGACTAGGCACGGTACTAGCGCGCGATACTCGACCCGGCCGATCGCCAGCACCTCCAGTGCAAAGACCGCGCCCGCGATCGGCGTCCCGAAGACCGCGCCGAAGCCCGCCGCGATTCCGGTCATAAGGAGGGTGCGTGTCGCTTCCGCATCCAGCTTGAGGGCGCGCCCAAACCCGCTGGAAAGACTGCCGCCCAATTGCACGGCGGTGCCTTCACGCCCCGCCGATCCCCCGAACAGGTGCGTCACGACCGTGCCGAAGAGGATGAGCGGGGCCATGCGCAGCGGCACACCGCCCCCCGGTTCGTGGATTTGCTCGACGATGAGGTTGTTGCCGCCTTCGACCGAACGCCCTGTCAGATGGTAGAGCAGTCCGACCAAGAACCCGCCGATCGGCAGCAGGTAGAGCAGCCAGGGAAAGGCATAGCGAAGCCGGGTTACGGCATCGAGGCTCCACAAGAAGGCCGCGCAGAGCGTTCCCACCGCTGCGGCCATCGGGACCAGAATCAAAGTCCACCGCAGCACCGACATGGCATGGGTGCGGCGCTCGCGAATGAACGCTGCCATGTTGAACTGGTCGTAGAGATTGCGAAACGTCGCGTGCACGATTCCTCCTTGCTGCCTTGCGGCGCCTGGTAGGAATCATCGGCCCTTGCGAGGGCGGTTCGGCCGAATGGCCCGGCGGAAATCCATCGCCGTGCCCGAGCATATGCTGTCCGACGGCGACCTGGTCAACCACGGCAGGGTCACGATGAGACCGTTGTTTTGGTGAAGATAAATAATTGGCTCGCCCATGGAATAAACCCCGACGAGCATCGTCTACGCTTTCGAGACCGATGCGCCGGAGGCTTATGCATAGACGAAACTGGATGCTGGGTCTGACTGCTTTAGCCCTGCTCACCGGCGCAGCCGCGGCCGCCCCTGCCGATGGCTACGCCAGCATGGTGTCTGCCGCGATGGACCGGATGATGGCGGGCATGATGGTCAAGCCGTCCGGCGACGTCGACCGCGACTTCGTCGCGATGATGCTTCCGCACCATCAGGGCGCCATCGATATGGCGGTGGCGGAGCTGCGCTACGGTCATAACGAGCAGCTCAAGCGCATCGCACAGGAGATCATCATCGATCAGCAGCAGGAGATCGCCGCCATGAAGCTGGCGATCGGTCAGCCGCTACCCCCTTCGACGCCAGCCCCGACGCAGGGCGGTGACCACCACAGCCATATGGAGCACTGACATGATCCGGACCATCCTGCGCTCGGCCGCCTTGCTGATAAGCGCCGCACCGGGCATCGCCATGGCCCAGCAGGCGCCGTGGAACGCCAGGGACGTGCCTGTCAGCCACCGCGACCGCGTCTATGCATCCGAACAATTCTCCAACACGGTGTCGGTGACGGACCCGGCCGACAACCGGCTGCTCGGCGTCATCAAGCTTGGCGATCCGCAGCCGATGAATTTTTCACCGCTCTACAAGGGGCAGGTGCTGGTTCACGGACTCGGCTTCTCGCCGGACGGGAAGACCCTCGCGGTCGTGTCGATCGCATCGAACGCCGTGTCGTGGATCGACACCGCCACCAACACCGTCAAGCATACGACTTATGTCGGGCGCAGTCCGCACGAGGCGTTCTTTACACCGAACGGCAAGGAAGTCTGGGTCACCGTCCGCGGCGAGGACTATATCGCCGTGCTCGACCCTACGACGTACAAGGAAACCGGGCGCATCAAGACGCCCGGTGGTCCGGGTATGACGATCTTCTCGCCCGATGGCCGATACGGCTATGTCTGTTCGTCGTTCAATCCGGTGCTGGCCGTGTTCGATGTCGCAACCCACGCGCAGGTCGGACAGGTGGCACAGCCGAGCCCATTCTGTCCCAACATCGCCGCGACGCCGGACGGCAAGCAGGTGTGGTTCACGCTGAAGGACATCGGCAAGACGGTCGCATTCGATGCCAGGCCACCCTTCGCAATCCTCAAGGTGCTGGATACCGGGCCGATCACCAATCACGTCAACTTCGCCCGCACGGTCAGGGGACAGTTCGCGTACGTCACGGTAGGCGGGGAAAACGCGGTGAAGGTGTTCCGCACGTCCGATTTCGCGCCCGTCGCCACCATCCCGGTCGGCAAGATGCCGCACGGCGTCTGGCCATCGGGCGACGGCCGGCGCATCTATGTCGGGCTGGAGAATGCCGATGAACTCGCCGCAATCGACACCACAGGCAACAAGGTGGTCGCCACCGTGCCGGTCGGACAGGCACCGCAGGCGATCGCCTATGTGCCGAACGCTGTCCCGACAGGCCCCGGCACCGACAATCTCCAACCGCTCGGTACGGCCGGCAAGGCGGTGCATCTGACCATGGGGCCGGTTGGCGGCAATGGTGCGGCAAGCAGCATCACCCTCTTCGACCAGGGCATCATCCAGGTCGTGCAAAGTGCCGTTACCGGTTTGCAGCCCAAAAAGCCTTACATGCTCGTGCTGACCGCCAACGCGGACGGCAGCGGTGCGGTAGAGCCGCTTGCGAACTTCATGAGCAACCCGGCAGGTGCGGCGATCGTCAACGCATCGGGGCCGATCCGGCAGATCGTTCAGGGCAGCACCGCGGCGCCCCGGCGCTTTCTGGCTGTCGCGGAGGTGGTGAACGGCGCGCCGGGTCGCATCGTGCAGGTGCAGCGCGACTGAGATGGACCCGCTTGCCGCCGCGATCGAACCTCTGATCCCCGGCCTGCGCCGCTATGCCCGATCGTGGTTGCGCGATCGGGCGATGGCGGATGACGTGGTGCAGGATTGCCTCGAGCGCGCAGTCGGGCGCTGGCGACAGCGACGCGGCGTGGAGGTGCGCCCGTGGGTCTATACGATCCTGCACAACCTGTTGGTCGACCATCAGCGGCAGCATAACCGGCGAGGCACGGCGGTTCCGCTCCACCTCGTGGACGACGCTGCGCTCGGCCGCCCGGCCGATCAGGATACAGGCCTGCACCACCGCGACCTGCTGCACGCGCTTGATGCGTTGCCTGAGGAACAGCGAACGGTGCTGCTCCTCGTCTCGGTTGAGGGGCTACCCTATGCGGAGGTCGCTGCCGTCGTCGGGGTGCCGCTGGGCACGGTGATGTCGCGCATAGCGCGGGGGCGCGACCGTCTGGCGACGCTCCTCCGGGAGGGTGAACGGCCGCGATTGAGGAGCGTGCAATGACCAGCCCGATCGGCGAGGACGATCTGGCCGCGTGGATCGATGGCAGGCTGTCGCCCGAGCGGCAGCGCCTGGTCGACGCTTACCTTGAAGGCCAGCCGGATGTGCATGCCCGTTTGCGGGAGCAGGCGGAGCAGGCGCGAGCCCTTGCATCGCTGTTCGCTCCCATCGCGGATGAACCGATCCCGGCGACGATGCGCGTCGCAGCCATCAGGGGACGGCAACGCCAACCGCGTTGGCAACTCGCCATCGCCGCGTCGCTTCTCGTGGCGGTCGGGTTTGGCGGGGGCTGGTCGAGCGCGCGGTGGAGCGGCGAACCTCGCGCGGGCATCGCGGCGCTGGCCAACGAGGCGAGTGACAATTTCCGTGTCTATGCCGCCGACCGGATACGACCGGCGGAAATCGGCCCCGACCAGCGCGCCATGCTGATCCGGTGGACCTCCGCCCGACTGGGTGAGCGCGTGACCATCCCGGACCTCAGCACAGCCGGTTACCGCTATGGCGGAGGGCGACTGGTCGCGACACCCCACGGCCCTGCGGCGCTGCTTCTCTACGATGGACCACAAGCGTCGAAACTCGCGGTGCTGACGAGGCCCATGCAGATCGACAAGACCGCGAGCATGACCAGTACGTCCAGCGGGACCATGGGCCGGATCACATGGGCGGTCGACGGGATCGGCTACAGTGTGGTGGGCGAGCGCCCCGCGGCCGAGCTGCATCCGATCGCCGATGAAGTCCGGCGCCAGGCAGGTGCCGCGCTGGTGTCCTGATAGCGCCTTGCCGCTTCCCGGCGCCGACAGGCACCGGGCTGTCCAGCGCGATCACGGCTTTCGTTCGGCGTCCTTCCTGTCGGCCTCGGCTGGCGTCAGCCTGGCCCGCTCGCGGATGCGGCGTTCGAGCGGAGCGCCCACGAACAGTACGAGCATCGCAAGGCTCAACCCGCCGATGATGAGCGGCCACACCGCCAACCCTGCTGCCGCGCCGATGGTGGCGGTGACCCAGATGCACGCGGCGGTCGCCAGTCCATGCACTTCCTGACCCTGACCGACCCGCAGCACCGCGCCGGCACCGATGAAGCCGACGCCGGACAGAATGCCCTGCATCGCCCGTCCTGCGGCATCGGCGTTCACGTTCGGCAAGCCACTATGCACGATCGCCTGAACGGCGATGCAACTCGCCAGACCGACCAGACCCAGCGTCCGCAGGCCCATGATCTGCCGGTTCTCACGCGAGCGTTCCCAGCCGAGCACCATCCCGGCCGCGGTCGCCACCACCAGCCGGCCAATCGCATCGATCCAGAAAGCGACGTCCGGTGCCGCTGATGCTTCGATCATTCGACCAGCACGTGAACGTGATGCCAGGCGGTGCACAGATAGCCGGCGAAATTCCACATCGTATCCGGCCGCTCGGGCTGTCCCTGCCCGGTCTCGTCGAAGGCACGGGCGACAAGGTGCTGGCGTCCCTTGGCAAGTGTGGCGTCAAGGATCCAGCGCCGCCAGCCCCAGCGCGTCTCCGGATCATCGGCGAAGGTCGCCTGTTGCCAGTCGCGACCGCCGTTCACCGACACTTCGATCCGAGAAATACGGCGGTCATAGGCAATGGCATATCCCTCAATCCGCACCTCTCCGGCGGCCAAACTCTCGCCCGCACCGGGCGAGCAGATCGCGGCGTTGAGCGGCATGGCATTGATCGTCAGACCCTGGCTCCAGTCGACGGTGTCGCTCGTCACAGCGGCGGGGAAGAGCTTGTAGTCGTGCGCCTGGATCGGTGCCTCGGAGGGCGTTTCACGCACCTCGATCCGTGTCAGCCATTTGGCGCTGCGGACCCCGGCATAGCCAGGCACCACCATGCGGAGCGGGGCGCCATGTTCGGGCGTCAGCGGCTCGCCATTCATCGCCCAGGCGAGGAGTACGTCGGGCTCCCGCGCCTTGCTCATGGCGATCGATACCCCGAACAAGGCTTCTTCACCCTCCACGTCCACCTCGTCCGCGCCGGTGAACGCCACGAACAGCTCGGACGCATCCGGCGCGCCGACCGCATCGAGCACATCGGCCAAGCGTACGCCGGTCCACTCCGCATTGCCGATCGCGCCTACGTCCCACGGATCGCCGGAGGTGTTGGCGACCTGCTGGAGATCGGTACGCCGGTTGCCGGCGCACTGGAGAACCGCCGTTACCGTGCGCGTGGCAAACGTGCTCTTCAGTTCCTGCACCGAGAAGAAGCGGCTCGCCATGCCCCTCCCGCTCACCTCGATCCGATGATTGGCGGGCAGATCCGGCACCGGCCCGTGGCTGCGCACGTAGAACAGCGCCTGCGGCGTCAGAAACCGCTCGATCAACGCACCGGGCGTCGGCTCGGCATTGTAGGGATCAGAACTGCGCTCGATCATATCGGTCATGGACGATCAAACGTCGCGGGCACGCGTAACGCTTCAAGTCTTCGAGACCATCGCAGACGAAAGGCTGCCGACCATTCCGATATCCAGATTGGAATGACCATATCAAACGGTTGGTCGTATCGATCTAAGTACGCGATATATGCTGCATGACTTTGGAGCAGCTCAGAATATTCGTCGGTGTCGCGGAGCGCGAACACGTCACCAAGGCAGCGGAGGCGCTGAACGTCACGCAGTCTGCTGCCTCCGGGGCGGTTGCGGCCCTCGAAGCGCGCTACGGCGTTCCGCTGTTCCACCGCGTCGGGCGTGGCATCCAGCTTACCGAGGCAGGCCGCGGCTTTCTGGAGGAAGCGCGCGCGGTGCTGGGGCGGGCAGCGCATGCCGAGACGATGCTCGCGGACTATGCCGGGCTCGCGCGTGGTTCGTTGCGGATCGTCGCCAGCCAGACGATCGCGAGCTATTGGTTGCCGGCAAAGCTCGCCGCCTTCCACGAACGCCACCCACAGATCGCGGTCGAGCTGGCGATCGACAACACCGAAGGCGCGGCAGCGCAGGTGTTGAGCGGCGCGGCGGAACTCGGCTTTGTCGAGGGCGAGGTGGACGAACCGGCGCTTGCCCACTGGAATGTCGGGCATGACCCAATGGTGCTGGTCGGCCGCGAGGAAGCCGAACGCATCGACGAGGCCTGGCTGCGCACTACACGCTGGATCGTCCGTGAGCAGGGATCGGGTACGCGCTCGACTTTCGAGGACGTGCTGCGAACGCGCGGGTTTGATCCGGCCCAGCTGACGATAGCGATGACGCTGCCGTCCAACGAGGCGGTGCGCACCGCCGTTGAGGCCGGTGCCGGCGTTGCCGTCTTGTCGCGATTGGTCGTCGCGCGCGCGCTCAAGGCTGGCGATCTCGTCGAGCTGCCGCTCGGGCTGCCCGACCGCGCCTTTCACGCGCTGCGCCACAAGGAACGCTATCGCACCCGCGCGGCCGACGCGCTGACGGATCTCATCAAGGAGCAGGTCGCATGACTGCCGACACGCACTCCGTTCTCAGCGGCCTCAAGCCGCTCAGCCGGCTCGATCACCCCCGCGAGATGATCCGCCAGTTCACGCCCAACTGGTTCGCCGCGACGATGGGCACGGGCATCCTTGCCCTCGCGCTGCCGCAGGTGCCCGGCATCGGGCCTTCGCTTAAACCTGTCGGCGAGGTGTTGTGGTTCTTCAATATCGCGCTCTTCGCGCTGTTCGCCGGCCTCTATGGCGCGCGCTGGGTGATGTTCGGGCACGAGGCGCGGCGCATCTTCGGGCACAACACCGTGTCGATGTTCATCGGGACCATTCCGATGGGCCTCGCGACGATCATCAACGGCTGTCTCGCCTTCGGCATCGCGCGGTTCGGAAATGGCATCGTGCCGGTCGCGCATATCCTGTGGTGGATCGACGTCGCCATGTCGCTCGCCTGCGGCGTGCTGATCCCCTACCTGATGTTTACCCGCCACGAGCACAGCCTGGACGGCATGACCGCCGTATGGCTGCTGCCGGTCGTCGCTGCCGAAGTGGCGGGCGCCAGCGGCGGGCTGCTCGCGCCGCATCTAACCGATCCCCACGCGCAGATAGTGACGCTCGCGACCTCCTATGTGCTGTGGGCCTATTCGGTGCCGGTCGCGTTTGGCATCCTCGCCATCCTCATCCTGCGCATGGCACTCCACAAGTTGCCGCATGAAAGCATGGCGGCATCTTCCTGGCTGGCGCTGGGGCCGATCGGCACGGGTGCTCTGGGCATGCTGGTGCTCGGCGCGGATGCGCCGGCGATCCTCACCGCGCACGGGCTAGCCGGCGTCGGCACCGTCGCGCAGGGGATCGGCGTTGTCGCCGGGCTCTGCCTTTGGGGTTTCGGCCTGTGGTGGCTGGCGCTCGCGACGCTTATCACCATCCGCTACTGGCGCGCGGGCGTGCCGTTCAACCTCGGCTGGTGGGGCTACACCTTCCCGCTCGGCGTCTACACCGTCGCCACCTTCCGCCTCGGCACGACGCTGAACCTTATGTTTTTCGGTATCGTCGGCACGGTGCTGACGGTTGCGCTCGCGGCGATGTGGCTGCTGGTCGGTGCCAAGACGCTAGCCGGTGCATGGCGGGGCAACCTGTTCGTCTCGCCCTGCATCGCCACCCCGAACTGATCCGCCATGATGATCGGATCAGTCGGTCCGATCACTTGCAGAATGCCCCTTTGATCCGCCAGCGTGACTGGCCACAGGAGAGCCTTGTCATGGACAATTTCGACGCCGGGCTGGCGAGTGAGACCAGCCGTCGCCGCTTCCTCAGCCATGCCGCGCTCGGCACCGCCGGCCTTGCCGCCGCGCCGGCACTGGCGCAGCAGCTCGTCGACCTGAAGCTGCCCGGCGGCAATGCCGAGCGGCCGATGACCAGCGCCTTTCCCGGCAAGGGCAGCATGATCCTCCAGCGCGTCCATCCACCCTTGCTGGAGACGCCGATGGAGGTCTTCGACAAGTCGGTGTTCACGCCCAACGACCAGTTCTTCGTCCGCTGGCACTGGGCCGACATACCGACCTCGATCGACGTCGAAAGTTTCCGCCTCAACGTCTTCGGCCACGTCAATCGGCCGCTGTCGATCAGCCTCGCTCAGCTGCTGCGCCTTCCACGGGTCGAGATGGCGGCGGTGAACCAGTGCTCGGGCAACAGCCGCGGGCTGTTCCAGCCGCGCGTCGCCGGCGCGCAATGGGGCAATGGCGCGATGGGCAACGCCAAGTGGCTCGGCGTTCGCCTGCGCGACGTGCTCGACCTCGCCGGGGTCAAGGCAGGCGCGGTGCAGGTGCGCTTCGGCGCCCTCGATCAGCCGGTCGTGGCGGGCGCTCCTGACTTCGAGAAGGCACTCGACATCGACCATGCCCGCGACGGCGAGGTCATGATCGCCTTCGGCATGAACGGCGAGCAACTGCCGCTCCTCAACGGCTTTCCCTGCCGGCTGATCGTGCCGGGCTGGTACTCGACCTATTGGGTCAAGATGCTGAACGCGATCGAGGTACTGCCCGGCCCTGACGACCAGTATTGGATGGCCAAGGCCTACAAGATCCCCGCGACACCCGGCGCGAATGTCGCGCCCGGTGCCAAGGACTTCCCGACCGTACCGATCAATCGCATGATCCCGCGTAGCTGGATGACCAGCCTGCCCGATGGTCAGGCGATCGCCTATGAAGCGTCGATCCCGGTCGGCGGCATCGCAATGGGCGGCGATTGCGGCGTCGCCAAGGTCGATGTGTCGTCGGACGGAGGCCGCACCTGGTACAGGACGACGCTCGGAGCGGACGAGGGCAGGTACAGCTTCCGTCGGTGGGATGGTCGCGTGCCGCTGCGACGCGGTGCCAACCCGATCATGGTGCGCTGCTGGAACACCAACGGTGTCGCCCAGCCGATGAAGCCGATCTGGAACCCGGGCGGGTTCATGCGCGGCAATATCGAGACCACCACCATCATCGCGGCCTGAGGAGCGAGTAGCATGAAGACCCCGTCTCCCGGCATCATGGCCGCTGGCCTGATCGGCCTGACCGGCATTATCCTCGTCTCGATCGGGGCGCCGAGCAGCCGCAAGGCGCCTGCCCCGATCTCCGAGAAATCCGAGCCGGCACCGCCCACCAGCGTCTCAGCCCGCGGCTTTTCGCTCGCCTCGACCAGCGTCGACCTGCCGGTCGATGACGCTACCTACCCCGATGGTCCGCACGCCGACGTCATCAACGCCAACTGCACTTCGTGCCACTCGGCCAGCATGGCGCTAACTCAGCCTGCGCTATCGGCGGACCAGTGGAAGGCGACCGTCACCAAGATGCGTGAGGTGTACAAGGCGCCGGTGGCCGAGAAGGACGTTGACGCGATCGTTGCTTATCTCACCGCTATGCCGAGCCAGAAAGCGGCACCCGCAACCGGCAAGGCACAGGATCCCGACCCCAAGGTGGCTCCTGATGTCTCAGGTGGAACCGGATAAGCAAACCTCTCGCATAATCTAAAAAGGCGATTTCGACAGACGATCGGCAGCCTTCAGTAGGACTTTTTCAACAGCCACGATCGATTTTGATGCGCCACCATGTGAGAACGCTTAGCAGGGGTGGCGGGCGTATCAAAACACATTCTCGATTGCTGAGGCCCGTGCTAGGGGCGCGGGATGAGTTTTGAGAATGCGTCATGCTGATCGGCTACGCCAGGGTCTCGACCCCCGAACAGGATCTGACACCTCAACTCGACGCACTGCGCGAGGCAGGATGTGAGCGGACGTTCAGCGACAAGGCAAGCGGCGCCAAGGCGAACCGCATAGGGTTGGCCGACGCGCTTTCGCACGCCCGAGCGGGCGATGTGCTGGTGGTCTGGAAACTCGATCGTCTCGGTCGGACGATGAAGGGCCTGGTCGATCTCGCCGCTGACTTGGCGGAGCGCGGCATTGGCCTCCGATCGTTGACGGACGGGATCGACACGGCCGGCACTGCTGGCAAGCTCGTCTTCCACATCATGGCTGCGATGGCGGAAATGGAGCGCGATCTTAATAGGGAGCGCACGACGGCTGCGCTGATGGTCGCCCGGCGTGAGGGCAGGGTCGGCGGCCGGAAAACGGTGATGACCCCCAAACGACTCGAGGCGGCTCGCAAGCTAGTGGCCTCCGGGATGCCGATGCGGGAGATTGCGCCGGCGATCGGCGTCTCGGTTCCGACCCTGTACCGGCATCTTCCGGCACCGGAACAGGATGTCATCGGTGCGGAAGGAAGTCTCGATGCAGATCGGTGAATTGGCAAGCGCTACCGCGACCAAAGTCACAACCATACGGTTCTATGAAGAAATCGAACTGCTCGGCCGGCCCGCTCGTACCGCGTCGGGGCGGCGCACCTATGGTCTCCCGGACGTCGATCGTCTCAATTTCATTCGCAATGCCCGACGGCTCGGGTTCTCGATCGATGAGATCCGCTCGTTGCTGGCGCTCGCCGACCAACCTGAGCGCGACTGTTCGGAAGCGACTGACATCGCGTCGCGCCACCTTGCTGACGTCGAGGAGCGGCTTCGCCAGCTCGGTGCGCTGCGGGATGAACTTGCCTCAATGAGCGCGGCAGGCTGTTGCGCCAAGACGATGGCGGAATGCCGGGTCATCCAGGCTATCGCGCGACCTGTTGCGTAAGGCCCGATTATACGGCTTGATCCTCTAGCGACTGTAGCATGTAGCAGCACCTCCATTCCGGCAACGGGGCCGGGGTGGGAAGGATTAAGTGGACCGCGTGGACGGAGCCGCGGCGGGGTATTTAAGCCGTCGAAGGGTGTTGAAGCAGCTCGGCAGCGGGCTTCTCGGGGCCAGCATCTCTACCGCTGCTGTGAGCAGGGGGCCTCGATCCGGATCGTACTGGCCCGGCTTCGTCGAACCTCCAAGCTGGCATCCTTTGGAAGTGGGAACAGGCGACACCCTGCTTGTCCCGACGAAGGTCGCGGGCGCCGACATTGAGGCAGTGCTCGACACTGGAAGCGGGGCCTCGATCATCAGCCGCCCGCTTGCCGCAAAACTCGGTATGGTGGGCCTCGAACCTCGAACAATATCCGGCCTTAGCAGCCGGGCCGCAGTTGAATTGGTTCGCAATGTCGAGGTGACGCTGGCCGGCGAAGCCCATGTTCTGTCTTTTGCCATCGTTGCTGATCTCGCCGCGATCTCTGCGGCATATGGAAGACCGATCGACATGATGCTCGGAGCCGACGTGCTTGTCGGCGGCTGCGTTGTCCTGAATTTTGAGAGAAAACAGTTCGCATTCGGAAAGAATGGGAGCTTCCTCGGTGGAGAAGGATGGACGATGCTCCCGCTCGAGCGGGGTGCCAGACAGGAACTCCTCCTCCGCGCGTCGGTGAATGGCTCTGGGCCGATACTGCTGATGCTCGATACCGGCAGCTCATCTGCACTGATGTTGTCCTCTGCCTATCTCGATGCGCACCGCTCGCTCGCCGACCGGCCTCACTCAACCGCAGCGCTGGGCGGGGTCGAGGGTGTGCAGATCGTCAAGACGTTCACTGCCGACAAGGTGAGCCTGGGCGGGCTGTTGACAGAGGCAGTCCCGGCCCTCGCCCTGGATCGATGGGCCTCGGCGAGCACGGTGGGCAACATCGGGATGCCGCTGCTGGGGCAGTTTAATATTGTGCTGGACGTCGCCCTCGGACGCCTGTGGTTGCGACCGGCACGGCTTCAAGCGCGTCTGCCGATGCTGAAGGATCGAAGTGGCCTCGGCCTCGTGGCCTCCCCGACAGATCTTGCGGTCATTCACGTGGCGATCAGCAGCCCGGCGGCAAGGGCGGGATGGTTGATTGGCGAGCGGATCGTGGCGGTGAACGGCATTGCGATCGACAGATCCTACATCCGCGGCCGGCTCTGGCAGTGGCGCTATGGCCGCGCCGGAGACCGGATAGCGCTTAGGCTCGCAGACGGCACAACGCGCATGCTCACGCTTGCTGACTACTACTGAAGCCACCACTCGATGCGGCGCTACTGCGAGCGGCTCTCAAATCGCTTGCTTCTATAGTGGCTGGAGGTTGTAGAGAGCCGGCATGTTTCCCGTGTATCTTCGCCATTTCAACGTCGACGGCGCGCCTTTTGACCGCGCGATCCACGCCGCCCCGGTGCGGCTGATCGTTGTCGCGCTCCTGATCCTACTCGGGCTCATTGTGCCCATTTCCACGTTGCGCGCCGCGCCCGCGGCCGACCCGAACGATGTGCAAACTGCCTGGCGACTGCTCGACTATGTTGCCGTTGATTACGAGGGGGCCGTCGATCGCGGCCGTATCAAGAGCGCGTCCGAATATGCCGAGATGAAGGAGTTTGCAGGCTCCGTTTCCTCACGTCTTGCGGCTCTGCCGATCAAGCCCGAGCGAGCGGCGTTGATCTCGGGTGCGGCACGCTTGCAAGGCCTGATCGTCCGCCAGAGGTCGCCCCAGGAGGTCTCCGCGTTGGCACACGGGCTCGCGGCTGATCTGCTGCAAGCTTACCCCGTGCCGCTCGCCCCGACCGCTCCCCCGAGCTTTGCACGTGGCGAAGCTTTGTTCGGTTCGACTTGCGCCGCTTGCCACGGTGCTACTGGAGATGGGCATGGCCCTAGTGCGGCGAAGCTGACCACGCCCCCGATCGCGTTTACCGATGCCGATCGCGCCCGTCAGCGCAGCGTGTTCGCGCTCTATCAAGTGATCAGCCAAGGTATCGACGGAACGGCGATGCAGAGCTTCGCCGATCTGCCGAGCCAGGATCGATGGGCGCTGGCATTCCGCGCCGGCAGCTTTGCCTTCAGCGACGAACAGGCGCGGCTCGGCGAGCGCCTCTGGAAAGCCGATCCGGCGCTGCGCGACCAAATCCCGGACCTCAAGGCCCTTGTAGGCCTCACGCCAGCCTCCCTCGCTGGCAAATTGGGTGAGCAGCGGGCGCGGGCGGCCATGGCTTATCTACGCCGCCACCCGGAAGCCGTGATCGAACAGGCTCCGGCGTCGCTGTCGCTCGTTCGTCAGAAGTTGGCGGCGAGCCTTGATGCGGCTCGCAAAGGTGATAGCGCTGCTGCGAAGGGAATGGCGCTGTCGGCGTACCTGGACGGTTTTGAGCCGGTCGAGCCGACGCTGGGTGCCCGCGACGCCACGCTGCTCGCCAGGATCGAAGGCGCGATGGGTGAGTATCGCGCCGCGGTCGATCAAGGCGCCGCTCCTGACGATTTGGCGAACCGGGTTCTCGTTCTCAACAGCCTGTTCGACGATGCCGAGGCCGCGCTGGCTCCCAACGCCTCTAGCAATGCTTCGACTTTCCTTGGTGCTTTCACGATCCTGCTGCGCGAGGGAATGGAAGCGCTGCTGATCGTGGTCGCCATGATCGCGTTCCTGCGTAAGGCGGACCGGTCGGAAGCGCTTCCATACGTTCACGGCGGCTGGGTGGGGGCTCTTGCTGCCGGCCTTTTGACCTGGGTCGTTGCGACCTATGCGATCGGCATAAGCGGTGCGAGCCGGGAGCTGACGGAAGGCTTCGGATCGCTGTTCGCCGCCGTGGTCCTGCTCTCGGTCGGCATATGGATGCACGGCAAGGCGCAAGCCGACCAATGGCAGCGCTACATCCGGGCGAAGATGACCCACGCCTTGTCGGGTCGCTCTGCCTGGTTTCTGTTCGGGCTCGCGTTCGTCGTAGTCTATCGGGAGGTTTTCGAGACAATCCTATTCTACGCAGCCTTGTGGACCCAAGGTAATGGCGGTGCGCTGCTCGCTGGCGCCGGAACGGCTGTCGGGGTTCTCGGCGTGATTGCTTGGGCGATGCTGCGCTATAGCCGGCAGATCCCAATCGCGAAGTTCTTTGCCTATAGCTCATGGCTGATGGCAGGTTTGACGGTGGTTCTCGCCGGCAAAGGTGTGGCAGCACTTCAGGAGGCTGGCATCATCAACATCGCGCCGATTGCCGAAGCGCCCCGGCTGTCGATGCTCGGCGTGTTCCCCACATGGCAGTCCATTACCGCCCAGCTCCTTATGGCAGTTGCGATCGCCGTTGGCTTCTCGATCAATCGTCGCGAGGGCACCGAGGCACGTGATCTTGCGCCGGCCGAGTAACGTGTTTGGCGGTGCTTCCAGATTTGTGACGTTTGTTCTTACTGCTACAGTGGCTGTAGATTGTAGGGGGCAGGTATGACCGGAAGTGAATCCTCCTCGTGCGGTTGCACGGGGGACTCGAAGCGGGCCGAGCACGACCCTGCCTACCGGCGCGCGCTGTGGATCGTCGTGTTGCTGAACCTTGGCTTCGGCTTAATGGAGATCGTCGGCGGGTTTGTAGCCGACAGCCAAGCGCTGAAGGCTGACGCCCTCGACTTCATCGGGGACGGTACGATCTCGCTTTTCGGGCTCATCGCGCTGGGCTGGACCGCCGCTGCCCGATCCCGGGTAGCTCTCGCTCAGGGCTTGTTCCTCGGTGCATTGGGCTTGGGCGTGATCGCTTTTGCGATTTGGCGCGCCATGACCGCTGTGGCTCCGGAAGCCGATCTGATGGGCGGAATCGGGGTCGTAGCACTGGTCATCAACGTTAGCGCTGCCCTTGTCCTAGCCCGTTTTCGTGAGGGCGACGCAAATGTCAGGGCGATCTGGCTCTTCAGCCGCAACGATGCGCTCGCCAACATCGCGGTGATCGCCGCGGCCGGGCTGGTGGCGTGGACGGGGAGAGCATGGCCGGACCTCGCCGTGGCCGGCGTGATCGCGCTGCTGTTCCTGCACTCTGCCTGGGACATCACGCGCGGCGCCCTTACCGAGATGAACGAACCCGCATGAAGTGCCACCATCACGCGCTGCTGCCGGCGCTACTCTGTTGCTCTGCCTGTCACCGGTTGCGGCGCAAACCGTACCATCGAGACCGGTGCTGACGCTCGACGACGCCGTCGCACATGGGCTGGCGCGAAAGTCCAGAAGCCGCTCGCGACCGTTGTGATTGGTGGGCTGATCTCGGCGACGTTGCGCACTCTGTTCGTGCTACCAACGCTTACGCTCATTTTAGGCATCTCGGCAGAGCACCGGAGTCCTGCAGCGCGGACGCTATGATGGTCCCATCCTGTTCAGTTATTGTCGAACGCAGTCAAAATGGGGCAAGGGCCTTTCGATCCTGAACCGCACTCTGCCGCCAGTCGGTGAAGCGAGGCGCGCACCCGCTCGAGATCATCGATCTTCGCATCCAGCGCCGCGACTTGGTCGATGGCGAGCTGCCGCGCACGGGCACGATCGTTGGTCGCATCCAGCGCCAGCAGCTCCCCGATCTGCTCGAGCGTGAATCCGGCTGCCTGTGCCGAACGGATAAAGCGGAGCCGCCGCACATCATCGGCACCATAGCGTCGGATACCGCCACCGGTGCCGGACCCGCTCGGCCGATCGGGCTCGTCGAGAAGCCCGCGCCGCTGGTAATAGCGCACGGTTTCGACACCCACGCCACCTTCGCGCGCCAGCCCTGCGATCGTCATGCCCGCCATGCCTTGACTCCGGACTATGGTACGTACCCCATATAGGCTAGGCAGACGAATTGGAGAAGCGACATGGCGAGCGCACCCGCCAAGCAGGCGACGATCTACCGGATGGTGATGCCGGAACACACGTGTCCTTATGGGTTGAAGGCGAAGGACCTGTTGCGCCGAGAGGGCTACGAGGTCGACGACCATTGGCTCCGCACGCGGGAGGAAACCGACGCCTTCAAAGCGAAGCACGGGGTCAAGACGACCCCGCAGACCTTCATCGCCGGCGAGCGGGTGGGCGGCTATGACGATCTGCGTCGCTTCTTCGGCAAGACGGTGCGCGATCCCAAGGCCGTCACCTATCGGCCGGTGATCGCCGTGTTTGCGATGACGGCCTTGATGGCGCTTGCCGCCAGCTATGCGGTGCTCGGCACGCCCTTCACGGTTCGCGCCGGCGAATGGTTCATCGCCTTTTCGATGTGCGTGCTCGCCATGCTCAAGCTCCAGAACGTGGAGAGTTTTTCGAGCATGTTTCTGAACTATGATCTGCTCGCCAAGCGCTGGGTGCCCTATTCCTACATCTACCCGTTCGCGGAAGGCGGGGCGGGCGTGCTGATGGCCGCTGGCGCGCTCACCTGGCTCTCGGTGCCCGTCGCGCTCGTCATCGGCACGATCGGCGCGGTGTCGGTGTTCAAGGCCGTCTATATCGACAAGCGCGAACTGAAATGCGCCTGCGTGGGCGGCGACAGCAACGTGCCGCTCGGCTTCATCTCGCTCACCGAGAACCTGATGATGGTCGCGATGGCGCTATGGATGATCGCCGCCCCATCCGCGCTGTCGATGGCGCACTGACGCGAGGAGCCGCCCGCATCGTCAATGCGGGCTGATCGCCGTGACCTCGGCCGCCATGCCCTTCGCCCTGGCGGTGAACGCGACCCGCTGTCCCGACCGTAATCCCTTGAGCAGGGCCGGGGGAGCTGCCTTGAAGGTCATGGTCATGGCGGGCCAGCCGATGCTTGGGATCGGGCCATGCTTGATGGTCACGGTTCCACCTTTCGCATCGACGGCGGTGATCGCGCCCATGCCGTTTCCGGTCTTCACCACAGCCGCGGACGGCTTGCCGGCTTGCGCGAAGGCACCCGTCGCGATCGGCACGAGCAGCAGGATCGACGCGGCGCGCATGGAGTGTGTCAGCTTCATGATGTTTTCCTTTCGGGGTGGGTAAGTGTTCGGCGCCGCAACAGCATGTAGGCGGCGGGCAGGATGAACATGGACAGGAGCGGTGCGGTCAGCATTCCACCGATCATCGGGGCCGCGATCCGACTCATCACTTCCGACCCCGCACCATGGCCGATCAGTACGGGGAACAACCCGGCGACGATCACCGCGACGGTCATCGCCTTGGGCCGCACCCGCAACAGCGCGCCTTCCCGGATCGCCTCCGACACCTCATCCGCCGACGGCGATGGCCCTCGGTCGGCCAGCGCGTGTTTGAGGTAGATCAGCATAACGACGCCGAACTCCGCCGATACGCCGGCGAGCGCGATGAATCCGACGCCGGTCGCGACCGACTGCGCATAACCGAGCAGCCAAAGTGTCCAGATCCCGCCGGTCAGCGCGAAGGGCAGCGTGCCCATGATAAGCGCCGCCTCGTCGAGCCGTCCGAAGGTGAGGTAGAGCAGGAGGAAGATGATGGCGAGCGTCGCCGGCACGACGAGCATCAGCCGCGCCTCGGCGCGTTGCAGATACTCGAACTGCCCGGAATAGGCGATCGACACGCCCGGGCTGAGCCGAACATCCTTGGCGACCGCACGGCGCAGGTCCGCGACCGTGGAGGCCAGATCGCGCCCACGTACATCGACATAGACCCAGGTCGAGGGCCGGCCGTTCTCGGTCTTGAGCATCGGCGGACCTTCCGCGATCGACACCGATGCGACGGTGCCGAGCGTGATCTGCTGGCCCGATGCGGTCACGATCGGGAGGGTCCGCAATCCCTCCAGGCTGTCGCGCAGCTCGCGCGGGTAGCGTACGCTGATCGGGTAGCGGGCGAGGCCCTCGACCGTCTGGCCGATCGTCTCGCCCCCAATCGCGCCCGACACGATCTCCTGCACATCGGCGATATTGAGGCCATAGCGCCCCGCGGTCGCCCGATCGATGTCGACATCGACATAGCGGCCTCCGGTCAGCCGCTCGGCCAATGCCGAACTGACACCCGGCACGGTTCTGGCGACGCGCTCGATGCTGGCGGCGATCCGGTCCATCTCGGCGAGATTGGACCCCGACACCTTTACCCCGATCGGGCTCTTGATGCCGGTGGCCAGCATGTCGATGCGGTTGCGGATCGGAGGCACCCAGACATTTGTAAGGCCCGGCACGCGCACCGTGCGATCCAGCTCCTCGACCAGCTTCGCCGGCGTCATTCCGACGCGCCACTGATCGCGCGGTTTGAACTGGATGGTCGTCTCGAACATCTCGAGCGGGGCGGGGTCGGTCGCGGTCTCCGCGCGCCCGGCCTTGCCGAACACGGTCGCGACCTCGGGCACGGTCTTAATCAGCCGATCGGTACGCTGGAGCAGCGCCGATGCGCTCGCGGCCGAAAGCCCGGGCAGCGCGGACGGCATGTAGAGCAGGTCGCCCTCGTCCATCGTCGGGATGAACTCGCCGCCAAGCCGCGTCAGCGGCCATGCCGTCGTCGCCAGCACCAGGGCGGCGATGCCGATCGCCGCCCACGGTCGCGCCAGCACGCGGTCGAGCGCGGGACGGTAAGCGCGGGTGAGCGCGCGGTTGAGGAGATTGTCGTTCTCGGCCGGGATGCGTCCCCGGATCAGCCATCCCATCAGGACCGGCACGAGCGTCACCGACAGGATCGCCGCTGCCGCCATCGCATAGCTCTTGGTGAAGGCGAGCGGGGCGAACAGCCGTCCCTCCTGCGCTTCGAGCGTGAAGACCGGCACGAACGACAGGGTGATGATGACGAGGCTGAAAAACAGCGCCGGCCCAACCTCGGCTGCGGCCTCGGTAATGACGCGCCAGCGTTCCTCGCCTGCCAGGGCGGTATCCGGGTGCTCGTGCTCCCATCGTTCGATCCGCTTGTGCGCGTTTTCGATCATCACGATCGCGGCATCGACCATCGCGCCGATCGCGATGGCGATGCCGCCTAGCGACATAATGTTGGCGTTCACCCCCTGCACGCGCATGACGAGCAGGGCCGCCAGCACGCCCAAGGGCAGGGTGACGATCGCGACCAGCGCCGATCGGACGTGCCACAGGAACAGCCCGCAGATGATCGCGACGACGACGAACTCCTCGATCAGCTTGCCCGACAGGTTCTCCACCGCACGGTCGATCAACTGCGAGCGGTCATAAGTGGTGACGATCTCGACGCCGGGAGGAAGGCTCCCCTTCAATTCCGCCAGCTTGGTCCTGACGGCCTCGATCGTCTGGCGTGCGTTCTTGCCCTGGCGCAGGATGACGACGCCGCCCGCGACCTCGCCCTCGCCGTTCAGCTCGGCGATGCCGCGGCGCATCTCGGGGCCGATCTGGATCGAGGCGACGTCGCCCAAGGTGACGGGCACGCCGGCACCGGCGACCTTGAGCGGGATCGCGCGGAAATCGTCGACGCTGCGCAGGTAGCCGGACGCCCGGACCATATATTCGGCTTCGCCCAGCTCGAGAACGGACCCGCCGGCCTCCTGATTGGCGCGACGAATGGCATCGACGGCCTGGGTGTGGGTGACGCCGAACGCGGCGAGCCGCGTCGGGTCGAGCAGCACCTGATATTCCTTCACCATCCCGCCGATGCTCGCCACCTCGGCGACGCCGGGCAGTGTCTTCAGCTCGTAGCGCAGGAACCAGTCCTGCAAGGATCGGAGTTGCGACAGGTCGTGGCGTCCGGTGCGATCGACCAGGGCATATTCATAGACCCAGCCGACCCCCGTCGCATCGGGACCGAGCGCGGCCTGCGCGCCCTGGGGAAGACGTCCCTGCACCTGGCTCAGATACTCGAGCACGCGCGAGCGCGCCCAATAGAGGTCGGTGCCATCCTCGAAAAGGACGTAGACATAGCTGTCGCCGAAGAACGAATAGCCGCGCACGGTCTTCGCGCCGGGCACGGACAGCATCGTCGTGGTGAGCGGATACGTCACCTGGTTCTCGACGATCTGAGGGGCTTGGCCCGGCCAGCTCGTGCGGATGATGACCTGTGTGTCGGACAGGTCGGGGAGCGCATCGACGGGGGTCGCGCGCATTGCGAACACCCCGGCGATGGCAAGCGCGACGGCCGCCAGCACGACGAGGAAACGGTTCGCGACCGACCAGCGGATGATGGTTGCGATCATCGGCCGGCCTCGCGCGTCATGCGGCGCAGCGTCGGCCCGTCTGCGGGTTGATCGAAGCCGAAGCGGACCCGGTCGCCCTTGCGATACCCGCGCACCAGCGCGGGATCGGCAACGCGGAAGGTCATCGTCATAGCGGGCCAGCCGATCGCCGGAACGGGCTGGTGGGACAGGGTGACGCCGCTGCGGTCGATCGCCTCGATGCTGCCGACCGTCTCGTAGATCGGCGTGGCGGACTTCGGCGCCGGCTTTGTCGTGAGCCGCGTTTCGCCTCCGATCGGCCGCGCGTCGAGACCGGCAAGGCTTGCTTCGGAATCGATCAGGAACTGGCCCGACGCGACGACCTTCTCGCCTTCGGACAGGCCGGCGACGATCTCGGTCTTTCCGCCACCTTCCGCACCGATGCGGACCTCGGCCGGTCTGAACCGCCCGCCCGGCCCTGCCAGCATGACGAGCGTGCGCCGGCCGGTCCGGATGACGGCCTCGCTGGGAATGAGGAGCGCATCGCGGCTCCCCTGATCGAGCGCCACGCTGGCGAACATGCCGGGGCGCAAACGGCCGCCCCGATTGGACAGCTCGACGCGGATCGTCAGCGTGCGGCTCGCGGCGTCGGCCTGCGGCAAGATCGCGGCGATCCGGCCCCTGAAGCTTTCGCCCGGAAAAGCTGGCAGCGTGGCGGTGACGGTCGTGCCGATACGGAGCTTGCCGGCGATGGCCTCGGGGACGGCGGCATTCAACCACACGGTGTCGAGCCCGTTCACCTCCGCCAGTGTCTGCCCCTGCGAGACTGTCATGCCCTGCCGGACGCCGAGCGTCTTGATGACCCCGCCAACCGGCGTGCTGATCATCGTCACGCCTTTTGTCCGGCCGCTACGCTCGGCCGACGCGACAAGCCCGGCCGGCATTCCCAGCAGCAGCAGGCGCTGCCGGGCGGCGCGCGCGAGCGCGGCATCGCCGCTCCGCCGAACGGCAAGATATTCCGCCTGTGCGCCCGCCCATTCGGGCACCAGAATATCGGCGAGCGGCGCGCCGGCCGGCACGACGTCGCCCGGCGCGCGCGCATAGACACGCTGGACGAACCCGGCGCTGCGCGCCTGCACGATCGCGACGTTGCGGTCGTTGAACTCGATGCTGCCGGTCGCTGCGGCTGTATCAGACAGTGATCCGCGTTCGGCCGCGACGATCCGCGCGCCGAGCCGCTGGAGGCCGACCGCATCGATCGTGACGCCCGGAGCAGCGCTGCCGCCTCCGCCCTCGTCGGCATAGCGGGGGATCAGCTTCATCCCCATCGACGAGAGACCCGGCCCGTCGTGCCGCTCGGCGGGGATCATCGGATCGTACCAGTAGAGGATCTTCTTCTGCGCGGTCGGCGACACGGCGTCGTCGGCCGCGGGGGCCGTGCCAAGTCTGGCGATCCCGAACCCTGCGCCGCCGGCGACGACGGCGAGTAGGGCCGCGGCACCGAGCAGACGCGGTCGTGTGATGGCGATGCTGCTCATCGGTCCTCGCTCCCATAGGTGATGGTAAGGCGTACCGCGTCGCGCGCCACGTCGGCCTCGCGGTCGAGCGCGGTCAGCTCGGCGTCGGCCAGCGCCGTCTTGGTTTCGATCACGTCGAGCAGGCCCGCACGCCCCGCCGAATAGCTGGCGGTGTCCAGTTCGGAGCGCTGCCGCGCGAGCGGCAGGAGCACGTCACGCGCCCGCATCCACTGCGCGTGATGCATCACGTGATCGGCAAGTCCCGCCTCGAGGTCGGCCGCCAGCGCCCGGCGCGTATCTTCCCGCTCGGCTTCGGCCTGCGAGGCTGCCGCCTGTCGGGCAGCGATCCGCGGATCTTGCCGGGTGCGCGTGAACAGCGGCAAACTCATCGTCACGCCGGCCGAGACCATATCGCCGTAGCGCGGATCGCGACGCTGGTAGGCAACGTCGAACCCCCAATCCGGGCGCTTGTCAGCGCGGGCGGCGTCCACGTCAGCCTGCATCCGCCCCACGCTGGCATCGGCAGTCTGGATATCGGGGTGGCGCACCAAGGCGGCGCGCAGCCGGGCCGGCACGAGGTCGGGCGCGGGCACGTCGCCGGTCGCCTCGGGGGCCGGCACGCCGGTCCAGCGCGCCAGCATCGCCCGCGCCCGCCCGACGTCGGCGACGAGCGTGTCCCTGCGATCCTCCAGAGCGGCAATGGACTGATCTACCGCCAGGGTCTGGGCCGGGCGAGCCGATCCCGACGCGACCGCGCTGCGAGCTGTGGTCGGGAGGGTATGAAGCGTCGTCAGAACGCGATCCATCGCCGCAAGACGGCGTTGGGCATAGGCCAGCTCGATCCACGCGACGCCCGCGCCGAGGCGTATCCGGCGAAGCCGGGACGCTTGCGCAGCTTCGGCGGTCGTGATCGCGGCGCGCGCCTGTGCCTGAGCCGCGTGACGCTTCGCCAGATTGGGGATGTCCTGCTGCACGCCGATACGTGCCATCGTCATATTGTCGCCGCCCAAGGTGAAGGCGGGCGGCCCAGAGATGGGGTAGTTGTCGAGTCCGACCGACAGGCGCGGGTCGGGAAGACTGCCCGCCGCGCGGGCGTCGGCACCGGCAGCGTCGATCCCCGCGCGCGTGGCCGCGGCACCCGGCGAATTGGCGAGCGCTTGGCGGAGCGCCTGGTCATAGGTCAGCGGCCCCGCGTGCGCGGCGCTGGCGATGGCGGACAATGCCGCCACGACGAATAGCTTCATGTTGGTTTTCCGTTCTGGTCGAGGCCACGATCGGGTTGCGCCGGCCGCCACGAGGGCAACAGGCGTCAGAACCCTAACTCGGGTCGATCAGACGGTGGGCGGCTCCGGCTCGGGCGCGACCTCACGCCCGGCGAACATCGGGGCCGGCGGCCATGTAGCGGCGAGCTGCGCAACGCGCGCGCGCTCTGCGATCGGCCGTTCCGGGTCGAAGGTCATCGGGACGACGCATCCCATCTGCGCGATACACGCGAGCGTCAGCCCTTTGCAGGGACGCTCGGGCGAACGCTTGTGCGCGGATGCCATGTCCGGGCAATCCATGCCGCTGGGCATCGCATGAGTGGCGGCCACCTTCGGCGTGAATGCGGGCCCGGACGCATACGCCATCCCCTGACCGAACAGGCCGAGGAGTGCTCCCATCAGGAGCAACAGGGAAAGGCGGGTCTTCAACACGCGAATATTGTCAGCCGGTCAGCGTTACGTGTCAATGAAAGTGCCATCGAGGAAGCCTGACTTCCTGGAATCCCCGCCCTGCCGGGGAATAGGAGGATCGGCAGGGCGGGGGCAGCGCTCCCTTACTGCGGGCGCTTGCCGTGCTTGCGGAGCCACGCTTGCAGCTCGGCAATATCCTTTTCCTGCTTGGTGATCGTCATCTGCGCCATCTCGCGGGTCTGCGCGTCCTTGGCATCGCGCACCGCAACGCGCGACATGGCGATGGCGCCGCGGTGATGCTCGATCATCTTGCGGGTCCACATTTCGGCCGCGTCGCCCTCTTTTGCTGCCATCATCTTCTGATGCATGTCCATTTCGGCCTGAGCGTAGGGATTGCCGGCCATCATCTTGCCCATATCGGCGTGGTTCATCCCGCCCATTTGGCTATGATCCATTCCCTGCATGCCGCCTTGTTGCGCAAGAGCGGGCGTCGCGGCGAGCATTACGGCGGACGATATAATTAGAGTGCGCATTTCAGTCTTCCTTCCTATCGCTTCATCCTTGCGACGAAGCTCCGTGGTGATGGTGATGCTGGTCGGATTGTTGGTTTTGGCCGCCTTTCATCATGCGCAGCATGTCCGGGCCGCCGGTTGCGAGGAAGCGCCAGAGCAGCATCGCGGATAGGACAAGGCCGATGATGTTGAGCCAGGTCGTATAGTTCCAGCTCACGCCCTCGCTCATGAGTTGGGCCGAGCGCGTAGCCGGGACCAATCCAGCAAATCCGAACACGAACTCGACGACATAGGCGGCGCCGACCATTGCCGCATAGAATATCAGGGCGAGTACTGCCGCGGCTTTCAACCCGTAATAGCGACGATAGATATTCAAAATGGGGATGACGATCAGATCGCCGAAGATGAACGCGATCACACCGCCGAAGCTCGCTCCGCCATTCCAGAGCACCGCTGCCAGCGGCACGTTGCCGACCGAGCAGACGAACGTCACCACCGCGATCAGCGGGCCGATCAGCGGGCCGACGATCTTGGCGAGTGTCGGATTGTCGGCTGCGAATATGCTGGCCCAGAAGGTTTGCGGCACCCACGCCGCCACGGCGCCGGCGATCAGCAGGCCGAGCGCGATGTCGAACCACAGCGATGCCCAATCCATCCAGTAATAATGCGCGGTCGCGGTCAGCCCTTTGGCCGAAAACAGACGATCGCGCAGCGATCCGCCCTCGACGCTCATGTCCATCGCGGCGTGGCCTTCCATCTTGCCCGCAACGCCCTTGTCCGCCTGCTTTTTGGCTTGCTCGACCATCCGACGCCGGAAGAAGACCCGCATCAGCGCGACCATCATCACGATCATGACAAGGCCGCCCGCCCAGGTGCCCGCGGTAAACCGCCATCCCAGCAAGATCGCGAGGATCAAGCCCAGCTCCAGCACGAGGTTGGTCGAGGCGAACTGGAAAGCCATTGCCGCAGTGAAGTTCGCGTCCTTGCGGACCATCGAACGCGCGATCGCGACCGCGGCGTAGGAGCAGGAGGAGGATGCTGCGCCGAGCGCGGACGCCTTGATGATCGTGCCCGCCCGATCGTCAGGCAGCAGCTTGGCCATTTCCTTATGGCTGACGACCGCCTGAATCACCGCGGAAATGAGAAAGCCGAAGATCAGCGCCCACAGGATTCCCCAACCCATGATGCCTGCCATGCGAAGTGCTTTGATGATCGCTTCGCCCATATGCATCTTCAAGTCGCCGCTGACGGTCCGTTCCAATGGCCTCGGATGGCAGCCATCTTCTACCGTGTCGCCGAGCCCGTCTCCTTCATCTCAACGGATCGGTGCCAGCGTATTGATGCCGGTGCTCTCATCGGTTTCCGGTGCGGGCGGTGTTGCACCCTTGTCGCGGTAGGATGGAAGATCCGGCGTGCCGTTCGGCGTTGGGTGGGACTCCAGCCGCGCGATCATCCGCTTCATCTGGGCGATCTCACGCACCTGCGCGTCGATAATGCCGTCCGCCAGCTTTCGGACCTCGGGGTCTTTGATGTGCGCCCTCTCGCTGGTCATGATCGCGATCGAGTGATGGGGGATCATCGCTCGCATATAACTTACGTCGTCGACCGTCTCCTGGCTGCGCACCAGCCAGAGCGTCAACGCGAATACGACGATGCTACCGACGACAATGCCGACGTTGGTGCGCCTGTTTCTATACATGCCCCACATGAAGCCGAGCATGATGATCGCCATCGTCGCGCCCATCACGAACGCCATCCACATGCGCGTCTGGCTGTATTCGACATGGCTCAACGCATAGGTGTTGAGATACATCAGGCCATACATCACGACCGTCGACGTCGCGATCATCGCCGCGAAGCGGCCGTAGCCCATGCCCATCTTGCCCTGCTTGTCGTCCATCATGCGTTCCCCTGCTGGAATTGAATTAGCCCCCAGCAAAATCGCGGCGAGCGGTCGGCCGCCTCATTTCATCCCCGGCATATCCTTCATCATCGCGTCATGGTCGGCGGGCGCGCTGGCGACGAGCGCCTTGTATTGCTCGGGCGTCATGCCGGGGAGCTTGCGAACGAACGCGACCATATCCCAGATCAGCGGATCGGGATGTGTCCGGCCCCAAGCCGGCATCGCGCTGAGCTTCACCCCGTGTTTGATGATCCAGAATTGTTGCTCTGGCGACAAGTCCTGCGACTTCGCCAGCTCGGGCGCTTGCGGGTAGAGACCTTGGCTCATCTCCGATTTTTCGACACCCGGCCCGAGATGGCACCCCGAACACATTTCGGTGTAAAGCCCGGCGCCGGTCGAGACGCGCTGAGCCGATGCAAGGTCGGTCGGCGCCGTGATACCGCGAGCGTGCACGACGATCGATCGATCGCGCAACTTCTCCAGCAGCGAATAGACGACGGGCGTATGAGGCGCATCGGCCGCGATGTTATAGACACCGAGATAGATGAAGGCAGCGGCGCCCAGGCCAAGAACAAGCGCCAGGGCGGCGACGAAAGGCAGGCTGGGCAGATGCCGCTTGATCGCGGATCGGTTCGACGCGGAGTTCCTTTCCAGCATTCGTCAGAACCACACTCTCACGCCGGCAACGAAGCTCGTCGTGGTGGGGTCTTTGCCCTGCGCGCGCGTGAAGTCCGCGGTGCGCCCGGTCTGCGCCAAGTAGGAGACGCCGACATAGGGCGCGAACTGTCGCCGGATCTCGTAGCGGAGCCGAAGCCCCAGCTCGGCATCGGTCAGCCCTCGGCCGATACCGTTCTCGCGCACATCCTGCGCCGCCAGGTTGAACTCGACACGTGGCTGAAGGACGAGCCGCTGTGTGATACGCTGGTCGTAATAGCCTTCGAGGCGGCCGAGCAGGTCGCCCTTGGTCGACAGGAATAGCGCCCCCTCGACCTCGAACATGTAGGGAGCCAGCCCCTCGAAGCCGACCGTCGCGTAGGTGCGCTTGGGGGATGGCCCCAAGTCCTGACGGACGCCGCCCTGAAGGTTGAAATAGGGGCCGATAGCCCGGCTGTAGAGCGCCTGCACCTCGGCGCTCTCGATGCCCTCGCGGAACGCGCCTTCGCCTTCGGTCTTCAGCCACAGGCGGTTGATGTCGCCGCCGAACCACGCCTCGCCATCCCAGCGATAGCCGTCGCGGCCCTGTCGGGCCTGATATTCGGCAAGGTTGAACATCACCTGATAGAAGGGCTGACCGCCCTGCTCGAACATCATATCGCTGCGCGCCTTCGCCATTTCGGCAGGAGCGAACACGCGATCGGCATAATGGTCCATTGGCGGGGCAGGGGCGGGCGCATCACCGGCGGGCAGCGCCGTTCCGGTCTGCGCCATGCCCGGCATCGCCATCCCGTTCATGCCCGACATGCCTTGCATGTCATGGCCGCTCTGCTGCCCGGCAGGCATCGACATCCCCGACATCGACGAATGATCCATGCCCTGCATCGGCTGCGCAGCACCCTGAGCGGGTTGCTGACCGCTTGGGGGCATCTGCATGCCCGGCATGGCTTCCATGCCCTGCTGCGCCCCTTGCGCGGACTTGGTGGCGTTACCCGACATATCCATTCCCGGAATGGCGGAATGGTCCATCCCTTTCATGTCAGCCATCGGCGCGGTCGATCGTTTGGCTGGCGCCGCTCGATGCGCAGGGGCACGCTTGCTCTTGGCAGGCTGCTTCGCCTTTACGGCCGACTTCTTCGCGGGCATCGTCATTCCCGGCATGTTCATGCCCTGCATCGACTGCGCCGCGGCGGGACCGGCGACGGCGATCGTGGCGGTCGTCGCAAGGACGAGGGCGAAGCGGCTCATGCGGCTTCTCCACGCGGACGCACGCTTACGGTCCGCATCATGCCGGCGTGCATGTGATAGAGAAGATGGCAGTGGAACGCCCAATCGCCGACGGCATCGGCGGTCAGATCCCACGTCACCTTGCCGCCAGGCTGGACGATTACCGTGTGCTTGCGCGGGGCGTGGTCCCCGTGCCCCGTCACCAGTTCGAAGAAGTGACCGTGGATGTGGATCGGGTGGCCCATCATCGTGTCGTTGATGAGGTTGATCCGCACCCGCTCGCCTTCGAGGAAGGGGATCGGTTCATGCACGTCCGACATCTTTTCGCCGTCGAAGGACCACATGAACCGCTCCATATTGCCGGTCAGGTGGATATCGAGGCTGCGCGACGGCGCGCGCACGTCGGGATTGGGGGTCAGCGCCATCAGGTCGCGATAGACGAGCACCTTGTGCCCGACGTCCTCCAGGCCCTGACCGGGATAGTCGGTACGGTCCATCGGCATGGGCGAGATCGTTTGGACACCCGGTCCCTTCTTGACCTGGGGGGCTTTGGAGAAGTCGCGCATCTTCATCGACCCCATGTCCATCGCACCCATACCGCCTTGCTGGCTGCCCATCGCGCCATGATCCATGCCTGCCATCCCGCCGGCAGCCATTGCGCCGTGGTTCATGCTCGCATGATCCATCCCCGGCATCGCACTGCCGCCCTGCGCCATCCCGCTCATCGCCATCGCGCCGGTCGCCATGCCGGCGCCGGGCGTCGTGAGCTCGGCGGATGGGTTCTTTTCCGCGGTAGGATCGATGCCGCGGGACATGCCGCCCCCCGACATGTCCATGCCGCCCATCGACGACATGTCCATGCCCATGTCCTTCATCGAGGCGAGGGGGCGAGGCCGGAGCGCTGGAACCTCGGCCGCCATGCCCGCACGAGGCGCCAAAGTCGCGCGTGCGAGGCCAGATCGGTCGATCGCCTCGCCGACGAGCGTATAGGCACGGTTGTCGGTCGGGGTGACGATGGCATCGTAAGTCTCGGCAACCCCGATCTGGAACTCGTCCACCTCGACTGGCATTACGTTCTGACCGTCCGCCTGAACGATAATGAGCCGCAGGCCTGGGATGCGGACGTTGAAAGTCGTCATCGACGAAGCGTTAATGATGCGCAGCCGCACCCGCTGGCCCGGCGTGAACAGCGCGGTCCAGTTGTCCTTCGGGCCGTGCCCATTGACGAGATAGGTGTAGGCCGGGCCGGTCGCATCGGAAATATCGGTGGGGCTCATCCGCATCTTGCCCCAGTCGATCCGCTCCTTGAGCGTCTGATCCTTCCCCGCCAACAGCCCGGCAAGCGTTTGTTGCTGATAATTAAAATGGCCCGGATTGACCTTCATGTCGCGGAAGATAGCAGCGGGGCTGAGCTGGCTATGGTCGGAAAGCACGATGACGTGCTCGCGATCGAACTGCACCGGATCGGCTTCGGCCGGGTCGATCACGATCGGCCCATAATGTCCGAGCTGCTCCTGAAGCCCCGAATGGCTATGATACCAATAGGTGCCGTTCTGCTTGATCGGGAATTCATAGAGAAAGCTCGATCGCGCCTTGATGCCGGGAAACGAGATGCCGGGCACGCCGTCATATTGGGGCGGGACGAGCAAGCCATGCCAGTGGATTGAGCTATCCTCGTCGAGATCGTTGATGACGTTGAGGCGCACATTCTGGCCTTCACGCAGTCGGATCAGCGGCGCGGGGACGGTGCCGTTGATCCCGATCGCCTTGGATGGGCGACCATCGATCATCATCGTCTGGCGCGCGATCCGCAGCGTGATGTCGTTGCCGGTGATGGTCGGCAGGGGTGTCACAAGCCCCGCCGTATTGGTCTGCGCCCACGCCGGCATATAGGCGGACAGCGCGAGCCCACTTCCCGCCAAGGCGGCCCCGCGCAGCATCTGGCGACGGTCGATTATGCGGCTCATACGATCCTCAAGGCTCCAAAAAAGGCTGTCCCTCTAGCCTTGATACGCGGCGCGCTGCGCTTTCCCTCAGCGGTCTCGCAAATAATCCGCCAGCTTCGCACGCGCGCGATAGAGCCGTGTTTCGACGGCCTTTTCGCTGATAGACAGCACTGCTGCGGTCTCTGCCTGGCTGAGCCCCTCGATCGTGCAAAGCACTAATGGCTCCTTTAAATTTGTCGGTAAGGCCGAGATGGCTCGGGTCACGCGGTCCAGTTCCTGCCGATCACTCGCGGCATCGTCGACTGCCACTTGGTCGTCGGCGACCGCCTCTGCTTCGGTCCCGAGCGAAATGGTGCGTGAGAGGAAGCGGCGCACCGTCCGCTTGCGACCCCAGTCACGGCATTTGTTGATCGCGATCGTCGAGAGCCACGCGCGCATCGATCGCGCGCCGTCATAGCGACGGAGCGCCTGATGGGCTGCGACGAACGTCTCCTGCAGCAGATCCAGTGCCTCGTCAGGCTCGCCGACGCACGCCCGCACCATCCGGAATATCGGCTGGCGATAACGTCGCATGATCTCGGCAAAGGCGGCGTCACGACCGGCGATGCTGAGCGTCGCCAGCTCGCCGTCCGTAAGCGTGGTCCAGTCGAGGCTCATGCGCCCGACCTCAACGTGCGTCGTCGGTGAGCGCCTTCACCACGGCCTGATCGAACTGGCCGGTCTGATTGGGCCGCAAGAGCTGCCGCATCGCAAAAATGTGCGCCAGAGTCGCTTTCTGTAGCTCGCCCATGACGGCGTGGCTCCGATCGACCGCCGCTGCGACCCGCGGTCCGTTGCCATGCTCGGCTTCGATCGCTTCGGCGAGCCGGGCATTGTTGGCCTTCAACTCCAGCTCGAACGCGCGACGTTGGACGGCGAACCGCTGCTCCAAGGCCGCAAGGCGCGTCTCCTGATTGGCATCCAGTGCGAGCTTGTGATGGAGGACGTCGTGCAACTCTTCGCCGGGCTGTGCACGCGTCGGGAGCAGCGCACGCCCGACGAACACCCCGATGATCGCCGCAGCAAAGCATGCCAGAATGCCAAGAATCAGGCGGGTGCGGCCACTCATGGCGCGCCCAGCAATAGTGTCGAAGGCGCGAGTGGCGACACCGGCCCCAAGGGTGACAGCGACGCGGCGCTTGCCTCCTTTGCGGGCACCCCAGCGCCGACAACTCCCATGACGAGAGCCACGGCGATCGTCATGGCGCCGACACCCATGCCGACGCGCACGGCAGGCCGCACGGCGATGCGCGCCAGCACCCTTGCTTCAATTCCGTCGAGGCTCGCGGGCACAGGTGCATGCGCTAGCCTCGTTAATACTGCGTCGAGGTCGTCCATATCGTTCACTCCGCCCCTCTAGCATGGATTACGCAGGCGCGCCGCTGATCCCTCACGGTGGTGTTTGAGGGGTAGCCAATCGAGACGCGTAATGAAGGACAGGAACCCTCCTGTCGAAAGGCCTCCCCATGCGCCGCGTATCTGTTGTGACTGCCGCCGCCGCCCTCATCATGTTCGCCGGAACGGCGAACGCGCATCCCAAGCTCGTGTCGGCGACACCGGCCGCTAACGCAACGGTCGCAAAACCCGCGCGCATTCAGCTTCGCTTTAGCGAAAAGCTGGTATCCGCTTTCTCCAAGGCCGATCTCATTATGGCGGCGATGCCCGGAATGCCGGAGATGAAGATCGCGAGCACCGCAGCGCTCGCGGCCGACGGGCAAACCCTTGTCATCACTCCGAAGGCGCCGCTGTCTTCCGGTCGCTACAACGTCGCATGGCACGTCGTTTCGACGGACACGCACAAGGTTGCTGGAAACTACGCGTTCGCGGTGAAGTGAGGCGATGGACGACTGGTCGTTGATCGGTGTTCGCTTTGCGCTCTACCTGACGCTTGCGGCGTTGTTCGGCCTCTCTGCGTTCAGCCTCTATGGGTTGCGGACTTGCGAGCGTGGCGACGCGCTCGCGCTACGCCCTTGGTTGGTCGGCAGCGCAGGCTTGAGCCTGCTGCTCTCGACCACCTGGGTCGTACTGATGGCATCTTCGATGGCAGGCACGCCGACGTGGCCGATCGACCGTGAAGCGGTCGGGGCGCTGCTCACCGGCTCTGCGATCGGTGCGGCGTGGAAGCTGCGCATGATTATGCTGATCGTTGCAGCGCTCGCGGCTCTGATCGCCGGCGCGCGCGGCATCTGGCTGAGCGCCGTCGCGCTATGCTCTGCCGTGGCGCTCGCGACACTGGCATGGACCGGACATGGCGCGATGGACGAGGCGGCGATGGGCTGGATACACCTCATCGCCGACATCCTTCATCTGATCGCCTCGAGCGCGTGGGTGGGCGCGCTATTAGGACTAATCCTGCTCGTCTCACGGTCCGCCACGCGCGTCGATACGGCCCATCTGAGGCTCACGTACCGGGCGCTGCACGGCTTCGGCGCCATAGGGACGCTCGTGGTCGGGACGATCGTTATCACCGGACTCGTCAATGGCTGGATGCTGGTCGGGATCGGCAACGTCGCGATCCTCCCGACGACGCTCTATGGTCAGCTCCTGCTCTTCAAGCTGGCGTTGTTCGTCGCCATGCTGGGGCTCGCCTCCCTCAACCGCTTCCGGCTCACACCGGCATTCGAGCGGTCGATCGCCGACGACGATCATGGTCGCGCCCTAGATGCGCTGCGAACAAGCTTGGCTGTAGAGACGGCTTGTGTCGTCGCAATCTTGGGGATGGTCGCCTGGCTCGGGACGCTCGCGCCCCCTGCATCGGCAATGTGATGCGCAGCCGAGGAGCCGTTGCGGCCCTTGGCGTGCATGGCGGTCAAGCCTGATGGATCAGTCGATTCTGCTCGACGAAACGGGGAGAATGCTGGCCGTCGCCGGCCTGATCTGTGTGGTGCTGCTAGTACCGATGATGATCGTCGGGCTGATTGTCAGCATCATCCAGGCGGCGACGTCGATCAGCGAACAGACGCTGAGCTTCGTGCCGAAGCTGATCGCGCTCGGCGTATGTTTGGTGGTGTTCGGGGCGGCAGCGATAGAACTGCTGACGAAGTTCACGGCCGAGCTGTTCGCCGTAATCGCGAGCATGGGGCGCTAGCCCACCAAATAGGCCGCGCGGGCAGTCCGCCTGCCCGCGCGGGCACTGCTAGGCCGCCATCCGATCGCAAGCGTCGGCGCATTTACGGCACGCCGCTACGCAATCCTCCATGCCGTCGAGCGCTTCGCAGCTCGCGGCGCATGCCCGGCAAATCTCGGCGCACTCGCGGCAGATATGCACGTGATGCTCGGACTTTCGCGCCATGAAGTCGATCGCGACCGCGCAAATCTGCGCGCAGTCAGCCATGATCTTCATATGCTCCGGGGCCGCGTGCTGGCCGCCCATCTCAAGGCAATGGTTCATCGCCATGTGAAGACAGGTCACATGACATTCGTGGCAAGCGTCCATGCACGCCTTCATGTTGGGGTCGATCTGGTGCATCGGTCTATCTCCGTGTGAGCCCCCGCCTGCTCCTAGATACGCGAGCCGCGCGATCACCCCTTACCCCGATCTCCGTCGATCGGGGCGATGCTACATGGCCCATCGGCCGAACAGCGTCGCAACGATGATCCCCGCGCCAAGCATGAGGAGCGTCAGCACCGTCATCGCGACGATCTGCGGCGCGGTTACGCGCGCGCCCGTTGCCATGCCGCTCATCCCCGCCATCGCGTCATGCCCCATGTCCGGCATCGGCGTCGCCGACTGCCGGTCCGCGCCGACCTCATGCCCGCCATGCCCGAGCGCCCGTACCGTGCCCATGCCGTGCTTCAACTGGACGCCGACCAACCAAAGGTTGATCGGATAGGCGACGGCGAAGCCGACGAGCGTCGCCAGCGACATGACGCCCCAAAAGCGAAGCGAGTTGGCGTGCATCGCGGCCATGTCCTGGCTCATCAACACCACCATCGTCGGGATCATCCCGGCCATGACGGCATTCATCGAAAGCCATTCGGGGATGAACGACATGCGGAGCGCGCCCCAATAGGAGCCACCCGCCATGTCTCGCATGAACAGCGCCTGGAATATCAACAGCCCGAAAGCGAAGCCGAATGCATATTCCGCGATTACGTCCTGCCACATCGGGAGACCGAGCGCCGTGGTAATCGCGGCTGCGGCGATAACGCCAGTCGCGTCGCCAGCCATGCAATGGATGGCCGAGCCGAACGCCTGCTTCCATAGCGGTCGAACGAAATCCTCATGGCGCTCGTTCGCCGGCTCCTGACAGGACAGTACATAGGCCGCGGCCATGATCGGGCCGCCATAGAGCGTGACCAGCAGCCACCCCCACTTCATCACCCGCAACTCGGGGTTGCGGGTGAAGGCATCACACGCGACGTAGGCGACCGAGATCGCGGTCAGCACGAACCACCCAATCAGCACGGCGTCGAGCCAGGGGGCGGGGGAAGGCATCGTCACGGCAGCTCTCCTCTACTGCTAAAGGATACGCGGCTCCCGGTGCCAACCCTCGCGCGTGTCGTGTCAGGCGAGCTTGCTGGATACCGCCTTGATCGCTTTCAGCCCCGATCCGAACCGGGCGATAGCCTCGCGGTTCTTCTCCAGCTCGCCATAAGGGAGATAGGATATGTCGAGGTCGGCGACGCGGCTGAACGCGGGCCGCTGTAACTGCGCGCGAACGTCCGCCTCGCGCGCGTCGGGCGCGACAAGGAACAGCCCCGCGGTGGCGTGAAGGTCACTGCCGCTCAAGGCCAGGTCAAGCATCCTGACGATGCCAGAATAGATCGATGTCGAATGCTCCACCTCGAACGCCGCTGCGACGTGATCGCCAGCCTTCTGAAGCCACAGCACGTCGATCAGGCGGATCGAGTCCGCGCCTTTCGAGGTCGCGATCGTATCGGGCAGGCGTTCAAGGCATCCTGCGCCCAAAGGCAATCCATTGAACGCGCGGCTTCGATCGTTCGCGGCGATCCACACGTCATAACCGAGTGCCGACCCTAAATCGCGAAGCCATGCCTGGATTTCAGTGTGGGTGCGCTCGTTCTCGCCCTCGCGCTGCGCGGCCTTGCTGAGCGTGCGCGCCTCCTCGCGTGCTGCCTCAAGCCGCTGCTCCCAGCTCGCCAGCGTCGCGCCGCTCACGTCCAAGGGCGGGGCCGGGTAACGATCGGAGCCGATGTCGAACAACAGCCCGCCGATCGCGCCCAGATCGTTCGATAGCAGGTCGCGGAAGCGGTCGTTGAGGTCGAGGATGCCGCTTCGCATGGCCAGGAAGTGCTCCCAGCTTCCCAGCTTCACGTTCGCGCCGGTGAGCGCGTTGTAGCCCTTGACGATCGCGGTGTTGAAGGGCGGCACCAGCGTCGGGTGAAGGAAGTAGAGGAGGTTGGCGACGGCCGGACCCAACCCCTTGATCTTCAAACGGTCGATCGCGTGGATATGCGCGATGATCTCTTCGGCGGTGTCGCAACACGAACAGGCGTCGAGCAAGCGACCGAACGCCCGCTGATTGTCAGGACTCTCGTAAATGTCGGGAATGCGGAGTTTTGGTTTCCAGAGAAACGCATGGTCAGCGCCCTTGAAGATTTGCCGCTGCTCTGCGACGGAATGAACGACGGTCTCGAGCGATGATCCTCGATAGGCGACGCCGAACGTGCCGCGCTCGATCTCCGCCACCACCTGGCCAATCCCGCGTCGGATCGAGCGAAAATTCTTCAATCGCTCGTCCCACAGAAACCAGCTCCGGTAGGTAGCGCCAGGATCATCGCGCCAGCGGGCGATTAAGCGGCGAACCAGGCCGTCATGGTCGGTGCCGGTTGAAAGACTGTCGATCTGCGTTGCCATATGTCCCCGATTGCCCCCGGCCCGCGTTGGCGGGCTAGGCGATAGACCTAAGCTGCGGCGCTTATGGCGTCGAGGGTGTAGAGCTGGCCCCCGCAAAATGAGGGCAACGCCGCTCCCGCGCGTAGATTCAACATACACGCCCGCGGTGCCAATAGGGTCTTGACCCTGACACGGTGTCAGACCCTACATGCTCTCGGGTCGAAGGAGTTTCGCCATGACCGACCCTCAATTTCAATCTCAAGCCGGGGGTTGCGGCTGCTCGAAGCCTGCGACTGAGCCGGTCGCCGCGCCGTCGTCCTGTTGCGGGGGAGGCACGGTCGATCCGGCAACAGTCGAACACGAACACCATCATCCCGCCAAGTCGGGCGGCTGCTGTTCGGCCAGTAAAAAGAGCGACGCCGCAGCGACGGTAGTTGACCCGGTGTGCGGGATGACGGTCGATCCGGCGACGACGGCGCACCATGCCGAACACGCCGGCACCGAATATCATTTTTGCAGCGCCGGGTGCCGGACCAAGTTCGTCGCCAACCCGGGCGCCTATGTCGGGGACAAGCCGAAACCTGAGCCGATGGCGACGCCCGGGGCGATATGGACGTGTCCGATGCACCCCCAAGTCCGCCAGGAAGGGCCGGGAACGTGCCCGATCTGCGGCATGGCGCTAGAGCCTGAAGAACCCTCACTCGACGATACCCCCAACCCCGAGCTGGTCGATTTCACGCGCCGGCTGTGGGTGGCGGGAGCGCTCACGGTTCCGCTGCTGATCGTCTCCATGTTCGCCGAAATGACGGGCTTGCATGTGGTCGGTCCTGCGGCCTCGCCGTGGGTCCAGCTCGCGCTTACCGCGCCGATCGTGCTGTGGGCGGGCTGGCCGTTTTTCGAGCGGGGATGGACATCGATCCGCACTCGCCACCTCAATATGTTCACGCTGATCGCGATCGGGGTCGGCGCGGCGTTCCTCTACAGTCTGGTCGCGACACTCGCGCCGGGCATCTTTTCCGCGACGTTCCGAATGCACGGCGGCATGGTCCCGGTCTATTACGAAGCTGCCGGCGTCGTGGTGACATTGGTCCTGCTCGGGCAAGTGCTCGAACTGCGCGCCAGGGCGGCGACAGGGCGCGCGATCCGCGCTCTGATGGATCTTGCCCCCAAGACTGCGCGACGCTTGCGGTCTGACGGCTCTGAGGAAGAGGTCGGCTTGGCCGAAGTCGCTGCCGGCGATCGACTGCGAGTTCGCCCCGGCGAGGCGATCCCGGTCGACGGCGTGGTGGTCGAAGGCCGCTCGTCGGTCGACGAATCCATGCTCACCGGCGAGCCCGCGCCTGTCCTAAAAGAGGTCGAGGCGGCCGTCACCGGAGGCACCGTCAACGGCACGGGCAGCCTGGTCATGGAAGCCCAAGCGGTTGGCTCGGATACGATGCTGGCGCGCATCGTCCGTATGGTCGCCGAAGCGCAGCGCAGCCGCGCGCCGATTCAGGCGGTCGCCGACCGGGTGTCGGGCTGGTTCGTGCCGCTCGTCGTGCTCATCTCAATCGCGACGTTCATTACCTGGTCGCTGATCGGTCCAGAGCCGCGCATGGGCCACGCCATCCTGAATGCCATTGCCGTCCTGGTCATCGCCTGCCCGTGTGCGCTTGGGCTCGCCACCCCTATGTCGATCATGGTCGGCACGGGGCGGGGCGCGTACGCCGGCGTGCTGGTCAAGAACGCAGAAGCGCTACAGGCCTTGGAAAAGGTCGATACCCTCGTCATCGACAAAACTGGTACGCTTACCGACGGCAAGCCTACGTTGGTTGGGATCGAGACAGTGAGCGGCTTTGACGAGAACGACATGCTGGCACTCGCCGCGTCCGTTGAAGCTCAATCCGAACATCCCCTGGCGCACGGCATTATCAACGGCGCTAAAGGGCGCGGGCTGCCAATCGACGACGTCACGGAGTTCGAATCGCAGACGGGCCTCGGTGTCAGCGCCGTCGTTGATCGCCGTAAGGTTGTGATCGGCAACGCCGCGCAGATGAAACGCGTCGGGGCTGATCCAGCGCCACTCGACGCCGCAGCAGATCGTCACCGTACCGAAGGTGCGGGCGTCATCCTGATCGCGATCGACGGCACGCTCGCGGGTCTGCTTGCGGTCGCCGATCCCGTGCGCGCTTCTGCGCGGGACGCCATTGCGGCGCTTCGCGCGGAAGGGCTACGGGTCGTCATGCTTACCGGTGACAACCGCGGTACGGCCGATGCCGTCGCTCGCGCCGTCGGTGGACTGGACGACGTGCATGCCGATCTTCGGCCAGAAGACAAAGCGCGCATTATCGGCGAGCTAAAAGCGAGCGGCGCAAAGGTCGCGATGGCGGGCGACGGGATCAACGACGCCCCGGCGCTCGCCGCTGCCGATGTCGGGCTGGCGATGGGAACTGGTACGGACGTCGCGATCGAAAGCGCCGGCATGACGCTCACGCGCGGTGATCTCTTGGCGATCGTGCGGGCGCGCAAGCTAGCCCGCGCGACGATGCGCAATATTCGCCAGAACCTGTTCTTCTCGTTCCTATTCAATGGGATTGGCGTGCCAGTCGCAGCCGGGATACTTTATCCGGTTGCGGGCATTCTGCTGTCGCCGATGCTGGCAGGTGCGGCCATGGCGCTTTCGTCCTTTACTGTCGTGCTGAACGCGCTGCGCTTGAACGCGGTAAAATTGTGAACATCGGGGCGGCGTCGGATGCCAGCGGCGTCTCCCAGCGCATGATCCGCCATTATGAAAAGATCAATCTGGTGCCCCCGCCGCCCCGGCGCGGGACCTACCGCGACTATTCCGACGCCGACGTTCACCGGCTGCGGTTCATCGCGAACGCGCGCGACCTGGGTTTCCCGATTGAGGAGATCCGGTCGCTTCTCGGCCTTTGGTCAGATCGAGACCGGTCCAGCGCAGACGTGAAGGCCCTTGTGGAAGCGCGCGTGGCCGAATTGGGACGCAAAGTGAATGGGCTCGAGGAAATTCGCCAATCACTAATCGTTCTAGCTCAGGGTTGTCACAGTGACGATCGGCCTGATTGTCCGATTATTGAGCGCTTAGCGCAGTAGGCCAACGGACCACGGCGCTCTTACTTATCGGGGCAACACTGCATTTTATTGTCCGATCGTTCAGTCGGACAGTATGCGGAGTATCAAGTACCGAGACGAGGTGGGTTACTCCGTTCCTCTAGGCGGCAGCAAAACGTGGTGAATACGAAGACGACGCGCACATTCTGGCCGCCTGCCAAAACTCCTCACCAATCCTATAAATTTCTCGGACGAAGAAGGGCGTGCTCGCAAAGGCGATGTCGCCTGCAGTCGCCCGTGAACGAGCGATGCTCGACCCGTTGCTTGTTATAGACACTGCATCCACGGCCAACGCGAACATGCTGACAGTCAACACGTTATGCGCGAGCCAGAATGGGGCGGCGATCAGGAACCAGAGTTTCATTCGATATGTCGATCCCTGAACCCGCGCTAGCGTGCCCAGAATACATCCGATGCTTGCCAATACAGTTGGAATTCCACTCCAGGTCCAGGCGGCGACCAACCCCAGGCACGAAAGCGATACGGCACAGACACAAATTACGACGCGGCGATCCCGCACGAGCGATGCCGTCAGAAGCTGGGCGATAGCGATGATGCAAGATGCCGCCGCGGTCGACGTGCCGCTGAGCGCAAAATACACTGCAAACGCTGCTGCCCCAGCGCATTGCACAGCGACTGCGCTTTGGTAGGTGCGCAATCGGGGCCAGACGATAACGGCCGCGACCCCAAGACTGCCGAAGAGGGCAGGGCCGATGCCGGATGCGGATGCTGAAGCAGCGATACCGGCAATCATCGCGACCTCTTGCAAGCGACGGATGGGCAAAGATTTACCCCATCAAGGTTAACACCCCGTTATTTACGGTCGCTGTGAGGGGTAGGCGCCTGTGACACGTAAAAATGTAGGACGTACGAAAGCTCCGCCTGCGAGGAAAATGTCTTGATGAATGCCGTTGCGGTCGCCTCGTTATTGTCCGATGAAATTGCAGATTGTATCATCGTGGGTGGCGGTCCTGCTGGCCTGAGCGCAGCGATCTATCTCGCGCGATTTCTGCGGCGATGTGTCGTCATCGATGCGGGGGGCAGACGCGCTCAGTCAATCCCACGGTCACACAATCTGCCCGGATTTCCGGGAGGGATTGGCGGCGTAGAATTGCTGGCCGGCATGGCGCGGCAAGCTGAATCCTTGGTGCGATCATCAGCCACGGCAAGGTCGATCGCCTCGCGAAAACAGAGAATGGATTCTCCGTCACGATAGGCAGATCGACGCTCGAGACGCGAACCGTGATCTTGGCGACCGGCGTGTCCAACCACCGGCCGACAATGCCCCCCAAAAATGCACGACGAGGCCTTGGCACGCGCCCTGCTCCGCTATTGCCCGATATGCGACGGCTATGAGGCGAAGGGTATGAATATCGCTGTCCTGGGATGTGATAGCCACGGCGCTGCTGAAGCTGAGTTTTTCCGGCCCTACGGTGCCCGGGTAATGCTTTTAGCGCAGCGCTTGCCCGAACTGGATTGGCCAGCTGAGGCAAGGCTGAACCGATTGGGGATCGAGATCATCAAGGACGCGGTTAACGACTTTCGCGTCGCTGGAGATCAGGTCATCGTTACATTGCGTGAGGGCCGGGAATTACCATTCGATACTCTGTACCCGGCGCTTGGCTCGTCACCGCACGCCCAGCTTGCAACTGACCTCGGTGCGAAAATCAGCGATCAAGGTTGTATTCTGACCGACGCGCATCAGCAGACTTCCGTGGCAGGACTATACGCAGTCGGCGATGTGGTCGAGGGTCTTGATCAGATCAGCGTCGCGACAGGGCAGGCGGCGCAAGCGGCAACAGCGATCCATAATCGTCTTCGTGAGCGAGAGTAGATATTTGGCTCCGGCGCTGTTCACTTTTGCATCTAGCGCCTTGGCCTGAGGCTGGCAGGCCGGCGTAACGCTTTCCATCGGTCGCTAAACAGGCGCCTAGGCTCATTGTAACTACTGTAATGCCAAGACTCTAAAGTTTATCGCCAATTATTTCTGATGATAAAGCGTCGATCAACCGACAGTCAGCGATCGTCGTGGCGTCACACCGCCCCCATTCTACAATATTTTGACGCAGCGCCTGCAAGTCGGCGAGTTTGCGATCGATCTCGGCTACATGCAGCACAGCCATTTCGTCTACGCCATCGCACGATCCGCATGGATCGTTTGCCAAACGCAGCAGGTCGCGGACCTGATCGAGCGTGAAGCCTAGATCTCGCGAACGCTTGATGAAGTGGAGACGTTCGAGATGAGTCCTATCATACAAGCGATAGTTTCCGCCGCTACGGATTGGGGCCGCAACCAGCCCCTCGGCCTCGTAGAAGCGGACCGTTTCAACCTTCAATCCGGTTCGCCTAGCGACTTCACCAATTTTCATGACGCCCCTTGACCCTCTAGTAGGATGAGGGTTGATATAGGAAGTCCGACACGCGAATCGAGTGACATGATGGCGGACGACTGCTGTTCTAGAAAAGGCGACACGATCGCGCAGCTCGGCCGCAAGGCCGATCAGCGGCGCGTGCTGATCGCCGTCATGGTCATCAACTTCGTCATGTTCGTCGCCGAGTTCGGCGGGGGTGTATTCGCGCGGTCGTCGGCGCTGATGGCGGACTCAGTCGACATGCTCGGCGATGCCGTTGTCTATGCGCTCAGCCTCTATGCTCTAAGCCGCGGCCCCCGCTGGGAAGCGGGGGCCGCGCTCGCCAAGGGCGGCATCATCCTCGTGTTCGGCATCGCAGTCGTTTTCGAGATCGTCGACAAGCTGGTCAACGGCGTACCGCCTTCATCCTCGCTGATGCTGGCGTTCGGCAGCGCCGCGCTCGTCGCCAACCTGACGTGCCTCGCGATGCTGTGGCGGGTTCGGTCGGAGAACGTGAATATGTCCAGCACGTTCGAATGTTCGCGCAACGACGTGGCGTCCAATGTCGGTGTGATGATTGCGGCTGGGCTGGTCGCGATAACCGGCGCGGCGTGGCCGGACATAGCGGTGGGCGGCGTCATTGCCCTTATCTTTCTGCGATCGGCATGGCGTGTTCTCGCCGAAGCGATCCCGGCATGGCGCGAGGCCCGGCCGGTCGCGCCGGAAGTCTTGCGATGATCGTTGCATTGGATCGCGCGATCGCCGTGCCTATCCCCACATCGGCATTACTGCTACGGATCATATCGTGCGACGCCTGCTGAACATCCTTGCCTGCCTGGTGCTCGTCTGCTCCCTTGGAGCGACGGCGACGGCGCACGCGCTGGAACGGCCGGATGCCAGCATCAGTACGACCGAGACGCGTGGCGAACAAATTGCCGAGGGTCATACGCCCGGAGACGCCGACGAAGTGCCCGCTGACGGCGACAAGGGCTATCCGCACCATCATGGCGGGTGCCACGGCGATCATATCGCGGCACCGGTCAAGATCGCCAGCACGGCCCTGACGCGCGATCTTCGCCTTGCCCCCATCTCCGCGGGCCGATCGATGCGTCCGCTGTCGACTGCCGATCCCGCGCTGAGGCCTCCGCAAGCCTGACGACCCGCTGACCCCGCCGGCTGCTGCCGCCCGGGGCGAACGAGGTTCGTCAGGAGACATCATCGATGCATCGTACCATCGCGGCCTTCATGGTCGCGGCGTTCTTGGCCGGTACGGCCGAGGCGCAAACATCACCGCCGCCCGGTATCCCGGCGGCGACCACGTCGTCACAGGCGATGCCTGCCTTTTCGCTCGACGCCGCCCTTGGCACTGCCGGTGTGCCTTCGGCTGCCGGTACGCCGGCGACACGCACCACCACCGGCGGGGCGTCCGGTTCTGGCGGCAGCACGCAAACAGCGCTGCCTTCGATCGGCGCGGCGACCGCGAACGTCGCGGCCGCGACCGCGGCGCGGCGGGTCGCGGGGCTCCGCCCCAATCCCGAGTTGCAGACGCAGGTAGAGAATATCGGCGGCAGCGGTGCTTACAGGGGCGTGCGCAGTTCGGAGACGACCGTCGGCGTGGCGCTCCCGCTGGAACTGGGCGGCAAGCGCCCCGCACGTGTCGCCTTGGCCAATGCCCGACTGACCCGCGCTCAGATTCAGGCCGAGATCGCGCGGGCCGATCTGCGCCTGCGAGTGACCCAGCTATACATCGAAGCGGCTGCGGCCGAGCGTCGTTCGGAAGTGCTCGCCGAGCAGGCGGGGATCGCCAATAACGCCTTCCGTGTGTCGAGTGAGCGCGTGAAGGCTGGCGACGTCGGCCCGATCGAGCAGCAGCGCGCCGATGTGCTGCGCATCAATGCACAGGTGGCGGCCGATAGCGCAACCCGGCAGGCACAGGCGGCGCGCGCCAATCTTGAGACGTTGCTCAATGCACCCGTAACGGGACCGCTCGACCGCGCGTGGTTCGAGCGGATCGATGGCTATGGACCGCCGCGCCCCCTCGATGTCGAAGGGACGCTGGCGCTCGTTGCCGCACAGGCCGACGTCCGCACCGCAGATGCACAGGTTCGCGTAGCGCGGTCGTTGCGGGTTCCGGACCTGACAGTCAGCGCGTTCGCCCGGCGACTGGCTGCGACCAACGACACCGCAGCCGTGGTCGGCCTGTCGATCCCGATCCCGCTGTTCAACAACGGTAACGCTTTCGTCGCCCAGTCGCAGGCCGAACAGACCCAGGCGCTGGCGCTGCGCAGCCTGGCGATCGTCGATACGCGTCAACAGATCGCCAGCGCGCAGACCGAAGTGGCGAATGCTGCCGCGACGGCACGGGCGGCGGGTGGTCCTGGCCTGGCCGCGGCACAGGAAGCCGCCCGCATCGCGCGGATCGGCTGGAGCCAGGGCAAATTCGATCAGATCGCGCTACTCGATGCCGAGCGCACGCTTTCACAGACCCGCCAGACCTACGTCGATGCGCTCGCCGCGTATCACGACGCGCAGGCGCGGCTCGACCGGCTCACTACGCCGGCACCCACCATTTCCGGAGATGATCGATGATCCAGGACAAGCGCCTGTTAGGTGGTGCCGCGGCCGTTGCACTGGTCGCCGCACTCGGCGGCTTCGGCGTTGCGCGCTGCACCGCAGACAAACCCGCCACGACGGAAGCGGCAAACGGTAATGCCGCTGCCCCCACACCGGAGGAGAAGGCTCCCGACACGGTGGCGATGACGGCGCAGGCGGTCGAGCAAGCCGGGATTGCGACAGAGACGATCAATCCCGGCGGGCTCGGCGCGGAGATCGTCGCGCAGGCGACCGTCAGCGCATCGCCGCAGGGCGAGGCGATCGTCAACGCCCGCGCCGCAGGAGCGGTGACGCGGCTGATGAAGCGGCTCGGTGATCCGGTGCGCGCCGGCGAGACGCTGGCGATCGTGGAGAGCCGCGACGCAGCCCAGATCGCGGCCGATCGCAGCGCCGCGGCTGCAAAGTCGACGCTGGCGCAGAAGGCGCTCGCGCGCGAAAGCTATCTCTATCGCCAGAAAGTGTCGGCGCGTGTCGAGCTGGAGCAGGCACAGGCGGAAGCCGCGTCGGCTGCGGCCGAAGCGCGGCGCGCGAGCGTCGCGGCTGGGGCCGCTAGGATCACGTCCGATGGGCGCGGCGTGCTCGTGTCGAGCCCGATTTCGGGCCGCGTCACCTCGGAGAATGTCAGCCTGGGCGCCTTCGTCCAGCCCGAGACCGAACTGATGCGTGTTGCCGATGCGTCGAAGATCCAGGTTGAGGCGGCGGTCGGTCCGACCGATGCACAGCGGCTCGCGCCGGGCGACCGGGCGATCATCGAGTTGCCCGACGGACGGACGGTCGAGGCGCGGGTGCGCGCCGTCACCCCGGGCCTTGCCAACGACACGCGCTCGGCGACCGCGGTCCTCGATGTGACGGGTACGCTGCAACCGGGTCTTGCGGTGCGGGTACGGCTGCTGCCGAGCCGTGGCGGCACCTCCAATGCGATCGTGGTTCCGGAGGATGCGGTTCAGACGCTCGAAGGGCGCGACATCGTGTTCGTGCGGACCGCGAAGGGCTTTCGCGCACAGACCATCACGATCGGACAGCGCAGCAATGGCCGCGTCGAAATCCTGAAGGGTCTCGCGGCCGGAAGCCAGGTCGCCACGAAGAACGCATTCCTGCTCAAGGCCGAACTCGGCAAGGGCGCGGGCGAGGAAGAATAGACCATGATAGCCAACCTCATGGCGCTCTCCGTCCGCGCCCGCTGGACGGTCCTCGCATTGTTCCTCGTCATCGCCGGACTCGGCGTATGGCAGCTTACCAAGCTGCCGATCGACGCGGTGCCCGACATCACCACCAAGCAGGTCCAGATCAACACGGTCGATCCGCGGCTGTCGCCGGTCGAAATCGAGAAGCTCGTCACTTATCCGGTCGAAATCTCGCTCGCCGGCATTCCGGGGCTGGAGACGACACGCTCCATCTCACGCAATGGTTTCAGCCAGGTCAGCGCGATCTTCACCGACAGTACCGACCTTTATTTTGCGCGCCAGCAGGTCGGCGAACGCCTGCGCCAGGCGATGGAGAACCTGCCCGACGGCGTACAGCCGCAAATCGGACCGGTCACAACCGGCCTCGGCGAGATCGTCATGTATACGGTCGGCTACGCCAATCCGGACGGGAAGGGCGCGAAGAAGGTCGCGGGGCAACCCGGCTGGCAAGCCGATGGCAGTTATCTGACGCCGGAAGGCGAGCGGCTCACCGATCCCGTGGAGAAGGCGGGCTACCTGCGCACCGTGCAGGACTGGATCATTAGTCCGCAGCTCAAATCGGTGAGCGGCGTCGCCGGCGTGGACTCGATCGGTGGGTTTGCCAAAACGTTCGTGGTGGAGCCTGATCCGACCAAGCTCGCGAGCTTCGGCATCTCCTACAGCGAGCTGGGGCAGGCGCTCGAAAACGCCAACCTCGCGGTCGGTGCCAATTATTACAACAAGGGCGGCGAAGCCTATCTCGTGCGCGTCGACTCTCGCGTGCGGACGGTCGACGAAATCCGCAACGCCGTCGCCGCGACGCGGGGCGGCACGCCGATCACGATCGGCCAGATCGCCAACGTCCGCATTGGTGGCGATCTGCGCACCGGCGGTGGAAGCATGAACGGCCAGGAAGCGGTCATCGGCACGGTGCTGATGCTGATCGGCCAGAACAGCCGCATCGTCGCCGAACAGGCGTCGACCAAGCTGGATCAGGTGGCGAAGACGCTGCCGCCCGGCATTCAGGTCAAGGTCGTCCTCAATCGCGCAAAGCTCGTCGGCGCCACGGTGGCGACGGTCCAGCGCAACCTTACCGAAGGCGCCATCCTGGTGGCCGCGGCGCTGTTCCTGCTGCTCGGCAACTGGCGCGCCGCGGTGATCGCGGTGCTGGTGATCCCGTTCTCGTTCCTGATGATGGCGATGGGGATGAACGCCTTCAACGTCCCCGGCAACCTCATGAGTCTGGGGGCGCTCGACTTCGGTCTGATCGTCGATGGTGCGGTGATCATCATCGAGAACTGCCTCGCCAGGCTGGCGCATCGACAGGAACATGAAGGTCGGCTGCTGGCGCTGAGGGAGAGGCTCGAGGAGACGATGCGGGCCGCGCAGGAGATGATCAAGCCGACCGTTTTCGGTCAGGCAATCATCCTGCTCGCGTTCGCGCCGCTGCTGACGTTTACAGGCACCGAAGGCAAGACGTTCTCGCCGATGGCGATCACGATCATGCTGGCGCTGGTAGCAGCGTTCGTCCTGGCGATCACGCTAGTGCCGGCGCTGGTCGCCATCCTGATCCGGGGCAAGGTCGCGGAGAAGGATGTGTGGCTGATCCGCAAGTCCAAGGAACGCTACCTGCCGCTGCTCGACAAGGCGATTGCGAAGCCGTGGCCATTCATCCTCGGTGGTCTGGCGTTCTTCCTCGCGGCGATCCCGGCGTTCGGGCTGCTCGGTTCGGAGTTTATCCCCCAGCTCGACGAAAAAAACCTCGCCTTTGCATCGACACGCGTTCCATCGGTGAGCCTCGAACAATCGCTTGTCATGGAACGCAAGGTTGAAGAGGCGATTACGAAGATCCCTGAAGTCGAGTTGATGTTTTCAAAGACCGGCACCGCCGAAGTTGCGACCGACCCGATGCCGCCCAATGTTTCGGACGGTTTCGTTATTTTGAAGCCGAGCGAGGAGTGGGCTGACGGCACCACCAAGGCTGACGTGATCGCCAAAATCCAGAAGGCGACCGGCGGTCTGCTCGGCAACCTCTACGAGGTCAGCCAGCCGATCCAGCTCCGCTTCAACGAGCTGATCGCAGGCGTGCGCGGCGACGTTGCGATCAAGCTTTATGGCGATGATCTCGACAAGATGTCGCAGACCGCGAACGAGATGGTCCGGGTCCTGCAGGGCATCCCGGGCGCCGCCAGCGTCAAGGCCGATCAGGTAGGCGGCGCGCCGACGCTCGACGTGAAGCTCGACCGGGCGGCCATCGCCCGGCTTGGCCTCACGGTCCGCGATGTGTCGGACACGATCGCAGCGGGGCTCGGCGGGCGTGAATCGGGATTGGTATACGAGGGCGATCGCCGGTTCGATGTCACCGTTCGCGTCCCCGATGCAACCCGCACCAACCTCGACGACATCCGTTCGCTGCCGGTGCTGCTGCCGGAAGTCGAGGGACGACCACGGGCACAGGTGCCGCTCGCACAGGTCGCGCAAATCCAACTGACGGAAGGACTGAACCAGATCAGTCGTGAGAACGGCAAGCGTCGCGTCGTCGTCCAGGTCAACCTGGGCGGGCGCGATGCCGGATCATTCGTAGCGGAAGCGCAGGCGAAGATCGCGCAGGTCAAGTTGCCGGCGGGATACTACCTCGAATGGGGTGGTCAGTTCGAGAATCTGGCAGCCGCCTCTAGGCGGCTGTCGATCGTCGTGCCGCTCTGCTTCCTAGCGATTTTCGGGCTGCTCTACATGGCGCTTGGCGGATTCGGCAGGGCAGCGTCGGTGTTCCTGGCGGTGCCGCTGGGACTCGCCGGGGGCGTCTTCACGCTGGTGCTGACCGGAACCAGCTTCTCGGTGTCGGCAGCGGTAGGGTTCATCTGTCTCGCCGGCGTGGCGGTGCTGAACGGGCTCGTGGTGATGACCGCGATCCGCGAACGCAGCGAGGCCGGAATGCCGGTGGCGCAGGCGATCCGCGAGGGCATGGCCGACAAGATGCGTGCGGTCATCATGACCGGGTTCGTGCCCGCCATCGGCTTCGTGCCGATGGCGCTTGCGCACGGCACCGGCGCCGAAGTGCAGAAGCCGCTCGCGACCACCGTGATAGGCGGTCTCGTTGCCGCGACCATCCTGACCCTGCTGGTACTTCCCGCCATAGCCAAGGTCGTTCTGGGAGCGACGTCGGGCAAGCGGGCCGAGCCTGACGACCGACCGACAAGCGCACCCGAGGAGGCAACAACATGACCATGATGAAGCTCCTGCGGGTCTATACCGACGAAAACGCTTATTTCGGTGATCGCAAGGTCTTTGAACTCATCGCCGAGCGGGCGCGCGACGCCCGCCTCGGTGGTGCGACAGTAATCGAGGCGATGATCGGGATCGGTCGATCGGCACATACGCACCGTCGTCATATTCTTGAAAATGATCGATCGGTGGTGATCGAGATCGTCGACGACGACGCCAAGCTGCGAACCTTCATAGCGAGCCTGCGCGATCTGAAAGGTATCGGCCTGATGACGCTGGAGGCGGTGGAGATCATCGACCTCCAGTCCGACCCGGAGTCGGCCGATGTCAGGGAATGAAGCCGGTAAAGCCGCCATCGATCCCGGTGGCGGGCGTCCGGCTGATGCCGTTGGCCGCACGCCCATCGAGAATATTGTGATCCTCGCGGCGTCCCCGCTACGGGTATGGTCGGTCATCACAGACTTCGCCGGACATCCGCAATGGAAGCCGTTCACCCAACTCGCGGGTGAGGCTATCGAGGGTGGCGAGGCAACGTACAGTTTTCGCATCGGAGGGCTTGGGAAACCCGTCACCACAGCGGCCGACATCACCCGTGTTGAAAAACCGGTCGTCTTTGCCTGGACCGCGGGGGTGTCGAAGCTCTTGCTGTTCGAGGAAATCTACGAGCTGGAGCGCGATCCTGTCGGCACACGCCTGCGGCATAGCCTGCGCTTCCACGGTTTCCTGAGTGGCATGTGGACGGCGCTGCTGCGCCGGAAGCTTCAAGCCGGTCTCGTGCAATCCGATCGGTGTCTGGACCGCCAACTTCGGCGGCTGGCGACGCAACCGGGCGTGAAGCCGCGCCCTGCGGCGCCGCGTCACGGGGGCCAAAAAAACCGGAGGCACAGATGACGCCATGTCGGATTCGGATTGCCAGCGCCAGCTTCGCGCTGGTGCTGTCTGCTTGTTCCGAGCAGCCGCAAAAGGGGCTGCCAACCGAGCAGGAAATTCACGCCGGTGACAGTGGGGTGTCGAGCGGGGCACCGGGCCGCCACCTGTACCGATGCGACGATGATCGGACGCTAGTCGTCGACTTCAAGGATCAGGGGCTCACGGTCGAGTTCCGGCGCGATGCTAAGGCGGCACCGACAGTCCTGACCGCTCCAATGCAGGGCCTCCAATATGTCGGTGATGCAGAAAGCGCGACGTTTGCCGGGAATCAGATCAAGATCGAGGCACCGGGCAAACGTCCGGTCCTCTGCATGAAAGAAAACGCATCGTGATCGCAATCATCGACACTGGGGAGCGCTGACGATGGCAGCGCTTAAATTCTCCCTGATCCCCATGATCGCGATCATGATCGGCGCGCTTCTCGCCGGGTGGCGCACACCCGGCGAGAGGCTGGTCGCCGCCATGCAGCACCTTGCGGCCGGCGTGGTGTTCGCCGCGGCGGCAACCGAAATCCTGCCGCTGGTGATGCACGGGGGATCGCCGACGGCGACGCTGATCGGCGGTGCGATCGGCGTCGCGGTGATGCTGGGCCTCAAGGCGGCGGAAAGCCGATTTGACGGCCCTGTGGCGCTGCTCGCCGCGATCGGGCTCGATCTTGCCATTGACGGTCTGGTTCTGGGTCTGGCCTTCATCGCCGGCGAGAAGGCGGGCACGTTGCTGGCGGTCGCGCTGACGCTCGAAGTGCTGTTCCTGGCCCTGACGCTCACCAACGATCTGACGAGCCGGTATCGCAAGATGAAGGCGATCGGCCTGACCTGCGCGCTCGCGCTGCTGGTGCCGATCGGCGCACTCGTCGCGCAGCCCGTGGCGCTGCTGTCGCCGGTGTGGATCACCGGCTTCCTGAGCTTCGGCCTGATGGCGCTGCTCTACCTCGTCACCGAGGAGCTGCTGGTCGAGGCGCACGAGAAACCGGACTCGCCGCTCATCAGCGCGATGTTCTTCGTCGGCTTTCTCGCACTGCTGCTGATCGAGGAGATCGCGATGTGACCGGCCTGACCTTGAGCGGCGTCGATGTACGCCGCGATCCGTTCCGTAAGGAGAAGAAAATGTCGATGACCACGGCGCGATGGTCCTTTCTGGCCGCTGCGATTGCCCTGTCTGCGTGCTCCGGCGGCAAGCCGGCTGGCCAGTTCGGATCGAACGAGTCCGGTGCGACCGATGCCATCCACGGATCGAACGCGCCCGGCATGGCGATGCCGTCGACCGGCGATCCTGATACCGACTTCCTTCGGGGCATGATCCAGCACCATAAAGGTGCGGTCGACATGGCGCGCGCCGAGCTTGCCAACGGCACCGATCCGAAGGTGCGCGCGATGGCGGAAGAGGTGATCCGGACCCAACAGGCCGAGATCGTGAAGATGAAAACCTGGCTCGCCGAACGGCAAGCCGCGAAGAAGGGTACGCGATAAATGGCGCACGATCACGGCGAAGCCGGGCACAGCCACGACCATACCGCCGGCGCCAACGCCAAAATGCTCTCATGGGCTCTGGCGTTGACGGCGACCTATCTCGTGGCGGAAGTGGTCGGTGCCTTCGTGTTCAACAGCCTCGCGCTGTTGTCCGACGCCGCTCATATGATGACCGATGTCGCCGGCCTCGTCATTGCGCTTATGGCGATCCACCTCGGCAAGAAGGCGGCCGACGACAAGCGGACGTTCGGCTACAAGCGGCTCGAAATCCTCGCCGCTACCTTCAACGCCGTGCTGCTGTTCGTCGTCGCCATGTATATCCTATACGAGGCGATCCAGCGCTTCCGCGAGCCGCAGTCGATCCAGTCGACCGGCATGTTGATCGTCGCGGTCATTGGCCTCGTCGTGAACTTCGCATCGATGCGTCTGCTGACCGCTGGCAAGGACGAAAGCTTCAACGTCAAAGGCGCCTATCTGGAAGTATGGGCCGACATGATCGGCTCGGTCGGCGTCATCCTTGGTGCGCTCGCGATCCGGTTCACGGGCTGGACGTGGGTCGATCCAGTCATCGCCATCGGCATCGGCCTGTGGGTGCTGCCGCGTACCTGGGTTCTGCTCAAGGGCACGATCAACGTGCTGCTCGAAGGCGTGCCAGGCGGGCTGAAGCTGCCGGAGATCCGTTCGACAATCGCCGCCATCCCAGGAGTTGCCGGCGTCCACGACCTGCACGTCTGGTCGATGGCTTCGGACGAGATCAACTGCACCGCCCACGTGACGCTCGGCGAGGGCGTCGATCCCGATAGCGTCAGGGTCGCCGTGACGAAGACGCTTGATGAGAGGTTCGGCATCGAACATTCGACAATTCAGACCGAGGCGCCGTCGCAAGCCTGTGAAGATGCTCAACACCTTCACCGCTAGTCATCCCGACGATCGAAGGTCACAACCATGCTATGCTCTATGTTGTCATCAAGGCGCTGATCTCCGGCGCGATCATCGCGGCCGTTTCGGAGATCGCCAAGCGCAGTCCCGGGGTCGGCGCGCTTGTCGCATCTTTGCCGCTCGTCTCCGTGCTGGGAATGATATGGTTGTGGCGCGACACCCAGGATCGATCGTTGATGGCCGCGCACGCCGGGGCGACTTTCTGGTTCGTGCTGCCATCGTTGCCGATGTTCCTGCTGATCCCCGCGTTGCTCGGGCGCAACGTACCATTCTGGCTGGCGCTGGGCGCGGGGTGCCTTCTCACCATCCTGCTCTATCTCGGCCTGGTATGGCTTGGTCTACGCCTCGGCCTGCGATTGTAAGGCTATCAGCGCAGATCTCCCGCTATGTTGAGGAGCAACGTGCCCTAGACCAAAGCCATACATCCGCTATGCTGGATATATGGAAAACGAATCGGCTATCGCGGCGCTGGGTGCGCTCGCCCAAGGGACGCGGCTCGACGTATTCCGCCTGTTGGTGCGTCACGAGCCGGACGGCATGGCCGCGGGCGATATCGCCCGCCAGCTCGACGTGCCGCAGAACACCATGTCGGCGCATCTCGGCATCCTCGCGCGCGCCGGCCTGGTCCGCTCCGAACGGCATAGCCGCTCGATCATCTACCGTGCCGATCTGGACGGCCTGCGCGCGCTGACGCTGTTCCTCGTCAAGGATTGCTGCGCCGGCAATGCGGAGCTGTGCGCGCCGCTCGTCGCCGAACTCACCCCCTGCTGCTGAAAGGACGTCCCGTGGTCGTCGATATTATCATCTACCACAACCCCGAGTGCGGCACGTCGCGCAACACGCTGGCGATGATCCGCAATGCCGGCATCGAGCCGCATGTGGTCGAATATCTGAAAACCCCGCCCGCACGCGCGCTGCTGGTCGAGCTGATCGAACGCGCCGGCATGACGCCCCGCGATCTGCTGCGCGAGAAGGGGACGCCCTATGCGGAGCTGGGCCTGGGCGACACGTCGCTGTCCGATGACGCGCTGGTGGACGCGATGATGGCGCATCCGATCCTTATCAACCGGCCGCTGGTCGTGTCGCCGCTCGGCGTGAAGCTGTGCCGACCATCCGAAGCCGTCCTCGACCTGCTACCGAACGAGCAGCTCGGCGCGTTCGCTAAGGAAGACGGCGAGCAGGTGGTCGATGCTTCGGGCCAGCGCGTCGCCTGATGCTCCTTGCCGTCCTGATCTTCGTCGCCACGATCGCGCTCGTCATCTGGCAACCCAAGGGACTCGGCATCGGGTGGAGTGCGATGGGCGGGGCCGTCGTGGCGCTGCTCGCGGGCGTCGTCACGCTGTCCGACGTGCCGGTGGTGTGGGGCATCGTCTGGAACGCGACCGCCGCGTTCGTCGCGATCATCGTCATCAGCCTGCTGCTCGATGAAGCCGGATTCTTTGAATGGGCGGCCCTCCACGTCGCCCGCTGGGGCAGGGGGCATGGTCGCCGGCTGTTCGTCCTGATCGTGCTGCTCGGCGCGGCGGTGTCGGCGCTGTTCGCCAACGACGGCGCGGCGCTTATCCTGACGCCGATCGTCATCGCCATGCTGCGGGCGCTGGGGTTCAAGGACAAGGCGACGCTGGCGTTCGTCATGGCGGCCGGGTTCATCGCCGACACCGCCAGCCTGCCGCTGGTCGTCTCGAACCTCGTCAACATCGTGTCGGCCGATTTCTTCAAGATCGGGTTCGGCGAATACGCGGCCGTGATGGTGCCGGTCGACCTCGTGTCGATCGCCGCCACACTGGGTGCGCTGCTGCTGTTCTTCCGGCGTGACATACCGGCAGACTATGACGTGGGGGCGCTGCGCGCGCCGCGTGACGCGATCCGCGATACCGCTACCTTCCGCGCCGGATGGATCGTGCTGGCGCTGCTGCTCGCCGGTTTCTTCCTGCTCGAACCGCTCGGCGTGCCGGTCAGCGCCGTAGCCGCAGCCGGCGCGATCCTGCTGTTGGTGATCGCGGGGCGGGGCCATGTGATCCAGACCGGCAAGGTGCTGCGCGGCGCGCCCTGGCAGGTCGTGATCTTCTCGCTCGGCATGTATCTCGTCGTCTACGGCTTGAGGAACGCCGGCCTGACCGATCATTTGGCGGCGCTGCTCGATCGCACCGCGCAGGGCGGCGTGTGGGGTGCGGCGCTGGGCACAGGCGTCATCGCGGCCGTCCTGTCGTCGGTGATGAACAACATGCCCACCGTGCTGGTGGGCGCGCTGTCGATCGATGCCACCCACGCCACGGGCGCGATCAGGGAAGCGATGATCTACGCCAACGTGATCGGCTGCGATCTCGGCCCCAAGCTGACGCCGATCGGCTCGCTCGCGACGCTGCTGTGGCTCCACGTCCTCGGGCAGAAGGGCGTTCGGATCGGATGGGGCTATTACTTCCGGGTGGGCGTCACGCTCACCGTGCCGGTCCTGCTCATCACGCTCGCGGCGCTGGCATTGAGGATAACGATCGGATGACGGCACTGATCTACACCGGCGCGGCGCTCGCGGAGATCGCCGGATGCTTCGCCTTCTGGGCCTGGCTACGCATGGGAAAGTCGCCCGTGTGGCTGGCACCCGGTATTGTCTCGCTGATCCTGTTCGCATGGCTCCTGACCCGGGTGGAAAGCGACGCGGCAGGCCGGGCCTATGCGGCCTATGGAGGTATCTACATCTGCGCGTCATTGCTGTGGCTATGGAGCGTCGAAGGCGTTCGGCCCGATCGATGGGACGTGGGCGGTGCCGCCCTGTGCCTTGTCGGAACCTGCGTCATCCTGCTCGGCCCGCGCGGAGCATGACGATAGTGAAAGCCTCTTGATGCCGCTCCGCACCCTCACTGAACCCGATATTCTGCCGGCGCTCGATCCCGCCTATGCCATCCAGCGGCCGGCATTGGGGCTTGGCCCGCTCGATCCCGCCCCGCGTATCCTTCTGCTCTATGGTTCGCTGCGCGAACGCTCCTTCTCCCGGCTGTCCGTCGAGGAAGCGGCGCGCCTGCTCCGGTTCTTCGGGTGCGAGACACGCATCTTCGATCCGTCGACCCTGCCGCTGCCCGACCAACATGCCGGCGATGACCATCCGGCCGTCCACGAGCTGCGCGAGCTGTCTTTATGGTCGGAGGGTCAGGTGTGGTGCAGCCCGGAACGCCACGGTCAGATCACCGGCATCATGAAGTTGCAGATCGACCATTTGCCGCTGTCGATGGGCGGGATGCGCCCGACGCAGGGGCGAACGCTCGCGGTCATGCAGGTGTCGGCCGGATCGCAGTCGTTCAACAGCGTCAACACGCTGCGCGTGCTGGGCCGCTGGATGCGGATGGTGACGATCCCGAACCAGTCGAGCGTCGCCAAGGCGTTCAACGAGTTCGATGAAGCCGGACGGATGAAGCCGTCGAGCTATTACGACCGGATCGTGGACGTGATGGAGGAGTTGGTCCGCTTCACAGTGCTGTTGCGGCCGCATACCGCCCAGCTCGTCGATCGCTATTCCGAGCGCAAGGAATCCGGGGTGCCAATCGATCCGATGATCGATCTATCGAGCGTCGCGACGTCCCCACAGAGCTAGCATCCAGGCGCGGGGAGGCTGGAGTGCACATAAGCAGATAGGATCAGCTCCCGATGCCGAGAGCCTTGCGGGCAGTTCGTCGCTATCGTCGGCGATTTAGAAGCCGGCCCTAACCGAAAGACGCCACAAGCGTTATGTTTAGGGGGACAATCTAAGGCAGCTGCGAGGGCAGGATATGACGATGACCGATAGGATCATTCAGCCCGGCGCTAAGAAGGTGAAAACCAGTAAAACGCGGTTCGGCAGCGTAACGGTGAGAGCGCCTGCGCCTTCCGAAGCGTTAGTCCAGCACAGTGTAAAAGCCAGCACCCAAGCGCTCGAGCGAGTGACAGAGCGATTGGCGAAGGCCGGCGTCCGGCTTCAGTGAAGAAGAACGTGCCGCTCTATTGGCTCGAGAGCGACAATCCCGATGTGATGATCCGCAAGCTGAACGGAAAAGTTGAGCGGGGTAGCTTCGTTGACGGTGTGTTCAAGGCGATCGGCTGATTTCGGCGGTAGGGGCCGCCAGGTCGCAAGACCTACGAACAGCGCTAGGAAAGCCGCCCCTTGATGCCAAAGGCAACAGCGGGGACGACCATGTTGCTCGCATCCTACTGCATCTTCTGCTGCATTTGAAGGAACAGGCTAGTCAGGAAAACCGAGGGCCGCCTTGTAGGGCGGCCCCGGTGCTAGTTCCCTACGCGGGAAACGGACAATCCAGTGGATGCCGCATGTCTTGACCTGATAGGGGCTGTCTCCTCCTCGGACAAGACTCCTCGAAAGATGGATGTGCCACGTGGCACACCAATGGTCGTCGAAAGCACGAAGATTGGTGTTTCTAGGCTGAGTTGCTGGCCATCGATAGGGTCGACCTGCCGATCTTCGTGCTTTCGACGACCATCCTAGCTTCGGTTATGTCGCAGACAGGATCAGGCCGGTGAGCAGGAACCGCACGTCGATTACGACCTTGACGACGCCGAAGATCTCCCTTGAACCAGCTACCGCTCGCCATCAGGACTATGCCCGATCAGCATCCTAAACCGGCCCGAATCGTGTCGGCGTCAGCTGGTCGCATCGGTGGGCGTGATGGCCAGCGCTGAATCGGCATCGGGATGGCCGAACAGCCTGAGGAGAATTTGCGAACAGAGGGCAGGGGGCACACGTTCGTCGCGCATCAGGTCGAATAGCGCCTCATCCCCAGGCGTCAGCGCCATGCCCTCGATCGCGAGATTAGCGCGGGCATCCTTGTCGTCCTCGCGCCACATCGCATCCTCGGCGAGACTGCCTCGCACAAAGTCGAGCGCGCGGATTTCACGCCGCAGCGTGTCGAGATCGATCATCGTCATGTGTCCCGCTCTTCCGCGTCGAGGGTCCGCTTGCCACGCCGCTCCACCGGCCAAGCATGTTGCCGGCAGTATCGTCAGGTGCCCGTCCCCTCATTTGCAAAATCACATTGTAAATGGCCGCGCAATCCCGGCGGCCTGATCAGCGCTCTGCGGCGAGTCTCGCGGTCGAACCGTAGTGCGCTTTCGCTGTTCTCTAGTTCATCGCATGGCTTCGAGCGCTCGAGCCAATCGCGCCGAGTACATAGCTTGCTGCGGTCCAGCAGACCCCCCTTTACGAAGAAACAGCCTCGCAATTTTACATAATCTATGTTGTCGGACTGATAGGTCGATGTCGTACCGCCGATTGCCAAGCGCTTGGAAGAGCATCGCTCCACGCCCTGCCGCGTAGATGCCAGTGCTCCTGCCGCGCTCTTCGTCGTTTCAGCGGATCGCCACCACCTTGACCCCGGCTGCGTCCGCAACCTTCTTCCAGCTGCCGTCGCTCGTCCAGGCGGGCAGTCCGTCGCGCTGAGCAAGCGCGAGGCAGAATCGGTCACCTAGGCTGAGTCCCGCTTCGGCGGTTACGCCCCGCAACCGCCCGGCGAGCGTCGCGAGCGCGCCATCCGCCGCAACTACGCTCAGAGGAAGAGGGTGAAGCATCGCGTCGACGTCATGGGCAGGCATGCCAGCAAAGATGAAGTGACTCACCACTTCGGCATAGTTGACGCTGCTGACCCGCGCGCCCGCGATCACTCCGGCGACCTTGGTCGCGCCTTTCTCGCCCTTGAGCATCGCGATAAGCGCCGAGGCATCAAGGACGACGCTCACTCGCCGCTGTCCTCTCGGCGCCGGGCGAGGAAGGCGTCGACCGACGCGTCCGGATTGCCCCCGGTGAACTGTTTGGCGAGTGCCTGCGCGCGCGCGACTGCCTGAGCTGCGGTTCGCAGCACCACGCCGTCGGGTGTCTCGTCGAGATAGACTGCGCCGCCTTCAGCCAGCCCTAGCCGTTTGCGCATGTCAGCAGGAAGGCTCATGCGCCCATTAGGGGTGATGTTAACTTGAACGGTCATTTGGGCGTGCTCTTCTACGTTCGGTTCGACATATCACGATAGTATCGGCTGCCATGGTAATCAACATTTTGCGGGCTGTGCCACATTCCCGGTAACGTGCCACACCGCCAATGCAATGTCAGGTTCGGTAATTAGCGATAAGCCCGATTCCTGCTAGAAACGTGATGGCGCGGAACGAGGGCTGCTGTCGCAGTTCCTGAATGGGTGGACTGCGGCCTTGATTGCCGCTTCGCCTGGGCATTCTGCTCCCGAAACGCTGGACTCATGCCCTGAAAAGATAGACTCTGTCCGCAGTCCAAGCGGCAGGGTTGTGAACCGATGCGCGAGGCGGGAACGGACGATGCGAGTGACGCAGCCTGGAGCGAGGCCCATCGCCGTGAACTCGTGATCCGGCCTCTTGCCGCCAAGGTCACGATCAATGCCCAGACCGCAGCGAACGCTGCAGCCAACTTGGGTCTCGGACGCTCCCGCCTGTTTGAACTGATCCGGGCGTACCGCGCTTCACCGGAGCTCGCCTCGCTTCTCCCGGGCAAGCGCGGTCGGGTACGGGGCGAGCGCCGGTTGCTGAGCGAACAGGAAGACCTGATCGGCCGAGCGCTTCGCGAGGTTTATCTCACCGCGGAGAAGCCGAGCGTAGCCAGCTTGCGACGTTGGCTGCGTCACGAGTGCCTGAAGGCCGGCGTCCCAATCCCGAGCGTCAAGGCGCTGCGCGCTCGCATCGCGGCGCTCCCGCCGAAGGACATCATCGCCGCGCGCGAGGGCGCCAAGGTGGCGGCCGACCGGTTTCGGCCGGTGCGCGGCCGCCTTGAGGCAGGCTACGCACTCGAACTCGTGCAGTCCGACCACACGCTCGTCGACGTAATCGCAGTCGACGACGTGTATCGTCGGCCGATCGGCCGGCCGTGGATCACGCTCATGATCGACATTGCGAGCAGGACGGTGCCGGGCTTCTACCTCACGATGCTGCACCCGTCGGCGGTGTCGGTCGGGATGGCCATGCGCCACGCCGTGCTGCCGAAGGACCCCTGGCTCGCCGAACGCGGCATGTCTGCGCCCTGGGGCAATCAGGGCTTGATGGACCGTCTTCACCTCGACAATGCGCGGGAGCATCATTCGAAGGCATTGAAGCGCGGCTGCCGTGCCTACTCGATCGCGCTCGAGTACCGGCCTCGCAAGCGTCCCCATTATGGTGCGCACATCGAGCGGCTGATCGGGACGATGATGGGCGCCGTCCACCTGCTGCCCGGCACCACTTTTTCCAACGTCGCCGAGCGCGGCGACTACCAGGCCGAAGGCAAGGCGTGCATGACGCTGGCGGAGATCGAGGCCTGGCTCGCGGCGGAGATCATCGGGCCGTACCACGCCGATATTCACCGCGGGCTCGGCATCCCGCCTGCGACAGCTTGGGACGAAGCGGTCGAGCGACGGACGGAACTCATGCGGCTGCCCGCTGATCCGGCCACGTTCCTGTTCGACTTTCTGCCCTGCGAGGTGCGAGCGGTCACGCGCGAAGGGATCGAGCTGTTCAACACCCACTACTGGGATGATGCCCTGTCCTGTCATTATACTCGACTCGGCGGCAAGCTGCCCGTCCGGTGGGACCCGCGCGACCTGTCGCGGATCTGGCTCGAGCTGCCGGATGGTGATCATCTTGAGGTGCCGTACCGCGACCTTCGCCGGCCAGCGATCACCCGATGGGAGCAGCTGGAGGCGCAGCGTACCCTGCGCGAGCGGGGTCGCGGGGCCGTCAACGAGCAGCTCATCTTTGATGCCGTTGAGACGCAGCGCTTCATCGTCGCCGAGGCTGCCCGCAAGACCAAGGCGGCCCGGCTGGCCATGCAGCGCACCGCGACGGCGCTCGCGGACGCTCAACGCGTCCGCGCGGCCAAGCACTCTGATCTGCCCAAGCGTGCCGAGCCGGCGCCTGTGTCTGGCCAACTACCGCCACCCGCGCCTTCAGCGGGCGACCTCCCGTTCCTGGTCGACGAGAAGAGAGGATGACCAGATTCGCGCATCTGGCGGAAGGCTACCGCGACCAGGCGCTCTGGCCTGACGATGAGCGTATCGCATGGATACGCAAGGATCGCTGGGTCGGTTTTCCGAAGGCGGAGAAGGTCCGGTTGATGCTGGGCGAGCTGCTGGCGCACCCGCCTCGCACCCGCATGCCCTGCCTTCTCGTTTTCGGGCAAACAGGGATGGGCAAATCGCATATCGTCGAGCGGTTTGCGGACGAGAACCCGCGCACCTTCGATGACAGAACGGGGCTGGCGACCATTCCGGTCGTCGCCGTGCAGCTGCCGCCGGAGCCGACCGAGGGCGAGTTCTACGACGAAGTCCTAGCCGCGCTGGGTGCTGGCTTCGCCGGTGGCTCCGACATCGGACGCGCCCGGCAGCTTACGCGCCGATTGATGGGTCAGGTCGGCGCGCGCATGCTGCTGCTTGACGAGATCAACCACATGCTGGCCTGCACACCGCGACAGCAACGCATCTTCCTGAACACTATCCGCTACTTCGCCAACGATCTGCGCATTCCATTGGTCTGCACGGGCAACCACGAGGCGAGGGCGGCGCTCTTGACGGACGCCGCGCTTGCCGATCGCTTCGATGCGATCGAGCTCGTGCGTTGGCGAGACGACGAAGCCTTTCGGCTGCTCTTGGTGACGCTGGCCGCCATCCTGCCGCTCCGAAACCCGTCGCCGCTCGCCGAAGACTTGTTCAGGGCCAGGCTGCTGGAGCTGACCGATGGAAATACCGGCCGTATCTTCCGGCTTGTCGAGAACCTCGCCGTTCGGGCGATCCGGCGGAGCGCGGAGACGATCGGACCCGAAGACCTGGACGCCGATGACCTTGTGCTGCCGAGCGTCACCATGAAGGAGATCGCGAAACGCCAAGGGCGGCCAGTGTCGGGCGCGGCGGGCACTGCATGAGCGATGGTCGTCGACGCATCCCCGCTGCCGGTCGCCCCGCGTGCGCATCCCGACGAACTGATCTCGTCCTGGCTGGGCAGAACTGCGGCGGTCTACGACATGGACGTGGACCGGTTGCGTGCCAGCCTGCTGCGGAACGGCGACGTCGCTCCTAACGGTGTGGACGTTGGACTTGATCCCGACGAGCGGGATCGGATCGCCGAGGCGTTCGGACTGGCCCCGGGATGCGTCGCTGCGCTTGACCTCGGGCAGGCTTGGCCGAACCTTGCCGTGGACTGGCTACGCTGCATCAACCGGGCGAGAGACGCCCCGGGTCCTTTGCTTCTTTGCTGGTGTCCTACCTGTCTTGAAGAAGGTCGCAGAGCGGGGGGCGCTTACCTTGATCGTGAGGCAGCTCTTCCGCTGGTCCTCTGTCATCGTCACTTGCGATGGCGATACGAAAGCTGCCGCAACTGCGTGCCCACTCGCCAGCCGACCTTTGTGCACATCAACGGCGCGACCGAACTGATCTGCCCCGACTGTCGCAAGCTCCTTCAGACCGTTGTCCATCGTGTTCCCGCCAGCGAGTGGCCGAGTGACGATCGGCGCGGCGCCCGACAGTTCGAGATGCTGCTGGCATTTGAGAAATGCTTGCGAGCCGCCTGGCTCGGCCATTCGTCGCACTGGTTCGGGGTAGGCGAGGTCCAACCGTCCGAGTTCCTGGCGCTGCTCGACGATCTGACAAAGGCGCTGCTCGCGCGCAATCTGGACCAAACCAGCCTGATCAACCGCTTCCAATGCGAGTTCATCGGCGCTGTTCCGCACCACCGGCCTCGCAGTTGGGCGGACGCTTCCTTCCCCAAGCTTTCACCGAGAATGAGGGCCAAGGTACTGTGCGCGGTGATCGCAATTATCTCACGCGAGGAGATTAGCGTGCTGTTCTCCCTTTGGTACTGGACCAGGTCGTCGGGTTCCGAGGTCAAGGCCCAGAAGCTTGAGTGGTTGTTCGAGAACGCCACGACACGCGTGCAGGCCATGCTGATTCGAGGCAGCGAGCGGTGGCCGGCGGCCCTGCGGGAACGCATGCGCGTTCTGCATGGAGCGTCGGGTATCGACGTCGATAATGTGCTTGCACGCTTCGAGGCTATCCGGGCGGAGCTCGGCTTCACCAGCCTGGTCAGGCGCCCCGGGGATCCAGGTTGGCGCGGCAGTCTGGCGGACCTTCCTGCCTGAGGGCTCACGGCTGAAGCGGGACGGCGATCCCGTTCAGCGACGGTTTGCCGCGGATGGCTTCGCCGCTATGACATCGGCTCGGCAAACAGGGGGGAAGCGGACAGCATGAACACCAAGGATCTCGCCAAGCAGGTCGCCGACCACCTCGGCACGACGGAGAAGCAGACGCGCGACCTGCTCGACGCGGTGCTGAACGCGATCAGCCAGGCCGCCGCGGCGGGTGACGAGATCAACCTGCCGGGCTTCGGCAAGTTCAAGGTGAAGAGCATGAGCGAGCGCAGCGGCCGCAACCCTGCGACCGGCGAGCCGATCACAATCGCCGCGTCGAAGAAGCTCACGTTCGCGCCGGCCAAAGCCCTCAAGGATCGGCTCTGAGCGTTAGTGGCCGCGCGTAACCGAAGGCCGGCTCCGAAACCGGCCAATTTGAAGGAGGCGCTCGAGCGCGTGCCTTGGGCGTCGCGCGGGCGGGAGACGCCGATCTCCCGCCTCGCACGATCGATCGTACCCGTCGGCAACAAGGCGGGCGTGCCGAAGGGCGACCTCGCGCTCCATATCGCGATCCAGGATCCCGCCCATGAGGACTGGGTCATGGACATTCAGGGTACCGCCTTTCAGGTTGGGCGCGGCAAGCTCTACACCTGCTGGCACGTCGTGGAAGCGCTCCGCTTGAAGGAGCATGAAGCGTACCTCTGGGCGAACAGCCGGCTGAACGGCGTAGAGGCGCAACGGCCGTACCCGTTCGCGGCCGTCATGCGCTACTATGACCAACGGTTCGAGAACGGCGGACCGGGGATCGACGCCGGCATCCTGATCTGTCCTGCGACCGAGAGCGAGGAGGCGCCCTACGACGTGCCGCCGGTGGCCTGGGGAGACTCGACCAAGGTTGGAATCGGCGACCGGGTGCTGATCGGCGGCTTCCCGCTCGGCAAGGCGATGTTTTTCTCCAACGCGACCAACCGCGGGCTGGTCCAGCCGTCCTTTTTCGAAGGGATCATCAGCGCGGTGATCCCGGCCATACAGCGCGGTGAGACGCGACTGTTCCAGATCAGCTCGGTGGCGCTCGGCGGCATCAGCGGCGGCGTGGTGTGTGACGCGAAGACGGGTGCTGTGCTCGGCATGGTGACGAGCGGGCTCACCGTGGGCGAGATCAGCCTGCCGATCACCTACGCAATTCCCAGCGAGGTGCTCCGGCCCTTTGCCGATGCAATCAGCTTCGACGTCGGCGACGGGGAACGATGGCGCTAGTCGGACCGGTGCCATGGACGCCGCTTGCGCGGCGGGAATGGGAGGCGCATATCACTGTCATGGCGACCCGGTCCGATACGATCACCACTAAGAGCAGCAAGCCGGGCGTGCTCGGGCGCAGCGCAGCGACGGGCCGTTACGTTCTGGCGCCTGTGGCGACCAAGAAGGCGACCGTCTCCGACCAGCGTATCGCCGCGGCAGTGAAGAGCGTTCTGGCCAAGAAGAAGTAGCTTGCCGGCTGTCCAGACGTCGACGGACGACGTCTTCATTAATTGCCCGTTCGACGATGCCTTCGCGCCGACGTTCCGGGCACTGATCTTTGCGATCCTCGTCTGCGGCTTTCGCCCGCGCTCGGCGCGCGAGCTGGATGACGGTGGCCAAACCCGGATCGACAAGATCTTCGCGCTGATCGAGCAGTGCCGCTACGGCATCCATGACCTGTCACGCACCGAGCTGGACGCGGTCAACAACCTGCCGCGCTTCAACATGCCGTTGGAACTCGGGCTGTTCCTTGGCGCCAAGCGCTACGGCGGCAAACATCAGAAGGCCAAGCGTGTCCTGATCCTCGACGTGGAGCAGTTCCGCTACCAGCGTTTCATCTCAGATCTGGCCGGTATGGACATCCATGAGCATGGCGGCGACCCGGGTCGTGCGCTCCGCGAGGCGCGTGATTGGCTCGCCAACGTGTCACGCCGCGAGCTGCCCAGCGCCGACCGCGTGCAGCGCGTCTATGAGGCGTTTCTAGCCGACTTGCCCGATCTGGCGGCCGTGCTAGAGTTCGATCCGGATCGGATCCCGTATGTCGACTTCGAGCGGATCGTCGGCCGCTGGCTGATCGAAGCGCCGGCCGCGATCGGGGCGGCGTAAGACACATCAAAAGCCGTTACGCTCCCGGTCCGATAAGATAGATTATGTTAAGCATCTGAGCGATATTTTCCGCGGGCTCCCGTCACTGCAGCGCCTCCGTCCAATCACTTCAGCCTGGAGCCACCGTCAGCATGCTCCTGTCGGGAAGGCTCTCAAGAAGGTCCGCTTCGGCTCGGTTCGGACCGCTTACGACGCTATTCACGCCTGCAACGCCGGTCCGAGCTTCCCGCATGCCTGCCCTGCCGCGCTGGTTCACGCAGCCCGCTCCTGCAAGCCGCAGGAGGTGCAGGCCGGGAGGTCGGCCATGAGCTCCAAACATTGATTGCGCTCTGATCGAGGAAGGACCGACGGAACAGAACGGAGCGACGAGATTAGAATCCCTCACCGTGCCTGAACGAGGCACGGCAGGACGAGGACGAACCTGATGAACGAGAACAACCTGAAGAAGCTGGTCGCGCAAGGATTGTCCGCGATGCGGGCCGGCAGCGACGTCGCCGCCAAGGCGACCGACGAGATCAACAACGACGCGCGCCACCCGGCGCTGCGATCCGCGCTCGAAGAGGGCAACCGGACTTCCCGCCAATGGGCGGACCGCATCCGTCGCGCCGCCGAGCAGGCGGGCCCGGCCGATCAGCAGGACAACCCTGTGCTCGAAGCGCATTACGAGGTGAGCCGCAGGATCCGCGAAGCGGCACCGGACGATGCCTCACGCGACCTCGGCATCATCGCCAGCGGGCAGCTCGCGCTTCATTACTGGATCGCTTCGTTCGGGACCATGGCCAATTACTGCCGGCAGACCGGCATGGACGATGCGGCGCGCGACATGAAGGCGTGCGCGGACGAGGCCAAGCAGGCCGACGAAAAGCACAGCCAGCTCGCCGAGCAGTTGCTGTCTGAAAGCTGAACCGGTGCCGGCCCGCCTTGCTACCGACGACTGGCCAACCGGCATGATCTTACAACAGGAGATAATTGGTGCTTGAGCAACGAAAGCTGGGCGACGGGCTGCGCGTATCTGCGCTGGGCCTCGGTTGCATGGGCATGTCCGAATTCTATGGGCAGGCCGACGAAGCCGAGGCGGTCGCGACCATTCAGCGCGCGATCGATCTCGGCGTGACGTTTCTGGACACCGCCGACATGTACGGGGTAGGCCGTAACGAGGAGTTGGTCGGGCGTGCGATCCGCGATCGCCGCGACGCGGTGGTTCTCGCCACCAAGTTCGGCAACGTTCGCGGCGAGGACGGCACCTTCAAGGGCGTGTGCGGGCGCCCGGATTACGTCCGCTCCGCCTGCGAGGCGAGCCTGCGACGGCTCGGCGTCGAGACGATCGACCTCTACTATCAGCACCGCGTCGACCCCGACACGCCGATCGAGGACACGGTGGGCGCGATGGCCGGGCTGGTCCGCGAGGGCAAGGTGCGCCACCTCGGCCTCTCCGAAGCGGCGCCCGCCACGGTCAGGCGCGCGCACGCCGTGCATCCGATCGCGGCGCTGCAGACCGAATATTCGCTGTGGAGCCGCGATCCCGAGGGCGAGATCCTCGACACGGTGCGCGAGCTCGGCATCGGCTTCGTGCCGTACAGCCCGCTCGGCCGCGGTTTCCTGACCGGCGCGATCCGGCGGGTGGAGGATCTCGCGCCTGACGACTATCGCCGGCACAGCCCCCGCTTCCAGGGCGAGAACTTCCAGCGCAATCTCGATCTCGTCGCGGCGGTCGAGGCGATGTCGCGGGAGAAGGGCTGCACCCCTTCCCAGCTGGCGCTCGCCTGGGTGCTGGCGCAGGGCGAAGACATCGTGCCGATCCCGGGCACCAAGCGCCGCGGCTACCTGGAGGAGAATGTCGGCGCGCTCGACGTGACGCTCACCCGAGGCGAACTGGAGCGGCTCGACCGCGCGGCGCCGAAGGGGGCAACGGCGGGCGAGCGCTACGCCGCGCCGCAGATGCAGGCGCTGAACCGATGAGCGGGAGCGACGGACACGGCCTTGCCGGCCGCGTCGCGATCGTGACGGGCGGCGGTCGCGGGCTGGGCCGCGCGATGACGCTCGGGCTGGCGCAGGCCGGCGTGCGGGTCGTCGCCACCGCCGCGCGCGAACTCGCCGAGGTCGAAGCGGTCGCACGGGAGGCAGAGCGGGCATGCGGCGACGATCGGGTGCGGCCGCTGCTCGCCGACGTGACGCGGGTGGAGGATTGTGCCGCAGTCGTGCGCGCGGCGCTCGTGCGCTTCGGCCGGCTCGACATCCTGGTCAACAATGCCGGGCGCGGCATGAAGTATGTGAGCGACACCTTCCTGACAGAACCGACCCGGTTTTGGGAGGTCGCCCCCGACACTTGGCGCATGGTGACCGACACCAACGTCAACGGCCCGTTCCTGATGGCGCGCGCCGCCGTCCCCGCCATGCTGGAGGCGGGATGGGGCCGAATCGTCAACATCTCGATGAACCGCGAGACGATGCGACGGCGCGGCTTCTCGCCCTACGGCCCGTCCAAGGCGGCGCTGGAATCGGAGACCGCGATCTGGGCGCAGGACCTTGCGGACAGCGGCATCACGGTGAACGCGCTCCTGCCGGGGGGCGCGACGCTGACCGGCATGATTCCCGAAGGACTGCCGGATAGTGCACGCGACGGACTGCTGTCGCCCGAGATCGTGGTGCCGCCCTTGCTCTGGCTCTGCTCTGACGCTGCCGCGGCGGTGACGGGTAAGCGCCTGGATGCCCGGCGGTGGATGGGAGAGCAGCCCGGAAGTCAGCGCACAACTGACACGCTGGAGGATGTAGGCTGTTAGGGCAGACCACAGGACATATCCGCTCGGCCAGCCGTGGTCTCTTCGTCCTTTTGTGCGATATCCCTAGCGACAGGTCTTCTGCTAACCGAGACGGTAAAGGACCTGAAATTGGCCGCACGAAGCCGGGATCAAGAGATCCCGGCCCACTCAGCCTACCAAACAGCGGTCGGCCGCACGCTTCGTCCGCCAGCTTTGCAGCAGCTCGATCTGTCTCTCGTGCACCTCGTCGATAACTGGTGGCTCGGCCTGACAGGTTGCACCGGCCGCCACGACCTGAGATTCCGTTTTGTATCCCTTATCGCTGTTCATGTGATCTAGGAGTGCGCGCAGCATCTGCCGCCCTCTTACCACGCGGCTCTTGATTGTGCCGACGGGAACCTGCTCGATTGTGGCTGTCTCCTCATAGCTCAATCCCTCGATCCCGATGAAATTGATGCACCGCTGCTGCTCAGGCGTCAGGCGCGGCCATAGACGGCGAACATCGCTCAGCGTCACAACGGATTCCTGGTTCGACGCCACCGGAATGTCGGCGAGTTCGGCGGTCTCGCTAACTTGTACCGTGCCTCGACGGCGTACCTGCGAAAGAAATGAGTTGCGAAGGATCCGGAAGGTCCACGCCTTCATATTTGTACCGGCTTCGAAGGATGCGCGGCTGCGCCAGGCTTTCAGCACGGTTTCCTGAACAAGGTCCTGTGCAGTATCGGGATTCCTGGCCAGCGATCGCGCATAGCGCGCCAGACTAGGCATAAGCGCGCTGAGCTCGGCACCGAAGTCCGACCAGCCCTCAGATGGCAGATGCGGCTCGTCAACCGTTTGTTCGGACACGCGGAACCCCTCGCTCAATCGAACCGGTCAGCTGCTTTGGTACCAACCGGTTTACTTTCGGAAAACGCCAAGCCGATTGGTTCGTTCCGCTCGTCGGAGATGAAATATCAGTAGCGAAACAATCGCGCGCGACTGGGTACATGAAAGGCTGACAACAAGAGGTCAGCGCCGCTGCCTGTTCGCGTACCAAGCGCAGCCGGCAAGGAGTATCGCAGAAGCCATCAGGATTGCTCCAACAACATCATGGTCGTGCTGGAGGATCGCGCCGGCGACCAGCAGGCCGGCGGACAGGACGTTGGGATCTGCGCCCCGGGGCAATGCCGGTGGTGAGGAGACGGCACCTTTCTGCAACTCGATCGGCAGCGCACCCGACCGCGCAACCCGCTCGGCGAAGGCCACCAGCTCGGGCGAGGCGGCGGCCAGACGGCCAAGGCTTGTCGCCAGCCGGCGTCCGCCACGCTTGAGGCCGGCCGGGCCGATCCGCTCCCGCAGCAGTTCGCGCGCGATCGGTGCGGCGCGCGCGGTGATGTCAAAGCCGGGATCGAGCCGTCGCACGAACCCTTCGGCGATCAGCAAGGTGCGCAGCAGCAGGGCGAGGTCCGGCGGCAGCGCCAGACGATAGGTTCGAAGCAGCGCGAACACGCGGCCGAAGATGTCGGCGAGCTCGATCTGCTGGAGTACCGCCCCGCGGAACTGGCCGATCAGCGCGTCGAGGTCGCGGGTCAGCGCCTGGCGATCGACATCGGTCTCGCCCGACCATTGCAGCAGTACGTCCGTCACCGATCGTGTGTCCTCACCCGCGATGGCAAGGACGAGCGTGACAACCTCGTTCCGCCGGGCGGGACTGAGCACGCCGACCGCCCCGAAGTCGATGAACGCCAACGACCCGTCGGCCAGAACAAAGACGTTGCCGGGATGGGGGTCCGCGTGGAACCGACCGTTGAAGATGATCATCCGCAGCACCGCATCGGCATATCTGCCGGCGACGTCAGCACCGCCCTCACCCGCCACGTCAAGAACCTCGCGGACGGGCATGCCGTCAAGCCGCTCCTGCACGTTGATCCGGCGGCCGACCTGATCCCAGTAGAAGGCCGGCGTCCGGACGCCGAGCGGCTGCAGGAACGCGCCGATGCTCTCGCAGGCTGCCGCTTCTGCGCTGAGGTCCATTTCCTGCGACAAGCTCTCCGCGAAAAACCGCAGCAGTTCGTCGGGCTTGAGGCGGCGGATCTCCGGTGAGTGCCGGGCCGCGAGCCGCGCGATGCGGCGGAGCAGCCGTAGGTCGGCATCGACGCGTTCCGCGATCCCCGGCCGGCGTACCTTGACCACGACCTCGGTCCCGTCGCGCAAGGTTGCAGCATGAACCTGCGCAATCGACGCCGCCGCGATCGGCTCGCGGTTGAAGTTCGCGAACACATCAGCGATCGGGGAGCCGAGCGCGGCCAGGATCGTCGGCTCCAGCGCCTCGAACGGCAGCGGGGTCACGCGATCCTGCAGCGTCGACAGCGCCCGCACCCATTCCGGCCCGAGCAGGTCTTCGCGGGTGGCGAGCACCTGCCCCAGCTTGACCGCGACAGGTCCAAGGTCTCGCAGCAGCGCGACGACCCGCTCGGGCGTACCGAGGTCTACCGGCTGCTCTGAGCGACCGGGCAGCAGGCCCAGGCGCGAGGCGAGCCCGTTCAGCCCATGGCGCCCCATGATCTGGATGAGCTCGGCCAGCCGCGCGCGCTCACCGATTTGAGACTCGTCGTCGGTGGTGGGCATCACGCGCTGCAACCATCCTCCTGCCGCGGGCGGCAGCCATCGAGGAACAGGTCGATGCCGCGCGAAATGCGATCCCGCGCTGCCTCGTCGTATGCTGGAGGAGACAGCCCCAGCGCTGCGCGGCGCATGGGTGCGACCACGACGAGCGTGACGAACTGCTCGGCAGCGAACACGGGGTCCGCCAGCGACAGTTCTCCCTTCGCATCGGCGTGGGCGAGGATCGACGCCACCCATTGGACGGCCCGCTGGTAACCGAAGTCATGGATGTTCGCCGCTAGCGCGGGAAAGCGCACGGCTTGCGCGATGACGACGCGTTCCATGGACGCGATCCGGGGCGTCAGGAGCCACTCGAGCAACCGATCTGCGATCACGCCAAGTCGCGATCCAATGTCGGGTTCGTCGCTGCCCGACGGTTCGAGCGCCCGCAGCTGCGTGTCGATCTCGTCGAGAATGACCGCCTCGAACACACGCGCCTTGCTGCCAAAGCGCGCGTACAGGGTCCGCTTGGAAATGCGCGCCTGTTCGGCGATCATGTCGGCACTGGCGCCGTCGAACCCGTGTTCGAAAAACAGCTCGCGAGCGCTCTTGAGGATGTGCGAGGTCAGGCGGAGCGCATCCTCAGTGGTCGGTCTGCCCATTTTCCTCGGACGCCGACGTTTCTTTTCGTCATCGCTCAATCTCGTTCTCCTGGATCGAGAGTAGCGCGATCCGGACCGGTTGGCGAGAAATCAAACGGAGACGGTCGGTTGCTCACCCGCCAGCGAGATCTCAGCCAATGGCTGTCCTTGTATCGCGGCCGATCACTGCCGTGGCCTCGGCTTGTAGATGGGAAGGGACGGAGCCCCCACGCCCAGTCCCTCCTGATCGATGCGAACGGCCGCATCCCTGACAGCACCGACCTTGTTCCTCGCTGAACGAACCGTTTCACGCAGTTGGGCCTGTTTGGCGGCCGTGCCGCGTATCGTGGGTCGAATAGCCTCTAGCCGAGCCGTGAATCGATCGGCACCGTCTCGGGCTCTCAACAATGTTCGGTTCGCTCTCGCGAGGACGGTCGCGCGGCGTTCGTCCGCTGCCGCTCTCAGTTGTTGGGCGCTGTCGCCGGATCGCTGCAAGGCGTCTCCCACGGCAATCACGCGGCCGCGCGCACCGGTGAGAGCATCGGACGCTGCTCCGGCTTTGTCAGCCCAACCAGCGGAACTCTCCGCGAGCGCCGCCAGCCGATCGCTGGCCCGCTGCTGCTGAGCGGCGTCGAGGTTGCGCGAGACAGAGTCCACGGTGCGGCTGATCTTCTCGACCAGTGCGACGGGGTCCCCTCCGCCGCCAAGGAGCCCGCCTTCCTTGGTGGGGATGACGGGAAGCTCCCCGTCGTTCGCCGCAACGATCGGGGGCGCGCCAGAGGTTGCACCGTCGAGGCTGATGTTCGCGGTGCCGGCCAGTGCCGATCTTGCGATCGACGCTTTCACGCCTGCGACGATGGGGATCCGCGGTTCAAGGCTGACGGTGACGAGAACCGCTGACGGGTCCTCCTTGTCGAACCGTATCGACGTGACGTGACCGGCCGGTACGCCCGAGAAGGTCACCGGCGACCCCTTCTCCAGACCGGCAACGCTTCCGGTAAAGCGGATCAGATAAGGGTTTCCGTCTTCATTGCGTGCATCAAACAGCCAAAGGGTAAAGACGAGGAGCGTACCCAACAGAAGGCTGGTGACCGCGAGCACAAGGAATTTATTCGACCGCGTTTCCATGAGAGACCATAACCATTAGGAAGCCGGATCAAATTTGTAAACCGTACCGTTTCCAAGGTGGCAAGGCCTGATCAGGACGAGGATGGAATCGTGGCTGGAGACTGGAGCCTGCAACCAGGCGACATACCGTGGGGCAACAGGCTTGGCCTGGAGTTGGTTTCGATCGGCGATGGCCTCAGCTCGCTACGTGTCGGTTGGCGTGAGGAGCTGGCCGACGAGGACGAGACTTTAGCAACGGGCGTGTTGACGAGCCTTATCGATCAGGCCTGCGGCGTTGCCGTAATGTCCCGACTGGGAAGGCGATTGGCAATCTCGACCCTCAACCTGAAGGTGGACCATGTGCGGTCCCCCGAGGCGAGATGCTCCGCGACAGCGTGGGCGCATTGTTACGACGCTACCGAGCGCCGTGCGTTCGTACGGACCGAAGTCTGGGATACCGATCCTTCTCACCTGATCGCGACTGCCCAAGGCGTCTTTTCGATCAATCGGGCTGTCGGGCCATGACCGGCTTCGCGCAGCTGCTAGGCTCCATGATTTCAGAGAGCGGTGACGCCTTTGTTTTGACGCCAGTGGAGTACATGATCGGCAGCCCTCTCCTTCCCGCCTTGCATGGCGGAGCTGTGGCATCCTTTCTCGAAGTGGCAGCGAAGCGTGCCCTTGCACGCAAACTTCCGCCCGGGCACTTCCCGAAGCTCATCAGCGTGAACCTCCAGTTCCTTGCCTCTGCTCGGCTGGATGCACTTGTCACGACGCCGAAGGTCAGGCGTGTCGGACGTCGGATCGCAGTCGTTCACGCCGAAGCATTCCGCCGCGAAGATCCAGCGGCTGTTTGTTTCGCGCAGCTTGAGTTTGCTGTGCACGAGCCCATCAGAGTGGGTGGCAGTGCCGATCGCCACATACTATGATACGGTCCGGTTTACATACGTTAGGGTTGCTGAGTGGCTGACGAGCATGCTGAAGATCGAGGCGGCGATGCGCCGCATGACGACCGGAATGCGCATTCCCAGCCAGAAGCTAGGTCGAAGGACGGTGTCGAGGAGAACGACGGCGTAAAGAAGCCCTCGCTTCTCGAGCGCTATCCGATCATCCGCTACGTCCTCATCGCCGCGCTCGTTGCGGGCATCGTCGCGGCGGTCGTCTGGTACATGAACTACCGCGCGAGCGGCCAATACCTGCAGTCGACCAACAACGCCTATGTGCGCGCGGACTTCGTGACCGTTTCACCGAAGGTGGGCGGCTATGTCGAGCGTGTCCTCGTCGCCGACAACCAGCCTGTCCGCCGCGGCCAGCTGCTCGCCGTCCTCGATCCTCGTGACTACCGCGCCAATGTCGAACAGGCGCAAGCTCAGATTGCCGCGGCCGGCGCCAACATCACGACCGCGCGCCGGACGCTTGACGAGCAGCAGGCCACTGTCGCTCAGGCCGCCGCCCAGGTTGCGAGCGCCGAGGCTGCCGCGGCAGCGGCAGAAAACGAGGTAAGACGTTACGAACCGCTCACTCGGACAGGGGCGGAATCGCGCGAGCGCCTCGCCAACCTCGTCCTGCAGCGTGATCGAGCCGCCGCGGAGCTGCGCGCGCAGCGCGCCGCCTACCTCGCCGCCCGTCGCAGTGTCGCCACACAAGCGGCTCGCATCGGCCAGGCGGAGGCGCAGCGCGGCACCGCGCAGGCGCAGCTTGCGCGCGCCTCGACGGACCTCGGCGCCGTCGAGATCCGCAGCAGCATCGACGGCGTTGTTGCCGACAAGGCGGTCCGGGCCGAGCAATATGTCCAGCCTGCGACCCGGCTGATGTCGGTGGTGCCGGTTGATCAACTCTACATCGAGGCCAATTTCAAGGAGACCCAGGTCGCGCTGATGCGCGTCGGGCAACCCGTGACCATCAAGGTGGATGCACTGGACGGCGCCGAACTGCGCGGCCGGGTTGCGAGCTTCTCGCCAGGCACGGGCGCGCAGTTCTCGCTCATCCCGCCCGAGAACGCGACCGGGAACTTTACCAAGATCGTTCAGCGAGTGCCCGTGCGGATCAGCATTGAAGCGGGGCCGGAGGCGCGCCGGGTGTTGCGTCCCGGCCTGTCGGTCGAGGTTACGGTCGACACGATCAGCGCAAAAGGAAGTCGTGACCGGATCGAACAGGAAACCGAGCGGCTTAAGCACGACGAGACGCAGGGCGGGCGCTGATGGCGGCCGAACGCGCCGGCCTGCGCGACTGGCTCGCCGTCGCAGCGGGCACGATCGGGTCGTTCATGGCGCTGCTCGACATCTCGATCGTCAATGCGGCCTTGCCCACCATCCAGGGCGAGATCGGCGCGAGCGGAACGGAGGGCACCTGGGTCGCGACCGCCTATCTCGTGGCGGAAATCGTCATGATCCCGCTTAGCCCCTTCCTCGTGCGTCTGTTCGGTCTGCGCAACTTCCTTCTGGGTGCGGCGATCAGCTTCACCGGCTTCTCGATCATGTGCGGCATCTCGACGACGTTGCCGATGATGATCGCCGGGCGTGTAGGGCAAGGCTTCACCGGCGGTGCGCTGATCCCGACCGCGATGACCATCATCGCGACACGGCTGCCGCCATCGCAACAGCCGATCGGCACCGCCGCGTTCGGCGGCACCGCGATCCTCGGTCCGGTGCTCGGGCCGATCATCGGCGGCTGGCTCACCGACAATTACAGCTGGCACTACGCCTTCTTCCTGAACGTGCCGGTTTGTGCCGGGCTCGTCCTGCTCCTGCTGTTCGGGCTCAAGCATGAGCGTCTGCGGCTCGACCAGCTGCGCCATGCCGACTGGTTCGGGATCGCAGGGCTCGCAATCGGCCTGGGTGCGCTCACCGTCATGCTCGAGGAGGGGCAGCGCGAGATGTGGTTCGAATCCGCCATGATCGTGAAACTCGCGATCGCCACGGTCTTCGGCTTCGCGCTCATCACGATCGGACAGGTCCGCTCCGCGCATCCGGTGCTCAAGCTGTCACTGATCTTCAGCCGCTCCTTCGGCAGCGTATTCGTCCTCAGCCTCATCATCGGCGTCGTGCTCTACGGGGTCACCTTCCTCATCCCCCAGTTTCTCTCGTCGATGGCGGATTACAGCGCGCTGCAATCGGGCAAGGTGGTCTTCGTCTCCGGCATCCCCGCCCTGATGCTGATGCCGTTCCTGCCGCTCGCGTTCAAATATCTCGACGTCCGGCTGGCGGTCTTTGTCGGCATGACGCTGATCGGCGTCAGCTGCGCGATGGACTGGCATCTCACCGCGCGGTCGGCCGGTGGGGACCTGACGAACTCTCAGCTCGTGCGCGGCTTTGGGCAGATCTTCGCCATGATGTTCCTCAACCAGGCCGCGATCAGCGCCGTGGCGCCCGAAGACGCAGGCGATGCGTCCGCGCTGTTCAACGCGGGGCGAAACCTTGGCGGATCGATCGGCCTGGCGCTGATGGCGACCCTCCAGGACCGGCAGACCTTTCTGCATTTCAACCGGCTGGGCGAAACGGTGTCGGCCAACGCGGCGACCACGCAGGAATGGTTCGCTAAAGCCATGGTCATGCCGTCCGGCGAAGCCGGCGCGTATCGGCAGCTCGCCGGTCAACTTCTCGAACAGGCTACCGTCATGGCCTATAACGACCTGTTTTTTGCGCTGGGCGTCGCGATCGCGATCACGACGCCGCTGGCGCTGTTCCTCCGCCCGATCTCCTCCGACACGCAGATGGCGATGCACTGATGAAGCGACTTGGCTGGGCCATTCTCCCCGCACTCCTGACTGGATGCGTCGTCGGCCCCAACTATGGAGGCCCGCCGGGCGTTGCGAGCGGGGAGCGCGCCGGGTCGACATTTCGCCGCGCGGATCAGGCCGTCACGTCACCGCAGACCCCTGTCGCACGCTGGTGGGAAGGCATGGGCGACGCGCAGCTCACGATGCTGATCGACCGGGCGCTTGCCTCTAATCCGGACGTGGCGATCGCCGAGGCGCGCATCCGCAAGGCGCGCGCCAGCTTGCGCGAACAGCGCGCGAACCAGCTTCCCACCGTCTCGGGGTCAGGGACTGCGATCGTCGCCGATCTTCCCGCCGGCTCGCTCGCGCTGCCGACGCAAGGCGAGCAATCCGATCGTACCAGGGCCGAATTCTACAACGCCGGCCTGGACGCGTCTTGGGAGATCGATCTGTTCGGCGGCCGACGCCGTGCCGCCGAAGGTGCCGAAGCCCAGGCGCAGGCAGCCGAAGCCAATAGGGCCGATGCGCAGGTTCGTCTCTCGGCGGAGGTTGCCCAGAATTATGTGACCTTGCGCGAACTTCAGCAGCGTCTGATCCTGGCCCGCCGCTCCGCAGCGCTTCAGCAGCGATCACTCGCCCTGCTTCAACAGCGTGAGCAACGCGGTGCATCGTCGCGCGACGAGGTGGTTCGGCTCCAGACCGAGCTGACCCGCACGGAGGCCGGGCTGTTGCCGCTCGAAGGGCAGATCGCAACCACGCTCGACCAGCTTGCCCTGCTCACCGGCGACGAACCCGGTGCTCACGACGCCTTGCTGTCTTCCCCCGCGCCGATCCCGATGATCCCGAGGAATGTCGCGATCGGCGATCCGGCCGCCATGCTGCGACGCCGGCCGGACATTCGCGCAGCCGAGCGGCAGCTGGCGGCATCGAACGCGCAGATCGGTGTCAACGTCGCCCGGCAGTTCCCATCAGTCAGCATCATGGGTATCATTGGCCTCGGTGGTCCCAATATTGCCGATGTGATCGATCCTGACAGCGTCGCGGGCCTCCTCCTGCCGCGAATCAGCTGGAGCTTCCTCGACTTCGGCCGTAACCGTGCCCGGGTCGAGCAGGCGCGGGCCGACCGCGACGAGGCGGAAGCACAATACCGCAAGGCGGTTCTCGGCGCGCTGTCGGACGCGGAAAGCAGCCTGACCCGCTTCGGGAATCAGCGCCGGAACCTGTTTTCGTCTATCGAGAGCCGGCACGGCGCCAAGCAGTCAGCGACCTATGCCGGGCAGCGATACGCGCAGGGAGCGATACCGCTGACCACGTCCATCGATGCCGAACGCGCGGCGCTGGCTGCCGACCAGTCGGTGCTGGAAGCCACTGGCGAGCTTGATCGTGCCTTCGTTGCCCTTCAAAAGGCGATGGGACTTGGATGGAGCCAGCCGTGACGGTCTTCCAACTATGCGAGCGGAGGGCGCCGACCGCGTGACGGCTCCGCTTCTGCCGCCCCCTGCCCAGTATCTGCGTGATGACGCGATCAGGGGAGGAATGGACCTGATGTTCTTCGCCCACAGATCCCATCTGGCGCATGCCGACGCCGAACTGGCGACGCGTAACCTCGGGCGGGCGCATCACCGCGCCCTGTATTTCCTCGGCGGGTACCCGGAAATCTCTGTCAGCGAACTGCTGGACGTTCTTTGCGTCTCGAAGCAATCGCTTGGCAGGGTAATGCGGGATCTGATGGATCGCGGGCTCGTCTGCGGCCGTGTCGGGGAGCGCGATCGTCGTCAAAAGCTGCTTTCTTTGACCGATGAGGGGCGAGCGCTCGAAAACGCGCTTTTCGAGGATCTCAGGCGCAACATGGCGAACGCTTACCAAGCGGCAGGAGAAACAGCCGTCACGGGCTACTGGATCGTAATGCAGCAGCTCATGCGCGGCGAAGCACGGGAGCAATTCCGCCGGCTGCACTCCAGGCAGTGATCGCCGCAAACAAGTGCCGGACCAGGTCGAAGGGGGCTTCGTCGACCTGGCCCGGCGGGTATCACCTATCCTGCAAGCCCGGAGGGAGTAAGCGACTTGCCGGTGGTGAGCTCGTTTTCCAGCACAGGGACCGCAGTACCGGCAACCTGCTGCAGCGCCGGGTCGGTCCCATCCTGTGCATAGCCCTTATGCACCGCCCACGCAGCCTGCTGAACCTGCGCCGACTGGGTCAGATACAGGTTGTCGAAAGCGCTCTTCGGCGCCTTCTGGAGCAGCTTTAGGAGGGCGGCGCGGTCGGCGGACAGGTTCGAGGGCGGCGCCTTGATCGTGCGCTGATCATTCTTCAGCGCTGCCAGCAGCGCCTTGTGGCTGCTCTGCGTTTCCGCCAGCACGCGCTTTGCGTAGGCCTTGACGTCGTCCCGCTGCGCGCGCGTCGCGGCGAGCTGCGCGGCCTTGATCTGGTAGAGGTTGGCGTCGGCCGCGGCGAGCACGTAATTAGGGCCGCTCTGGCCCGAGATCGGCGAGACGCCGACGTCGGCGCTGGTCATCGTTCCCGAAGTGGCGGGCGAAACGGCCTGCGCCAACACCGTAACCGGCGCCAGGGTGAGCAGCGCAGCGACAATCGCAATCTTCATAGAGGGCCTCCGTTGGTGTTGTCAGGCATTGACCGAAATCAACCGGCCGAACGATAAAGAAACGGAACGGTTCCCTTTTGCGAAACTGATTTGGCAAACCTATGGGATGGTGGCCGCTCGGACGGCTGGAGGTGCGCGGCGATGAAGAACACGACCGCTCGGGCAACCGTCTCAACGCCGAGTCGGTCGATAGCTGAAGCGGCAGGCCAGATTGCCGGGGCTTTTTTTCGCGAGAACGAACTCTCGAGTGTCTCGATCGTGTCCGCCCTGCTCTGCGTTGCATGCCTTAGTGGCTGCGACCGGACTCCTCGCGAGGCGCCTCCGCGAGCGACGGACACCATCAGCGTGCCCCCGCAGACTTCTACCATGGATGTCCCGATTGTTGCAGACATGGACAAGCTGGCGGCAAGCCTCGAACAGGCGGTTCCGCGTCGCCTCTGGTCGATCGACAAGCCGGGGCAGACCTGCCTCCCGCCGAAAAAGGTCAAGATCCTCTTCGCGAAGATCAAGACGCCCGCGATCCAGTGCCGCATCACCGGCACCGTCGTCCGAGGGCCGCTGGTGCTGGAGGGCTCGGGCAAAACGATCATTGTCACCATGCCGCTTCACGCCGCGATCAGCGCCCGCGACGTGGGCGGCGTGCTCAGCCGGGAAACGGCGGAGGCGGACGCCCGCGTCCGGGCCGTGGTCAGGCTCGACATCGCCCGCGACTGGTCGCCGCGCGCAACGGTGTCGATCGCCTACGACTGGACCGACGAGCCGCACGTCGACTTCCTCGGCCAGCGAATCGAGTTCACCAGCAAGGCCGACGCCAAGCTCGCCGGCGTCGTCGAGCGCCTGGAGCGCTCGCTGCCGCAGGAGCTCGGCAGATTGCAGCTGCGCGAGCAGATCGCGCAGGTCTGGGGGTCGGCGTTCACCTCCGTCCAACTGAACCGGGCGAACCCGCCGGTGTGGATGCGGATCACGCCCCGGCAGTTGAGCTACGGAGGCTACACCATTTCGCGCAACCGGGTGAACCTGGCGCTAGGGATGACGGCGGGGACGGAGACTTTTGTCGGCGATCGGCCGCCTGATCCGCAGCGCCGGCCGCTCCCCGACATGACGCGCACGCAGCCCGGACCCGGCCGCATCCTGTTCGCCATCCCCGTCATCGCCGACTATCCTCAGCTGGAGCCTGTGCTCGCCAAGGCATTGGCGAAGCGTTCCCGCCGGCCCTTCGAAGTGCCTGGTGTCGGGGCCGTGCGCGCGCAGTTTCACCAGGTGACCGTCTACGGCACCACGGGTGACAAGATCGCGGTCGGGCTTCGCTTCAGTGCGGCAGCCGAAGGTGGGGAGCCTGCGCAAGGCACGATCTGGCTTACCGCCACGCCGCGGAACGCCGTCAACGATCGCCGTGTAGCGTTCGACGATCTCACTGTCGCCGGTGTGGCCGACTCGGTCGGGACAAGCCTGCTCCTGAAGCTCGCCAACACTCCCGGCATATCAGGCACTGTGTCAGCCGCGCTGACCCAGAACTTCGAAAAGGATTTCGACAAGCTAATCGGCAAGATCACCCGTGCGATCGACGAAAAGCGGATTGGCGACATAATCGTGCGTGCCCGTGTGACGGACGTGCGGACGGGCCAGTTGAAGGCGGCGGGGCAAGGCGTCTACCTACCGGTATGGGGGCGCGGCACGGCCACGATTAGCCTTGCGCCAGTACGGGCCAGAAATTGAGATCTCGCTGCAGCCTTCACGGCTGCTTGACCGTCCCAGCGGCAACGCTGCCGCCTCTTTCCATCCTAGCAGAATTATTCAGAGGTCGAATTGAGTCCGGCTCTATCTCACGGTATCGTCGGACACGCATCGCTCTGCTTGGTCGCCCGGTGGAGGGCTGTAACGCGCTTGACTTGTGCGATGCTGCAGCCCGCTAGCGCCGCCGTTTTCGCTATGCTCATCCCTGCCTCACGAAGTGAGACAATGCGGCGATGATGGGCCAAGTCTGGTTTTCGACCGGTATAGCGTCCCTCCCGCTTGGCGATCGCTATGCCCTCCCGCTGCCGCTCGCGGCGCAGTTCGTAATCATCGCGAGCGGTCTGAAGCGCAACCCTCAACAACATGTCTTGAACGGCCTCTAGGACGATGCGCGTCACCCCGCCATTGTCCTCAGCAAGATCGGTAAGGTCCACAATTCCTGGTACGGCTAGCCTCGCTCCCTTGTCGCGGATAGCGGTGACGAGCCTCTCCGCCTCAGCCAACGGCAGGCGGCTGATCCGATCGATCTTTTCGGCGATAACGACTTCGCCCATTTGCAGGTCGGCTATCATGCGAAGCAACTCGGGCCGGTCAGGACGCGCGCCGGAAGCCTTCTCGCGATAAACAGCTGCGACATAATACCCCGCGGTACGCGAGGACACGACCATCGCCTCTTGGCGTTCAAGATCCTGCTCATCGGTGCTGACGCGCAGGTACACGCGAGCAGCGCGGACGGTCGTACTCATGTTGGCTCCGTTGGGTACACCCATATGAGCCACTGCTGGAGCGGCTGGCGCGAAATGGCAAGTGCCGATCCTGTCGAGCCTAGCTCAGCAAGCCAGGCCTAAGTAGCTACTGAGCACGGATATGAACGAGCACTGATCACCAAACGCGATCTAGTGCCATCCTTCGCACTATGCATAAGCGGCGGTATCCGGTACATTCCGGAGATTGGGTCAGCCAAGCGAGTTCGGTGCAGATGGAAGCGCAGAGGGTCAAGATTGTAGATGGTGGCAAGCTCGTGATCCCCGCGGCAATGCGCCGTGAGCTCGGGATCACCACGGGTGACACCGTTCTCGTCGATGTGGACTCTGGCGAGTTGCGGGTACGTTCCGTCTCTAGAGCACTTGAACGTGCTCGCGCCATCCTGCGCAGGTATGTGCCCGAAGGCGTCGGCTTGGCTGACGAACTGATCGCGGAGCGTCGGCGTGAGGCGGAGCGTGAGTAGCAAGGTCGTACTCGACGCCTCCGCCCTGCTCTGCCTTCTGAACGACGAGCCTGGGGCGGATCGGGTAGTGAACGTCCTGACCCGTAGCGTTATCGGAACGACCAACCTCGCCGAGGTCGTCTCAAAGCTTCGAGATCGAGGATTGCCGCTCGACGAGGTGCGTGAGGCGCTTGGCGGGCTGCACCTCGATGTCCGGCCGCTCTCTCCTGCCCAGGCGCTCATCATAGGCGACCTGCGACCGTCGACGAAGGCGCTTGGCCTTTCGCTTGGTGACCGAGCGTGTCTTGCCTTGGCGGTCGACCTACAAGCGGAGATGTTCACGACTGACGGTCCGCTGGCGAGCGCTGCGGTCGGCGTCACCATCACCAACGTACGGCCGCTGGCAGATTAGCCGCACATTCGTGCTTTTGGGTACGGTAGCCTCAGGCAGGCGGGTTGTGGCGGAACAGAGCGCCTGACGTCCACTGTTTCGGGCGCAGATCCACTCTTTTCAGATGCTGCTGGAGGACGGATTGCGTCCACCATTTCAGGGAAACCTACATTCTGCTACCGGGATCGCGGCCAATCCGGCTAACCGGACGCGATCCACCTGGCATGCACGATGACGACGACATTCAATCGACGACCGAAGGAAGCGACTTCGATGCGATCGTGGCTGGCGCGGTTGTTGTGCTGGATCAGGTCACTTCACTCGAACCCTATCTTCCCGAGCTTTCTCCGGGTGATCGGGAGCGTGTCGAAGCCTATGTCGGGCGTGCGTCCGCCGCGGCGACGCTTCGCGCCTACAAGTCTGACTGGCGGCTCTTCTGCGCGTGGTGTGCCGAGACGGGCTATCGTCCACTCCCGGCGACCCCGGCGACCGTCGCGGCGTTTCTGACGCTGCTTGCCGAGACGGGGTTTGCGCCGCGTGAGCCTCTGCGCACCAAGCGCGGTCGGATCATCGCGACAAAGGATCCGCGGCCGCTCGGAAAAGCGACGATCGGCCGCCGCCTGGCAGCGATCGTCTTCGCTCATCGAGCCGCCGACATGGAGCCGCCGACGAACCAGCCGGACGCGGGCCGGCTCGAAAAAGCGATGCGCGCGATCCGGAAGGACAAGCGCGATCAACTGCCGGCGAAGAAGCGGCCGGCCGATGGCGACGTACTTCGTGACATGCTTCGCAGCGTGAGCGGTGAGGACCTGCGCGCGTGTCGCGACCGAGCCCTTCTCGCCATCGGCATGGCGGGTGCATTCCGCCGCTCGGAACTCGTCGCGATCACCGTCGAGCATGTATCGGAGGACAGCCGCGGCCTCTTGGTACGGATCCCGTCATCGAAAACCGACCAGGAAGGCCGCGGCCATTCTGTCGCGATACCTGATGGCCGACGTCTCGAGCCTGTGCGACATTATCGCGATTGGCTCGAAAAGGCGGACATTCGTAACGGGCCGGTGTTCCGGAAGCTCACGCCACAGGGCCGCCTCACTAACAAGGCGATGAGTCCGCAAGGTGTCGCACTTGTCGTGAAGGCTGCGGCTGTGGCGGCGGGTTACCCACCTGAACTATTCTCCGGGCACAGCTTGCGGGCTGGGTTTTTGACCGAGGCGGGGCGACAGAGTGCCAACCTTTTCAAGATGAGAGACCATAGCCGCCATCGGTCTTTGGAGATGGTGGCTGAATATGTTCGTGACCATGAGCGCTTTCGCGAACATGCTGGAGAGGGGTTTCTCTAAGGCATCGAATTAACGTTGCTTATATAACGGCCTGTTCACGCGTGCATTTACCATTTAACGTTTGAACGCGGACTGAAGCGACGCCAGATTGCCAAGAACTTGATCGAACAGTTTCACGCAAAGCGTGGGTAAGCTTGCGGCGCCGGGCGCGACGTGCCGGTCAGCGGGAGTGCGCTTTGCCGTGGCGCCATCGAACGATCACGTGGGTGGCGCGACTGGGCGCGCAGGGGATATGTCGCCGGGTTAGTTGCGAGGCGTGACGTTGTCTTCGCACTGCGCGGCGATAAGGCACAGACATGCCGCGCGGAGTTTTAATCACGCGATTGGTAGCCGCGTCGATGGCGAGGCGGAGGCTCATGTTATGCTCTCAACTCGACGATCGAATGTGGCGGAGCCGGGGTTGCGTCCGTCGGCGAGAACGCGTGGCCAATCCCCTCAGCCGCGCTGTGGATCAACCCTCCTGATCGAGCGCGCGTCGGAGGAACTGACGTATTCTCTCCTCTCGCTGCGACGAGGCCGGGCCGAGCACCCCGCGGGCATCGGGTGGCAGGTGATCGCCTGCCATGATCGCCGCGTCCGCGAAAACGTAGTGGTGGAACCAGCTTTGCAGCGCCGCGCGCTGTCCCTGCGGTAAATCCCTAATTGCCAGCATGGCGTGCAGCAAGGCCGCAAACGGTGAGCCTCCCGACCGCTGACCCCACCAGTAATTGACCAGTACATTCAGCGGCCCCATCGCGCGAACATCGTGCCACCACAGCGAGGGGATGAAGAGCGCATCGCCTGGTTCGAGCTCCGCCACCAGCATCGTTTGTGCTGCCTCGGCGAAGCGGGGGTAACGTCCGAGGTCCGGCCGCTCAAGGTCAACCATGCTTGTCGGCTGTCCCGCGATCGTATGCTCCAGCGGCCCGACATAGAGGTTGGCGACCTGCTCCGGCGGAAACAGGCTGAAGCGCCGCTGCCCCGCGACCACCACCGCCAAGTTGTCGGACATGTCGTAATGCGTGGAGGCACGGGTCGCATTGCCCAGCCACAATCGCGGTGATGCGCCGGGAAGCGGCAAGGGTAGCTCGTTCTCCTCGGCCCAGCCGGGATAGGCCTCCGACGTTTTCGCCGATCCCGCATAGATTGCCGCCGGATCGGCCCGGTCGGCCTCCGCGAGCAACGCGTCGAGCAGCACCGGCAACAGCACCTGCGCGCTGCGGAAGTTGAAGCCGCGGACATCCTCATCGTAGAAAAACCGCCCTTCGGCAGCGGGTGCAGCCGCGAACATGTGAAGTGGCCGCCCACCGGCAAATCGCCGCAGGTACGATGCCGTTGCCGCCGGCCCCTTCCCGGCCGCGCGCACCGCAGGCCAGTCGCGAGCAAGTCCGCGCAGGACCGCCGGGCGATAGACCGGGGCAATCCGGGTCGCGAACGTCTCGGCTGTCACACCGACATGTTCCTCGACCCTGGCGGCGGATGCGACATGATCGGTCATCGATCCGGTATCTTCTTCCGCGGCCATCCGTCGTCAACTCGCCTGCTTGGGCGCGGAGCGACGCATCGCCGCCCCGCCCCACCGCCTCAATAGGTGAGGCGGACGCTCAACTGGAACTGCCGGTCGCTCTTGAAGTAGGTGCGCGGCGCGGTCAGCCCGTCCTGGTTCAGCAGGAAGCGCGTCTTCGTGGTCGTGTCGAGCAGATTGTTCACCTGCAGGCCGATCTTGAAGCTCTTGTTCACGGTGTAGAAGAGGGAGGCGTCCGCCTGGCCGGTCGCATCGCTGTAGACCGGCAGGAACGGGAACAAGGCGTCACGATTATTCAACAAGTAGCTCGACCGCCAGCTGTAGGCGAACCGGGCATAGATGCCGAACTTGTCGTAAAAGGCGGCGAGATTGAAATTGTGCTTCGACAGCAAGGGCAACGGCAGGTTGGTATAAAGCCCGGTGATGTCGATCGGCGGCTGGTTGCCGTCGCCCTCGAACGGCGTGGGGTCGGTCGAGGCGCGGAACGCCGGCGGCGTGGTCTGGATGCGGCCGGCATCAATGAATGTGTAGGTCGCCTGCAGGCCGAACCCGCTGAGAACGCCGGGCAGGAAGTCGTACGTCTGCTGATACGACAGTTCTGCACCCTTGATGTCGCTCTTGCCGGTCGCGTTCGTGGGCCCGGTCAATGCGAGGGCGTAGCTGGTGCCGTTGTTGGTGAAGTCACGCACGAACCCGCTATTGTCGACGATGACGTTGCTGAGCCGCTTGTAGAACAAGGTACCGGTCAGCTGACCCACCTTGGCGAAATACCATTCGGCCGTGAGATCGAGCTGGTCCGCCTTGATCGGGCGCAGGTAGGGGTTGGTCGCCCGGGCTTCGAATACGCCGTTGGCTCCGTTGAAGTTCAGTGAGACGAAGTTGCGCAGGTCGCCGAAGTTCGGGCGGGTGATCGCCTTGGAGGCTGCGAACCGCGCCAGCAGCTTGGGCGTGATGTCCAGCCGCAGGTTGAGGCTGGGCAGCCAATTGTCGAATTCGTTGATCGCCGACTGCGGCACGGAGGCGCCGTTGGCGAAGGCGAGCGCCGCGGCGCGCTGCGCGTCGGTCGCGCCCGGCCGGCACAGTGCGGGGATCTGCGAATTGGACGGGATCGTACCGTCCTCGCGCGGCCCTGCCTGGCGAGCGCAATACGCCGCGAAATCGGCGAAGCCGCTTGGCAGCACCTGCGTGCTGGCCGGGAAGTTCGTCGCGCCCTCGGACACATCGCGCGTGTGAACATAGCGGACGCCGACGTTGCCGGTCAGCCGCATGCCGTTGCCGAACTCGGGCGTGCTGAAATCGGCCCGCACATAGCCCGCGATCGTCTCTTCCGAGTTCTTGTAGATCTCGTTGTTGAAGAAATAGCCGTCGATCAGGTTAGGGTTCACTGTCGTGCGCCCGTTCACCACCGCGCCGCCGCGATCCTCGATCGGCGTATAGCTGAACCCATTCTGCGGATCTCGGACACTGCGGAGCAGGCTGCTCAGCGCCTCATGATTCTTGAGCACGTCGTCCGTCAGGTACAAGGCGGTCGGAACCGAATTCGAGCCACGGTAGAAATCGCTGAAATTGTACGGCTGTGCCTGGTTCGGGGTTGCCCCCAGGAAGGACGGGCCTTCGTCGGTCCAGGTGGCAGACAGCGAACCCCAGTTGTTGTAGTCGTTGGTACGCACCGTCTGATCGCGCTTGGCCCATCGGCCGCCAGCCTTCACCGAGCGCAAGAAGCTATCGTCGGAGAATTCGTACTGCGCATCGCCGCGGAAGGCCCATTCGTGGCCATCGTTGATCGCACGGTTGTTGTACGCGTCGTTGTAGAAGACGTTGTTCGGTTGCAAGAAGTACGTGGAATTGTTGAAACCGGGCGTCAGGAAGCTGACATTCGGCGTGTTACCGCGCAAGTCGATTGCCACGTTCGTAAACGTGTAGGCATCCACGATATCGTCGAGGCTGCGTGAGCTAGCGGTGGTATACTGGCCGTCAAGGTTAAGGTGGAGCCTGTCCGTCGGCGAAAACTTGACGTTGAGCGCCGCATCCGTCGTCTGCGTGCGCGTGTAGTTGTACCGATTGGTCAGATACGTGTTGAGCCCGTTCGGGTTCACGAACTGCGGATAATCACAATAGGTGGACTGATACGGAAACCCGTTGTTCGGAATGGTGCACGCCTGGCTGGCAGGCACGTTGTGCGCCTGCCGGTTGTTGCGGCGCCCGATCACGCCGCTGGTGAAGATGCCGTTGTCGTCAAACGTGTAGCTGGTGTTCGCCGATCCGCCGGTGAGCGTGCCCAGCGGGAAGGTCTGTCCGATATCGTTATAGTAGACCGAGGTTTCCATCGACCGATCGACCCAGCCCACCTCGTTCTGCGCACGCAGGAACTGGCCGGTCACCAGCAGCCGGCGATCGGCCGACTCGAACTGGCCGGCCGCCGTGATGCTGGTGCGCTTGGTGTTGAATCGCTGCTGCCGGACGCCCGCACCCGCCGGGGCATAGACCGTGCTCAGCCCCGCAGGCGTCGCGAAGCTGTCGCAGACGCGGATAGCATAGGGTTGCCCGGCGTTGATGATACGGCCTTCGTTGGGATTGTTGCCGTCGCAGGTGTTGCCGTCATACTGCGACCCCTGATAATTCCCATTGACCGCATACCCGTCCACGCCGTCGTCCGGCGCATTGAAGCGCGGCAGGAAGCCGGAGGTGAACACGGAGTCCGAGCGGCTGTTCTGTTCGAAGTAGCTCCCGCCGACCAGCAAGCCGAAGCGGCCGTGTTCGGTGTCCCACTGCTTGCTGAAAAGGCCCACGGCCGATGGCGCTGATTGCTTGGCCATGTCGCCGTAGCTGACGCCTCCGGACAGGTAGACAATGGTGTCCTTGCTGTCGAACGGCTTGCGCGTATTGATGCTTACAGTACCGGCGATGCCGCCTTCGATAAGGTCCGCCGTGAGGTTCTTGAACACCTCGACCGATCCCGCCAGCTCGGCCGGCACGTCGTTATATCCGATCTCGCGGCCACCGGACACGGAGAATGCGTCACGTCCGTTGAACTCGCCGCGGGAGTAGGTCAGTCCGCGGATCTGCACGCCCGAGCCTTCGACCGAAAAGTGCTGAGCATCGCCGGCCGAAGCGAAGCGCGTGATCGCGACACCCGGCACGCGCTGCAGCGCTTCGTTGATCGAGCGATCCGGCAGCGCGCCGATGTCCTCTGCCGTGATCGCATCCACCACGGTATCGGCGTTCCGCTTCAATGCCTGGGCGTTGGCGAGCGATTGGCGGAGGCCGGTTACGACGATGTCGGCGCCCGAGTCGGCGGCGGGGGTCTGAACCTCTGCGGCCGTTACCGGTGACTGGTCTGTCTGCGCCTGCGCCTCGATGCTGGTGCTGCCCGACAGCGGCTTCTTGAGCCCGCTGCCGCCCGCCGACTGGGTGGTCGAGGGCTGCGTGGTCTGTGCGGGATCAACTTGATCAGTGCCGGGGCGGTCGGTGGTCTGTGCCGCGACGGATTGGCCCGAAAGTGCCAATGCCAGCATTGATGCTCCCGCTGCCAGCCGCATAACCGTGCCGCGCGCAACCCTGCCCTGTGCCATTCTCGATCCCCCCCTTGCGCCGTCTTCCCCTTGAAGATCGGCGGTCGATTTCGCTTTGTATCTGCTCCTTTAGCAGCTTGCACATTCCAGTGACAAGATACAAAAATTTGATTTCTTTTTTATAAGATGGTCCCTTGGTGGCTATGGTTGACGAACGCGTTCGGGTAGTGGTGGTGGGCGGCGGCACCGCAGGCTGGATGACGGCGGCCGCCCTTGCGCACATGGCGCCGGACGCGTGTTCCGTCTGCCTGGTCGAGTCGGCGGAAATCGGCATCGTGGGCGTCGGCGAGGCGACGCTGCCGCATCTGCGCGCATTTCTGAAGCGCCTTCATGTCGACGAGGCGCAGTTCATGCGCGCGACCGACGCGACTTACAAACTGGGCATCGAGTTCTGCGAATTCGGCCGGCTGGGCGAGCGGTACTTCCACCCGTTCGGCAGTCACGGTACGCCGCTCGGCAACGTCGCCTTTCATCATTTCTGGCTGCGCGCGCGAGCCGAAGGCAGCTCGGCGAACCTGTCGGAATACGGCCAGGCGGACATGGCGTCGGCCGCCTGTCGCTTCGCCCAGCCGGAGGAGACGGAGAACGGACCGGCGTTCGGCTGGGCCTATCATTTCGACGCCACCAAGCTCGCGCCGTTCCTTCGCGGGCAACCCTGTTCGCAGGACGTCGGGCATCACCAGGGCCGGATCGTGCTGGTGCACCGGGATGCACATTCCGGCGACGTGCGGGCGGTGGAGCTGGAGGACGGGAGACGGATCGAAGGCGACCTGTTCATCGACTGTTCGGGGTTCCGGGCGTTGTTGCTCGACGAGGAAGAGTGGGAGGATTGGTCTCATTGGCTGCCGTGCGACCGCGCCGTCGCTTTGCCCTCAACGCCGGCGCCCGGCCCGATCCCGCCGTTCACACGTGCCCACGCGACGGACGCGGGCTGGCGATGGCGGATCCCGCTGCGCCACCGCATCGGCAACGGTCACGTCTATGCCAGCGCGTTCACGGATGACGATGCGGCCTGCCGGACGCTGCTCGACACGATCGAGGGAAAGCCCCTCGCCGCTCCGCGCTTCCTGCGCTTCCGCGCCGGGCGGCGGCGGCGCAGCTGGGTGAGTAACGTCGTGGGGGTCGGGCTGGCGTCAGGGTTCCTGGAGCCGCTGGAGTCCACCAGCATCTACCTCGTCCAAGCCGCCATCACCCATTTGCTCGAGCATTTCCCGGCGCGGCAGATCACCTCGGCGGACCGGGACGGCTTCAACACCGCGATCGATGCCGAGTACGAGCGCATCCGGGACTTCCTGATCCTGCACTATCACGCGACCACCCGCGACAATTCGCCCTTTTGGAATCATGTCCGCACCATGCCGGTACCGGACACGCTGCGGCACCAGATCGACTTGTGGCGTGAGAGTGCGCATGTTGCGCGGTACGGCTTCGGCCTGTTCCGGCCGCCCAGCTGGATCGCCGTCTTCGTCGGCCAGGGCATCCTTCCCGATGGCTGGGATCCACGTGCCGATCGTGTCGATGCCGCCGCCCTGTCGCGGGCGCTGGCGGCCGCTAGAAACGATGTCGCCGCCCGTGTGGCCGCCATGCCGGAACATGACGTGGTCCTGCGGCAGGCCGACCGATGACCGCCAATTGCAACGCGGCCATCCGCACGATCGTCGTGGTAGGCGGCGGGGTGGTCGCCCGCAGCGCGGCACTGAGCTTCGCCCGCGCGTTGCCTGGCGTGGAGATCACGCTCGTGCCGGCGCCGGTCTCGGCCGGCGCGCTCGCCGACTGGTTTCCGGTACTGCTCGGATCCGAGCGCGGTGCGTTCGGCCGCTGGGGCGTGGAAGAGGCGGATTTGCTCCGGTCGGGCTGCGCGTTGCCGCGCCTCGGCGCCAGCTTCGATGGCTGGGGCAGCGCGGCGCCCTGGTTGTGGGCTGAAGGAGACCTCGCCCCGCTGCCGGGTCGGGGGGCGCTGCACCAGCGCTGGCTGAGGGCCACGCGCGCTAACGCCGTGCCGCCGTTCCACGACCTGCTTCCCGCCGCCGCCATGGCCCAGGCAGGCACGTTCGCCGCCGACCCCGCCCCGCCGCTCGATGCGGCCAACCATGGCGTGCGTTTCGATGCCCGCCTGCTGGCCGAAGCCCTGACGCCTTGCCTCGTACGGGCGGGCGCCCGGCAGGCGGCGCCTTTTGCCGGTGTCGTGCGAAGGGAAGACGGCGCATTGGGAGCAGTGCGCCTGCAAAGCGGTGAGAGCCTGGCCGCCGACCTGTTCGTGGACGCCAGCGGGCCACCTGCCTTGCTGCGAGGCCCGACCGTTCGGTCGCTGGACTGGACGGATACTCTGCCCGCCGATCGCCTGCTGGTGGCGACCGGCTTGCCCTCATCCGCCTCGATCGACCGCTATCGCCGGTGGTCGATGGGCTGGGCCGCGGATTGGCCGGGCCGACGGCGTTCTTTCCGCGCGATAGCCTTTTCCGCCGCGCTGTGCGACGAGGCGGCGGCCCGGACGATGCTCGACGATGCCGGCGCGCCTGCCGCGCTGGCCGAAATGCCCGCCGGGCGCCAGCAGTGCTTCTGGAGCGACAACTGCCTGGCGATCGGTGAGGCGGCGGCGCAGTTCGGCGCGCTGGAGCTCGTCGGCTTCTCCTTCGCGCAGGCACAGATCGGGATGGCGCTGGAGCTGCTGCCGCCCCGTTCCATGCCGGAGCGCCTGTTGCTCGAATACGATCGCCTCGCCGGCATGCGCGCCGATACCTTGCGCGACTGGCTCGCCGCGCACCATCTGCCGCCCGCTGCGTCGACGGCGGGGGCGTTCTGGGCCGAGTACCGCCTGCCGCCGTCGCTTGCCGCGACGGTGGAGCAGTTCACGCAGCGCGGCACCCTGCCCTACCGCGACGAGGAGAGCGTAGAGCCTGCGGCCTGGCATGCCGTCCTGATCGGCCAGGGTATCCGTCCGCGTCGTGATGATCCGCTCGCCATGACTGGTGACGCATCGAGCCTCGCGCGCGATCTGGCGCTGCAGGCGCGGACACTCGCCGAGGCCGCCGCCGGGATCCAGCTACGCGGCATCCCCTCGGGAATTTCGGCATGACCGCCAACCCGATCCGCCGGCTCCTGATCGTCGGCGGTGGCACCGCCGGCTGGATGATGGCGGCCGCCGCGGCTCGCTTCCTGGCCGACGGCCAGCGATCGATTACCTTGGTCGAATCCGACGCGATCGGCACGGTGGGCGTAGGCGAAGCCACCATTCCGCCGATTCTCGGCTTCAACCGCCTCCTCGGCATCGACGAAGCCGAGTTCCTGCGCGCGACCGGCGGCAGCTTCAAGCTGGGCATCGAGTTCGTCGGCTGGGGCACGGAGCGAGGCCGCTACTTCCATCCCTTCGGCACGCTGGGGCGGTCATTCGAGGGGTTAAGCTTCCACCAGATCTGGCTGAAGCTGCGCGAAAAGGCGGGCGTCGGCGACATCGCCGACTATTCCATCGCCGCCCTCGCCGCCGCGCAGGGACGCTTTGCCCCGCCGGTGTCCGATCCACGTTCGCCGCTCTCGGGCCTGGCTTATGCCTATCATTTCGATGCGGGCCGCTATGCCGCGTTCCTGCGCGCCCGCGCGGAAGCCGGCGGGGTGACCAGGGTTGAAGGGCGCATTGCCGCGGTCGAACACGACCTGATCGACGGATCGGTGGCCAGCGTGCGCCTGGAGGATGGACGAGAGCTCGCGGCAGACCTGTTCGTGGACTGCTCCGGCTTCCGCAGCCTGCTCCTGGGAGAGGCCCTGTCCGTGCCATGGGAGGACTGGTCGCACTGGCTCCCCTGCGATCGCGCCCTTGCCGTGCCCACCGCGCGGGTCGATCCCTTGCCGCCCTTTACGCGGTCGACCGCACGCGCCGCCGGCTGGCAGTGGCGGATCCCCCTCCAGCATCGCACCGGAAACGGCTATGTCTACTCCAGCGGCTTCACCGACGATTGCGAGGCGGAGCGGCTCCTGCTCGCACACCTCGACGGCGCGCCCCTCGATGCGCCCCGCCTGCTGCGCTTCGCCACCGGCCGCCGCGCCCGCCAGTGGGAGAAGAACGTGGTCGCGCTGGGGCTTGCCGGCGGCTTTCTGGAGCCTCTCGAATCGACCAGCATCCACCTGATCCAGGAGGGCATCTCCAAGCTGATGGCCTTGTTCCCGGGTCGGCCGATCGCCGCGGTTGAGCGCGACACCTATAATCGCATGATGGACGCCGCCTATGTCGGCGTGCGCGATTTCATCATCCTGCACTATCACCTGACGCAACGCCGCGACTCCGCTTTTTGGCGCCACGTGGGCAGCATGGACATTCCGGACACATTGCAGGCAAAAATTACCCTGTTCCGTGAAAAGGGTCGCCTCTTCCGTTATGACGACGAGCTGTTCTCGATCCCGAGCTGGCTTGCGGTGATGTTGGGACAAGGTGTGATGCCCGAGGGCTATGATCCGGTGGTAGATGCCTTGGCCGAGGATCGCCTGCTCACCGCGGTGCTGGACACGCGACGGGCGAACCTAGCCGCTGCGCGCGCCATGCCGGACCATGCGCAGGCGCTGGCGGCGCTTGCTGCGCTCCCGGCATCACGCTGGCCTATCGCCCCCCGGTAGCGCAAGCGGCCGTCCGGCCGGCCTCTTGGTCGTCGCAGTGTCGGGCGTCCGATCCACCCGGATGCGCCTTCGCCCAATCCAGGGCGTCTTGGAGCGTCGTTACCCAGACGTCTGCGCGGTGCCGCTTCAACCAGGCGATCAGATCGCGGTGCACCGTTGCGGATACTTGAAGGTGATCACCGCCGATGCCGTGGAACAGGAAAACGGCCATGCCGCCGCCGGCCTGTGCTCCGGCGATGAAGTCGGTCATCTGCGCCAGCGTCGCCCCTTCCGCGAAGCCGCGCGCGGGTACATGCATGGGATCGATCCCGCTCGCATCGGCGCGCAGATCCTGCGCCGTTTCCGAGACGCCGCGCGCGTAAGTGACCAGCCCCGATTGGCGCAGCGGCTCCAGATAATCGACCCCGCCCGCCAGCGTCTGCCCGCAGGGCGTCGCGAAGCCGTGGCGCTTCCTGCCGTCCAGCGCGGCAAGGAGCACGTTCTGCTGGGCGATCTCGCGCAACAGGCTGTCGGACGTGTAGGCCTCCAGCGTGTACCGCGGGTCGGCCGGGAAGGTCGCGGCGAGGCAGGGATGAAAGATCGTGTGATTGGCCTGCTCGTGGCCATGCGCCGCCGCCGCGCGCCAGCGGAGGATGTCGGCGCCGCGCACGCTCGACAGGAAGAAAGTCGCTTTGATCCGCGCGGCATCGAGAGCGGGCAGCGCATTATCCAGCTGCGAGGGCAATGCATCGTCGTAGGTGAGGATCACGGCCGCCCGCGCCCCGCCCGGCCATCATACGCGTGCGTCGACCGCTCCGGCGCAGATCGCGAGCGTCCCGGCGGCCGCGAGGCCCAGCCGGCGGACGACGGACCGCAGGTGTTCGCGTCGTGCCTTCGTGCGCATCATCGTGTCTTCCAGGCATCCGGTCGGGCATCGATCGCTCGGCCGATCGCATCGGCGATCAGGCGGTCGTCGGCAACCGACGGGTGTCCGTGGCAGGCCGAGAAGGCTAGGCGGCGCACCGGCACGAAGGCGATGCGGCGATCTCCGGCAGCATGGGCCAAGGCGACCACGCGTCCCGCCTCGCGGGCGATCTCGCCTTGCGCCAGGTCGGTAGCCCAGACGATCACCAGCGCCTGCGGATGGGCGGCGCGCAACTGCCGCAGGAATCTCAAATACGTGCGCTCGTAGTCCGCATGCAGCGCCGCGCGGTCCGGCCACGTCTCTCCCACCCGCAACGGTGTCGAGAAATCGTTGGTGCCGAGCGCCACGACGATGACCTGCGGGCGCCACGATCGCTGGACGGGCTGCGGTGCGCCGGTCAGCAGGGCGCTGCGATAGGCGACCGGCAAGGTCGCGCCGGCGCCGCCCTCGTAGTTGCGCACGACCCCGCGGCCGGAGATCGCATTCACCTGGTATCCGGCCCCGTAGCGCCGCGCCAACTGCCCGGCCGGACCCTGTGCAGTGTCCGTCGTGGCCCATACTTCGTCCTGCGTGCAGGCCGTGTTCGGGGCGGTGTTGCCGTAGCCGACGGTGTGAGAATCCCCGATGAACTCGATCTGCCGGCGTTCGGCCACCAGCCGCGCCGCGACGGTTCCGGATTGCGCGTAGAAGCCGCCGAAGCGCGTCGCCCCCGCCTGGCTTTCGGAAACGATCTGCACGCGCAGCCGGTGGGTGCCGTGTTGCACCCCGGTCAGCCGGTAGAAGCCCGGTTCGGGCCGGACGAGCACCACCGATCGCGCGTCGTCAAGGAGGATCCGATACGTCGCCGCGCCGGCGCCGATGCGGATCAGCGGCGGCCCGTTCCGAAAGGCGGTGTCGAAATAGGTGCCCGGCCATTGCCGCGCATATTCGGCATCGCCGTCCGCCGAGACGCGCTGCACGCGCCCGGTCACGCGCAGCGGAAGGCGCGCGATCCGGGCCGGAGCTTGCGCGCGCAGCGCGGCGAAAACGGAAACGACGGGCGCGTCCGCCTGCGTCCTACCGATGGCCGTGCCCGAAAGCGCGATTCCGGCCGCGCCGATCAGGGTCGGAAACGAGCGCCGGATCATCGCTCCCGCCCCTCAATGCATCCGCATCGACGGTGCCGACGCGTGCCCGGCGGCTAGCGGTGCGCGCTTCGCCAGCACGGCGAAGACGCAGAGAAACGCATAACAGGCGGCCGGCACGACGAACGAGGTGCCATAACCCGCTCTGTCTGCGACCTTGCCGACGAGCAGCGGCAGGAAGGCGCCGCCGACGATCGCTGTGCATAGGAACCCCGAGGTCGCCTCCGGCCCCGCGCTGGATCGCTCCAACGTGAGCGAGAAGATGACCGGGAACATGATCGAATTGACCAGACCGATCGCCAGCGCGACGAAACCGGCACTGACACCGCCGACCGCCGCGACATAGAGGCACATGGCAACCGCCGCCGCCGTGCAGATTGTCAGCAGCTGCGCTGCGCTCACACGGGCGAGCAGCGCCGAGCCGAGCGCTCGGCCCACCATCGCACCGCCCCAGTAGAAGGCCACGGCCTTGCCCGCCTCCTGCAGCGATACGCCGGGTATGCCGTCGCTGCCCATCGCCCAGCCGAGCAGGGGGATGCCGAACGGCGCCTCGGACGGGCCCCACACCGCGTCGTCGTTCAGGAACAGCGCCATCTGCGTGCCGATCGCCACCTCGGCCCCGACATACAGGAAGATGGCGAGACCGCCGAGCAGCGCCCAGCGTGACGCCAGCGCCTTCGAGAAAAGCTGGCCGATCGGGGCCGGCTGCCCGGCGGGGGGCGCCGCAGCCGCGATCACGCGGCGCAGCAGCCAGAAGAACACCGCCATTGCCGCCAGTAGGCCGCAGATCCAGAAATACGCGTTGTCGATGCCGGACAGCGCCTGCGCGCGTACGGCGTCGTTCACCACCGTCCCGTCCTTCACCTCGACGCCGCGCAGGAACAGATGCGCGCCCAGAAGCGGGCCGATGAACGTTCCGAGCGAGTTGAAGGTCTGGCTGAGCGTCAGCCGGAAATGGCTGCGCCGCGGCTCGCCGAGCCCCGCCGCCAGCGGATTCGCCGTCACCTGAAGCATGGTGATGCCGCTTGCCAGCAGGAACAGGCCCAGCAGCACCAGCGTGTAGACGGCCAGATTGGCCGCCGCGAGCATCAGCAGGCAGCCGCCCACCATCATGCCCAAGGCCGTCACGATCGAGCGCACCGGCCCCATCCGCGCGATCAGCACCGCGGCGGGGAAGGAGAAGATGCCGTACGCGGCAAAGAAGGCGAAGGCGCTGGCCTGGGCCTGGAAGTTGGTGAGCGTGAAGATGCCCCGGACCGATGCGACCAGCGGATCGATCAGCGAGGTGATGAAGCCCCAGGCGAAGTAGAGGCTCGTCACCGCCGCGAAGGCGATGCCGGTGGCGGATGCGTGCGCGCGCGGCTGTGTCATGGCTGCGTTCCCCCCGGGATTTCGTTCGTATGGGCCGCTCACAGCCGCAGCTTGCGCAGGATGGGCTCGATCACGCCGGCCATGGCATCATATCCCGCCTCGGTCGGGTGAACGCCGTCATAAGCGAGGCCCGGCTTCATGCCGCCCGCCGCATCGGCGAGCACCGGCGTGTAATCGACATAGGTCGCCCCGTTGCGCGTCGCCCAGTCCCGAGCCCAGGCATTGATCGCGCGGATGGGCCGCACGGTGTCCAGCCCCGGACGCCACGGGAAGTTTGCCGCCGGCGGCACGGAGGCGAGCAGCACCCGGATGCCGTTTGCCTTGGCCAGCTGTGCCATGGCGGTGAGGTTCGCTTCCGACTGTGCCAGCGTCATCGGGCCGGTATTGGCCGCGATATCGTTGGTGCCCGCCATGATGTGCACCGCGCGTGGGCGCAGTGCCACCACGTCCGGCATGAAGCGCACCAGCATCTGCGGCGTGGTCTGGCCGCCGATCCCGCGACCGACACGGCCCGGACGGAAGAAGCCCGGCTTCTTGTCGCGCCAGCCCTGCGTGATGGAATCGCCCATGAACACGATGCCGACAGGCTCGCGCGAGGCGATCAGGCGCGCATTCTCGTCGGCATAGCGGCCGATCCACGCCCAATCCTCTCGCAGGCGGCGGTCGGCCGCGTCGTCGGCTAGAGCGGCGGTGGGAACGAGCGGTGCGCCGGCCAGCGCAGCGAGGAGTAGGCGGCGGTCGATCATAGGGTATCCGTCAGGCTGCAAAGGGGAGAAGGCGGTGAGGGGTCGGGATAGGCGCCTTTCGCGTCGAGGCGTTGGCGCTCAGGGAATCGGGGCCAAGCGTGTCCCGGCGTGCCCGTCACGATGAAGCGGGACCACAAGCCTTGCAGGTCGGCTGTGCCCAGCCGCGCGTTGCCGAAGATGAAGGAAAGCTCGCGGCCGTGCGCGGTCATCCCCCCGTCCGGCGCGCCATCGAAGACATACTGCCACACCGGTGCGCCCCGCGCGGCGGCAATGGCGGCGAAGCGCTGCGCGGGACAGGCGAAGGTGGCATCGGTGGCGATGCGCTGGTCCACCGTGCCGGCGCGCGGATCGGCGGCGGGATCGTTGCCACCTTCGATCCCGTAATATGCGCGCGCCTGCGGTTCCGCAGCGCCGTAGCTGCGCGCCAGAAACGCGTCACGCCAGCCACGGCCACCGGGCAGATCGAGCTCGAAGACGTTGGTGCCGATCAGCAACGGCACGGGGCGCGCCGTGCGGAGGAGTTGCGCGGGGCTCGCCGGCAGAACGCTTCCGTCGATCGTGGTGCGAAGCCACATATAATCGTCGGAGGTGAGCCAGGCATCGTGCAGCTTCAGGTCCGCCGCGAGCAGCGCGTTGGCGGACGCGCGGCGCGGGTCCACCCCGCCCAGCAAACCATCGAGCTGGTCGCCGATCCGCTGTGCTTCCGCCAGCGGACGCCAGGCGATGCCGAACCCCGGCGTGCCACTACCCATGATGGCTTGCGCGAAAAGGCCTCGCGCGGCGGGCGCAGCCTGTAGCAGCCCCACGTCCTGCGCTCCCGCGCTTTCACCCATGATGGTGATGCGCGCCGGGTCGCCGCCGAAGCGCGTGATGTTGTCCTTGACCCAGCGCAACGCAGCCATCTGATCCATCAGGCCGTAATTGCCGCTCGTCCCGCCGAAACCGCGATGCGACAGAAATCCGAAGATGCCCAAACGATACCGGATGCCGACCACCACGATGCCCCGCGCGACCAGGGCGGAGCGGATCATCTCTCCCGGCGAGCCGGCGCGATTGCTGCCGCCATGAATCCACACCAGCACCGGGCGCCGTCCATCGAGCGAGGAGGTGCCGACGTCTACGGCCAGGCAATCCTCGCTGCCGATGACGTGATCGTGATGGTTCCAGCCGTAATCGTTCTGCAGGCAGGCGGATGCTTCGCGCGTCGCTCCCCGCACGCCCTGCCATTTCTGCACTCGCGCAGGCGCGCGCCAACGTAACTGTCCTACCGGCGGCGCGGCATAAGGGATGCCGCGGAACAGCAGGCGGTCGACGGTCCGCTCCCCCTCCACCTGCCCGCCGGGAACGGTCACGCGCGGCGGCGCTGCCGGCGTGGCGACCGCGGCGGCGAGCGCCAGCAACAACGCCCCAATCATCGCGCGGCCAGGTTCCAGCCGCGCAGGGTGACGCGCGGGGCGCGCGCCTGCGAGGCGGGGAAGCGCACGGCCACCGTCCGGCTTTCACCCGGCAAGAGCGACAGGTAATTGTCATCGTAATAAGCCGGCAGGATACGCTCCCCCTTGTCGTCGACCAGGGTCAACTTGATCGCGAGCGCCGGCACGCTGCCCGTGTTGCGCAACGTCACCTCCATCCGCCGCTCGGCAGCATCCGACACGGGCGCGGCCGCCTTCAGGTCCACCGTTGCCGGCGCCATCGTCGTGAGCGCCCGGTAATCGGCGGGGGTCCGCCCACGCCAATAGAAGTTGCTGCTCACCGGCACGCCCGTCGCCTCGGTCAGGCTCAGTTGCACGAGAACGGCTGGGCTGGTCGCGAACACCTGCTCCAGCGGCACGGCGGAAAGCGGCGTCGCGCGGTTGGCGAGCGCATCCACGCTGTCCGTGCGAGTCCACAGCTCGCGCCCATCCAGCCCCAGGACGCGGGTGACGACGCGCAGGCCCGGTCGGTCCTGCTGGGTCGTGTTGAGCACCACCAGCTCGTTGCCGGGCAGATTGAGCTGGACGTGCAGCGGCTCTGCCGCCTTCTTCGCGCCGTAATAGGCAGCATGGGTGTCATAGTCGGACGAATAGATCTGCCATGCGTTCGACGGCCAGGAGGGGTGCGTCATCCACAGCAGCCGCCCGGAATTCTTCGTCCAAAGATGACCGAGGAAGCCCTCGTACATCGCCTTGTGCGTTTCGAGGTTCATCATCTGCGCCTTGCGCTCGAAATCCTCGAAGCTGGTCGCAGGTCCGAACATCGTGTCGAGCGCGGCCATGAACGTCTTGGTGTCGCCGTTGCCGCTGAAATGCCAGTCGTGATAGGCCAGCACGTCGCCCAGCGGCCAGCGATCTGCCGCCGGCACGTAGCTCTTCACCGACTCCAGCGTGGAAAGCGACGGCGTGCCCGTCTCCACGGAGAAGCCGGTGGCGAGGTCGGTAAAATATCCCTCGATCGGGCGGTAATTGTAAGGGCCCGAGCCTTGCAGGTTGACGGTGTTCGAGCTGCCGGTGAACCAGCGTGTTCCGTCGAGTTCGAACACCGCCTTGTCCAGTCCCTCGTTAAGCGTCGGATAGGGGACGCCCTCGTTGCGACCGAACCACAGGATGATCGACGGGTGGTTGCGATAGCGCGAAATCGTGTCTCGGGCATTGGCCAGAAACAACGTAGGGTCTTCCGGCTCGATCTGGAAATTTTGGGTCGATTGCCAGAAATCATTGAGCACCATCATGCCGTTTTCGTCGGCCAGGTCGAAAAACTCGTCCTCGTTGTTATTGCCCATCCAATTGCGGACGATGTTCATGTGCGCTTCGCGTTCCAGACGGAAATAGGGCGCAAGTCGGTCTCGGCTGACGCGCTTCAGGGCATCGTCCATGCCCCAGTTGCCGCCGCGCGCCGCGATCTTCACGCCGTTCACGCGGATCGTCAAATGCGGCTCGGGCAGCACCTCGGCCACCGGAGTGACAGCCGGGGACGTTTCACCGGCGAGGGTCAGCGACTCGACCCAGCCCTTGGGCGACTGCTTGATCGCCTCGTGCCGCACGTCGATAAGCCGGGTGCCGGCCAGCGCGCCGTTGGTGGGCTGCACGTTGACCCGGCGCAGCGCTCCTGCGTGATCGAACAGCGACAGGTCGTAGCTCACCTCGCGGATGCCGAAGCGCGTCTGCTTGCGATCGCTCACCGCCTGCCCGTCCAGCAGTTCAACCGACAGCTCGTGCAAGGCCGGATCGCCATAGCCGTTGGGCCACCACAGCTTGGGATTGGTGACCGCGAGCTGCCGGTATTCGGCGGGCGTGAAGCGCACCTCCGTCTTGCCCGGCGCCACGGTGAGCGTTCGCTCGACGCGGACATCGTCAAAGCCCGCGCGAACGGTGACCGTGCGGGCGGCGTCGCTGTCGTTGGTCACCGGCACGGTCAGGTAGATGTCCGCGCGATCCGTTCGCGGCAGCGGCAGATCGGAGACGACCTGCGGATCGCCGATGCGCACGTCCCCATGCGCTTCCAGCTCGACTGGTCGCCAGATGCCGGTGTTGCGATCGCGGATGCCGGGGATCCAGTCCCACCCTTCGGTCGCGACGAACGTGGGCCCGTCGATTGCGAGCTGGCCGCCGTTCTCGCCGACGCCTGCCTTCACCGACTGCTCGTGCGGAATGCCTGGATGCGGCGGCGGCGAGACGCGCACCACGAGCGTGTTTCCGCCCGCCTGCGGCGTGATGTCGAAACGCCCTCGAATGAAGGCGCCCTTGGTCTCGCCGAGCCGCCGGCCGTTGAGCCAGATTTCGGCGGCATAATTGATGCCGCCGAACACCAGGGTCAGCCGCTTGCCCTGCGCGGCGGCCGGCACGGTGAACCGGGTGCGATACCACCAATCCTGCCGCGACAGGCTTTCGGGGATCCTGAGGTTGTTCAGGCCGTAATAAGGGTCCGGATACACGCCGCGATCCACCAGCGTGGTGAGCACCGTGCCCGGCACGGTCGCCGCACGCCAGGGGCTGCCGTCATCGCTCCCGCTGCCCGACAAGGTCGCACCGTCCGCCCTAACCTCCGTCGCGGACGCGAGCTGCCAGCCGTTGACCTGCCAGCGATCGGGGCCGACCGGCGCCAGCACGGGACTGTTAGGCACCGGCTTTGCCACCGGCCTGGAATAGGCATCACCGCGCGCCTGCGGCAGTGTCCAGGCGTCCTGCTGCCGCGTAAGGCCGATATTGGCCTGCTTCTGGAACGGCCAGCCGACGCCGACCTGCCACATCTGCACCAAAGCGAAATCGGGGCGCGCTCTGGCCCTTGCGCTCAGGTCCCTGGCGGAGAGAGCATCCGCTTCCGCCCGGACGTCCACCAAGTCGCCTCCGAAGTGGGCCTGCTCGGGCAGCACCGGGCCGACCGACAGGCGGGCCCGAACTGCTGCCGCGGCCGCTTGCCCCCCTCCCACGCGCCGCCCGTCGACGAACAAGGTTGCGGTGCGCCCGTCCGAGCTCACGGCGACGTGGCTCCATTGGCCGGTAGGCAGTTCCGCGCCGCTCGTCAGGCGCGCGGTACCGTCGCGCAAGGCGGGGCGGCCATTCTGCAACACGAGAACGCGTGCGCTACCTGCCGGATCGCCGAGCGCCACGAGCGCGACCTCGCCCGCTTGGCGCGCTGCCGGGCGGACCCAGGCGGAGAGGGTGTAAGGCGCATGCGCTGCGACCAGCGTCTCGGCGCCCGCCAGATCCCGCTCGACGCCGATGCCGCCAGCCAGAAGCGTAACGTTGAACGGGCCCGCCGGCAGCGACACGGGGCCTGCGCTTTCCTGCGCCGCGGCCACACCCGCCAGGCCTGCCACGCCGCTCAGCAGTGCCGCTCCCATGATCCTGCGCTCGCGTCCGATCATCATCGCTTTCATTCCTTTCAAACCGCGGCCTGATTCGTGGCAGCGCTGCGCCGGTCGCCCGCCGGATCACGAGGCGTCATCCGGCCGACGAGCTGGCCAAGCGCACGGCGCCGGGTTTCTGGAAACAAGCGCCACACTAGAACCGATTGAACCAGCATGAAGACTGCGAAGACCCAGAACGGTGCCGCCCGATCCCCAACCGCCAGAATCGGAAACATGAGCGAAATGACGGCGTTGGCCGCCCAGTGCGTCGCGCTGCCGAGCGCCTGTCCGCGCGCCCGCACCGCCGCCGGGAAGATCTCGCTGAGATACACCCAGATCACCGCGCCCTGCGACAAGGCGAAGGCGATGATGAACAGCACGAGCAGCGGCAGCAGCCAGGCGGCCGCCAGCCGGTCGGAGAACACCAGCGCGACCCCGACGAGCGCCGCGGCCGTCACAATGCCTCCGGCGATGAGCAAGGGGCGGCGGCCGATCCGGTCGATCAGACCGATCCCCGCCATCGTCCCGAGCAGATTGGCAAACCCGACCGCGATCGCCCGCGCGTCGGCCGACAGCCCGCCGAAGCCCGCTGCGGCGAAGATGTCGTTCAGATAATACAAGATCGCATTGATGCCCGACAGCTGGTTGAACAGCGCCAGCAGGACGGCAAGCACGATCGGGCGGCGGTGCACCGACCAGGAAAGGCGCTGGCTGCCATCTTCAAGCGACTGGGCCGTGGCGGGTTCCGCCAGGCCCAACCGCTGCGCTACTTCTTCCGCTTCCTTCCGGCGGCCGCGCATTCCCAGCCAGGCGGGGCTTTGCGGAACGCCGAACAGCAAGACGAGGAACAGCATCGCCGGCAAAGCGGCCGCCGCCAGCTTCAGGCGCCAGGCGATTTCCGCCGGCGCAACCTGACCGATCAGCGAGTTGACGAAATAGGCCGCGAGAATCCCGAACACGATGTTGAACTGAAACAAGCCGACCAGCCTGCCGCGGCGATCCGCCGGGCTGATCTCGGCGATGTAGACGGGCACGAGGACCGACGACGCGCCGATCGCCAGGCCGCCCAGCAGCCGGGAGACGAAGAACGTCCACGGCCCGGCGGCCACCGCGCAACCGATCGCAGAGAGAAGATAGGCAGCAGCTACGAGTCTGAGCACGGCGCGCGCACCGTATCTGTCGCCCGGCGCCCCGGAGAACACGGCGCCGGCAAGCGTTCCCCACAGAGCTGCGGACACCAGCGTGCCCACCATCGCCGGACCGATCCGCCAGGTTTCGTGAAGGGCGGCCGTCACGCCCGAGATCACGGCGGTATCGAAGCCGAACAGCAATCCGCCGAGGCTCATCGTCGCCACGGCACGCACGTGGAAGCTCGCGCTCACCGCGCAGCCATGGGAAAACGGCGTAGGAAGGCGTCCCGCGAGACGAGGCCGGTGGCGCTACATGCATGACCTAACACAAGCACCTTCCCTCTTCCTGCGCAGGGAATCTCCGCTCCCGATCTTTTCTTTAACTCAAAATATTTAATCGTCAACGAGGTGCGACCGCCTGGCCCTGCCATCCACGTCCCCGGTATCGCCCGATCTGAAACCCGAGAAGAATAGGGCAAATTGCATTACCATTTGCCAAGGCCGGCAGGTCCGGAAACTTTTCCGGCCTTTCACCAATGCGGCGCCTCTCGCATGCCGGCTGTTGAACGGAAAAACGGCACGTCAGTTGTCAGACGTGGAGGGATTGAAATGGCAGCCAGGTAGGCGGTGACGCGTCCCGCGCTTTACAGGGCAGTTCCGCTGTCGGGTTGGCGATATCGTCCGCAAGCGATGCGCAATCGACCAGCATTGTCCTCGTCCAGACCGGCATCGGGCGGCTCCTCGAACTCTTTCCGGATCGCAGCAGCGCGCCCGAACTGGCCGACGAATTTAACTGCCGCGCGGCCCTCGAATGGGCGCGGATCCGCGATTTCCTGCTGCTTCAGTATCGGGCGAACCGGCGGGGTTGGCGAGCCGCTATGGGATGCGGCTCGCACGCTGGCATTGCCCGACCCGCTCGCGCGCAAGATCGCGCTGTTCCGCGCACGCGGCAACTTCATCCGCTATGAAACGGGAGCTGTTCCCGGATCCGAGCTGGCTTTCCATGTGTGCCGGTCTCGTGCTGCTCCCGCCCGCCCGCGATCCGCTCGCGGATCATTTCACCCCGAACGAGCTTGGCGGAGCGATGGCTCAGATGCGCGAAGGGATCGCGCGCGGTGTCGCCGGCGCGCGTTCCCATGCCGATTGGATCGCTGCGCTTTGCGCCATGCCGCGCAGGGGCGCCTGGCACCCTCAGGCCTTGGCGCCGGCGGCGAACTGGCGACGGATCGCGTTGCTGCGTTCGACCAAGGCGGGGCCAAGCGGCCGCGCATCCCCGGGGGCAGGTGATCCATCGCCCGCCCGGCATCCTCGTCGAACACCATTAGGTCGAACCAGTGCCGCCAGGCCGCGCGGTGCGCGGGCGGCAGGTCGCGCAGTCTTAGCACGGCATGGAGCAGTGCGGCGTTTCCCACCAATAGCTCATCCTGACGTTTACGCCGTCGAGCGCCTCGACATCGTGCCACCACAAGGGCGGTATGAACAACGCGTCCCCCGGCCCCAGTTCGGCCATGACCGCGTGTTCCAGTGCGGTCGCGAAACGGGGATAGCGCTCGAAATCGGGATGGAGCAGGTCGACCATGCTGACCGGGGGGCCGGCGATGGTGAAGTGCAATGGCCCGACGTCGAGGTTGTCGACCTGCTCCGGCGGAAAAAGGGTAAAGCGCCGCCACCCGCCGATCACGATCGCCACGTCGGCGCATTCGTCGAAATGCGTGTTGGTAAGCGTCCGGCTGCCGACGCAGATCCGCGGCGCCGCTTCATCGATCGGAAATGGAAGCGGGTTCTCGTCCAACCAGTCCGGCAGGTTGGTTCCCGCTGCCGCGGCGCCGGCGTACAGGGCCTGGGGCGCGTCCACCGTGCGCAGGCGCAGCAGCTTGTCCAGCAGCGCGCTCAGCGGCTCAAAACGCTTTGGAATTTGCAGCCCGCCATCGCATCGGGGTAGAAGAACCGGCAGCCAATCTCCGGCGGGCCGATCAGCACCTCGACCGGGCGCCCAGCATCGAATTGCTGGAGATAGCGGACCAGCGCCTCGTCCGGCTGCGAGGCGGCCAAAACGGACGGCTAACCCGCAGCTAATCCGCGCCTCACCACGGGACGTTCGCTCGCGACAATTTCCTCGCGGAAGCGATCAGGATCGACCGGACCGCATTCGGCGATGGCCGGAATGGTTGACGAACTGTCCATGCGCGCTCTTTCCTGCAACCTATGGCAGCTTAATCGCAGCCGGCGCACCGGAGCAGAAGGCCGTTGCCCGCGTCACGCCGTTGCATCGAGCGCCAAAGCGATCGGGCCGAGCGGACCGGCAAGCGCACCGAGCCCCGGCGGCGTCACCAGTCCGCGATCCGGCAGGGTGAGATAGCTGCCGATGAGCGTGCGCACTCGCCCGTCGATCCGCGTGATCAGCTCCGGGCGATCCGAGAGCACACCGCCGCCGAGCAGAAGACGACGCGGACCGGCGGCGCAGATCAGCGCCTGCGCCATCTGCGCCAGCGCTTCCACCACCGTGTCCCAAACCGGATGGTCTGACCGCACCTGTGAGCCATCGATGCCCAGACGCGCGGCAATGGCGGGCCCGGAGGCCAGCCCCTCCACGCAGGCGCCATGATAGGGGCAGTTGCCGCCCCAGTCGTCGCTGGCGAGCCGGGCCACATGCATGTGCCCGGCCTCGCAATGCCCCAGTCCGCGCGTCGGTCGGCCGTTCACGATCAGCCCCACGCCTACACCCGTGCCCACCGTGACATAGGCGTAATCGACGAGATCCTTCGCCGCGCCCCAGCGGCCTTCCGCCGCAGCCGCACCATTAACGTCGGTGTCGATCGCCACCGGCACGCCAAAGCCATCAGTCAGCGGCTGAAGCACGGCGGCATCGCGCCAGCCGCGTTTCGCCGTGGCGGTAATGTACCCGTAGTCGCCGGCCGCAGGATCGAGCTGGAGCGGGCCGAACGAGGCGATGCCGATCGCATCGAACCCGCCCGGCTCCCACCAGCCACGCAGCGCCGCCTGCAGCGCCGGCAGTGTCTCGTCCGGAACCGTGGTGGGCACCTTGACCTGCTCGATGATCTCGCCTTGTGCAGTGGCGAGCACCGCCACGCATTTCGTCCCGCCGAGTTCAACCCCGGCGATTCGCCTTGATCCGTTCATCTCATTCCCCCTCACCGGCAGCGGCGCGCAGCCTGAACTGAGTCCTTGTCATATTCGCCGGAAAACGCCGGGGTCATCAGCCGCCCCGCCCGGCGCTGCTCACCACCGCGGCAATTCGTCGCGGGTGAGATACCGGTCGGAAGCATAATAGCGTGCGAGCAGTTCGGGCGTGTTCTGGGCCGGATCGGTCAGCCAGCGCGTGTGCCAGGTCATGAACCAGAGCCAATCCGCCTTCGGACCCAGCTTCGCGGGATCGGGAACCGGGCCGTTCTCGTGCAGACAGATCGGCACGGTGTCGTGCACGATCGACTTTACCTGTTTGAACATTTCCGACAGATTGCCGTGATCTTCGGCATACAGGTCCGCGCCCGCGACATCGACATAGCCGCGGCCCGGATAGTAAAGGCGATCGACATTCTGCCCGGCCCAGCCGCAGACCCAGATCAGATTGTTCAGCCCGCGCGACCGCGTGAAATATTCGTATTGAAGCCGCCACAAGGCCTTGAACGCATCGGGCCCGTGCTTGCCCCACCAGAACCAGTCGCCGCTGAACTCGTGGAAGGGCCGCCAGAGAACGGGCACCTTGCGGTCGCGCAGCACCGTGAGCAGGTCGGCGACATGGGCCATCTGCCGACCCATGAGGATGTTCTGCCGCGTACCCGGCGTCAGCGCCTTGGCGACGTCGAAATCCTTTTTCGAATTCTCATAGCCCGTGCCGATATCGGGCGCCCCCCAATGCCAGCAGATGGTGGCGATGCCGCCCGCCCGATGCCACGCCGTCGCGCGCTCGTTCACCCCCGCCTCGTCGCTTGGCTCGATGTAGTCGAGACCCAGGAGGGCGGGCAGCTTGCCCGTGACCTTCTGCAGATAGTCGAGCTCCTGGCGAGGGCCACCGGGCGTAAAGTTTTGCTCCTGCTGGCCGGTCAGCGTGTGCTGGCCGTAGATCGACCAAAGATAAGCATAAAGCGCCTTCGCTTCCGGCGAGGCGTCGGCGTTGCTGAGCGCGCGCGCGGCGGGGCCCGCCTGTGCCTCGGTCGCCTTTGCGGAAGCGGCGTATCCGCCCAGGCCAAGCGCCGCTGCGCCGCCCAAGGCTTCCCGTCTCGTTATCTGCATGCCCCTCCCCCTTTCCAGGCCGCCATGGTGCGATGGCGTGATCACTTGTTCCCGCAGGTTACCGGCCCTGGCGGTGCGCTAAGGATCTGCACGCCCGAAATGTCCACCCCGAGCGTGCCGGTCGTCGCGATCGCGAACGGCGTGCCTACCTTGGCCATGTCGACCCCCTGATCGGCGAAGCAGCGCAACGGCACCGCGAGCTGGCGCCAGTCGGCCGCGGCGGAGCGGAGCGCGCCTGCGATCGGCACGCTACCGGTCCTGCCGCCGGCGATGCTCAGCGTCACGTCGCCCGCCGCGGCCTGCGTCACGCGATAGTCGATCAGGAGGCTCAACTGCCCGTTGGATTCCCGGGTGATGTCGATCGGCTCGGCTTCCACGATGCTGGCGCTGCCCGCGCCGGCGAAGGAAAGGCGCAGGCTGTCCTCCTGCCCCGATCGGTCCACGCGCGTCTGGCGCACCGCGCCGCTGGTTACCAACCGCGCACCCGGCACCAGCCGACCGCGCACGAACAACGCATTCTGATTGACGCCGGCTGCCTTCGGCTTGCTTTCATCCAGCGGCGGAACGACGCGCGTCTCGCCGTAGGTGAGGCCGTACCCGAACGGGAAGAGCGGATCATAGCCGGGATCGCGTCGGTTTAGCACATATTGATCCAGCCGCCGGGGCCAGCTGAAGCTCAGCTTGCCGCGGAAGTCGTGCGCCGGGCGACCGTCGGCCTGGGCAAGCAACACGTCGGCAACCCCGCCACCCTCGGTGCCGGGAAGAAAGGCGGCGACGAATGCGTCGGCGGCGTTGATCTCCGGATTGACCCACATCGGGCGACCCGACAGAAACACCGCCACGGTGGGGATGCCCGCCGCCCTCAGCCGCTTCAGCAATGCCAGATCGGACTTGTCCTCGGGGCTATATTCCAGCGTAGCCCGGTCGCCGGTGAATTCCGCATAAGGCGTCTCACCGAACACGACCACGGCGACATCGGGCTTGCGGGTGTAGCGGCCATCCGTCGCAAGCGTGGCGCTGCCGCCGGCGGCGCGGGCCGCCTGCGCGATACCGGCATAGATCGACTGCCCGTTCGGAAAATCGGCGTTCGTCACGCCCGTTCCTTGCCAAGTGATCGACCAGCCGCCCGACTGCATGCCGATATCGTCCGCACCCCGCCCGGCGACCAGGATGCTCGCGGAGGGCTTGATCGGCAGCACGCCGCCATTGTTCTTCAACAGCACCAGCGACTCGCGTACCGCCTCCCGGGCGATCGCGCGGTGCTCGGGCGCGCCGAGCAGGTCGAACTTGCCCGCTAGCGGCCGCGACGAGGGGCGGCCGGCATCGAACGTGCCCGCCAGCACCTTGACGCGCAGGATACGCCGCACGGCATCGTCGAGGCGATCGGCGGGGATTGCGCCGCTCTTCGCCTCGCGCAGCGTGTTGTCATACAGCTGCTTCCAGCCTGGGCCCGAATACATGAACATGTCGAGGCCGGCATTGATCGCGGCGGGGCAATCCTCGTTGGTGCAGCCGGGCACCTGCCCGTGCGCGTTCCAGTCGCCGATGGTGAAGCCGTCAAAGCCCCATCGCTCCTTGAGTACCCCGGTCAGCAGGCTCTTGTTGCCGGTCATCTTCTCGCCGTTCCAGCTCGAGAAGCTGGGCATTACCGTCAGCGCGCCCGCCGGCAGTGCCGTCGTATAGCCGGCGGCATGTACGTCGCGCAGCACCGCTTCGGACACGCGCGTATCGCCCTGGTCGCGCCCGCCGGTACCGCCGTCGCCCAGGAAGTGCTTTACCGAAGAGATGACATGGCCGGGCTTCATGAAATCCTGGCCCACCGTGCCCTGGATGCCTTGCACCATCTCGCCCGCATAGCTGGCGACCACCGCCGGATCTTCCGAATAGCTTTCGTAGGTGCGCCCCCAGCGATCGTCCTGCACAACCGCGACGGTCGGCGCGAAGCTCCAATCGATACCGGTCGCCGCCGTTTCCGCGGCCGTCGCCGCACCGATCTTCCGGATGAGCTGAGGATCGCGCATCGCTCCCAGGCCTATATTGTGGGGGAACAGCGTGGCCCCGACGATGTTGTTGGCGCCGTGCACCGCGTCCGTCCCCCAGATCACGGGGATTACCGGCCGACCGTCGGAGCGCTTCACCGATGCGTCGTAGAAGGCATCGAACAGCTTCAGCCACTCCGCCGCCGGAGCGAATTCATCATTGTTGGGCGCCGAGTTGCCACCGTTCAGGATCGAGCCGAGCTTGTATGTTTCCAGATCCCCGGGCGTGATGCTGGCGATATCGACCTGCAGCAGTTGGCCAACTTTATCCTCGATCGACATGCGGGACAGGATCGAGTCGACCCGCGCTTCCACCTTGGGATCGCGCTGGCGACGCATCTCGAGCTGCGGCCATGTATCGGGATGGGCGAGCGGCGATGCGGCAGATGTCGCTCGAGTCTGAGCGCGCGGCTGCGTCAGAGCGGGCACGGCCGCCCCAAGCGCCAACGCGCCAAACATGTAGAGTCCCGCCCGCATTTTCCTCTCCCACCGCTTTCTACCGGCTAGCCGTATGAACCTCTTACGCTCGCCGCTGTCAATAATTCCTATTTTGTTTTATTTTATGCCTGGTGATGCGGGGGCGGTTGCTGGATGGCGATTGAATTGGACATGATGAGACGGGTGGTCGAAGAGCGGACGGGTAAGGCGTCGCAGACCCGGATGCCGACAACAGGAGGCTCGACCAACGCTATGCTGCTGCTAAGCGGGCGATCAGATACCGCAATGGTGCCGGATCAACGCGATGCCCGACTTTCGCGCAGTCTGTCCGGCACCAATCTCGTCCGCGCCGGCGACTATAATCAGCGCACGGTACTGCAGGCCATTCGGCTGGCACCTGGCACGACACGGGTAGACATCGCGCGCCAGACGGGGCTCACCCCGCCGGCGATCGCCAACATCACCGGCCGCCTGACGGAGGCGGGTCTCGTTCGCGTCGTCGGCCGGCGTCAGGGCGGGCGCGGACAGCCGGCGCTGCAACTGGAGGTCGAACGCAACGGAGCCTTCGGGCTCGGGCTCAACATCGATCGCGATCACTTGACGTTGGCGACGCTGGATCTGGCCGGTGACGTGCGTAGCCGCGTCACGCGAGAAACGACGTTTGCGCGGCCCGACGATGTGGTCCGCTTCGTGCAGGAGGAACTCGATGGCGCCATCGCCTCGGGCGGCGTTCAACGCGACCGGATTATCGGTTTGGGGATTGCTATGCCCGACGATCTTGGTCGCATCGCGCTTCCGCATCAGCCGAGCGGGTATGAGGCATGGACCGACGTCGACATACGCGAATTGTTTGCGCCTACCCTGCCCTGGCCCATTCATTGCGATAACGACGCTGCGGCCGCGGCGCTGGGCGAGGCGGAGTACGGGGCCGCGTTCGAGGCACCCAGCTTCTTCTACATCCTCATCAGCGCTGGTCTTGGCGGCGGGGTGGTGATCGATCGGAAATACCATCGCGGCGCCACCGCCCGGTCGGGGGAAATCGGGCTCATGCCGGACCCGGCATGCGGGCCGGGACGGACGGTTCAGGACACCGTCTCCGTCTCCGCCCTGCTGGCGCGGCTGGAAGACGCCGGGCTGCCGGACCCCTCTCTCGAGGCGGTCGCCTCCGGCTCCGAGGCGGTCGCGCCCATCGTATCGCGTTGGATCGATGACTCCGTACGGGCCCTCCTTCAGCCGCTCACCGCGATCAATTGCCTCATCAACCCGGATGCCGTGCTGATCGGCGGCCGCCTGCCCATGCCCGTGATCGAACGCCTGTCCAAGGCGCTGACGGCGGCGCTGTCCGCGCTTCCCCTACCCTCGCGCGCGCAGATCATGCCGGCGGTCATGGCCCAGGACGCGCCCGCCATAGGCGCGGCGATCCTGCCGTTCCTCGACCAGTTGCTGCCATCTGACGCCATTTTGATTCAGGCGGGCCGATAAGCGCGAGCGAACGCAGCCAGGAGAGATACGCCTTGTCAACGATCCGGTTCAGCAAAGCTGGATCGATGCGGCGCCGGCCTGACACACCGAGGAGCGGATTGCGCTCGCGCTCAAGCAAGCGAAGACAGGTGTGAAGGGGCGGCGGTGATCTGCCGGATGGGTATGGCCGAACCGCCTCCTCGACAGGCTGCTTTCCGCTAGGCCATCTGCCGTAATTTTTGATAGCAGCGCTTTATGCCAAGAGTGATCATCGCCGATGACGTCAGGCTGCCAGCGGCAGCGCTGTTCGGCACTCGCCTCAAGCGACTGCGTCGGGAGCGCGGATTGACGCAAGCGCAACTCGCCGAGCTGACGGGAAGCACCGCTCCATATGTCTCGCAAGTCGAACGCGGCTACGCAAACCCGACGCTTGATGTGATGGCAAAGCTCGCGGAAGCTGTGGGAGCCAAGGTCTGGGACTTACTGAAGCCGGATGATGACTAGGGATTAGGTCACTCCATAATGTACGACGATTACATCCAAAGTCGGCATTGTTCCCCGGCCATCAAGATCTTACCTTATGCGAATAGTTAGGGTCTTTATCAAATCGCGAGGTCGCCAGCATGGCTGGCTTATCGAGCATGGGCGGCAACGAAATAATGCCATTGCGAAGCCGCTTCGGCCTGCGTCTCAAAGCAATCGCGGCGGAATCCGGGCAGTCGCTCGCAAGTTTGGCGACGCGCGCTAATCTGAAGCCGGAGCGCTTGGACGACATCCTACGCGGCACCGCCGATTGCGTCACCTTATGCGAGATGGCCGCTCTTGCCGAGACCTGTGGCGCCTCGCTCTTCGAGCTTCTTGCGCCTGGTACTGCGGCTCGGATCGTATCGTTCGAGGAAGTTGAACAAGGTCGATCGCGATACCCCTAGCGCTTGCGCAACGTCGGTTGCGGTTGCGCCTGGCCGTTCGAGCTTGGACTTGATCTCAGGGAGGTCATCGGGAGCAAGCAGGCGTTTGCGTCCGCGCGACGCCGTTTCGGGATGTGTCTTCAGGCCGTGCAGGTAACGATGGTGATCATCGAGCGCGGTCACCAAGGCGTGCAGCTTGTCGTCGGGCGCAGGATTTATGACGATGCCTGCCGAAACGATCTCGAAGATGATGCCGTTTCGAAGCAGCCGTTTGATCAAACGGATCAGTGTCGCTGTCGAAAGCGCGATGCACGTGAGGTCATAGACGACGACCCGGTCGCCCGCCTCCAGCCTGACACCGCTGCGCGCGAGAAGATCGCCGAGCTTGTTGAAGCTCTGGCGACCGGCCAGCACGATATGCGCGTCGGGGCTCACCGCCGCCCGTTGAACCTCGATCGTTGCCGATCCCTGGCATTCCGCGAGGAACGCGACGGTTTTGCTCACCTCCCTGCCCCTCCCTCGCTGGCGATCAATCCCCGTCCCCCAAGGTCCGAGCGGTGAGGTCAGTAGGTCATGCACAGCCATCGGGCAACTCGACGGCAACCGGTCGCGATTAGCGGGCGTCGCCGAAACATGCAGCACAGCCCTCTTTCGCTGGTCGGCCAACGGTTGCTTATTCCGTCATTATCGTTTAATAGTTTTTCTGGACTGTGACGAACGAGGTGAGTGTCATGCTTGCAGCGATCTCGACGGCGAAGGCGATCGAGCTATGCGCTGCCCTTGCAGGCGTAGCGCCGCCGTCCACGCCCACGTCCTCAATCGCCGTCAGCAGCGGCGCGAGACTGGCCGGGCAGCCGACAAACCTCGCCGATGCCGAAGCAACGGTTCGCGATCTCCTCGCGGTCGGCGCCGATTTTGCGGCCGGGCCGCTCGCCATCGAAGGGCGGGATTTTCCGCTCTATGGCGTGACCCCGATCACGGTTTTCGATCCGTGCGCCGCGGACACTGGCGAGGACGACAGCGACGGGCTGGACACGCATCCATCGCCGACGATCGCGAGCGTGACGGCGCTCCTCCGACGTTCATTCAATGCACGCATCACGGATACGGCGCGGCCTCTCACCGCAACCTACGGGGCGCGGAACAGCTGGCATAAGGTCGGGCAGGCCATCGACTTCGTACCCCTCGGCGGCGTCGGCGCGATCGATCGGGCGCAGATCCGGACGCTGATGACGGCACATGGGGTTCGCCTCATAGAGCTGCTCGGCCCCGGTGACCGCGGGCACGCCGATCATTGGCACATCGCCTTCGCCGGGCCCGGCCAAGCGCTCGATCGAGCGCGCCGGCCGACGCAGGACGAGCCGTGGCTTCTGGATGCCGCCAGCGCAAGCCAGCTGCCCGCCTCAGGGTCCGGCGCGTTCAATGCGTCCCCCGCCGCGCGCGAAACGGCCGCGACTGCCCCGGCCGGCCGGGACGTCTTTGCAATTGCCGCGTGGCGCGTGCGCCGAGGAGCCGGATCATGAACGATCGTATGCGCGAGCGTTTCGTGAAAAGCGCCTGCGGACCGGCATTGCCGATCGCCGCCGTCGCCGCCGCCGCCTTGCCCCAACCCGCGCTCGCGTCCGACTGGGGCTGTCAGGCCGTCCTGTGTCTCGCCACCCCGGGGTCGCCGACGACTTACGCGCAGTGCGTTCCGCCTATCACCAACCTTTGGCGGCATCTCGCAACCGGCAGCGTATTCCCCACCTGCGATGGCATTGGCATCCGCACGCGCCAGACACGCCGAGGGTACGAGTTGACCGTCACGCGAAGTGACGGCGTGACCGCGCGCTATCTACTCGACACCCGCTTTCAGACGGTCACGCCGCAATGATTTATGATGCCCCCGCGATCGTCGCGCTGGCGAAAGCCTGTGCGCCCGAGATCGCGACGGAGGCTCTCGTGCCACTCGTCATGACCGAGAGTGGCGGCGACGCGTTGCGGATCAACGTCAACAAGGGGCCGCGCGTGCGGGCGCGGTCCGTTGCCGAGGGAGCGGCGATCGTCCGGCGCTATATCGCCGCCGGGTACACCGTCGATGTCGGATTGGCGCAAATCAATTCGGCAAATTTTCGAGCGCTGGGCACCGACGTCGAGTCGGTGTTCGAGCCGTGCTTCAACCTTGGGTTGGCCTCGACCATCCTACAACGCAGCTACGACATCGCGACCCGCTCGTACGATGGGATCGACGCCATCTCGGCGACCTATTCGCTCTACAATACCGGGACGCTGACGCGGGGGTTTCGCAACGGCTATGTGGGTCGGGTCTGGTCCGCCGCTGCCGAACTCGGGTCGATCCCCTCGGTGCCGGCAAACCCGGCGGCCCTTCCCCATCCTGCAAACAACGGGTGGCAGGCGTCCCCGGACGCGTGGGTTATCGGCTCCGTAAAGACCGACGGCATCGAGGTCTTCAAATGAAGGCCGAGAACGTTGTGGTTCGTGCCTCCTCGCCGGGAGACGCGCCTATCGGGGCCACGGGCTTCGAGCTGCCGCCCGAACTGGCATCTCGCTATACCGTTCGCATCGTCTTGGGGGCGAACGACGAGCAGCGGATTGGCCTCTTCCGAGCGACCGATCGCGATAACCCATCGATCGAGATCACCGACGATCGCATCGTCGCGCGCAACGAAGACCCGGAGACGGTCGCGGCGTTGGTCAAGATCGCGCAGCACAGCGGTTGGGACCGGATCGCGGTCGACGGGTCGCCCGAATTTCGTCGAGCGGTCTGGGAGGCCGGGACCCGCGAAGGATTGGTGGTCAGCGGCTACGAGCCGGGCTTTGCGGAACAGGCGCGGCTTGAGACGAAGCGGCGGGAAGACGCGGCGCGTCGCGATCCGGCGACGCCAAAGCCGACACCGGTCACCGCCGCCACCGCCGAAACCGTCTCGAGACCGGTCGACCAATCGGTCACCGCGCCCAATGGCGCTTCCGGGCACGATGCCGACCAGCACCAGCTCGCGGACAGCGACCGTCGCCTCCTGCTGACCCTGAGTGGTCACATTGAAGATCGCAGGGTCCTCGATCTCGGGATGGGACCCGAGCTCGACGCCTTCGAGCGAGATGTTCAGGCCGAACGCCTCGATCGGAACCGAGAAGGGTCCGGCGTTGCCCTTGATCGCGCTCTCGACAGCCACGCCCTCGTCGATGCCTTCGCGACCGCCGGGTATGATGCCGCGACGTTGCGAGAGCATCGGAACGCGGACAAATGGACCGATGAGCTCGCCGATGCGGTGCGGGCCGTTCGATCTCAAACCCAGGATGCCGACCGCTCACGCGAAGCGATGAGCGCTACGCTCACATCCCGCGCCGGCGAGCCGATGTCGGCGGAGCGGAGCACCACCGGTTCGCCGGCCGATCAGGTCGACCATGCCCGCAGCTCCGGCCGACGCCACGAAAGCGAGGAACTGGCAAACCTTTTCCTCCACGGCGGCACCGATCGGATCGCGGCCGATCCGCGTCTCGCGCCGGCTCGCCAGGCGCAGATCGTCATGGAACAGCACATCGGCGAGGTATTCGGCGGCGATACCGATCGGATCGCCACAGCGAGCCTCGAAAGCCGCCAACTGATCTCGGATGCGCTTCGCCGCGGCCTCGATGTCGCGGCGCGCGAGCCGACGCCGGTTCGACAGATCGAACCCCTTCATTCCCGCTCCGACTTGGAAAGGTGAGATCCTCCATGACCTATCGCACCAAGCACTCCGCACCCCACAACCGCTTGCTGTCCGATCGACGCGCCCGGCAACTCGTCGGGTTGGCCGGAACGCTCGCCCTGCTGACCATCGCGCAGCCGGCATGGGCCGACGGAACAGCCATCGAAGGTGGTTTGAACACGATCAAGGCCTGGATGGTGACGATCGGCTCCGTCGTAGGCGTTATCGCGGTCATGGCCGTGGGTTACGCGAAACTGACCGGTCGAATGGACTGGGGACGAGCCGTCACCGTATTGATCGGCATCGGCATCATTTTCTCTGCGACCACGATCGTCGGCTGGATGAGCACGGGTGGCTGACATCGACAAGCTGGCCGAGGACAAGGTGTTCCTCGCCATGACCAGACCCTCCGTGTTCATGGGATTGCCGCTCGAGGCGATCCTTCCGATCATCATGGTCTGCATGGTGATCTGGGGGGTCTTGCATAACCCCTTCTACCCTTTGGCCCTGTTTGGCGCGCTGTATTTCCCCGCACGCATGATCGTGCATTATGATTTCAACGCTTTCCGGCTGTGGGGACTGTGGTTCCAGACCGTCTTTCTCTCGAAGAACCGCAAGTTCTGGGGTGGCGGAAGCTACTCTCCCGTCCGCCTCGGTAAGACCGTCAAGCGCAAGCAGTTCGGCAATGACTGACACCACATTGAGGCACAAGAAGGTCGCGCGTCGAGAGGCGGACGACATCAAGTTCATCCCCTATACGCGGCACGTCGATGACACGATCGTCGCACTCGAAGACGGCTCGCTGATGCGCATGTACCGGGTCGATGGGCGGCCGTTCGAGACCAGCGACATTGCCGACCTCAACACCTGGCACAACAAGCTCAACATCACCTGGCGGTCGATCGGCGATGATCGTGTCGCGCTGTGGACGCATCTCGTGCGTACTGCGACCGACCCGGTGCTCGGGGGCGACTTCCACTCCGCCTTCGCGCGCACGCTCCAAGACCGCTATGCGGAGGTGCTTCGCGAGAAGGTTCTCTACCACAACGAATTCTACGTCACGTTGGTGGTGCGACCGTCCAGTCTTGCCGGCGACCAGGTGTCGCGGTTCTTCGGACGCCGCAAAAACCCGGTCGAGTTCGATCAGCGCGCGATAGCGATCATGGCGGAGAAGTGCCGCGACTTCGAGACGCTGCTTGCTGACGCGGCGCCGGAGCGGCTGTCGATCTACGAGCATGACGGCATCCTGTTCTCGAAGCCGATGGAGGTTCTGCACTTCATCCTGACGGGCGACCGCATCCGCGTGCCCCTCCTCGACGGCCGTCTGGGGCAGGCGCTGTACCAGTCGCGCGTGGTGTTCGGCCGCGAGGCGGCGGAGATACGGCTTCCCCATAAGTCTCAATATCTCGGTATGTTCGGGGTGCGCGAATATGTCGCCAGCACCCGGACGGGGCAGTTCAACAGCTTGCTGAAGCTCGATTTCCCCTTCGTCGTGACCCAAAGCTTCGCACCGCTAGTGAAGCAGGTCGCGAGCGAACGCTTCGCGAAGAAATACAAGCAGATGACGTCGTCGGACGACGCCGGTGTCAGTCAGGCGCTGGAGCTACTCGACGGCCAGGACGAACTCATGGCGAACCGCTTCGTCATGGGGGAGCATCACCTGTCGATCTCGGTCATCGACGACGATCCCAAGCGCCTTCTCGACCGCCTCTCGATCGCGCGCTCGGCCGCAGCTGACACCGGCATGGTGATGGCGCGCGAGGACGTTGCACTTGAGGCCGTCTTTTGGGCGCAGCTTCCCGGCAACTTCAGGATGCGCGCGCGTCCGGCAGTCATCAACAGCCGCAATTTTGCCGCGCTCAGCCCCTTTTACACATTCCCTGCTGGCCGAAAGTCCGGCAACCACTGGGCGAGGCGGTGACGCTCCTGAAGACGCGGGCGGGCTCGTCCTTCTGGTTCAATTTTCACCGTGCCGACATCGGCCACACCCTCATCATCGGGCCGACCGGCGCCGGCAAGACGGTTCTGCAAAACTTCCTTCAGGCGCAGCTCGAGAAGACGGGTGCCCGTCAGATCTTCTTCGACAAGGACCGCGGCGCCGAGATCTTCGTACGCGCCTGCGGCGGCACATACCTCACACTCAGGAACGGCGAGCCGACCGGCTTCGCACCGCTGAAGGGGCTGGCGGCGACCCCGGAAAACATGACGTTCTTGCGCCAGTTCGTACGCGTGCTGGTGCGCCGCGAGACCCGGCCGCTGTCCGTCGCCGAGGAGCGGCTTATCGACGAGGGTATCGATGCGGTGATGCGCCTGCCGGCACCGGCCCGCTCGATGGGAGCGCTGCGCGAGATGCTGGGCTACGCCGACGCCGAGGGTATCGGCGCCAGGCTCGAGCGGTGGTGCGCAGGCGGCGCACTTGGCTGGGCGTTCGACGGTCCGATCGACCAGGTGTCGATGGCGGCCCGTTTCGTCGGCTTCGACATGACGCAGTTTCTCGAGAGCCCCGAGGTCCGGACACCGACGATGCTCTACCTCTTCCATCGGGTGTACGATCTGCTCGACGGTCAGCGCGTCGTCGTCGACATCGACGAATTCTGGAAGGCGCTTCAGGACGAAGCGTTCCGCGCGTTCGCGCAGGACGGCCTCAAGACCTTCCGCAAACGCAACGCCTTCATGGTGTTCGGCACGCAGTCGCCGGCTGACGCGCTGCGCTCGCCGATCGCGCATTCGATCATCGAGCAGACCGCGACCAAGATCCTGCTGCCCAATTCCGACGCCAAGCGATCCGACTATTGCGACGGGCTCGGCCTGACCGAGGCCGAATACCGGCTTATCCGTGAGGACCTTACCCCGGAGAGCCGCTGCTTCTTGGTCAAGCAAGGTCACACGTCGATCGTCGCGAAGCTGGACCTCGGCGGCATGCCCGACGAACTGAAGGTCCTGTCGGGGCGCGCGGAAACGCTGGTCGCCATGGAAGAGGCAATAGCGGCCGCAGGCGACGATCCGGCCGCATGGCTCCCGACCTTCTACGCCAACGAGAGGAGAAGCTGAGATGTGGATTGAGCGTACCCTGTTGGGCATCGCGGCGTCTGCCGCGATCGCCATCGTCGCGACGCCGGCTGCGGCGCAAGGCATCCCCGTGTTCGACACGACGAATTGGGTTCAGACGCTCGCTACGGCGCAGCGCACCCTGCAAATGGTCGAGCAGGGAAAGGAGCAGATCCAAACGGCGACCAACCAGCTGCAGTCGCTTCAGAAACTGACGAACATGAGCGAGATCGCATCGACGCTGAACCTGCCCCAGGTGCGGAACATCGTTCCGACCAATGCCGCTGATGTCGCCGCGATCGCCCGAGGCGATCTGTCGCAACTAGGTTCCCTCGGCACCCTCGCCTCGAATATTCAATCGCGATACGGTCTCTCCGCGACCGGATCGTCCGATGCCGACGCTGCCTATGCTCAAGCGTTGAAGGACTCGACGGGCTCTGCGGCGACCACCGCTGCGCTCGGGCAGAACACCTTGAGCATAGCACAGGCACGCACCCGAGGACTCGATCAGCTCCGACAGCAGCTCGCGACGGCCCGAGATCCGAAAGACGTGATGGATCTCCAGGCGCGCATCGCGGTCGAGCAGGCACAACTCCAGAACGATGTGCTTAAGATGCAGGCCATCCAGATGGCGCAGGCTGGCGAGGGCAATCTCGCCATCAGCTCCGCCTTGGTGGCGGCAGGCCGTGCAGACTCCGCCTTCTTCCAAGCGAACACGATCAGGAGATAAGGATGCGTAAACTACTCGCCTTGTCGGGGCTTTTGTTCGTCTGTGGATGCCAATCCGCAATCAAGGTGCCGACCGCGCAAGAATTGGTAGCCAACCCGCAGCTTCTCGCCGAGTGGCAAGCCAAGTGTGACACTGGAGAATATAGTCATCTCGACAGCGCCGAAAAGGCAAGTCTCTGCTCCACGACGCAAGAGGCCGGCATGACCATCGCTCAGATGAAGGCCGGGAAGAAGGACTCCGACTTCTTCGGCTCGATGTCGAAGCGGAAGTGACGGTCCGGTACCGCGTGGTCTCCTGAGGTAGTTTAGATGGCTTCACCACCAGACATCATGACGCTTTTCACGACCATGTACGGGTACGTGGAAAGCGCCATTGCTGGAGCGGTTGCATCGTTCGGCTCCGGCCTCGTCGCGTTCGTGGCGGCGCCCTTGGCTCTTGCCGCGACGATCTATTTTCTCCTCCTCGGGTTCGCGGTGCTGCGCGGTGCAATTCAAGCGCCGCTCCGGGAGCTGGTGTTCCAAGCAGGCAAGGTCGGCTTCGCGCTCGCTGCCGCAAGCGCGATCGGATACACGACATTCGTCGTCAACGTCGCCACCAACCTGCCCAGCGAGATCATTTCAGCCGGCGCGGGCACTCCCGTAACGAATCCGGGCACGACCTTCGATCGATACGTTGCCGATACAAGCAAGTTGTCGCAGCGGATGGTCGACGCGAATAACAAGGTGCAGGCGCAATCATCGCGCGGCCTGACCGATTTCCAAACTCCGATCGTCAAACTGACGGCCTCGATTGTCCTCTACGGCTGTATCATCATTCTCTACACCTTCGCCTTTCTCTCGGCGGCGATTGGCTTTTGCATCGTGATATTCGCGAAGCTGTCCGTTTCAATATGTGTCGCGCTTGCCCCCCTCGCACTCGCGTGTCTGTTGTTCAACTCGTCGAGGTGGCTGTTCGATGGCTGGCTGAAACAAACGGCAAACTACATTCTGCTCATGGTCATCATGGCGATCATGACGAAGTTCATCACCGGACTCCAAGAGGCAGCTATGGACGGACTGCTCGGCTCGCTCGGGGACGGTTCGGATTTCACGACTCTCGAGAACTCCTACATCGCGCTCAATGCAGGCGTGATGATCGTCGCGACACTTGCGTGCTGCGCGATCTATATCGTCGGCTCGATCTTTTTCTTCCAGTCGCCAGCGATCGCTGCCGGTATAGCGGGTGGCGCCTCATCAGGCGGGCACGGCTTCCTGATGACGGGCGCGAACATCATGGCCAACCGGCTCATGTTCCGCCGCGCGACCCAGGCTGCGAGGCCGGCAAGTCGTGCCGCGACGGGCGGAACGATCAATCGGGCGGCATGAGGATGCTGTTGATCACGACCTTTCAATCGCGCCCGCCAGAACGGCCGGGTGCCTCCATTCGAGGAGACCGTATGAAGGGCTTAGCCTTCGTCGCGGCCGGGGCGCTCGCTCTCGCGGGATGTGCCGGCACACATGTCAAGAAAGTCGCGGTCTGCGACGGCAAGCACCGCCGTCCCGCCAACATCTATGGAACCGTCCTGCCGACGTTGCCGGTGCCACTTCCCCTCTCGCAAACGAGCGCGCAGTCGATGATGGCACCAGGGTCAAGCGCCGCGACGCAACCCCTTCCCTCTCCGACGGCCGCGTCGACGCCGGTACCGGTCTTTCCGGAGCCGGACGCCGGCAGCACCCCGGTGCCGCCGATAAGAGGCGCCAAGCCCGAGACATCGGCAGCGCCGCGCACGTCCCAGCGGACGGACGCGCGATCCTACCTCTCCTGCTGACGAAGGGCGCTGAGACATGCCGGCGGTAAAGGCCGAGGATAAAGGAAAGTATTTCGAGGCCTCGCGGACCTGGGAGTACGATCGGTTTCGGGCGGCGGCCGGTCGTGAGAAGCTCGCGTGGACGATCGCGGTCGTCGCGGCGATCCTGGCGATCGTAGCGGTTCTCGCGGTCGCGATGCTGACGCCGCTCAAGACGGTACAGCCCTACGTCATACGCGTTGATCGTTCGTCCGGCGAAACACAGATCGTCACGGCGCTGAAGGGGCCGAAGCCCCGAACCTATGAAGACGCGGTAAACCGCTATTTCATATCGCAATATGTCCGTCTTCGTGAAGGATGGCTCAACGACGCTGCCCGGGAAAACGCCTATGCCGTCATGTTGATGAGCGATCAGAATGAGGCGCAGCGTTATTTGAGCGGCGTTCAGTCGAGCAACAGGACCGCACCATCTAACATTTACGGCGACAAGGGCTTCGTCTCGGTCGCGATACGCTCGATCAGCTTCTTGAGTCCGTCGGTCGCGCAGGTTCGCTACACCAAGGTCATCAATTACGGTCGAAGCACACCGGTTGCTCAGAACTGGAACGCCATTCTGACCTTCAAATTCACTTCGGCGCCGGAGCTTGAGAAGGATCGAAATCTCAATCCGCTCGGCTTCCAGGTCGTCAATTACCGCTCTGACCCGGAGGCATGACATGACTGACCCATCGATGAATCCGGACAGTTGCGAGCGTGTGGTCGTTCCGTTCATGCCGGCGCTGCGTCAGAAGCTCAGCCTGCGGCTCTCGCCATCGGCGACGGCCTTGAAGGTGACCGACGCCGGCGCGGCGAGCCGCTTGTGGCGTGGCGTCGGCGCAATATGGCATCGTCTCGTCGCACTCTCGGTCGTGAGCGCGGCTGTGATGACGGTTGCGCCCCGCCCTGCATCGGCCTCCGAGACACCGCGTCCCGGAACCAAGGACGCGCGCGTTCGCACGGTCAATTATGATGCAGATCAGGTTGTCAGCATCGTCGGCAGCTTCCGCCACGCCATCGAAATCCAGTTCGGTCCCGGTGAGACCATCACCCAGGCTGCGTTGGGAGACACCGTGTCGTGGCAGATCGCGCCGGTGGGCAACATCGTGTTCCTCAAGCCGAGGGAGCGCGCCGGACCGACCAACCTCATCGTCGTGACCAACGCCGGTGGTGCCGTGCGCACCTATCATTTCAACCTGTCGATCGGAACGGCCGGCACGATGTACGGCGTGCGCTTCCGCTATCCGCGCGAGGAGCGCGCGATGGCGACACTACAGGCACAGCTTGCAGACCTGAAGGCCGCGAAGGCCATCGAGGCGGGTATCACGACCGCAGCGCTCGATCACGCGGTGATCGAGGGCAGGCGGAACATGAACTATACCGTTCAGGGCGATCTAGCGCTGCAGCCCAGTGAAGTATCGGACAACGGTGAATTCACGGTGCTGCGCTACCCCGGACATGCCGACATCCCGTCGATCTTCGCCGTAGACGTCGACGGGACCGAGACGATCGTACCCTATGACGTGCGCGAGGACTTCGTCGTGATCCACGCCGTCTATCGCCAGCTCAGGCTGCGACGAGGGACGGCCGTTCTTTGCATCTTCAACGAGGCCCCCGCGCGCAACGAGCGCGGTGACCGCACCGGCACGGTGTCGAATGTCGTCGAGCGCAAGGTGAGGGAGCAGTAGGATGGCCGAGACGATCATCGACCGTGGCGGTATGATCGGCCCGGAGCCCGTTGTGGCGCAGCCGGCCGACACTCCCGTCGCTCGAAGCGGAGGCTGGGGGAATATCGCGTTGCTGGGCGCGGGGGTCGCGCTCGTCGGAGCGATCGGCGGCATCGCGATCGGATATGGTGCCTTCCATCAGACAGCCGCCACCACGACGACAGCGGCGCCTGCTAAGGCCAGCGATCGCAGCGTCGACGAGGTGATGGCAAATCCGAACGTCCAGCGCGCCGCGCTGGCCAACCAGCTCGGCCAACCCGGCGCGCCGGCCACCGATATATTCGGACGACCGATCGCACCCGCCCCTCAGGCCGTCGATGCGTCCGGAAACACCGTACCGCCGAGCGGCATGCCGGCGAGCGCAAGCGGGAACGCAAACGGGCAACCGACGCCGGCCCAGCGGCGCGCCGAGCAGGCGCGGGTGATGGCGGACGCGGCGCGGCGTTCACCGATCATGGCATTCGGCGCGAACGCTTCATCTGCCTCCCCGCCTACGACCGGATATGGAACGGCTAGCCCGGATGGCGGCGAGCGCGTCGAGGGTGGGGGGGACAATGACCGTGCCGGTCGCTCGATGGTGGCGGGTCGTGATCCCGGCGCGAGTGGTTTCGGCAATCGCGAGGAAGCCGGCCAGAACGGCAAGGGGCCGACTGACCTGAGCGACCAGCTGACCCACTCGACGATCGAGACCGTCAAGGCGACGATGGTGGCGGACCGAAGTTTGCTGCTCAGCGCGGGCACCGTCATACCGTGCACCTTGCAGACCGCTATCAACTCGACGCAGGCGGGCTTTGTGTCGTGTGTCATCAATCACGATGTCTTTTCCGAGAACGGTCGGATCGTCCTTCTCGACAAGGGCACCAAGGTGCTCGGCCAATATTCAGGCGGCATCACCCAAGGTCAGGCACGGCTCTTCGTGCTGTGGACTCGGGCGCTGACACCGCGCGGGGTCGCGATCGACCTCGGGTCACCCGCGGCGGACAGTCTCGGGCGCGCCGGACTGCCTGGCGGCGTCGATACGCAATTCTGGTCTCGCTTCGGCCTCGGTCTCGTCATCTCGGTGCTCGAGGACGCATCGAACATCGCGAGCAGGGCGGTTCAGGGGCAAGGCACCTATTCGACACAGGTGCCGGGCAACACGGCGAATACGGTGCTCCAGCAAACGATGCAGGTGCGACCGATCCTGAAGAAGAACCAGGGCGATACCGCGGCCATCTTCGTTGCAAAGGATTTCGACTTCCGATCGGTGTACGATGTCCGGTTGAGGCGCTGAGGTGGCATCCGGGTCCGCCTCCCTCCTCTATGCTCACAACGCCGAGCCGATCACGCGCCACCTGGAGCGCGCCGACGTCACCGAGCTGGTCATCAACGAGCCCGGGCTGATCGGCCTGGAGACACGTGCTGGCTGGGAGTGGCATGAGGAGCCGCGGCTCGACAACGCGTCCCTGATGACGCTCGCCCGATTGATCGCCGGCTGCACGAAGCAGGACGTCAGCGCAGAATATCCCATCGTCTCGTCGGTGTTGCCGGGCGGCGAGCGCGCACAGGTGGTGGTGCCACCGGCTGTCGAGCAAGGATTCATCTCGATCACGGTGCGTAAGGCATCTGCCGTCTCGATGGACATGGATGACTTTGAGCGCGCCGGATTATTCAGCGAGGTCCGCGTCAAGGGGCTTCACGAGGAGGTCGACGCCCGACTGAAGGCCCTGCGCGCGGCCGGAGATTGGAAGGCATTCTTCCGGCTCGCCGTCGAGGCGCGCAAAAACATCCTCATCTCCGGCGCCACGGGGTCGGGCAAGACGAGCTTTTCAAAGGGGCTCGTCCGTCTCATTCCCGCCCACGAACGAATTCTGACGATCGAAGACACGCGCGAATTGATCGTGCCCCAGCGCAACCGCGTTCACATGATGTACGCGAAGGACGGGAAGGGGTTGCAGAAGGCAGGTGCGAAGGCCCTGCTGGAATCGGCATTGCGGATGCGCCCTGACCGTATCCTCCTTCAGGAGCTCCGTGACGGGACGGCCTTCTTCTATCTGCGGAACGTCAATAGCGGCCATCCGGGTTCGATCACGACCGTCCATGCCAATACGGCCGAGGGCGCGCTCGAGCAGCTCACACTGCTCGTGAAAGAGTCAGAGGGCGGCAACGACCTCGATCGTCACGACATCCGCGCGCTGCTGCGCTCGCTCGTCGATATCGTGGTTCAGATGGACCGGCTTCCGCCTGCGGGCGGGCAGCCGGCACGGTACCGAATGACCGAGGTCTGGTTTGATCCCGCGGGAAAACCGCAAGACTGAGGGGAGGTTCGGTGAACGGTAAATGGGTCCGCAGCGCCGAGGGGTCGCAGCCGGGCGCGATCCTGTTCCTGATGGTGGTGGGAACGCTGTTCAGCGCGGCGATCGGTTCGGTGGTCGTCCTCTGGCAGTCGCATCTGCTCAATGCCGACACGCCGTGGCGAAAGGTGCCAGGCGCTTTATGGGCGCTGAAGGGCTATCCGATCGTCTACAAGCCCTTCTTGATCGGATGGTCGCTCGGAATGGTCCTGACCATCCTGATGGTGGTCTCCAGCCTCTTCAGACGCCAGACACTGCACGGTGAAGCGCGCTGGGCGAGGCCCGGCGAGGTTCGCAAGGGCGGGCTGCTGGGTCGATCCGGAATTGTGCTCGGCAAATTCGGTGGAAAGGTGATGCGCTTCGACGGGTCGGAGCATGTGTTGCTCGAAGCGCCCACCCGCGCGGGCAAGGGCGTCGGCGTCATCATCCCCAATCTCCTCGATTGGCCGGATTCTCTCGTCGTTCTCGACATCAAGCAGGAGAATTGGGAGCACACGGCAGGCTACCGTCTGAAGGAGCTCGGCCAGCGCGTCGTATTGTTCAATCCGCTCGATCCCGCAGGTCGGACGGCGCGTTATAATCCGCTGAGCTATATTAACCGCCGCGATCCGGTCGAGGTCATCAACGAACTCCAGAAGATCGCGGTGATGCTCTTCCCGGATCCGCTCTCCGGCGACACATTCTGGGCTGAAGGCGCACGAACCGCATTTTTAGGCGTGACAGCCTATCTCGCGGCGACCGTCGACGATGGCGTTGATGCCCTGCCCTTCACCTTCGGGGAAGTTTATCGTCAGTTTGCCGCCGGGGACGCCCAGCGGCGATTTCCCAAGATCATCGAACAGCGCAAGGCGGCAGGCAAACCGCTTTCCGGGGGCTGCGAGTCCGCGATCCGGGACTATACCTCGTCATCAGCGAACACGTTCACGGGCTTGCGCCAATCGGTCACCGCCAAGGTCAACGCGTGGCTCAACCCGTATGTCGATGCGGCAACGTCGGAGAGCGACTTCGACCTTCGTGAGTTCCGCGACACGCGCATCTCGCTCTACCTGGGCGTTTCGCCGGACGATCTCGACCGGGCCGCGCCGATCTACGGTCTCCTGTTCCAACAGCTGGTCGATCTCAACGTCCGCGAACTTCCCAAAGGCGGCCTCCACAATGTGAAGGTGCTGCTCGCGCTCGATGAGTTCGCCAGCCTCGGAAAATGCTCCGTGCTCGCCAACGCTTTCAGCTATGTCGCTGGCTATGGCCTCCGGCTCCTGCCCGCATTTCAGTCGATCGAGCAGATCCAGGGGGTCTATGGTGACAAGGTCGCCGCCGACATCGAGCGGAACTGTGCGGTTCGCCTGGTCCTGCGACCCGCAGGCCTCGCCGATGCGCGGAAAATCTCCGATCAGCTCGGCACCTACACGTTCAAGTCGCGATCGCGTTCGATGGGCACCTGGGGTGGTGGCGGGGGCTCGACATCGCTTTCCGATCAACGGCGCCCCCTGATGCTGCCCCAGGAGGTCGAAATGCTACCGGAGGACGACCTGATCGTCTTCCGGCGCGGCATGTATGCGACCTACGGCAAGAAGGTTCGCTACTTCGTCGAAAAGAAGCTGGTCGCGCGCACGAAGATCGCCCCGCCCGCCATGCCGCGGGTCGTGGTCGATCCCGCGGTCGCGCGCAACAGCCTTCGAGTCATCCAGGCGTCTGAGGGTGGGGCAGACAATGGACAGCATCCGGGCGGACAGCTTGCGACTGGCGCCTACAATTCCGATGGGTCGGCACAGCGTCGCACGGTGCTGAACCCGACGGCAATCGGCGCGGCGCTATCAGTTCCACCGGACGATCGCACCAAGGTGCTCTTCGATCATCTTCTCGCCGTCGCGCCGGCGCGAGAGTCGCAGCTGACCTAGCCCTATCACCCGGCCACGCCGGGACCGTGAGTGGCCGCCGATCTCTTATGGAGGATCGTCCTCGGGTGATCCGATCGAGATTGAACGTGCAAAGCGGCTAACCTCACGCGCGAACTACCTCGTTGGCGCGAGATCCCCCGGGCGGATCAACCAGATCAGGGACGTCCTGGGACTGCACCACCCGTCGTTGAAAATAGCGCGTCAGGGGGCGGCTGTAGGAGGCCACGAGTTCACGCAGCGCCGAAAGACGATGATCGCCATCAGCTTCTTGTTTGTAAGCACCCACCCTCGGCAGGTTGATGAAGTCCGTGACAACGTCAAGCCTGCCGTAAGCATGACCCACTTGCGGTCGTTCCCGAAACGTGACCGGCTTCCCAACTTCGGACACTCATTCATCTGAACGTGGCAGCTAAACCGCGGCACGATCGGGATTGGCGTGACCCCCGTTTCTTCATCCACGTGTACCTAGAGACCGGCCCCTCGAAGGGACGGACGGAATGAAGCGGAAGCAGTTTTCGGAAGAGCAGATAATCGGCATCCTGAAGGAGGCCGAGGCGGG
>NZ_JBREIC010000005.1:0-366320 GCF_052907485.1 Sphingomonas benefaciens | reverse complement strand
GGAGGCGCGGAGGACGCGGAGGGTCAGGCTCGCGGCGAAGCCGCCCTCCCTGATCGGTCGAGGGGACAAAGCCGCTGGCGCGGCAAACCCGCCCCCTCCGCGCCTCCGCGCCTCCGCGCGAACCATCCGTCTTCGCGTCTTCGCGTCTTCGCGTGAACCTGGACCTGTTCGCGCCCTCCTCAAGCCTCCCCTTTACGCGGCAGGAGACCCGTCAGCGTGACCGCTTTCGCCGAACTGGTCGCCGCGACCAATTATTCGTTCCTGCATGGCGCCAGCCATCCGCTCGACATGGTGGCGCGCGCCGTCGAGCTCGGCCTGGCGGGGATCGGCATCGCCGACCGCAACACCGTCGCCGGCGTGGTGCGCGCGCACGATGCGCTGGTGCGCGCGCAAAGGGGGCTGATCGGGGCGCGCCTGCCCCCGCACGATTTCAAGCTGGCGGTGGGCGCACGGCTGGTCTTCGCCGACGGTACGCCGGACATCGTCGCCTATCCGGCGACGCGTCGCGGCTGGGGCCGGCTGACGCGGCTGCTGACGCTGGGCAATCGCCGCGCGGTCAAGGGCGGCTGTATCCTGGGATTGGGCGACCTGCTGCGCCACAGCGACGACCTGCTGCTCATCGTCCTGCCGGACTGCAGCATGGGGGATGCGCTACCGGCGGCGATGCCCGACACGATGCTGCCGCCGCAACGCAGCGATCCGGGGCTCGCCGCGACGCTGCCCGATCTTGCCGCGGCGGCGCCCGGGCGCGTCTGGCTGGGGGTCAGTATGCCGCGCAGCGGGCGCGACCGCCGTCGTGTCGCGCGTCTGGCCGGAATCGCGGCGGACAGCGGCGTGCCGATCGTCGCGACCACCGACGCCCTCTATGTCGGTCCGGAGGCGCGACCGCTGCACGACGTCGTCACCTGCATCCGCGAGGGCACGACGCTGCGCCACGCCGGCCGCCGGCTTGCCGCCAATGCCGAACGCCATCTGAAACCGCCCGAGGAGATGCTGCGCCTGTTCGCCGACTGGCCGCAGGCAATGGCGGAAAGCGTCGCCCTGCTCGACCGCATCGGCTTCGATCTCGGTCAGCTCCGCTACGAATATCCGCACGAGCCCGTCCCCGCCGGCTGGCACGCCGACGACTGGCTGGAACATCTCGTCTGGCAGACCGCGCTCGACCGTTACGACGGAGTCGTGCCCGAACGGATGCTGCGGCTGCTGTACGACGAATTCTGGCTGATCCGCGAACGGCAATATGCCTATTACTTCCTGACCGTCTACGACGTGGTCCGCTTCGCGCGCCGCGCCGATCCGCCGATCCTGTGCCAGGGGCGCGGTTCGGCGGCCAATTCGGCCGTCTGCTTCCTGCTCGGCATCACCTCGGTCGACCCGCTCGAACACGATCTGCTGTTCTCGCGCTTCGTCTCTGCGGAGCGCGACGAGCCACCCGACATCGACGTCGATTTCGAGCACGAGCGGCGCGAGGAGGTGATGCAATATATCTACCGCCGCTACGGCCGTCACCGCGCCGCCATCGCCGCCACGGTGATCCACTACCGGCCACGCTCGGCGGTACGTGAGGTCGGCAAGGCGCTGGGCCTGACCGAGGACGTGACGCAGCGACTGACCAGCACCGTCTGGGGCAGCTATGCCGGCCGCTACGAGCCACGGCATGTCCACGATACCGGCTTCGATCCCGACAATGTCGAGATCGCGCGCCTGTACGACCTGGTCGGCCAGCTGCTCGAATTCCCCCGCCATCTGTCGCAGCATGTCGGCGGCTTCGTGCTGACCCACGGCCGGCTCGACGAGACGGTGCCGATCCACAATGGCGCGATGGCGGACCGTACCTTCATCGAATGGGACAAGGACGACATCGACTGCCTCGGCCTGATGAAGGTCGACGTGCTCGCGCTCGGCATGCTGACCTGCATCCGCAAGGCGTTCGACCTGATGCGCGTCCATGGGCTCGGCGATCCGGCGCTCGATACGGTGGCGGTCGCCGAACATCCCACGGTCTACGACATGCTGTGCCGCGGCGACAGCATCGGCGTGTTCCAGGTGGAAAGCCGGGCGCAGATCAACATGCTGCCACGGCTGCGCCCGCGCAAACTCTACGACCTCGTCGTCCAGGTCGCGATCGTCCGGCCGGGGCCGATCGAGGGCGACATGGTCCATCCCTATCTGCGCCGTCGCGCGGGCAAGGAGCCGACCGAATTTCCCTCGCCCGACCCGCGCTTCGGCCCGCCCGACGAATTGCGCAACCTGCTGCGCGAAACCTATGGCGTGCCGCTGTTCCAGGAACAGGCGATGAAGCTCGCCATCGTCGCCGCCGAATTCACCCCTGACGAGGCGAACCAGCTGCGCAAGGCGATGGCGACCTTCCGTCACGTCGGCGGCATGCACAATTTCCACGCCAAGCTGGTCGAGGGCATGACGCGCCGCGGCTACAGCCGCGACTTCGCCGAACGCTGCTACAAGCAGATCGAGGGGTTCGGCTCCTACGGCTTTCCCGAAAGCCATGCGTTGAGCTTCGCGCGGCTGGTCTATGTGTCGAGCTGGCTCAAATGCTTCCACCCGTCGGTCTTCGCCTGCGCGATCCTCAATTCGCAGCCGATGGGTTTCTATGCGCCGGCGCAGCTGGTCGCCGACGCCCGCGCGCACGACGTCGTGGTGCGGCCGATCGACGTCAACGCCAGCGACTTCGACAATGGTCTGGAACGGGACGAGGACGGCAGCCTGGCGCTGCGCCTGGGCTTTCGCCAGATCGACGGCTTCCGGGCAGATTGGGCGACGTCCCTGGTCGCCGCCCGCGCCGCCGGTCCGTTCGCGGGGGTGGAGGCGCTGGCGGCCCGCGCTGGCCTGCCGCCCCGCGCGCTGCGGCTGCTCGCCGATGCCGACGCATTCGGTTCGATCGCGCTGCCGCGCCGCGACGCCCTGTGGGAGGTGCGTCGCACCCCGCCCAGGCAGCTTGCGCTGTTCGCCGCGGCGGAGGCGCCCGAACTCGGCGTCGAGCCGTCGGCCGCCCTGCCGGCGATGCCAAGGAGCGAGGAGGTGGCGACCGATTACCAGACCACCCGCCTGTCGCTGAAGGATCATCCGATGCGGTTCCTGCGCCCGCTGTTCGCGGCCGAGGGCGTGCTGTCGAGCGAACAGGCGGCGCATAGCCGCGATGGCCGCCGGGCCAAGGTCGCCGGCGTCGTGCTTGTCCGCCAGCGGCCCGGCAAGGGCAATGCGATCTTCGTCACCATCGAGGACGAGACGGGGGTCACCAACGCCTTGCTCTGGGCGCGCGATTTCGAGGCGAACCGGCGTGCGGTGATGGCGGCACGGCTGATCGTGCTGGAAGGGGTGATCCAGCGCAGCGAGGAAGGCGTCGTCCATCTGATGACGACCCGCGCCCATGACCGCACCCACGAACTGGCGCGGCTGTCGTCGGGGCAAGTCGACCCCGGCGTGCGTCCCAAGGCGATCGTCGCGCAGGATCCGCGCGGCCACCACCCCCGCGACGTGCGGATCATGCCCAAATCCAGGGACTTCCACTGAATGTCGGGCATCGCATGGCGGGCACCGCGAGCGGGGCCACGCCGCGCGCCGCGCAGGTGCACGAGTGCGACTTTTGAGACTTTCCAGCCGGCCGGTTTGACCTCGGCCCCCCGCCGCCCCACATGGGCGCCAGTCCCGCGAACAGGAGCGCACCTTGGCCACGCTAGGCATGTCCCCCGCCGAAAAGACCGCTGTCGAGGAATTCCGCCGCGACGTCGTCGAGCCGTCGATGACGCAGCTCGTCATCCTCGATTTCTGGGCGGAATGGTGCGGCCCGTGCAAGGCGCTGGGGCCGGTGCTGGAAAAGGTCGCCGCGGCCTATGCCGACAAGGGCGTCGTGCTGGCCAAGATCGACACCGACAAGAACCAGTTCATCGCCGCGCAATTCCAGATCCGTTCGATCCCGACCGTCTATGCGATGTTCCAGGGGCAGCTGGTCGCCGACCTGACCAGCGCGCGCACCGAATCGCAACTGCGCGCGATCCTCGACCAGTTGCTCAAGCAGCTGCCGATCCAGTCGGAGGCGGCGGATGCGGCGGCGGAGATCGAGCCGCTGATCGCGATGGGCGAGGAGGTGCTCGCCGGCGGCGACGCCGAGCGCGCGCTGTCGATCTTCGACCAGCTGGCGGAGATGGCGCCGGATCATCCGGCCGTGCTGTCGGGTCGCATCCGCGCGCTGGTCGCGGCGGGCCGGACGGACGAGGCGCAGACCGCGATCGATGCGCTGCCCGCCGATCTCAAGGACGCCGGCATCGATCGCGCTAAGGCGGCGCTGGCGCTGGCGCAATCGGCGCAGCCGGTCGACGATTTCGCTGCGTTGCAGGCGGAGGTGACCAACAATCCCGACGATCACGAGCGTCGCTTCGCTCTCGCCAATGCCCAGATGGCGGCGGGCGATCGCGACGGCGCGGCGGACAATCTGCTCTACATCGTCGCGGCCGATCGCGCCTGGAACGACGGCGCCGCCCGGCAGCAGTTGCTCAAGCTGTTCGAGGTGGTCGGTCTGGAGGATCCCTGGGTGTCGACGCAGCGCCGCCGCCTGTCGGCGATCCTGTTCGGCTGACGTCCAGCGCCATGACGATCACCCGCCTGTCGATCTTCCCGCTGCCCGGCGCCTTGCTGTTTCCGGGCATGCATCTGCCGCTCCACATCTTCGAGCCACGCTACCGGGCGATGGTGTCGGACGCGATGGCGCGCGACCGGCGGATCGGGATGATCCAGCCCAACGGCGCGGTGCGGGCCGACAATCCCGAACTGCCGGCGCTCTACGACCTGGGCTGCGTCGGCCGGATCGCCGAGGTCGAGGCGCTCGACGACGGCCGCTACAATCTGGTGCTGGAGGGCGTCGCGCTGTTCCGTCCGGTGCGCGAACTCGACGTGACGACGCCGTTCCGCCAGGTCGAGGCGGAATTGCTGCCGGTGGCGCAGGACGAGACGCTGTCGCTCGCCCGCCGCTCCGCGCTGGAAACCGAATCGCGCCGCTTCGCCGACCTTCAGGGCTATAGCGTCGACTGGGACGGCGTCGCCCGGCTCGACGACGAAAGCCTGGTCAACGGCATCGCCCAGATCGCGCCGTTCGACGCAGCGGCCAAGCAGGCGCTGCTCGAGGCACCCGACATCGAGCAGCGGGCGGAGCTGATCATCCAGCTGATGCAATTCTTCGGCCGCCATGACGGCGACGACCGGGTGACGCTGCAATGAGCGCGCCGGCGATCGATCCGTGGCTGCTCGGCAAGCTGGTCTGCCCCGTGACGCGCGGGCCGCTGCGCTATGACGAGGCACGGCAGGAACTGGTCAGCGAGAAGGCCGGCCTCGCCTATCCGATCCGCGACGGCGTGCCGGTGATGCTGCCCGAGGAAGCGCGGCGGCTGTAACGCAATGGCCGATCCGCTCGACGTGACGGGAAGTTGGGACGGCATCTTCAGCTATCCGCGGGCGATGCCGCCCAACGGCTTCCGCTGCGAATTGCGCGAACATGCCGGCCGGATCAGCGGCGAGACGCAGGAACGCCGCGATACCGGACCCGACCGTGGCACCACGATTCGGGCGCTGCTCGACGGCGTGCGGCAGGGGCGATCGGTGCGCTTCACCAAGCGTTACGATTCGCCGGACCTCGCTTATTATGCCGTCGTCTATGACGGCGCGCTCGCTGCGGACGGCGACGAGATCAGCGGACGCTGGGACATCGCCGGCCACTGGAGCGGCAGCTTCATCATGGTGCGGCAACAGCGCCGCGGCGTCGCGGCGAAGCGGACGGTGGCGGAAGAGGTGCGATAGCGACCGGCCGCACCGCCATCACGCCCGCGCCAGCGCCTCCGCGATCAGGCGGCGGCTGTTGTCGACGCCGTACAGGGCGATGAAGCTGCCCATCCGCGGCCCCTGTTCGGAGCCGAGCAGCGTCTCATACAGCACCTTGAACCAGTCGCGCAGGCCCTCCTTGCCGTAATGCTTCTTGCCGATCTCATAGACGTGGTTCTGCAGCACGACCGCCGGGTCCTCGTCCGCCTGCCCGGTGCCGTCGTCTTCCGCCAGCAGCGCATCGAGCTCCCGCAGCGCTTCCGCCTCCTGCGCCGTCGGCGCGCGGCGCTGCAGGGTCGGCGCGACGAAGGTGGTGGCATAGGCGACGGCGTAACCGACCAGCCGGTCGAGCTCGGGATGCGTTGCCGGCGACAGCGTCGGGTCGTAGCGCTGCAGGAACGCCCACATCGTCTCGCGGTCGCCGACGCCCGGCAGGCTGGCGAGATTGAGCAGCAGCCCGAACGTCACCGGCAGCGTCGCCTCGGGTACATTGCCGTCGTGGATATGGTGGACCGGGTTGCCCAGCCGCTGCTTGACGTCCTGACCCGCGTAATTGCCGCGGAACTGCCAGTAATCGTCGACCGCGCGTGGGATCACCCCGAAATGCAGTGCCTTCGCCTTCTTGGGTTCGCGATAGGCGAAGAAGGCGAGGCTCTCTTCCGGACCATAGGTCAGCCATTCGTCGATCGATAGGCCGTTGCCCTTCGACTTGGAGATCTTCTCGCCCTTTTCGTCGAGGAACATCTCGTAATTAAAGCCCTCCGGCGGGCGGCCGCCGAGCACGCGCGCGATCTTCGACGACTGGACCACCGAATCGATCAGGTCCTTGCCCGCCATCTCGTAATCGACGCCGAGCGCGACCCAGCGCATCGCCCAGTCGACCTTCCATTGCAGCTTGGACTTGCCGCCGAGCGCGGACTGGACGATCCGTTCGCCGCCCTCGTCGGTGAAGGCGATCGTCCCCGCCTCGGCATCGACCACCTCGACCGGCACCTGCAACACGACGCCGGTCGTCGGACTGATCGGCAGCACCGGCGAATAGGTGGCGCGCCGCTCCGCCCGCAGCGTCGGCAGCATCACGTCGAGGATCGCCTGATAGTTACGCAGCACGCCCTTCAGCGCTTCGTCGAACCGGCCGCCGGTATAATAATCCGTCGACGAAGCGAACTCATACTCGAAGCCATAACGGTCGAGGAATTGGCGCAGCATCGCATTGTTATGCGCCGCGAAGCTGTCGTACTTTTCGAACGGATCGGGAATGCGCGTCAACGGCTTGCCGAGATGTTCGGTCAGCATTTCGCGATTGGGCACATTGTCGGGCACCTTGCGCAGCCCGTCCATGTCGTCGCTGAACGCGATCAGCCGCGTCGGCTGGTCGCTGAGCGCGTGGAAGGCGTTGCGCACCATCGTCGTGCGCAGCACTTCGTTGAACGTGCCGATATGCGGCAGGCCCGACGGGCCATAGCCGGTCTCGAACAGGATCGGCGCACCGTCCGGCTTGCCGTCCGGCCAGCGCTTGAGGAGCTTGCGCGCCTCTTCATAGGGCCAGGCCTTGGAGTCGAGAGCGGCGGAGCGGAGATCGTCGGTCATGATGCGCGGGGGGACTAAGCCCCCCGCGGCGTCACGGCAACGCCCGTGTTAGCGGCAGCGGCGATGGGCGGTGATCGTCCGGTCGACGGCGCGGCCGGCCAAGGCGCCACCGACGGCGCCGCCAATCGTGCCGAGTGCGCCATGGCCGAGGATCGAATTGCCGACCAGCGCGCCGCCGACGCCACCCGCGACCAGCCCGGTGGTGCCGCCCGAATGGGTGCAGCGGCGGACGTGGTGATAGCCGCGCTCGTAGTGGCGATGATGGCGGGCCTGCGCCGCGCTCGTCGGGACGACGAAGCTCGCGGGGATGGTGAGCGAGACGGCGCTGAGCGCCAGCAACAAGTTACGCATAGGGGTCCTCCTCCGACCGATGATCCGTGCCGAACGAGCGACGAACGAACCGGTTTCAATGCCACGCGGTTGCCATTGTGTTCCACCGGGTTAAGGCGGGGGCGGTGATCCCCTATCCTGCCCTCCACGCCAGCCACGGCGGCATCTGGATCGCCACCGCCGAGGGTACGCGCGCGGTCGGTCGGGGCGAGGCGATCGCCCTTGCCGCGGATACGCCGCTGATCCTGCTCAACGCGCCGCTGATCGGGCAGCGGCTCGGCTATGCTGAGCTGTCCGGCCTCGACCTGCTCGAACTCTTCGCCTTTCTCCATCCCGCGCGCTTCACCGTGCCGACGCCCAAGGGCCTTGCCCGCGCCGTCGATCTGTCGCCGCCGGAGAGTGATGAGGATGTCGCGGCCTTCCTGCGCGAGGCGGCGGCGGCATTGCTCGCCGTGCCCGCCGGCAACTGGCCCGAGCGCGAGGGCGCATGGAGTGCGGTACAGGCGCTGACCCGGCTGCGCTGGCCGTGGGCGCCGGCGATCGGGCCGCTGATCGCCAAGCCCAAGGAGCATGAGCGCTGGCTGTTCGGCAAATTGCCCGAATGGGAGGAGGGCGCGCCGCGGCCGGCCCCGCGCGCGGTGACGATCGGTAGCGACGAAGCGGAAGCGCGGCTGGTCGAGCTGACCGGCCACGGCGCCGAGGAACGTCCTGGCCAGCGCGCCTTCGCCGCCGCCGCCAGCGCCGCCTTCGCGCCGCGCAGCGTCCGCGACGCGCCCAATCTGGTGCTGGCGGAGGCGGGCACCGGGATCGGCAAGACCCTGGGCTATCTCGCCCCCGCCTCGCTCTGGGCGGAGCGGGCCGGCGGCGCGGTGTGGCTGTCGACCTATACCAAGGCGCTGCAGCGCCAGCTCGCGCAGGAAACGACCCGCCTCTATCCCGATGCCGAGACGCGCAAGGCGAAGGTGGTGACGCGCAAAGGGCGTGAGAATTACCTGTGCCTGCTCAACCTCGAGGATGCGTTGCAGGGCGGCTTCGCCGGCCGCGCCGCGGTGCTGGCGCAGCTGGTCGCGCGCTGGGCGGCCTACAGCAGCGACGGCGACATGGTCGGCGGCGATCTGCCTGGCTGGCTGCCGACTTTGTTCCGCCGCAACGGCCCCGCCGCGCTGACCGACCGGCGCGGCGAGTGCGTCTATGCCGGTTGCCCGCATTATCGGAAGTGCTTCATCGAACGCGCCGCCCGCGCCTCCGCCGACGCCGATCTGGTGATCGCCAACCATGCCCTGGTCATGGTCAACGCCGCCCGCGGCCGCGAATTGACGACGCGGCCGACGCGCTATGTCTTCGACGAGGGCCACCACCTGTTCGACGCGGCCGATTCGATGTTCGCGGCGGCACTGACCGGGCAGGAGACGATCGAGCTGAGGCGCTGGATCCTCGGCCCGGAAGCGGGTGGCCGCGGCCGGCGGCGCGGACTGCAGGCGCGGCTGTCCGACGTCGCCAGCTATGACGAACAGGGCGGCCTCGCCATCCAGGACGCGGTGGATGCCGCGCGCCATCTCGCCAGCGACGGCTGGCTGGGGCGGATCGCGGAGGGCGCACCGTTCGGACCGATCGAGCATCTGCTCGCCGCCGTCCGCGGCCTCACCTATGCGCGCGCCGAACAGCCGGGCGATGCGGGCTATGGCCTCGAGACAGAACTCGCCGAGCCGACGCCGGAACTGATCGAGGCCGCCGCCCCTGCCGCTGCCGCGCTCGACGCGCTGGTCCGTCCGCTCGTCACGCTCGGCCGGCGGCTGGAGGCGGTGCTGGCCGAGGCGCCCGACTGGATGGACGCCGCGGCACGGGCACGGGTGGAGGGGGCGATCGCCTCGATCGGCTGGCGGGCGGAGACGGTGGCTGGCTGGCTGGCCCTGCTCGCCCGCATCGGCGGTCCGGTCGATCCCGATTACGTCGACTGGCTAGCGGTCGACCGGATCGAGGGGCGCGAATATGACATGGGGCTGCACCGCCATTGGCTCGACCCCACGCGGCCGTTCGCGCGCGTCGTGCTGGAGCCGGCCCATGGCGCGCTCGTCACCTCGGCGACGCTGACCGGCGGCGGCGACTGGGACACGGCGGAGGCGCGAGTCGGGGCGCCGCATCTCGCCCGCGCGCCGGCACGGTTCGAGGTGACCAGCCCGTTCGACTATCCGGCGCAGGCGGAGGTGCTGATCGTCACCGACGTCAAGCGCGGCGACCTGCCGGCACTGGCCAATGCCTATGCGCGGCTGATCGTCGCGGCGGGGGGCGGCACGCTGGGCCTGTTCACCGCGATCCGGCGGCTGCGCGGCGTGCACGGCCGGATCGCCGACCGGCTGGCGCGCGAGGGGCTGCCGCTGCACGCGCAGCATGTCGATCCGATCGACACGGGTACGTTGGTCGACATCTTCCGCGACGATCCCGCCGCCTCGCTGCTCGGCACCGATGCCTTGCGCGACGGGGTCGACGTGCCCGGCCATTCGCTGCGGCTGGTGGTGATGGAGGGCGTGCCCTGGCCCAAGCCGAGCGTGCTGCACGCGGCACGGCGATTGGCCGGCGGTGGCAGCACCTACGATGACCGGATCGTGCGAGCGCGGTTGGCGCAGGCGTTCGGGCGATTGATCCGCCGCGGCGACGATCGCGGCGCCTTCGTGATGCTGTCCGCCGCCTGCCCGTCGCGATTGCTCAGCGCCTTTCCGCCCGGCGTCCCGATCGCGCGGGTGACGCTGGACGAGGCGGTGGCGCGGGTGGCGGAGCGGCTTTCCTTGACACCGATCATCGGGCATGAGGCCGCGCAACTGGGCTGAGCCGGAAAGGGCCGCGATGAAGACGCTGACGCTGCTGCGCCACGCCAAATCGAGCTGGGACGACACCGTGTCGCGCGATTTCGACCGGCCGCTCAACGGCAAGGGCCGCCGCGCGGCCGAGGTGATCGGCCGCCACATGCGCGATGCCGGCCTCGCCTTCGACCATGTCGTCGCCTCGCCCGCGGTGCGCGTCGGCGAGACCCTGGACGCGGTCGAGACCGGCTACGGCCGCACCTTCGCGCCCGCCTGCGACCGGCGCATCTATCTGGCGTCGGCGGCGACGCTGCTCGACGTGGTGCACGACCTGCCGGACACGGCGGCCAGCGCGCTGCTGGTCGGTCACAATCCCGGGCTGGAGGACCTTGTCCTCATGCTCGTGCCCGAGGGGGCAGGGGCGCTGCGGACCGAGGTCGAGGCGAAATACCCGACCGCGACGCTGGCCGAGATGACCTTCGACGTCGCGCGCTGGCGGGATGTCGCCGAGCGGGTGGCGACGCTAACCCGCTTCGTCCGCCCGCGCGACCTCGATCCGATGCTGGGACCGGACGAGCGGTAGAGCACGTCCGTCATGCCGGACTCGTCCCGGCATCCACCGTTCCGCAAACGCTCCGATCGGCGGACATGCAGCGCCGTGGACCCCGGAACAAGTCCGGGGTGACGAGGGGCTTTGTGTCGAAGCGCTCCCGCCTACTTCTTTTCCAATTGCGCCTTCAGCCCGGCGAGCGCGCCGAACGGCCCCGCCTCGTCCTCGCTCAGCACCCCGGCCTCGCGCAGCGCCGCCTCGGCCGCCGGGCTGCGCGGGAAGGGATCGAGGGCGAGCGCCATCGTCTCCGCCGCCGCCTCGCCCAGGTCGATCGCGCCGCCGTCATATGGAATCGTGTCGAGTTCGCCGGCATCCAGCTCGACCTCCTCGCCGTCGCCGAGCGCGGGCACGAACAGCAGGGCGACGGGCTCGTCGACCCGCGCCGCGATCGGCTCGCCGGTCACCGAACAGGCCTGCGTCACCGCCGCGGTCACCGTGCCGCGCACGGCGATCCCCGCCGCCTCGCGCCGGATCGCGAAGCGGGCGGCCAGCGAATCGATCCCGATCAGCCCGAAGCGCGCCGCCAGCCGCGTCCGCTCCGCCGGTTCCGCGGCGATCTCGACCACGCGCTCGCGCTCGCCGATCGTGTCGATCCGCTCCGGGCGGCTGAATTCGGGGGTCATGGCAAGTCTCCCGCGGCGAGGTGATCGACCGATGTCGCCGCCAGCCGGCTATGGAATGCGAGCAGCGCGGCGCCGACATGGTCCACCGCGGCGGGCGCAGGCGCCTCACCGCGATAGAGGTTGCGGACCAGCGCCGGCGCGAGATCGCCCGCTGCCAGCCCGTCGCGATAGGCGCCCAGGCGGCCGCCGAGCAGGCTCATCATCTTACCCATCTGCTTGCCGACGACCAGGTCGCCGATGCCGATCTGGCGCAGTTGCGCGTCCATGTCGTCGACGAACCGCTCGGTCAGCTGCACGCTCAGCGTCGCGGTCGCCGGCTCGCCTTCCAGCCGGAGCAGCACGAAGGCGAGGATGGTCGCGATCATGTCGAACCGGCCGTCCAGCGTGTCGGGAACGGCGCCGTCGACATACCAATGTTCGGCGCGTCCGCGCGTCACCACCGCATTGTACAGCGGCAGCGCCGCATCGCGGTTCTCGCCGAACAACCTGCCCCACAACCCCACGATCGCAACGTCCTCTCGCCTGTGCGCGGCGTCGTCCGCGCTTGATGCCTCTTCGTTCCTCGCATATCGAGGCGTTCGGCGGGCGATGCAATCGGCCTTGCCGCTGCCAGGCGTTGCCGCCGCTGGAGAAAGTGATGAGCGTATCCTTTGCCCGTTCGTGCCTGGTCGCGGGCCTCGGGCTGACCCTGATGGCGGCGGGCGCCTGTACGCCGCTGCGTTCGCATCAGGGCTATATCATCGACGTCGACCTGGTGAATGCGATCCAGCCGGGCGTCGACAATCGCCAATCGGTCGCGGCGACGCTGGGCCGGCCGACCATCGCCAGTCAGTTCGCGCCCGCCGACTGGTATTATGTCGCGCGCGACAGCCGCAATCTGAACTTCCAGACGCCCAAGGCACGCAGCCAGATCGCGCTGAAGATCAGCTTCGACGCGGCCGGCACGGTGACCTCGATCACCCGCACCGGCGTCGACCAGATCGCTAGCATCAGCCCCTATGGCAAGACGACGCCGACGCTGGGCCGCAAGCGCGGCTTCTTCGAGGATCTGTTCGGCAACATCGGCACGGTCGGTGCGGCGGGCACCGGTGCGGGCGCACCGGGCGGCGGCGGACGCACCGGACCGTAAAGCCTCGACCCGATCGGCGTTGGCCGCGCCGCCTGCTACGCATCGGCGCGGCCGTGCCGTGCTTGGATCCGGCACTGATCCCGAAAGGGGTTTGGGATCAGGTGCGGCAAACGTCCGGCACGGCGTTTTGTTCTGACTTTCGTAACCAAAAGTCCGCACGCGTTGCGCGCGCGCAACAGGGGCGTGATGGACGCCGCCGGTTACCCCCGCCGTTCGACCCCGCGGGTCAGCTCGGCCAGCGCGTGATCCGCCAGCACCGGGCCGGCATTGCCGCTCGCCATCACCGCGCGTTCGGCATGGCGCACGCGCTGCAGCGCCGCCGCGAGCATCGCCGCATTCCAGCGCCGCAGGGCCTGTGCGGTGGCGGCCTCTTCGCGGAAGAAGATGCGGTGGCGCTTGAACACGCTGTCCTGCGTGGCGCCGGCGTCGATGTCCGCCTTCATCTCGGCCAGCGTCATCAGCCGCCGGGCGAGCTGGCGCAGCCAGGGGATGGGGGAGGTGCCGGCCTCGCCCAGCCGGGTCAGTTCGAGGCCGAGCGCCGCGCTGCGGCCGCCGATCACCGCGTCGATCACCGCGCCCATTTCCGCCTCGCCGAGATCGGCGCCGATCGCATCGAGCGCGGCTTCGTCGAGGTCGTGCGGCCGGTCGGGGGCGGCGTCGAGGAACAGCGCGAGTTTGTCGATTTCGCTCGCCAGCACCGCCCGGTCGCCGCCGCACCCCGCTGCCAGCCGCTGGGTGACGCCGGGCTGCGGGCGCAAGCCGGCATCGCGCGCCATCGTCGCGGCGAGTCGTTCGAGATCGGCCGCGGTCGGTTCGTAGCAGGCAAAGGCCATTGCCCGTGGCGAATCGATCGCCAGCTTGACGATCTTGGCCGTCGACTTGACCGTCGGCGCCAGTGCCACGACCGGATTGCCGGCATGATCGGCGGCAAGCAGGGCGGCGAACGCCTCCAGGCTCTCCTCGCCCGCCGGCGAGACGCGGATATGGCGCGCGCCGCCGAACAGCGACATCGACGCCGCCTCGTCCGCCAGCCGGGCCGGATCACCCTTCAGCGTCGCGCCGTCCAGGTCGATCCGCTCCGCCTCCGGCCCCATCGCCTGTGCCAGCCGCGTCGCCAGCTCGGCGGCGGCGGACCCGTCGGGCCCGTGGAGCAGGAACAGGCGCAGGTCGGGCGAGGGCCGCTCCATCGCGGCGCGGATGTCGCGCGCGTTCGCCTTCACGGGCCCTCAGCGCGCCGGTGTCGTGAGCGGACCGCCGCGCATCAGCGCGCCGGGAGGCGCCGCCGCGCATAGAGCGCGAGCTTGGCGACGATCTGGTCGGCGACGATGCCGGAGAGATTCTCCAGCGCGGTATTTTCCGCCGCGATCGTCGCATATTCGGACGAGGTGATGACGTCGATGCCGGCGTCGGAGCCGGTGGTCGCATCGAGCAGCACGCTGCCGTCGCTGAGATTGACCAACTGGTAGCGCGCCCGCAGCGTCCGCCGCTCGCGCGTCACGCTGTCGTCGCGCCGTACGCCGAGGCCGGCGATCTGGTCGTCGAGCTTGACGTCCAGCCGGTATTGCGGCGTGCCGGACGCGGCGAGCCGGTCGCGCAGCGCATTGCCCATCAGCCAGCCGGCTTTACCCTGGATCGGCGCGACCTCGACGCCGGACAGCGCCTGCGCCACCCCACCACCGGCGCCGCCGGCGTACAGGGGGTGCAGGCCGCAGCCGGTCAGCGGGACGAGCAGCAGCGCGGCGGCGAGGAATCGCTTGGTCATGCGACGATATTGACCAAACGGCCGGGCACGACGATCACTTTCTTCGGGGTCTTGCCCTCCAGCGTGCGGACGATCTTGTCCGACGCCAGCGCCGCCGCCTCCAGCGCGTCCCTGGCCATGTCCTTCGGCACAGTCAGCGTATCGCGCAGCTTGCCGTTGACCTGCACCGCGATCGTCACCTCGTCCTCGACCAGCAGCGCGGCCTCGACCGCGGGCCAGGGCGCATCGGCGATCAGCCCGTCGAAGCCGTGACGCGCCCAGGCTTCCTCGGCGATGTGCGGTACCATCGGCGCGACCAGCAGCATCAGCGTGCGGATCGCATTGCTGCGCGACGGCGACGGCGGCGCCTTTTCAATCGCGTTGGTCAGCTCGTACAGCTTGGCCACCGCCTTGTTGAACGCCAGCGCCTCGATATCGAGCGCGACGCCATGGATCGTCTGGTGCAGCTTGCGGTCGAGCGCGACGTCGCCGCCCTCTCCCGGCTCGGCCGGGTCGGCGTCGAACAAGCGCCACAGGCGCTGGACGAACCGCCACGATCCTTCGATCCCGGCTTCCGACCAGGGCAGGTCGCGCTCGGGCGGCGAGTCGGACAGCATGAACCAGCGCGTCGCGTCGGCACCATATTGATCGACGATCGGCTCGGGATCGACGGTGTTCTTCTTCGACTTCGACATCTTCTCGACGCGACCGACCTGGACCGGCTGTCCGGTCGCGGTTTCGACGCCGCCGGCGATCTCTGCCGGTGACAGCCAGCGGCCGTCCGCCGATTTGTACGTCTCGTGCGTCACCATGCCCTGGGTGAAGAGCCCGGTGAACGGCTCGGCGATATCGAGCATGCCGATATGCTTGAGCGCCCGCGTCCAGAAGCGGGCGTAGAGCAGGTGCAGGATCGCATGCTCGACGCCGCCGATATACTGGCCGACCGGCAGCCAGCTTTCCGCCACCGCGCGGTCGAACGGCTTGTCGTCGGGCTGGCTGGCGAAGCGGATGAAATACCAGCTCGAATCGGCGAAAGTGTCGAGCGTATCGGTCTCGCGCACCGCATCGCCGCCGCAGGACGGGCAGGCGACATGCTTCCACGTCGGATGCCGGTCGAGCGGATTGCCGGGCACGTCGAATGACACGTCCTCGGGCAATACGACGGGCAGCTGGTCCTGCGGCACCGGTACCGCACCGCAGGCGGAGCAATGGATGATCGGGATCGGCGTGCCCCAGTAGCGCTGGCGGCTGACGCCCCAGTCGCGCAGGCGGTAGACGGTCGACCCGCGGCCCCAGCCGTCGCCCTCCGCACGGCGGATCACCTCGCGCTTGGCGTCCTCGACGTCCATGCCGTCGAGGAAGCGCGAATTCACGATGGTCCCAGGGCCGGTATAGGCCTCGTCGCCGTGGAAGACGGGATCGGTGATGGCGCCGTCGGAGACGACGCGCCGCACCGGCAGGTCGTATTTGCGCGCGAAGTCGAGGTCGCGCTGGTCGTGCGCCGGCACGCCGAACACCGCGCCGGTGCCGTATTCCATCAGCACGAAATTGGCGATGTAGACGGGCAGCTGCCATGTCGGATCGAGCGGATGCGCCGCAGTCAGCCCGGTGTCGAAGCCGAGCTTCTCCTGCGTCTCCAGCTCGGCGGCGGTGGTGCCGCCCTGCTTGCAGCGTTCGATGAAGGCGGCGACGTCGGGCCGGTCGGCGAGCGCCTGCGCGATCGGATGATCCGCCGCCACCGCGACGAAGCTCGCGCCGAAGATCGTGTCCGGGCGGGTGGAGAAGACCTCGACCGACCCGCCGTCGGACGTGACGAAGCGGAACGTCAGCCCCTGGCTCTTGCCGATCCAGTTTTCCTGCATCAGCTTGACCTTGTCCGGCCAATCCTTGAGCTCGCCCAGCCCGTCGATCAGTTCGTCGGCGAAGTCGGTGATCTTGAGGAACCACTGGCTGAGCTTGCGCTTCTCGACCAGCGCGCCGGAGCGCCAGCCGCGGCCGTCGATCACCTGCTCGTTGGCGAGCACGGTCATGTCGACCGGGTCCCAGTTGACCGCCGATTCCTTGCGATAGACCAGGCCGCTCGCGAACATCGCCAGGAACAGCGCCTGTTCGTGCCCGTAATAGTCCGGCTCGCAGGTCGCCAGTTCGCGCGTCCAGTCGAGCGCGAAGCCGAGCCGCTTCAGCTGCGCCTTCATTGTCGCGATATTGGCGCGGGTCCAGGTGCCGGGGTGGACGCCCTTTTCCATCGCGGCATTCTCGGCCGGCATGCCGAACGCGTCCCAACCCATCGGGTGGAGCACTTCATAGCCGCGCATCCGCCGGAAGCGCGCCAGCACGTCGCCCATCGTATAGTTGCGGACATGGCCCATGTGGATGCGCCCCGACGGATAGGGGAACATCTCCAGCACATAGCTTTGCGGCTTGCCGCTATTGTCCCGGGCCGCGAAGGTGCGGCGCTCGTCCCAGATCGCCTGCCAGGCGGCGTCCGCCTTCAGGGCGTTGAAGCGCGTAGCCACGGTCGGCTGAACTCCATGCGTTGTAGCGTCGTAAGTCTCGGTGCCGGCCCGCTCTCCCGCCCGACCGCCCACGGACTATCCTGATGAGCGGTCGGGCTGGGGAGCGGGCCGGCACCGCACACGGGCGTCAGCCCGCAATAGAAGCCCGGCGCAGGTCGCGCGCCTTGGTCAGGATGATGTCTTCCAGCTTCTGCGTGGTGGCGGCGGCGACCGGGGCGGCGACCCACTGGCCGCCGCGATTGACCTCGCGCAGCGCCGCGACGCGTACCGCGTCGGCGCGCAGATCCTGGTCGAGGATCGACACGGTGACCTTCATCCGCTCGGTCGGGACCTGCGGGTTGACGTACCAGTCGGTGACGATGACGCCGCCGTTGGAATCGGTCTGCACCAGCGGCATGAACGACAAGGTGTCGAGGCTGGCGCGCCACAGATAGGAATTGACGCCGATCGTCGTCACCTTCGACGCGGCGAGATCGGCCTTGGCGGTACCCGACTTGCCATGGGCGCAGGCGGCGAGCGGCAGGGCGACGACGGCGACCATGAGAGCGGTGCGCAACGAGCGGGTCATGGCGGTAGGGTCCTTGGACAGGGGAATGGCTTTCGCTCTACAGCCAGCCCCCCGACGCTGCAAGGCGGCGCCCCGTCCCCCTCGCGCCTGTCCGCCGGACGTCCTATATTGTCGGTCCGTCCCGATATCTGTGTGCCGGATGCAACAGTCGGAGGAAATGTTGCATGGGGGCCACGCCAGACCATGTTGGCGTGAGGCAGAATCGTGGTAGGCGCGTTGCCGCGGGAATCTAAAGGGGTTTCGAATCGTGATCGCGAAGCGGGCGATGGCTGCAATGATGGCGGGGGCGCTGGTCGCCACCGGCGTCATCGTCGCGCCTGCCTTCGGAGCGGCGGAGCGGACGCGCGTCGTTCGCCGGGCCGCCCCGGCGCCGATGCGCTTCTCCGGCTCGTTCACGCCGGCTGCCGCCGACCCGCGCCTCGCCGCGGTGATCGCGCGTGCCGGCCTCGACGATGCCGCCTTCCGCTTCACCCCGGCCGAAGGGCGCCAGGACAAGCGCCAGGTGACCGTCGCGGTGCGCGCCCGCTCGAACCGGGCCCTGACCGTGGCTGCCATCGATCCGGCACGCGCCGGCTCGGCCAAGCCGGCGACGCTCGGCATCCAGCCAATCGCCTATAATCTGGGCGTTTCGGTCGGCTGGAAGAAATTCGCGCTGTCGGGCGACGTGTCGCGCCTCGACCTCGGGCCGCAGCCGGGCAGCCGCGAATCGGCGGATGTCGCGCTCACCTATCGCGCCGGTCGCGCCAGCAGCCGCCTGACCGCGGTCGCCGATCGTCCGCTCGGCAACACCAACAAGCTGGTCGAGGACATGCCGAGCTATTCGGTCGATCTCAGCAGCTCCTATTCGCTGACCCGCAATCTCGATCTGACCGCGGGCATGCGCTACCGGTCCGATCGCGACCGGCTGACCCGCGTCGGCGACGACGACCGTCACGACAGCCAGTCCGTCTACGTCGGCACCGCCTTCCGCTTCTGATCCTCGAAGGGGGATCGCGTCATCAGCCGACCGCCGTTGACGCGGGGCGGCGGCCCTCCGCGCGGCGATCGCCGTGTTCCATCGCCCCTGTCCACGCCGGCGAACGCCAGGTCCAGCGGGCAAGGTCTCTGCGAGGAGGGGCGACACGGATCAGCAGCGTTCCCCAAGCAGCCTTCGGCGCGCGTCGGGGAGGGGCGTAATGGCCAGCGCGATGCTTCGTCTTCGCACGAATCGACCCCGCCTTAGCCGACCGGCGCACCGACGTTGGGTAGGGTCGCATCCTCGGCGCGCGGCATCTTGCCGAACAAGGCCCGGTCGGCCGGGCCGAAGGCGAAGCGCCACAGAATCAGCAGATAGGTCGCCGCGATCGCCGGTTCGCCGAACAGCAGTTCCGCCCACTCCAGATCGTGCGGCAGCATGGTGAACAGCGTGCCGACGACGATCGCCGCAGCGGCCGCGCCGGCCAGCGGCCAGCGCCACGGCGACACCGGCGCCGCCAGGATGTGACCGAGCAGCCGCGCCTTGACGACCGAGGTTAGGCCGACGCTGAGCATCAGCGCGAGGGCTGGTCCCGCCGCCTGCCACACCTCCGGCCAGCCGAACGCGCGCGCCGCCATGATGAAGCCGAAGCTGAGGCCGATCTGCACCGCCAGCATCACCACCGAGATGATCAGATTGCGGTGCCGCGCCGTATAGACCAGCGCCGATTCGCATACCGCCCCGGTCGAGGCGAGCACCTCCGCGGTGAGCAGGAAGCCGAGCGCATAGCTGCCGGCGACGAACTGCGGCCCGACCACGCCCATCACCGCCTCGCCGGGGATCGATCCCATCAGCGCCAGCCCGCCCTGCGCCGCCATGATCCAGAAGGCGACTTGGCGCACCTGGTTGGCGATCGCGGCGCGGTCGTTCACCGCCAGACTCTGGGTGATGACGGGGCCGAGGATGGGGTCGAAGCTGGTCTTCAGCTTCTGCGGCAGCGAGGCGACCTGTTGCGCCATGTAATAGATGCCGACCACTTTGGGTTCGAAGGTCAGGCCGAGGATGAAGCGGTCGACGTTGCGGCTGCCCCATTCCAGCGCGTCGGCGCCGGCGAGCGGCGCGTTCGACCGCGCCAGTGCGAACAGCGCGCCGGGATGCGGCGACCAGCCCTTGGGCAGGCCGTAGCTCTTGAGGAACGGGACCAGGCTGGCGATCAGCGCCGCGGTCATCGACGCGACATAGGACAGGACCAGCCCGTCCTTGGTGGTGAGGAAGGAGAAGACCCAGGCGGCGATTGAGATCGTCCACGGCTCCACCACCGCCCGCGCAGTCACCGCCGCCTTGACGTCGTGGCGATAGGCCAGGGCGGCAAGACTGACGTCGCTCCACGCCACCGCGACGATGATGCACGGCAGGAACCGGTCCAGCCCGGTGACCTGCGTATTGGCGTACATCACTTCCGGAAAGGCGATCAGCAGCCCGCTCGCCGCGATCGACGCGATGAACGCCACCGCCAGCGCATCCCAGACGACATGCGCATGCGGGCGATCCTCTGCCGATGCCAGCGCCTGCGCCAGGCCACGTTTCAGGCCGAGCGTCGCGACCAGCGCGGCGAGTTCGACCACCACCACCGCCAGCGCGAAGCGGCCGACCAGATCGGCGCCATAGAGCCGCCCGGCGATGAACAGGAACGGGATGCGCGCGGCGAGGCGCAGCACGAAGCCGGCGATGTTGGTCCGCCCGCCCTTTGCCAGTGCGTCGATGTCCTGCGAATCGGAAGCCATCAACGGCTGGCCGTACGGCCACCCTCACCCTTCCGGCGCTGCGCGCCCCGCGCCCTCTCCCAATGGGAGAGGGAAGGGGCCCGCTCGCCAGCGACGAGTGGGAAGGGTGAGGGGGATTGCGAAACGGCAGCGATCAATGCGCCGCTCCCCAGCTCGCGCCGACGCCGATCTCGATGCCCAGCGGTACGGTCAGCGTCACGGCCGGCTCCGCCGCGGTCGCCATCACCCGCTCGATCACCGGTCGCGCCGCCGCGACGTCGCGCTCCGGCAACTCGAAAACCAGTTCGTCGTGCACCTGCAGCAGCATCTGCACGTTCGGCAGGCCCGCCGCGGCGAGTGCCGGTTCCATCCGCACCATCGCGCGCTTGATGATGTCGGCGCTGGTCCCCTGGATCGGCGCGTTGATCGCGGCACGCTCGGCGCCCTGGCGCTCGTGCTGCACCCGCGACTTGATCCGCGGAAAGTGCGTCTTGCGCCCGAACAGCGTCGTGGTGAAGCCGCGCTCGCGAACCTGCGTCAGCGTTTCGGCGATGTAGCGGTTGATGCCGGGGAATCGCTCGAAATAGCGGTCGATCATCGCCTGCGCCTCGTCGGCACCGATATCCAGCCGTCCCGCCAGACCCCAGCGGCTGATGCCGTAGAGGATCGCGAAGTTGATCGTCTTGGCCTTCGCCCGCGTGTCGCGCGTCACCTCGCCGAACAATTCCTGGGCGGTCAGGCTGTGGATGTCGTCGCCGCGCGCGAAGGCGTCGCGCAGCTGCGGCACGTCCGCCATATGCGCGGCGAGGCGCAGCTCGATCTGCGAATAGTCGGCGGCGAGGATGACGTTGCCCGGCTCCGCGACGAAGGCGTCGCGGATCTGGCGGCCGACCTCGGTACGGATCGGGATGTTCTGGAGGTTGGGCTCGGTCGACGACAGCCGGCCGGTCTGCGCACCGGTCAGGCTATAGCTGGTGTGCACCCGCCCCGTCGCCGGATTGATTTCCTCCTGCAGCGCGTCGGTATAGGTGTTCTTGAGCTTGGTCAGCTGGCGCCATTCCAGCACGCGCGCGGCGATGTCCGCGCCCGGCGAATCCTTGTCGGCGGCGATCCGCTCCAGCTCGGTGACGTCGGTCGAATAGACGCCGGACTTGCCCTTGCGGCCGCCCTTGATCCCCATCCGCTCGAACAGCACGTCGCCCAATTGCTTGGGGCTGCCGATCGTGAACGGCGCGCCGGCGATGCCGTGGATCACCGTCTCCAATTCGCCGATCTGGCCGCTGAATTCCGCCGACAGGCCGGACAGTCGCTCACGGTCGACCTTGATCCCGCGCGTCTCCATCCGCGCGATCACCGGCACCAGCGGCCGGTCGACCATCTCGTAGACGCGGGTCGACCCCTCGACGGGCAACCGCGCCTTGAACCGCTTCCACAAGCGATAGGTGACGTCCGCATCCTCGGCGGCGTAGCGGGTCGCGGCCTTGAGATCGACCTCGTGGAAGCCGCGCTGCGACTTGCCCGTGCCGACCACGTCCTTGAAGGCGATGCAGCTGTGCGACAGATGCGTCGCGGCGAGTTCGTCCATGCCGTGGCCGTGCAGCCCGGCGTCGAGGTCGAAGCTCATTACGATCGTGTCATCGTGCGGCGCGACCGTGATGCCGCCGACCTCGTCGCACAGGCCGAGCACGGTCATGTCGTATTTGAGGTTGTGGCCGATCTTGAGCACCGACGGATCCTCGCACAGCGCCTTCAACTTGGTCAGTGCGAGCGTGCGGTCGAGCTGCACCGGCGTCTCGCCGAACAGGTCGCTGCCGCCATGGCCGAGCGGGATGTAGCAGGCGAGATTGGCGGCCAGCGCCAGGCTGACGCCGACCAGCCTGGCGCGGGTCGCGTCGGTGCCGGTCGTCTCGGTGTCGATCGCGACCCAGCCCTGATGGCGGGCGACGGTGATCCACCGGTCCAGCGCCGCCTCGTCGACCACCGTTTCATAGCCGTCGTGATCGCACGGCGGGTCTTCTTCGAACGGCGCGTCGGTCGTTTCCTCGACCGGCGCATCGGCGACTTGGCCGAGCCGCGACAGCAGCGACTTGAAGCCGTGATGCTCCAGGAAGGCACGCAGCGGCGCGTCCGGAATGCCCTGCATCGCCAGTTCCTCGAGCGGATGCTCGAGCGGCACGTCGCAGGCGAGCTCGACCAGCTTGCGGCTCAGCCGCGCCTTGTCGGCATGTTCGATCAGGTTCTCGCGCAGCTTGCCCTTCTTGAACGTGTCGGACGCCGCGGCGGCGAGCACGCCCTCGACGTCGCCATGTTCCAGGATCAGCTTGGCCGCGGTCTTCGGCCCGACGCCGGGGACGCCCGGCACGTTGTCGACGCTGTCGCCCATCAGCGCCAGCACGTCGCCCAGCTTCTCCGGCCCGACGCCGAACTTCTCGACCACCGCCTCCGGCCCGAGCCGGCGGTTGTTCATCGTGTCGAGCATATCGACCGACGGATCGGTCATCAGCTGCATCAGGTCCTTGTCGGAACTGACGATCGTCACCTGCCAGCCCTGCGCCAGCGCCGCCTTGGTATAGCTGGCGATCAGGTCGTCCGCCTCCCAGCCTTCCTCCTCGATGCACGGCAGCGAAAAGGCGCGCGTCGCGTCGCGGATCATCGGGAATTGCGGGACCAGATCCTCCGGCGGCGGCGGCCGATGCGCCTTGTACTGGTCGTACATCTGGTTGCGGAAGGTCGACGACGATTTGTCGAGGATGACCGCCATGTGTGTCGGCCCGTCCGCCTTGTGCAGGTCGTCGGCGAGCCGCCACAGCATCGTCGTATAGCCATAGACGGCGCCCACCGGCTCGCCATGTTTGTTGGTCAGCGGCGGCAGCCGGTGATAGGCGCGGAAGATATAGCCCGAGCCGTCGACGAGATAGAGATGGGGCATCGCCCCTGCCGCTTAGCGGATCGGGGAGAGGGGGCCAACGTAATCCTAACGGTTGCGGCACGGATGTGGCGACACTGTGTCCTTCGTGTCGCTTACGCTCCCTCCCGCGAGCGGGAGGGGCAGTGCTCACCCCCGCGTTCCATCCGCATAATCGGCCACCGCACGCGCTACCGACGCGATCAGTTCCTGCCGCTCGCGGATCGGACGGCGACTGTCGCCGATCATCACCGCGATCGCATAGCGGCGGCCGTCGGGCGCGGTGAGCAGGCCGACGTCGTTGAAGCCGGCGTTGCGGCTGCCAAGGTCCTGTCCCGTGCCCGTCTTGTGCGCGATCTGCCAGCCGGCGGGCAATGCCGACCGCAACCGCGCGCGGCCGGTGATCGACGCCCCCATCGTGTCGAGCAGGATGCGCGTCGACGTCTCGGTGAACAGCTCGCCGCGGGCCAGCCGGGCGAGCGCGTCGGCGATCGCCAGCGGCGCCGCGCCGTCGGGCGGATCGTTGACATAGGCGTCGAGCGCCGCGGCGCGCACCTCGGGCGACAGGCGCGAGCGGGCGAGTTCGAAGCCATTGCCCTTGGACATGGTCGCCTGGTTCCAGACCAGGCCGGCGGTGCGCGACTGGAGCAAGCGCTCGCCGGGGCCGAAGCGGATGTCGCCCAGCCGCTTGCGCTCGATCATCGCGCGCACCGCCGCGGGGCCGCCGACATAGGTCAGCAGCCGGTCGTTGGCGGTATTGTCGCTCATCGTCAGCGCGCGGCGCAGCAATTCGCCGACGGTGGTATGATAGCCGTCGCCCTTGACCAGCATCGCGATCGGCTGGTGGAACAGGGTCAGATCCTCGGGCCGCACCACGATCGGATCGTCGAGCCGCGCCTTGCCCTGGTCGCGCAGGTCGAGCAGCGTCATCGCCACCCACAATTTGCTCACCGACTGCTGCGGCATCCGCGTCCGCGCGCCGGGCGATGCGACGGTCCAGCCCTCATCAACGCCCCGAATCGCGATGCCGAACTTGCCCTCGAAGCCGGCGGCGATCCGCTCCACCGCCTGGACCAGTTGCGCCGGCGCGACCCGCCGGGCGGGCGGGGCGGCAGCGGGGATCGGGATCGACACGCTGACCGGCGCCGACGGGACCGGCGCCATGCTGCTGCCGCCGGGCCGCGAGTTGGACCCGCACCCCGGCAGGGCGGCGAAAGAGGCAAGAGCTAGGAGGCGGGCCGCACGGCCGGTCGATATCATGAGGGTACGATACTCGCCCATGCGAGGAAGGACGCAGCGATCCTTATCCGCTCGCCGGGCGGGCGATACCATGGCGCAGCGCCCCTGCGACGAGCCGCCGCTGCGGCGCGGCGAGCCGCGTCGGCGGACCGCTGTCGCCTTTGTCACGCAACATAGCGCCGCCGCACCCGTTGGGCGCGACATCCAGCTTGAAATTGAAGGACATGCGCCATGGCGACGATGACCAGCGACTTCTTCGTGCAGCGCCTCAAGGCGTGGGGCGTGACCCGTATCTACGGCTATTCCGGCGACGGCATCAACGGCGTGCTCGGCGCCCTGCAGCGCGCCGAGACGGCAGGGGACGGCATCGAGTTCATCCAGGTCCGCCACGAGGAGATGGCGGCCTTCATGGCCAGCGCCCATGCCAAATTCACCGGCGAGATCGGCGTCTGCCTGTCGACCGGCGGCCCCGGCGCGACGCATCTGCTCACCGGCCTATACGACGCCAAGCTCGACCATGTCCCGGTATTCGCGATCGCCGGCCAGGCCGAGGTGACGGTGCGCGGCGCCAGCTACCAGCAGGAGCTCAACCTCGACCGCATCTTCGCCGATGTCGCCGATTACGTGCAGGAGGTCGCGGCGCCGGCGCAGGTCCGCCATGTCACCGATCGGTCGATCCGCACCGCGGTCGCCCGCAACGGCGTCGGCGTGGTGGTGCTGCCCAAGGACGTGCAGGACCAGCCCTATAGCGAGCCCGAGGTCGCGCACGGCTTCACCCGCTCGGGGCCCGGCTATGTGCGGCCGCGCATCATCCCGCAGGATATGGAGCTACGCCGCGCCGCCGACCTGCTCAATGCCGGCAAGAAGGTGGCGATCCTGATCGGCGCCGGCGCACGCGATGCGGCGGACGAGGTGGTGCGGATCGCCGACCTGCTCGGCGCCGGCGTCGCCAAGGCGCTGCTCGGCAAGGACGTGCTGCCCGACGAGCTGCCCTTCGTCACCGGCGCGATCGGCCTGCTCGGCACCAAGCCGTCGTCGGACATGATGGCGGGGTGCGACACGCTGCTGATGATCGGCACTGGCTTTCCCTGGGCGGAGTTTCTGCCGCCCGATGGCCAGGCCAAATGCGTGCAGATCGATATCGACGCGGGCATGTTGTCGCTGCGCTATCCGGCGGACGTGCCGCTGCACGGTGGCGCGCAGGAGACGCTGGCGGCGCTGATCCCGCTGATCGCCGCCAAGGGCGACCGCAGCTGGCGCGAGCGTATCGAAACGGGCGTCGCGCAGTGGTGGCAGGTGCTGGAGGAGCGGGCCTACGCCGCCGCCAATCCGGTCAACCCGCAGCGCGTCGTCTGGGACATGTCGCCGCGCCTGCCCGCCGACGCGATCGTCACCTCCGATTCGGGCAGCTGCGCCAATTGGTATGCGCGCGACTTCAAGGTGAAGCGCGGCCAACGTTCGTCGCTGTCGGGCGGGCTCGCCTCAATGGGGGCGGCGGTGCCCTATGCGATCGCGGCCAAGTTCGCCCACCCGAGCCGGCCGGTGGTGGCGCTGGTCGGCGACGGCGCGATGCAGATGAACAACCTCGCCGAGATGATCACGGTGCAGAAATACTGGCGGCGTTGGGCCGACCCGCGCTTCGTCGTCTGCGTGTTCAACAACCAGGATCTCAACGAAGTGACCTGGGAACAGCGGGTGATGGAGGGCAATCCGCGCTTCGAGACGACGCAGGACCTGCCTGACGTGCCCTATGCCAAGTTCGCCGAGCTGATCGGGCTGAGGGGCATCTTCGTCGACCGGCCGGAGGCCCTCGCCGATGCCTGGGACACGGCGCTGGCGGCGGACCGGCCAGTGATCCTCGAGGTCAAAACCGATCCCAATGTCGCGCCCCTGCCGCCGCATGTCACGCTGCAACAGGCGAAGGCGTTCCTGTCGTCGATGGCGAAGGGCGACCGCGGTGCGGCGCAGGTGATCGCCGATACGGCGCGGCAATTGTTCAAGGAGGTGACGGGATAAATTGCTCGCTCTCTGCACTGTCATTCCCGTCAAGGCGGAAATCCAGAGACGCTGACGTTCCGGCCGTTGCGCGGACCTGCGCGTCTGGATCCCCGCGTTCGCGGGGATGACGGCTGCGTCGGCGAGATTACGGCACCAGCACCGTGTCCACCGCCTCTGGCAGCAACTCGGGCCAATCGCGCGTATAGTGCAACCCGCGGCTTTCGTGCCGGCGCAGCGCCGAGCGCACGATCAGCTCGGCGGTCTGCAGCAGGTTGCGCAACTCGATCAGGTCCGGCGTCACCCGGAAGTGCCCGTAATAGTCCGCCACCTCCTCGGTCAGCATGGCGATCCGATGCTGCGCCCGCTCCAGCCGCTTGGTGGTGCGGACGATGCCGACGTAATTCCACATGAAGCGGCGGATCTCGGTCCAGTTCTGCTTGATCACCACCTCTTCGTCCGAATCGGTGACGCGGCTCTCGTCCCACGGCCGGATCACCGGCACCGCCGGCAGGCTGTCCCAATGCGCGGCGATATGATCGGCGCAGGCCTCGCCGAACACGAAACATTCGAGCAGCGAATTGGAGGCCAGTCGGTTGGCGCCGTGCAGCCCGCTCTCGGTGCATTCGCCCGCCGCATAGAGACCAGGCAGGTCGGTACGCCCGTCGCGATCGATGACGATGCCGCCGCAGGTGTAATGCTGTGCCGGCACCACCGGGATCGGAGCGCGAGTCATGTCGATGCCCAGCCCGATCAGCTTATCGTAGATGTTCGGAAAATGGCCGCGCACGAAATCGGGCGGCATGTGGCTGATGTCGAGATGGACATAGTCGAGCCCATAGCGCTTGATCTCGGCATCGATCGCGCGCGCCACCACATCGCGTGGCGCCAGCTCCATCCGCTCCGCGTCGTAATAGGTCATGAAGCGCTTGCCGGTGACCGGGTTGATCAGCCGCCCGCCCTCGCCACGCACCGCCTCGGTGATCAGGAAGTTCTTGACCTCGAGATTGTAGAGGCAGGTCGGGTGGAACTGCATCATCTCCATGTTCGAGACGCGGCAGCCCGCCCGCCACGCCATGGCAATGCCGTCGCCGGTCGCGCCGCGCGGCGCGGTGGAGAACAGATAGGTGCGCCCCGCGCCGCCGGTGGCGAGGATCGTCGCGCGCGCAGTGTAGAGGTTGACGGTGCCCGTCCGCCGATCGACCGCATAGACGCCCCAGACATTGCCGGCACCGGAATAGCGTTCCTCGTGCCGGCTGGTGGCGAGGTCGATCGCGACCTGATCGGGGACGAGGGTGATGTTGGGATGGGCTTCGGCCGCCTTCTGCAGCGCCTCCTGCACCGCCCAGCCGGTCGCGTCGGCGACATGGACGATGCGGCGGTGGCTGTGGCCGCCCTCGCGGGTCAGGTGGAGGGCGTTGCCGTCCATTGCGAAGGGCACGCCGAGCTGTTGCAGCCGCGCGATCGCCGCCGGCGCCGCGCCGACGACGAATTCGACGACCTCACGGTCGTTGAGCCCGGCGCCGGCGACCATCGTATCCTCGACATGGTTGTGGAACGTGTCGCCGGGCTCCAGCACTGCGGCGATCCCGCCCTGCGCCCAGGCGGTCGATCCCTCGTTGAGCGCGCCCTTGGCAAGCACGGTGACGCGGAACCGCTCCGCCAGCGTCAGCGCTGCGGTCAGCCCCGCCGCGCCGGAACCGACGATCAGGACGTCGGAGGGAGAGGCAGCCGTGGTCACGACATCAACTCCGGTGTTCGAACGGGGAAAAGACGACATGCCGTCTGACGGCAGCGGCAAGGGAAGGGCATCCGCCGCTATCGACCATCACCCGTTCGACCGGGTCAGGCTGAGGAACACGTCCTCCAGATCCGCCTCGCGCGTCGTCACGTCGACGATGCCCAGGCCCTCGCGGGTCACCGCGGCGAGCACCTCGCCCGCATTGACCTTGTCCTTGCTGTAGGTGATCTCCAGCGTCCGCGTGCCTTTCAGCACGATCTTCTCGAAACAGGCGGCGGTCGGCGCCTCGCTTAGATCGCGGTCGACCGTCACCGCGACCAGTTTCTCCTGCGCCTTGCCGACCAGCTCGCGGGTGGGCTCGTTGGCGACGAGGCGGCCCTGGTTGATGATCGCGATGCGGTCGCACAATTCCTCGGCTTCCTCGAGGTAATGCGTGGTCAGCACCACCGTCACGCCGGCCTGGTTGAGCTCGCGGACATAGGCCCAGAGTTGCTGGCGCAGCTGGATATCGACGCCCGCGGTCGGCTCGTCGAGGACGAGCACCGGCGGCGAATGGACCATCGCCTTGGCAACCATCAGCCGCCGCTTCATGCCGCCCGACAGGGTGCGCGCATAGGCATTGGCCTTGTCCTCGAGATGCACCGCGCGGAGCAGGTCGAGGCTCTTGCGTTCGGCTTTCGGCACGCCGTACAGCCCCGCCTGGATCTCCAGCGTCTCGACCGGCGTGAAGAAGGGGTCGAACAGGATCTCCTGGTTGACGATGCCGATCGACGCCTTGGCGTTGCGTGGATGCGCGTCGATGTCGAAGCCCCAGATGCTCGCCGAACCGCTGGTCTTGTTGACCAGCCCGGCCAGGATGTTGATCAGCGTCGACTTGCCGGCGCCGTTGGGACCGAGCAGGCCGAAGATCTGGCCGCGCGGCACGTCGAAGGTGACGCCGTCGAGCGCGCGCTTGCCGGGCGCGCCCTTGATCCCGGAATAGGTCTTGCAGAGATCGCGGATGCTGATGGCGGCGTCGGTCATGACAGCAGCGCATAGGCGCATCGGTCGCACGGTGGAAGGCGCTGGGTGGATGGGCTGGCCGGAAGACGCCGAAGCTCTTGCGGGGCCGGGCCGGAACGCGCTATCGCCCGCGGCATGGTTCCGCCGCCCGAAGTCGTCCGTGTCTCCCAACGTCGCGTCGCCTGCGATGGCGCGACCGACATTCCCGGTGGAGCGGCGCTCGGCCATCCGCGCGTCTTCCTGCAGATCGACGAGCACGGCTATATCGACTGCGGCTATTGCGATCGCCGCTTCGTGCTGATCGGCGGCCCCGCCGATGGTGTCGACCCGGCGTCGCTGCCGGATATTTCGGAAGGCGCCAGCCCGCGCTAACTAGCCCCCGCGGATCGAGCGCCTATATTGGCGGGCATGACCGTATCCGCCGATCCTCGCTCGTTCCTCTACCGTGACCAGCTCAGCCCCGAGGGCGTCCAGCGCCTGACCGCCGATGCGCTCGGCCGCGCCGACGATGGCGAACTCTATCTGCAATACCGCCGGTCGGAGGCATTCGGCTTCGACGACGGCCGGCTGAAGACGGCGAGCTACGATACCGGCGCGGGGTTCGGCCTGCGCGCCGTGTCGGGCGAGATGACCGCCTTCGCCCACGCCAACGAGCTGAGCGAGGCCGCGATCAAGCGCGCCGCGCAGACAATGGCGCTGATCGATCCGTCACAGGCGGCGAAGGCGCCGGCGCCGCAGGGCACCAACCATCGCCTCTACACCGACAGCGATCCGCTCGACCTCGTCCCCTTCGCCGACAAGGTCAATCTGTGCCAGGCGATCGATGCCGCCGCGCGGGCCCGCGATCCGCGCGTCGCGCAGGTCTCCGTCGGCCTGTCGGGCAGCTGGAGCGTGGTCGAGATCGTCCGCCCCGACGGCTTCGTCGCCACCGACGTGCGGCCGCTGGTGCGGCTCAACGTGTCGATCGTCGCGGAGAGCAACGGCCGGCGCGAGACGGGCAGCTTCGGGATCGGCGGCCGCTACCTGTATGACCGGCTGTTCGAGGAGGCGACCTGGAACCGCGCGATCGCCGAGGCGCTGGCGCAGGCGCTGGTCAATCTCGAATCGGTCGCGGCCCCGGCCGGCGAGATGACCGTGCTGCTCGGCTCGGGCTGGCCCGGCGTGCTGCTGCACGAGGCGATCGGCCATGGGCTGGAGGGTGACTTCAACCGCAAGGGCACCAGCGCCTTTTCCGGCCGGATCGGCGAGCGGGTCGCCGCGCCCGGCATCACCATTGTCGACGACGGCTCGCTGCCCGACCGCCGCGGCTCGCTGTCGATCGACGACGAGGGCACGCCGACGCGCGAGACGGTGCTGATCGAGGATGGCATCCTGAAAGGCTATATGCAGGACCGGCTCAACGCGCGGCTGATGGGCGTGCCCGCGACCGGCAACGGTCGCCGCGAAAGCTTCGCGCATGCGCCGATGCCGCGGATGACCAACACCTTCATGAAGGCGGGCCGCGACGATCCCGCCGAGCTGATGGGCCGGGTCAAGAAGGGTATCTTCGCCAAGTCGTTCGGCGGCGGCCAGGTCGACATCGTCTCGGGCAAGTTCGTGTTCAGCTGCACCGAGGCCTATCTGATCGAGGACGGCAAGCTGGGTGCGCCGATCAAGGGCGCGACGCTGATCGGTGACGGACCGACCGTGCTGACCCGGGTCACGGGCATCGGCAACGACTTCGCGCTCGACGAAGGCGTCGGCATGTGCGGCAAGGGTGGGCAGAGCGTCCCCGCCGGCGTTGGTCAGCCGACCCTGCTAGTTGAGGGGCTGACGGTGGGCGGCACCGCGGCCTGAGAATGGGTCCGCGATGATCGTCGAGCTCGGCCGCTACAGCCGCAACGAGGCGCATATGGTGGTCGGCCGGCTAGAGGCGGAGGGGATCGACGCCGTCGCCTTCGATGGCGGGTCGAGTGTTGCCGACGGCAGCTGGTTGCTGATCCCGGTCCGCGTCATGGTCGATTCCGAAGATCTGGCGCGCGCCCAGGCGCTGCTCGCCACACTGCCCCCTGCCTGATTTTCGGGCAGCTTCATGACGATGCATCTATTTTGATCGCGTAACGATCCCTTCCTTCGTCCACCGCCCGTCTTCGCCCTCCTGCAGCCGATTGGCACGGGGCTTGCGATGCTTCGCCGTGGGTTAAACGAGGGGGCGCGGATGAAGCTGGTCATTGCGATCATCAAGCCGTTCAAGCTGGATGAGGTGAGGGAAGCGCTCACCACGCTCGGCGTCGCGGGCATGACGGTCACCGAGGTCAAGGGCTTCGGCCGTCAGAAGGGGCAGACCGAAATCTACCGCGGCGCAGAATACAGCACCAACATGGTGCCCAAGATCAAGATCGAGGTGGTCTGCGCCGCCTCGCTTGCCGACCGGGTGGTGGAGGCGATCCAGGCTTCCGCCAACACCGGCGCGATCGGCGACGGCAAGATATTCGTGCTCGACGTCGGTCAGGCGGTGCGCATCCGCACCGGCGAAACCGACGATTCGGCGCTGTGATGATGGGGGGAGCAATGAAGCAAGCGATCAAATACGCCGGTGTCGCGGGCCTGTGTGCCGTGGCGTTCGCCGCTCTGCCCGCCTGGGCGCAGACCGCGCCGCTGCAGGCGCCGCCCGCCGCACCCGCCGGTGTGGTCAACAAGGGCGACACCGCCTGGATGATGACCAGCACGGTGCTGGTGATGATGATGATCCTGCCCGGCCTGGCCCTGTTCTACGGCGGCCTCACCCGCGCCAAGAACATGCTGTCGACGATGACGCAGATCGGCGCGGTCGCCTGTCTCGCGATGCTGATCTGGGTGATGTACGGCTATTCGATGGCCTTCGGCCCGGATTTCGCCGGCGGCGGCGTCCTGACCAATTTCATCGCCAGCTTCGACAAGGCGTTCCTCAAGGGCGTCACCGCCGCCTCGCAGTCGGCGACCTTCACCGCCGGGGTCGAGATCCCGGAATATGTCTTCGTCTGCTTCCAGATGACCTTCGCCGCGATCACCGTCGCGCTGGTGCTGGGATCGGTGGTCGAGCGGATGAAGTTCAGCGCGGTGATGGCGTTCGGCGCCGTCTGGCTGACGATCGTCTATTTTCCGATCGCGCACATGGTATGGGCTTCGTCGGGCCTGTTCTTTAAGGCGGGGGCGCTCGATTTCGCCGGCGGCACGGTGGTGCATATCAACGCCGGTGTATCCGCGCTGGTTGCCTCGCTGATGCTCGGTAAGCGGATGGGCTATCCGACCACGCCGATGCCGCCGCACTCGCTCACCCTGACCGGCGTCGGCACCGGCCTGCTGTGGGTTGGCTGGTTCGGCTTCAACGCGGGGTCGGCGCTGGAGGCCAATGGCTCGGCCGGCCTCGCGATGATCAACACCTTCGTCGCGACCGCCAGCGGCGGCCTGTTCTGGATGCTGGTCGAGCGGGTGCGCGGCCACAAGGGCTCGGCGCTCGGCTTCTGCTCGGGCATCGTCGCCGGCCTGGTCGCGGTGACGCCGGCGGCGGGCAATTCGGGCCCGTTCGGCGCGATCGTGCTCGGCGCGGTCGCCTCGGTGGTCTGCTTCTTTGCCGTCTCGGTGCTGAAGCCGAAGCTCGGCTATGACGACGCGCTCGACGCCTTCGGCGTGCATGGCATCGGCGGCATGATCGGCGCGATCGGCACCGGCATCGTCTATGCCCCGTCGCTCGGCGGTCCGGGCGCGGCGGACTATGCGATGGGCGCCAAGCTGCTCGTCCAGGTCGAGGCGGTCGCGACGACGATCATCTGGGCGGCGATCGGCACGGTGATCGCGATCACCATCGCCAAGGCACTGACCGGCCTGCGTGTCGCTCCCGAAGTCGAGCAGGAAGGCCTCGACCTCGGCGAGCATGGCGAGCGCGCCTACAATTGATCGGGAGCGGGGCGCCAAGGCCCCGCACCCCACGACGTTCCTCCTGCGGACGACCTGGCCCGGTGCGGCAACGCACCGGGTCTTTTTTTGCATGTCGGCAGCTTGACCGATCGCGGCGCTTCACCCGGACGCGCACCACGGTCGCGACGCCGGCGATCAGCCCTTGCGGACGTCGGCCGGGGCGAGGCGGCGGATGTCGAGTGCATCCACCCCGGCGACCGCGACGGTGCCGAGCATGCGATCGCCCGTCTCGACCATGATCCCGTCCAACGTCGAGCGGAGCTGTCCCCAGCCGACCTCGCGCACGATGATCCGGCCGCCGAACCGGCGCATCACCGCGACCCGCCCGTAGACGTCGACCGCCAGCGCACCGCCGCCATCGGCACCGACCACCGCACCGCGGGTCGCGAAGCCGGGCAGCGCGGCCTCCGCCGCGGTTGCGGCGTCCTCCGGCGCGGCGATGCGGCCGGGCCGATTGCGGCGCAGCGCCCAGACTGAGAGGATCAGCACCGGCACCGCGGCGCCTGCCCCGGCGACGGCGATCGGCAGTGCGGCGATGGTCATGCCTGCGGCGGCGCCTCGTCGGCGGCGGGGTGCGCGGCGGCGAGCGCGTCGAGCGTCGGACGCAGGCCGCCGAGGTCGTAGCCGGCGGCGCGCGCCTGCTGGACCAGCACCTCTGGGTCGCGCCCGGCCTTGGCGGCGGCGAGCGCCCAGAGGTTGCAGCTGCGTGTCCCCGACCGGCAATAGGCGAGCACCGGGCCATCGGCCGCGACCAGCGCCGCTGCCATGGCATCGAGCTGCGGGTGCGAGAAGCCGGCGTGGGTTACGGGGATCGCCGTATAGGCTAGGCCCTGCGCCTCGGCAGCGGCGCGGATCGCCTCGCCCGACGGCTGACCCGCCTCTTCCTCGTCGGGACGGTTGTTGACGATCGCGACGAAGCCGGCCGCCCTGATCGCGGCGAGGTCGTCGGGGGCGATCTGTGGCGCCACGCTGATACGGTCGTTGATGGTGCGGATATCGGCCATGCGAGCGCTTTACGCGATCGGTGGAGGAGCGTCAGCCCAAATTGGATAATCCATTAACCGATTTGACAGGACGGTCACGCCGCGTCGCGGATCACCTCCAGAAAGGCCTCGCCATAGGCGTCGAGCTTGCGCGCGCCGATCCCCGACAGCAGCGCCAGTGCGGCGCGGCTCGCCGGTCGCTGCGCCGCCATGTCGCGCAGCACCGAATCGTGGAAAATGACATAGGGCGGCACCCCCGCCTCCTTGGCGAGATCGCGCCGGCGGGCGCGCAGCGCCTCGAACAGCGGATGATCCGCGGGATTGGCGGTAGCCGGCGCCTCGCCACGCTTGCGCGAGCGGACGCGCTTGGGCGGCACGACCAGCGACAGCCGCTCGCCCCCCTTGAGCAGTCCCCGCGCGCCGGGACCGAATTCCAGGCCGCCGTGCGCATTGGTACGCAGCGCATCGCGCAACAGCAAAGCCCGGTGCACCGGCTTGAGCAGCGCCGCTTCCTCGCCGTCGACGATGCCCCACACCGAAAGCGCCTCGTGCCCGTTCATCAGGCTGCGCTCGGTCGACTGGCCGAGCAGCACCTGCTCGATATAGCCGGCGCCGAACATCTGGCCGGTACGGAACACCGCCGACAGGAATTTCTGGGCGGTTTCCGTGGCATCGACGGCGTCCGGCGAGCCCAGGCAATTGTCGCAATTGCCGCAATCCTCGCTGAGCTCCTCGCCGAAATGCTTCAACAATATGCGTCGGCGGCAGCCGGCCGTCTCGACCAGGGCGCCCAGGGCCGCGAGTCGCGTGCGCTCGCCGGCCTGCCGCTCCGGCTCGACCTCGCCGATCCGCTGGCGGGCGCGGGCGAAATCCTCCGCCCCCCAGAATAGATGGGCGACCGCCGGATCGCCGTCGCGCCCCGCCCGGCCGGTCTCCTGATAATAAGCCTCGATCGACTTGGGCAGGCCGGCATGCGCGACGAAGCGGACGTCGGGCTTGTCGATGCCCATGCCGAAGGCGACCGTGGCACAGATCACCATGTCTTCCGACGCGACGAAATCGGCCTGGTTCCTGGCGCGGACGTGCGGTTCTAGACCGGCGTGATAGGCCCGCGTCGGGCGGCCGGTGCGGGCCAGCGCCTCCGCCAGCTTCTCGGTCGCGGCGCGGGTCTGGGCGTAGACGATGCCGGGGCCGGGCGTCGCCGTGATCAGATCGGCGATCTGCTTGTTGGTGTTCGCCTTGGGGGTGATATTGTAGCGGATGTTGGGCCGGTCGAAGCCGCTGACGATCAGCCCGTCGCGCGGGATGCCGAGCTGCTGCAGGATGTCGGCGCGGGTATGCGCGTCGGCGGTCGCGGTCAGCGCCAGCCGCGGCACGTCGGGGAAGGCATCCATCAGCGGTTCGAGCAGGCGGTAATCGGGGCGGAAGTCGTGGCCCCATTCGCTGACGCAATGCGCCTCGTCGATCGCGAAGAGGCTGAGCTTCGCCTGGCCCAGCAGCTCGCGGAAATGACCGGACGATGCGCGTTCCGGCGCCACATAGAGCAGGTCGAGCTCGCCGGCGCGGAAGCGGGCGATGGTGTCGGCGCGATTGTCGTCGGCGCTGGTCAGCGTCCCGGCGCGGATGCCGACCGCCTGCGCGCTGCGCAACTGGTCGTGCATCAGCGCGATCAACGGGCTGACCACGACGCAGGTGCCCTCCAGCATCACCGCCGGCAATTGATAGCAGAGCGACTTGCCCGCGCCGGTCGGCATCACGCCCAGCGTCCGCTCGCCGGCCAGCACGCGGCTGACCACGGCGTCCTGCACCCCTCGGAAAGCGGGGAAACCGAAGACGCGTTGCAGGGTGGGGAGGGGATCCATCGCGCGCGATATAGAGACGGGGTCGAGCAGGCGGAAGCGCCCCGTCCGGCGTGTCGGATCGAAGCGCGAGACGAAAAAGGCGGCCCGGTGCCAGCACACCGGACCGCCAGGTGACGCCTAGGGAGCTATCCAGGCGTGTCTCGGATACGGATCAGAGCGCGTTGCCGGTCGCGCCGTTACCGGCGGCGGGAGCGCCGTCGACCGGCGTCAGGGCATTGTCGGCCGGCGCGTCGAGATTGCCGGCGCCGATCGCGTCATAGCTGTTGTCCGCCACGCCCTCGTCGTTGAGGGTCAGCGTCTCGTCGGCAGCGGCGCTGTTGTTGGCGACGTCCTGCTTGTGACAGGCCGACAGGCCAAGTGCGGCAGCGGCGACGAGCGGCAGGGCGATACGGAATTTCATTTAGGCTTCTCCATGGTGAAAAGGTGCCCCGCGCACGGTCGCGCCGAGCAGGGTGAAAAAGGCGCGGCTGGCGGGCGAGCGCGCGACATCCCATTCCGGGTGCCATTGCACGCCGAGCACCGCGCCGCCGCAGGGTGACGCGGATACCGCCTCGACCAGCCCGTCGTCGGCGCCCGTCGCCTCGACCGACAGGCCGCCGCCGAGCCGGTCGATCCCCTGCTGGTGCACCGAATTGACGCGCAGCCGGGTCGCCCCCGTCGCATCGGCAAGACAGCCCGCCGTGGCCAGATCGACGTCATGGCCGTGGCCGAACAATGCGGCGTAATCGCCGTCCCACGATCCGGCATGATGCCGCGCCGTCGGCGCCAGCGAGCCGCCGAACAGCACGTTGATCTCCTGCAGGCCGCGGCAGATGCCGAACACGGGTTTGCCGGCCTCGATCATCCGGTCCGCGAGGGTCAGTGCCACCGCGTCGCGGCCGGGGTCGCTGCGCGCATCGTCGGCCAGCGCCGGTCCGCCATAATGCGACGGCGCGACATGCGAGCGCGATCCGGTCAGCAGCAGCCCGTCGAGGATCGCGGCGAGCGCATCGGCATCGACCGCCTCGGGCAGCGCCGGCACCAGCAGCACGTTGGCGTCCGCCAGATCGGCGAGCGGCCGGACGAAGCGACTCGCCACCGTCTGCACCGGGCGGCCGGCATCTTCGTTGCAGCACAGGATGCCGATCAAGGGCTTGGCGCGTCGGCCCATCACGCCCCCGCCAGTTCGTCGCGCAGCGCATGGGCGGCGCCCGCGGGCAGGACATGGGCCTCCGGCTGGGTCACCACCGCGCCGGCGGGGACGTCGGACAAGAGCCAGACGTTGCCGCCGATCGTCGCGCCGGTGCCGATCGTGACCCGACCGAGGATCGTCGCACCGGCATAGATGACGACATCGTCGCCGACGATCGGATGGCGGGCGAAGCGGGTGCGCGGCCCGTCGCTCGCCAGGCCGAGCGGAGTGCGCGCGCCCAGCGTGACATGCTGGTAGAGCCGCACCCGGTCGCCGATGATCGCGGTCTCGCCGATCACCACACCGGTGCCATGGTCGATGAAGAAGCGTTCGCCGATCGTCGCGCCGGGGTGGATGTCGATGCCGGTGCGCGCATTGGCGAGCTCGGAGATCAGCCGCGCGACAATTGGCGCGCCGAGATCATGCAGCGGATGCGCCAGCCGGTGGTGCAGGCTGGCGATCGCACCGGGATAGCAGAGCAGGATTTCGTCGGTGCTGCGCGCCGCAGGGTCGCCGACGAAGGCGGCGGCGATGTCGCTGTCGACCAGACGGCGGATATCGCCGAGCTGCGCTGCGAACAGGCGCACGATCGTCGCAGGCTGGTCCGGATCGAAGCGCGCCTGCGACTCCGCCTGCCAATAGGCGAGTTCGTGCGCGATCTCCCGCTCCAGTTCGGCGAAGGCGGCGGTGATCCGTGCCGCGACGAAGCGATCCTCCTCCGCCGGGCTGCCGCGCAGCTGGCCAAGACGGCGCGGATAGAGTGCTTCCGACAGCAAGGTGACGACGCGCTCGATGGCGCCGAGCGAGGGGAAGGCGGCCTGGCCGCGGGCCTCCGGCTGGGTCGCCCGCCATGCCTGGCGTTGTGCCGCCAACGCGGCCACCGCGTCGCTGATTGACGCGCCGGCCAGCGAAGCACGGGAAGGCAAAGGAAGCGGGTTCGCCATGCCGCGGGAGGTTATCCCATCGGAATAGTGGGAATAGGAAGAAAAGCTTTATCGAGGTGAAGTCCGACTCGATGGCGGGACGGTCAGGCGGCGGTCGGCGGCGCGTCGTGCGGGGTGGCGGGGTCCTCGCCGATCACCACCGCCAGACTGCCCAGGATGATCAGCACGCCGCCGCCGGCGAGTGCGGCGGTGAGCCGGTCGCCGAACAGCGCGACGCCCAGGATCGCGCCCATCAACGGCTCGATGTTGATGAACACGCCGGCGCTGGCGCTGCCGACCCGCGACGATCCGAACTGCCAGGCGGCGGTGGCGAAGGTGGTGGCGAGCAGGCCTTGGCCGACGATGCCTGCCCAGGCGGCGGCGCTCAGGTCGAACCGGGGCACGCCGTGCATGACCAGCGACACCGGCAGCACGGTCAGCGCGGCGACGACGACGGTGACCGACGGCATCGCCATCGGATGGCGCGTGCTCGGCGCCGCCTTCAACGCGTAGAACCAGCCGAGGAACAGGATCAGCGAGCCGAGCGACAGCAATACGCCGAGCAGCGAGCCCGCCCCGCCGGGATCGCCGGCGATCAGCGCCGCGCCCGCGGTGGCGGCGGCCACGCCCGCCCAGCTCAGGCCGCTGGTCCGCTCGCCGAGCAGACGCGCGGACACGGCGATCAGCGCCGGCATCGCGCCGACTAGCAGCGCGGCGAGCGTGACGCTGACCCGGGCCAGCCCCTCGAACTGGACCAGGAAGGCAAGGCCGTAGAGCGACCCGGCGAGCAGCACCGCGGGCGAGGCGAACAGCGCGCGCGCCTCACGCCCGAGCACGAAGGGCAGGGCCGCGACCGCGGCGACGGCGAAGCGGAGCAATACCATATGCGCCGGCGTCGTCTCGCGCAGCGCCAATTTGCCGAGCGGAAAGCCGAGGCTCCAGCACAGGCCGGCGAGGATCAGCGCGGCGAAGGCGGTGCGGCGGCTCATGCGGTCGATCCGAGGAAGGCGCGCATCGCCGCTTCCGCCGGGCGGTGATCGAGGTCGTGCCGCGCCAGCCAGGCATCGTCATAATAGGTGCAGGCGTAACGGTCGCCGCCGTCGCACAGCAAGGTGACGATGCTGCCCTCTTCGCCGCGGTCGCGCATCGCATCGGCAAGCTGCGCACAGGCGATCAGGTTGGTGCCGGTCGATCCGCCGACGCTGCGGCCGAGCGCGGCGCTCAATGCGCGCATCGCGCCGACGCTGTCGGCATCGGCGACCGCGATCATCCGGTCGATGACGTGGCGGACGAAGCTCGGCTCGACGCGCGGTCGGCCGATCCCCTCGATGCAGCTGCCCTCGCCATCGGCGAGTGTCGTCACCGCCGGATCGGCGAAATGGCGGTGGAAGACCGATCCCGCCGGGTCGGCGACGCACAGCCGGGTCGCATGCCGCTGGTAGCGGAGGAAGCGGCCGATCGTCGCCGAGGTGCCGCCGGTGCCCGCGCCGCAGACGATCCACGACGGGACGGAATGTTCCTCCTCGCGCATCTGCGCGAAGATGCTTTCGGCGATATTGTTGTTGCCGCGCCAGTCGGTGGCGCGCTCGGCATAGGTGAACTGGTCCATGTAATGGCCGCCGGTGTCGGCGGCGAGCCGATGCGCGGCGGCATAGACGTCGCGGGGATCGTCGACCGCGTGGATCTCGCCGCCCTGGAAGCGGATCGCCGCCAGCTTGGGCGGCGCAGTCGCCGCCGGCACCACGGCGATGAAGCGCAGGCCGAGCATCCGCGCGAAATAGGCTTCCGACACGGCGGTCGATCCCGACGACGATTCGATCACCACCGTGTCCGGCCCGATCCAGGCGTTGCACAGGGCGTAGAGGAACAGCGACCGGGCTAGCCGATGTTTCAGGCTGCCGGTCGGGTGGCTGCTCTCGTCCTTCAGATAGAGCGTGATGCCCAGATGCCGGGGCAGCTCGACGCGGATCAGATGGGTATCCGCCGAGCGGTTGTAGTCAGCCTCGATCCGCCGCACCGCCTCGTTGAGCCAGCCGCGATCCGCCCGCTGCATCGATGTCGTCATGTCCTGCCCTTCCCGCCGCGCCCTGTAGCGAGTCCCGGCGGCCATCGACAGCATGCGCGCCGATTTTTGCTGCCCGGCGGCGCGGCAGGCGAACGATAAGCGACCCGATCTTTACCGGCATCCAGCATTTCTTGTGTCGTTTCCCGGTCGCCCCACCCTAGATGATCGTGATGACAGACGCAGTTCGCAGCCGCCTGCCCTCGTTCGGGATCCAGGTGTTCGCCGGCATGGCCATCGGCCTCGCGCTCGGCTTCGTCGCGCGTCAGACCGGCGCGCCCGGGCTGGCCGAGGGGCTGCGCATCGTCGGCGACCTCTTCGTCCAGCTGCTCAAGGCCCTCGTGGTGCCTTTGGTCTTCACCGCCATCGTCGCATCGATCGCCGCGCTGCGCGATCTCAACAATGCCGCGCGGCTGGTGGCGGGGACGTTCCTGTGGTTCGGGATCAGCGCGCTGATCGCGGTCAGCATCGGCCTGACGCTCGGCACCGTGCTGCAGCCCGGCGCGCACGCCGGGGTCAGCGCGGCGGCGGCGGTGCGGCCGGACACGGCGGGGTCGTGGCTCGACTTCCTGCGCGGGCTGGTGCCGGTCAACATCTTCGCGCTGGAGGCATCGACGACGGTCGCCGAGGGCGGCGCCACGACCAGATTGTCGTTCAACGTCCTGCAGCTGATCGTCGCCGCGGTCGCGATCGGCGTCGCCGCGGTGCGCGTCGGCGAGCCGGGGGCGCCGTTCCTCGCCTTCAACGCTTCGGCCCTGGCGATCTTCCGGCGCATCCTGCGCTGGGTGGTGCGGCTGACGCCGATCGGCACCGGCGCGCTGCTCGGCAGCGCGGTGGTGCGCTATGGCTGGCAGTCGCTGTCGGCGCTCGGCACCTTCGCGGTCGCCGTCTACATCGGTCTCGCGCTCGTCCTGTTCGTCGTCTACCCGCTGCTGATGCTGGCCAACGGCATCAGCCCGCGGCGCTTCTTCGCCGCCGCCTGGCCGGCGATCCAATTGGGCTTCGTCTCGCGCTCCTCCATCGCGACCCTGCCGGTCACCGAAGAGGTGGTCGAGCAGCGGCTGGGCGTGCCGCGCAGCTACGCCGCCTTCGCCGTCCCCTTCGCCGCGACGACCAAGATGGACGGCTGCGCCGCCATCTACCCGGCGATCGCGGCACTGTTCGTCGCGCAATATTACGGCATTCCGCTGCACGGCGTGGACTATCTGCTGATCGTGCTGGTGTCGGTGCTCGGCTCGGCGGCGACCGCGGGGCTGACCGGCGCGCTGGTCATGCTGACGCTGACCCTGTCGACACTCGGCCTGCCGCTGGAGGGCGCGGGGCTGTTGCTGGCGATCGACCCGATCCTCGACATGGGGCGGACCGCGGTCAACGTCGCCGGGCAGGCGCTGATCCCGACGATCGTCGCCAAGCGGCAGGGCCTGCTCGGCGAGGAGCGCCACGGCGAGGTGGCGCTGGCCTGAAGTCCGGCCCCGCTAGGCCGCAGGCGATCAGGCGGTCGCCAGCGGCGCGAAGCGGGCGACCTGCCGGCCGATCAGGCTCAGCTGCTCGACCACCGCCGGGTCGCTCGCGCCGCCCTCTTCGTCGAATTTGGTGACCTGCGTGTTGATCGCCGCGGCGAAGGGCGTCGGCCAGCCGCGCAAGGCATGGACGATCGAGCGCAGCGCCGCGATCGTCGATCCCGTCGCCTGCCAGCCGTAGGCGGTGGCGATCAGCCCGACCGGCATGTCGGCGAGATACGGCCGCGCGTCCCGCGAGGTTTCCTCGAGCAGGTCGAGCGCATTCTTGACCACGCCGCTGATCGACCCGTGGTAGCCGGGACTGGCGATGATCACCGCGGAGGCGCGCCGCACCGCATCGACGAACGCCATCTCGTCCGGCGTGCGCGCCGTCGCGCGCGGATCGTAGAGCGGCAGGCGGACGAGATCGGCGCCGCCGAACAGCTGCGTTGCGAAGCCCTCGCGCGCGGCCGCGTCGAGCGCGATGCGGAGCGCGCGCTCGGTGGACGAGACGCTGCCGACCGTGCCGCCGATGCCGACGACGAGCGGGGAAGTAGAGGCCATGGGCCGAGCAGATAGCGTGGCCGCCGCCGCGGCGCCAGCGTCCCGCTCTGGCCTTCGCGCCGCCGTCACGGTAAATGCGCCACGGTTAACGGCGCGAACCCTTGCCTTCAGCCGCTTTAGGATAGTAATACACCTCATGGCTGACCGCTGGGACGAGCCGATGCGTCAAGACCCCGTCGACCCTCCGCGCCGCAGCGCGATCGGCCAGCGTTACGCGCTGGACGACCTGCCGCCGTCATCCCCGCCGCCGCCGCCGCCGCGCGATACCGACGGCTGGGATCGGCATTTCGGCGAACCCTTCGTCGATCCCATCGAGCCGCCGGTCCGCCGCAACCGCGGCATCGGCCGCTGGGTGGTGCGCGGGCTTGCGGCGTTCATCGTCCTGTTCGTCGTCGCGGTGGGCTGGCTGGCGCTGACCGCGCCTTTGTCCAAGTCGCTGCAGCCGCCGACGCCGCCGTCGATCACCCTGACCGCGGACGACGACACGCCGATCGCGCGGCGCGGCGCGATCATCGGCGCGCCGGTTGATGCGGCCAAGCTGCCCAAGCACGTCACCCAGGCGTTCCTGGCGATCGAGGATCGCCGCTTCTACAGCCATTGGGGCATCGATCCGCGCGGCATCCTGCGCGCCTTCGTCCACAATGTCGGTTCGGGCGGGGTGCGCGAGGGCGGCAGCACGATCACTCAGCAGCTGGCGAAGAACGCCTTTCTCGATTCCGATCGCACCGCGACGCGCAAGATCCGCGAGGTCATGATCTCCTTCTGGCTGGAGGCATGGCTGACCAAGGACCAGATCCTGTCGCGCTATCTGTCGAACGTCTATTTCGGCGACAACGTCTACGGCCTGACCGCGGCGTCGAAACATTATTTCGGCCGCAAGCCGGAGGACATGAACATCGGCCAGGCGGCGATGCTCGCCGGCCTGGTCAAGGCGCCGTCGCGGCTGGCGCCGACGAGCAACCTGGCTGGGGCGAGGAAGCGCGAGATGGTGGTGGTCGCGGCCATGGCCGACGCCGGCTTCCTGACCAAGGCCGAGGCCGCGGCGGTGCAGCCGCAGCGCGTGCTGTCCAGCCGCCCGGAGCAATTGCCCAGCGGCACCTATTTTGCCGATTGGGTGCTGCCCGAGGCTCGCGATCGCGCTGGCGCGGTGAAGAGCGAGGCGACGGTCAAGACGACGCTCGACCTGCGGCTGCAGAAGACCGCAGAGCGCGTCATCCGCCAGGCGGGTCTGCGCCAGGCGCAGGCGGCGATCGTCGCCATGCGCCCCGACGGCCGCGTCGTCGCGATGGTCGGTGGCAAGGATTACGGCAAGAGCCCGTTCAACCGTGCCACCCAGGCGCGGCGCCAGCCCGGATCGACGTTCAAGCTGTTCGTCTACCTCGCCGCGATGCGCGCCGGCATGACGCCCGATTCGATGGCCGACGATTCGCCGGTCGAGATCGCCGGCTGGAAGCCGAAGAACGACGATGGCCGCTATCTCGGTCAGATCCCGCTACGTCGGGCCTTCGCCCGCTCGTCCAACGTCGTCGCCGCACGGCTGACGCAGGAAGTCGGCGTGCGCAACGTCATCAAGGCGGCGCGCGACCTCGGCATCTCCACCCCGATCGCCAACGAGGCGACGATCGGCCTCGGCACCTCCGAAGTGTCGCTGCTCGAACTCACCGCCGCTTATGCCGCCATCTCGCAGGGCCGCTATCCAGTCGAGCCACGCGGGCTGGAGGAGCCGGCGAACAAGGGCTGGTACCAGTCGCTGACCGGCGGCGCGAAGAAGCTCGACGACGACACCCGCGCCAAGATGCTCGACCTGCTGTCCTCGTCGCTGCGCGGCACCGGGCGCGAGGCGGCGCTGACCGTTCCGGCCTATGGCAAGACCGGCACCAGCCAGAGCAACCGCGACGCCTGGTTCATCGGCTTCGCCGGCGATCTGGTGGTCGGCGTCTGGGTCGGCAACGACGACAGCTCGCCCAACCCCGGTTTGCACGGCGGCGGCATTCCGGCGCAGATCTGGCGCAACTTCATGGTCGCCGCGCTCGGCATCGCCCCGGTCGAGAAGCCGGTGATCGTCGAGGAGAATGCGATGGATCCGGAAGTGCTCGACAATAGCGAGGATCCGGTCGGCGATCTGATCGGCGGCGCGCTCGACCGGACACTGCCCGAGGTCCAGGGCGCGCTGCGCGGCGCGGGCATCGACCTCAATACCGATCGCGACGGCAGCATCTCGATCACCCCGCGCCGCGACCGCGACGGCCCGCCGCCACCGCGCGATCCGCGTCGCGGCGAGGACGGTCCGCCGGAGGATGACGGGGGCTAAGCTATCCTCCCCGCCAGCGGGGAGGATAAAGGGGGAGAGATATGAACAGGGACCTGAAGCTCACCACCGCCCTGGCCGCCGCCTTGCTGGCGGGCGGCTGCGACCGCCAGCCCAAGGACAATGGCTGGACCACGGCGCAGGACACCGCAATCTGCACCGATGCGCAGGGCAACCGCGTCGCCGACGCCCGTTGCCGCCGGACGGCGTATGCGCATGGTGGCGCGGGCAACGCCTTCGCCTGGTACTTCCTCGGCCGCAATGCGCGCCTGCCCTATCTCGGCGAGCGGGCCAGCGGCGGTTCGTTCGCACGCAGCCCGTCGGCGCGCTACGCCTTCGCACCCGCGAGCAGCGCTGTGACGCGCAGCGCCGCGATCAGCCGCGGCGGCTTCGGCAGCGCCGGCCGCTTCTTCGGCGGCGGCCGGTCGTGATCCGCCTCGCCCAGCCGCCGCGTGCCGACTGGCAGCGGATCGTCGAGGGGCAGGGGCTGATCTGGCACACCGCCGATGGTCGCCCCTATTGGGACGAGAGCGTCCATTACCGCTTCACGGCGGCGCAGATCGACACGATCGAGGCGGCGACCGCCGAACTCTACCGCCTGTTCCTCGCCGCCGGCGACGCGATCCTCGCCGATCCCGCATTGCTTGCCCGGTTCGACATTCCGGCCGCCTTCCACCAGCCGATCCGCGACGCCTGGGCCGCCGAGCCGCCGGCGCTCAATATCGGCCGCTTCGACCTCGGCTATGACGGCGCGGGGCCGCCCAAATTGTTCGAGTTCAACTGCGACACGCCGACCTCGCTGCTCGAGGCGGCGGTGGTCCAGTGGGACTGGAAACAGGCGGTCTTCCCCGCGCTCGGCCAATATAACGGCCTGCATGAGGCTTTGGTCGCCAAATGGCGCGACCTGGCGGACTATCTGCCGCCGCGCGTCCACTTCGCCCATGCCGACGAGGATAGCGGCGAGGACGCGCTGACCGTCGCCTATCTGCGCGACACGGCGGCGGCGGCAGGGATCGAGACGGTGCCGCTGCTCGTCGACGACATCGGCTGGGACCATGACGCGCATCGTTTTGTCGATGCCGACGACGCGCCGATCGCGGCGCTGTACAAGCTCTATCCCTGGGAATGGCTGACGCGCGAGGCCTTCGCGCCGCAACTCGCCGACAGCCTGGCCACCGGCAGCACGCTGTGGATCGAGCCGGTGTGGAAGATGATCTGGTCGAACAAGGCGATCCTGCCGATTCTCTGGCAGCTCAATCCCGGCCATCCCAATCTGCTGCCGGCGAGCTTCGACATTCCCGACGGCGATGCCGTCGCCAAGCCGCTGCTCGCGCGCGAGGGCGCCAATGTCTCGATCCGCCGCGGCGGTCGCGTCGTCGCCGAGGCAGCGGGCGCTTATGCCGACCAGAGCTATGTCTATCAGGCGCTCTACCCGCTGCCCGAACCGGCGCCGGGCTGTTTCCCGGTGATCGGCAGCTGGATCGTCGATGGCGCGCCCGCCGGCCTCGGCATCCGCGAGGATGGCCTGATCACCGGCAACACCGCACGATTCGTGCCGCATGTGATCGAGGGCTGAGCCGCCCGGCGGTCGTCCGGCCGACAGGCTGGATGACCGCCGATGCCGGTCTTGTTGGCTGGCTCAGGTCATTGCCACAGCCGGTCGCGCGATCACACGGCCTGCCGGCATGCCCGCGCCTGCGACGGGATGCAGCACGACCCGGATCGCCGGGGCGGCGAGCGAGCGGGCGCGGAAGCGGTCGAGCGGCAGATAGGTTACTGGCATGTCGCGCCTCCGGCGTCGTGGAACGGGTTGAGCCCGTGCTGGGCGAGGAATTGGTAAAGGCCGGTCATCAGCGCCTGCGCCGCAGGCACCGAGGCGGCGACGCGGCCGACCACGACACGCTCCAGCTGCGGCTCGGCCTTGCTGTGGTCGCAATGCACCGTCTCCAGCGTGATCGTGACGATGCCGTTGATCACCGACAGGCCGGAGACGCCGTTGGCGACGATCTCCGGGGAAAACGGATTGTCGATCAGCGGCACGGCCGGCTGGGGCACGGGCTGCGGGGTCGGATGTGGGAACAACTTCACGGCTGCACCGCCCGTCCGTTGCCGGTCACCGCGACCGGCTGCGTCGGTCGCCCGTCGTCATGCCGGGTCGGCGTTGCGCGATAGGGCAGTCCGCCCATGATCCAACCGAACATCTTGATCTCCATCACCATTTTCACGCACCGGCGCTGCGCGACCGGCGATGAGTGTTGTGGAAAAGACACATCGCAAGAAAATTGCGAAAGATGTCCGGGCGGTGACGCGCATTTTCTCGGTTGGATGCGACGCGTCGCCGCCGCATGGACGCGGGCATGCGCTTCTTTTCCGACAATGCCGCCGCCGTTCATCCGCTGGTGATGACCGCCATCGCCCAGGCCAACACGCTCGACACCGCCTATGACGGCGATGCCCGGTCGCAGGCGCTCGACGCGCGCGTCTCCGATCTGTTCGGCACCGAGGTCGCGGCGCTGTGGGTGCCGACCGGCACCGCCGCCAATTGCCTGGCGCTGGCTGCCCTCTGCCCGCCGCACGGCGGCGTCGTCTGCCACCGCGACGCGCATATCCAGAATGACGAGGGCGGCGCGCCGGAATTCTACACCCATGGCGCCAAGCTGTTCCTCGCCGACGGCGACGGCGCCAAGCTGACGCCGGAGACGATCGCGGCGGTGATCGACGCGATCCCCGACGACGTCCACCGGGTGCAGCCGCATGCCATCTCGATCACCAACGCCACCGAATATGGCCGGGTCTACACGCCGGCCGAGGTCGCCGCGATCGGCGATCTCGCTAAGGCGCGCGGGCTGGGCCTGCACATGGATGGCGCGCGCTTCGCCAATGCGGTGGCGACGCTCGGCTGCTCGCCGGCCGAGGTGACCTGGCGCGCCGGCGTCGACGCCCTGTCGTTCGGCTTCGTCAAGAACGGGGCGATGAGCGCGGAACTGCTCGTCTTCTTCCGCCCCGATCTGGCCGCCGTCACGAAATACCGCCGCAAGCGCGCCGGCCTGCTCTTCTCCAAGGGCCGCTATCTCGCCGCGCAGGTGCTGGCGATGCTGGAGGACGATCTGTGGCTGGCCAATGGCCGCGCCGCCAATGCGCGCGCCGCGGCGCTGGCGGGCGCGGCGGGGTCGCGGCTGGTCCATCCAGTCGAGGCGAACGAAGTGTTCCTGCGCGCCACGCCCGACGAGGCGGCGGCACTGCGCGCGCAGGGCTTCGACTTCTACGATTGGGCGGCGGGTGAGATCCGCTTGGTCACCGCCTGGGACAGCGACGAGAGCCAGGTCGCGGCGCTCGCCGCCGCGATCGGCGCGCTGTGAGGTTCGGGTCATGAGCGGGGCCGCGCCGCCGCAATCGACCCGCGCGGCGATCCTGATCCCGTTCGCGATCGTCACTTTGATCTGGGGTTCGACCTGGCTGGTGATCCGCGACCAATTGGGCGTGGTGCCGCCGAACTGGTCGGTGACCTACCGCTTCATCGTCGCCGGCACCGCCATGGCGATCGTCGCCGCGGTGAAGCGGGAAAGCTTCCGGCTCGACGCCCGTGGCTGGCTGTTCGTGCTGGGCGTCGGCATCTGCCAGTTCTGCCTCAACTTCAACTTCGTCTACCGGGCGGAACGGCACATCACCTCCGGTCTGGTCGCCGTCGCCTTCGCGCTGCTGCTCGTGCCCAATGCGGTGTTCGCGCGTCTTTTCCTCGGCCAGCGGATGGGACGGCAGCTGGTCGTCGGCTCATTGATCGCGATGGCCGGGATCGCCCTGCTCTTCCTGCACGAGGCGCGCAGCGGCGCCGGCAGTCTCGCCGATACGCTCGCCGGCCTCGGCCTGACCGGTTGCGCGATCCTCGCGGCGTCGAGCGCCAACGTGCTGCAGGCGACGCCAACCGCGCGGCGCTATCCGATGCTCAGCACGCTGGCGCTGGCGATGCTGGCCGGCGCGGCGATCGACGGCACGCTCGCCTTTGCGCTCACCGGGCCGCCGGTGGTAGAATGGCGGATCAGCTATTGGGCGGGCATCGCCTATCTCGGCCTGTTCGGCTCGACCCTGTCCTTCCCGCTCTACTATCGCGTGCTGCGCGTCATCGGCCCGGCCAAGGCGGCCTATTCCAGCGTCATCGTTCCGGTGATCGCGATGCTGCTGTCGACGCTGTTCGAAGGCTATCGCTGGTCGCCGCTCGCCGCGGCCGGCGCGGTGCTGACCGGCATCGGGCTGGTCGTGGCGCTGAGGGCGCGCAGGCCGAACCGGTAATCGGGGTAGCGCGGCGCCCAGCCGAGCAGGCGCTTCGCCTTGCCGTTGGCGACCCGGCGGTTCTCCGCATAGAAGCCGCGCGCCATCGGCGACAGGCTGGCGAGATCGACCAGCGGCGGCGCAGGCAGGCCGAGCAAGGCCGCGGCATAGTCGACAACGTCGTCCTGCGCGCACGGATAATCGTCGGCGAGATTGTACGCCCCCGCCGGCGCGGTACGGGCGGCGAGCACGCCGGCGACGATGTCGTCGACATGGACCCGGCTGAACACCTGATCGGGCAAGCCGACGCGATGCGCGCGCCCCTCCCGGACCCGCTCGAGCGGCGATCGGCCGGGGCCGTAGATGCCGGGCAGCCGGAACACGCGCGCCCCTCGGGCCAGCCACGCCGCATCCGCCGCGGCGCGCGCCGATCGCCGCCCGCCGCCGGTCGGGGCGCTCTCGTCGACCCACGCGCCTCGCGTGTCGCCATAGACGCCGGTCGACGACAGATAGCCGAGCCATGTATGCCCGTGCTCCTGCGCACGCAGGAGCCCAGGGTTATCAGCCGTACCGCTGGTGGCTCTGGGTTCCTGCCTGCGCAGGAACACCTGGTGGTCGCCGTAGCGCACCAGCACCGGGTCCGTCTCGCCCTCCGGCGGCACGGACGACAGCACATGGCTCGCCTTTGCCAGCGCCGCGCGCACCGCCGCTTCATTGTCGAAGCGCAGCGTCCCGTCACGCCCGTCGCGGGTCGTGCCGACCACCGTCCCCGGCCACGCAGCCGCGATGCGGCTGGCGGTATAACCGAGGCCGAAGATCAGCAGCATCGCGTCACTTGGTCATCACGCCCTTGTAGGTGGTGCCGAAATAGTCGCCCTTGTTCCACATCGGCCGCACCGGCCCGTCGGCGATCTGACGCGCGATCGCATAATTGGTCGCGACGAAGCGGACGCCCTGGTCCCACAGGATCGGCTGGGTCAAGTCGTCGCCCGGCCGGTGGTATCGGTGCGACAGGAAATCCTCGAACTTGGCGCGCCCCTCGCCCTTCATCCCCGGCCACAGGAAGACGCTGGGAATGCCCTGCTTGACGAAGTTGAAGTGATCGGAGCGGACGAAGAAGCCCTGTTCTGGCATCGGGTCGGGCGACAGATCGACGCCCTGCGCATTGACCGCGGTCTTGACGATCGGCCCCAGCGTCGAACGGTCGGCGCCAAAGACGATCATGTCCTCGAACTTGTAGAGCAGCACCGGCATGTCGAGGTTGACGTCGGCGACGATCGTCTTGAGCGGCACGGTCGGGTGGTTGGCGAAATAGTCGGATCCGACCAGGCCCTTTTCCTCGCCGGTCACTGCCAGGAACATGACGGTGCGCTTCGGCGGCTGGCCGCTCGCGGTAAACTTTTTCGCTTCCTCGATCAGGCTGGCGATGCCGATCGCATTGTCGAGCGCGCCGTTGTTGATCCGGTCCGCGTTCGCCGGCTGGCCGGGCCGTTCCGGGCTGACGCCGATATGGTCGAGGTGCGCCGACAGGATCACCACCTCCTTGCCCAGCACCGGGTCGGTGCCGGGGATGACGCCGATCACGTTGCTGCTCTTGCCCGGGGTGAAGGCGGTCTTGGTGGTGACGGTCAGCGTGCCGGCCAGCGCGACCGGCTTGTAGGCAGGATTGTCGCCCTGCGCCTGGGCGGCGATCGTCGTCCACGGCGTCCGCGCGCCGGCGAACAGCTTGGCCGCCGCCGCCTGGCTCAGCGTGCCGAGATAGGGGGTGGAGGCGGCCGGGCTGGTGCCGGTGCCGTCGGGCTTGGCCCAGGTCATGCGCGGCGCGTCATAATATTGCGCCAGCGCGGAAAACGGCCGCGCCCGCGGGCCGGCGCGCGGCGTGTCGATCGTCACCACGCCGACCGCGCCATGCTGCGCGGCGATCCACGCCTTGGTCGCTGGGCTGCTGAAATAGGCGCGCTCTTCGCCGCCGAAGGAATCGGGCGCGCCGGCGAAGATCGCGACGATCTTGCCGCGCACGTCGACCCCCGCATAATCGTCGATCTTGTACTGCGGCGCAACGATGCCGCGGCCGACGAAGACCACGGGTGCGGAGACGCTGGTCTCCGCCGCGGCGGGGTTGGCGCTGGGCACGAAATCCTCCCCGAAGACGAGCGTCTGCGGCTGCGCGCCCTTACCGGTCCAGACCATGTCGCCCTTCGACGCGGCCTTGTACGTCGTCAGCGGCACGGTCTGCAGATAGCCGCCGGCGTCGCCTGCCGGGCGCAGGCCCGCGGCATAGAATTGCGCGGCGACATATTGCGCCGCGATGTCGAATTCCGGACTGCCGGCCTCGCGGCCCCGCATCGCGTCGGAGGCGAGGAACAGGACATGCGCCTTCATCGCCGCCTGATCGGGGGGCAGCGGTGCGTTGATCGCGGCGACGTCGAGCGGCGTGTAGGACGAGGCCGGCAGCGTTGCGGCAGGCGGGGCGGCAGGCGCCGTCCCCGTCTGGGCGAGCGCGGAGGTCGAGAGCGCGAGCAGCGCCAGCGCGCCAATCTTCGAGATCATGTCGGCAGGTCCCCTGTACCCCTGGCGGGCTTATGTGTGGCAGCGGGGTAGCACAGCGCGGGCCGGGTGCAAGGTCACCATTCCCCTCCCGCTTGCGGGAGGGGAATGACGGCCACCCTTCCTTCGATGCAGGAGCAAGGAACATGGAACTCCTGGGCGCGCCGGGTATAGGTAGCGGATGCTCGACGTCCAGAACGCCCCCGCCCAGCCCGCCGTCATCCAGCGCGGCGATTATCGCCCGCCCGCCTGGCTGGTGCCGGACACGCACCTCGACTTCGATCTCGATCCCGCCGCCACCCGCGTCACCGCCTGCCTGTCGGTGACCCGCAACGGTGCGCACGACCAGCCGCTGCGCCTCGACGGCGCCGGGCAGCAACCCGAGTCGGTCATCGTCGATGGACGCCAGGTCAACGACTGGCGGATCGAAGGCGAACAGCTGGTCATCCCGCTCGCCGGCGAGCGTCACGTCGTCGAGACGGTCGTCACCATCGCGCCGGAGCGCAACACCCAGCTGATGGGTCTTTACGCGAGTGGCGGCAACCTCTGCACACAATGCGAGGCGGAGGGATTCCGCCGCATCACCTATTTCCCCGACCGGCCCGACGTGCTCAGCCGCTACACCGTGCGGATGACCGCCGACGCCACGCGCTTCCCGGTGCTGCTCGCCAATGGCGATCCGGTCGCGCAGGGCGAGGCGGGGGATGGCCGCCACTGGGCGGAATGGAACGATCCCTTCCCCAAGCCCTCCTATCTATTCGCGCTCGTCGCCGGCGACCTGGCGGTCAACCGCGGCAGCTTCACGACCATGTCGGGTCGCGAGGTGCAGCTCGGCATCTGGGTGCGCGAGGCGGACATCGCCAAGACCGACCATGCGCTCCACGCGCTGAAACTTTCGATGGCGTGGGACGAGCGTGTCTACGGCCGCGAATACGACCTCGACGTGTTCAACATCGTCGCGGTCGACGATTTCAACTTCGGCGCGATGGAGAACAAGGGGCTGAACATCTTCAACAGCCGCTACATCCTCGCCGATCCCGACACCGCGACCGACTATGATTACGACGCGATCGCGGCGGTCGTGGCGCATGAATATTTCCACAATTGGTCGGGCAACCGGATCACCTGCCGCGACTGGTTCCAGCTGTCGCTGAAGGAAGGCTTCACCGTCTATCGCGACCAGGGCTTCTCGGCGGACCAGGGCTCCGCCGCGGTCAAGCGGATCGAGGACGTGCGCGGCCTGCGCGCGGCGCAGTTTCCGGAGGATGCCGGCCCGCTCGCCCACCCGGTCCGGCCGGAAAGCTACCTCGAGATCAGCAACTTCTACACCGCGACCATCTACAACAAGGGCGCCGAGCTGATCCGGATGATGGCGACGATCCTCGGCCCGGCGAAGTTCCGTGCCGCGACCGACCTCTATTTCCGCCAGTTCGACGGCACCGCCGCGACCTGCGAGGATTTCGTCGCCTGCATGGAGCAGGCGGGCGGCGTCGACCTGACCCAGTTCCGCCTCTGGTACAGCCAGGCCGGGACGCCGCGCGTCTCCGCCAGCCTGGCGCATACGGCGGGCGAGGGGCGCGCGACGCTGCGCCTCGCCCAGCACGTGCCGGCGACGCCCGGCCAGCCGAGCAAGGCACCGATGGTGCTACCGCTCAAGGTCAAACTGTTCGGCGGCGAAAGCGGCCGGCCGCTCGGCGACGAGCGGCTGGTGATGCTGACCGATGCCGCCGACACCATCGTCTTCGACGGCATCGGCGAACGGCCGGTGCTGTCGATCAACCGCGGCTTCTCCGCGCCGGTGATCGTCGAAAGCGACCGCAGCGCCGCCGAACTCGCCTTCCTGTCGGCGCATGACGACGATCCCTTCGCCCGCTACGAGGCGATGCAGCAATTGATGCTCGACACGCTCGTCGCCGGCGCCATCGATGGCGCGCGCGCGGATCACGAGGCCGTGATCACCGCGGTCGCCAACACGCTGGACAATGGCGATCTCGATCCCGCCTTCGTCGCGGAGGCGGTGCTGCTGCCGTCGGAAAGCTTCATCGGCGATCAATTGGCGGTGGTCGATCCCGACGCGATCTTCCGCGCGCGCGAGGCGCTGCGTCGCGATCTCGGCCGTCGTCTCGCCGATCAGTGGCGGCGCGCCTATGCCGAGGCGCCGCAGGGCCCCTATGTCTATTCGCCCGGCGCCAAGGGCGGCCGCCGGCTGCGCAACGTCGCGCTCGGCTATATCGCCGCCAGCGGCGCGGCCGACGCCGCCGGCCTCGCCTTCCGCCAGTTCGAGGCGGCGGACAATATGACCGACCGCCAGGGCGCGCTGACCACGCTGGCGAACGGCCATTCCGACGAGCGCGAGGCGGCGCTCGACATCTTCTACAATCGCTATGCCGGCAATGCGCTGGTCATCGACAAATGGTTCCAGACCCAGGCGCTATCGTCGCGTGACGACACGGCCGCGCTGGTTGCGCAGCTGGCACGGCATCCCGACTTCACGCTCGCCAACCCCAATCGCGCCCGCGCGCTGGTCGGCGCGTTCGGGGTCAACCAGCGCGCGTTCAACGCCGCCGACGGATCGGGCTATCGCTTCCTCGCCGACCAACTGATCGCGCTCGACAAGCTCAACCCGCAGACCGCGGCAAAGCTGCTGCCGCCGCTCGGCCGCTGGCGCCGCTTCGACGCGGGCCGGTCGGAAAAGATGCGCCAGGAACTGGAACGGATCGTCGCCACGCCGGGCCTGTCGAAGGATCTGTTCGAACAGGCCTCGAAGAGCCTGGGCTGATCGCCGTCCGCAAACTCTCCCTTGGTCGGGAGGGCTTGCGGACCGTTCCGCCTAGCGCGCGGCGCGTTGCTGGAACGGCTGCTTCGCCCCGTCCACCGCGAACAGCCGCAGCGGCGAATCCTTGGGCAGCGGCAGCGGCGTCAGCCAGTCCGGTACCCAGCCATGCGCCATCCGGTCGTAGAAGCCGCCCGGATTGCGTGCCCGATAGTTGGTCGATTCCGCCATGTTCGGGCAGAGCAGCAGCAGCGTCGCGCCGTGTCGGCGGATGATCGCATGCGCCTGCTGCTCCGATCCGCCGAACGCATGCTGCACGTCGAGGATCGCATCGCCGTTGCGATGATAGGGGCCGGCGATCGCATCGTGATGCGTCAGCGTGATCAGCCGCGGACCCAGGTCGACGAAGGTGAACACGGTCTGCGCCGGATAAAGGTTGAGCGGCCGCAGCACGGTGTAGCGGATGCAATTGCCGGTCGAGCGGTTGACCCGCTTGGTATAGGCATTGGGCACGTCGACCGGCAGATATTTGATGATCAGCCCGGCGAACAGGCCGGAGACGATCAAGAAGCCCGCCGCCGTGCCGCCGATCCGCACCAGCGGGTTGCGATGGCCGAGCAGCCAGGGCAGCACGACGAAGCCGAGCGCGGTCGCGCCGGGCACCGCGAGCAGCTGCGCCGCAGGCCCGGCGCGCACCTGCCACAGCAGCATCAGCGTCGCGAAGGTGACGAACAGCGCCACCGCCGCCCAGCCGATCAGCGCCGGGCTGCGCCGCGCGCGCCAGGTGCCGAGGATGACGCCGACGACGCCGACCACCGGCAGGGCCGCGATCGGAAAGCCCAGGCGGAACGGGTGCTTGTAGATCGGCTTGGCCTCGCGGACATTGTCCAGCCAGTTCTTCTGCAGCTCGGGCGACACGCCCTCCGGCCGGCCCAGGCATTGCGGGAAGAAATGCACGAAGCCTGCGACGATCACGCCGCCCGCGACCACCGCCATCGTCAGCCGCGCCGCCCGGCTCGCCGGCGACACCCGCGCCATCACGAACAGGAGCGCGCCCGCCGCGACCATCACCGACAGCCAGACCGGCGTCAGCGCGTCGCAGCGCATCGCGGCATTGGCATAGGAGGCGAAGGCGGCATAGCCGATCGCGCTGCCGCCGCCGAGGCTCAGCGCATAGGCGGTGAGCCGGTCCGCCTCGGCCGCGTCCCACACCCAGCGCAGCGCCAGGATGGCGCCGGCCATCGCGCAATAGGGCAGCATCTCCAGGCCGATCGCCAGGCTGACCGCGCTCGCCAGCCCGACCATGATGCCGCCGCGCAGCGGACGCGGATCGCACAGGCCGGCGACGGTCAGGCTCAGCATCGCGAGCTGCCAGCCGTGATGGTCGATCCGCTCGGGCAGGAACATCAGCATCGTCGCCGACGTGCCGAGCAGGAAGATGATCGCCAGCGGCCAGGCGAGCGGATGGACCAGCCGCCGCACCGTCGCCGCGACGCCGAGCATCGCGATCGACAGCGGCAGCAGCGGCGCGATGCCGCAGGCCAGCCGCTCCGCCCAGGCGTTGCTGGTGAACAGGCGGAAGAACAGGATCAGCCCGGCGATCGGCAGGTCGACGATGCGGCTCCAATGGATGTCGAAGCCCTGCGGCGGGTTGAGCCGATAGTTGCGCAGGTCGTACCAGCCCTGGCCGTTCAGCCAGGCGCGCACCTGCATCAGCCGCATGTTGTCGTCGGTGTCGCCCAGCGACAGCCAGCGCACCATGTTCCAGTCGTGGCCGACATACCAGGCGGACACCGCGAGCCACGCCACCAGGGTGAGCGCGGTCCAGTAGCGGTCCAGCTCGGCTTGAAGCCGGCCGCGCGGAGGAGTGGTCAAGCGAGACGCCCTTCGAATAACAATTGCCGTTCCCGGTCCCCGTCCTTTAGGGCGGAGACGATGACGAGGGAAGCTCCCGCCCTGCTCCACATCCTCCAGGCCGACGACATGCGCGGGCAATTGCTGCGCTTCGGCATCGCCGGGGGCGTGTCGACGCTGATCTATTCGGCGGTCTATCTGCCGCTCACCCTGTTCGTGCTGGCGCGGCAGCATGCCGTCTATGCCGTGCCGCCGGCCTTTCTGGTGGCGGTGGCCTGCGGCTATGTCCTGCACAGCCGCTGGAGCTTCAAGGGGCTGAACGACGCCCGCCGCGGCTGGCAGCAGCAGATGCAGTTCATCGCCGTCCAAGGATCGGGCATGGCGCTGAACGCGCTGGTCACCTGGATCGGCACGGCCAAATTCGGCCTGCCCGGCTGGGTGATCCTCATTCCCGCAGTGGCGCTGGCCACCATCTTCACCTTCATCCTCAATCGCTGGCTGGTGTTCGCTTAAATCATGGATCGCATCGTCTACGACCGCATGGCCGCGCATGATTCCACCCATTGGTGGTACCGCGCCCGCCGCGACATCCTCAGCGATTATCTGACCCGCTACGCCGCGCTGCCGGAGGGCGCGCGCATCCTCGAGATCGGTTGCGGCACCGGGCACAATCTACCGATGCTCGCGCAATTCGGCGCGGTCGACGCGATCGAGATCGATCCCGCCGCGCGCGCCATCGCCAGCGAGCGGCTGGGCAAGCCGGTCGGCGATGCGCCGCTGCCCGCGCTGCCGGGCGTCGCGCGGGCGTCTTACGATCTGGTCGCGGTGCTCGACGTCGTCGAGCATATCGAGGATGACGTCGCCGCGCTTGCCGCGATGAAGTCGCTGCTCAAGCCCGGCGGCAAGATCCTGATCGCGGTGCCCGCCCACCAATGGATGTGGAGCGCGCATGACGTGGTGAACCACCACCACCGCCGCTATTCCAAGGCCGGGCTGGCCAAGGCGATCGGCGCCGCGGGCCTGACGCCGCGCAAGCTGACCTATTTCAACTCGCTGCTCTTCCCGCTCGCCGCCGCGGCGCGCATCGCCGGGCGGCTGACCGGGCGCGACGACAGCGACGATTCACCGCCGGCCAAGCCGCTCAACACGCTGTTCGAGACGATCTTCCGCCTCGAACGCCATGCGGTCGGCCGGGTGCCGCTGACCCCCGGCGTGTCGATCGTCACGCTGGCCGAGCCGGCCTAGGCGCCGGCGTCGAATTCCGGCGAGGGTTCGGCGGCGTTGAAGCCCAGGGTCGAATGGCCCTTCACCGGTCCGGCGATGTCGGCGACCAGATAGAGCGGGCGCTTCTTGCTCTCGATGTACAGCCGGCCGAGATATTCGCCGATCATGCCGAGCACGAACATCTGCACCGCCGACAGGACGGTGACGACCAGCATCGTCGACGTCCAGCCCTGTACCGGCGAGCCCTCGAAAAAGCCCCACAGGATGTAGATCAGCAGCAAGAGCGACGCGCCGGCGAGGATCACCGAGGCGTGGCTGGCGAAGCGTAGCGGCGCGGTCGAGAAGCCGGTGACCGCGTCGAAGGCGAGCCGCACCATCTTGCCGAGCGGATAGTTGGTCTCGCCGGCATGGCGCTCGGCGCGATCGTAGGGGAAGGGCACCTGGCGGAAGCCGACCCAGGCGACCATGCCGCGGATGAAGCGCGCCTGTTCGGGCAGCGACAGCAGCGCGTCGAGCGCGCGCCGGCTCATCAGCCGGAAATCGCCGGTATCGAGCGGGATCGGCGTGTCGGTGACGCGGTCGAGCACGCGGTAGAAGGCGGCGGCGGTCGCCTTCTTGAAGATCGTCTCGCCCTCGCGCTTGCGGCGCACCGCATAGACGACGTCGGCCTGCTGATCGGCCATCGTCCGCCGCATGTCGGCGAGCAGCTCCGGCGGGTCTTGCAGATCGGCGTCGATGATCAGGATCTGCGCACCGCTGCACAGGTCGAGTCCCGCGGTCAGCGCCAGCTGGTGGCCGTGGTTGCGCGACAGGTTGATCGCGACGAGGTGCGGATCGGCCGCCGACAGGCGCTGCATCACCGGCCAGCTGTCGTCGCGGCTACCGTCGTTGATCAGCACGATCTCGTAATCCTCGCCCACGGCGTCGCGCGCCGCCGCCGAGACGCGCGCGTGGAGCAGCTCCAGGCAGGCGGCTTCGTTGTAGCAGGGGATGACGACGGACAGGGCGGGGCGGTGCATGATGGCGCGCCTTGTAGCGGCTTGCACCGGCGGCGTCATCCGCCTGTCACGCCTGACCGGTCACGTCCCGGTGGATGCGAACGTATGTCGTCTCGCATCCGGGAACGCCATGATCGAAGTCTGGCCATCCGCGGGAGGCCGACCGGGACCCAATGCCTGCTACAGCGGCGCCGGCGTCTGCAGGGCGGGGCGGTGCGTCGCACCGACGCGCCGGCCTCGCGTCTCGTTCATCCTGGTGAAAGCTTTCGTGGCAGAGGCGGGACTGTCACGAATTTGTAAGATGAAGACGCGCCCGTGCCGACTCAATACCCAGCCGCCGATCGCCCGCTTCCGCCCGTCGCAGTATCGGGACCAGATACCGCGGCCGCAGCCGGCGTTCCGGGCCTGCTGCTCTGGCTGGCGGTGGTGGTCAGCGGCCTGGTCGTGGCGCTGCTGATTCGGGCCAGCGAGCTGACGATCGACCCGATGAGCGGCGGCAACCTTCCCTATTGGCTCTGCGGCGGGTGCGCGCTCGCGCTGCGGCTCGGCGCTGGGCGGACGGGCTGGCGCCATGGCGATGCGCTCGCCGCCGGCGCGGAATATTATGCGCTGTTCACGGCGATCGCCCTGATCGGCGCCGTCGCCAGCTATCCGATCGCGGCGCTGACGCAAGGGTTCCACGATGCGGCGCTGCAACGGATCGACGAGGCCTTGGGCTTCGACTGGCTCGCCTGGTATGGCACGGTCGCGGCGCATCCGCCGCTGCAGGTGCTGGGCCTTGCCGCCTATCGCAGCATCTATCTGACGCCGGCGATCCTGCTCGGCCACGCCGCCTGGTCGGGCGATCGCGGTGCGGCGCATCGCTTCCTCGCCGCCTTCTGGCTGACCGCGGTGGCGACGCTGGCGCTCTACGCGCTGATGCCGGCGGTGGGACCCTTCTCCTACCTCTGGCACGGGTCGATCCCGTACATGCCCGAAAGCGAGCAATGGCAGCAGGGGCTGATCCCGGCGCTGCGCGATCACAGCGTGCGGGTGATCGACCTCGCCCATCTGCGCGGCCTCGTCTCCGCGCCCAGCTTCCACACCGCGGCGGCGGTGATCTACATCCGCGCCGCCTGGCCGATCCGCAGCCTGCGCTGGCCGCTGCTCGCGCTCAACGCGGCGATGCTGCTGTCGACCCCCGTCGAGGGAACGCATTATCTGGCGGACATGCTGATCGGCGCGGCGGTGGCGGCGGCGATGCTGTGGGTGGTCGAGCGGGTGGCAGTCGCCGCCCGCGGCTAAAATTCCTGAAGCGGCGTCAGCTGACCCAGCCTGGTGCGACGCGACCGGCCACGGCCGCTACACCCGCTCCACCGCATTGACGGCGTCCGCGGCGCGCAGCGCCGCGATCAGGCGCATCAGCTGGTGGACGTCATGGACCTCGACGTCGATGACGTTGGTGTGGAACATCGTGTCGCGCGTATCCAATCGCAGCGCGATGATGTTCGCCTTGTGCGCGCCGATGATCGTCGAGACGATGCCGAGCGCGCCGGGCTCGTTCCTCACCTGCACGCTGATCCGCGCGACCGCGCCATCGGACTGGTCGCCCCAGTCGACGTCGACCCAGTCGGTCTCGTCCGCGCCGCGCTCGGCCAGTTCGGCGAGCACCGGGCAGTCGATCGCATGCACCTCGATCCCCGCGTCGGGGCGACGCAGGCCGACGATGCGGTCGCCCGGCACCGGGTGACAGCATTCCGCCAGGTCGAAGGCGACACCCGGCGTCAGCCCCTTGATCGAGATGGCGGTCGACTGCGGCGCCAGCCGCGCCGCATCGGTGCCGGCGGAACCCGGCATCAGCGCCTCCATCACCTGCACGTCGGACAGGTGGCGGCGCGCGATCGCCATCATCAGCGCCGGCTCGTCGGGCAGCTTGAGCCGCGCCACCGCATGGTCGAGCGCGTCGGGCGACAGCGCGGCGGGCAGGCGACGGACGATATCCTCGTACAAGGTGCGGCCCAATGCGATCTGCTCGGCCCGCTCGGTATGGCGCAGATGCCGGCGGATCGCCGCCAGCGCCTTGCCGGTGATCGCGAAGTTGAGCCAGCCGGGCTGCGGCACCTGCCCCTTGGAGCGCAGCACCTGCACCTGGTCGCCGTTCTCGATGACGGTCGACAGCGGCACGACGCGGCCGTTGATCTTGGCGCCGACTGCCTGGTCGCCGAGATCGGTGTGCACCGCATAGGCGAAATCGATCGGCGTCGCGCCCTTGGGCAACTGGATCAGCTCGCCCTTCGGCGTGAAGGCGAAGATGCGATCCTGGTACATCGCCATGCGGGTATGTTCGAGCAGCTCTTCGGGGCTGCCGGCGGTGTCGAGGATCTCGACCAGATCGGCGATCCAGCTGTGCTGGCTGTCGGCGCGGACCTTCTTTTCCTTGTACGCCCAGTGCGCGGCGAGGCCGAATTCGGCTTCCGCATGCATGTCCGGCGTGCGGATCTGGATCTCGATGCGGGCATTGTCGGCATGGATCACGCTGGTGTGCAGCGAGCGATAGCCGTTGCGCTTGGGCGTCGAGATATAGTCCTTGAACCGCCCCGGCACCATCGGCCAGCGGCGGTGGATGATCCCCAGCGCGCGATAGCAGTCCTCGACCGTCGGCACGATCGCGCGGAACGCCATGATGTCGCTCAGTTGCTCGAAGCTGATGTGGCGCTCGCTCATCTTGCGCCAGATCGAATAGGGGTGTTTCTCGCGCCCCGTCACCTCCGCCTCGACGCCGGCGCGGGCGAGCAGCAGCTTGAGGCCCGAACCGATCTTGGCGATCCGGTCGCCACCGCCGGCCTTCAGCTGCTCCAGCCGCTTGGTGATCGATTGATACGCCTCCGGCTCGAGCTGTTCGAAGGCGAGCGTCTGCATCTCCTTCATGAACTCGTACATGCCGACCCGCTCGGCGAGCGGCGCGTAGATGTCCATCGTCTCGCGGGCGATGCGCCGCCGCTTCTCCGGCTTGGGGATGTGGTGGAGCGTGCGCATGTTGTGCAGCCGGTCGGCGAGCTTGACCAGCAACACGCGGATGTCGTCCGACATCGCCAGCAGGAACTTGCGCAGGTTCTCTGCGGCGCGCTCATTCTCGGTCTGCGCCTCGATCTTGCTGAGCTTGGTGACGCCGTCGACCAGCCGCGCGACATTAGGACCGAAGACGCGCTCGATCTCTTCCGAAGTGGCGACCGTGTCCTCGACCGTGTCGTGCAGGATCGCGGTGGCGATCGTCTCGTCGTCGAGCCGAAGGTCGGTCAGGATGCCCGCCACCTCGATCGGATGGCTGAAATAGGGATCGCCGCTGGCGCGCTTCTGGCTGCCATGGGCGTGCATCGAGAAGACGTAGGCGCGGTTGAGCAGCGCCTCGTTGGCATCGGGGTCGTAATCGAGCACCCGGTCGACCAGTTCATATTGCCGCAGCACAGCATGTACATGGGGCGGGCCGCCACGGCTTGGCAATGGTTTGTTGCCGATCAGCGTGATCGTTTTTGCCGCTCGCGCGCGTTTGCGGTACGGCAGGGCCATGGACCACCTGCGCGAGACGCTGAAGGAATGCAGCCTGCCCGCGGCGCTGGAGGCGATGGGCGAGCGCTGGGCGTTCCTGATCCTGCGCGCCGCGTTCAACGGCCTGCACCATTTCGAGGAATTCCAGTCGGAACTGGGCATCGCGCGCAACATCCTCGCCAATCGGCTGGCACGGCTGGTCGACCATGGCATCCTGCAGCGCGCGGCGATGCCGGCGGACCGTCGCAAGATCCGCTATTCGCTGACCGAAAAGGGCTATGCCCTGCTGCCGACGATGGTCGCGCTGCGCCAATGGGGCGAACGCTGGGAGACGTGCCAGCCGGCCTTCCCGGTGCTGGTCGACGCGCGCGACCGCCGGCCGGTGGCGCCGGTGACGGTGCACGCCCACGACGGCCGCGCGCTCGGCCGCGGCGAGATGATCTGGGCGCGGCCGGAAGAGGTGGTGGACGGGGGCTGAAGGCGCTTTCCCGCGCGGGTGGCGGAGAGGTACGGTCGCCCATCCTTCGAAGCGGCCCCGTGAGCCTGACGCGTGGACCCGGCGTAAGCGGAGCCGGAGCTGCGAAGGTCCGGCGTTGGATTGCCCCGACGCCGCCCGTCACGGACCTTGGCTCGTCGGGCGACATCGGGCAGCGTCACGGGATGTCCCAGCGCCTTGCGATGACCGCCCTCCTCGTCCGTGACTATGACGAGGCCATATCGTTCTTCGTCGACAGCCTCGGCTTCGTGCTTCGCGAGGACACTGCGCTGGCCGCGGGGAAACGGTGGGTCGTCGTCGCCCCGCCGGCTGCCGCCCACGCGCTGCTGCTCGCGCGGGCCGTCGGGGACCGGCAACGGGCGGCGGTCGGCGACCAGAGCGGGGGGCGCGTCTTCCTATTCCTCGAAACGGACGATTTCGCCCGCGATCACCGCGCCTTCACCGACCGGGGCGTCCGGTTCGTCGAACCGCCCCGGCACGAACCCTATGGCATCGTCGCGGTGTTCGAGGATCTCTACGGCAACCGCTGGGACCTGATCGAGCCGGCTCGCGCGCCGGAGGGCGCCGCCCGCCCGGCGTGAGCGGGCGCGACGGCGAGGGCGTCGATCGCCGCCCAACCGTCGAAGCCATAGCGGCGCAGCCGCAGCCAGCGCTGCCCGTCCATGCCGCCGAGCGCGATCCGCGCCACCGGCAAGCCACGCGTGATCGGCACGGCGCGGCCTGGTCCCAGCGCGGCGGCGCCGGGATGCGATCGCGTCGCGAACAGCGGCGACACAAACAGCAACGTCGCGCCGGCGCGCACCGCGGCGATCGCCTGACGCCGGTCATGCGCGGGATGGGTGGCGGCGCGCCGGCCACCATGCGCGGCCGCCCCCGGCAAGCCGCCGGCCGCGCTCAGCCGCAGCCGGCGCGCCTTGGCCAGCCGCCGGACGCGCAGGAATAGCGCATGGCGCGCCCCGCGCGCCAGCTCGCGCTGGCGGAAGACGATGCCGGCGCCCGGCGGCAGCGCACGGATCGCCGCGATCACGTCGCCCACCCGCGCATCGGTCATCAGCCAGGCGGCGCGTCGGGGATCGAGATTACGGTTCAGATCGCGCACGCCGACGCTATAGCGGCGCGCATGACCGACACCAATGCACGCGCCACGATCCTGGCGGAGATCGCCGCCGCCGCCGCGATCGCGCGCCGCGACCCGCGCGACGTCACGCTGATCGCCGTCTCCAAGACGCACGACGCCGCCGCGATCGAACCCCTGCTCGCCGCCGGCCAGCGCGTCTTCGGCGAGAATCGCGTGCAGGAGGCCGCCGCCAAATGGCCGCCGGTGCGCGAACGCCATCCCGATGTCGTGCTGCACGGCATCGGCCAGCTCCAGTCCAACAAGGCGGATGAAGCGGTCGCGCTGTTCGACGCGATCCACGCCGTCGACCGGCCGTCGCTGGTCGACGCGCTCGCCCGCGCGATGGACAGGCAGGGACGCCGGCCCGACTGTTTCGTCCAGGTCAATATCGGCGACGAGCCGCAGAAGGGCGGCTGCGCGCTGCCCGAACTGCCCGATTTGCTCTCCCGCGCGCGGGCCGCCGACCTGCCGGTGGTCGGACTGATGTGCGTACCGCCCGCCGACGTCGAGGCGGCGCCCTATTTCGCCCTGCTCGCCAAGCTGGCGCGCGACCACCGCCTCGCCGGGCTCAGCATGGGCATGTCCGCCGATTTCGCCACCGCGGTGACATTGGGCGCCACCCATGTCCGCATCGGCAGCGCGCTGTTCGGCGAACGCCCCCGCATGGTGCCGGCGGCATGAGGTTCGACGGCCTCCTCTTCGACTTCGACGGCGTGCTGATCGAAAGCGAATATGCCGGCAACCGGCACCTCGCCGAACTGCTCACCGCCGCCGGCCATCCGACCACGCCGGAGGATTCGATGGCGCATTTCATGGGGCTGGCCGGTGACGATTTCCGCGACGCGATCCGCCGCTGGATCGGCGGCCCGCTGCCGGCCGACTTCGAGGCGGCGCGCGCGGCGGAAGACGCCCGCGCGATGGCGGAGGGCGTCGATGCGGTCGCGGGGGCGGTCGCCTTCGTCCGCGCGCTGCCGCGCGACCTGCCGAAAGCGGTGGTGTCGTCCAGCTACACGCGCTGGATCCGGCGGCATCTCGATCATATCGGCCTCGCCGACGTCTTCGGCGACCATGTCTACAGTGGCCGCGAACACGTCGCCCGCGGCAAGCCCGCGCCCGACCTCTATTGGTACGGCGCCCGCGCGATCGGCGTGCCGATCGAACGCTGCGCGATCCTGGAGGATTCGCCGGTCGGCGCGACTGGCGCGGTGGCGAGCGGCGGCTTCGTCATCGGCCTTGTCGCCGGCACGCATTGCGGGCCTGGCCATGCCGACCGCCTGCGCGCGATCGGGGTCGACGCGATCGCGCGCGATTTCACCGAGGTGGCGGATTGCGTCGGCCTCTGAATTCCGGCTGTCCTACACGTTCCGCCGCCGCTAGCCTTGCCGAGAGACCGCCCGCTCTTTCTCATTGTCGCGTCATCGATGCCCGCGGGGGTAGGACCGTTTCCCCGTCCAGGCGTCAATTCTGTCAAGACTCGCGGAAAACGACAGCGTCTTCTATAGCTTAGGCCCCGCCACCGCCGCCCGCGTCTTCTTCGGCAGGTCCTTGAACAGCGCGACCAGCGCCGGATTGCGCGCGTCGCGCAGCGCGTAATCGCGCGCCGACAGCCCGGCCAGATTGTCGGTCTGATCGGGATCGGCGCCCTTGGCGATCAACAGCCGCGCCATCGACAGGTCGCGGTTGTTGACCGCCAGGATCAACGGCGTCTGCCCCTGCGCATTGGCGAGGTTGATGTTCGCCTTGTAGGTCAGCAGCAGCGTGACCAGATCCTCGCGCTGCGCCATCGCCGCCAGGATCAGCGGCGTGTTGCCGCGGCTGTCGCGGATATTCGGGTCCGCCTTGTGCTGCAGCAGATATTGGAAGAACAGCGCGCCGGGATGGCTGACCAGGATATGCAGCGCGCCCTTGCCGCTGGTGGTCGAGCGGGTGTTGATGATCGTGCTGCCCGGCTGTTCGATCATGTCGGTGACCGTCTTGCCCTCTTCCTTCTCGATCGCGGACAGGAATTTGTAGCTGTCCGACTGTTGCTGCGCGGCGAGCGGCGCGGCGGTGAGCAGCAGGGCGACGGCGAGAAGCGGACGGGCGGTCATCATGGGTCCTCGGGCGTGGAAGCGGACTTGCCCGTCCGCCGGTAACAGATCATGGCTGGCACGGTCATGAACATTCTGCGTGTCCTGCCGATTGCAGCCTCGCTGCTCCTCGCCGCCTGCCAGGGAAGCGCGACCCCGGCCGAGGCGCCGCTCGCCGGCGCGAAGATCGGCGGCCCGTTCACGCTGACCGATCAGGACGGCCGCACCGTCACCGATCGCGACTTCGCCGGCAAATACCGCATCGTCTATTTCGGCTACACCTTCTGTCCCGACGTCTGCCCCACCGACATGGCCACCGTCGGCCAGGCGATGACGCTGCTCGACAAGAGCGATCCCGATCTGGCCAGGCGGATCGTGCCGATCTTCATCACCGTCGACCCCGCCCGCGACACGCCGCCGGTGCTCAAGCGCTTCGTCGGCGCCTTCTACCCGCGTATGGTCGGCCTGACCGGCAGCCCGGCGGCGACCACCGCCGTCGCCAAGGCCTTCGCCATCTATGCCGGCAAGGGCGCCGAGCAGCCGGGCGGCGGCTATCTGGTCAACCACAGCCGCCAGACCTATCTGATGGACCCACAGGGCAAGCCGCTCGCGCTGCTGCCGACCGAACAGGGCGCGCAGGCGACCGCCGACGAGATCAGACGCTGGGCATCATGAGCAAATTTTGGGAGCTGCCGATCGAGCGGCTCGACCGCGGACAATGGGAAGCTTTGTGCGACGGCTGCGGCAAATGCTGTCTGCACAAGCTCGAGGACGACGAGACGGGCGAGGTCTATCCGACCAACGTCGCCTGCCGGCTGCTCGACCGGCGCAGCGGCTTCTGCTCCGACTACAAGCATCGCCGCGCCTATGTGCCCGAATGCGTGCGGCTGACCGCCGGCAACGTGCGCGACATCGACTGGCTGCCCGCCACCTGCGCCTACCGGCTGCGCGCGGAAGGGCGGCCGCTGCCCGACTGGCATTATCTGATCTCCGGCGACCGCGAGACGGTGCATGCCGCCCGCCAGTCGGTACGAGGCTGGACGGTCAGCGAGGACGACGTCGGCGACATCGAGAATCACGTCGTCGACCGCGACTTGTGAGTGGGGCAGCGGCGGGCGCGGCGGATGACCTCGCCATCGACATCGTCCGCCATCCGACCGCGCGGCGCATCCGGCTGGTCATCGACCCGGCGAGCGGCGCGGTGCGGCTGGTGCTGCCGCGCCGCGCGGCGCTGAAGCCGGCGCTCGCCTGGGCGCAGGGCAAGGCGGACTGGATCAGGGGGCAGCGCGCGGCGCTGCCGCAGGCGGTGCCCTTCGCACCGGGCACAATGCTACCTGTCGCCGACACGCCGCTGACCATCGCCTGGACGCCGGGCAGCCGCCGCCGCGTCGAGCGTGACGGGGCGACTCTGTCGCTGTCAGGCCCGGCGGAGACGGTGCCGCGCCGGGTCGAGGCGTGGCTGCGCGCGCAGGCGCTCGCCGTCCTGTCCGCCGATACCGCGGTCTACGCGGCCCGGGCCGGCGTGACGGTCAGCAAGGTCGCAATCGGCGATCCGCGCGGCCGCTGGGGCAGCTGCGCGCAGGACGGCGCGATCCGCTACAGCTGGCGGCTGATCCTCGCCCCCGGCTGGGTCCGCCGCGCGACCGCTGCGCACGAGGTCGCCCACCGCGTCCACATGGACCATTCGCCCGCCTTCCACGCGGTAGTCGCCCGACTCTATGCCGGCGATCCCGACGGGCAGCATCCCGATGCGGCGCGCGCCTGGCTACGCGCGCACGGCGCCGCGCTTCACTGGTACGGACGCTCGTCAGGCAGCTGACGCTGCGGCGGCAGCGGCTGGCGACCGGTGGCGAGCGGCTGCCGCCCCGGCGCCGCCGGATCGCGGCCGTCGCCGCGCCGATCCTCGCGCGGCGCGTCGCGCCCGGTGACCCGGTCGATCAGGTCGTCGAGCTGCTGCTGCGGCTGGGTGCGCGCCGGCGGCGTCTGCGGCGGCTCGCTGCCGTCGCCGTCCTGCTCGTCGCCGACCTGCGCCTGCGGCTGGGCGGGCAGCGGATTGCCGTTCTCGTCGACCATCGCCGCGCCATTGTCGGGCTGGCCGAAATAGCTCTCCTCGTCCGGCTCCAGCTGCCATTCGGGCAGGGTCACCTGCGTGTCGAACTGCTCGATCGGCCGGTTCGCCACCGCCACCTTCATGAAATCGGCGAAGGCGCGCGCCGGCGCGGTGCCGCCGTGCAGGCCGGGGATCGGCTTGGCGTCGTCGCGGCCCATCCACACGCCGGTGGTCAGTCCCGACGAGAAGCCGAGGAACCAGCCGTCCTTCGTCGAGGTGGTGGTGCCCGTCTTGCCTGCCACCGGCCGGCCTATCTGCGCCTGGCGGCCGGTGCCGGTGTTGACCGCGGTCTGCAGCAGGTCGGTCATCTCCGCCGCGACATAGGGCGCGACCAGCACGTGGCTGCGATCGACCTCGTGCGTGTAGATCGTCTGGCCGTTGGCGGTGACGCGGGTGATGCCATAGGGCGCGACCGCGACGCCCTTGGCGGCGACGCTGGCGAAGGCACGGGTCATGTCGATCAGCCGCACGTCGGAGGTACCGAGCACCATCGACGGATGCGTGTTGACCGGCGTGGTGATGCCGAACCGCCGCGCCATGTCGGCGACGGTGGTGAAGCCGACCTCCTGGCCCAGCTTGGCCGCCACCGTGTTGAGCGAATAGGCAAACGCGGTGCGCAGCGTCACCTGGCCGGAGAAGTGGCGGGAATCGTTGCGCGGGCTCCAGCCGTCGATCGTCACCGGCTCGTCGACGATCGTGTCCTCGGGCTTGTGCCCGGCCTCCAGCGCGGCGAGGTAGACGAACAGCTTGAATGCCGAACCCGGCTGGCGCTGCGCCTGGGTCGCGCGGTTGTAGATCGACGAGACATAGTCCTTGCCACCGACCATCGCCTTGACCGCGCCGTCGCGATCCAGGCTGACCAGCGCGCCCTGCGCGCCGTTGGGGGCGTTGCTGCGGATCGCGGCATCGGCGGCGCGTTGCATGCCGAGGTCGAGCGTCGTCCACACTTCCAGCGGCGCCTGCGTCTCGTCGATCAGCGTGTCGAGCTGCGGCAGCGCCCAGTCGGTGAAATAGCGGACCGAATTCTGCTGCGGCTCCGGCGCCAGCTTCAGCCCCTGCGGATCGGCATTGTCCGCCTGGGTGCGGCTGATCGCGCCGCTGCGCACCATTGCATCGAGAACCACGCCGGCGCGGCCGACCGCGGCCTGCGCGTCGGCGGTCGGCGAATAGTTGGACGGCGCCTTGACCAGGCCGGCGATCACCGCCGCCTCCGACAGGCTCAGGCTGTCGGCACCATGGCCGAAGAACTTGCGGCTCGCCGCGTCGATGCCATAGGCGCCGCCGCCGTAATAGACCTTGTTGAGGTACAGTTCGAGGATCTGGTCCTTGGAGAACTTCCGCTCCAGCGCCAGCGCCAGGATCCATTCGCGGAATTTCCGGCCGAATTTCTTCTGGTTGTTCAGGAAGACGTTGCGCGCCAGCTGCTGGGTGATGGTCGATCCGCCCTGGATCCAGCGGCCGCGCTCGTAGCGGACCATCACCGATCGCGCGACGCCGATCGGGTCGACGCCGGGATGCTGGTAGAAGCGCCGGTCCTCGACCGCGACGGTCGCGTCGCGCATCACCGTCGGGATGCGATCGTAGGGCAGCCATTCGCCATAGCTCGGCCCAAGCGACACGATCACCGTGCCATCGGCGGCATGGACGCGGATCATCTGGCCGTTGGGCGAGGATTTCAGCTGGTCGAAACTCGGCAGCTGCGAGCGCGCGACATAGACGGCGACGACCAGCGCGCCGATCGCGAGCACGGCAAGGCCGACCAGGATCTGGATGGAAACGATCAGCCGGCGGCGCCAGGGCGATCGGGGGGCGGGGCGGGAGGTACGCGCACGGGCCATGAGCGCTTGGCGCGATACGCGCTAACGCTGCCCCCGGCAAGCGCTCGCCTGCTTTACCGCCGCGCGCGGAATTCCAGCGCGATCGAGTTGATGCAATAGCGCAGGCCGGTTGGCGGCGGGCCGTCGGGAAAGACATGGCCGAGGTGGCTGTCGCAGGGCGCAGCGCGTCTCGGTCCGGGTCATGCCGTGGCTCGTGTCGCTATGGTCGGTGATCCGGTCGCGCGCGATCGGCTGGGTAAAGCTCGGCCAGCCCGAACCCGAATCGTATTTGTCGGCGCTGTCGAACACGTCGAGGTGACAGGCCGCGCAATGGTACAGGCCGTCCGCCTTGTTGTCGGTCAGCGTGCCTGCGAAGGCACGTTCCGTCCCCGCCTCGCGCAGCACGTGATATTGTGCCGGCGACAGGCGCTTGCGCCATTCGGACTCGGAAAGATTGAGCTGATCCATCGCGTTACCTTCCTGGGCGGCGTGGGCGTCGTCAAGGTCGTCAGCCGACCCTGGTCACCGCCGCCATGACCTGGATCAGTCGCGGCGGCAGCAGCGCGACGAGCGGCGACGACCAGCGGCTTTCCGCGACCCGCCGCGCCGCGCCGGCGACCGCCATCGGCCGCGCCACGCGGCGGGCGAAGCGCGGCTGCCAGCGGCTGGCGCATTCGCCCGCCAGATGCGCACGGGCGGCGTCGATGCCGCTGGCGAGCGCGATGCCCATGCCCTCCCCGGCCAGCGACGGGATCACCGCCGCCTGGTCGCCGAGCCGGTACAGGCCGGGGGTGCCGTCGCGCTGTCGCCAGCCATAGGGGACGTTGGCGATCGCATCGATCGTTGCCGTCGCGTCGAGCCCGGCGAGTCGCGCTCCCAGTGCTGGGTGCTCGCGCGCCAACGTCTCGAGCAGCGCCAGCGGCGTGCCCGCCGCGTGCAGCCGCGACCGATGCACCGCCAGGCAGATGTTGGCACTGCCATCCTCCTGCGCGACGATGCCGGCATAGCCGCGGTCGAACAGGTGCAGCTCGATCTGCCCGGCCAGCGCCGCGGCGACGTCGCGCGGCGGGTGCAGCCGCAGGCGCAGGCCGAGCGTCGGATCGTCGCCGCGCGCGGCGGCGGGGCGGGCGTGGCCGCGCAAATCGTGCTTGCCGGTGGCGAGGAACAGCGTGTCGGCGGCGATCGTCGCGCCGTCCGCCAGCGTCGCGATGCCCGCGTCGAGACTGCGCACCGCCACGCCGCTGAGGCAGGTGACGCCGACCCGTGCGGCCGCGGCCCGCAGCTCCGTGTCGAGCCGGCGGCGCGACAGGCCCATCGCCGGCGCGGGCAGGCGCGCCCGATGCACCCGGCGGCCGGCGAACAGCGCCACGCCGTCGACGCGGTGGCCGCCCAGGCTGGCGGGATCGACGCCCAGTTCGGCGATGCGCGCCACCGTCCGCCAGCTGACGAAGCCGCCGCACAGCGCGTCGCCGGCCGGCTGGCGCTCGACCAGCAACGGCGCGACGCCGCCGCGTGCCAGCGTGATCGCGGCAGCGCAACCGGCCGGCCCGCCGCCGATGATCAGCGCCGCCGTTCGACGCATAACCGGAACGGAAAGGCACGGAAGACGCGGGCGTCGCGCACGCCGGCCGCGGCGAGCAGCGGCGGCCATTCGGAAGGGCGATAGGCGCGCGCGATCGACAGCCGGCCGTCGTGGCGGACGATCGGATGCCAGCCGGCGACGCGGGCGAGCAGCGGATAGCCGGCATAAGCGAAGCCGTGGCGATGCAGGTCGTTGACGAACCAGCCGCGTGCCGCTTCCGCTTCCATGAAGCGCAAGAAGGCAACGAGTTGCGCGTGCGTCATGTGATGCGCGACCAGGCTGCTGATCACCACGTCCCAGCCCTGTCCGGCAAGATCGGCATAGTCGCCGGTGACGTAGTGGATCGCATCGGCGGGATCGGTGTGCGCGCGGGCCGCCGCCTCGCTGCGCGGGTTGAGGTCGACGCCGGCCAGCATCATCGCGACGCCCCGCCGCCGGGCCCAGCGGGCGATCGCGCGCAGCATGTCGCCGTCGCCGAAGCCGACGTCGAGCAAGCGGAGCGTCGCGCCGTCCGCTACCGCCGCGATCCGGTCGAGGAAGGCGAGCGTCGGCCGCCGCGCCAGCGTCACGGTATTGACCCGCGCCAGGTCGGCGACGACCGCGGCATAGACGTCGGCGGGCAGGTCGTCCGCGTCCATCAACTCCTCGGCCGTGCTGCGCACCGCCAGCGTCACGCCACCCGCTCCAGCGCCAGCCCCTCCGCCGCCAGCCCCGGTCCGAAGGCGAGCGCCACGCCGGCGTGGGGACCCGGCGGCGCGGCGAGCATCCGCGCCAGCACGAACATCAGCGTCGCCGACGACATATTGCCCTTGTCGTGCAGCACCGCCCGCGACGCGGCGAGCGCCGCCGGCGGCAGGCCCAGCGCCTGTTCGACCGCGTCGAGGATCGATCGGCCGCCGGCGTGCACCGCCCAGAACAGATCGTCCGGCACGGCATCGCCGACGATGCTGGCGATCAGCTCCGGATCGGCAAGCGCGCCAGCGATCCGCGCCGGCACCGCGCCGTCGAGATGCATGACGAAGCCCTGGTCGGTGACCGTCCAGCGGATCAGCGCGGCGCTGTCCGGCACCGTCGCGGCGAACGGCTGGCCGAGCGCAATGCCGCCCGGCTCTCCCGTCACCAGCGCGGCCGCGGCACCGTCGCCGAACTGCAGCATGGCGAGCAGGGCGCCGACATCGTCGGTGTCCTGCAGGTGCAGCGTCGACAGCTCCACCGTCACCACCAGCACGCGCGCCTTGGGCTCCGACCGGACGATATGCCGCGCGGTGCGCAGTGCGACCACCGCGGCATAGCAGCCCATGAAGCCGATCAGCGTCCGTTCGACCTGGCGCGACAGCCCCAGCGCGTGGGCGATGATCTGGTCGACGCCCGGCGCGACGAAGCCGGTGCAGCTCGCCACCACCAGATGGGTGATGCCATTTGTGTCGGCCTGCCCGGCGAGATCGGCGATCGCGGCGAGCGCCAGTCGCGGCGCTTCCTCGGCATAGATGGCCATCCGCGACGCGGTGCCCGACATGGCGCCGGCGTAGAAGCCGCCCGCCGCGGTCGGATCGGGGAGCACCGACCAGCGGTGCGCAATGCCCGATCGCGCCGCCATCCGGTCGAACAAGGCGCGCGGCCGCGTGTTCAGTCGCGCGTCCGCCCAATCGAGAAAGGCCTGATGAACGTCATGCGGGGGTACGGCGACACCCACGGCGTGGAGATAGGCGGTCACGCAGCTCCTTCCTGGCCCGCAGGCGATTGATGGGGATGAAACGCGCCGGCGGGAACCTCGGGCCCGTCATTCTCGTTCGCCAAGCCAGTATGAAATAAAAGTTAGTTTATCTGTCCGAATTTGTCCAAATGTCGGAATGAACTTGTTTTTTTCCGGTTCCGAATGATACCGGAACCATGGCTGGCAGACGCTGACGGGAGAGCGTACAAGGTGGCGGAAGAAACGGTTGCGGGGCTGGTCAAGGACCTGACCACCCAATTGTCCGCAATAGCGGTGGACTTCGGTTCGCGGGCGGATCGCCTGATGAGCCAGACCACGCTCACCGCCCAGCATGGCCAGCGTCCACCGGGCGACATCGCCCGCCAGTTGCTCTCGCAGCGAGCCGCGCGGTTCGAGCATCTTCCCGCCGATCTGTTCCACGAACCCGCCTGGGACATGCTGCTGGCGCTCTTCGTCGCGCATGAGGAGCGACGGACGATGAACGTCAAGACGCTGGTCAGCACCGCCGCCGCCCCGGTCACCACCTCGCAGCGCTGGATCGACCATCTCCACAAGCTCAAGCTGATCGATCGCGTCATCGATCCGATCGACCGCCGCCGGATGGAAATCTCGCTCAGCGATTCGGGCCATAGCGCCGTATTGGCCTATCTGCGCCGGCTCGGCGCGGCGTAATCCTGCGATAACAGATCGAAACGGCGGATAATTTTATTACGTCCGCAAAAGGGGAAGGGCGGGTGTATCATACCCGTTTTGCGATCTGTCTGGCACGGTTCCTCTCCCTGACGTCCCCACCAGTGTGCATCTGCGGCTGACCAGATCCACCCGCTTTGATCCCGATTGAAAACATCGGATTGCATTCTGGTTCAGTAAATCTTGTTTAAGCACGAACCCTGATTTTCTCCCCCGTGCATAACACACGGGGTTGGGGTCGGTGACGATCGCAAGTATAGGGGACAATGTCGGGCGGGCGTTTGGCAGCGGTGCGGCAGCAATGCTTGCGCTCGCCATGGTGTCGTCGACGATGATCGTGGCGGAAGCCGGTGCGGACACGCGTGCCGGGACGCAGATCAGCAACGTCGCCACTGTCGAGGTGACCGGCAAGGAAGGGCGCTGGACGATCGCGTCCAACCCGGTCGTGTTACGCGTCGGCGAACGGCTCGACGTCGCGCTCGTCCGCGCCGACGACACGGCGGTCGCCATCGGTGCCGGCGGCGCCACCGTCCCCGTGCTGCTGACCAACCGCGGCAACGGCGACGAGGCGTTCGACCTTTCCGCCGCACTGTCCGATACCACCGCCACCGTGCGCGGCGTCGCCATCGACACCGATGGTGATGGACGCCTCGGTCCGGCCGATACGTTGCTCGTTCAGGGGCATACGCCGCTGCTCGCGCCCGGCGCGACGCTGCGCCTGCTGGTGCTGATCGACGCCGCCGCCGATCCGGTCACGGCGGTCGCGCTGACGGTGAACGCCCGCGCCGCCACCGGCAGCGGGCCGCAGGGTACGACGATCACCGGCGCCGGCGACGGCGGCGGCGATGCAATGACCGGCGCGACCGGCGCCGCCGCCAGCCTGGTCGTGCCGATCGGCGACGCGCAGGGCCTGCCGACGCTGATCAAGTCGCAGGCGGTGCGCGCCGCCGACGGATCGACCCGCGCGGTCGCCGGCGCCGTCATCACCTACACGCTGGAAGCGCGCTTCACCCGGCCGGTGCGGGGCGCGCGCCTGCTCGATCCAATCCCCGCCGGCACGCTCTACCGCGCGGGCAGCCTGACCCTCGACGACACGCCGGTCAGCGATGCCAGCGGCCTCGACGCCGGCGGCCGCATCGCCGTCGCGCTCGGCGACATCGCCGGCCCGGCGCTCCGCACCCTCCGTTTCCAGGTGACCATCCAATGAGGAGATTGTCCGTGTCCTTCCCACGTATCGCCGCTGCCTTCGCGCTGACCGGCGCGGTCGCCGCCGCGGCGCCGGCGCTGGCCGCCGGGCCGCTGACCATCGCCACGCGGATGATGGTCGAGAAGCGCATCGCCGCCGCCGACGGCACCACCCGCATCCAGATGGTGCCGGCGGTCAAGGCGGTGCCCGGTGCGCGCATCACCGTCGTCCTCGCCTATCGCAACACCGGCGCGCAGCCGATCGGCAACGTCGTGCTGGCCAATCCGGTGCCGCGCAACATCGCCTATCGCAATCCCGCGCCGGGCTCCGCCGCGCCCGAGCTGTCGGTCGACGGCAGCACCTACGGGCCGCTTTCCGCCCTCACCGTGGCCGGCCCGCAGGGTCCGCGGCCCGCCACGCTCGACGATGTCACCCACGTCCGGTGGCGCCTCTCCAGCCCCATTGCGGCCGGGCAGGGAGGTGAACTCGCGTTCCAGGCCGTCCTCAAGTGACATTGCAACAGGGGGTTATCATCATGAATCGCTATCGCCTGACGCGATACTGGCTGGCCGGGACGGCCGCCGTCGCGTCGATCGGCACCGCCCAGGCGCAGACCGGCACCACCGCGGGCACGCAGATCACCAACACCGCCAGCGCCACCTATACGGTCAACGGCACCGCCGGCACCGCGACGTCGAACACCGCGACCTTCGTCGTCGACCGCAAGGTCAATCTGACCGTGATCACCGCGCAGAGTGCCAATACCCAGGTCAATCTGGGCCAGACCGGCGCGGTGACGACATTTCAGGTCACCAACAACACCAATGCGACGCAGGATTTCCTGCTATCGGCCAACCAATTGATCCCAACCGGGATTTTGACCGGGACCGACAATTTCGATCTGTCCAACCTGAAGATCTACGTCGATTCCAACGGCAATGGCACCTACGATCCCGGCGTCGACACCGCGACGTACATCGACGAACTGGCGCCCGATGCGCGCGCGACGGTGTTCATCGTCGGCGACATCCCGACCTCGCCGCTCGCTTCGATGGCGATGGTCGGCCTCGATGCCACCGTCGCTGCCGGTGGTACGGCCGGCACCGCCGGTGCGGCGCTGATCCCGACGCCGCTCAACACGGTCAACCAGGACAGCGAGATCGACATCGTCTTCGCCGATGACGACAATGACGGCACTCTGGGCTACGATACCGCCCGCAACGGCCAGGGCTGGGCCTATGCCGCCTATGAAGTCGGTGTGCATTCGGTCGCACTGACCGTCACCAAGACCGCCAGCGTCATCTCCGATGGCGTCAGCACGCTCAATCCCAAGGCGCTGCCCGGCGCGATCGTGCAATATTGCCTGACCGTCAGCAACGCCACCGCGGGAACCCCGGCGAGCGGCGTCAACCTGACCGACGTCATCCCCGCCAACACCACCTACGTCCCCGGCTCGATCAACGTCGGCAACGTCGGCGCCGCCGGCGCCTGCCTGATCAACGGCTATCCGCAGAATGACGACGGGTCGCAGGCGGCGGGCCCGTACATGGGCTCGTTCAACACCAGCACCAAGACGGTGACGGCGACCATCCCGACGCTGGCCGGCGGCGCGTCGCTGGCGGCGAGCTTCCGCGTCAAGATCAACTAACCGCCCACCTCGCACAGAAAGGAACCGGACCCGGCGCGGCCGTCCCCGCGCCGGGCACCACCCGACCTATGCCTATCGTCCGGCTGCTCCTCCGTCTCGCGGTCCTCCTGTGTCTCGGCCTCGGCACCCTGCCGGCGGCCGCGCAGACGCATGTCGAGAACACCGCGACACTGACGTTCGAGACGGGCGGCGCGACGCAGGCGATCCGGTCCAATACGGTGGCGCTCGACACACAGCGCACCAAGCGACCCACCAGCATCAGTTTCCGCCTGCTGCCCAACGGCTTCACCCCGACCGGTGCGCGCTGTGACGGCAGCACCTTCGTGCCGGCGCCGATCGATCCGGCGACGCTGGCGAGCAGCCCGCGGCTCGCCGCGATCGACATCTACCGGCCGATGATCATCGTCATCGACGCCGATGGCGAGAACCACGATTCGACCAAGCGCGAAACCGTGTCGCTCGACGTATCGATCGGCGGCAACGCGGCCAAGCTGCCGCTGCTCGAGACGGACGCCGACACCGGCGTCTTCGCCGGCGCGGTGCCGGCGATCGACGCGATGGCGGACGCTGGCCTCGCCGCCTGCGCGCCGCCGATCAAGCCGGGCGATCACGTCCGCCTTGCCTTTCCGGAAACGGACAGCAGCTATCCGTCGGTCTACGACCTGCTGATCGATCCTGCCGGCTACGTCTTTGATTCGCGCAGCGGCGCGGTGGTCGACGGTGCCACGGTGACGCTGCTCGACGCCAATGGCCGGCCGGCGACCGTCTATGGCGACGACGGCGTCAGCGCCTATCCCTCGACCGTCGTCACCGGCCGCGCGGTCACCGATGCCAGCGGCCGCATCTATCAGGCGATTTCCGGTCGCTATCGCTTCCCCTTTGCCGCCGCGGGCTATTACACGCTGCGCGTCGATCCGCCCGGCGATTACAAGGCACCGTCGGTGGTCGCGCCGGCGGCGCTGGCGCCGCTGGTCACGCCGGAGGGGACGCGCTTCATCATCTCCGCCGCCAGCTACGGCGGCCAGTTCGCGCTGGCGACCGCCGATCCGGTCTATGTCGACATTCCGCTCGACCGGCCGGGCAACGGCACGCTGCTGCTCGCCAAGACCGCCTCGGTACGCGACGCCTCGCCGGGTGATTTCATCCAATACCGGCTGCAGCTGACCAATCGCGATACGGTCGCGGCCAAGGGGCTGACGCTGTCCGACTATCTGCCGGTCGGGCTGCGCTATGAACGCGGCTCGGTGCGCGGCGCCGCGGAGCCGCAGGTGTCGGGCGACGGGCGCAACCTGTCCTTCGTGCTGCCGGCGCTGCCCGCCGGGCAGATGCTCGACATCCGCTACGTGGTCAGCGTCGCCCCCGGCGCGCCGGTCGGCGAGGCGCTCAATCGTGCCCAGGCGAGCGGCAGCGTCGGTGTCACCAGCAACCAGGCGGCGGCCTCGGTGCGGCTGCGGCCGCTGCTGTTCACCGACGCGATGACCGTGATCGGCCGCGTGTCGGAAGGCGCGTGCGGCGATCCCGCGGCCAAGCGCAAGGGCATCGCCGGCATCCGCCTGCTGCTCGAGGACGGTACCTTCGTCGTCACCGACCGCGACGGCCTCTACCATTTCGAGGGCGTGCGGCCCGGCCGCCATGTCGTCCAGCTCGACACCAACAGCATCCCGGCCAGCTATGCACCGATCGCGTGCGATGTCGACACGCGCCAGGCGCGCAGCCCCATTTCGCGCTTCGTCGAAGGCGATGGCGGCCTGCTCAAGCGCGTCGACTTCCAGCTGCGCCCGACCGGCAAGGCGGCGGCCGCCGCCGATGCGTTGCCGATCGTCGCCGCCAGCGATGCGGAAGCGGCGGGCAACCGCGACTGGCTGAATGGCCAGACGCCGGGCGTCGACTGGCTGTTCCCGCAGGTCGGCCACAATCCGCGCGCGCCGGCGCTGCGCGTCGCGATCAAGCATCTGCCCGGCCAGCGGATCGCGCTGACCGTCAACGGCCGCCAGACCGATCCGCTCGCCTTCGACGGCACCGATGCCGGCGCCGGCGTCGCGGTGTCCAAATGGACCGGGCTCCCCTTGGTCGAGGGTGACAACCGCCTCGTCGCGCGCGTGCTCGGCGCCGATGGCGCGCTGGTGACGACGCTCGATCGCGTCGTCCATTATGCCGGTGCGCCGGTCCGTGCGGTATTCGATGCCGGCAAGAGCCGTCTCGTCGCCGATGGCCTGACCCGCCCGCTGCTCGCCATCCGCGTCACCGACAAGGACGGTCAGCCGGTGCGGGCGGGTACTCTGATACCTTTCCACGTCGATCAGCCCTATCAGGCGGCGGTCGAGGCGGCGCTGCAACAGGGTCGCCAGCTTGCCGGCCGCGAGGCGGCGGCGACGGTCGCGCCGGTCGTCGGCGACGGCGGCTATGCGTTCCTCGCGCTCCAGCCGACCACTCAGGCCGGCGCCGTCCACGCCACCGTGTCTCTGCGTGAAGATCGTCAACTTCGCAGCATTGACGTCCGCGCCTGGCTGGCGGCGGCGCAGAAGGACTGGACCGTCGTCGGCTTCGGCGCGGGCACGGTCGGCTATGACGTGCTGCGCCGCCACGGCAGCACCTTGCCGCGCGGGCAGCGCGACGGGCTGGTCACCGATGGCCAGCTCGCCCTTTATGCCAAGGGCCGGATCAAGGGGCAGTGGCTGCTGACCCTCGCCTATGACAGCGACCGCGTCTACGACCCCGACCGCGGCCTGCTCGGGACGATCGACCCGGACCGCTATTACACCGTCTATGGCGACGGCAGCGCGCAGGGCTATGACGCCGCGACCCGCCGCAAGCTCTACCTCCGCCTCGAACGGCGGGAATTCTACGCCTTGTTCGGCGATTTCGAGACCGGCTTCACCGACACCCAGCTGACCCGCTACAGCCGTACCCTTTCGGGCGCCAAGCTCGGCTATCAGGGCCGCCGCATCGCCGGCCAGGCCTTCGCGGCCAAGACCGACACGCTCTACGCGCGCGACGAGATCCAGGGCAACGGCCTGTCCGGCCCCTACCGGCTGCACGCCCGCGGCATCGTCCCCAACAGCGACAAGCTGCGCATCGAGGTGCGCGACCGCTTCCGCTCGGAGCTGATCGTCTCGGTCACCCAGCTGACCCGCCATATCGATTACGACATCGACATCGATCTCGGCACCGTTCGTTTCCGCCAGCCGGTGCTCAGCCGCGACGCCAGCCAGAATCCGATCTTCATCGTCGCCGATTACGAGGTCGAGGGCGGCAAGGCGGGCCGCCTCGCCGCCGGTGCCCGCGTCGCTGCCAAGGTCGGCCGGGTCGAGATCGGCGCCAGCGGGTTGCGCGACGAGACGATCGGCAACGCCACCATCGCCGGCGCCGACATCCGCGCCCGCCTCGGCGCGACCGAGCTGCGCGGCGAGATCGCGACCGGCGGCAAGACCGGCTTGTCGGGCGGCCTCGCCTATCTCGCCGAGGCGGAGCATCACGGCGGCGGCCTCGACCTGCTCGGCTACGTCCGCCAGCAGGATGGCGGCTTCGGCGTCGGCCAGCAGAACCTCGTCGAGGCGGGCACGCGCAAGGTTGGCGTCGACGGCCATGTCGCCTTCGGCAAGCGGCTGTCGGTGACCGGCACCGCCTGGCATCAGGACATGCTGGCGAGCGCAGCGACCCGCACCGCGGGCGAGGTCCGCCTCGACTATCGCCGCGCCACCGGCACAATCTTCGTCGGCGGCCAGTTCGCCGCCGACCGGGGCATCGACGGCAAGGACCGCGATTCGCGCCTGCTGACGCTCGGTGGCACGCAGGTGCTGTTCGACGGTGCCCTGACCCTCGCCGGCCAGACGCAATTCGCGCCAGGCGGCCAGAAGTCGTCGGTCGACTTCCCCGTCCGCCATCAGCTGACCGCGGCGTGGAAGGTGAAGCCGGGCATCCGCCTGCTCACCGGCTATGAGATCGCCGACGGCGCCGCCTTCACCGCCCATACCGCCCAACTCGGCTTCGACGTTGCGCCCTGGACCGGCGCCAAGCTGATGAGCACGCTCAACCAGCAGGCGATCGGCGAGAATGGCGGCCGCACCTATGCGCAATATGGGCTCAGCCAGTCGCTGCCGCTCGGCAAGCAGTGGACGGTCGACGCGACGCTCGACGCCTCCAACACGGTGCGCGGCAGCATTCCCAAGGGCGCGGTGATCAACGCCTTCCAGCCGGTCGCCTCCGGCGGCCTAGTCGGCCAGGCCGGGCAGGCGACGCAGATGCAGGGCGACTTCACCGCCGCCACGCTCGGCGCGACTTATCGCGCGGCGCGCTGGTCGTGGACCGGCCGGGTCGAATATCGCGCCTCGGCGGAGGAGGATCGGATCGGCCTCACCACCAGCCTGTTGCGCACGCTCGGCGAGGGCAAGACGCTGGCGTCCAGCCTGAAGGCCTATACCGCCACCGATCGGACGGGCGCAGTCGCCGCCTATGCCTCTGCCGATCTCGCGCTCGCTTGGCGTCCGCTCGACAGTCGCTGGTCCTTGCTCGAGCGGTTCGAGCTGCGCCACGAGCGCGCCGACGCGGGCTTCACCGACGCCAACGTGCTGGGCGTGCCGGCCAACGGTGCCAGTGCGCAGATCACCTTCCGCGCGATCAACAATCTCGCGATCAACTATCGCAGCGGCCCGGAGGGGCTCGGCCACGGCTTCGAAGGCACCGTCTACCATGGCGCGAAATACGTCCGCGGCCGTTTTGCCGACGACGTCTACGACGGCTTCATCGACGTTGTCGGGTTCGACCTCCGTCAGGACATCGGCACCCGTTTCGACATCGGCGTCGCCGGATCGGTGCAGCATGCCTGGAACCGTGGTGCCTGGTCGTGGAGCGGCGGGCCGACCGCAGGCGTCTCACCCGCGCCCAATCTGTGGCTCAGCGCCGGCTATAATCTGTCCGGCTATCGCGACCGGGATTTTTCCGATGACCGCTACACCCGCCAGGGCCCGTATCTGACCCTGCGGCTCAAGTTCGACCAATCGTCGCTGCGTGGTGCGACGCGTGCCCTCCTTGGACGGTGATACCGATGATGCCTGCTCCGCAAGTTGCCTTAAGGACGCTGCCCGCGCTGGAAACGCTGCCACCGCTCGAGACGCTGGCGCTGCGTTTCGCGCAGATGCCGCGCGAGGATGCCGAGGCGTTGATCGACGGCTATGCCGCCGCCGCCGTCGGCCGCTGGCAACTCGCCGATGCGACCTATTGGCAGCGCGTCAAATTTCGCTCGCGGTTGCTGCGCGCCGCGGCCGGGCCGTTTCCCTGTTCTCCCCTGCCACGCATCGGAAAGGCATGACGATGCAACCAACGCTGCTGCCACCCCAATTCGCGGCGCTGCCGTTCGCGCCCTCACTCGACGATCGCCGTCAGGATCGGCGCCACGCCACCGTGCTGCTCGTCGGGCGGGTGCGCGGCGACAGCGGGGAATCCGCCTGTCTGGTTCACGACATTTCGGCCAGCGGGCTGATGGCGCGGTTCACCACGCCGCCCGTCGTCGACGACGTGCTGCTCATCGAGGTCCGCGGCCTGCCCGAAGTGCGGGCGACAGTACGCTGGGTCAACGGCTTCAAGGCCGGCTGCGCGTTCGACGCGCCCCAGGATCTGACCCGCGTCTTCTGCCTGCGGGACGAGAGCGGGCTGGTGATGCGCACCCCGCGCTTCGCCATGCGCGCGGCGAGCAGCGTGCGCATCGGCGAGCGGCGATTCGCCGTCGACATTCTCGACATCTCGCCGGGCGGCGTGAAGCTGGCGGCCGAGGAGACGGTGCAGGTCGGGCAGGCGGGCAGCATCCTGCTGCCGGCAATCAAGGCGCTATGCTTCGGCGTGGTGTGCTGGACGCGCGGCGACCGCTTCGGCTTCCGCTTTTCGACGCCGTTGCCGCTGACCAGCCTGTCGCAGGTGCTCGACGGCAGCTGATCGGGCCCCAGCGGGGCTGTCCTTATCCAGCTGGACATGATGGTGCGGTCGAGAAGACTCGAACTTCCACGGCCTTTCGGCCACAACGACCTCAACGTTGCGCGTCTACCAATTCCGCCACGACCGCACGTGATGAGAACACCGGATCGACCGGCGTCTTGGCAGGCGCAGGCCCCTAGCAAAGGGTTTTGGTCCGCGCAACGTCCGTTTTCACGGCACCGTCATCAAAAGTTCAGCGGCCGTCCTCGCCGGCAAAGCTGAGCTCGAGCCGCTTCGAATTGGACGGCACGTCGAGCTTCGCCGAGTTGAAGTCGATCGACGCGCCCGGGTTGAGCGTGCGCTGCTGCGGCGTGATCGTCCAGCTGTAGACGATCCGCCCCTGGGCATCGCGCAATTCGGCGCGGATATCGGGAACGCGCTGGCGCTCGCCCGACGGATTGGTGACCTGGCCGCTGACCGCGAACAGTTCGGACCCGTTCTCCAGCTCGCGCCGCTCGATCGGATTGTCCTTCAGCCGCAACGGCGATTCGCTCGCCACCGGCAGGCCGGCGCGTGCCAACAAGCCCGGTGCGCCGACCCAGAGGATCGCGGCCGCGGCGGCGAGCATCAGCAGCCCGGCGACGACGGCGAGCAGCGTGCGCCGCCGTGACGGGTTGCGGCGCGGCTGGAACGGCGGACGATGCGCGAAGGCGTCGAAGCTGGGGGCCGCATACACCGGTTCGGGGGTGGCGAGCGGCGGCGTCGGCACGAACGCGGGTACCGTCTCCGCCAGCGGCGGCGTGTCGGCCTCCACGGGGGCTGCGGGCGCGACCACGGGCGGCTCCGGCACGGCCGCGGGCGGTTCCTGGAACCAGCTGTGCCGGCAATTGGCGCACCGCACGGTGCGTCCGTCCGCCCCGATCGCGCTGTCGGGCACCAAATAGCGGGTGCGGCATTCGGGACATTCGAGGATCATGCGGGGACGCTTCACGGGATCGCGCGGCCCACCCGACCGCACGTTCGGCGATGCTAAGCACGCGTCGCCCGCTCGTGGCAAGCTTGAAGCCGCACGCGGGGCATGCGAAGGCGGAACGGGGCAGGGCATCGCCTGCCCGTTCACACGGGAAGCGGTCGCGGCCACGCACATGGCGAACATCGTGCAGTTCGAGAATGTTGGGCTGCGCTACGGCACGGGCGGAGAGACGCTGTCCGACCTCAGCTTCGCGCTCGGCAGCGGCGCCTTCTACTTCCTCACCGGGGCGAGCGGCGCCGGCAAGACCTCGCTGCTCAAGCTGCTCTACCTGTCGCAGCGGCCGAGCCGCGGCATCATCCGCCTGTTCGGCGAGGATGCGGTGACAATGCCGCGCAGCCGGTTGCCGGGCTTCCGCCGCCGCATCGGCGTCGTCTTTCAGGACTTCCGCCTGGTCCCGCATCTATCGGCCTGGGACAATATCGCGCTGCCGTTGCGCGTCGCCGGAGTCGCCGAGCACGATCTGGAACAGCCGGTGCGCGAGATGCTGGCCTGGGTCGGCCTTGCCGAGCGCGCGCGTGCCAAGCCCGCGACACTGTCGGGCGGCGAGCAGCAGCGCGTCGCGATCGCCCGCGCGGTGATCGGCCGGCCGGAGATCCTGGTCGCCGACGAGCCGACCGGCAACGTCGATCCCGAGATGGCGGACCGGCTGCTGCTGCTGTTCGATTCGCTCAACAAGCTGGGCACGACGGTGGTTGTGGCGACGCACGATTTCCATCTGCTCAGCCGCGTGCCCGGCGCGACGATGATGCGGCTCGACAAGGGCCGGCTGCTCGACCCGACCGGGGCGCTGCGCCACCCGCCGCCCCCGCGGGGCAGCGCGTGACGGCGCGGTCCGGCGCGGCGCGGCGCGTCCTCGACGAGGCGGGAACGCAACGCGGCATGACCTGGGTGATGGCGATCATGCTGTTCCTGACGCTGCTCGCCGCCGCAGCCGGACTGGGCACGCGGCGATCGGCCAATACGCTCGAGCGACAGATCGCCGGCCGCCTGACGGTCCAGGTCGTCGAGGGCGCCCCGGCGGTCCGCGACCGGCTGGCGGGGGCGATCGTCGCGGCGCTGCGGGCCACCCCCGGCGTGCGCCGCGTGCAGCTGGTCGACCGCGCCGCGCTGACCCGCCTGCTCGCGCCCTGGCTGGGCGAGGCAAGCAGCGATGCCGACCTGCCGATCCCGGCGATGATCGACGTCGATCTCGCCCCCGGCGGCAATGCCGATACGGTCGCGGGCATCGCCCGGCGGATCAGCGCATCGAGCCGCGTCGACCGGCACGCAAGCTGGATGTCGCCGGTCAGCGGCCTGCTCACCACGCTGACCTGGCTGGCGCTCGGTCTGGTCGTGCTGATGCTGTCGGCGATGGCCGCGGTCGTCGTGCTCGCCGCGCGCGCCGGGCTGGAGACGCATCGCGCGACGATCGAGGTGATGCATATGCTCGGCTCCACCGACGTGCAGGTCGCGCGGCTGTTCCAGCGGCGGATCGCGCGGGACGCCGCCTTGGGCGCCGCGGCGGGCGGGATCGCCGCGCTGGCGGTGCTCGCCTTGATCGCGGCGCGGATCGCAGCGCTCGGCTCCGAATTGCTCGGCGCGGCGACGCTGGCGACCGGCGATTGGATCGCCCTGGTGCTGCTGCCGCTCGGCTTCGTCATCCTGGCGACGCTTGCCGCCCGGATCGCGGTGCTGACGACGCTGAGGCGAACGCTGTGATCGTCCGCACGCTTGGCCTGATCGCGCTCGGCTGGTGCCTGGGCTTTGCCGCCTTCATGCTGCTGCTGCCGCGGCCGCTGGTGGGCAATACCACCGATGCGATCGTCGTGCCGACCGGCGGCGCCGGGCGGATCGATCGCGGCATCGCGCTGCTGCAGGCGCATCAGGCGCGGCGCATGCTGGTCACCGGCGTCGCGCCCGGCGTCCGCCCGATCGACCTGGCGCGCGAATACAAGACGCCCGCGGCGCTGTTCGATTGCTGCATCGACCTTGGCGCCGACGCGGTCGACACCCGTTCCAATGCCGAGGAGACCGCCGCCTGGGTGCGCGCCCACGGCTATCGCACCGTGCGCCTCGTCTCGTCCGACTGGCATGTGCCGCGGGCGCGGATGGAACTGGCGGCGGTGCTCGGCCCCAAGGTGCTGATCCTCGGCGATGGCGTGCCGAGCAGCCCGCGCCTCGGCACCTTGGTCAACGAATACAACAAGCTGATCCTGCGGCGGATCGCACTGTGGCTGGGGGTGGGCTTGTGATCGCGTGGCTGCGGACCTGGACGTTCGCGATCCTATTCTACGGCCTGTCGGTGCCGATCGTGCTGCTCACGCCGCTGTCGGCGCTGTTCGGGCGTCGGGCGATGATCGCCCATGCGCATGGCTGGGCCCGGCTGCACCGGTTGCTCACCCGCTACGTGCTCGGCATCCAAGTCCGCGTCGAAGGCGAGCCGGCGTCCGGACCGGTCTTCTATGCGGCGAAGCATCAGGCGATGTTCGAGACGCTGGAGCTGCAGCTGATCCTCGGCGGTCCGGCGATGGTGCTGAAGCGCGAGCTGACCCGGATTCCCTTCTGGGGCTGGGCGGCGCTGCGCTACGGTGCGATCGTCGCCGATCGTGAGGCGTCGGCGGCGGCGCTACGCAGCATGATGCGCGACGCCAGGGCGTTGACCGCGGAAGGGCGGTCGATCCTGATCTATCCCGAAGGCACGCGGGTCGAGCCGGGCGAGCAGCCGCCGCTGCAATCCGGCTTTGCAGGCCTGTACCGCACGCTCGGTCTGCCGGTGGTGCCGATCGCGCTCGACGCCGGGCGGCTGTGGCCGAAGTCCGGACCCAAGCGGCCGGGCGTGGTGACGATCCGCATCGGCGCGCCGATTCCGCCGGGTCTGCCGCGCCCGCAGGTCGAGGCGGCGGTCCATGCGGCGATCAACGCGCTGGACGGGTGAACCAGGCCTTTCGCAAGTGGCGGAACGCGCGGCGAAACATGGCGAGTCTTGACAGATTTGACGCCTGAACGCGAAATCCCGCCTCCCTGGGCAATCGATCGACAATGAGAAAGACCCGAACGCCGGCACGCTATCGGCGGCGGGTCGTGTAGGACAGCGTCAATCGTGCGCGCGGCCGAAATCCGGTGCGGGGTCGTCCTGGCTCTGGTCGATGATCGCGCGCCGGACCGGCGCTGGCCGATCAGAAGCGATAGGACAGGTTGAGCAGATACGTCCGCCCGACTTCGATATAGCCGCCCGTCCGATCATGCCCCAGCAACCCCGTGCCGGTGCCGTAGGTCGCCCAGTAGCTGTGGCTGTTCAGCACGTTCTGCACCGCGACGCCCGCGGTCAGGCCGCCGCCGACGTCGTAGCTCATGGTAACGTTCATGTTCGAGGCGGGCTGCAGATAGGCGTCCGGGCTGGGGTAGCGGACCGCGATCAGCTTGTCGCCGCTATAGGCATAATCGACCGCCGCCGACACCGGGCCGCGGTTGTAGAACAGCTCCGAGTCGAACATTACCTGCGGCGCGCCCGGCATGCGCAGCTTCACCCAGTGGGTGGCGTCGACCTTGATCGTCGACTGCGCCTTCTGCACCGTCACCGTGCCCTGCACGCCCAGGCCGCGTAAAGCGCCGGGCAGGAACGACGGGCTGTAGCGCCCGAACAGTTCGGCGCCATAGACGTCGCCCTTGCCGTCGGTGGAGGTGGCGTTGATCGCGACGCCGTCCGCGCCCGCCGGCACCGCCTCGCCCACGGTGTAGCTGGTGATCGAGGTCGAGAACATGACGTTCGACAGCCGCTTGTAATAGAGCGCGACGGAGAACAGGTCGGTGCCCGCGCCCTTGCGTTCGAACGAGGCGTCGACGTTCCAGGCGGTCGTCGCCTTCAGATCGGGGTTGGATACGGACACAGAGGTCAGCGTCCTGACCGGGGGGTTACCCTGCACGTCATAGGTGCGTCGCGTCGGCCCCAGCAGCATGCCGAACGCCGGTCGCGCATAGCTTCGCCGTGCGGACAGGCGGTATACGGTCGCCGCGTCGGGCCGATAGGCGGCGATGACGCTGGGCAGCCATTCGTCATAGGCCTTGGTGCTGGTGGTGAAACCGCTCGCCGTCGTGCCCGCGACGACATCGTCGGCCCAATAGGTGGCGCCGAACCGGTTATGCTCGAAACGCAGCCCGGGCAGGATCGACAGCGCGCCGAAGCCGAACTTCGCGAGGAGATAGGCGCTGGCGCGTTGCTCGGTGCCGCGCAGCAGGTTCCTCTGCACCAGGGTCGGGTCGGCGGACGCTAGTTGGCTGAGCGACAGATTGCGTCCCTGCGCCTCGATGAAGTCGATCGCGGGGACGAAGATCGGCACCTGCGCGCCATTGCGCATGAAGCCGTTCACCGTCTTGCCGGGGACCGAGGCGAGGTTCGGGATGCTGCTGCCCGAATAATCATATTCGAGCGATTCATCGATGCTGTTCGAATCGCGCTTGGCGGATTCGTATTTCGCCCCCGCCTGAAGGGCGGTGAGCCCGCGGTCGGCGAGATGATAGGTCGCGTCGACCGCGCCTTCGCCCTTGCTCTCCGTGACATGTTCGAACTGGACGATCGAATAGGTCGCCAGATAATTGGACAGGTTGGTCAGCGCGGCGCGCGCGCCGTCGTCCAGCACGACCTGGGGGTTGATCGGATCGGCCAGACTGGTGACCAGCCGGAAGCGGGCGACGTTGCTGCCGCTCGCCGCGCCGATATAGGCCGGGGTCTGATATTTGTCCTGGAGACGAAACGGATATTCGGTCTTGCCGCGCGAATAGGCGCCGTGGACGTCCACCGTCAGCGCGCCCAACCGCGCCTCGCCGCCCAGTTGCGATACGATCAGGCGCTGGTTGCTGTGCTCGGTGCGAAAATAGTTGCTCGCGCCGGTGCCGTAGATGGCCGCATAGCCATTGGCATCGTACATGCCCGACTTGGGGTTCGGATTGACCTGCCCCGACGACAGGCTGACCTGGCGGACGGCGACCTGATCCATCCAGCTCTTCAGGCGATATTCGCCATATGTGGACCGCGAATAGAGGTCGAGTGCGTCGCTCTTCCAGTCGATGTTGAGCGTGCCACCGAACCGCTCGATGCGGTTCTGGAACACGTTCCATTCCACGCCGCGCGCGAACAGATTGTCCAGATGATCACGGGCGTTGCCGGTAATGGTGTTGTTATAGTTGATGTAATCCTTATGCGGCGCGACCGATTCGCTGTAGACGTTCTTTTTGCCGTAATAGGCCGAGGCATAGATGCCGATCGCGCCGAGGCGCTGCGCGGTCTCTAGCTGCATCGCGCCGCCCCAGCGGTCCTGATCGCGCGCGGCGGCGCGGCCGGCGAGCTGACCCTGCGCGCGGATCTGCAGATGATGGTCGGGCAGGTTCAGCGCCGAGGCGGTGCGGAAATCGATCACGCCGGCGATCGCGTCGCCGTCCTGCGCCGCGGTCGGTGCCTTGTCGACCCGCACTTCCGCCAGCGAAAAGGGCGACAGCAGGTTCATCGAGATCGCGCGGGTGCCGGCATCGGTCTGCGCCAGGCGCACGCCGTCGAAGGCATAAGCGTTATAGGCGCTGTCGAGGCCGCGGATCGTCACATATTGCGATTCGCCCGTCGCCGCCGCGTTATAGGCCTGGTTCACCGAGGCGCTGAGCCCGGGCAGGCGGGTCAGCAGGTCGGCGAGATTCTGCTGCGGCTGCGCGCGCAATTCCTCGCCCGAGATGATCGACACGAGCGAGGCGTTGTTGACCTGCTCGGTCTGTGCCTTTTCGATCGCGACGCGCTTGCCGGTCACGACGATCGTGTCCGCGTCGCGATCCTGGTCGTCGCGCTGCGCGACGCTGTCGCGATCGCTTTGGCCTGGAAGCGCCGCTAGGGCCGTTCCGTGCGTGAACATGGCAAGCGTGCCGGCACCGACGAACAGCGCGAAACGCGCCGTACGATACGTCATGATGTTTAATCCCCCAATCTAGTCCAGACCATGGTCCGGGGCGTGGCGGAGGGGCCGCTAGGGGAGCGACGCTGCAATCGTGTGTAACGCCGATAGCAGATTTGATACGCTTGCGTTACGATCTTGCTGCGACGCAGCATTTCAGCCGTGGGTTCAGGACGATAACGGTGGCCCGATCCGGACGTCTTTTGTCGCGGGAAACCGGGGGGCAGCGACCAGCGCCGATCGACGTCAATCGTGCGCCCGGCCGAAGTCGGGGGCGGGATCGTCCTGGCCCTGGTCGATGATCGCGCGGCGGATCGCGCGGGTGCGGGTGAACAGGTCGAACAGGGCGTCGCCATCGCCCCAACGGATCGCGCGCTGCAGCATCGTCACGTCCTCGGTCAGGCGCTGCAGGATCTCCAGCACCGCCTCGCGATTGTTGAGGAAGACGTCGCGCCACATCGTCGGGTCGGAGGCGGCGATGCGGGTGAAGTCGCGGAAGCCGCCGGCGGAATAGGCGATCACCTCGCTCTGGGTGACCTGTTCGAGGTCGGAAGCGGTGCCGACGATCGCATAGGCGATCAGATGCGGCACATGGCTGGTCACGGCCAGCACGCGATCGTGATGCTCGGCCGTCATCAGTTCGACCCTGGCGCCGAGCGTCTCCCAGAAGGCGCGGACGCGCGCAGTGGCGACGTCCGGAGTGGTCTCGTCGGGGGTCAGGATGCACCAGCGGCCGCGGAACAGGCTGGCGAAACCCGATTCGGGGCCGCTGTGCTCGGTGCCGGCGACGGGATGGCCGGGAACGATCGTCGCCTGCGGCAAGGCGGCGCGCATCGCGGCGGCGACGCTGGCCTTGGCACCCCCGACATCGGTGACGATCGCGTCGGCGGGCAGATCGTCGGCGATCGCCGCCGCCGCCGCACCGATCGCGCCGACCGGGACGCACAGCACGACGAGGTCGGCGTCGATCACCGCGGTGCCGGCAGTGTCGGCGATGTCGTCGGCCAAGTCGATCCGCACCGCCGTGTCGCGCACCGCCGGATCGGCGTCATAGCCGGTGATCCGCACCGTCGGGCTATAGGCGCGCAGGCCCCGCGCGATCGACGATCCGATCAGCCCCAGCCCGATGATCGTGACCCGCGCGAAGGGCAGCATCAGCCCGCTGCGCCGGCCGCGTCGCGCAGCACGGCGACGACCGCACGCATCTCGTCCTCCGCGCCGATCGTGATGCGCAGCGCGTTGGGCAGCCCCTGGCCAGGCAGCCAGCGCGTCGCATAGCCTGCCGCCATCAGCGCCTGATAGGCCGCCTCGCCGGTCAGCGCGCCGGAGAAGGTGACGAGGACGAAGTTCGCCTTCGACGGCACCGCGCGCAGCCCGGGAATGGCGTCGACCTGCTGCGCGAACCAGGCGCGCCATGTCCGATTGTGCTCGCGGCTGCGCGCGACGAAGTCATGATCGGCAAGCGCGGCGACGGCGGCGCGCTGCGCGCCGATGCCGAAGGCGAAGGGCGCACGGATGCGGTGCATCGCGTCGATGATCGCCGGCGCGGCATAGCCCCAGCCGATCCGTTCGGAGGCGAGGCCGAAGATCTTCGAGAAGGTGCGGGTGACCAGCACGTTTTGCGTCGTGCGGGCGAGCTCCAGCCCGCCATCGTCGTCCTCGGGATCGAGATATTCGGTATAGGCCTGGTCGAGGACGAGCAGGATGTCGGGACGCAGCCCCGCGTGCAGCCGCGCGATCTCCGCCTTGGCGGTGTAGGTGCCGGTCGGATTGTTGGGATTGGCGACGAAGACGATCCGCGTCCTGTCGGTCACCGCCGCCAGGATCGCGTCGACGTCGCTGGCATAGTCGCGATCGGCCACCACCACCGGCGTCGCGCCGACGCGTCGGGTGGCGATCTCGTAGACCGCGAAGCCGTAGCGGACGTGGATGATCTCGTCGCCTTGGCCTGCGAAGGCGCCGGCGGCGAGGTGGAGCACCTCGTCGGAACCGGTGCCGTAGATGATCCGCTCCGCCTCGATACCGTAATGGTCGGCGAGCGCGCCGCGCAGCGCGACCGCGGCGGCATCGGGATAGCGTTCCAGCTCGGTGGCGGCGCTGCGATACGCCTCGCGCGCCGCCTCCGGCGTGCCGAGCGGATTCTCGTTCGACGACAGTTTGACGACGCGGCGTCCGTCGTCCGCGGTGGCGCGGCCGGGAACATAGGGGGCGATGCCCAGGATCCAGGGCTTGGGAGCAGGAGCGGTCATGCGCGCGGCTGTAAGCGCGAATGGCGGGCAAGCCAATGGCGGGCGGCGGGGATGGTGTATCCGCCGCGCCGGCCTTGCGCACGGCGCGCTCGCGCCGTAGCGGGGCGGCCTATGTCCGACGATCCGCGCTTCGGCCTGTCGCGCCAGGTGACGCTGCCGGGGCCGCTCCGGCTCGACGGCGGCGTGCTGCTGTCGCCGGTCGACATCGCCTATGAAACCTACGGCACGCTCGACGCGGACGGCGGCAATGCGATCCTCGTCTGCCATGCGCTGACCGGCGACCAGCACGTCGCCTCCGCCCATCCGCGCACCGGCAAGCCAGGCTGGTGGACGCGGCTGATCGGCGCGGGCAAGCCGATCGATCCGGCACGCGACTTCGTCATCTGCGCCAACGTGCTGGGCAGCTGCATGGGATCGTCCGGCCCGGCGACGATCAACCCCGCGACCGGCAGGCCGTGGGGAATGAGTTTCCCGGTGATCACGATCCGCGACATGGTGCGGGCGCAGGCGCTGCTGCTCGACCATCTCGGCGTCGCGCGGCTGAAGGCGGTGGTCGGCGGGTCGATGGGCGGCATGCAGGCGCTGAGCTGGGCGGCGACCTTCCCGGATCGCGTCGCCGCGGCGGTGGTGATCGCCGCGACCGCGCGCCATTCGGCGCAGAACATCGCCTTTCACGAGGTCGGGCGGCAGGCGATCATGGCCGATCCGAAGTGGAACGGCGGCGATTACTACACCGGCGAGCCGCCCGCCGCCGGCCTGGCGGTGGCGCGGATGGCGGCGCACATCACCTATCTGTCCGAGGCCGGGCTGACCGAGAAGTTCGGCCGGCGGCTGCAGGCGCGGGAGGCGAAGAGCTTCGGCTTCGACGCCGATTTCCAGGTGGAAAGCTATCTGCGCCACCAGGGGCTGAGCTTCGTCGACCGGTTCGACGCCAACAGCTATCTCTACATCACCCGCGCGCTCGACTATTTCGATCTGGCGGAGGAACATGGCGGCCTCCTCGCCAACGCCTTCCGCGGCGCTGCGACGCGCTTCTGCGTGATCAGCTTCGACACCGACTGGCTCTACCCGACCGCCGAATCGCGCAACATCGTCCAGGCGCTCAACGCCGCGGGCGCGCCGGTCAGCTTCGTCGAGCTGTCGAGCCCCTATGGCCACGACGCCTTCCTGCTCGAGGCGCCGGCGATGAACCGCGTGGTCGACGGCTTCCTGGGGGGCGGACGGTGATCGCGCTGCGTCCCGATCTGGCGGTGATCGCCGACCATGTCGCACCGGGCAGTCGCGTGCTCGACGTCGGCTGCGGCGACGGCGCATTGATGGCGGCGCTGCGCGACGCGCAGGGCTGCGACGCGCGCGGACTGGAGATCGATCCCGGCAACGTCGCCGCGGCGGTGGCGCGCGGCCTGTCGGTGATCCAGGGCGACGCCGACGTCGATCTCGCCGGCTATCCCGACGCCAGCTTCGACTATGCGATCCTCAGCCAGACGCTGCAGACCGCGCGCGCGCCCGACGTGGTGCTCGACCAGTTGCTGCGCATCGGCCGCCGCGCCTTCGTCAGCTTCCCCAATTTCGCGCAATGGCGGGTGCGGCTGTCGCTGTTGTGGGGCGGGCGGATGCCGGTGACGCCTCAGCTGCCCGAGCAATGGTATGACACGCCCAACATCCACCATCTGACCGTCGACGATTTCCGCGCCTTCCTGCGGGATCGCCGGATCACGGTGGAGGGCGCCTGGTTCCTGTCGGGCGACCGCCAGCGCAGTTCGGCGGCGGCGAATCTGCTGGCGCAGCACGCGGTCTTCCTGTTGCGGCGATAGGCGGCAGCCGTCTTTCTGGCGGCCGATGCGACGAACCGCGGAACATCCGGGGCTAACCTGTGTTTGGCACAGCCAAGACCGGATCGAGATATGACCAAAACCGCCCTGATCGTAGAAGATGAGATCTTTGTCGCGCTCGACCTCGAGCGGATCCTGATCGATGCCGGTTATCGGGTGGCGGCGATCGCGGCGGACAGCGAGAGCGCGATCGAGGCGGCGGCGCAATGCGAGTTCGCCTTCGTCGACGTCAATCTGCGCGACGGCCCTACCGGCCCGCAGATCGCGCGCCGGATCGCGCAGGACTATGGCGTCAAGGTCGTGTTCGTCACCGCCAATCCGACGCAGATCAATTGCGATGGCGATTGCGCGCTCGGGTACATCCGCAAGCCGTTCAGCGAGTCGGCGATCCTCGCCGCGGCCGCGCTGGCGTCGGACGGCAGCGGCGCGGCGGCGAACGACGATCTGGTGATGCTGCGGTCGGTCAGCAACTGACGTCGCGAGTGTGAGGGCGGCGAGAGCGCCCTGGCTAGGCCTGAGGCGATGGTCCTGGATATGCGACGCCCCAATGGGCCGATGTCATCCTGGCGCCCTCCCTACGATCGTCGCGGGGCGGGGTCGCTACCGCCGGCTGAAGGCCGCCACCGGTACCGTTACGGTGACCGCGATGCCGGCCCGGTCCCAGGCGCGCTGTACCGTTCCGCCGAGCTGCCGCACCGCGGACAGTTCGATCAGCTGGCTGCCGAAGCCGTCGGCATGCTGCGGCGCCTCGACCTCGGGACCGCCGCGTTCCGCCCAAGACAGGGTCATCACCTCGCCGTCATGGCGCAGCCGCAGATCGACGTCGCCGTCGGGCCGCGACAGCGCGCCATATTTGCTCGCGTTGGTCGCCAGCTCGTGGAACAGCAGCGCCAGCGGTGTCGCCGAGCGATCGTCGATGCGGATGTCGTCGCCGACGATGTGGATCGCCTCGCGCTCGCCGCGGCGATAGGGCGCGAACAATTCGGTCAGCAGCCCCTTCAGGCTGTCCTGCTGCAACGCCGGCCGCGATTGCGAACTGTGCGGACGCACGAAATCGTGCGCGCGGCCGAGCGCGGTGATGCGCTGGCGCAGATCGGCGGCGATGCCGGCGAATTCCGGCCGGCCACGCGCGGCGAATGAGATCAGGCCGGAGATCACCGCGAAGATGTTCTTGATCCGGTGCGACAGTTCCTGGCTGATCACCTCGCGCTCTTCCAGCGCCAGCTTCTGCTCGTGAATGTCGGTGCAGGTGCCGAACCAGCGGGTGATCGCACCGGCGGCATCGCGGATCGGCAGCGCGCGGCCGAGCACCCAGCGATAGGTGCCGTCGAAATGGCGCAGGCGATATTCGATCTGATAGGGATCGCCCGTCGCCAGACTGTGACGCCACACCGTCCAGGCGCGATCCTGATCGTCGGGGTGGAACATGTCGTTCCAGCCCTCGCCGTCGGTCGATCCGGCGGGCGCGCCGGTGAATTCATACCAGCGCGCGTTGTAATAATCGTGGAAACCGTCGGGCAGCGTCGACCAGACCATCTGCGGCATCGCGTCGGCCAGCGTGCGAAACCGATCCTCGCTGTCGGACAGCCGCCGCGCCGATTCGTCGGCCTCGTCGCGGCGCTGGATCGCGTCGCGGTTGTCGCGCAGCCGCGCCATGACATTGGCGGCGAGCACCTCCAGCCCCTGCAGCTGCAGCGGCGTCAGCCCGTCGCGCGGCCGGTCGTCGAGGATGCACAAGGCGCCCAACGGCACGTTGCCGTCGCCGATCAGCGGTACGCCGGCATAGAAACGGACATGCGGCTGCTGCGTGACGAGCGGATTGTCCGCGAAGCGCGAATCGGCCGTCGCGTCCGGCACGATCATCGGCCCCTCGCGGCGGATCGTGTGATCGCAGAACGAGATGGCGCGGCTCGTCCCCTCCATCGCCAGCCCGGTACGGGCAAGGAACAGCTGCTCGCGATCCTCGATCAGCGTCACCAGCGCGATCGGCGCCTCGCACAGCGCGGCGGCGAAGTCGGTGATCTGCTTGAGTGCCGCCGAATTGCGCAGGGCGCGCGGCTGATAGCTGGCGAGCGCGGCCAGCCGCGCCCGCTCGTCGATCCGCCAGCCGGACGCGTTCGGTTGTACGTCCGATGCCACGATCAGAACGGCACGTCGTCGTCGAGATCGTCCGCGAAGCCACCCGACTGGCCGCCGCCGAAGCCGCCGCCACCACGATTGCCGCCGCCCGACTGGCCGCCGCCATAGCCGCCGCCGCGGTTGCCGCCGCCGCCATAGCCGCCCGAGGAGCCGCCGCCGAAATCGTCGCCGCCACCGAAGTCGTCGCCGCCGCTACGGCCGCCGCCACCGCCGCCCTGGCCGCCGCCGGGACCGTCGAGCATGGTCAGCACGGAATTGAATCCCTGCAGCACGATCTCGGTGGAATATTTGTCGTTGCCCTGCTGATCCTGCCATTTGCGGGTCTGCAGCTGGCCCTCGATATACACCTTCGACCCCTTGCGCAGGAAGCGTTCGGCGACGTTGGCCAGGCCCTCGTTGAAGATCGCGACCGAATGCCACTCGGTCTTTTCCTTGCGCTCGCCGGTGTTGCGGTCCTTCCAGCTTTCCGACGTGGCGATGCGCAGGTTCACCACCTTGCCGCCGTTCTGGAACGACCGCGATTCGGGGTCGCGCCCCAGATTGCCGACGAGAATGACCTTGTTGACGCTGCCCGCCATAATTGCCTCTGCTAGAGACCGGCGAGAACCGCCAGCCAGTACGTGATTCCGGCCGCCAGATAGGCCGCCGCGAACAGGTAGCTAACCATGAACAACGGCCACTTCCACCCGTTTGTTTCGCGCCGCGTCACCGCGATGGTGGATATGCATTGCGGCGCGAAAACGAACCACATCAGGAAGGCGAGCGCCGTCGGCAGACTCCAGCGGCCACGGATCTGGTCGGTGATCCGTTCGGTGCCGCCGCCGGCCTTGTCGTCGATGGCATAGACGGTGCCGATCGCCGACACCGCGACCTCGCGCGCCGCCATCGCCGGCAACAGCGCCAGCGCGATGTCGCGGTTGAAGCCGATCGGCTTGACGACATATTCGATGCCATGGCCGATCCGGCCGCCGATCGAATAATCGACCGGGCTGATGCCGCTGCCTTCCGGCGGCTTGGGGAAGCTGAGCAGCAGCCACAGCACCATGGTCGTGGCGGCGATGATCGTGCCGGCGCGCTTCAGGAAGATCAGCGCGCGCTGCCACAGGCCGAGCAGGATGTCGCCCGCGCGCGGCACCTGATATTTCGGCATCTCCATCATGAAGCCCGACGAGGCGCCCTTGGTCACCGTCCGACGCAGCACCAGCGCGGCGGCATAGGCGCCGATGATGCCGATCAGCAGCAGGCCGAACATGACGAGCCCCTGCAGCCGGACGAACGGCAGCACCGGCGTGTTGGGGATCATCGCGCCGATGATCAGCGTGTAGACCGGCCAGCGCGCGCTGCACGTCATCAGCGGCGCGATCAGGATCGTGGTCAGCCGGTCCTTCTCGTCCTCGATCACGCGGGTCGCCATGATCCCCGGCACCGCGCAGGCGAAGCTGGACAGCAAGGGAATGAAGGCGCGCCCCGACAGGCCGACCGTCGCCATCAACCGGTCCATCAGGAAGGCGGCGCGGACCATATAGCCCGACGATTCGAGCACCAGGATGAAGAGGAACAGGATCAGGATCTGCGGCAGGAAGACGACCACTGCGCCGACGCCGGCGACCAGGCCATCGGCGAGCAGCGAGCGGATGAAGCCGTCGGGCAATTGCGTGTCGATCAGCCGCTGCAGCGCCGCGAAGCCCGCGTCGATCATGTCGGCAGGCACGGTTGCCCACGAAAAGACCGCCTGGAACATGACGAACAGGATGGTGGCGAGCAGCAGCGGCCCGGCGACCGGATGCAGCGCCACCGTGTCGAGCAGGTGCATCCAGCGTCGCCCGCTGGTTTCGGCGACGGTCGCGGCGCCGGCGATCTTCCGCGCGCGGCGTTGCAGCGTGACGATATCGTCCTGGATGCTGCCGTCGGACGGGCGCAGCGGCGTCGCGCCGCGCGTCGCCACCACCGTCGCCAGTGCAGCGCGCAGCGCGTCGAGGCCGCGGCGCCGCACCGCGACGGTCGGGATCACCGGCACGCCCAATTCGCGCTCCAGCACGGCGGGATCGAGCGTCAGCCCGTCGCGCTCCGCCAGGTCGATCATGTTGAGCGCGACGACGACCGGCAGGCCGAGCGCGATCAGTTGCAGCGTGAAGCGTAGATGGTTGTCGAGATTGGCGGCGTCGACGACGACGACCATCGCGTCGGGCAGCCGTTCCAGCCCGCCCTTGCCGGTGACGACGTCGCGGGTCACGCGTTCGTCCGGGCTGGACGGTTCCAGACTGTAGGCGCCGGGCAGGTCGATCAGCTCGACGGGACGGCCGTCGTCGAGCACCAGCCGGCCCGAATGGCGCTCGACGGTGACGCCGGGGTAATTGCCGACCTTCTGCCGTGCGCCGGTCAGGGCGTTGAACAGCGCGCTCTTGCCGGCATTGGGATTGCCGACCAGCGCGATCAGCGGCGGATGTTCCATGGACGCGGGCCGGCTTATTCGGCCGGCATCGGCACCGAAACCTGGATCGCCGACGCGACCGCGCGGCGCAGCGCCACCGTCATCCGGCCGATGCGGCAGGCGATCGGGCCACCACCCAGCCGGGCGCGGTGCAGCACCTCGACCCCGACGCCTTCGTCGAAGCCGAGCTCGCGCAATCGCCGGGCTTCGGGGGCGGACAGGCGGGTCCAATCGATCGCATCGACCGTGGCGGCGTGATGGCGCGGCAGCGTCTCGAGGTTCAGAGTCGGAAACACACTCCCTTTATAGCGGGAGTGCGACTGATTATCAATTACCGTCTGTCGCAGGGCCGCGCGCTTTTATCCGTCCCGCACGCGGGAGGGGAATTAGACCACCGGATAGCGCAGCCGGCCGATGAAGCGCGACAGGCTGGGGCGGTGCTCGGAGCGGCGGATCATGCTCGCCTTGGCCTTCTCGAATCGCATGATCCCCTCGATCCGGCGGCCGAGGAAGGCGCGCGTGTCGGCGAAGCCCTCGCTGTCGTCGTCGAGGAAGACGGTGACGGTGGCGCCGTAGACGCCGAGCAGGATCGCCCGTTTGGTATAGTGATTGTAGTCGGTGGCGGTGTCGCCGGCGAGCCGCCACATCGCATCGACGCTGCGCCAGCCGAGCCTCGCGGCATGGCCGAGATTCTGCGGCAGCGCGAGGATGGCGAGCGCACGGCGCAGCGCCTCGCGGTCCTGCGCCATCGCGGTCAGCCGCGCGGTGACCAATTCGCTGATCCGGGCGCGGATCGGCAGCGTCCTAAGCGTATCCGGCGGCAGCGCGGCGGCCATCGCCGCGTCGATCGAGGCGAACCAGGCGTCGATCATGCCGACCGCGCCGTCCTGGAAGGCGAGGCGCGCGATGTCGCGGTCGACGCCGGCGGCATCCGCCGCCATGTCGCGCGCCGCATCGCCCCAGCCGTCGAAGGCGGCGTTGGCGGCGATGCCCGGCGCCAGCGCGAGGCGGATCTCGTCGAGAGTGGGATCGTCGGTCATGCCCGTTCTTCCTGCGTCTTTGCGCCGCGCGGCGCAACCTCGCCGCGGCGGACCAGCACCAGCGCCGCCGCGACCAACGCGACACCGACCCAGTCGGCTCCGTGCAGCCGCTCGCCATAGGCGATCCAGCCGACCGAACCGGCGACGATCGGCTGGATCAGCAGCGCGATGCCGACCACCAGCGGCGACAATTGGCCGAGCGCGTAGATCATGCAGCCCTGGCCGATCACCTGGCTGACCAGCGCCAGCGCGAGCAGCGGGGTCCAGTGGTGCGGCACCACCGATTCGCCCAACGCCAGCGCGTAGACCAGCAGCGGCAGCACGCTGGCCGTGCTCGACAGCGCCAGCGCCGGCAGCGGCGCCATCCGCGTGCGGACCCGTGCCATGACGACGAAATAGAGCGTGTAGAACAGCCCGGCGAGGATGCAGAGCAGGTCGCCGGCCAGATTGCGCGGGTCGAGCTGGTAGGAGCGGCCGAGCAGCAGGGTCGCGCCCGCTGCGGCGAGCGCCAGCGCAAAGGCCTGGCCCCGCGTCGGCCAGGCGCGCGCGGCGAGGAAGCCGTAGAGCGGGTAGATCAGGATCGCGCAATTGCCGAACAGGGTGGCATTGGCCATCGTCGTGCGGACGATGCCGAGGTGCCAGCTGCCGAGGTCGAGCGCGAAGGCGACGCCGCTCAGCCCCAGCATCCACCACAAGCCACGCGGCAGTCTTCCCGGCCGCGCGCCGCCGGCCAGCGCCAGGCCGGCGAGGAACGGCACCGCCAGCGTGATCCGCCAGAAGGCGGCGGCAACCGGCCCGACATCGGCGAGGCGGACGAACCACGGCCCGAACGCCAGCGCGACGTTGGCGAAGACCAGTGCCGCGAAGGCGAGCCCCGACCCCCGCGGCGATGCCCCCGTCTCGGCGGGCGCGGCGGAGCCAGCCGCGGTTGCGGCGGAAACAGTTTTTCTTTGCGACCTATCCTGGTGCATGTCTCCCCTTAGCCGCCTATCTGTGGCGCGTCAGGCAACAAACGGAGCAGCCGATGCCCAATTCCTCGCACCCGAGCCTCTTCGATCCGATCCAACTGGGTGACATCGCCGCCGCCAATCGCGTGGTGATGGCGCCGCTGACGCGCGGCCGCGCCACCGACGATCATGTGCCGACCGAGATCATGATAGACTATTACCGCCAGCGCGCGGGCGCCGGGCTGATCATCACCGAGGGTACGGGCGTCAGCCGGCTCGGCCTCGGCTGGCCGAACGCGCCGGGGCTGTGGACCGAGGCGCAGGTCGAGGCGTGGAAGCCGGTGACCGAGGCGGTGCACCAGGCCGGCGGCAAGATCGTCGCGCAGATCTGGCACATGGGCCGGCTGGCGCGGCCGGACGTCACCGGCCAACAGCCGCTGTCGTCGTCGGCGACGCGCGCGCCCTATCACAAGCCCGAAAATCCCTATGCCGAGGCGAAGGCGGCGACGCTCGACGACATCCGGCAGGCGCAGGACGAATATGCCGAGGCGGCGCGCGCCGCGATCCGCGCGGGCTTCGACGGCGTGCAGCTGCACGGCGCCAATGGCTATCTGATCGACCAGTTCCTGCGCGACGGCACCAACCATCGCGACGACGATTACGGCGGCAGCCCGGAAAACCGCATCCGCTTCATGCGCGAATCGGTGGCGCGGGTGGTCGACGCGATCGGCGCGGGCCGCACCGGCATCCGCCTGTCGCCGAACGGCGAGACGCAGGGCGCCGACGACAGCGATCCCGCCAGCGTCTTCGTTCCCGCCGCCAAGGCGCTGAACGATCTCGGCATCGCCTTCCTCGAACTGCGCGAACAGAGCCCGGACGGTACCTTCGGCAAGAGCGACGTGCCCAAGCTCAGCCCGCAGATCCGCCAGGTGTTCGCCGGCCCGCTGATCCTCAACCAGGATTATGAGGCGGACAGCGCGCAGGCCGATCTCGATTCGGGCGTCGCCGATGCGATCGCCTTCGGCCGCAAGTTCATCGCCAACCCCGATCTGGTCGAACGGCTGCGCCGCGGCGCACCGCTCAACCAGGACGATCCCAAGACGTGGTACACCAAGGGGCCGGAGGGCTATACCGACTATCCCGCGCTCGAGACCGAGGCGGCTTAGGACCCAAATTCCTCCCCGCCAGCGGGGAGGGGCCGCGCCTCGCAGAGGCGTGGTGGTGGGGGCTTTCCGCATACGCGGCGCTGCGTGGACAGCCCCCTCCGTCAGCGCCGGCACTGCCACCTTCCCGCGAGCGGGGAGGATTTAGGCCGCGCCCGTTTCCCGCGCGTCGAGCCATTGCGTCACCGCGCGCCGAAACGGCGCGCGGATGTTGCCCTGGAACAGCGGCACCAGCACCAGCAGGATCGCCGGCCAGAACACCGCCGCCACGATCAGCGCGGTGAGCGCCAGCACGATGCCGCCGATCGCAAGCCCCGCGATCCGCGCACTCAGCGGGTCGAGCCGCACCGTCCGCGGCCCCTTGTCATCGTAGAGACGATGCGTCGTCAGGTCGCTGGTGCCGCCGAAGCTGACCTTGCGCAGCCAGACGCCGTCTTTCTCGGCGGGCGCCGGACGAGCCTTCGTGACGGGGCGTCCCGGCCGCGCGCCCGACGACGGCACCGGCGGCGGTGCCGCGCCGATCCGTACCCCCGATTGCGTGTCGATCACCTCCAGCCGCCGCCCGCGCTCGACGACCTTCCAGCGGCTGGGCGGGATCCGTGTCATCGCCCGCCGCCGCCGCTCAGCCGAGCCGGTGCTTGAGCGCGAGCATCGCCAGCGCCGCCTCGGCCGCGCCGCCGCCCTTGTCGAGCTGCGCGGGATCGGCGCGGCGGATCGCCTGCTCCTCGTTTTCCGTGGTCAGGATGCCGTTGCCGATCGGCAGGCCGTCCATGGTCAGCGCCATGACGCCGCGCGCGCTCTCGTTGGAGACGATCTCGAAATGATAGGTCTCGCCGCGGATCACCACGCCGAGCGCGACATAGCCGTCATACTGGCCCGTCTCCGCCGCCATCGCAATCGCGCCGGGCACTTCCAGCGCGCCGGGCACGGTGACGGTGGCGTGGCTGTGCCCCGCCGCCTCGATCGCGCGCCGCGCGCCGGCAAGCAGCATGTCGTTCAGATGATCGTAGAAGCGCGCTTCGACGAGGAGGATATGGGCCATCGTAAATCCTTGGGTCAGTCGATCCGCCGCTCGCCGACGATCGACAGGCCATAGCCGTCGAGGCCGACCAGCGTGTGGTGCGTGTTGGTCAGCAATTCCATTTCCTCGACGCCCAATTCGGTCAGGATCATCGCGCCGACGCCATAGTCGCGCAACTCCTCCATGTCCTCGGCGGGCAGCGTTCCGGCCCTCGCCTGCAGCGCGACCGTGAACTGGTCGGCGCGCGGCCGGTTGATGACGACGACGACGCCCGCGCCCTCCTCGCCGATGATCTCCATGGAGCGGCGCAGCAGCTCGGCACGGCCGCCGCCCTCGCCGAAGATGTCGGCGAACGGCGACAGGGCGTGCATCCGCACCAGCGTCGGCTTGCCGGGATCGATCTTGCCCTTGACCAGCGCGATCTGTTCGGAGCCGGTCGCCCGGTTCCAGAAGGTCATCGCGGTCCATTCGCCGCCCCATTCGCTGACGAAGTGCGCCTCGGCCCGCTTCTCGACGAGATGGTCGTGGCGGCGGCGATAGGCGATCAGGTCGCGGATCGTGCCGATCTTCAGCGCATGACGCTGCGCGAAGCCGACGAGATCGTCGAGGCGCGCCATCGTCCCGTCGTCGTTCATGATCTCGCAGATCACGCCGCTGGGATTGAGGCCGGCGAGCCGCGACACGTCGACCGCCGCCTCGGTATGGCCGGTGCGCACCAGCACGCCGCCGTCGCGCGCCACAAGCGGGAAGACGTGGCCCGGCGTGACGATCTCGTCGCGGCCCTTGGACGAATCGATCGCCACCGCGATGGTGCGGGCGCGGTCGGCGGCGGAGATGCCGGTGGTGACGCCGTCGCGCGCCTCGATCGAGGTGGTGAAGGCGGTTTCGTAGCGCGTGCCGTTGTTGCGGCTCATCAGCGACAGGCCGAGCTCCTCGACCCGCCGCTTGGTCAGCGCCAGGCAGATCAGGCCGCGGCCGTGCGTCGCCATGAAGTTGATCTTCTCCGGCGTCGCCATCTGCGCCGGGATGACCAGATCGCCCTCATTCTCGCGATCCTCGTCGTCGACCAGGATGAACATCCGGCCGTTGCGCGCCTCGTCGATGATCTCTTCGGGGCTGGAGAGGAAGGCGTGCCGCAACTGCGACAGCTTAGCGGGACTGGCCACGGTAGGATTCCATCCGTTGGAGATAGCGGGCGAGGACGTCGATCTCGATGTTGACGCGCTGTTCCGGCGCCAGCGCGCCGAGCGTCGTCACCGCCTGGGTATGCGGGATCAGATTGACCGAAAACTGCGTCACATCGCCTCGGTCCTCGACCCGGTTGACGGTCAGCGAGACGCCGTCGACGGTGATCGACCCCTTGGTCGCGACGAACGGGGCGAGGTCGGCAGGCAAAGCGAAGTCGACGCGGTACGAATCGCCGTCGGGGCGGACGTCGACCACGGTGGCGACGCCGTCGACATGACCGGTGACGATATGGCCGCCCAGCTCGTCGCCCAATTTCATCGCGCGTTCGAGGTTGAGCGGCTGGCCGATGCGCCACTGGTCGGCGGTGCGGGCGATCGTCTCGCCCGAGACGTCGACGGCGAACCAATGCGCGCCGCCCGCGCCGGGGCCCTTGTCGACCACGGTCAGGCAGACGCCCGAACAGGCGATCGAGGCGCCGAGATCGATGGTCGCGCTATCGTAGGCGGTGGCGATGCGGACGCGGGTGTCGCCGCGGGTATCGACCGACTCGATGGTGCCGACGTCGCTGACTATGCCGGTGAACATGGTTCGCGCTCGTAGACCTCGAGCCGGTCGCTGCCAAGCGCGCGCGCATCGTCCAGCCGCCAGCGGCCGTGCGCGGCCGCGAGATCGGTCAGGCCGATGTCGCCGACCGACGGCAGGCCGGCCCCGATGACGATCGGCGCGCGGTAGAGCAGCAACCGGTCGGCCAGATCGGCGGCCAGGAACGCCGCCGCCGCCCCGGCGCCACCCTCGACGAAGAGATGGTCGACGGGGAGGTCGGCGATGGCGGCGGGTGAGGGGATCACCCGCCAGTCCCCTTCTTCGTCATCCCGGCGCAGGCCGTGACCCATGGACGGCGGTGCGCTCCCGCCTCCAGCGCCGCCGTGTCCATGGGTCCCGGCGTCCGCCGGGATGACGGTCGAGGACAAAACGACCCGCATCGGGCTGCGCGCCTCCAGCCCCGCCAGCCGCACGTCGAGCGCCGGCCGATCAACCTCCCACGTCCCCCGGCCGACCAGGATCGCGCCATGCCGGCTGCGCTCCAGATGGGCATGGGCGCGCGCGTCCGGCCCGGTGATCCAGCGGCTGGTCCCGTCGGCCAGCGCGATGCGGCCGTCGAGCGAGGTGGCGAGCTTCAGCGTCACGAACGGCCGGCCGAGCCGCCGCCGGGTCAGGAAGCCGGCCATGCTCCGCACCGCCTCCTCGGCGCGCACGCCGGTGGCGACCGCGATGCCCGCCTCTGCGAGGCGTGCGAAGCCGCTGCCGTCGGTGCGCGGATCGGGGTCGCGCAGCGCCGCGACGACCCGCGCGACGCCGGCGGCGACCAGCAAGTCGGCGCACGCCGGACCGCGCGTGCTGGCATGGGCGCACGGCTCCAGCGTGACATAGGCGGTGGCGCCGCGCGCCGCCGCGCCCGCTTCGGCCAGCGCCATCGCCTCGGCATGCGGCCGCCCGCCCGGCTGCGTCCAGCCGCGCCCGACCACCCGGCCATGGCGGACGATCACGCAGCCGACATTGGGATTGGGCGTCGTCCGCCCCTGCGTCCGGGTGGCGAGCGTCAGCGCCGCCTCCATCCACCGCCCATCGTCGGCAGCGACGGTCGTGCCGCCGGTCACAGCCCCCATTTGTTCATTTTGTCGTCAACCGCCTTGAACTGCGCCCGCATCTTGTCGACCCGGGCGTTATAGGCGTCGATCTCCTTGTCCTTCTTCACCTTGTCGATCGCCTGCTGGGCGCGGATCTGCGCATCGGTGCGATCGGCGCGCCATTGCTGGACGTAGATGATCTCCGGCGGCTTGGGCGGGATGTCATAGTCGTTGCGCGCGAAGGCGTAGACGAAGAAGCCCGTGATCGCGATCGCCGCGGCCAGGAAGCCGAGTTCGTAGCGCTCGCGGCCGGCGAGGAACATGCGCAGGTCCTTATAGGCCCGCACCGGCGAGAAACGGCTGAAGAAGGACATGGGGGGAAGATAGGAGCGCTGGCGAGCGGCGACCAGCCCTGGTGATCCGCTGGACGAACGGTGGCGGCCGACAACGCAGGGAGCAGGATCGACCGGCATCCATCTTGTCCGCATCGCGGTCCGGCGACGTTCGACTCGTTCCTCATGCCGGTTGCCCGGCTCGCGTCGCGTGATCTTCGCGAGCCCATCATCTCGCGGCCGTATCCCGTGAGCATCGGCGGTCGCAGCAATGTCCGCAAGCGGCGAACCGTATGATGTTGGGGAAAGCGGACATTGACCGGCGCCGATTCGTGCGACAGCATCAAGCGGTGAAAACCATCGTTGCTGTTGCCGCCGTGCTGCTCTCGGTGTCGTCAGCCGCCGACGCGGTTCGTGCGCGAGTAACGCCTCGGGAATTCGCGACCGCGATCAATAAGGCGAACGCCCAACTCGTACCGTACCGAACTTCGGCGGTTCGAGCGAGTGACATACGAGCGGTCCGCTGCATTGCGCCGGACGAGGAGCCGACTGAGCTTCAATGTGAGTGACCACACCATAGCAAGCGCCTATGGATCAAACGAACGACTTGGCTCATGATCGACATAACCGCTGGCGAGTTATGGATGCCTGATGTCTGCCTTTGGGCATTGTAACATTGCAGCCTAGTTACGCAGTGGCGCCCGAACCGTCAGAAGCGCCGTGAAATTAGGGTCCTCCACTACAATGTCTTCGTCGGCTAAGTGGTAGATGCCGGGCTGCGCGGGCTCGATTGCATCGAGGGCGGGCGCAATCGTAGCCTCCTCGCCGTTGTCCTGGCATATTACGATGCCGGAGTTGCGATCAGCTGCAACAACCGTTCCGTGGAACTGCTGGCGCCGAATTAGGCGGTTGTCGTGATCGACAAATGTGAGGCCGACCAGAAGCGTACAGCCGATCAGATCAGCCGCGAACTCCGCGTCCCAGGCGCCCTCGCCGTCCAAGCTCTCGAACTCTGCCATTCTCAAACGATGCCGCACCGGCCGAATGCCCGCAATTGGGCATAAGCGGAACGTCCGCTTTTGAGAGGTGAACGGACGGACGCCTGACGCGAACTAGCGTATCACGGCTGTCCTACCATAATCTGTCCGGTGCGGTCGGCCCGGAAGGCAGGCTTGCCCCGCCGAATAATATCGCAAGCCGCGGCGTCATTAATTTCTAACTCACCGAAACCAATTGCTCGCAGCGTTTCCGGCTTCTGGAAATAAAAGCGGTGATCTGGCGCCGCCAATGCCACTTCCGCTGAAAGCCCCCTCAAGCTGTAGTCGGGCTGCAACTCCCGCTCGATCTCAATAGCATGTGTCAACGTTGCGGGCGTGATGCATCCTGTCTTCGTGATCCCGGACTGGCCCTCCACGACTGTGATCATGATGAAGGATGGAGATGTACTGTTATTCTCGAACGCCGCCCGAAATTGCTTATCCTCCTGCACATAAGGCTTGGAAGTTGCGGCCATACACAAAATCATAGTCGCCGACAGTAGACCGGTAGCGCGGTATATCTTCCACATAGGCGACCTGAAACAGAGTGCGACGATGTCCGCTATCGTATGGCGGCACTGAACAGCTCACGTCCGTTTGTGGGCGCGAGCGGAACGTCCGCTTTCGGCGCTATATTGGCAAAGCGTTTCAAATTCGTGCTGGCTGGCGGCAAAGTGCTCGCGTCCTTTATCAGCGGTGAGCCTGACGAGATGGACGCCGTGCCTCCTGGCGACATCAACAAGCGCGTCTACGCCGCTATGCGCCTCGACTCACGTGCTGCTGCGCTGGCTCATCGTCGCGTCACCCGCTGCTACCTGCTACATTCAGCTCGTAAAATCCTGCGACCGCATCGCCCGACCCCTATGGTCGGGGCATTGTAGAACGCGACGTGGTAAAAGGCGTCGGGGATGGTCGCGATTGGCCGGGAGCGGCCCGGCCGCTCCCGGCGCCGGTCACATGATCACTCGTCCTCCAGCACGAAGCGGAGCGTCATCGTCCGCCACGCCTCGACGGGGACGCCGCCGCGCGTGCCCGGCTTGAACCGCCAGCGGCTCAGCGCCTGGGCCTGGACGGCGCGCCAGAAGGCGTCGCTGGTCGCCTCGACCTGCTCGATCCGCAAGACCCGCCCGTCGATGCCGATCAGCGCACGGACGGTGACCCGGCCCTCGCGATTGGCGCGACGCTCGGCGGCGGGATAGGGCGGCTGCAACGCATCGGCGTAGCGCGGGTCGACGGTCGGCGCGATCAGCGGCAGCGGCGGCGCGCTGGTCGGCGCGGACGTCGGCTCGGTGCCGATCCGCGGGCTGACCGGCGGCGCGATCGGCGGCAGGTCGATGGTGGTGAGCGGCGCCGTGGTCGGCACCTTCACGATCGGCGTCGGCGCGGCGATCGTCTCGTCGGGCACCTTGGCCACCACGTCATGCGGCTTGGGCTGCACCTCGGGCGGCGGCGGAGGCTGATCAGGGGGCACCGTATAGGTTTCGATCGGGCCGTCCTTCGGTGGATTGGGCAGCACGTGCGGCGCCGCGAAGATCAACGCGGCGACCAGTGCGCCGTTGATCGCGATGGCGGCGGTCAGCCCGGTCGGGCTGAAGCGGGTCGGCTTGGCGTAGCGGTCGGCGTACATGAACCCTCTCCCGTTATGATGGCGTGACATATCTCCTCTGATTCGTGTGATGTTACATCATGCATCGCGCGGGTCAAGTTGCGTCCGTCCGTGCGCGAACTTTGTGAACTTTGCCTCAGCCGGCGGCGCGGCGCAGCCGCTCGACCGCGCGCGTCCGGCCGATCAGCGGCAGCAGCGCCGCCATGTCGGGCCCCTGGTCGCGGCCGGTCAGCGCCTGGCGCAGCGGCAGGAACAGCACCTTGCCCTTGCGCCCGGTCGCCTGCTTCAGCCGGTCGGTGAGTGCGTGCCAGGGATCGCCCGCCCAGTCGATCGCCTCGGCGGCCTCCGCGGCGGCGGCCAGATAGGCGCGGGTGTCGGCATCGGCGCCGGGGGCCTCCACCGGCCCCTCGATCACCTGCCACCAGTCGCCGGCGTCGGCGACGCGGGTGAGGTTGGGGCGCACCGCCTCCCATTCCGCCGCGCCCATGCCTTCGGGCAGCCGCCCGGCGACCGCCGCATGCGGCAGCTGATGGACGATACGGGCATTGACCTGCGCCAGCTCCGCCTCGTCGAAGCGCGCCGGCGCCCGGCCGAAGCGGGTGAAGTCGAGCGCGGCGATCAGGGGGGCCGGGTCGACCAGCGGCTCGACCGGGTCGCTGGTGCCGATCCGGGCGAGCAGCGCGATCACCGCCTGCGGCTCGATCCCCTCCGCGCGGAAATGGTCGACGCCGAGCGAGCCGAGCCGCTTCGACAATTTGCCCTCGCTGCCGGTCAGCAGCGCCTCGTGCGCGAAGGCGGGCGGGGCGACGCTCATCGCCGCGAACATCTGCAGCTGCAGCGCGGTGTTGGAGACATGGTCCTCACCGCGCACGACATGGGTGATGCCGAGATCGGCGTCGTCGATCGCCGACGGCAGCATGTACAGCCACGATCCGTCCGCGCGGCGGATGACCGGGTCGCTCATCGTCCGGGGGTCGAACTGCTGCGGACCGCGGATCAGATCGTCCCAGACGATCGGCGCGTCATGGTCGAGCTTGAACCGCCAGTGCGGCCGCACCCCGTCCGCCTCCAGCTGCGCCCGCTCCGCTTCGCTGAGCTGTAGCGCGGCGCGGTCGTAGACCGGTGGCAGGCCGCGACCGAGCAGGATCTTGCGCTTGAGATCGAGCTCCTGCGCCGTCTCATAGGCCGGGTAGATGCGCCCGGCGGCGAGCAGGGCGTCGAAGCGCGCCTGATAGAGCGCGAAGCGCTGCGACTGGCGCACCTCGACATCCGCATCGAGGCCGAGCCAGGCGAGGTCGGCGCGGATCGCGTCGACGTAGCGCTCCTCCGATCGCTCGGCATCGGTATCGTCGATGCGCAGCACGAACCGGCCGCCGTCGCGCTGCGCCAGCATCCAGCTGTGCAGGGCGGTGCGGATGTTGCCGACGTGCAGGCGGCCGGTCGGCGAGGGAGCGAAACGGGTCACGGTCATGTCCGCGGCGGTAGCCAGCCGGGGCGGCATGAACAAGCGCGCTTCCGATTCGGACAAGACCGCCCTAAGGGACCGTGCCATCCGACGGGGTGGAGCACGTGCGCATGAAACTGATGACCGGCAATTCGAACCTTCCGCTGGCGCAGGCGATCGCGGGCTATCTCGAACTGCCGCTGACCGAGGCGCTGGTGCGGCGCTTCGCCGACGAGGAGATCTTCGTCGAGATCCAGGAGAATGTCCGCGGCGAGGACGTGTTCGTGATCCAGTCGACTGGCTTTCCCGCCAACGACAATCTGATGGAATTGCTGATCATCATCGACGCGTTGAAGCGCGCGTCAGCGAAGCGGATCACCGCGGTGATCCCGTACATGGGTTATGCGCGCCAGGATCGGAAGCCGGGACCGCGCACGCCGATCTCGGCCAAGCTGGTGGCCAATCTGATCACCGTTGCGGGCGCCGACCGCGTGCTGTCGGTCGATCTGCACGCCGGGCAGATCCAGGGTTTCTTCGACATCCCGACCGACAATCTCTACGCCGCGCCGGTGATGAGCGCGGACATCCATGCGCGCTTCAAGGGCAAGAATTTGATGGTCGTCTCGCCCGACGTCGGCGGCGTGGTGCGCGCCCGCCAGCTCGCCAAGCGGCTCGACAATGCGCCGCTGGCGATCGTCGACAAGCGTCGCGAGCGCGCCGGCGAGTCGGAGGTGATGAACATCATCGGCGACGTCGAGGGCCGCTTTTGCATCCTGATCGACGACATCGTCGATTCGGCGGGGACGCTGTGCAACGCGGCGGCGGCGCTGCGCGAGGCGGGGGCGGAGGATGTCGTCGCCTATGTCACGCACGGCGTGCTGTCGGGCGGCGCGGTGGCGCGCGTTGAAGGATCCGCGCTGCGCGAGCTGGTCATCACCGACTCGATCGGCAATCACGAATCGATCGGTAGGGCGGGGAAGATCCGACATCTGCCGATCGCGCCGCTGCTCGGCGAGGCGATCAAGCGGATCGCCGACGAGACGAGCGTCAGCAGCCTGTTCGACTGATGCCGGGTGCAGGCGCGGTCACGTCCGTGCCTTGCGCGACCCCACTGACGACGGTTTTGCCGGCGTTTTGATGCGGCGACGATTGCTGGGAACAGCGACGACCGCGAAGCCCCCGTCGTGACGCCGGACCGGTTCGGCATTGCCGAGCCGCCGGCCGCCCGCGCGTCTGCGGCTAGGCCGCACCAGCACGGGCGTGGCCGCGCTTAGCGCTGCGACAAGGCGATGATATGCTCGAACACCGCGGGGTGAAGTGGCTTGGCGAAGGCGCAGCCATAATGGAATTTGTCGCGCCACGCGACCACCGCCTCGAGCCCGGCGAGTCCCGGCAGCGTCAGCCACACGACCGTGCCAGGCCACAAGGTGAAGCTCGTCTCGGCGCGGAATCCCGATTCCGACAGGTCGGTCACGTCGATCTCGAACCGAGTCTGCCCCCGATCGCGCAGATGGGCGCGCATCCGCACCGCCTTGCGCAGGGCACGACGGTGATCGCCGCCATCCACCGATTCGATCGGTTCGTTGAAGATCGGCTGTTCCATGGCACGCGTGGTGCCACGCAATGGTTACTTTTCTGCCAATGTGTCGGCCAGCGTCGCCTCGGCTGCGGGGGACTGAACCGGCGCGCGGACACCGCGGCGCGACCGGCGCTTGAGTTCCGCCTTCAGATCTTCCGGCCGCGGCGCGATCAGGAAGCCGAAGCTCACGGTACCCTGCTTCGTTTCCACGACATGGTGCAGCCGATGCGCCTGGATGATCCGCTTCATATAACTCGACTTGGGTAGATAGCGCGTCGGAAGCCGCTTGTGCACGATGATGTCGTGGAAGCCGAAATAGATCGCGCCATAGGCGGCGATGCCCGCGCCGATCCAGGCGAAGCCGGGCCACCAGCCGAGTTGCACGCCGCCGAGCAGCAGCACGAACGACGGCACCGCAAAGATTGCGGCATAGAGGTCGTTCAGCTCCCAATTGCCGGTGCGCGCGCGATGGTGGCTTTCATGCAGGAACCAGCCCGGCCCATGCATGATCCAGCGGTGCGCGGCATAGGCGAAGCCTTCCATGCCGATCACCGTTGCCACGAAGAGAAGGATGCCGATCGGCCAGGACATTGCAATTCCGTCTACTGCGATGCACTTGCATTAAGTGCGATGTGCCCGGTAAATCCGGGGTGGATTCGCGGGGCCGCCTGTGCGAAGGGCTTGCCGCAACTCTCCATATAGTCATGCAAGGCGAGGCAGGCCATGAACATTCACGAATATCAAGCCAAGGAACTGCTGGCGAAGTTCGGCGTGCCCGTTCCGGCCGGTTTCGCCGCGATGAGCGTCGAGGAAGCGGTGGAAGCCTCGAAGAAGCTGCCCGGGCCGCTCTATGTCGTCAAGGCGCAGATCCACGCCGGCGGCCGCGGCAAGGGCAAGTTCAAGGAACTGCCTGCCGAAGCCAAGGGCGGCGTCCGCCTCGCCAAGACCGAGGACGAGGTCCGCCATGCCGCGACCGAGATGCTCGGCAACACGCTGGTCACCATCCAGACGGGTGAAGCCGGCAAGCAGGTCAACCGCCTGTACGTGACCGACGGCGTCGACATCGCCAAGGAATTCTACCTCGCGCTGCTGGTCGACCGCGCCACCGGCCGCGTTGCCTTCGTCGTCTCGACCGAGGGCGGCATGGACATCGAGGAGGTCGCGCACTCGACGCCGGAGAAGATCCACACCTTCGCGGTCGATCCCGCGACCGGCTTCCAGCCGCACCACGGCCGCGCCGTTGCCAAGGCACTCGGTCTGACCGGCGATCTCGCCAAGCAGGCGCAGAGCCTGGCGTCCAAGGTCTATGTCGCGTTCCTCGGCACCGATGCCGCGCAGATCGAGATCAACCCGCTCGCCGTTACCGACGACAACAAGCTGATGGTGCTCGACGCCAAGGTCGGCTTCGATTCGAACGCGATGTTCCGCCACAAGGACCTCGCCGAGCTGCGCGACGAGACGGAGGAGGATCCGGCCGAGATCGAGGCGTCGAAGTACGACCTCGCCTACATCAAGCTCGACGGCGACATCGGCTGCATGGTCAACGGCGCCGGCCTTGCCATGGCGACGATGGACATCATCAAGCTGAACGGCATGTTCCCGGCCAACTTCCTCGACGTCGGCGGCGGCGCCAATAAGGAGAAGGTGACCGCGGCGTTCAAGATCATCCTCAAGGATCCCAACGTAAAGGGCATCCTGGTCAACATCTTCGGCGGCATCATGCGCTGCGACATCATCGCCGACGGCATCGTCGCGGCGGCGAAGGAAGTAAACCTGCAGGTGCCGCTGGTCGTCCGGCTGGAAGGCACCAACGTCGAGAAGGGCAAGGAAATCCTCGCCAATTCCGGCCTGGCGATCGTGCCCGCCAACGACCTGGGCGATGCGGCGAAGAAGATCGTCGCGGAGGTCCAGAAGGCGGCGTGATGCTCGCGGCATCCTGATCGACCAAATTGCACGGGCTCGGACACCATGTCCGGGCCCGATGCGTTTGGGGGGCAAGGATGCCGTAACGTCAGGCGGGCTTTTCCGTACTGAACTTGCGAAAACGGCGGAAAACCGCCATATCCGCCATCGATACGGAGCCTTCGAACGGCTCCGGCGGCCAAGACTGGAAGGACGCAAATGAAGGTGCTGGTGCCGGTCAAGCGCGTGCTTGACTATAACGTGAAGCCCCGGGTGAAGGCGGACGGGACGGGGGTCGACCTCGCCAACGTCAAGATGAGCATGAACCCGTTCGACGAGATCGCGGTCGAGGAAGCCATCCGCCTCAAGGACAAGGGCGTGACCGAGATCGTCGTCGTGTCGATCGGCGAGCCCAAGGCGCAGGAGACGATCCGCACCGCGCTGGCGATGGGCGCCGACCGCGGCATCCTGGTCACGTCGGAAGAGAAGGTCGAGCCGCTCGGCGTCGCCAAGATCCTCGCCAAGATCGTCGAGGAGGAACAGCCGAACCTGGTGATCCTCGGCAAGCAGGCGATCGACGACGACAACAACCAGACCGGGCAGATGCTTGCCGGCCTGCTCGGCTGGGGCCAGGGCACCTTCGCCTCGAAGGTCGAGCTGGCTGCCGACAGCGTCACCGTGACCCGCGAGGTCGACGGCGGTCTCGAGACGGACACGTTCACGCTGCCCGCGATCGTCACCACCGACCTGCGCCTCAACGAGCCGCGCTACGCCTCGCTGCCTAACATCATGAAGGCCAAGTCGAAGCCGCTCGCGCAGAAGACGGCGGCCGATTACGGCGTCGACGTCACCCCGCGGATCAAGACGCTGAAGGTGGTCGAGCCGGCCAAGCGCAGCGCCGGCATCAAGGTCGCCGACGTCGACGAACTGGTCATGAAGCTGCACGCGATGGGGATTGCCAAGTGAAGACGCTCGTCTGGGTCGAACACGACGGCACGGCCGTCAAGGACGCCACGCTCGCCGCGGTCACCGCCGCGTCGAAACTGGGCGAGGTGCATCTGCTCGTCGCCGGCCAGGGTGTCGACGGCGTCGCACAGGCAGCGGCGAAGATTGCCGGCGTCGGCAAGGTCCATGTCGCCGACGATGCCGCTTATGCGCATGCGCTGGCCGAGAATGTCGCGCCGCTGGTGGTCCAGCTGATGGCCGACCACGACGCCTTCGTCGCGCCGTCCACCACCACCGGCAAGAATGTCGCGCCGCGCGTCGCCGCGCTGCTTGACGTGATGCAGATCAGCGACATCCTGTCGGTCGAGAGCGAGGACACCTTCACCCGTCCGATCTACGCCGGCAATGCGATCGCAACGGTGCAGACGTCGGACGCCAAGAAGGTGATCACCGTGCGCGGCACGGCCTTCGATAAGGCCGCGGCCGAGGGCGGTTCGGCGGCGATCGAGCCGATCGCCGCGACCGGCGACACGGGCGTGTCGCGCTTCGTCAATGCCGAGATCGCGCAGAGTGCACGGCCGGAGCTGACCAGCGCCAAGATTATCGTCTCCGGCGGCCGCGCGCTGCAGAATGGCGAGAACTTCCATGCGCTGATCGAGCCGCTCGCCGACAAATTGGGCGCCGGCGTCGGCGCCAGCCGCGCGGCGGTCGATGCGGGCTTCGTGCCCAACGACTATCAGGTCGGCCAGACCGGCAAGATCGTCGCGCCGGAAGTCTATATCGCGGTCGGTATCTCGGGCGCGATCCAGCACCTGGCCGGCATGAAGGATTCGAAGACGATCATCGCGATCAACAAGGACGAGGACGCGCCGATCTTCCAGGTCGCGGACATCGGCCTGGTCGGCGACCTGTTCAAGGTCGTGCCCGAGCTGACCGAAAAGCTCTGACGGCGGCAGGCGGGGTCCCCCGCCGCCGGCGGCAACCCGGTCAGCGGCGCCAAGGTGTGGACTGACGACATGCGACGCGGGGGTGATCCCCGCGTCGTTTTGTTTGGCGACGACCCTCTAGCCGTGCGCACGGGCTGCCGCCGCGACGGCCTTGCCGGCGGATGTTTTCCGTCGCTGGGAGGTGCGCCAAGCCGCCCCGACTTCATCCCTCACGACCACTGATCGTCATCGTCGCGACGCCGGACGGGGTCGCCGCAACCTACGCCTTGCGGTTGTTAGCTGGCAGGCTTATTAGTCGACCAGCTAACTAGTCGCTGATCCCGTGGACACCATCTTCGAAGCCCTGGCGCATCCGACGCGCCGCCGCATCCTGGAGCTGCTGAAAGGCGGCGGGATGAGTGCGGGCGCGATCGCGGAGCGGTTCGACGTGTCCAAGCCGACCATGTCGGGTCATTTCGCCAAGCTGCGCGCGGCCGGGCTGATCCAGGCCGAAACGCGCGGCACCAGCACGATCTACACGCTCAACCTGTCCGCGCTGGAAGAGGTGATGATGGCGTTCATGGCGCGGATGGGGGTGGGCGGCACGGTCCGCGAGGAAGGGGAGTGACGCACATGTCCTATCGCAATCTCAAGATCGCATCGGTCGTGGTGGTGTCCGGCATGGCGGTGTTCGCTGCCCTGGCGCTGCAGCGGCTGCCGACGGGGACGGAACTGCCGACCCATTGGGACGCCGCCGGCAACGTCAACGGTACGATGCCCGCGGGCATGGCGCTGTTCTTCGGCGTCGGCGTCACCGCGCTCGTCAGCCTCGTCCTCGCGGTGGTCCCAGCACTCGAGCCGTTGCAGGACAAGCTGGCCGCCAGCGCGCCCGTCTATCGCGCCGCCTGGGCCGGAACGCTCGCGCTGATGGTCGCGGTGGAGGCGAAGATCGGCGGCCCGGCGTTCGGCTGGCAATTGCCCGCGCTGCTGCCACTGGCCGGCGCGGGGCTGCTGCTGATCGTCCTCGGCAACGTCCTGCCCAAATCGCGGCCGAGCTTCTTCGTCGGCATCCGCACGCCGTGGACGCTGACCGACACCGACAATTGGGTGGCGACGCATCGGTTCGGCGGGCGGACGATGATGCTAGGCGGGGTGCTGCTGGTCGCGGCCGCGGTGCTGCCGATCGGTGCCGACACGCGGATGGCGCTGGTCTTCGCCGCGATCGCGGTCAGCGTGCTGCCGCCGCTCGCCTATTCCTATCTGTTCTGGCGCCGCCACGGCGTCCGCCCCTGACCCGCCCGATCGAGGAGATGACCCCATGTTAGTGTTCGCCGCGGCGCTCGCTGCAGCCGTGACCTCTACCGACATCAGTGCCAAGGGGCCGCAGGGCCCGCTGAAGGGCACGCTCGTCGATGCCGGCAAGGGCAGGCCGGTGGTGCTGATCCTGCCGGGATCGGGGCCGACCGACCGCGACGGCAACAACCCGATGGGAATCAAGGCGGCGCCCTACCGTCTGCTCGCCGAGAGTCTGGCCGCCGCGGGCATATCGAGCGTGCGGATCGACAAGCGCGGCCTGTTCGCCAGCGCCGGCGCGGTGCCGGATGGCAATGCGGTGACGCTGGCGGATTACGTCACCGACACCGGGGCCTGGGTCGCCGCGACGCGCGCTCGTACCGGCGCACCGTGCGTGTGGCTGCTCGGCCATAGTGAGGGCGGGCTGGTCGCGCTCGCCGCCGCATCCACGCCTACCGCCGGCGTCTGCGGACTGGTGCTGGTCGCCGCGCCTGGCCGGCCGCTCGGTGCGGTGATGCGCGAACAGCTCCACGCCAATCCAGGCAACGCGCCGCTGCTCCCCGCCGCCGATGCCGCGATCGACGCGCTCAGTGCCGGCAAGCATGTCGATGTCACCACTTTGCCCGCGCCACTGCAACCGTTGTTTCGCGCGAACGTGCAGGGCTTCCTGATCAGCCTGTTCGCGGCGGATCCGGTGAGGATGGCGGCAGCAATCCGGCTGCCGATGCTCATCGTGCAGGGGGAGCGGGACATCCAGGTCGGCCGTGCCGATGCGACCGCGCTCAAGGCGGCGGCACCGGGCGCGACATTGGCGATGCTGCCGAACGTCAACCATGTGCTGAAGCTGGTCGAGAGCGACAGCCGCGGGGCCAATCTGGCAACCTATGCCGACCCCAATGTGCCACTCGCTCCCGCCGTGGTGTCGACGGTGGTAGGGTTCATATCGGAAAAGCGACGCTGACCGCGTTGCCGGCGCGATCCTTCGTCGCGACCGTGAGCCAGCCGACCCGCCGTGTCAGTCGCCGCGGATATCGGCGGCGGCGTCATTGACGATATAGTGCGCGGTGTTCGGGTGAAACAGCGCGTCGGCCGGCCGGCGTGTGTCGAGTGCGGTGACGCGCCAGATCGGGCGGCGAGCGGTGTCGAGCATGACGAGCGGATAGGCATGAGCGCCCGACCAGCAAATGAAGCTGGTTCGCCCCGACTGATCGAGCGCGATCCACCGGCAGGGTGCGATCGTGGTGATCGCGGCAGGTGCGGTGACGAGCGCACGCAGCCGGTAGGTGCCCGCGGGACGGCGCAGTCCATAGGCGAGATCGTCCCAATCGGTGAAGCGTCCGACGCGATACAAACTGTCGCGGTCGACAAGGGTACGGATATGCCGTCGCGTGTCGATCACCGCCATGCGAAAGGCTGGATCGCGCGCACTCGCCCGCGTGGCGACGGTGATCAGCCGTCCGTCGGTATCACGGCGCAGCCGCGTGGCGCCGTCGCGCCAGAGTTCGGCATCATGGACCCCGTCCGGACCGCGGTAGCGGATGCGGGCGTGGAAGGCGCGGCGCGCGGTGGCGGTCGGGAATGCCTGTTCGAACCGCAAGGAGGGAGCGGGGGCAGCCGATGCAGCCGCCCCCGCCACGATCAGGCCGATATTATTGGCGAACGGCACGGGCATAGTCAAAATAGCGATAGGTCTTGCCGTCGACGGTCACGTCCTTGACCGCAAGCTGGATGGAGTAGCTGCCACCGGTGCGGCTGGTGTCCTTGGTCGCGCCGCTGGGATCGGTGGGCAGTTCGAAGGCGAGGCCGGTCACGGCATTCGCCGGAGTGATCACGCGCGGATTGACCGACAGGCTGGCGGTGCTGCGCGGATTGACCAGCGCCTCGTTGAGGATACGCCCGTCCGCCTGCGGCATCGACAGGCCGAGCAGCCAGGCGACGGTGGGCGCGACGTCGACGTTCCCCGACGGTCCGTTGACCACCTTATTCTTCTGGAAGCTCGGGCCATAGCCGATCAGCGTATTGTGCACGTCGGTGATGCCGAAGCTGCCGTGCATGCCGCGCTGCCCCTGCGCGCTCTCGAACTCGATGCCGTTCTTGCCCTGCACCGTGGTGTTCTCGTCCCAAGCAAAGGAGACGACGATGTCGGGCTGGCCGTTGTTGCGGCGCGTCGCATTCTCGAGGAATGCATCCTTCATCGCCAGCGTGCCCGGGATCGTGCCGTAGCGGCTGTCGACGAAGATCGCGCCATATTCCTCGCGCCGCTGCAGGATGGTGACGATCTGCTGGATCAGCGCGGGATCATGGCTGGGGACGTAGAGATAGTCGGACCCGCCGTTGGCGGCGACCACCACCGCATTGGCGGGCAGCGAACCGGGAGCAGGCACCTTGAAGCTGGCGACCGGATTGGCGAGGGTCGCACTGACCGCCTGATATTTGGTGTTGGCGGCGCCGCACAGCGTGCCGCTGGTGTCGAAGCGCAGCGGTACGGTCGGCGTGCCGGTCGCGGACAGGCCGTACATCGCGCTGGTCGTGCAGCCGCTGCCGTCATAGGCCTTGAGGCCGCGATAGGTCAGCAGATCGGCGGTGCGCACGTCGCCGGAGAAGGAGAAGCCGGTGCCGCTTTGCCCGCCCAGGCTCGCCGCGCTGCCGCCCGCCGCGGCGTTGATGGCGCGCAGCGGGTAGAGGCTGGTCGGGCCCGACACCGTCGAATGGCCATGGTCGGAGACGATCACGATGTTGGTCGTCGAATCGAGTCCCTGCGCCTTCAGCGCCGCCATCAGTTCGCCCAGCCGCGCATCCTGCGAGCGCAGGCCGGCGCGTACGTTCGCGGTACCGGGCCCATAGCCATGCTCGACATTGTCCGGCGTGCGGAACCAGATCAGCGACAGCATCGGGTTCTTTTTGGGCAGGATATAGTTGGTGAACACCGACATCATGTATTTGTTGGCGGCATCCTCCGGCGCGCCGCTCGTATCGGAGGAGTCGCGCGCCGCGACGGTCAGCGCACCATTGGGATCGTAGGCGGTGGTGTTGAACGTCGCATAGCCGGCGCGCGCGGTCGGGTTGCCGTTGGTCGCGGCCAGCGTCACGTCCGAATAGGTCTTGGTGGTGTTGAGCGGCAGCGCGATGTTGGCGGCCTGCAATTCGGTCGCCAGGCTGCGCGGGCGCACCGTATTCTCGTCGACGAAATAGCTCGCCTGACCCAGGTCCTGGATATAGGCCGCGCCCGATTTGCCGATCGTCGCGGTGGTGATGCCCGCCGCCTGGGCGGTGGCGAACAGGCTTTTCACCAGCAACAGCTGGTTACCATAATAGCTGTTGAGCGTGTCGAGGATCGCATAATCCTCGGTGAACACCGGATCGACATAGTCCGCCGCCGTGCCGCCGGCACCGTTACCCGCGGGGATCGTGTTGCCGCTACCCTGCGGCGGGGTCCAGAAGGTGTTGCCGTAAAAGCCCGTCGTCGCCGGGAAGGAGCCGGTCGCGAAGGCCGCGCCGTTCATCATCGTGAACGTCGGATAGGTCGAATGATTGTCGGCAAACTGCACCCCGGCCTGTTGCAGCGCATACAGGTTCGGCGTGTCGGTGGCGCTGACATCGTCGGGGCGCAGGCCGTCCCAGACGAACACGATCGTCCGCGTCGCGGCGATCGGCGTGGGCGTCGCCGTTGGCGTCGGCGTCGGCGCGACGTTCAGGCTGCCGCTACCGCCGTCGTTGCACGCCGCCAGCGTCGCCGTCGCGGCGAGCACCACGGCTGCCATCACCCCTTTGGTCCGAATCATGCGTTTGCCCCGTGATCCTGTTCAACGTGGCTGGTCCGCTAACCGGCGTCGGTGACGGTGATGTGAAAGCCCCGCGACCAAATTACTGTAATTGCTATGAAAAATACGTGATGCTGGTGTGACCGTTGCGCGTCATGCGGCGAAATCGTGCGCGGATCGTTGCGCCGGGATGACGGACGTGATCGACAATACCGCCGCCGGGCGGTTCGAACTGACGGTCGATGGCGGCACCGCCATCGCCGCCTATCAGCGCGAGGGCGATCGCATCGTCTTCACCCATACCGAAGTGCCGCCCGAGCTGGAGGGACAGGGAATCGGCAGCCGCCTCGTCGCCGGCGCGCTGGCACAGGTGCGGCGCCAGGGGCTCAAGGTCGTACCGGCCTGCGCCTTCGTCGCCGCCTATCTGCGCCGCCACCCAGACGCCGCCGACCTCGCCTGATTATTCCGCGGCGATCGGCTCGCGCCGTTCCTGCGCCTGGCGAGCCCACATTTCCGCATAGAGACCGCCGCGGTGAAGCAACTCGGCGTGCGTGCCGCTTTCCCGTACCCGGCCGCCGTCGAGCACGACGATCCGGTCGGCATGGACGATCGTCGAGAGACGGTGGGCGATGACGATCGTCGTGCGGCCCCGTTCGATCGCCTCCAGCGTGGCGAGGATCTCGTCCTCGGTCCGGCTGTCGAGTGCGCTGGTCGCCTCGTCGAGGATCAGGATCGGCGGGTTCTTGAGCAGGGTGCGCGCGATCGCGACGCGCTGTTTCTCGCCACCCGACAGCTTCAGCCCGCGTTCGCCGACCCGCGTGGCATAGCCGTCAGGCTGGCGCGCGATGAAGTCGGCGATCGCCGCCCCGCGCGCTGCCGCGGCGATCTCCGCCTCGCCGGCGCTCTCGCGACCGTAGGCGATGTTATAGCCGATCGTTTCGTTGAACAGCACCGTGTCCTGCGGCACGATGCCGATCGCGGCGCGCAGGCTCGCCTGCGTCACCTCGCGGATGTCCTGGCCGTCGATCGTGATCCGCCCCTCGCCGACATCGTAGAATCGGTAGAGCAGACGGGCGAGCGTCGACTTGCCCGCGCCCGACGGTCCGACCACCGCGACGGTCGCGCCGGCCGGCACGTCAAGGTCGAGGCCGTTGAGGATCGTACGGTCGGCGTCATAGCCGAAGCGGACGCCCTCGAAGCGCACGCGCCCAGCGCCGACCTGCAGCGGCGTCGCATCCGGCGCATCGGTCACCTCCGCCGGCGTGTCGATCAGGTCGAACATCGCCGCCATGTCGATCACCCCCTGGCGGATGGTGCGATAGACCATGCCGAGCAGGTCGAGCGGCCGGAACAGCTGGCTGAGCAGCGTCGAGACGAGGACGAGGTCGCCCGACGAGGCCTGCCCTCGCGACCAACGCCACGCGACGAACGCCATGCCCGCGCCCATCATCAGATTGGTGATCAGCGCCTGGCCGATGTTGAGCCAGGCCAGGCTGTTCTCCGACTTGGTCGCGGCCTGGGCATAGGCCGCGATGCCGGCGTCGTAGCGGCGCGCCTCGCGCTCCTCGGCACCGAAATATTTCACCGTCTCGAAGTTGAGCAGCGAATCAACCGCATGCGCCACCGCGCCGGTGTCGAGGTCGTTCATCCGCGTGCGCAGTGCATTGCGCCAGTCGGTGACCTTGCGCGTGAAGACGATATAGGCGGCGACCATCGCCACCGTCGCGACGACCAGCGGCCAGCCGAAGCTCTTCCAGAAGATGCCGAGCACCAGCGCCAGCTCGAGGATCGTCGGCGCGATGTTGAACAGGATGAAATAGAGCATCGTGTCGATGCTCTTGGTGCCGCGCTCGACCACCTTGGTCACCGCGCCGGTGCGCCGCTCGAGGTGGAAGCGCAGCGACAGGCCGTGCAGATGCCGGAAGACGGTGGCGGCGAGCCGCCGCGTCGCATCCTGGCCGACGCGCTCGAACACCGCATTGCGCAGATTGTCGAACAGCGTCGTGCCGAAGCGCGCCGCGGCATAGCCGAACACCAGCAGGATCACGAGCGTGACCGCGCCGCGATCCGCGCCAGTCGAGACGCGGTCGATCGCATATTTCAGCGAATAGGAGACGGCGAAAACCTGGACGAACTTGCTGACCACGACGAGCAGCATCGCAGCCACGATCCGCGCCTTCAGCCCCGGCTCGCCGGCGGGCCAGAGATAGGGGAGGAAACGGCGCAGGGTCGGGATCAGCGGCTGATCGGCGCGGGTCTGGACGGTCGGATCGGGAGGCATCGCAACGGCATGTAGGAAGGCCGCCGCCGCGGCGAAAGCCAAGGTGGGAACACAACGGGGCCTTGGCGGGTTTTTCCCTGCGAGTGGAGACGCTTATGGAACCGCTATTCTACGTCATGGCGATCATGGGCTGCGGCGACGGCAACGTCCAGTGCAGCGAGGCTCGGGTCGTCCCGGTCCAATATCAGTCCATGGCGGAATGCCGCGCGGCCTTGCCGGCGCAGCTGGCGAAGAACACCGACATCGACTTTCCGATGATCGGCGCGCAATGCCGCACGTCTGGAGCCCAGGTCGCCAAGGCCGATAGCAAGGCGAAACGCTCGTAAGTCGCTGCTGACGCGCGCTGGCGCTACTGTGGACGCCGCCACAGCGGCGGTCGAGACGTCTCGACCAGCCGCATTCGCCGCCCCGCCTCGACCCGCGACCGCGCGATAAAGGCGATCTTCTCGCCGGTCGATGTGGATACGCGCGTGTCCCAGGCCGCCGCCCCGCGCGCGGCGACCTTGCGACCGATCGCGCCGTAGATATGCGCCGCCGCCAGCACCGCCCAGGCCGACCGCCGCGACAGCTGGCGCGTGCCGATCCGGGCGCTCGCCTCGAACGCCGCCGCCGCGTCGGTCATCCGCCGCGCCATCGCGACCAGCGCCGGGCGATGTTCGGGCGCCATATAGTCGGTTGCGGGGACCCCCCCCGCCTCCAGCCAGTCGGCGGGCAGGTAGCAGCGCCCGGCCGCGGCATCCTCGCCCAGATCGCGGGCGATATTGGCGAGTTGGAAGGCGAGGCCCAGGTCGCAGGCCCGGTCCAGCGTCGCCGCGTCGTCGGGCGACACGCCCATGATCACCGCCATCATGCAGCCGACGACGCCGGCGACATGATAGCAATAGCGATAGAGGTCGTCCTCGCTCTGCGGCCGCCAGCCGTCGCCGTCGAGCCGGAAGCCGGCGATCAGATCGTGCGCGAAGCGCGCCGGCAACAGCGTCTCGCGCGCGACGATGCGCAGCGCGTCGAAGGCGGGCAGGCCGATCGTCGCGCCGGCCAATGCCGCATCGGTCAGCGCCGCCATCGCCGCGATCCGCGCCGGCGCATCGTCGACGATTGTCATGCCATGGCCATGGTCCTGGCCGTCGGCGATGTCGTCGCAGGCCCGGCACCAGGCGTAGAGCAGCCATGCCCGCTCGCGGGTCGGTCGATCGAACAACAGGCTGGCGGCGGCGAAGCTCTTCGATCCCCGCGCGATCGATTCCCGCGCCGTGGCGACGATCGCGTCGCGGGAGGGCGCCGGGCCGAAGGAGCCGGGCGGGCTCACAGGTCGGCGGCGTTCATCCGCACGATCGGCTGGGTCGGCACATGCTGGCCCATCGCGTCGATCAAGGTCTCCAGCGTATCGGCGACGATCAGCAGGTCGCGATGCTGCGGACGCAGGAAGCCGACCTCCGCCATCTTGCCCCAGAAGGCGATCAGATGGTCGTAATAGCCGGCTGTGTTGAGCAGCCCGACCGGCTTGGCGTGATAGCCGAGCTGCGCCCAGCTCAGCGCTTCCCACAATTCGTCCATCGTGCCGGTGCCGCCGGGGATGGTGACGAAGCCGTCGGACAGATCGGTGAACGCCTGCTTGCGGCTGTGCATGCCGTCGACGACGTGCAGTTCGGTGAGGCCGCGGTGCGCGACCTCGGCATCGACCAGCGCCTGCGGGATGATGCCGATCACCTCGCCGCCCGCGGCCAGCGCGCCATCGGCGACCGCGCCCATCAGGCCGAGCCGGCCACCGCCATAGACGACGCCGATGCCCCGGCCGGCCAGCGTCGCGCCGATGGCGCGGGCGGTGTCGACGTAGAGCGGGTCGGCGGGCGTGGCGGACCCGCAATAGATGGCAAGGCGCTTCATGCCTCCGCCGCTAGGCGATGGGCGGGCAGGGGGCAAGCATCCTGCGCGGCGAGCCCGCTTGGATGAGGACGAGTGCCGCTCCAGACCGGTCGCCCTCGTCATCCCGGCCCCCTCAATCATGCGTCTGCACGTCCCAGGTCGCATGTTCGATGCCGTGATGCGCCGCGAGATGCGCGACGATCGCGTCGAGGTCGGCATCCACCGCGCCGGTGCTGACCAGGGTCGCGACGATGTCGACGTGATCGGCGGTCCGCTCGACGAGGTCGGTATCCGCCACCGGATAGCGCATCAGTTCGAGGTGATCGACCAGCAGGTCGCGTACCGCCGGCGCGCGCTCGGGATCGGTGGTGACGGTGACCGAATAGGTCGCCTCCAGCCCGCCCCCGGCCAGCGGGATGCGGTTGATCGCATTGACCACCGGGCGCAGCAGGGTGTTGCCCGCGATCACGAACACGGTCAGCGTCGCCGCCTCCGCGACCATGTCGGTGCCCGCCGCCGCGCCGACCGCGGCGGAACACCAGAGCGTCGCGGCGGTGTTGAGGCCGCGGACGTTCATCCCCTCCTTCATGATCACGCCGGCGCCGAGGAAGCCGATGCCGGACACGACATAGGCGATGACGCGGATCGCCTCGCCGTTGCCCGCCAGCCGTTGCGCCAGATCGACGAAGGCGGCGGCGCCGAGCGCGACCAGCGCGTTGGTGCGCAGCCCCGCGGTCCGCTGGCGATACTGCCGCTCCGCCCCGATCAGCGCGCCGAGCAGTAGCGCGGCGGCATAGCTGACCAGCGTGTCGAGATAGGCATGAAGGTCGAAGGTGTGGATGAAATGCATCGTGGCCGCCCCGGCAGTACCGCCGCGGCCCTGTAGCGGCCCGGTGTCAGCCGGTCACCCCTCCAGCATCAGCGCCGCGGTCGCCTTGGCGCTGCCGACCACGCCGGGGATGCCGGCGCCCGGATGCGTGCCGGCGCCGACGAAATAGAGGTTGGGAATGGCATCGTCGCGATTGTGGACGCGGAAATAGGCGCTCTGCGTCAGGATCGGCTCCAGGCTGAAGGCGGACCCCATGTGCGCGTTGAGGTCAGCCGCGAAATCCTTCGGCGCATAGCTGAACTTGGTGACGATCCGTTCGTGGATGTCGGGGATCAGCCGGCGGCCGACCTCGTCGAGGATGCGCTTTTCCAGGATCGGCCCCACCTCGTCCCAGTCGACCGGGAACTTGCCCATGTGCGGCACCGGCGCCAGCGCGTAGAAGGTGGAATGCCCCTCCGGCGCCAGGCCCGGATCGGTGACGGTCGGATGGTGCAGATAAAGCGAGAAATCCTCGCTGAGCACGCCATGGTCGTAGATGTCGGCGAGCAGCCCCTGATAGCGCGGGCCGAACAGGATCATGTGGTGCGGAATGCCCGGCCACGTCCCCTTGATGCCGAAATGGACGACGAACAGCGACGGCGAATAGCGCTTGCGCTCCAGTCGCGCGCGCGTGCGTTGCGCGCTGCGCGATCCCGACAGCAGGTCGCGGTAGCTGTGCATGATGTCGCTGTTGCATGCCACCGCATCCGCTTCGCCGCGCCAGCCGCTGGCGCAGACGACGCCGGTGGCGCGGTCGCCCAGCGTCTCGATCTGCGTCACCGCATCGCCCAGCCGCAACGTGCCGCCGATCCGCTGGAAATGGGCGACCATGCCGGCGACCAGCCGGTTGGTGCCGCCGCGCGCGAACCAGACGCCGCCGTCGCGTTCCAGCTTGTGGATCAGCGCATAGATCGCGCTGGTCGTCATCGGATTGCCGCCGACCAGCAAGGTGTGGAAGCTCAGCGCTTGGCGCAGCTTCTCGTTGGCGACGAACTTCGACACGATCGAATAGACCGACCGCCACGCCTGATATTTGGCGAGCGCCGGCGCTGCCTTCACCATCGACGCAAAGTCGAGGAAGGCGACATGGCCCAGCTTCTCATAGCCTTCGTGGAAGACGCCAGCGGCATAATCGAGGAAATGCGCATAGCCGCTGACGTCGGCCGGATTGAGGCGGGCGATTTCCTGCTTCAAGGCGACGTCGTCGTTGGAATAATCGAAATTGGTGCCGTCCGGCCAGTTGAGCCGGTAGAAGGGGGTCACCGCTTCGAGCGTGACGTCGTCGGCGATGTTGCGGCCGGTCAGCGCCCACAATTCTTCCAGGCAGGCAGGATCGGTGATCACCGTCGGCCCGGCGTCGAAGGTGAAGCCGTCCCTTTCCCAATAATAGGCGCGGCCGCCCGGCTTGTCGCGCGACTCGACGATCGTCGTCTCGACGCCGGCGGATTGCAGCCGGATGGCGAGGGCCAGGCCGCCGAAGCCGGCGCCGACGACGATGGCGCGCCGTGGCTTGGCCATCAGCGTCGCCCCGCCAGCGCGCGGATCGCGCGGCCGATCGGCACCGGCGGTTTCCCGGTGAGCACGCGCGCCTTGTCCATCATCGTCGATTGTCCTGCATAGAATCGGCCGATCAGCCGTGCATCGAGCCGGTAGAAGCGTTCGAGCACGCGATAGCGTTCCTGCGGATCGGCGGCCTTGAACAGCATCGCGTCGAGCATGCGGTAAAAGCCGCGCGAACGCCAGCAGGTGCGCGCATGGCCATGCGTCAGCGCGTGCAGCGCCGCTCCCGACAGGTCGCGCGACCCGGCGATCAGCATCGCGGTGCGCACCGCATCGGGCAGCGAATAGCCGGTCGTCGGGTGGAACAGCCCGGCGCGCATCCCGGCCTTGGCGACGCCGGCCCCGCCCGATCGCCAATAGGCGTCGAAATCGCCGCCGATCGCGACCGGCAGCACGCCGGTCTCTTCATGCGCGCCACCGGCGGAACCATGCCAGCCGTGCGCGCCGGCATAGGCCCGCACCCGCTCGCGCAGCACGGGCACGTCGAGATCCGGCGTGTCGCTGTAATAGGTGTCCTCGACGAACATCGTCGTCGGCGAAAAGGGTAGGCAATAGACGAAGCGGTAGCCGTCGAGCTGCGCGACGCTGGCGTCCATCACCACCGGTCGCGTCACCCCGTGCGGCACGCCGAGCTGCAGCTCGCGGCCGAGGAACTTCTGCCAGCCGAGTTCGAGCAGCGACAGATCGGCCGGGCCACGCGCATCGATCACGCCGCCGGCGGCGACGCGATCGCCGTCGCCCAGCACCACGGCGGTCGCCGAACAGGCGAGCACGCGCTGCCCGGTCATCTGCGCCCGCGCCGGTAATCGCGCGCGGACTACCGCGTCCAGCCGTTCGCTGGTGATTGAATAATAGGTCGCATCGAGCGTGCGGCGCAGCGCCGGAAAGGCGACGTCATAGCCCTGCCAGCCATGAACGACGAGCGGCGCGAGCAGCCAGCGATCGCTGTCCGCGACGTCGCTGCCGAAGAACGACCAGACGTGATTGCCGCCAAAGCTCGCGCCTGCCTCGATCAGCCGGACGTCGAGCGTCGGGTGCCGCTCGGTCAGCGCCAGCGCGATCAGCGATCCCGCCAGCCCGCCGCCGACGATCGCCACGTCGCAAGGGATCGTCTTACCCATCGCCCGAGCGCCTAGCGGACGGAGGTGAGGGGTGGAAGGGGGCGTTGTGCGATCCGGATCGGGAGCCTACCGCGTCAGCCACATCGTCATGCCGGACTTGTTCCGGCATCCACCGTTCCGCAAACGCAGACGTCACATGCCCTGCGGTACCGTGGATGCCGGAACAAGTCCGGGATGACGGAAAGCGCGGACGGGCGTAATCGCCGCGGGGGCGGGAGGACGATCAGTCCTCCCCCTGGTCGTCCGTCACAGCGCGGCCCTTGAATCCTTGCGCGACGACGAACCATTCCACCGATCCCTTGCGGCTCGACGGCGGCTTGGCGTGCTTCACCGTGGTGAAGGCGCGCTTCATCGCCGCGACCAGCTGCGAATCCGCGCCGCCGGCGAACACCTTCGACACGAAGGTGCCGCCCGGCACCAGCACGTCGCAGGCGAAGGCGAAGGCGGTCTCGACCAGCGCCATCGTCCGCAGTGCGTCGGTCTGCGGGTGGCCGACGGTATTCGCCGCCATGTCCGACAGGACGAGATCGGGTGCGCCGCCCAGCGCCTCCATCAGCCGGTCCGGAGCAGCATCGTCCATGAAGTCCATCTGGAAGATGGTGACGCCGTCGATCGGATCGACCGGCAGCAGGTCGATGCCGACCACCTGGGCCTTGGGCAGCCGGCGCTTGATCACCTGGCTCCATCCGCCCGGCGCGATGCCCAGGTCGACGACACGCTTGCTGTTGCGGATGATGCCGAACTTCTCGTCCAGCTCGATCAGCTTGTAGGCGGCGCGGCTGCGATAGCCTTCCGCCTTCGCGCGTTTGACGTACGGATCGTTGAGCTGGCGTTCGAGCCAGCGGGTCGATTGCGCGGTCCGCCCGCGCGCGGTCTTGACGCGGGTACGCAGCCCGCCGCCGTCTCTGCTCAAGATGTGATTCCGTTCACGGTCTGGGGCTTCCCATCAGGCGCCTGAGGATGCCCTCGCGGATGCCGCGATCGGCGATGCCCAGCCGCTCGGCCGGCCACAGGTCGAGGATCGTCTCGAGGATCGCGCAGCCGGCGACGACCAGGTCGGCACGCTCGCTGCCGATACAGGCGAGCTTGGCGCGCTCCGGCACCGCCATCCGCGACAGATCGGCGCTGATCCGCCGCATCGCCTGCGCCGGCACGATCAGTCCGTCGACCTGGGCACGGTCGTAATGGCTGAGGCCGAGGTGGACGCTGCCCAAGGTCGTCACCGTGCCGCTGGTGCCGAGCAGCCGCGGCCGCGGCGTGCCCTGCGGCAGTCGCGCGGCAAAGCCGGCGAAACTGTCCGCGACGATGCGCCGCATCCGCCCGTAAGCGGCGAGCCGCTCCGCCTCGCTGTCGCCGATCCCGCCGACGCTCTCGGTCAGCGAGACGACGCCCCAGGGCGCCGAATGCCAGTCGAGCACGCGCGGCATCTGGCCGCGCGGCGTGTCGATCAGCACCAGCTCGGTCGAGCCGCCGCCGATGTCGAAGACCAGGGCGGGATCGTCGCCTGGCTCGATCAGCGCATGGCAGCCGAGCACCGCGAGCCGCGCCTCCTCCTCCGCCGAGATGATGTCGAGGTGAATGCCGGTTTCCTGATAGGCGCGGGCGATGAAGTCCGGGCCGTTGGCGGCGCGGCGACAGGCTTCGGTGGCGACCGATCGCGCCAGCGTGACGTTGCGGCGCTTCAGCTTGTCCGAACAGACGCGCAGTGCCGCGATCGTCCGCTCGATCGCCGCGTCCGACAGCCGGCCGGTGGCGGCGAGCCCCTCGCCCAGCCGGACGATGCGCGAGAAGGCGTCGACGACGGCGAAACCGTCACCCTGCGGCCGCGCGATCAGCAGCCGGCAGTTGTTGGTGCCGAGGTCGAGCGCGGCAAAGGCCTGCGCGTCGGACCAGCGGCCGCGCTGCGGCCGGCTCGGCGCCGTTCGGGCAGGCGCGGCGGCCTGCCGGTACGGCATTCGGGCGGATCGATCCCCCATTGCCGTGTCACTCTTTCATTTCTGTTCTGCCGGCTCAGGCACTTGGCCCGATCGGTGCTTGCCCCCTAGGTAGCGTGCCTTGGCCGCCGCGACAAGCCGAGCGCGGCGGCGGTGCGGCTCGGCTTGACAGCCCCGCCCGCCCCGCCTATCTGCGCGCCCTCGTTGCCCGATCCTCTAATGGTAAGAGAGCGGACTCTGACTCCGTCAATCAAGGTTCGAATCCTTGTCGGGCATCCAATCTTTCGCTGCCGATTCGTGGCTAACCGCGCCGGCTAGCGCGGCTCACGCCTCCCCGAACAATTCGCGCTGCGCCTTCTCCAGTTCCTCCGCATAGCGGCGGCGGACGTGCGCTTCGGTCAGGATGCCGAGCACCTGCGCCTGCCCGTCGATCACCGCCAATTCGTCACGTTGCGCCGCATCGAATCGCGCCATCACCGCGACGATGTCGGTCTCCGGCGGCAGCGCCTCGTCCCGCGCCTCGGCCAGCGTCGCCACCGCCGCGTCGGCGGCGACCATGTCGCCATGCGCGGCGACGGTCGGGACGATGCCGGCATAGCGATCCGCCTGATCGACGAGCACGACGCGGCTGGTCGATCCGAGCGGGAAGCGGCGACGGAATTCGGCGACGGTCATGTCGGCGGCGACCAGATTGGGCGCCCGCCGCATCATCCGCCCGGCGGTCAGCGCCTTGACCCAGCCGACGTCGCGCGCCGATCGGATCGTCTCGCCGCGCAGATGCAGCCGCCAGGTCGAGAAGGAATAGCCGAACAGCTGGCGCACGATGGTCGAGGACACCAGGCTGGCGGCGAGCACCGCGCCGGTCAGGCTGAAATTGCCCGTCGCCTCCAGCACCAGCATGGTCATGGTGAACGGCGCGCCGACCACCGCGACGGCAAAGGCCGCCATGCCGACCATCGCCGCATTGCCGACGTTGAGGATCGATTCGCCCGCCACCCAGGCGAGCGCGCCGGCATAGAGATGGCCGACCAACGTGCCGAGGAACAGCGAGGCGAAGAACAGGCCGCCGCGAAAGCCGAAGCCGAGCGAGACGATCGAGGCGAGCGCCTTCAGCAGCAGCATCGCGGCGAGGAAGGCGAGCGGCAGCGCGATCGTCATGTCGAGGTGCAGCGCGCTATGCCCTGCCGACAGCACCTGCGGCGACAGGGCGGCGAGGCCGGCGAGGCCGACGCCGCCGAGGACCGGCCGCCCCCAGCCGGGCAGCAGCGCCCGCGACCGCATCTCGACCTGGGCGACGGCATGCATCAGCACGATGCCGAGCAGCGCGCAGGTCACGCCGAGCCCGCCGTAGAGCAGATAGCCGAAGGTATGGATCGCCGGGCCGGTCTCGACATGGACGATATAGGGGATGGCGCCGAGCCGCTGCGCGGTCTGCGCACCGGCCAGCGCCGCGGCGACCACCGGCGCAACGGCGGCCGGCGTATAGGCGCCGATCACCACCTCGAAGGCGTAGAAGGCGCCGGCGATCGGCGCCCCGAACGCCGCGGCGATCGCGCCGCCCGCGCCGGCGCCGACCAGGGTGCGGATGTCGATCCGGCGCAGGTTGAGCGCGCGCGCCGCCGCCGAGGCGATCAGGCCGCCGAGCTGCGCATAGGCCGCCTCCAGCCCGACCGACGCGCCGAAGCCGTTCGACACGATCGTCTGGCCCGACACGATCAGGCTGTCGCTCGCGCTCATCCGGCCGCCGTGCAGCGCATTGGCCTCGACCGCGTCGACCAGCGAGCGCCGCCGCGCGCCGACCAGCCGGTTGAACAGCACCAGCGCGACGCCGCCGACCGGCAGCACCAGCAATTGCGCCCAGCCGAGCGGCGGCGCGCCCGACAGGCGCAGATGGTCGGGCAGGTCGTAGAGCAGATGCTGCAGCGTCCGCGCCAGCGCGCCCTGCACGACGGTCAGCACGCCGGCGCCCATGCCGATCGCGACGGCGACCAGCACGAACAACAGCTCGATCGAGCGCACCCGCCCGCCCAGCCGACGCAGCAGCGCCGAGCCACCGCGCACCAGACGCGGTCGGGGCGAGGAGAGGGTGGGGCGGGTCATCCGCCCTCTCTGCGCCGCCCGGTCGGCGCTGTCACCCTGTGGCCGGCGATGGCTGTCGTGCGAGCCGGTGGGAGACCTGCGATCGACGGACGCCCAGGGCCCGTTAGGATCACTTGGATCGGGACGCTGATGCCCGAGCTGGCGGGCGCCTATCCGACCGGCTCTGCCCCGGCTCCTCCAGACAAAGTTGCATTAAGGTCGAGAATTTTGGCGATTTGCTGCAACATTTAACTGAGATGAGGGTGCTCAATCTGGCCAACTATCGGCATAAACAGAGTAATTTTAAATAGAAATTGGTCTTATTAATGTGCGACATTTACGAAATGTAATGACAGAAAAGTGATTCCACATGAGGTTGGGGTCGTTGTTGTCGATCGCTGTGCTCGCGTGTGCCTTAGCATGGTGGCTTGTTAGAACAGGCGCGCCGCAAGTGCGGCGCCCGATGCAGGATCGGCCGATCGCGGTGATCAGCGGGCCGACGTATGGCTACAATGCCGCACCGAAACGGAGTTCGCAGTCTTCTCCGCTTGGTCTTGCCGCAGCAGGCAGTGCTGCAATCACCGACGCGCCTCTCACGCTGGCGGCCATGATGCCGCATGATTTCGTCAGACTGCTGACCGTCGACGATGCGGCTTTCTATGGGGCAGTGGCTAATCCGTCGCTCCAGCGAAAAATGGAGCAATTTCTCTCCAGTCCGCTGGCGAGCATCCCGTTCCTCGAGAAAGGCGAACGGCCCGACATCACGTGTCAAGGTAATATCTGCCAGATCACGGGCCGCTTTGCCGACAATACGTCAATCTACAATAGAAATATCTCAATGACTGGTATTCGATCAGTCTTGAGTAGCGATAGTTTGCAATCCGTCAACATGACCCCATCCGGAAAGTACTATTGGTCCGATGATAGAGGATCCTATTTTCGGGCTTTTATAAGGCAAAGCGAGGGTAGAAGATGATTGTATTATCGCTTGTGGCAATCTTCAGCGGCGAAACAAGCAAATTGGGGGCGGAGAGAATGGGCAAGGCGGAGCAGGCTATTTTTGCGAAGCTCTATCAAGGCGAGGTCGGTAAAGAATTCCGATCTCCGCCCGATCCCCGCAAATTGTATCTGTCCTGGCGCGGACAGCCAGGTCCTGTTGAAAAGGCGCCCACCCGGCGTTTGCAATCGCTGATTGCCGAACTTCCATTCGTTGGCCCGGTTGAGAGGCGAACGGTCTGCAAAAAGGATATTTGCGAGATCATGGTCGCCGCACCGCGGACTAGCATCCCGAACGTCGGCAAAGATCCGGTCGGTCGCTTCTACGAAGAGGCAGCCAATCGCATCCGGGGGTTTGCGCAGACGAGAGGCATGGAGAACGCGATCCTCTTCGGCGCTGATCGGGATAGAGATAATATTGGTATACTAGGATTCGCTTTCGCCAAAGGGAAGGACCTGGAATGAAGAAGCATCTAAACGCTTTCAAGCTCTTTTGACTCGGCGTATCGATGGCTATGGCGCCAAGCGACCTGTCTGCTGCCGCGTATAAAGACTGTTTCGTCTGCTCCTCCAGCCAAACGTGCGGTATTACGATGCATGGCTCAGCGGGTTGCTGGGATGGGCATGGTGACGACCATTTTTGTGAGACCTCAGGTGACGGATGCAAGAGAGGTCCCACGGCGAGTCTCGTCGGCCGGCGCGACGTTACTTACAGTCTCTCGTTCTCATGCGGGGCAAAGCCGTCCACTATGGCCTGACCATTGGCGGGGGCGACTTCGATGATATCCCGTGCTGACGGATAGAATATCCGCTGACTTTTAGGATCGATTGCCAACCCAATGCAGACATGCGACCCCGGCTCTCTAGCCGTCATAGCAGAGCTGGGGCCGCTATGCTGCGGGCGATGAAGCAAACACTGTGACTGTACAACCATCCCTCTGAAACGCCTGGTTGCCAGCTCCCCCCCCCCTCACTCCGTCGGCCGGCCGTCCTTGGTCCAGTGCGGCGTGAAGCGGCTGTCGGCGAGCCAGCGGATCGGCTTCAACAGCGACTGGATGGCGCGCTCCATGAACGGCGCGTCGACGCGGTCGGGCGTGTCCTGCGGCGTATGATAGGTCGCCACCTCGCCATAGCCCGACACGGTGTGCGCGACGACGCCGCGCAGCGCGAGCGCGTAATTGTCGGAACGGCGGAAATAGTGCTGCTCGGGATAGGGATCGGCGTCGATCAGCGCGCCGTGCGCGCGGAGCGCCGCGCCCAGGTCGGACCGTTCGTAGCCGGTCATCTGCAGCCGGTCCGCCGCCAGCTTCGGCACCCGCGCGCCGAGCATCTCGAATTCGATATTGGCGGCGATCCGATCGAGCGGCACCGGCGGATGGTCGCCGAACCAGCGTGCGCCGAAGCCGCCCGCCTCCTCCGATCCATAAGCGACGAACAGGATGCCGCGTCGCGGCGCCTTGCCCGCCGCCAGCACGCGCGCGATCTCGAGCAGCGCGACCGTGCCCGATGCATCATCGTTGGCGCCCGGCCATATGGTGCCGTCGGCACCGACGCCGAGATGGTCGAGGTGCGCGGTCAACAGCAGCACGCCCGCCGTCGGATCGCGGCCGGGCAGATAGGCGACCGCATTGGTCGTCTCCGTCCGCGCCAGCGTGAACGGGATCGACACGATCGCCGTGGCCCCGTCGCGCTGCAGCCGCTGCATCGTCGCCGCGCCGACCGCGACGGTGGCGCCGCGGCCGGTGGGCGCGCCGTCGGCGAAGTCCATCGGCAGGCGCGGCCGTCCGCCGCCCGCCTCATAGCCGCGGCGGCTGCCTTCGCCGGCGGCGATCACCGTGACGCTGGCGCCGCTCTCCGCCCGGGCCTTGCGCAGGGCGGCGCCACCGGTGGCGGCGTCGGGCACGACCAGCACGTCGACCTTGCTGCCCGCCGGCATGCGGCCGAGGACGCCGACCTTGCCGCCCCAGACGCCGCCGCTGCCCGACAGCAGGGTGGCGTCGCCGGCCGGCGTGCCGTCGATCAGCAGCTCCGCCGGCCCCGCCTGGACCTGGCGGAGCAGCGGCACGCGCTGCAGATAGCCGGTCATGCCCGGCGCGGTCTTCAGTCCATAGCCCTGCAGCTGCGCGGCGACATAGGCGGCGGCGACCGCCTCGTCATGCGTCGCGCTGCCGCGCCCGCGCAGGTCGGGGCCGGCGAGGAAGTCGAGGTGGGCGCGGACGCGAACCGGATCGACGGTGTCGCGCGCACCGGCGGCGGTCCCCGCCGTGGCCAGCAGCACCGCCAAGAGTATCGCGCGCGTCGTCATGGTCATCCTCCCCGTGTCCGCCGCTTACTAGGCCGGGCCGTTCGGTCTGTCACCGGCCGCTCAGTCGGTCAGAATGGGCAGCATAGCTGACCGTAATCCGCTGGCCTGCGCCTCCAGCCGCAGCGCGCCGCCGCCGGGCCCGGCCTCGACCAGCGCCATCGCCAGGCCGTTGAAGGTCGACCGCTGCTCCGCCTCGTCGGCCTCCAGGCTGCGCGGGTCGCCGTTGCCGACCCCCAGGATCCGACCCGGCCCCGTAAGCGCGAACTTTATCAACTTTGCCGCGGTCGGCACCTCGCGCCCCTTGCCGTCGACGATCGCGGCACGGACCACCGCCACCTTGCCCGGCCGCAGCCGCCGGCGGTCGCTCGACAGCCGGATCGCGGCGGGGGCGCCGGTCGTCTCGCGCACCGCGACTAGCCGTTTGCCGTTGGCATGGCGGCTGCGCGCCTCGATCCGGCCGGGGGCATAGGGCACCGACCAGGCGAGGTGGCGGCCGCGCTCGACCGTCTTCGTGCCGAGGCTGCGGCCGTTGAGCAACAGCTCCACCGCCTCGCCGTTGCTGTGAACCCAGACGTCGACCGGCTGGCCCTCGCGCCCCGCCCAGTCCCAGTGCGGGAACAGGTGCAGCACCGGCTCCGCTCCCCACCAGGCCTTGTAATAATAGTAATTGTCCTTGGGGAAGCCGCAGCTGTCCATCTGGCCGAAGTTGGACGCGTTGCTCGGCCAGCTCTCATAGGGCGTCGGCTCGCCCTTATAGTCGAAGCCCGTCCAAACGAAGCCGCCCGACAGCCACGGCCGTGCGTCGTACAGCGTCCACCAGCGCTCAGCGGTGCTCGCCCAGCGCGGGAAGTCGGTGTCATAGGCGGGGACGAGCTGCGCCTTATCGTCGCGGGCGTAGACGCCGCGGGTCATCACCGTGCTCGCCGTCTCGGTGCCGATCGTCGGCACGTCGGGATGCGCGGCGTGGAACGGGTCGATGCCGTCGAGATAATAGTTGAAGCCCATCACGTCGAGCACGGGGCTCGCGCCCTCGCCGAAATGGCCGTTGAACGCCTCGGTGATCGGGCGGGTGCCGTCGAGTTCGTAGATGCGCCGCTTCATCGTCCGCGCGATCGCCGCGCCGGTCGCGGTGGCGCGGTGCACCTCCTCGTTGCCGATGCTCCACAGGAAGACGCAGGCGCGGTTGCGGTCGCGGCGGATCATCCGTTCGAGCTGCCCTATGGCTTCCGGATTGCTCGACATCTGCCGCGTCTCGTCGAGCACGAGGATGCCGAGTTCGTCGCAGGCGTCGAGCACCGCGGGCGGGGCCGGGTGGTGCGTCGAGCGATAGGCGTTGGAGCCCATCGCTTTCAGTTGCTCGATCCGCCAGCGGTGCAGGCTATCGGGCACGGCGAAACCGACGCCGGCATGGTCCTGATGGTTGCAGGTGCCCTTGATCTTGACCGGCTTGCCGTTGACGAAGAAGCCGGCCTTGGCGTCGAAGCGGAAGGTGCGGACGCCGAAGCGGGTGACGTCCGCGTCGACCGCCATGCCGTCGCGGATCACCGCGCTCTCGAGCCGGTGGATATGCGGCGTCTTCGGCGACCAGAGCTGCGGATCGGCGACGGTCGCGACCTGTTCGACGGTGCGTCCGCCCCAGGCGGGCAATGCCACCTGTTGCTCGACCACCTCGGCGAGCCGCCGTCCGTCGGGTCCGATCACCGCGGAGTGCAGCGTGACCGTGGTGGCGGGCCCGTCGTTGACCAGTTCCGTGGCGATGCGGATGGTCGCGCGGCCCGCGCCGACCTCCGGCCGCACCGCGACGCCCCATTGCCGGATGTGCGTCGGCGCGCTCGAAACCAGCCGAACGTGGCGGTACAGGCCGGCCCCTTCGTACGACCATGCCTCGCCCAAGCTGACGTCGCAGCGCACGACGAGGATATTGTCGCCGCCCGGCACGGCGAAGTCGGTGATGTCGACGCTGAACGGCGCATAGCCGCTTTCGCTGCGGCCGACGAAGAAGCCGTTGAGGATCACCATCACGTCGCGCGTCGCGCCGTCGAACTCGAGACGGAGGCGGCGGCCGGCCTCGGTCGCCGGAATGTCGAGCCGGCGGCGGTACCAGCCGACGCTGTTTGCCGGAAAGCGGCGGCCGACCGGCTTGAACCCCTGGTAGCTGCCGGTCTTGTCCGCCTCGCTGCCTGGCGGGCCGAAGCGTTCGTAGGGCAGGGCATTGGCCCAATCGTGCGGCAAGCGCACCGTCGCCCAGCCGCTGTCGTCGAACTTCGGCGTGGCGACGGGCGTGCCGGCGTCGCCTGACTTGGCATAAGTGTCGTGGCTCGCGCCGAAGCCGAAATCCTGGGCCGGGTCGGCGGCATGGCCGAGATGGAAGCGCCAGCCGTCGTCGATGGGCGTGATGCGGCGCGGCGACGGCATCGGCGGGACGGTGCCGGCGATGGCTCGAGCCAAGGGCAGCGCGGCGGCAGCGGCCCCGGCTCCGGCGAGCAACGTGCGGCGTTCTACGATGATCGTCATTCGGTCCTCCCGGCAGAACAACACCCTAACGCACCCGTCACCGCAGACAATATACGATTTGCCGTACGGAACGTCGTTCGGCGCGGCCGGTTATGGCGCGATGACCCAGCTCGACCCCCGCACCACCGCCCTGATCCTCATCGACCTGCAGCGCGGCATCGTGCCCGGCGACAAGGGGCCGCGCACCGGCGACGAGGTGGTCCAGACCGCCACGGACCTGGCCCAGCGCTTCCGCGCCGCCAGTGCGCCGGTCGTCGTCGTCCACGTCGGCTTCACGGCTGACGAGGCACCAAGCCTCAACGTCGACCAGCCGCGCCTGCCCAGGGAGGGGACGCCCGCCGGCTTCGCCGACCTGCTGCCGGGCATTCGCGAGCTGGGCGATGTCGTCGTGCTCAAGCATCATTGGGGCGCCTTCACCGGCACCGACCTCGACCTGCAGCTGCGGCGGCGCGGCGTCAAGACGGTGGTGATCGCCGGCATCGCGACCAATTTCGGCGTCGAATCGACCGCGCGGTCGGCATGGGAATTGTCCTACGACGTCGTCATCGCCGAGGACGCCTGCACCTCGCGATCGGCGGAATTGCACGACTTCGCCGTCCGCCACATCCTGCCGCAGATCGCGCGGGTGGTGCAGAGCGACGCGATCGCCCTCTAGCGGATCAGCGCGCCTCGGCGATCAGCTTGGCCGCGGCCGCGCTGCTCCAATCATTGCCACCGTTCCAGCGCCACACTTCCTTGCCCGCCGAATCGAACAGGATCGTCGTCGGCAGATTGGTGCCATAGGCCAGCGACAGCGCCATCTTCGCGTCGACATAGGGAGCGAGGGCCGCCGCACCGTGATCCTTCAGGAAGGCCGGGACCTTGTCGGTCGCCTGCATGTCCTGGCTGATCGCGACGACGCGCACCGTGCCGGCCTGCGCCAGCTTGCCGAGCGTCGGCAGTTCGGCGACGCATGGTCCGCACCAGGTCGCCCACAGATTGACCAGAACCGGCTTGCCGCGGAAGGCGGCGAGGCTGGTCGACTTGCCGTCGGGGCCGGCGAACGTCGCGGCGGGGGCCGGCGCGCCGGCATGACTGCGATCGACGCCGGTACGCGCGGCCGCCGTCGTCGCGGCGGGCGCCGCCTCGTCAGGCGACGGCGCGGCGGCATTGTCGGCAGTTGCGGCGTTCGCTTGTGCGTTTCCCGCGCTTTGCCTATCGCAGCCCGCAGCGGCGAGCGCGAGGAGGCCAGCCATCGCGACCCGTACAGACGAAGACGGTGACATGAGCACTTCCAATTCCCCTACGTCGAGCATGTGGGGCGGGCGGTTCGCCGAAGGCCCGGCCGCGGTGATGCGCGAGATTAACGCCTCGATTCCATTCGACAAGCGGATGTGGCGGCAGGACATCGCCGGGTCCAAGGCGCATATCGCGATGCTCGCGCAGCAGGGCATCGTCGCCGCCGACGATGCCGCGGCGATCGACGCCGGGCTTGACCGGGTCGCGGCGCGTTACGCCGAACAGGGCGTCGCCGAGGATCTCGCCCTTGAAGACATCCATATGCAGACCGAGGCGCGGCTGGCCGAGGCGATCGGCCCGGTCGCCGGCCGGCTGCACACCGCGCGCAGCCGCAATGACCAGGTCGCGACCGACTTCCGCTTGTGGGTGCGCGACGCGATCGACCAGACGCTGACCGCGCTTGCCGCCTTCCAGCGGGCGCTGCTGGCCCGCGCCGAACAGCATGCCGGCGACGTCATGCCCGGTTTCACCCACCTGCAATCGGCCCAGCCGGTGACGCTCGGCCACCATCTGATGGCCTATGTCGAGATGGCGACCCGCGACGTGTCGCGCTTCCGCGACGCGCGCGCGCGGATGAACCAATGCCCGCTGGGCAGCGCTGCGCTCGCCGGCACCGGCTTTCCCGTCGACCGGCACGCCACCGCCGCCGCGCTCGGCTTCGACGCGCCGACGCGCAACAGCCTGGACGCGGTCAGCGACCGCGACTTCGCGCTCGATTATCTGACCGCCGCCGTCCAATGCTCGCTACACTTGTCGCGCCTGGCCGAGGAATTCGTGCTGTGGGCGTCGCAGCCGTTCGGCTTCGTCGCGCTGTCCGACCAATGGTCGACCGGCAGCTCGATCATGCCGCAGAAGCGCAACCCCGACGCCGCCGAGCTGGTACGCGGCCATGCCGGGCGCATCATGGGCTGCATGACCGGCCTGATGGTGACGATGAAGGGCCTGCCGCTCGCCTATTCCAAGGATATGCAGGACGACAAGCCCCCGGTCTTCGAATGTCACGACCTGCTCGGCCTGTCGCTCGCCGCGATGACGGGGATGGTCGAGAGTGCGACCTTCCGCACCGATCGGATGCGCGCGCTGGCGGAGAGCGGCTTCGCCACCGCCACTGACTTTGCCGACTGGCTGGTGCGCGAGGCGGGCCTGCCGTTCCGCGAGGCGCACCACGTCACCGGCCGCGCCGTGAAGCGGGCCGAGGAACTGGGCGTGCGGCTCGACCAATTGCCGTTCGCCGAGTTCCAGGCGATCGATCCGCGCGTCAACGAGGGATTGTACGACGTGCTGTCGGTCGACGCCTCGGTCGCCAGCCGCACCAGCTTCGGCGGCACCGCCCCCGCCAATGTGCGCGCCGCGATCGCCGCCGCGCGGGAGACTCTGGCATGATCCGCCGCCTTCGCCTCGTCCTGGCCGCCTGTGTCGCGCTCGCCGGCTGCGGCACCGTCTCCGATCTCGAGCCGCCGAAGGGCCGGCCGCTGCCCGTCGCGCCGCGCGGGGCGGAAGCGACCCCCACGCCCAAACAATTGCTCACCCCGACGACGCAGCAGCGTCCGGAGCGCAGCGATGAATTGCTGCGCCAGTCGGACGAGCGCCGTTCCGACGAATTCGACCTGCCCCCCAACTGATCCAAGCGGCTGTTCCATGGACCATTTCGCCTATCGTGACGGCATTCTTCACTGCGAGGACGTGCCGCTGACCCGCATCGCCGACGAGGTGGGAACGCCCGTCTACGTCTATTCGACCGCGACCTTCCGCCGCCACGCGCAAGTGTTCCGCGACGGATTGAAGCACGTTGGCCCGATCCACCTCGCCTATGCGATCAAGGCCAATCCCAATGTTGCGGTGCTGCGCGTGCTCGCCGACGAGGGCTATGGCGCCGACGTCGTCTCGGGCGGCGAGATGGCGCGTGCCCTGGCGGCGGGCATCCCGGCCCGCGACATCGTCTTCTCCGGCGTCGGCAAGACGCGCGCCGAGCTGAGCAAGGGGTTGGACGAGGGCATCGGCCAGTTCAATCTGGAATTGGAGGAGGAAGGCGTCGTCCTCGCGCAGCTGGCGGCGGCGCGGGGGCTTCGGGCACCGGCGACGCTGCGCGTCAATCCGGACGTCGATGCCGGCACCCACGCCAAGATCTCGACCGGACGGCGCGAGAACAAGTTCGGTGTGCCGATCGACCAGGCGCCCGCGATGTTCGCGCGGCTGGCGGCGCTCGACGGCCTCGATCTGCGCGGCGTCGCCTGCCACATCGGCAGCCAGCTGTCCGACCTGTCGCGGCTGGAGGAAGCCTATGCGCGGATCGGCGCGCTGGTCGCCGAGTTGCGGGCGGCAGGCCATGTGATCAGCCGCGTCGATCTCGGCGGCGGCCTGGGCGTGCCCTACAAGGAAGGCGATATACTGCCGAGCCCGGCCGATTATGGCGCGATGGTCGCGCGCGCGACCGCGGACTGGAACGTCGAACTGATGTTCGAGCCGGGCCGTGTCATCGCCGGCAATGCCGGGGTGCTGCTGACCGAGGTGATCTGGGTCAAGCCGGGGGTGGAGAATCCCTATGTCATCGTCGATGCGGCGATGAACGATCTGGCGCGGCCGGCGCTCTACGACGCCTGGCACGATTTCGCCGCGGTGCAGCCGTCGGGCGAGCGGATGACCGCCAATATCGCTGGGCCGGTATGCGAAACGGGCGACACCTTCGCCCTCGCGCGTGACATCGACGCGGTGAAGAGCGGCGATCTCGCGGTGTTTCGCACCGCCGGCGCCTATGGCGCGACGATGGCGTCGACCTACAACAGCCGTGCCTTGGTGCCGGAGGTGCTGGTCGAGGGCGATCGCTATGCCGTCGTCGCGGACCGTATCGCGGCGGAGACGATCCTGGCGGCGGAGCGGGTGCCGGACTGGCTGCGCCCGCAGGCGGCGGGATGAGCCTGCACAGCCTGCCGCTGTTCGTCCGGCTGGCGGGCCGCCCGGTGATGCTGATCGGTTCGGGCGAGGCGGCGGACGCCAAGCGTCGTCTGCTCGAACGCGCGGGCGCGGTGATCGTCGGCGAGGATGCGTCCGCCGTGTTGGCGATCGTCGCGCTCGATGTCCCGGAAGAAACGGTGGCGCGGCTCAAGGCGAGGGGGCTGTTGGTCAATGCGGTCGACCGACCCGATCTGTGCGACTTCACGCTGCCGGCGATCGTCGACCGCGATCCGGTGATCGTCGCGGTCGGCACCGGCGGCGTGTCGGCAGGGCTTGCCGCGGCGCTGCGCCAGCGGTTGGAGGCGTTGCTCCCCGCCCGGCTCGGCCGGCTGGCGGAGGAGTTGTTCGCCTCGCGCGGCGATCTGCGCCAGCGCTGGCCGGACGGCGGGGAGCGCCGGCGGATGCTTGCCGCCGGTATGGTGGCCGGCGCACCGCTCGATCCGCTGGGCGAAGCGCGCGACGGCGCGGTCGGCCGTTACATCGCCGCTGCCGGTGGCCCCGCCGGATCACGCGTCGTAACGATCCGCCTGCGCTCCGACGATCCCGACGACCTGACTCTGCGCGAGGCGCGGGCGCTCGCCTCGGCGGACCGGGTGGCCCACGACGCGGACGTGCCGGCGGCGATCCTCGACCGGGCGCGTGCCGACGCGGAGCGGATCGCCGCGCCCGCCGTTGCAGGGGGGCAGGTCGCGTCACCTATCGATACAGGTGCGGGACTGACCGTGATCGTGGAGAGACAATGAGCGGCTTCGGCTATCGCATTATCGGCGGCACGGCGCAGGAAGTCCCGGTCAAGGAGGCGCTGGCGCCCGATGCCGACTTGGTCTGGGTGCATCTGTCGACCACCGCGGAACATGCGCAACTCTGGCTGCGCGAGCGGGCGGAACTGCCCGAATATGTCGTCGACGCCCTGACCGCGCAGGAGACGCGGCCGCGTTGCGAAGCGTTCGACCATGGCGCCTTCCTCAACCTGCGCGGCCGGTCAAGCGAAGAACTCGACACATCGGACCTGCTCGCCTCGGTGCGCATCTGGGCGGTCAAGGGCCGCGTCTTCTCGGTGACGCGCAAGCCGCTGGTCGCCGTCGCCGCGGTGCGCAAGGAGGTCGAGGCGGGGCGGATCGTCGATCCCGGCGATCTCATCGCCGCCTTCGCCACGGCGATCACCGCCGATCTCGATCCCGACGTCGCCGATCTCGGCGACCGGCTCGATTCCTGCGAGGCGGATCTCGACGCAGCCAGGATTTTCGAGTTGCGCCGGACCGTCACGCAGGTGCGCGTCGCCGCGATCGGCTACCGCCGCTTCCTGGCGCCGCAGCGGACCGCTTTGGAGACGCTGGCCAATCTGCCCGGCGAATGGCTGCACGAGGACGACCGGCGGCATTTGTCGTCCGCAGCCGATCGCGCCGCGCGCATGGCGGAAGAGCTGGAGGCAATCCGCGAACGGGCGGCGCTGACCCATGAGGCGCTGACCGACCTGCGCGCCGAACAGCTCGACCAGCGCTCGCTGATCATCTCGATCGTCGCGATGGTCTTTCTGCCGCTGACCTTCATCACCGGCCTGTACGGGATGAACGTCGACAATCTGCCCTATCAGCACGAACCCTGGGCGTTCGATGCAATCACGGGCGTCTGCGCGCTGATCGCGGCCGGCGTGACGATCTACTTCGTCCAGCGTCACTGGTTCCAGCGCTAGGGCCGCCGGGCGGCCACGGCAGGCGATCCGTCAGACGGCGCGCGCCTGACGCCAGGCATCGGCGATCTCGCCCAGGCTGGCGGCTGCGGCGCGAAACGGCGAAGGGTCGCTGCCGATCGACGCGTCGACTACGGTCTTGCGGATGCCGCCGTAGAAGCGCGACAGCGTCACCGACACATCGCCGCCTTTCTCGTAATCAAGGCCGGCTTCCAGCGCGAACAGGATCGCGGTGGCGCGCGTCACCCGCTCGCTCTTCACTGTCAGCCGGTTGTTCTCCAGCGCCCAGGCGGCAGCGCGCAGCGCGGCGATCAGTTCCTCGTACAGCAATTGCACGAGCCCCGGACCCTGCGCCTCCGCGGCGCGGCCGACGACGTCGATCTGGCGATAGGTCGCATAAGGATTGCCGGCGAGGGCGGTCGCGTAAGCCATTAGTTGTTGCTGCCGTTCCAGGCCTTGATTTGGTTCTCGAGAAAGGTCTGTGTCGACTTGTAGGCCGACACCTTGGCGTTCATGCTGGCGAATTGCTGCGTCATGCGGGTCGTCATCGCGTCGGACTGCTGCGACAGTTTGTCCTGCTGGGCGCTCAGGTCGCTTTGCGCCTTGGTATAGGCGGCGGATGACGCGCCGAGCCCGGTGGTGCTGCTCGCGGCCGCCAGGCTGATCGACGAGAAGGTGGATTGCAGGCCGATACCGTTGACCGTGGTCGGCGCGAACATCGCCTCCACCGCGTCCGGGTAATTGGCGAGCGCCCGGTTGAGTGTCGCGCTGTCGACGCTCAGCGTGCCGTCGCGATTGGTGCCGATACCGATTTGCGCCAGCGTCTTGGGCGCATTGGCGTCGGCGGTCGAGACCAGCGTCTTGGTGGTCAGCGACTGCAGCGACCGCAGCAACGACTTGGCGGCGGAGTCGGTCTTCAACGGCCCGTTGGCCGCATCGAGATCGTCCTTCAGCGTGCCATAGACCTGGTTGTAGGTATCGACGAAGTCCGACACCGCCTGGCTGATCGCGCTGGTCGGCCGCGTCGTGCTCATCGCGCTGGTGCCGGTGCCGGTCAGCTGCAGCTTCACGCCGGAGACGAGGTCGGTGACGGTATTGGTGGCGCGCTGCACGGTCACGCCGTCGATCGTCAGCGATGCATTGGCAGCGGTGCCGGTCAGCGCGGTCGGTGCGCCGATGCCGACGTTGAATTGGGCGAGCGGACTGCTGCTGCTGTCGGCGTTCAACGTGAATGCCTGGGCCGCACCGGTCGCCCCCTTCAGCGACAGATAGGCCTTGCCGTCGACATCGGTCACGACGCTGGCGGTGACGCCGGCATTCGCGCCATTGATCGCGCTGGCGATGCCGTCAAGGCTGCCGTTGGTGATCGTGATCTGCGTCGGAGTGGCAGTGCCGGCGGTAAAGCCGGTCATCGTCGTGCCGTCACTGCCATAGGTCGCCGTGCCCAGCGTCAAGGTCAGCGTACCCGACCCGATCGTTGCGCTCCGGTCGGCGATCGCGGTGGTGGTGCGGGCGCCCTGCGCCGACGCCAGTGCATTGACCGTGATGCTCGACGGCATCGTCCCGACCTGCTGCCCGGCGATGGCGGTGGCCGTCAGCGCATTGGCATTGCTGCTGAGCGGCTGGGTCTGCAGCGAGCCGCCGGTGGTCAGCGTGGACAAGGCCGTCGAGAAGTTGGTGATCGTGCTCTTCAGCGTCGACACCGCAGAGATCTGCGCGGTCAGCACGGCATTCTTGGCGGTCAGCGCGGCATTCTGCGCGGCGAACTGCGCCTGGACCAGGCTGGTGACGAGCGAGGAGGTATCGATCCCCGAGCCGGTGTTGAGCGAGGTCAGCAGCGACTGGGTCGCGCTGCCGATGATGCTCGCCGTGCTGGTCTTCGCGGCATTGGCGGAGGTGGTCGTCGAGGTCGTGGACGTGGAGCTCGTCGTGCTGGTCGTGGTGGTCATCGTCGAACTCCGCTTCGTCCTGCTAAACGACCGTCGGCGCCTGGAATTTAGGAGATTTTCACGCCGTTCTCGTCGAACCGCGCGCCTTCCGGCACATCGACCGGCGGCTGGATGGCGCCCGCCTGCGCATTGAGGTTGAAGACGAAGGCGAGCACGGTGGCGATCGCGACATACAGGTCGTCGCGCACCTCCTGTCCTTCCTTGCTGGTGTAATAGACGGCGCGGGCAAGCATCGGATATTCGAGCACCGGCACGCGCGCCTCGGCGGCGACCTCGCGGATCGCCAATGCGGTGATCCCGCGGCCCCGCGCGACGACGACCGGCACCTGATCCTGGCCGCGATCATAGCGCAGCGCGACCGAGAAATGCGTCGGATTGGTCAGCACGACATGCGCCTCGCTGACCGCCTGGCGGACATTGCGCGTTGCCATCTGACGCTGCATCGCGCGCATGTGCCCCTTGGCCTCCGGATTGCCCTCGCTCTCCTTATGCTCGTCCTTGATCTCCTGCTTCGTCATGCGCAGCTTGCCAAGCAGCTGCATGATCTGAACGGGGACGTCGAACAGGGCGATCGCGACCAGGCCCATCGCCATGGCGATCATGATCGCCTTGAACGTGCCACCCAGTTCGCCGAGTGCAACGCCGAGGTCGGACGAGGACAGGCCGAGCGTCGCGCGGCTCGATGTCCACAGCATGTAGCCGCCGATGCTGCCGAGCAGGATGACCTTGAGCAGCGACTTGCCGAGCTCGATCCAGCCCTGGCTACCGAACACGCGCTTCAGGCCCGAGGCGGGATTGACGCGGCTCGCCTTGGGCGCGAGCAATTTGCCGTTGAAGCGCAGCGAACCGAGACCGGCCGAACTGATCACCGTGGCGACGACACTGATCACGCCGAGCGCGCCGAGCGAGGGCAGCAGCTTCCACCCTGCCTCCGCCAGCGGCCGCCAGGGCGAGAAATCCTCGACATCGCCGCGATCGAACCGGAAGCTCGCCGCCATCACCGCTTTGCAGGCGGCGAGCAGCTGCGGGCCGAACAGGATAAGCCAGCCGACCCCGGCGAGTACGACCAGCGCGGTGGCGAAATCCTTGGAGCGCAGCAACTGGCCGTCGTCGGCCGCCTGTTGCTTGCGCTTCTGGGTTGGGGCCTCCGTCTTCTCGCCGAATTCCTCTGCCATCAGCCGGTCACCAAAGTCTGGGTGGCGGCAAGGCCTTCGCGGACGATGACCAGCATGTAATCACCCATCGCAGGGAAGGCGACGGCGAGCGCGATCACCCCGACCGCCAGGCTGGCGGGCAGGCCGACGGAGAACAGATTAAGCGAGGGCGCGGCGCGGCTGACCATGCCGACGACGAGATTGAGGCAGAGCAGCAGGAAACCGACCGGCAGCGCGAGCAGCAGCCCGGCGAGAAAGGCATAGCCGCCGAACAGGGCGATCTGCTTCAGCTGGTCGGGTGCCAGCCAGGTGCCGGGCGGCATCGTCTCATAGCTTTTGACGAGCAGCTCGACGAGCACGAGATGGCCGTTCACCGACAGGAACAGCAGCGTCAGCATCACCGAGAAGAACTGGCCGAGGGCGGGCGTGCTGTGGCCGTTCTGCGGGTCGATCGTGTTGGCGAAGCCCAGGCCCATCGACCCACCGATCAGCTCGGACGCGACCATCGGCGCCGAAAAGGCGATCTGCAGGATGAAGCCGATGGCGAGGCCGACCAGCGCCTCCGCCGCGACCGCCAGGAAGGTGGCGACCGCGAAGATCTGCGCCGGCGGGGTGACCGGATGGACGGCGAGCACGAAGATGCCGATCGCGCCGGACAGCGACACGCGCACCGGCAGCGGAATCGACACCGCCCCGAACACCGGCGCGACGACGAAGGCGGCGCCGATGCGGATCATCACGAACACCAGCGCCCATAGCTGGGGCTCGATGGCGAGGCCAAACCCTAGCATGGTGCAGCCTGCGAGAGCGCGCATGCTGCGCGCCACGCAGGCAAGCCCGCGTCGTCGATCCTCGGCCATGCCGAGGTCGGCCGCGTTTGCGCCCCGGCTGGCGCCGGCCGCGCGGGCGTGGCCGCGCTGGCGCTGCGCATCACTTCACCAGATCCGGGATGCGTTCGAACATCGCCACGGTGAAGTCGCTGAGCAGCCCTAGGATCAGGCTGCCGAAGATCACGATCGACAGGGCGACGACGAGCAGCTTGGGGACGAAGGTCAGCGTCTGTTCGTTGATCGACGTCGCCGCCTGGATCATGCCGAGGATCAGGCCGGCGAGCAGCGCCGGGATCAGGATCGGTGCGCTCGCCAGGGCGAGCACCCACATCGTCTGGTTGGCGAGCGTCAGGAAATAGTCCGCGTCCATGGCTCAGCTCGCGAAGGAATTGGCGAGGCTGCCCATCGTCAGCGCCCAGCCGTCGACCAGGACGAACAGCAGCAGCTTGAACGGCAGCGAGATGATCGTCGGCGACAGCATCGCCATGCCCAGCGCCATCAGCACGGTGGCGACGACCAGATCGATGACGATGAAGGGCAGGAAGACGAGGAAGCCGATCTGGAATGCGGTCTTCAGCTCGCTGGTGACGAAGGCCGGGAGCAGCACCGAGAAGGGGATGTCCTTGGGCGACGCATAAGGGCCGCTCTTCGCCATCTGGGCGAACAAGGTGACGTCCTTGATCCGCGTCTGCTTGGCCATGAAATCGTGCAACGGTGCGCCGGCGCGCTCGATCATCTGCGTGCCGGCGAGCTGGCCGGCAGCATAGGGCTGGATCGCCTGCGTGTTCATCTGGCTGATCGTCGGCGCCATCACGAACAGTGACAGGAAAAGGGCCAGGCCGATCAGCACCTGGTTGGGGGGCGTCTGCTGCAGGCCGAGCGCTTGGCGCAGCACCGCGAGCACGATGACGATCCGGGTGAAGCTGGTCATCATCAGCAGGATGCCCGGCAGGATCGTCAGCAGGCCCATGATGATCAGGACCTGGAGCGACAGCGACAGCGGCGCGGACTGGCTGCCACCGGCAGCGGCGCCGCCGCTTAGCTGGCCAAGCGCGCGGTCGACGGCGTCGCCCACGCCCGGTGCCGGGGCGGCGGGCGCGGCCTGCGCAAAGGCGGGGGCGGCGATCAGCAGCGCGACGATCAGTGCCAGCACGATCCACAGCCATTTGGCGCCGCCGGTGCGCGGCTTGCGCGCGGCGGCGGCGAATAGCGCGGGGCCGGTGCCGCGGCGGGTGACGGTGACGCTCACGCCAGCGGTCCTTCCGCCTTATCGACCAGGGTGACGCCGCCGCGACCGACCGAGACGAGCAGGCGCTTGCCCTCGAAATCGATCACCGCAAGGCGCAGGCCGGGCGAAATCATCATCGTCTCGCGCACCGCGATCGTCCGCGTCGCCGGCTTGCCCGGCATGCGCGATTCGAGCCGACGCCAGAGATACAGGCAGCCGACCATCAGGCCGCACACCAGGGGCAGCAGGATGACGAGCTTGAGGATGTAGGACCACAGCATCGGAAGACCGCCTCAGCCGCGCTTTTCGGGGGAGACGAGCTCGGTCATGCGCACGCCGAAGCGATCGCCGACCGTCACCACTTCGCCACGGCCGATCAACGTGCCGTTGACGAAGACGTCGAGCAGTTCGTTGGCCTGACGGTCGAGCTCGATGACGCTCGATTCGCCTAAAGCGAGCAGTTCGCGCAGGGTCAGCTGGGTGGAGCCGATCTCCACGGTCAGCTTGACATCGACGTCCTGCAGCAGCCGGAAATTGGCCGCCACCGCCGCGTCGACCGGGAAACCGCCGGTCATGTCGTTCATGGATTCTGTCCTTCGTCGAGGCCGACGCCCGCGGATGCGACGTCGAGATGCGCGATATGGGTGAGCCGGACGGCGGCATGGCCGTTGGCGGTGCCGACGGTGCCGCGGCCGAGCAGGTCGTTGCCGACCATGACCGGCACTTCCGGGCCGAAGCTGATCGGGATGATGTCGCCTTCCTTGAGGTTCATCAGCCGCGACAGCGACACGACGGGTTCGGCGAGGACCGAGCGGATCGGGAAGCGTACACCCATCGTCGCGCGGGTCAGCTGGGTCCGCCACGCCGGGTCGGCCTCCGCCTTGGCGAGCACCTTGCCGGTCAACGTCGCGCCGTGCGGCTTCAGCGTCGCCACCGGGTAGAGCAGATCGATGAAGACGGGCTTGTCGTCGCCCGCCGCCAGTCCGAAGCGGGTGACGATCATCGCGTCCTCGGTATCGACCGACAACATGGTCGGCGACACTTCGACCCGGCCGGGCGTGAAGTCGATCTTGGCGAGCGGCTCCCAGGCGGCGCGCAGCGGCACCGCAATCGAGGCGCCGAGCCGTGACACCATCGCCTCGCCGGCCGGCGAGAATTCGGTCGGGATGACCGGCGGCGCGACGCCGATGCCGCCGAAGAATAGGTCGAGCAATTCGAGCACGAAGACGCCGTCGAGCACGCACAGGGCATTGCCGCCCGGCGGGACCATCGCCATCGGTAGCCAAGCGGTCAGCGCCTCGGCGCGTTCCGCGCGATAGTCGCCGAACCGCTGCACGACGAGCGGTTCGGCCCAGGCGCGCACCTCGCGCCGCAGCATCGGCTCGAACAGGCCGCGGAAGCTGCGCGCGAGCCGGGCCGACAGATGCTGCAGGGTGTGCAGGTCGCCGAACGGATTGAGCTTGGCGGCGCCGAGCACCGACGCATGCGCGGCGGTCGCGCGGTCGCGCGTCCGTCGATCAGTCGTGGTTGTCTGGGCGTTAACCATGCCGTCACTGAACAACGAAACTGGTAAAGTAAACGTTACTGACCCCGCCGAATCCCTCCTTTTGCTCCAGGACCGCGTTGATCGCCTTGGCGAGGCGGACCTGCAGCTGCTGCTTGCCCTCGGAGGTGAAAATCTGCTCCTCCGGCGTGTCGCCCAGCGTCATCAGCACCGCCGAGCGGACGGCGATGTCGTTGGTCTTCAGGTTTTCGATGACGGTGTCGTCGTAGGGCGTGGAAATCGCCAGGCCGACCTGGGCGATATGCACCGAATCCTTCAGGTTCGAGGTGAAGGACGGGTCCATCGTGTAATAGTTGGACGCATAGCGGTCGCCGCCGCCGCCTGACGGAACGTGCTTGCCGCCGCTCGCGCTGCTCTCGCCGCCGCCATGGCCGCCCTCACCGCCCTCGCCGCCTGCTTTCGGGCGCTTCTGCTCGGCCTTCGGGACGAGCTTGGGGCCATTATCCTCTTCTTTAGCGGCACCGTGATGGCCAATCAGTCCGCTTGATCCGGCATAGACACCCGCGCCGACACCGCCGCCGAGCAGCACCAGCACGCCGAGGCCCATCACCAGTATCTTCTTCTTGCCCTTCTTCTTCTTCTGGGGCGTGTCGTCGTCGGGTTTGTCGCTCATGGTTCGTCCTTATCGGTGGGTCAGGCGAGGCGGCCGGTGTCGGCCGAGTCGCGCTCGTCGGTGGAAGGGTCGCGCGGCGCCGGCCGGGGCGGGGCGGGGCGCGTCGGTGTCTGGCGGGACTGCGGTTGCGGCTGCTGCGAACCCGCGCCGGTCTGGCCCGCGGGGGTGCCGCTGCCATTGCTATTGGTGCTGCCGCTTCCGGTGCCGGTGCCGCTGCCGTTGCCGGTCGAGCCGTTGCCGCCATGATCGACGCTGGTCTGGCCGAGCTTGACGCCACGCTCCTCCGCCGCCTGGGCGAGGCGGGGCTGGGCATCCTGCAGCAGGGTCCGCGTCGTCGCCTGTTCGGCGACGAAGTGGACGTGGACGGCGTCACCGTCGCGGCGCACCGCGACGTCGATCGCGCCGAGTGCGTCGGGCACGAGACGGATGCGCGTGTCACCGGCGTCGGCGGCATCGCGCAGCCGCTCGATATGGTCGATCATCGCATGCGGCCAACGCTCCTGGCGCAGGTCGAGCATCTGCCCGCCGGTGTCGGTGCTCGCCGCGATCGGGGCGGTGACGGCAGGCGCGGCGACGGCGATGCCGGGCGCGGCCGGCTCGGTCGACGCATCGTCGCGCGTCTGTGCAGCGTGGATCGCGGCGCCGAATACCTCTGCCGCCGAGGCGGTCACGCCCGCTGCGGGCAATGGGGCGGGCGCCAGCTGCGGCGCGAGCGCGACGGCCTGCGGCGGCGTGCCGGCGACTTCGCGGATAAAACTTGGGCGGCGTGGTTCGGCCGGTGCGGCGGTGTCGACAGGGCTGGCGTCGACACTGGGCAGGGCGGTTGCAGCCGGAAGCGACAGGGATGCCGTATCGCTCGGCGGGACCGGTGAGCCAGCCTTAGTGGCGGGCGGGGAAGATGCGGATGGCATAGGCGATCCGACCTGGGCCGGAGCCTCGGTGGCAAGACGCTCGGCACGGACCGGCGTGGTGGTGACGGGGTGCGGTGTCGTCGCGATCGCATCAGGCCGGGCCGTGACAGCCGGCGTTGATCGGGCGAGCGGCGCGCTGGTTGCGGCGGCCGTCGTCGTCGGAATGGCGGGCGCGGGCAGGGCGGCTGTCGATGTCACGGGCACTGCCGCACGTCGGCTGCGGGGATTCGTCGCGGACGCTGTCTGGGGCTGTGGCGTGGCGGCGGCGGCCGATACCTCCGGATCGCGCGTCGCTTGCGGCGCGACCGCCACGCGCACGGCCTTGGCAGCGGGTGGCTGGGTTGCCGGCTGCGACTCCGAAGGCGGGGCAGGGGGGGCGGACGCAGCCGCTGACGCGGCGGCCAGGGCCGCGGGGGTGATCGGCGTGGGAGGGGTGTGCGGCGACGCGGCGTTCGCGTCGATCGGAGCGCGATTGCCTATTGCCGGCGCCTCTGACGGAGCGGCGGTCGGAGCCTCGGCGATTGGGCGCGGCCCGACCGGGGCGGAGAGCGCGATAACGGGCCCCTCCTCGACGTGTGACGGCGCCGCCACGACGGCGGAGGTGTCCACAGATTGGACGGGATTCTGGATCGTCGCGGCGGGCGTCGATGCCACGCCATCGGGGTGGAAAGACGGCGCGTCCTTATCGCTTCCGTCGTCGGACGGCACGTCGGTGGACCCGCTGCCGTCGGTGTCGATCTTGACGGCCGCCTCCGCGACGATTGCCGGTCCATTCGGCGAAGGCGCGGAAGACACAGGCACATGGGTCCGTGCCTTCGGTTTCGCAGCGATCGGGGCGAAGTTCTCGACGCCGGTCTTGGCTTCGGTCGGCACGACGTTGACGGCGGGCGCAGCGGCGCTGGCGGTATCACCGGTGGGGGCGGCCACCCGCTCTGGAACCGAATCGGCAGCGGGTGCCATCGTCGCGACGGGCGGCAGCGTGGCGGTCAGCGCCGCTACCGACACCGTCGCACGGAAGGCGTCGAAGGGGGAACGGCGGTCGTTCGTTGACTGGCCCGTTACGACGCTGGACGTCACGGGGTGCGGCGTCACGGTGGCCGGCGTCACCGGGGCCGGCGTCACCGGGGCCGGCGTCACGGTGGCCGGCGCTAGGGGAGCCGGCGTTGCCGTCGATAACGGGGGCGCCACAGTATCGGGCGAGGTCGGCATGGCAGCGGCCGGATCAGGCTGATCCTGCAAAACCTGCGGCATGGCAGCGGGAGGAGTCGCAGGTCTTGGCGTTGGCGCTACCGCTACCGCTACCGATACCGCCACAGCGGTGACCGGCAGCATGGGTTTCGGCGGGGCCGACACCGGCAGAACCGGAACCGAGCTCGTCACTGTCGCAGCAATCCGGTCGTCCGCGTCTGCGGTCGCAGCGATATCGTCGCTCCGCATGCCAACAGGGTCCGCCACTACCGGTATTGATTTCGGCAGCGGTGTCGGCACCGGCAGATGTACCGCCGGCAACCAGGCGAGAGCAGGGTCAACCGTGTCGATCGCGGCATCGGCAGGCGGCGGTGTGGATGCGGCTGCATCCGCGATTGGCAGGACGGGCATCCCGCCGGTCACGGTCGCCGCCGTCTGCACAGCCGGAGCCGTCGGCACCGTCGGTACCGCCGCGGCCGGCAAGGTGATGCCGGGAACGGCAAGCGCTTGCCGGTCGGTATCCGGCGTCAGCGCCGCGTCGCCGCCAACCGCGAACAGCGACAGGGCGAAGGCCGCGCCGTCGCCCGCACTCGCCCCGGGCGCGGTGGCGCCGGTGGCGGTCGATCGAATGGCGGCGGCGGGGTTGATCATCGGGCTCTCTCGTCGCGGGTGGGCGCGGGCCGCCCACCATCGCTCAGAGCCTTAGCAAGGATCGTGCCGAATGCCCTGACGGCCGGTCGGCGGCGTCTCTTCGAGCGCCCTCACCTCACGGACCAAAGCCTCGCGGCGGGCACGTTCGAGCAGCTTTTCGACCGCGCTCTGGTCGCGCTTGGCGCTGCGCGTCGCCTCGGCGGCCTGGGCGGCGAACTGCTCCGCCATCGACACGCGCGCCTGCGCCGCCGCAGCGGATTGGTGCAGCCGCTCGCGGAAATGCGCCTGCGCCCCCAGCGAGGCGCCGCCGAACGTCGTGGCGGCGGCAGGCGCCACGGCATCGGCCAGCGCCTGGATACGACCGGCGAGCATCGTCTCGCTGGCGTGCTTTTCCTGCGCGCGCATCTCGTCGGCGCGGGTCAGATTGAGCTGGAGCGTGCGCACCCGATGGATGCGCGCGAGCTTCTTCGCGTCAGCCACCGAAGACGCCGGTCAGTTCGGCGATCGCATCGTCCAGCGACACGGTCTCGTCGGCGGCCTGCTTGATATATTCCATCACCACCGGGTGGCAGGCGATGGCGGCGTCGATCGCCGGGTCGGCGCCGTGGCGATAGGCGCCCATCAGCACCAGGTCACGGTTCTCCTCATAGGTCGCGAGATGCCGGCGCAGCACGCGCGCGGCGCGCAGATGATCGGCGCCGGCGATGTCGGTCATCACCCGGCTGACGGACGGGCCGATGTCGATCGCCGGATAGACGCCGCGTTCGGCGAGATGGCGGTTGAGCACGATATGGCCATCGAGGATCGAACGGGCCGAATCGACCACCGGGTCGTTCCCGTCGTCGCCATCGGCGAGCACGGTGTAGATCGCCGTGATCGAGCCGCCGCTGGCCACGTCGGTGCCGGCGCGTTCGATCAGATTGGGCAGCATCGCGATCGCCGAGGGGGGATAGCCACGGGCGCTGGCGGGCTCGCCCAAGGCGAGGCCGATCTCGCGTCCGGCGTGCGCGACGCGGGTGAGGCTGTCCATGATCAACAGCACCTTCTTGCCTTCGGCGCGGAACGCCTCGGCGATCGCCGTGGCGCGGAGCGCGCCGCGGATGCGCAGCACGGGCGAATGGTTGGCGGGCACCGCGACGACGACCGAACGGGCGCGGGCGGCACCGGCGACCTTGGTCTCCAGAAAGTCGGCGACCTCTCTGGAGCGCTCGCCGATCAGGCCGATGACGATCACGTCGGCCTTGGCCGCCTTGACCATCATGCCGAGCAACACCGACTTGCCGACGCCCGAGCCGGCCATGATGCCGACTCGCTGACCCTGTCCGATGGTCAACAGGCCGTTGATCGCGCGCACGCCGACGTCGAGCGGCTCGAGCACGCGGCCGCGATCGAGCGGCGACTGGATTTTGCCGGCGAGGGGCCAACTGCCGGCGCCGCGGATCGGCCCCAGCCCGTCGATCGGTCGGCCGGCACCGTCGACGACGCGGCCCAGCAGGGCCGCGCCGACCTCCGCTTCTCCGGGAGGGCCGATCGGGCGCACCGGCGCCTTGGGCAAGAGCGGCGCAGGACCGCCGAGATTCATGAGCAGGGTGCGACCGCCGCGGAAGCCGATCACCTCCGCCTCGACCTTGCTGTCGCCATGGCCGCCAATCTCGCACACCGTGCCGACCGGCAGCGACAGGCCGACCGCCTCCATCAGCAGGCCGTCATAGGAGGCGAGGCGGCCCGACACCTTGGGCTGGGCACGGAAGTCGGCGATCCCGAGCGTGTCGAGATAGTCGGCGGTGAAACGGTTGAGCATCACGCGGCGAGCGGCGGCACGGGGATGCGGTCGATCGCCTGGGCAAGCTGTTCGAGCCACAGATCGGGGCCGTCCTCGACGACCGTGGAGGCGCTTTCGAGCACGAAGCCGCCGCGCGGCACCGCGGCATCGCTTGCGGCGAAGATCGACTTGGGCAGCGAGCCTTCGACCAGCGCAACGTCGGCCGGGTTGAGTCGCAACAGCGCCGCCTCGGTCGCATCGGCGAGCAGTTCGGCCGCCGCGGCGATCCGCGCGTTGAGGATGTCCGGCGCGACGCCGGTTTCACCGACCAGGCGCGATACCAGCAGCAGCACGGTCTGACGCAGCTGGCGGGCGATCCGCTCGCGGTCGAGCTGGTGGCCGTTGGCGAGCGCCGCGGTCAGTTCGGTGAGCAGCGCACGATCGCGGTCGCCGCTTTCGCGCGCCGCCGCTGCCGCAGCGGCCAAGCCTTCGGCATAACCGGCGGCATGGGCGGTTTCGACCGGGTCGATGAAGCCGCTCGGTTCCGCTCCGCAATCGAGCGGATCCCAGCCTTCGGTCGGCTTGCTCGCCTGGCCGTCGGCGGGACTGAAATGCTTGGGCGCGACCGGCCCGTCGCTCGCCATCTCACGGGCGATCCGGTCCCACATGTCGCGCGGGGTGAAGCCGGTGCGGGGCGCGAGCGCCGCCGCCAGCATGTGCGCAGGCGTGTCGTGGCGGACCGCGAAACCGGCGACGAAGTCGGCCGATACCGCACCGCCGTTGGATGCAAAGGCATCAGACATAATCGTCGTCGCCCCCGCCCATCACGATCGTGCCGTCCTTGGCGAGATTGCGCGCGATGGTGATCATTGCCTTTTGCGCGTCGAGCACCTCGGCGAGCTTCATCGGCCCGCGCGCCTCCATCTCGTCGCGGATGCCATCGGCGGCGCGCGCCGACATGCAGCCGAGGAAACGGTTGCGGCCGTTCTCGTCGACCCCCTTCAGCGCCCGCGACAGGATGTCGCCGTCGACGTTGCGGATCAGCGTGCCCAGGCTCTTGTCGTCCATCTCCAGCAGATTGTCGAAGACGAACATCGCCTCTTCGATCGCACGGGCAACCTCCTTGTCGATCTTGAACAGCTTGGGCATGACACGCTGCTCGGTCGCCTTGCGCGCGCCCTGCAGGATCTTCGCCGCCTCGCGCGTGCCGCCCAGCACCACGCCCGCGGCGGAGGCGCCGCTGCGGCGGTTGGCGATCAGCGTTTTCAGCGTCTCGATCGCATCGGGATTGATCGGGCCGAGCTTGGCGATCCGGTGCAGGATGTCGGGCTGCACGCCCTCTGGCAGCAGCTCCAGCACCTTGCCGCCGACCGCGGGATCGAGGTTGGCGATCAGCACGGCGGCGATCTGCGGATGTTCCTTCTCGATCATCGCCGCGATCTCCGGCGCGTCGAGCCAGCCGAGCATGTCGAGTTCGACGGCGGCGTCGCCGGGATGGATGCGGGCGAGGATGCTTTCGGCCTTCTCGCTGCCGAGCGCCCGGGTCATCATCGCCTCGACCTTGCCACGGGGATCGAAGGTGATGCCGGTCCGCTCGCGCGCCTTGCCTGTGAAGTCGTCCAACACCGCCGCCATCTCGTCCTCGGAGACGTCGGCGACCGTGAACATCGCGGCGCCCAATTCGCGCACCTCGTCGGGATCGAGCTTCTGCAGCATCGCGGCGGCTTCTTCCTCGCCGACCAGCATCATCAGCACCGCGGCGCGCTCGACGCCGGTGAAGGTGCGGGGGGCGGCGACCTCGCTCACTTTTCGTCCGCCTTCATCATGTCACGCAGCGCCAGCGCGGCGCGTGCCGGATTGTCGCGGGTGAAGCCGCGCACCGCGTCGATGCGATTGTCGATGCCGCCCTGCTGTTCCAGCCGCTCCAGGCTGACCGGCTCATGGACGGTGATGCCGGTATTGCCGCCCAGCGCACCATCGGCCGCGCCGATCGGGAGCGCACCGGCGGTCGTCGCCTCCTCGCGCTTCTTCATCAGGCCCTTGGCGAGCGGACGAACGCCGAGCAGCAGCACCAGCAGCGCGATGACGATGGCGGTCGCGTTGCGGGCGAGCACCGGCAGCCAGGCATTGTCGTACCATTTCGGGCCGGCAGCAGCGTCGGTCGCATCGGCGAACTTGCGGCTGATCACCGTCACCTGATCGGTGCGCGCCTGGTCGTAGCCGACCGCGCTCTTCACCAGATCGGTCACCTGCTGGATCTCCGCCGCAGTCCGCTTGCCCGTCGCCGGGTCGCGCAGCAGCACGGCGACCGACAGGCGCTTGATCGAGCCGGGCGCGTTGCGCGTCACCGAGACTTCCTTGCCCAGGTCATAGGCGCGCTGGAAGCTGTCGGTCTGCTTGTTGGGATTGGGCGCCGGGCCGCCGGCGACCGGGGTCGGATCGGCGCTCGCCGGCTGGCCGCTGGCCCCGTTGGCGGGCTGCGGCGTCGACAACTGGCTGGCGGGCGGCGGCGTGTTGCTGAGCGCCCCCGGGATGCCGCCCGGCGTGGTCGGCGTGGTCGCCTGATTGCCGGTCCAATTGCCCGTCTCGGCGCGCAGCGCGCCCTGTTTGTCGAAGCTCTCGCGCGTCGCCTGCGTCTCGTCGAGGTTGATGTCGGCCTGCACCTCGGCGGTGAAATTACCGGCGCCGACCAGCGGGGTGAGCAGCTGGGTCAGCTGCTGGCGGACCTTGTCCTCGGTCTGGCGTTGCACCTGCAGCCGTTTGTCGCTGTCGCTACCCGCGCCGCCGCCGGCGCCGGGCTTGGAAAGCAGCGCGCCCATCTGGTCGACGATGGTGACGCTCTCGGGCTTCATCCCTGGCACCGACGAGGCGACGAGATTGACGATCGACTGGACCTGCGCGTCGCTGAGCGCGCGACCGCCCTGTAGCTTGATGACCACGGAGGCGGACGGGCTGGCATTGTCGCGGACGAACACCGATGCTTCCGGCATCGCAAGATGAACGCGCGCCTCGGCGACCGCGTCGATCTCCTCGATCGAGCGGGCGAGTTCGGTCTCGCGCGCCTGGCGCAAGCGTTCGCCCTCGACGGCACGGCTGACGCCCATCGGCAGCTGGTCGAGGATCGCATAGCCGCCCGGCGCCTGCTTGGGCAGGCCCTGGCCGGCGAGCAGCATCCGCGCCTTGCTGTATTTATCCTCGTCGACGGTCAGCGCACCCGTGCCGTCGTCGATATGGCTGGCGATCCCCGCCTGCGTCAGCGCGGAGGACACCGCCTGCTTGTCGGCGTCGGTCAGGCCGGTGAACAGCGTCTTCTGCGTCGGCGTGGAAAAGGTCATCCACGCCAGCGCCGCGGCGCCGATCAGCGACACGAGCAGCGCCATCGGCAGGCTGCGGCGGACCGCCGGCTGCGCGAGCACGCCCTTGATCTGGAGGAAGGGGTTGGCGAACTTCTCGGGAAGGGCCGCCGGGGTCGAATTGGTGGTGGCGAGGGCTGTGCTCATGGCGCGTTACACCGGCATGCTCATGATGTCCTTGTAAGCGGACAGCAGTTTGTTGCGGACTTGCAGCGTCGCCTCGAAGCCGACGGACGCCTGCTGGCGGGCGAGCATCACCTTGGCGATGTCGACGGTCTCGCCGCGCTCGTAGCTTTCGGACAGCGCACTGGCCTGGTTCTGGCCCTCGTTGACGCTCTTCAGCGCGTCCTGCAGCGTGTCGGCGAAGCTGGTCGGCTTGGCCGCACCTGTCGCCTCCGCGCCACCGGCCGGCGCGCCGGAGCGGGCGAGTGCCTGGTTGCGTTCGAGGATCTGCGCGCGCAGCGCCATCACCCGGTCGACGCTCATCGCGCCGCCGACGCCGGACACCCCGCTCATGCCGAGGCCGCCAGGCTAACCGGGCGCGCCAGGTCTTCGCCCTGTTCGCGCGCCTTGGCGAGCCGGTAGCGCAGTGTGCGCTCCGAGATGCCGAGGCGGCGTGCGGTCTCGATGCGGCTGCCGCCACAGGCGGCGAGCGTTTCGCGGATCGCCTGGAATTCGCTCATCTGCACGACGTTGCCCAACGTCGCGGGTTCCACCGGCGCGGCCGGGGCGACCGGCGCATGCAGCGGGATCACCGGCGCCGGCGCCGAACGCTGGAAGGTAAAGCTGATCGGCCGGTCGAAGACGATGTGGCTCGCCTCGATCGTGTCGCCGGCGGCGAACAGCAGTGCGCGCTGGATGACGTTCTCGAGTTCGCGGACGTTGCCCGGCCATTCGTGGCGCAGCAGCGTTTCGATCGCCTCCGCGGTCGGCCATGGCACGATCTGGCGGTGGCCGGCGTGACGCAGGATCATCGTCGCGGCGAGCGCGGGGATGTCCTGCGGCCGCTCGGCCAGCGGCTTGGTCGCCAGCGGGAAGACCGACAGGCGGTAGTAGAGGTCGGCGCGGAACCGGCCGGCCGCCACCTCGCCCTGCAGGTCGCGGTTGGCGCAGGCGATGACGCGCACGTCGACCGATTGCGGCGTGCTGGCGCCGATCGGCACGACTTCGCGCTCCTGCAGCACGCGCAGCAGCTTGGCCTGGAGCTGCAGCGGCATCTCGGCGATCTCGTCGAGCAGGATGGTGCCGCCGTCCGCAGCGCGGAAGAAGCCTTCGCCGCCCGACGAGGCGCCGGTGAACGCGCCCTTTTGGTGACCGAACAGCAGCGCCTCCAGCATCGTTTCGGGCAGGGCGGCGCAGTTGATCGCGACGAACGGGCCGTTGCGGCGGGGGGAATTGTTGTGGATGGCGCGCGCCAGCACTTCCTTGCCGGTGCCGGTCGGGCCGTTGATCAGCACGGTGATGTCGGCCTGGGCGACGCGCTCGGCCAGCGCGAGCAGCGCCAGGCTTTCGGGGTCCGCCGCGGTCGGCGTGTCGGGGCCGGCGAGCAGCGCGCGGGCGAAGCCGTTGCCGACCGCGGTGTCGTTGGGGCCGAAGGCGATACGTGCCGGATTGCCGTCGACCGACGGCACGACGTGGCGGCCGTCCTCACCCAGGATCACGGTGCGCGCCGGTGCCGGCGGCACCTCGCCGTCGGCGATCAGGAACATGTCGGCAGCAGTCGGCTGGACCGATTCGCACGAGCCGATGCCGAAGCCCTGCGCCCGCAGGCTCGACACGAGCGCGTAACGACGAGAGCAAACGGCGGCAGAAGGAAAAATCGAACGCATGGTTATCCCCCAAGGACAGGGGTTTATTGCGGCAAGGGTGGTAAACGCGCCGTTAAAGCGGCAGCCGCCCGGCAAAATATTTCCGGCCGCGCGCGTCCGAGCGCTCCCGCGCCGCTACGCGCGCGCACGTAGAGGGAGGATTCCGCGCGGCGATCCGGTCGCGAAAACGCGGCGGCGGCCGCCGCGCGATCTGCCGGAATGCCCTGACCGGATCGACCGCACGATTTTTCCCTAAAACCGTTCGCAGGCCGGCCGTTACCCCATTTGGCGGCTCGGCCCTCCGCTCTGGGGGCGGCGGGGATCGCCGCAGCAATTGGAGAAATCACATGAGTGTCATCGGAACCAACGTTGCCTCGCTGCGCGCAGCGAATGCGTCCACCTCCGCCAACCTGAGCCTGTCGACGGCGATGGAGCGCCTCTCGACCGGATCGCGCATCAATTCGGGCAAGGACGATGCCGCCGGCCTGGCGATCTCGACCACGATGACGGCGCAGATCCGCGGCATGAACCAGGGCATCCGCAACGCAAACGACGGCATCGCGATGGCCCAGACCGCCGACGGTGCTCTCGGCGAAGTGACCAACATGCTGCAGCGCATCCGCGAGCTGGCGGTCCAGTCGAAGTCGGGCACCTATCAGGACAGCGACCGCACCAACATGCAGACCGAAGTCAGCCAGCTGACCTCGCAGATCAGCGACATCCTGACCAATACCAAGTTCAACGGCACCGCGATGTTTAGCACCTCGGCGGACGTGTCGACCGTCATCCAGACCGGTGCCGACAGCGCCAACACGGTCACGCTGACCAGCAAGAAGATCACCGCGGCCAACATCGCCTCGTCGGCGCTCGACGTCAGCGACACGACCAAGGCCGGCACGACGATGGCGAACGTCGACCTCGCGCTGACCGACGTCAACACCGCCCGCGCCTCGCTCGGCGCCGGCCAGAGCCGCCTGCAGTCGGCGGTCAACAACCTGACCACCAACTCGACCAACCTGTCGGCCGCCAAGAGCCAGATCATGGACACCGACTTCTCGGCCGAGACGACCGCTCTCGCCAAGGCGCAGATCCTCAGCCAGGCGTCGACCGCGATGCTCGCCCAGGCGAACCAGTCGCAGCAGGGCGTGCTCAAGCTGCTCCAGTAATCCGGCAGCGGCGCCGGCACCGCCCCCCAAGGGTATCGGCGCCGACGGACGAGCTCTTCCCCCAAGGAGAGCGCGCGACGGGACCCCGGTTGGCCATGCGGCCACCCGGGGTCCTCCTGCGTCCAGCCGCGACGCGCTTGTGCATCGACCTGCGGATCGTATACCATCGTGCCGTGACGAGCGGGAGAGCGATGTGGAGACTAAGCACAGGGCCTGGCCGATCCGAATGATCCGCCCGGTGATCGCGCTGATGCTGCTGATGCTGGTGGCGCCGCCAGGCGCCTATGCCTCTGCGGCTGCGCCTGATCCGCTGCTCGGCAGCTGGGTGTTCGATGACCCGCCCTCCTATCCCGGCGTGACGATGATGCAGGTGGAGCGCATCGACGGGGCGATCCGCGGCACGCTGACCACCCGGTGGTATGGCGCGATTGCGATGCGCGACGCGACCAGCGACGGCCGCACGCTGAGCTTCACGATCCGCAACCTCAACGACCGCGGCCACCCGACGCGTCGCTGGACCGCCAGCGTCGACGGCGGGGTGCTGCATCTGACCGGCGACATCTGGTATGCGCATACGGCGCAGGCCGGCCGCCGCGGCAGCGCCGCCGAAGTGCGCGCGCGCACCTTCCACCCGGCCGGTCCGTTGCCAGCCCTGCGGGCCCCGGCCGACGACGGCCTCGCCCGCACGCCGCCGATGGGCTGGTCGAGCTGGAACAAGTTCGGCGAGCATATCGACGATGCGACGATCCGCGCCATGGCCGACGCGCTGGTGACAACCGGCCTGCGCGACGCCGGCTATATATATGTGAACATCGACGACGGCTGGCAGGGGGAGCGGGATGCCGCCGGCCGCCTGCAACCCAATGCACGCTTTCCCGACATGAAGGCGCTGGCCGATTACGTCCACGCCCGAGGACTGAAGCTCGGCCTATACACCTCGCCCGGCCCGCGCACCTGCGCCGGCTACGTCGGCAGCTACGGCCACGTCCACCAGGATGCGGCGACCTTCGCCGCATGGGGCGTCGACTATCTCAAATACGATCTATGCTCTGGCGAATGGTTCTACGACGATGCCGACAGCGTCCGGCGCGTCTACCAGGAGATGGGCGCGGCGCTGCGCGCCAGCGGCCGTCCGATCGTCTATTCGCTGTGCGAATATGGCCGTTTCGACGTCGCCGATTGGGGACGCGCCGTGGGCGGCCATCTGTGGCGGACGACCGGCGACATCACCGACGATTACAAGACGATGAGCGACATCGGCTTCGTCCGCAATCCGCGCTTCCCGCACGCGGGGCCCGGCGGCTGGAACGATCCCGACATGCTGGAGGTGGGCAATGGCGGGATGAGCGAGGACGAATATCGCACGCATCTCACCCTGTGGGCGATCCAGGCCGCGCCGCTGATGATGGGCCACGATCTGCGGCAGACGAGCCGGACGGCACTGGCGATGCTGGCCAATCGCGAGGTGGTAGCGGTGGATCAGGACGCGCTCGGCGCGCAGGGCGGGCCGCTGCTGCGGAGCGACGGCCTGGAGATATGGACCAAGCCGCTCAGCGGGGCCGGCCAGGCGGTGGCCCTGTTCAATCGCACCGACGCTGCCGCGACGATCAGCGTGCCGGAGTCGATCGCCGCCGGCCGCCTGCGCGATCTGTGGCGCGGCATCGACGTGCCGGCAACGACGCGGCACTTCGCGGTGCCGGCTCACGGCGCCGTGCTGCTGCGCACCGTCGCGGGCTAGCGGACGTCACACCTTGCGGGCGAGCGCCTTCTTCAACTTGGCGTGCGCGGCGGCCTTGATCTGGCAGACGCGCGCCGAGCCGACGCCGATCACCTGGCCGATCTCCTCGAGGTTGAGCTCCTCGACATAATAGAGCTGGATGACCAAGGCCTCGCGCTCGGGCAGCCGTTCGATGGCGGCGATCAGCGTGTCGCGCAGGTCGCTTTCGGCCAGCTGCTCGAAGGCATCGGGCGTATCGTCTGCAAACCAGGGCAGATCGTCCTGATAGACCTCGTCGATCGTCTCGAAACGGATCGCGTCCGCGGTCTGATAGTCGGCCCGCAGTTTCTCGATCGTGATGCCGAGATGCGCAGCGACCACGGCCTCGTCCGGCGCATGGCCGGTCGCCTGGGTCAGCGTCGCGATCGCGTCTTGGTAACGGCGGCGGCGGCGCATCGCGCCGCGCGTCGTCGTCGCCTGGCGGCGCAGCTCGTCGATCATCGCGCCGCGCAGCCGGGTCTGCAGATAGGCGCGGAACTGCGCGCCCTGCTCGGCGGCCTGGCCGACCGCCTCGACCAGCGCGACCAGACCGATCTGCACCAGATCCTCGACGTCGACGATCGTGCTCATCGATCCATGCACATGCCAGGCGATGCGTCGGACCAGCGGCAGATACTGGCGGACCAGCGCCTCCTTGTCCGCCTCCGGCCGGCGGCGCGGCGCATAGGTCAGCGGCTGCGCGCCGGCGAACGCCTGTTTCATCGGTTCGGCGCTCATGCCGCCAGCGCCTGATGCGGCTGGGGCGCGCCGATCACGGCGACGACTTCCACGGCTTTCTCCTCGGGCACTTCGAAGAACGACAGCACCGGCGTGTCGGGCAGGACGGTGCGCACCAGCTTGCGGATCGCCAGGCGGATCGCCGGCTGCACGACCAGCGCGAACGGCTTGGCCTCGGCGATCATCGGCTGCGCCGCCTGCTGCAGCGCATCGACGATGCGGCGGCCGAGATCGGGTTCGATGACGTGGCGACGCGACTGGTCGGCACGCGCCGCCTGGCCGAGCAGCCCTTCCAGTTGGCCCTCGAGCGTCATCACGCGCAGCGGCTCGCGCACGCCGCACAGTTTCTGGATGATCAGCGGGCCGAGCTCGGGGCGGATCAGCTCGATGATGTCCTCCGGATCGGCGGCGCGCGTCGCCGCGACCGAAATCGCCTGGGCGATGCGGCGGAACTCCTTGAGCGGGATGTTCTCCGCGAGCAGGCCCTTGAGCACCTGGGTCAGCGTGGTCAGCGGCAGCGGATTGGGGGTCAGCGACGCGACGAGCTGCGCGGCGCGGTCCTTCAGCCCGTCGAGCAGCGATTGCACCTCGTCCGGCCCCAGCAATTGTGCGGCATTCTGGCCAAGCAGATGATTGAGGTGGGTCGCCATCACCGTGCCGGCATCGACGACCAGATAGCCTGCACCGGTTGCGGCATCGGCGTCGCTGGTCGGGATCCAGGTCGCGTCGAGGCCGAAGGTCGGGTCCTTGGCCTTCTTGCCGGAGAGGTCGCCATAGGCCTGGCCGGTGTCAAGCGCGAGCATCTCGTCGGGCGACACCTGATCCTCGCCGACGACGACGCCGTTGATCAGGATGCGATAGGTGAAGGGGGCAAGGTTGATGTCGTCGCGGACGCGGCATTGCGGCACGACGAAGCCCAGCTCCTTCGACAGCTGGCGGCGCACGCCGGTGATGCGGCCCATCAGCGGGGCGCCGCGGCGCTCGTCGACCAGCGGCACCAGGCCATAGCCGACGTCGAGGTTGACCTGCATCGCGTCGGTGACTTCTTCCCAGCCGATCTTCGACGGATCGGCGGGGGCGGCGGCTTCCTCGACCGGCGCGGGCTTCGGCCGCGTTTCGATCTGGCGGAGCTTCCAGGCGGTGAAGCCGGCGATCATGGCGGCGGGCAGGATCACCAGATGCGGCATGCCGGGCAGGATGCCGAGCAATGCCAGGATCGCGGCGACCGGGGTCCAGGTGCGCGACGAGCCGAACTGGCTGCCGATCTGACCGGCGAGATCGTGTTCGGAATTGACGCGCGTCACGATCGCGGCGGCGGCGATCGACAGCATCAGGCTGGGCAGCTGCGCGACCAGCGCGTCGCCGATCGCCAGCAGGATATAGGTCTTGGCGGCGTCGGCTATGCCCATGCCGTGGCTGACCGGCCCCAGGATCAGGCCGCCGACGATGTTGGCGGCGAGGATCAGCATCGCGGCGACCGCGTCGCCCTTCACGAATTTGGACGAACCGTCCATCGAACCGTAGAAATCGGCCTCGGTCGCGACCTCGACGCGGCGCGCCTTCGCCTGGTCTGGGGTGATCAGGCCGGCATTGAGATCGGCGTCGATCGCCATCTGCTTGCCGGGCAAGGCGTCGAGGGTGAAGCGGGCGGACACTTCCGACACGCGGCCCGCACCCTTGGTGACGACGATCAGATTGATGATCATTAGGATCGCGAAGACGAAGATGCCGACGACATAGTCGCCGCCGATCAGGAAGGTGCCGAACGCCTCGATGACATGGCCCGCCGCGCTTTCGCCCTCATGCCCGTGGACCAGCACGATGCGGGTCGAGGCGACGTTGAGGCCGAGGCGGAACAGCGTGGCGAACAGCAGCACGGTCGGGAAAGCGCTGAAGTCGAGCGGCTTCTGCGCGTTAAGCGCGACCATCAGCACGGCGAGGCTGATCGCGATGTTGGCAACGAAGAAGACGTCGAGCAGTTGCTTGGGGATGGGGACGACCATCACCAGCACGAGCAGCAGGATGGCGAGCGGCAGGGCAGCGCCGCGGCCGCCGGCGAGAAGCTTGTTCATCGGCTCAGCCCCCCATGCTCGCCAGCATCATGTACGCGAGCCGCGCCGTGTCCGGCGTCGGTCGCAGCAGGCTGGCCCCCGCCGTGGTGCTGCCGGTTCCGAACCGCGCCATCGCCTGCTTCGCCCAATCGAGCGCGTCGGTCGCGCTCTGGCCGTTGCCGGTAACGACGGTGGCGTCGTCGCCCATGCCCAGCGCCTGCGAGGCGAAGGCGAGATTGGCGGCGCGCGTCTCGTTGGCGCTGTCGGTCGCGGCGCCGAGCTTGTCGGCGAACCGCTGGTAGATCGCCGACAGCGAGCGCGGCTGGCCGTTGGACGCATAGAAGATGCCGCGATTGCTCGCGGCGGCGGCGGGAAACAGCGCGGCGGCGGACGTGTCGGGATTGGCCGCCATCGTGGCGAGAAACTTCTTGGCGCCGCCGATGCCGAGGAAATGCGCCATGTAGAGGTCGGTGCCGTTCGCGGTGCGGCCGAGCGAGGCTTCGAGCTCGCCCTTGTTGTCGGAGGCATGTTCGGCCGCCATCAGCGAGGCGGCGGTGGGGTCGTTGCGTAGGCCGAGGATCGCCTGGCGGGTCGCGCCGTCGCCGACGGTGTAGCGGCCGCCCGCGCCCTGGCTGATGCTGTCCGCCGCCCAGCCGAGCCCATGCTCCGCGCCGTGCTTCTTGACCACGGCGAGCCAGCTTTGCTCGACGAATTGGTACAGGCCGCTGGCGGACGATGTGCCCGCGCGCGCGCTGGCGTTCAGCCCGCTTTCGATCTTGGCCTGGCCGAGCAGATAGTCGAAATCCACCCCCGTCTTGCTGCTCGCAAGCGCGATGGCGGACTGGACTCGTCCGGCAGTAATCGGATTGACGGTCATCGCGTCGAAACACACCCCTGTTGTCGGGACATGTCACAGCAAGGACCGTGCCAGATTGGGATACACCTCCCCCGCCGTCGGGCAGGGGGAACGGATGACGTCAGGCGTAGGCTTGGAACACGCGTTGCCGGCCACCGTTGCCGGCATCGCCGGACAGGATTTGCAGGCGCCGGCGAACATTTGCCGCCATCAGATTGACGTAGATCCGGCACGTTTCGTTGAGCCGGTTGGCCTCGTCGGCGAGCTCGCGGATCTCGGGGCCGGCGGGGCCGGTGCCGAGCGCGGCGATCTCGTCGATGCCGGCGAGCTTGTCGGCGGTGGCGCGTTCCAGCGCGACCACGTCATTGGCCTTGAGCGCGGCGATCTCCGCATGCAGCGCGTCGATCACGCGGATCAGGGCGTCACGCCTTTTCATAGCCGTCCCAGTTCAGCTTGAGCGCCAGGAGCCGGTCGGCGATCGTCGCCGGCAGGATGGGGAAGGAGCCATTCTGGATGGCCTTCTTGATCTCGGACACGCGATCCGCATCGACCGGCGGTTCGGCCGCCAGCGTCTTGGCCAGCCCGCTCAGCTGTGCCGCGGGCGCCGCAGTCTGCGCCTCGGAGCCGGACTGTTGCAGTGCGGGCTGTGGCGCCGGCGCGGCCGCTGGCGCGGTGACGCGGGTAACGCTTCCACTTCCTTGCAGCGGCGATGAGCCGATCGATTCCACCATGTCCGCACCTATCTGGATTGCCTGACATGGGCATAAACGGCCGCCGCGGAATCAAGTTTAGCAAAAAATCATTCGCCCCATCCGGGCAAGGTCGCGCGCCCGCCGGCGACCGCGATCGCCTGGACGGGGGTCTTGGCATCGTCGACCTTGACCATGAACCGGCCGCCGGGCGGCGCGTCGGCCATGGCGACGCCTTCGCGGCTGATCGAGAAGCCGTCGGAGCCGGCCTCGATCACCACTGGGTCGCCGCGCTTGATCACCGCTTCCGCCTTGACCGGCACGACCGCGGCAGCGGCGGTCGGCGGCGGCGCGGCGGCCGGGCGGATGACGGGAACGAAGATCCGCCAGTCGGGGCCGGCGCACGACACCACCACTGCGTCATGCGCCTCGGTCCGCCAGGACAGCGATACGGTGGAACAGGCGGCGAGGCGTAAGCGCGGGTCGATGCCGGTGCGCGCGCCGCCCTCCGCACCGATCGGACGGCTGGTGAAGGCGGCGACCGCGCGGTCGAGCCCGGCGACGTCCTGGAAGCTGGTGACGGTGCCGGCGGCGAGGAGGAGCGAAAGGATCATGGCTGTTTCCCAGGCTCGCCGGCAAAGGCGAGCGTGACGATGGCGGCGCGGCGTCCGGGCCGCGCGGCGGTGGTGACGGTGATGCGGGGCGAGACACGGGCGAGCGCGCCGGCCAGCGCCCGTGCCCGATCGGCGGCAAGGATCGCGCCACTGCCGGTGACAGGGTCGACATCGATCGTGCTGCCATCGACCGAGCCGGTGACGGTCAGCGCGACGCGCGGGTCGCGCACCGCCTCCTCGGCCCAGGCGATGACGGCGGCCGGGTCCTGCGGCAGCGTCGCGCTGCCCGTGGCGAAATCGGTGATCCCCGATGCCATCACCGGCGCCGCGACGGGCGTATCGTTGCCGCCGAAGCTGGCGCGGAGTGCGGCGGCGACCGCCCGCGGTTGCTGGCTCGCCTGCAGCAGGACGAAGAAGCCGACGAGCAGCAGCGCGAGATCGGCCAGCGTCACCAGCCACAGCGGCTTGGCGGGCGCCGGTTCCGGCCATTCGTCGGTCGCGCTCGGGGTCATGCGGCGCTCTGCATCTGGTGACGCGGCGTCTCGCGCAGCGCCAGCGCCACCAAGGGCGCTTCCAGCCGCGCCCGCTCGAACGCCTCGACCCGGCCGGCGGCGCGAAGCCGCTGGCACAAGGGCATGAACAGCAGATTGGCGAACAGCGCGCCATAAAGGGTAGCGAGCAGCGCGATCGCCATCGCGCCGCCGATCGCATGCGGGTCGGACAGGCGCGCGAACATGCCGGCCAGTCCGATCAGCGTGCCGACCATGCCCATCGCCGGGGCTGCCTCCGCTGCGGTCGACCAGACGTCGGCGGCGGCGACATGGCGGGCGATGCGGGCCTGGCGGCGGTGGCGGAGCAGCGCCTCGACCTCGCGCGGGATGGCACCGTCGACGATCGCGGCGACGGCGGCGGCGACATCGCGGTCGGCGATCACCGAGCGATCGAGCGCCATCACGCCGTGGCGGCGCGCGATCCGATCCTGGGCGGCGATCTGCTCGAGCAGCGGTTCCGCGTCGAAGTCGCGGCGGAGCAGCGTGCGCAACGCACCGACGGCACGGCCGATGTCGGCGAACGGCACGCGCAGCGCCGTCGCCACGACGGTGCCACCGCCGACGATGGCCAGCGCGACCGGGTCGAGGAATTGGGCGATCATCATGACGCGTCACATGATGCAAGGGGCGGGCCAATTAACCACGGGACCGGGTCAGACGGCACCGCAGGGCGGCACCGGCAAGCGATCGATCGATCGACCGGCAAGGCTTGCCGCCGACCGGCAAGGCTTTGCCGTCTGCCTTGCCGGTCGCCTGCCGGCCTGCCGTCCGCGCCGGTTCGGCTGCAAAAATTAAAGCGATTCCCGTGGTTCCTGCGAAATTGGCACGACGGTTGCTTAGTCACTGGCAGCGCAATGGTGCGCCGGAGATCAAGGGCCGATGGCCGCAGATACGCTGTTCGGAGTTCACGGGGCCGCGCTGGAGGTGCGTTCGCAGCGCATGGGCGTGCTCGCGTCGAACATCGCCAACGCGTCGACGCCCGGGTTCAAGGCGCGCGACATCGATTTCAAGGCGGCGCTCGCGTCGGCCGAGAGCGACAATGACGCGCAGGGCATCGGCGCCGCGACCAAATATCGCGTGCCGCTGCAGACCTCGATGGACGGCAACACCGTCGAACTGTCGCAGGAGCAGACCGCCTTCGCCGAGAACGCCGTCCAATATCAGACGACGCTGTCCTTCCTGAACGGGCGGATCGGCCAGATCACCCGCGCGCTGAAGGGGGAATAGGCCATGGCCGACAATCCGATGAGCGTGTTCCAGGTCGCCGGCCGCGCGATGAGCGCGCAGCTGCTGCGGATGAACACCACCGCGTCGAACCTCGCCAATGTCGGTGGCATCGCCGGCTCGGCGGACGCCGCCTACAAGACGATGAAGCCGGTGTTCCGCACCAGCTTCGACGCGGCCAACGGTCTTGCCACGGTCGACGTCGAGAAGATCGTCACCGCCGGCGAAACGCCGACCAAGCGCTACGACCCGGCCAATCCCTTGGCCGACAAGGACGGCAATATCTACGAGGCCGCCGTCGATGAGACCCGCGAGCTGGTCGACATGATGGAGACCGCGCGCTCGTACCAGAACAACGTCGAAGTGATGAACACTGCCAAGCAGCTCACGCTCGACACCCTCAAGCTAGGCCGCTGACCATGGTAGACTCCACCACCACCGACTATGCCTCGATGGGCATCGCCACCACCGCATCGCTGACCACCCCCAAGGTTTCGACCACGGGCAACAAGACGACGCTCGACCAGTCCGACTTCCTCGCGCTGATGACGGCGCAGCTGAAGAACCAGGATCCGTTCAATCCGGTCGACAACACGCAGATGGTTGCGCAGATGGCGCAATTCTCGTCGGTCGCCGGCATCAGCCAGATGAACACGACGTTGACCGGGCTGGCGACCAAGCTCGGCGGGTCCACCGCCGCCGACGCGATGAGCTACGTCGGCAAGACCGTGCTGGTCCAGGGCACCACCGCTTATGCGCGGTCCGACGGCTCGCTCGACGGTGCGGTCGAGCTCGACAAGGACGCGACGCAGGTCACCGTCTCGATCGCCGATGCCAATGGCGGCACCGTCCGCCAGCTGCAGCTCGGTGCGACCAAGGCAGGCAGCGCCAACTGGCAGTGGGACGGCAAGGACGAGGACGGCAATGCCGTCACCAACGGCCCGTTCACGATCAGCGTCGCCGCCGCCAACGCCAATACCGACATCGCCGCGAACAGCCTGGTCTGGGCGCCGGTCGAATCGGTGTCGCTGCCCTCCAGCGGCTCGCCCGTGCTCAAGGTCGTTGGGGTCGGCGACGTGAAGCCGGCCGACGTCCGCTCCGCCACCTGAACCACCCTCTCTCCCTGCCAGCCTTCTCTCAGGAGTAAACCCGATGTCCTTCTTCACCTCTTTGTCCGGCCTGCAGGCCTCGCAGACCGACATGGCCACCATCTCGCACAACCTCGCCAACGTCTCGACCACTGGCTTCAAGAAGAGCCGTACCGAATTCGCCGACATCATCGCGTCGAGCGTGTCGACCGACCCGCGCAAGATGGTCGGCTCGGGCGTCGTGGTGAAGGGCTCGGCGCAGCAGTTCAAGGAAGGCAACCTCACCACCACGTCGAACGCGCTCGACCTGGCGCTGGTCGGCGAGGGCTTCTTCACGCTGCGCACCACCGGCGTCAGCGACGCGCTCGCCTATACCCGCAACGGCAGCTTCTCGGTCGATTCGAACAACAACGTCGTCGATGCGCAGGGTTCGTACCTGCTCGTCTACCCGGTCGACAGCGACGGCAACGTCACCTCGACCAGCCAGTCGGGCCTGACCCAGCTGCAGATCCAGCAGACCAGCGGCACGCCCAAGGGCACGTCGAACGTGTCGACCGCGGTGCAGCTGTCGGCGACCTCGACGGTCAAGGCGCCGACCGCGGCCAAGCCGTTCGTCCGCACCGATCCGACCACCTACAACAACTCGGTCGCGACGCGCATCTATGACGCCAACGGCAATCCGCAGACGATGACCAGCTATTACGTCCGCACCGCCGACGCCGATGCGAACGCCAACCCGCCGACGCTCGGCACCTGGTCGGTGTACAGCTTCGTCGGCGACCAGCAGCTGTCGGTGAACAATCAGATGGACGCGAACGGCAAGCCCGCGCCGGTCACGCTGACCTTCGACAGCAAGGGGGCGCTCGCCTCGGTCAACGGCACCGCCGGCGCAAAGTCGATCGCCTACGATCAGTTCGTGCCGAATTCGGGCGCCGCGGCGCAGGGCGTGACGCTTAACCTCGCCAATTCGACGCAGCTGCCCTCGGCCTTCTCGGTCAATTCCAAGACGCAGGACGGCGTGCCGGTCGGCCAGCTGTCGGGCGTCACCGTCACCGACGCCGGCCTGATCCAGGCGAGCTTCTCGAACGGCGACATCGTCCCGCTCGGTAAGGTCGCGTTGTCGAGCTTCTCGACCCCGACCGGCCTGCGCCAGATCGGCAACAGCTATTGGGCGGCGACCGGCGTGTCCGGCGCGGCCAAGCTCGGTTCGGCTTCGGCCGACGGCTTCGGTTCGCTGATGTCGGGCACGATCGAGGGCTCGAACGTCGACATCACCGAAGAGCTGGTCAATCTGATCGCGGCGCAGCGCAACTTCCAGGCGAATGCCAAGGCGCTCGATACCGCCAGCCAGGTGTCGCAGACCATCTTCAACATCCGCAGCTGATCGATCGCGACGGCGCAGGGAGCAGGTAAGTGGACAAGCTGGTCTATACCGCGGCGACGGGCCTCAAGGCGCACATGGCGGCGCAGGCGGCCATCGCCAACAATATGGCGAACGCGTCCACCACCGGCTTCCGCGCCGATCGCGTCGTTTTCGACCGCATCCTGCTCAAGGGCGGCGGGTCGACGCTGGAGGCGCGCATGCCGACCAGCGAAGAGGTCACCGACGCGGATCGCACTCCGGGTGCGATCCAGTCGACCGGCCGCGCGCTCGACGTCGCGATATCGGGCAACAGCGACTGGCTGGCGGTGCAGGCCGCCGACGGCAGCGAAGCCTATACCCGCCGCGGTGATCTGGAGGTCGCGCCGACCGGCGTGCTGCAGACCGGCGGCGGTTATATCGTGCAAGGGCAGGGCGGGCCGATCACCATCCCGCCGCACGACAGCCTGACGATCGCCCCGGACGGCACGATCTCGATCGTGCCCCAGGGTGGCGATCCCAAGAATCCGCAGATCGTCGATCGGCTGAAACTCGCCAGTACCAAGGGCGCGGATACGGTCAAGGGGCTCGACAATCTGCTGCGCGTGCGCGGCGGCGGCACCCTGCCGGCCAATCTCGACGCCAAGGTGCAGGGCGGCGCGCTGGAAGGCTCCAACGTCAACATGACGCAGGCGCTGGTCGACATGATCGAGAATCAGCGCAGCTACGAGGTTCAGGCCAACCTCATGAAATCGGCCAAGGACATGGACGAGAGCAGCACCTCCGTGATGCGTCTGCCGAGCTAAGGGAAGAAGAGCATGTCATCCGCAGCCATGCATATCGCGCGTACCGGGCTCGACGCCCAGGACACGCGCATGCGCGTCATCTCGAACAACCTCGCCAACGTCTCGACGACGGGGTTCAAGAAGGACCGCGCCGCGTTCGAAACGCTCGCCTATCAGACGATCACCGCGCCCGGCGCGTCGTCGACCGCCGACACCAAATATGCCACCGGTCTCAACCTCGGCACCGGCGTGCGCATCCAGGGCACGGCGCGGATCGACACGCAGGGGTCGCTGCAGCAGACCGGCAACAGCTTCGACCTCGCGCTCGACGGCGACGGCTATTTCCAGATCCAACTGCCCGGCGGCAATCTCGGCTACACCCGCGCCGGCAATTTCGCGCGCAGCCCCGAAGGCCAGCTGATCACGTCCGAAGGCTATCAGGTGATGCCCGGCATCACGATTCCGGCCAATGCCACATCGGTGTCGATCGGCACCGACGGCACGGTCACCGCCCAGGTGCCGGGTCAGACCGATGCGACCAACCTCGGCCAGATCCAGATCGCCAGCTTCCCCAATCCCACCGGCCTGCAGTCGGTCGGCGACAATTACCTGCGCGAAACCGCCTCGTCCGGCGCGGCCAACATGGGGATCGCCGGCCAGGACGGCCGCGGCAACATCCGCCAAGGCAATCTTGAGGCGTCCAACGTCAACGTCGTCGAGGAACTCGTCGACATGATCGAGACGCAGCGCGCCTATGAGGTCAACTCGAAGATGATCTCGGCGACCGACGACATGCTCAAATACGTCAACCAGAACCTCTGATCGGTATCCGACCCATGGCTTCCCGCGCTCCCACCCCGTTCCGCCTCGGCGCCTATTGGGCCGAACTCGCGCTCGCCGCGGCGTCCGGGCTGCTCGTCCTTGCCGCGCTTGCCCCCGGTGACGCGCAGGCTGGCATCTTCGGCAAGAAGACGCCGCCGGAGGATTTCAGCGTCACCCGCGCGCCGGTGGCGCAGCCGGTCGCCGCACCCGCCAACGGCGCCATCTTCCAGGCCGGCGACGGCTATGCCGCCCTTTACGAGGGCTGGCGCGCGCGCAAGGTCGGCGACCCGCTGACCATCGTGCTGGTCGAGCGCACCGCCGCGTCGAAGTCGGCGAGTTCGAAGCTCGATTCGTCCGGCTCGGGCAGCGTCACGCCGCCCGCCACCGGTCCGCTCAGCCTGTTCAAGAACAGCGACGTGTCGGCCAGCGGAGCGCGCAGTTTCGACGGCAAGGGGGCCGCCGATCAGGCCAATTCGCTGTCGGGCGAGATTTCGGTGACGGTGGCGCAGGTCTATCCGAACGGCACGATGCTGGTGCAGGGGCAGAAGCGCGTCACGCTCAACCGCGGCGACGAATTCGTCCGCATCAAGGGCATCGTCCGCGCTGCCGACGTCGATGCGGAAAACCGCGTGCCCTCGACCCGCGTCGCCGATGCGCAGATCGCCTACACCGGCAAGGGCGATGTCGCCCGCGCCAGCCGGCAGGGCTGGCTGAGCCGCTTCTTCTCCGTGATCAGCCCGTTCTAACCCTCTCCGCGCCATGGTTAGCGGTTCGGTAACCATGGCGGTGGCAGGATCTTCGACATGACCTTGCGTGCGCTCTTCCTCGGCCTGCTGTCGCTGTTCGTCGCGACCGCGCCTGCCCATGCCGACCGGATCAAGGATCTCGGCGGCTTCCAGGGCATCCGTTCCAACCAGCTGACCGGCTATGGCGTGGTCGTCGGCCTGCCCGGCACGGGCGACGACAATCTCGAATATACCGTTCAGTCGCTGAAGGCGGTCGCCTCGCGCTTCGGGCTGCAGCTGCCGCCGGGCGCCAATCCGGGGATGAAGAACGCCGCGGTGGTGATGATCACCGCCGAACTGCCGCCGTTCGCCAAGCCCGGCCAGCGCCTCGACATCACCGTCGCCTCGATGGGCAAGGCCAAGTCGCTGCGCGGCGGCAGCCTGGTGCTCACCCCGCTGCTCGGCGCCGACAATCAGATCTATGCGATGGCGCAGGGTAATCTTGCCGTCGGCGGCCTCGGGGCGGAGGGGGCGGACGGATCGCGGATCGTCGTCAACGTGCCCTCGACCGGTCGTATTCCGGAGGGCGCCACCGTCGAACGCGCGGTGCAGACCGGCTTCGACACCGCGCCGACGCTGACCTTCAACCTCCAGCGCGCCGATTTCACCACCGCGCAGAACGTCGCCGCCGCGATCAACAAGACGCTCGGCTTCGGCACGGCCCAGGCGGTCGACGCGGTGTCGGTGGCGGTGCGCGCGCCGCAGGGGGCGGACGTGCGCGCGACATTGATGTCGACGATCGAGAACCTCGACGTCGTCTCCGCCGAGCCGCCCGCAAAAGTAATTGTAAATGCGCGCACCGGAACGGTCGTTATATCCTCTGCGGTCAGGGTGGGTCCGGCCGCGGTGACGCACGGCAAGCTGACCGTGCGCATCGACGAGAACCAACGGATCAGCCAGCCGGCGCCGTTCAGCCAGGGCCAGACCGCGGTGCAGCAACGCTCCAACGTCGCCGTCGAGGAGGAGAAGAAGCCGATGTTCCTTCTGAATCCCGGGCCCAAGCTGGCCGATGTCGTCAAGGCGGTGAACGCGATCGGCGCCTCGCCGGCGGACCTGGTCGCGATCCTCGAGGCGCTCAAGGAGGCGGGCAGCCTCAAGGCGGAGCTCGTCGTCCTGTGACGACGCCGCTCGCTGCAGCGCCGCAGGCGCTCCAGTCGACCGCCGGTGGCCTGTCGACCGACACGTCGCGGCTGAAGAACGCCGACAATCTCAAAAAGGCGGGCGAGAAGTTCGAGGCGGTGTTCACCGGCATGATGCTGAAGAGCATGCGCCAGACCCATCTCGCCGAACCGTTGTTCGATTCGAAAGCGATCGACACCTTTACCGACATGCAGGATCAGCGTCTGGCGCAGACGATGGCCGAGCATACGCCGATCGGTATCGGCAAGGCGATGACCTCTTTCCTCGCCAAGTCGCAATCGGATCTTAACGGTTCGGCGGCAGACCCGCCGACATCATGAGCGACCTGCTCGCCATCGGCGCCTCGGGCGTCCGCGCGTACCAGACCGCGCTAGCCACCGTCGGCGAGAATATCGCCAACGTGGGAACGACGGGCTATACCCGTCGCGCCGTGCAGGTTGCCGAGGTTCCGGGCGGCAGTGGCTCGGTCAATCAATATGGCGCGGGCAACGGCGTCACGCTGACCGGCATCGCGCGGTCCAGCGATACCTATTCCACCGCCGCACTGCGGGCCTCGACGTCCGATCTCAGCCGCACCACCAAGGGCGCGACCTGGCTCGACCGGATCGACGGCGCGTTGACCGGCAACGCGCTGACGTCGCGCATGACCTCCTTCTTCGCGGCATCGCAGTCGCTGGCCGCGGAACCCGATTCGAGCGCGCTACGCACCAGCATGTACAGCGCCGCCAACACGCTGGCGGTGTCGTTCAGCGCGACCGGCCAGGCCTTCGACCAGATCGATACCGATCTCGACACCGCGGGCCGCCAGGCCGCGACCGACCTGTCGTCGCTCGGTACCTCGCTGGCCGGGATCAACGACGGTCTTGGGCGCGCCGCGCCGGGCAGCACCGCCGCCGCGCAGCTGATGGATCAGCGCGACCAGATCCTGACCAAGATGAGCGAACAAGTCGACCTGTCGGTCAGCTTCGATTCCCTTGGCCGCTCCACCGTCACGCTGGCGCAATCGAGCGGCGCGCCGTTCGTGAAGGGCAATAGCTCCGGCATCGTCAGCTACGAACGCGACGACAATGGCCAGGCGACCTTCTCGCAGATCGTCGACGGCATTGCGACCCAGCTGACGCCGAACGGCGGCACGATCGCCGGCATCACCGACGGCGCGCAGCGCGTCGCCGCCAACCGCGACGCGCTCAACGGCCTGACCAGCAGCTTCGTCAAGACGGTCAACGACAATCAGGCCGCGGGCGAGGATCAGAACGGCGTCCAGGGCACCGCGATCTTCGCGGTCGGCAGCACGCCGACCGATATCACGCTCGCGGCGGGCTTCACCGATGGCAGCAAGATCGCGGCGGCGGCGCCCGGCGGCGGCAAGCGCGATTCGAGCAACCTCAGCATTCTGGAACAATCGCGTCAGGGCAAGGCGTTCGAATCGACGCTGTCCGGCATGATCACCGACAACGGCACGGCCTATAAGCAGAAATCCACGATCGCCGATGCGCAGACCGCGATCCGCGACGGGGCGGCGACCGCGCTGTCCACCTCGACCGGCGTCAACCTCGACTCGGAGGCGGTCGACCTGATGCGCTTCCAGCAGGCTTACGCCGCATCCAGCCGTGTGATCCAGGTCGCGCGCGAAACCATGCAGTCCATCCTCGACATCCGGTAGGCCGCGCCATGCAGATCTCCACCAGCATGTTCTACGACAATGCGGCGAGCCGCCTGTCGAAAATGAACGATCGCGCCGCGGTGCTGCAGACGCAGATCGCGACCGGCAAGAAGATTCAGCGTGCCTCGGACGACCCCAATGCGTCCGCACAGCTCGCCGAACTCGACCGCAAGGATGCGGATGCGACGGTCTACGGCAACAACATGACCATGGCGAGTTCGCTGCTCGACCAGGCGGACAGCGTGCTCAAGCAGATCAACGATCAGCTGACCCGCGCCACCGAACTTGCCACTCAGGCCGCCAATGGCACGCAGACCGATGCGACGCGCAAGATAATCGGCACCGAACTGCAATCGATCATCGGTGCGATCACCGGCCTCGCCAACAGCACCAACGTCCGTGGCCAGCCGCTATTCGGTACGCCGGAAGGGACGCCGGCGGTCAAGGACAACGGCGACGGCACCTTCACCTATGCCACGACCAACGTGTCGGAGGTGCCGATCGCCGATGGTCAGACGGTACAGGCGACGGAAAGTGCGTCCCGCATCTTCAATATCGGCAATGGCAAGGACGCGCTGACCGCGCTTAGTCAGCTTGCCACGGCGCTCAACGCCGGTGGCGACGTCTCGACGGCGGTCTCGCAAGGGCTCGACGACATCAAGGCGTCGATCGATCAGGTCGCCAACGTTCAGGCGTCGGTCGGCGCGCGCGGCGCCCGCATCGATCTGCAACAGCAACTGCAGACCACCGCCAACACCGATCGCGCCGATCTGCGCTCCAAGTTGCAGGACGTCGACGTCACCGACGCGATCGTCCAGCTGCAGCAGATGATGACGCAGCTGTCCGCGACGCAGGCGAGCTTCAGCAAGCTCTCCAGCCTGTCGCTGTTCGATTACATCAAGTAACGCACTGTAATCACGGCGTGCACGCTGCGGTTCGGCGGAGCGCGGCCGCTCTGCGCCGCCATCCGTGTCGCCGCGTACCGATCTCCGGCGGCCACTAAACGCCTTCGTGGTAACCGTTTGTCTAGGAAATCCGGTTAACCCGACATGACAGGTGCCGGAACGGACCGGCCATTGGGGGGTAGCCCGTGTTTCCTGCAATTGGTCTTGTTGTCCTTCTCGGCATGGTGTTTGGCGGCTTCGCCATCACCGGCGGTGCGCTCGGCCCGGTGTTCGAGGCGATTCCGCACGAAATGCTGATCATCGGCGGCGCCGCTGCCGGCGCGCTGATCATCGGCAACTCGGGTGCCGAACTGAAGGCGATGGGCGGCGGCCTCGGCAAGGTGTTCAAGGGGCCGAAGTACAAGAAGCAGGACTATCTCGACGTCATCTTCCTGGTCAGCAAGCTGATGAAGATGCTGCGCATGGATGGCCCGATCGCGCTCGAACCGCATGTCGAGGATCCGAAATCCTCGGCGGTTTTCGCCGAATACCCCCGCCTTCTCGCTGACCATACCTTGGTCAATCTGATCGCCGATACCTTGCGCCTCGTCGTCGTTTCCAGCGGCACGCTCGATGTGCATGCGGTCGAAGAGGTGATGGACCATGCGATCAAGACGCATCACCATGAGGTCGAGGGGCCGGAGCATACGCTGACCAGCCTTGCCGACTCGCTTCCCGCGCTCGGCATCGTCGCCGCGGTGCTCGGCATCGTGAAGACGATGGGTTCGATCGACAAGCCGCCGTCGGTGCTCGGCGGCATGATCGGCTCGGCGCTGGTCGGCACGTTCATGGGCGTGCTGCTCGCCTACGGCATCGTCAATCCGCTCGCCGGTCGGCTCAAGCAGGTGATTCATGCCGACGCCGCAATCTATCACGTCGTCAAGCAGATCATCATCGCCTCGCTGCACGGCCATCCGCAGCCGCTCGTCATCGAGGCGGCACGGAGCGGCATCGCGCACAAGAACCAGCCCGGCTTCGCCGAGGTGTTCGACGGCCTGCGCGGCAAGTAAGCGGGAAGGACGCATCCGATGGCCCGCGCTGCGCCGCACGGCAACAACCAGCCGCCCAAGATCATCATCGTCAAGAAGATCATCGGCGAAGGCGGCGGCGGCCATCACGGTGGCGCGTGGAAGGTCGCCTATGCCGACTTCGTGACGGCGATGATGGCCTTCTTCCTGCTGCTCTGGCTGCTCGGCGCGACCACCGAGAAGCAGCGCAAGGGTATCGCCGACTATTTCGCGCCGACGATCATCGACAAGAAGGTGCTGGGCCTCGGCGGCAGCGGCGTGCTCGGCGGCGAATCGATCGTCAGCAACAACAAGCTCGGACCGAAGGCGGCGGCGGCGCCGATCGCGTCGATCGGCATTCCCGTCTCCAATGCGGGCGGCGAGCGCAGCGGTACCGGCGAAAAGGGGTCGCTGCGCAATCCCAACGCGCGCGCCGAGGATCAAAAGGCGTTCGAGGCGATCAAGCGCCAGATTGAATCGGCGATCAAGAGTTCGGCGAGCCTCGCCAAGCTCGCCAGTCATATCCGGTTCGTACCGACGCAGGACGGTCTGCGCATCGACCTGGTCGACGACGCTGATTATTCCATGTTCGCGCTCGGCACGACGATGCTCGACGGCAAGGCGTCCGACCTGATCGGGATGATCGCCAAGACGATCGCCGGTACCCCCAACACGATCATGATCCGTGGCCACACCGACAGCGTACCCTACGGCGATCCGCGTGCGATGAACAACTGGATGCTGTCATCCGGCCGGGCCGAGGCGACGCGCCGCCGCTTGGCCTTGGGGGGAATCCCCGAACAGCGGTTCGAACGGATCGAGGGCGTCGCCGATCGCGAGCCGATCATTCCCAACGATCCTTATGACGCGCGCAACCGCCGCGTCGCTATCACCCTGCTGTATCGCAAGGGCGTATTCGGGCAATAAACGCAGGTTCCGCCCGGTATGTGCACCGATTTCGTGCGGCTAGAGTGTGCGAAGCGATCGACACCGCCCGATCTCGTTGCACCCGCCTAGCAACGAAACGCCCCAGCTTGCGCTGAGGCGGCACGGTGACATGGCACGGGCGGGAGGGGCCCGCAGGCCCCTTCCGGGTTACGCCTCGGCGTCGGCGGTCTTGCGACCACGGCGGGCGGCGTTTTCGCTCGGGCGCTCGCCGGGCTTGCGGCCCAGGCCGATCTTCTTCGCCATGGCGCGTCGGCTTTCGGAATAATTCTCCGACACCATCGGATAATCCGCCTTCAGGCCATAGCGCTCGCGATATTCATCGGGGCTGAGGCCATGCGTAGCGAGATGGCGACGCAAGGTCTTGTACGGCTTACCGTCGATCATCGAGATGATGTAGTCCTTCGACGCCAAGGATTTCCGCACCGACACCGCCGGGGTATACTCGGTCTGTGCCGGGGTTTCCGTAGCGGTATCGACCGCTCCAAGCAGACCGCGGACGGTGTCGTGCATCTTACCGAGGAACGCCGGCACCTCGTCGGCGCTGGTGCGAGTGTTGGGATTGCCGAGCCAAGCAATCGTCAACTCGGTTGCTAACTCAACAGCGTTCAGACCAGAAGTTTCATCAGTCATAGCTTGCTCCTTTGACTAAGGAGCAGCCGTACGGCCGCCTTTGGGGGCGTCAAGCCTATAAACGATCAGTTTGATCGCGATGAATGGAAAATGGTGCCCAGAAGAGGACTCGAACCTCCACGACCTTGCGATCGCCAGCACCTGAAGCTGGTGCGTCTACCAATTCCGCCATCTGGGCACGGGGTAGGCGGCGGCCTTTAGGGGTGGGTCATGTGCCTTGTCAACACGCCTTTCGCACGGCAAGGGCGGCACGGCGATTTAGCCAGGTGCGAGAAGGGCCGATCATGAGGGACAAACTGGTTACGGTGTTCGGCGGCGGCGGCTTCGTCGGCCGTTACGTGGTGCAGGCGCTGCTGCGCACGGGCGCGCGCGTTCGCGTCGCCGAGCGCGATCCCCGCCATGCCTGGTTCCTCAAGCCGCTTGGCGGCCTTGGCCAGATGCAGTTTGTCGCTGCCGACGTGACCCGGTCCGACACGGTGCATCGGGCGGTGGTCGGCTCCGACATGGTCGTCAACCTCGTCGGCGTGCTCGAGGGCAAGTTCGATGCGGTCCACGTGGTGGGCGCACGCAACGTCGCCGAGGCGGCGGCCGGCGCCGGGGTCGAGGCGATGGTGCATATGTCGGCGATCGGCGCCGATCCCGCCGCCGCCTCCGCCTACGGCAGCAGCAAGGGGCGTGGCGAGGAGGCGGTGCGTGCCGCCTTCCCGGGGGCGGTGATTATGCGTCCCTCGATCGTCTTCGGTCGCGAGGACCAGTTTCTCAATCGCTTTGCCGGCATGATCGAGAAGTTCCCGGTCGTCCCGGTGTTGCGGGCACCGGTCAAGTTCCAGCCGGTGTTCGCGGCAGATGTTGGCGACGCCTTCGCGGCTGCGCTGGCGGCGGACCATGCCGGCCGCACCTTCGAACTCGGCGGCCCCGACGTGATGACGATGGGCGAGATCATCCGCTGGCTTGCCGCGACGCTCGGCCGGTCGCCGTCGATCGTCGAATTGCCTGATGCCGCCGGCGCGCTGCTCGCCCGGCTGCCGCTGGCGCCGATCACCGTCGACCAGTGGCAGATGCTCCAGCGCGACAATGTCGTCGCACCGGGGGCCGATGGCCTCGCCGCATTGGGCGTGACCCCGACGCCGCTCGCCTCCGTCGCTCCCGAATGGCTGGTGCGCTTCCGCCGTCTCGGCCGCTTCGGCCGTCGCGCCGCCACCAAGCTTCACGTCTGAAGGATCGAGCATGGATCTCCTGACCGCCATCCTCCTCGGCATCGTCGAGGGGGTGACCGAATTCCTGCCCGTCTCGTCGACCGGCCATTTGATCCTCGCCGGCACGCTGCTCGGCGTGCAGGACAAGGGCACCGCGACCTTCGACATCGTCATCCAGCTCGGCGCCATCCTGGCGGTAATCGTCCTCTACTGGCGGCGCTTCTGGGGCGTCGCGATCGGCCTGTTCGCAGGCGAGCGGCGCGCAATCGCCTTCGTCCGCAATGTCGTGCTCGGCTTTCTGCCGGCGATGGCGATCGGCCTCGTCGTCTACAAGGCGGTGAAGGCGCTGCTGGAAAAGCCGACCGTGGTGGCGGTCGCCTTGATCGTCGGCGGCGTCGCGATCCTCGTCATCGAGCGGCTGGTACGCCGCGTCCGCATCGATTCGGTCGAGGCGATGCCCGCCACCACCGCACTCGGGATCGGCGTCCTTCAGTGTCTGGCGATGGTTCCCGGCGTCAGCCGGTCGGGCGCGACGATCATGGGGGCGCTGACCCTCGGCGTCGATCGCCAAGCGGCGGCCGAATTCTCCTTCTTCCTCGCCATTCCGACGATGCTGGCGGCAAGCGGCTACGACCTGCTCAAGTCGGGCGCGACGCTTGGCCAGGGCGACTGGCTCGCGATCGCGGTTGGCTTCGTCGTGTCCTTCATCGTCGCGCTCCTAGTGATCCGCTGGTTCATCACGGTGATCAGCCGGCACGGTTTTGCGCCCTTCGCCTGGTATCGCATCGTCGTCGGCGCGATTGCCCTGATCGCCCTGCAGATGAGGTAGGTCCGGTTACTTACCTATTAAATGAGCCGTTACTGTTCGCCGCCGCGTCCAACAGCCGGCCTACCGAAAACTAGGTAAGTATAGGTTCCATAACGCCTGATTTGTGCGTGACAAAGGCTTCGATCGTGCGTAGCGGCACGATCAGGAGGCCCCATGGCGCACGATTCCATGCTCAAGTTTGTTGGTCGTTCGCAGGCCTATCCGGCCAAGCGCACTGCCGATGATCGCGCGGACGATTTCCGGGAGATTGCGGCGCGCTACGCCCCACCCGCGGCGGAGGAGCAGGCGGGCCGCTGCTCGCAATGTGGCGTGCCCTATTGCTCGGTCCATTGTCCGTTGCACAATCATATCCCCGATTGGCTGCGCCTGACCGCGGAGGGGCGGCTGCGCGAAGCCTATGATCTGAGCAACGCCACCTCGACGATGCCAGAGATCTGCGGCCGTATCTGCCCGCAGGATCGGTTGTGCGAGGGCAATTGTGTCATCGAATTCAGCGGCCATGGCGCGGTGACGATCGGCTCGGTCGAGAAGTTCATCACCGATACCGCCTGGGAGGAAGGCTGGGTCGAGCCGCTGGTGCCCGGGCCGGCGCGCGGCCAGTCGGTGGCGGTGATCGGCGCCGGTCCGGCGGGCCTGTCGGCGGCGGAATATCTGCGCGGTCATGGCTATGACGTCCACGTCTACGACCGTCACGATCGCGCCGGCGGGCTGCTGACCTACGGCATCCCGGGCTTCAAGCTGGAAAAGCCGGTGGTGATGCGGCGCGTCGACCGGCTGCGCGACGGCGGCATCGTCTTCCACAGCGGCTTTTCGGTCGGCGAACAGGCCAGCCTCGACGAACTGCGGCAGCGTCATGATGCGGTGCTGATCGCGACCGGCGTCTATCGCGCCCGCAACCTTGATCTCGGCACGCCCGACAACCGCGTCGTCGCCGCGCTCGATTATCTGATCGCCTCCAATCGCAAGGGGTTCGGCGACGCCGTCCCCGCGTTCGACAGTGGCGCGCTCGACGCCGCCGGCAAGCATGTCGTGGTGATCGGCGGCGGCGACACGGCGATGGATTGCGTCCGCACCGCGATCCGCCAGGGCGCGGCGTCGGTGAAGTGTCTCTACCGCCGTGACCGCGCCAATATGCCCGGCAGCCAGCGCGAAGTCGCCAATGCCGAGGAAGAGGGGGCGGAGTTCGTGTGGCTGTCCGCCCCCGCGGCGTTCGACCCGGATGGCACCGTCCGCGCGCGGAAAATGCGGCTCGGTGCCCCCGATGCCAGCGGTCGACGCGCACCTGAGTCCGATCCGGCAGGCGACTTCACGCTGCAGGCCGATCTGGTGATCAAGGCACTTGGCTTCGATGCGGAGGATCTGCCCGGCCTGTTCGGCGCACCGGAACTCGGCGTGTCGCGCTGGGGCACGGTGCTGGTCGACGGCAAGACGCTGATGACCAGTCTCGACGGTGTCTTCGCGGCGGGCGACATCGTGCGCGGCGCGAGTCTGGTCGTCTGGGCGATCCGCGATGGCCGCGATGTCGCCGGGGCGATGCACAAATGGCTGAAGGCCAAGGCAAAGCGCGAGAGGGTGGCGGCATGATGCGGAACGGTCTTCTGTTGGCGGCGGCCTTGGTCAGCGCGCCGGTGGCGGCGCAGGGCACGGGGGCCGGTACGATCACGACTGCCCGGAGCATCGTCGCGGCGATGCATATCGAACAGACGCTCGATCCCGTCTTCGCGCAGATCATGCCGCTGGTGTCGACCAATGTAATCACCGCGATGCAGCGCGATCCTGCCATTCCCGCCACCCTGAAGGCGCGACTGTCGACCGCCGACGGACAGGCGCAGGTGTCGAAGATCGTCGCCGAGGAAATCGGCGCGGCCTATCGGGCGCGCTACGACAGTATCGCCGCCGCCCTGTCGGAGGAATACAGCCGCTCGTTCAGCGAGACGGAACTGCAGGCGATCCTGAGCTTCTATCGATCGCCGGCGGGGGCGAAGCTGATCCAGACCCAGCCCGCGATCCAGAAGGTGATGTCCGAACAGGGCCGGGCGATCGGCCGCGAGGCCGGTATGGACGCCTTCCCGAAGATCATCCAGCGCGTCAACGCGCTCGGCGCGCCTGCCGGAAAGTAGGATCACGACGATGACCGACCAGCGCCAGTATCTCGCCGAGCACGGCATGTACCGCCCGGACTATGAGGGCGACGCCTGCGGCGTCGGCCTCGTCGCCGCGACGGACGGGCGTGCGTCGCGCCGCGTCGTCCAGTCGGCAATCGACGCGCTGAAGGCGGTGTGGCACCGCGGTGCGGTTGATGCCGACGGCAAGACGGGCGACGGTGCCGGGTTGCACATCGACCTGCCGCACCGCTTCTTCGACGATGCGGTCGTCGCGTCTGGCCACAAGGTGCTGCCCAACCGGCTTGCGGTCGGCATGATCTTCCTGCCGCGTACCGATCTCGGCGCGCAGGAAAGCTGTCGCACGATCGTCGAGAGCGTGATCATCGAGGCGGGCTACACGATCTACGGCTGGCGGCAGGTGCCCGTCGACGTCTCCGTCATCGGCATGAAGGCGCAGGCGACCCGGCCCGAGATCGAGCAGATCATGATCGCCGGCCCGATGCCGGACGAGGTCAGCGCCGCAGAGTTCGAGAAGAACCTCTATCTGATCCGGCGGCGCATCGAGAAGCGGGTCATCGCCGCGCAGATTCAGGGCTTCTACATCTGCTCGCTGAGCTGCCGCTCGATCGTCTACAAGGGCCTGTTCCTCGCCGAGAGCCTGTCGGTCTTCTACCCCGACCTGCAGGACCAGCGGTTCGAAAGCCGCGTCGCGATCTTCCACCAGCGCTATTCCACCAACACCTTCCCGCAATGGTGGCTGGCGCAGCCGTTCCGCTGCCTCGCGCACAATGGCGAGATCAACACGATCCGCGGCAACAAGAACTGGATGCTCAGCCACGAGATCCGGATGGCGGCGACCGCGTTCGGCGACAATTCGGAGGACATCAAGCCGGTGATCCCGGCTGGCGCCAGCGACACCGCCGCGCTCGACGCGGTATTCGAGACGATCTGCCGGTCGGGGCGCGACGCGCCGACCGCCAAGATCATGCTGGTGCCGGAAGCGTGGCAGAAGGACCTCGACACGCCGGCGGATCACGCCGCCATGTACCAGTATCTCGCCTCGGTGATGGAGCCGTGGGACGGACCCGCCGCGCTGGCGATGACGGATGGACGTTGGGCGGTCGGCGGCGTCGACCGCAACGCGCTGCGCCCGCTGCGCTATACGCAGACCGCCGACGGGCTGCTGATCGTCGGCTCGGAAAGCGGCATGGTGGTGGTGCCCGAATCGACGATCGTCGCCAAGGGGCGGCTCGGGCCGGGCCAGATGATTGCCGTTGATCTCGACGAGGGCCGCGTGTTCAACGATCGCGAGGTCAAGGATCGGATCGCCGCCGAGCATGATTATGCCGCGATGATCGGCGAATTCCACGCGATGCGCGACCTGCCCGAGGTGGCGGACGCGACCGTGCGCTTCGATCGCGCCGAGTTGACCCGGCGCCAGGTCGCCGCTGGGCAGACGCTGGAGGATATGGAGCTGATTCTGTCGCCGATGGTCGATGGCGCGAAGGAAGCGGTCGGATCGATGGGCGACGACACGCCGCTCGCGGTGATCAGCGACAAGCCGCGGCTGATCAGCCAGTTCTTCCGCCAGAATTTCAGCCAGGTGACCAACCCGCCGATCGACAGTCTGCGCGAACGCTACGTCATGTCGCTCAAGACCCGGTTCGGCAATCTCGCCAACATCCTCGATACCGAGGACCGGCGCGAGCGCGTGCTGGTGCTCGATTCGCCGGTGCTGACGGGGCAGGACTGGGCGCGGCTGCGCACCCATTTCGGCAGTAGCGCGAGCGAGATCGACTGCACCTTCGACGCCGATGGCGGGCCGGAGAAATTGCGCGCGGCGATCCAGCGCATCCGCAACGAGGCCGAGCAGGCGGTGCGCCAGGGCAAGAGCGAACTGTTCCTGACCGACGAGCATGTTTCCGAGGATCGCGTCGCGATCGCCGGCGTCCTCGCCGCCGCCGCGGTACACACGCATCTCGTCCGCAAGGGGCTGCGCTCCTACGCCTCGATCAACGTGCGGTCGGCGGAATGCCTCGACACGCATTATTATGCGGTGCTGATCGGCGTCGGCGCGACGACGGTGAACGCCTATCTGGCCGAGGCGGCAATCGTCGACCGGCAGGCGCGCGGCCTGTTCGGCGACCTCAGCCTCGACGCCTGCCTCGCCCGTCATCGCGTCGCGATTGAGGAGGGTCTGCTCAAGATCATGAGCAAGATGGGGATCGCGGTGATCTCCTCCTATCGCGGCGGCTATAATTTCGAAGCGGTCGGCCTGTCACGCGCGCTGGTCAACGACCTGTTCCCCGGCATGCCGGCGAAGATTTCCGGCGAGGGCTATGCCTCGCTTCACCACAGCGCGATGATGCGGCATGAATTGGCGTGGGACGCGGGCGTCGCCAAATTGCCGATCGGCGGCTTCTACCGCCAGCGTCATACCGGGGAGACCCATGCCTATTCCGCGCAGCTGATGCACCTGCTGCAGACCGCGGTCGCGACCGACAGCTACACCAGCTACATGCAGTTCAGCCGCGGCGTCGCCGACCTGCCGCCGGTCTATCTGCGCGACCTGCTGCAATTCAACTTTCCAGCCGAGGGCGTGCCGGTCGACCAGGTCGAGGCGATCACCGAAATCCGCAAGCGTTTCGTCACCCCGGGCATGTCGCTCGGCGCGCTGTCGCCGGAGGCGCACGAGACGCTGGCGATCGCCATGAACCGCATCGGCGCCAAGGCGGTGTCGGGCGAGGGCGGCGAGGACAAGGCGCGCTACACGCCCTACGCCAATGGCGACAACGCCAATTCGACGATCAAGCAGGTGGCGTCCGGCCGGTTCGGCGTCACGGCGGAATATCTCAACGCCTGCGAGGAGATCGAGATCAAGGTCGCGCAGGGCGCCAAGCCCGGCGAGGGCGGCCAGCTGCCCGGCTTCAAGGTCACCGAATTCATCGCCAAGTTGCGCCACGCAACCCCGGGCGTGACGCTGATCAGCCCGCCGCCGCACCACGACATCTATTCGATCGAGGATCTGGCGCAGTTGATCTACGATCTGAAGCAGATCAACCCGCGCGCACGCGTCTGCGTCAAGCTGGTCAGCTCGGCGGGCATCGGCACGGTCGCGGCCGGCGTCGCGAAGGCGCATGCCGACGTCATCCTCGTCTCCGGCCATGTCGGCGGCACCGGCGCGTCGCCGCAGACGAGCATCAAATATGCCGGCACGCCGTGGGAAATGGGCCTGTCCGAGGTCAATCAGGTGCTGACCCTCAACGGTCTGCGCGGTCGGGTGCGGCTGCGCGCCGATGGCGGGCTGAAGACCGGCCGCGATATCGTCGTCGCCGCGATCCTCGGCGCAGAGGAATTCGGCATCGGCACGCTCAGCCTCGTCGCCATGGGCTGTATCATGGTCCGCCAGTGCCACTCGAACACCTGTCCGGTCGGCGTCTGCGTGCAGGACGAGCGGCTGCGCGCCAAATTCACCGGCACGCCGGAAAAGGTCATCAACCTGATGACCTTCATCGCCGAGGAGGTGCGCGACATCCTCGCCAGGCTCGGCTGCCGCAGCCTCGACGAGGTGATCGGGCGCACCGAATTGCTGCGCCAAGTGAGCCGCGGTGCCGAGCATCTCGACGACCTCGACCTCAACCCGATCCTCGCCAAGGTCGACGCGACCGACGCGGAGCGACGCTTCAGCCTGTCGACCTTCCGCAACGACGTGCCCGACAGCCTCGACGCGCAGATCATCAAGGATGCCGCCCCCGTCTTCGCGCGCGGCGAGAAGATGCAGCTGACCTATTCGGTGCGCAACACGCACCGCGCGGTCGGCACCCGCCTGTCGAGCGAGATCACCCGCCGCTTCGGCATGGCCAAGCTTGCCGACGGCCATGTCACCGTCCGGCTGCGCGGCAGCGCCGGCCAGTCGCTCGGCGCCTTCCTGTGCAAGGGCATCACGCTCGAGGTGTTCGGCGACGCCAACGATTATGTCGGCAAGGGCCTGTCGGGTGGCACGATCATCGTGCGGCCGGCGGTGTCGTCGCCGCTCGCCAGCCAGGACAATACGATCGTCGGCAACACCGTGCTCTACGGTGCGACCTCGGGCACGCTGCTCGCCGCGGGGCAGGCGGGCGAGCGGTTCGCGGTGCGCAATTCGGGCGCGTCGGTGGTGGTCGAGGGCTGCGGCGCCAACGGCTGCGAATATATGACCGGCGGCATCGCCGTCGTGCTCGGCCGCACCGGCGCCAATTTCGGTGCCGGCATGACCGGCGGCATGGCCTTCGTCTACGATGGCGACGACGCGTTCGAACGCCGCGCCAATCCGGAGAACATCGTCTGGCAGCGGATCGCCTCGGCGCATTGGGAGGGCGTGCTGCGCGACCTCGTCGAGCGGCATGCCGCGGCGACGGACAGCCGCTGGTCGAAGGGCCTGCTCGCCGACTGGGATCAGGCGCTCGGCCGGTTCTGGCAGGTGGTGCCAAAGGAAATGCTCTCGCGTCAGACGCACGCCCTCGACGACACGGTCGAGCTGGTCGCGGCGGAGTAACCGTTATTCCCCTCCCGCTTGCGGGAGGGGAGCCCGTTGCGCTTTGCCTGCAATGGCGCTCTATTCCTCCGGCACCGATCAGGGGGACTTATGACGCGCACGATGACCGGCCTTGCCACCGCGGCGATCGCGCTCTGCACTGCCGGGGCGGCGTCCGCGCAGCAGCGCCCCGACGAGCGCGCCTTCTTCGATCTCTATAAGCAGCTCGTCGAGACCAACACCGTGGTCGGCGTCGGCAGCTGCACCCAGGCATCGGCGCAGATCGCCGAGCGGTTGAAGGCGGCGGGGTTCACCGCTGGCGACGTCACGCTCTTCTCCACGCCCGATCATCCGCAGGACGGTGGCCTGGTCGCCGAGCTCAGGGGTTCCGATTCGCAGGCCAAGCCGATGCTGCTGCTCGGTCACCTCGACGTCGTTGCCGCCAAGCGCGAGGATTGGGTTCGCGATCCGTTCAAACTGACGGAGGAGGGTGGCTATTATTACGGCCGCGGCACCGTCGACGACAAGGCGATGAGCGCGATCTGGGCGGACACGATGATCCGCCTGAAACGTGCCGGTCAGCCGCCGCGGCGCACCATCAAGCTCGCGCTGACCTGCGGCGAGGAGACGACCTATGCTTTCAATGGCGCTCAATGGCTCGCCGCCAACAGGCCGGACCTGATCGCCGCGGAGTTCGCGCTGAACGAGGGTGGCGGCGGGCGGCTCACCGCAGACGGCAAGCGCGAGTTGCTCGCCGTGCAGGTCGGCGAGAAGGCGGCACAGAATTACACCTTCCTCGCCACCAACCCCGGCGGCCATAGTTCGCAGCCGGTGCCCGACAATGCGATCTACCGATTGGTCGACGCGGTGAAGGCCGTGCAGGGTTATGAATTCCCGATCCGCTTCACCGACACGACGCGCGCCTATTTCACCGCCACCGCGAAACAGGCGGGCGGCGCGATGGGACAGGCGATCACGCGGCTGCTCGCCAACCCCAACGACACCGCCGCCGACGCGATCGTCAGCCGCGACAAGGCGTTCCATTCGACGCTGCGCACCACCTGCGTCGCGACGCTGCTCAACGCCGGCCATGCCGAAAATGCGCTGCCGCAGCGCGCCACCGCCAACATCAACTGCCGCATCTTCCCCGGCGAGACGGTCGACGGCACACTCGCGACGCTGCAGCGGCTGGCCGGTGCCAAAGTCAAGGTCACTGCCAACCAGCCGGTCCGCCCGACCGCGATCCCGCCGACGCTCGATCCCAAGATCGTCGGTCCGGCGACCCGCGTCGCGGCACGGTACTTTCCCGGCACGCCTGTGGTGCCGCTGATGTCGACCGGCGCCACCGACGGCATCTTCTTCGAGGCGATCGGCATCCCGGTCTACGGCATGCCCGGCCTGTTCGTCGAGAAGGACGGCGGCGGCATCCACGGCCTCAACGAACGGATCAGGGTGAAGTCGCTCTACGAAGGGCGCGACTATCTGTACGATCTGGTGAAGGCCTACGCCGGCTGACGATCTTCCCCGCCGACGGGGAAGATCCTACACCGTGACCTGCTCGCCCAGTTCCAGCACCTTGCCCGGCGGGATGCGGAGGAATTCGGTCGGGTCGCTGGCGTTGCGCTGCAGGAACATAAACACGCGGTCCTGCCATAGCGGCATGCCCTGTTCCGCCTCCGGCTTCAGCGTGTTGCGGCCGATGAAGAAGCTCGTCTTCATCGCGTCCAGCCCCTGCACCTCGGTGCGCGCGCCGACGCCCAGATCGGCGGGCACGTCGGGGCTTTCCATGAAGCCGTAGGTCAGCACCACCGTTTCGAAATTGTCGTCCAGCCGTTCGATCTTGGCGCGCTTTTCGGCATCGATCACCGGTCGGTCGGCGGTGCGGATGCTGACCACCAGATTGCGCTCGTGCAGCACCTTGTTGTGCTTCAGATTGTGCAGCAGCGCGCCCGGCGCGGCTTCCGGATTGCCGGTCAGGAAGACGGCGGTGCCCGGCACCCGTTCGGGCGGTCGCTTGGCGAGCGCGGCGGCGAGGTCGGCGAGCGGAATGCTCTGCCGCGCCTCGAACGCGCGCACGATCGTCTTGCCGCGCACCCAGGTGTAGATGAGAAAGCCGATCGCCGCGGCAATCACCAGCGGCACCCACCCGCCTTCGATCACCCGCAGGATGTTGGCGCCGAAGAACACGCTGTCGAGCATCAGGAAGGGCAAAATCGCCGCCGCCGCGACCGGGCGCCGCCAGCCCCAGACGTGGCGCGCGACCAGATAGCCGAGCAGCGTCGTCACCACCATCGTGCCGGTCACCGCGATGCCATAGGCGGCGGCCATCGCCGACGAGGTCTTGAACTGGATGATCAGCACCAGCACGCCGGCCAGCAGCATCCAATTGATCGCCGGCAGGTAGATCTGGCCGGCGAAGCTGGCCGACGTCTGGCGCAGCCGCATCCGCGGCAACAGCCCGAGCTGCACCGCCTGCTGGGTGAGCGAGAAGGCGCCGGTGATCACCGCCTGGCTGGCGATCACCGTGGCCAGGCCGGCGAGCACGACCAACGGCCCGCGCACGCTTTCCGGCGCCATCAGATAGAACCAGTCCTGATTCTTGAATTCGGTCCCGGCCGCCTGCGCCGCTTCCAGCCTGGCCAGCGCGAATGCGCCCTGACCGAGATAGTTGAGCATCAGCGCCGGGAAGACAAGGAACAGCCAGGCGAGGCGGATCGGCCGCTTGCCGAAATGCCCCATGTCCGCGGTCAGCGCCTCCGCGCCCGTCACGGTCAGGAAGACGGCGCCGAGCACGAACAGCCCGACCGTGCCGTGCGTCGCGAGGAAATGGATGCCGTAGCTCGGCCACAACACGCGGAAGATCGAGGGTTCGTCGGCGATGTGCCATATGCCAAGCCCACCGATGACGACGAACCAGACGACGCAGATCGGGCCGAACAGCGTCGCGACCATCGCGGTGCCACGCGACTGGATGAAGAACAGCGCGATCAGGATCACGATGGTCAGCGCGCGGATCGTGCCTTCGTCGAAGAATTTCGCGGCGCTGGGAATGGTGTGCAGTCCTTCCATCGCCGACAGCACCGACAGCGACGGCGTGATGATCGCGTCGCCGTAGAACAGCGAGGCACCGATCGCGCCGAGCACGATCGCCAGGCGCGCGCGCACGCCGACCGCCTTGCGCGCCAGTGCGGCGAGCGCCAGCACGCCGCCCTCGCCGTGATTATCGGCGCGCATCAGGAACAGCACGTATTTGACGGTGACGATCAGCGTCAGCGTCCACAGCGCCAGGCTGAGCACGCCCAGTATCTCGGATGGATCGATGCCGTCAGCCGCCGACTGGCCGAGCGCCTCGCGGAAGGCGTAGAGCGGGCTGGTACCGATATCGCCGAACACGACGCCGATTGCGCCGAGCACCAGGCCGGGCAGGGCGGGATGTGCGGCGCCATGGGTGGACGCGGATGCGGACGAACTCTCGGTGGTCGACATGACGCGCAACGGCCCCTGTGAAGCGCCCCTGACGAAGGACGGCGCGCTTTACGCTTAATCCATGACAGCGCAAGCGCTATTCGGGCCCTCGGTTCCATCGCGGGACGTCGTCGGTCGACGAACGGCAGTTTCGGGCCCGCCGTGGTGGTGACGTCGCGTCACGGCAACACCCTCAACGGACGCCGCGTTCATGGCGGGCCTTCTGGGGCACTGGCCGCCACCCGCCACCGGCTGGTCGCGCGGCCCCGGTACAAATGCTTGATCGCCGTGCCTTTCCTCGGCATGGCGCGGCGATGGTTCCCTTTTCGTTCGGCGGTCACGATCTGGCGGCGCTGGCCGACGGCGCGCTCTGGTGGCCGGCGCGGCGGGCGCTGCTCGTCGCCGATCTGCATCTCGAGAAGGCGAGCTGGTTTGCCGGTCGAGGCCAGATGCTGCCGCCTTACGATTCGATCGCCACGCTCACCGAACTGACACGTCTGGTCGAGGCGACCGGGGCGGCGGAATTGTGGTGTTTGGGCGACAGCTTCCACGATGTCGGCGGATGCGATCGTCTGCCGGAGGCGGCACAGGCGGCGCTGCGCGCGCTGACCGGCCGGCTCGCCTGGACCTGGATCACCGGCAACCACGATCCGGTCATCACCGATCGCTGTGGCGGCGAGGCGGTCGCGGAGGCCCTCGTCGACGGGCTGATGCTGCGCCACGAGGCCGATCCGGACGAGCCGCGGCCCGAGCTGTCGGGGCATTTCCATCCCAAGCTGCGGCTGCGCGTGCGCGGCAAGCAGATCGCCCGCCGCTGTTTCGTCGCGACGCCGGCGAAGATCGTGCTACCGGCTTTCGGTTCACTGACCGGGGGACTCGACGTCGACCATCCGGCACTGACCCGCGCGGTCGGGCGCGGCGCCGAGGCGCTGGTGCCGGTCGAGGCGCGCCTGCTCCGGTTCCCGATCGCAGCCTGAACCGGCGCCCTGCGACCGCCTGCGCAGCCTAGCGCGCGACTTCGCCGGGTCGCAGCGTCAGCACTTCGACCCCGGTCGCGGTCACCGCGACGGTGTGCTCGAACTGCGCCGACAGCTTGCCGTCGGCGGTTTCCACCGTCCAGCCGTCGCCGCGGGTCACCACCTTGCGGCTGCCCTGATTGAGCATCGGCTCGATCGTGAAGGTCATGCCCTCGCGCAGCACCGGCCCGGTGCCGGGCCGGCCGAAGTGCAGCACCTCCGGCCCCTCGTGCATCTCGCGGCCGATGCCGTGGCCGCAGAAGTCGCGAACGACGCTGTAGCCGTTGATCTTGGCATGCCGCTCGATCGCCGCGCCGATGTCACCCAGCCGCGCGCCGGGACGGACCTGGCGGATGCCCTTCCACATCGCCTGTTCGGTGATCGCGACCAGCCGCCGTGCGGCGGGCGGCACCGCCCCGACCAGATAGGTCTTGCTGGAGTCGGCGATGAAGCCGTCCTTCTCCAGCGTGATGTCGAGGTTGATGATGTCGCCGTCGCGGATCGTCGTGTCGGCATCGGGCACGCCATGGCAGACGACCTGGTTGATCGAACAATTGAGCACATAGGCAAAGCCATATTGGCCCTTGCTCGCCGGACGCGCGGCCAGATCGTCGGTGATGAAGCGTTCGACCAGGTCGTTGACCGCCAGCGTCGTCATCCCGGCGAGCGGCTGCGCGTCGAGCATCGTGAACACCGACGCCAGCAAGCGACCGGCATTGCGCATCAACGCCAGTTCGTCCGCGGTCTTGATCGTGACAACGCTCACCGGATCGCGATCACCGGGCGAGCGAGGGGAAGCCGGCGCGGAAGGCCGCGACCTTGGGCTTGTCCCAGGCGACGATATAGGGGTGGTTCGGATTGCGATCGAAGAAATTCTGGTGGTACGCCTCCGCCGGATAGAAGGCACCGTTTTCGATCTTCGTCACGATCGGTTGACCGAAGCTCTTCGCCGCGTTCAGCTGCGCGATATAGGCGCGCGCGACCTGGGCCTGGCGGGCATCCTGCGGAAAGATCGCGGATCGATAGCTCGGACCGCTGTCCGGGCCTTGGCGGTTCAGCTCGGTCGGATCGTGCGCGATCGAGAAATAGACGCGCAGCAGCGTCGCATAACTGACCTGGCGCGGGTCGAAGACGATCCGCACCGCCTCGGCATGGCGCGTCGTTTCCGTCGACACCTGCGGATAGGTGGCGGTATCGCGGCTGCCGCCGGCATAGCCCGCGGTGACGCTCTTCACGCCCTTCACATGTTCGAACACCGCCTCCATGCCCCAGAAGCAGCCGCCGGCGAGCACCGCGGTCTGCGTCGCTCCGGTCGCGGGCACATCGGCGCGTGCCGCGGGAATCGGCACCGCGCGCTCGGCATGGGCGAGACCGGTGAAGGAGAGCGCCAGGACACCCAGCGCGGCAGCGGGAAGGAGGGCTTTCAGCATCATGCCAAGATGGGCGGTCGGTACCGCCCGGCAAGGGGCGTTACCGCACCGACTGCGTGACGGCGGCGGGGGCGACATGATGCTGCGCATGGGCGGGCTGCAGCGTCACCACGCCGACCGCACCGATCGCGAATCCACCCACGAACCGCAGGAAGAAGTGGGACGTCACCAGCTTGCGCATTGTCTTCGGCCTCATGTTGCACCGGCCGCGCGCCCATGGCGGCGTGGCCGGTTTTCGCGATGCGACATCGTCGCACCACGCGTTGATCTCAATCGTGTTTATGGAAACGCTGCGATGAACGCCGCGTGGGCGCGTCGTTCATCGGACAGCGATGTAGGTTAAGCGTTGCCCGTCAGCGAAGCGCCGCGCACGCCGCCTGGATGCGGCTGCACGCCTCGCGCAGCAGGTCGTCCGACGTCGCATAGCTGATCCGCATCGCCGGCGACAGGCCGAACGCCGCACCCTGCACCGCCGCCACCTTGGCGTCGTCGAGCAGATAGCCGACGAAATCCTCGTCATTCTCGATGCGGCGGCCGTTCGGGGTCGTCTTGCCGATCAGCGGCGCGAACGACGGATAGACGTAGAAGGCGCCTTCCGGCGTCGGACAGGTCATGCCGGGGATCGCGTTCAGCATGCCGACGACCAGGTCGCGGCGCGCCTGGAACGCCTTTGCCCGTTCCTGCAGGAAATCCTGCGGCCCGGTCAGCGCCGCCACGGCGGCGGCCTGCGCGATCGAACAGGGGTTGCTGGTCGATTGCGACTGCAGCTTGGCTATCGCCTTGATCAGCCACGGCGCGCCGGCGGCGAAACCGATCCGCCAGCCGGTCATCGCATAGGCCTTGGAACAGCCGTTGACGGTCAGCGTCCGCTCGTAGAGTTCCGGGCAGACCTCCGCGATCGTCGCGAAACGGAAGCCGTCATAGATGATATGCTCGTACATATCGTCGGCGAAGATCCAGACGTGCGGGTGCCGCGCCAGCACCGCGCCCAGCGCCTTGAGCTCGTCGACCGTATAGGCCGCGCCGGTCGGGTTCGACGGCGAATTCAGGATCACCCATTTGGTTCGTTCGGTGATCGCCGCGTCGAGCATCTCGGGCGACAGCTTGTAATCCTGTTCCGGTCCGGCCGCGACGAACACCGGCGTACCGCCGGCGAACTGCACAACGTCCGGGTAGCTGACCCAATAAGGAGCGGGCACCACCACCTCGTCGCCGGGGTTCACCGTCGCGACAATCGCGTTGAACAAAGTGTGCTTGCCGCCGACGTTCACCGTCACCTGGTCGATGCCGTAGGTCAGCTGATTGTCGCGCGCGAACTTGGCGACGATCGCTTCCTTCAACTCGATCGTGCCGTCGACGTTGGTATATTTGGTCTTGCCGTCGCGGATCGCCTGGATCGCCGCGTCCTTGACGAAATCGGGCGTGTCGAAGTCCGGCTCGCCTGCACCCAGGCCGATCACGTCGACGCCGGCGCGCTTCAGCTCGAGCACGCGGCTGGTGATGGCGAGCGTGGGCGAGGGGCTGATGCGGCCGAGCGCGGCGGAGGGCTTCATGGCTGGGGCTTTCGTGCTGGAAAGAGCGCGGCGCCGCCTATAGCCGCGGCGGACGGTTTTCCGCAACTGCGAGACGCGCCGGCAGCAGGCCGCGGACCGCATTGCCGACCAGGAAGCCGTCCGCCAGATCCGCTGGGGTCAATCGCGCCTCCACCGCCTGCCCGTTCTTCAGCAAGGTATCCCGCAAGACACCGGGCAACAGCCCCTGCGCCAGCGGTGGCGTCGCCAGCAGGCCGCCGCCACGCGGCACGAACAGCGAGGTGAAGCTTCCCTCGGTCAGCGCGCCGTCGGGGGTCACGAACACCACTTCGTCGGTCCCCGCCGCCCGCCGCGCCGCATCGTAGAAGCCGCGGTCGCTGGTCTTGTGACGCAGGCGATAGTCGTGCGTCGCCACCGGCAACGGCACCACCGCAACCGACAGGGGCGCGTCGCCGGCAACCGGCATCGGCTCGACCTCGATCGCCACCGCGCCGCCGGGGCTGAGCAGCAACCGTATCCGGCGCGCGTCCCGGAGCCGGAAGGTTGCCGCCTGCAGCTCGTTGCGCGTGTCATGCCGGTCGAACCGATAGCCGAGCGCCGCCGCACTGGCGGTCAGCCGCGCCAGATGCGCTTCGAGCAGCCGTATGCCGTCGTCGGGATCGAAGGCCATGGTCTCGATCAGATCGGGGGGGCGCCGCCCGGCGGTGACGAACGCGCCCTTGGCCAGGCACTCCGCCCATTCGCCATCGGCCTGGCTGTCCGCGACGATTCCCGATCCCAGGCCCAGTGTGGCGGTGGCGGCGCCGGACGGTATGTCGAGCGTGCGGATCGCCACGTTGAAGGCGGCATCGGCAGCGCCGGCGTCGATCCGGCCGATGCTGCCGGTGTAGATGCCGCGCGGTCCATCCTCCACCGCGGCGACCACCTCCATCGCGCGTAGCTTCGGCGCGCCGGTGATCGATCCGCAGGGGAACAGCGCGGCGAGAACGTCGATCGCATCGCGCCCCGCTGCCAGATCGGCGGTGACCGTGGAGGTCATCTGATGCACGGTCGGATAGGTTTCAACCGCGAACAGCGTCGGCACCGCGACGCTGCCCGGTCGGGCGACCTGGGTCAGATCGTTGCGCATCAGGTCGACAATCATCAGATTCTCCGCGCGCTGCTTGGCGTCGTGCGCCAGCGCTGCGGCCGCCGCCTCGTCCTCCGCCGCGGTGTCGCCGCGTGCCGCCGTGCCCTTCATCGGCCGGCAAGTCAGCCGGCCGCCCTCGAGCGCGAAGAACAGTTCCGGGGACAGCGACACGATCGTCCGCTCGCCCGTCGCCACCACGGCGCCATGGCCGGCCCGCGATCCGTCACGCAGCCGCGCATAGAGTGCCAGCGGATCGCCCGCGACCGGCACCGTCGCGCGAAAGGTCAGATTCGCCTGATAGATGTCGCCCGCCGCGATCCAGTCGAGCACCCGCGCCAGCGCGGCATCATAGTCGCCGCGGTCGATCACCGGCACCGGCCTGCCGGCCTGGGCGCCCGCCGGATCGGGCAACCACGCCGCCAGCGCCGCCGCATCAAGCGGCTGCCAATCGTTAAACAGTCCAAACCACAGCAGCGGTGCGCCGTCGTCGAACACGAACCCAGTCGGCACGCGCGGCATCAGCGCGGCACCCGCTTCATAGGCAAGATAGCCCGCCGCATGCAGGCCGTCGCGCGTCGCCGTGCGCAGCGCGTCCAGCGCCGGGTGCACCTCGTCCGGGCGGTGCGCGACGATCACCGCGACCGGATCGCGGTACAGCCGCGCCGGCGCTCCGCCCGGGCGGGCATCGTCGAGAAGGACGAACGGAGACGTCATCGCGACCAGATGCACCTGCCCGACGCGCCGGCGCAACCCGCGAGTCGCGCCAAATTGCCGAATTGCCACAGGCCGATGCCCCGCCTACCTCAGCCGGCATGACCCAGACCGAGCTTCCGCCGCTGCGCGCCGCCATCGTCCCCGTCACGCCGCTCCAGCAGAATTGCACGCTGATCTGGTGCACCGCGACGATGCGGGCGGCGGTGATCGATCCGGGCGGCGATCTGCCACGCATCAAGGCGGCGATCGCGCAGACCGGCGTGACGGTGGACAAGATCCTGCTGACCCATGGTCACATCGACCATGCCGGCGAGGCCAAGGCGCTGGCCGACGATCTGGGCGTGCCGATCGAAGGCCCGCACGAGGCGGACCGGTTCTGGCTGGCGCGGCTCGACGAGGATGGCCGCACCTACGGCATCCGCGGGCAGGTGTTCGAACCCGATCGCTGGCTGGTCGAAGGCGACACGGTCACGGTCGGCGACCTGACGCTCGACGTCTACGAAACGCCCGGCCACACCTTGGGCCATGTCATCTTCCATCACGCGCCGTCGAAGTTCGCGCAGGTCGGTGACGTGCTGTTCCAGGGCTCGGTCGGTCGCAGCGATCTGGCCGGCGGCAACCACAAGCAGCTGATCGAGACGATCGTCACCAAGCTGTGGCCGCTCGGCGACGACACCAGCTTCATTCCCGGTCACGGCAATCCCAGCACCTTCGCCCACGAACGCGCCCACAACATGTTCGTCAGCGACCGCGCGCTGGCGGCGGAATAACGGCGCTCAACCGGCGGGTGCGAGCCGTACCACCTGCCGCCGGCCGTCGTAGCGGATGTCGATGCCGCGGCCCTGCGACAGGCCCGCGCCATTGCCGGGGGTGACGGTGACGATGCGGAATTGCCGGTTCGCCGCCATGCCGGGATAGCGGCCGTCGCGCGGCCCCAGTGTCAGCGTTCCGGCCGCGTCGTCCAGCGTCAGCGCAATCGTCGCCCGCGCACCGCGACGCCAGCCCTGACCGTCGCCGGCATCGTCGTACAGCGTGAAGCGACCGTCGGCGCCACGATAGACCCGCAGTTCGACCGGCTGGCCCGGCGACTGGTCGGCATATTGCACCTCGGCACCGAGCGGCAGGATCGTCCCGGCCGCGACGTGCAGCGGCATGTGGTCGATCGGCGCCGCGACGGTGATCGTGCGATCCCCGTCGAACCGATCGCCGGTCCAGAAATCATACCAGACGCGCGCTGCCGGCAGCCGCACCGGCCGTGTCGTCACGCCCTTTTCCACCACGGGACTGACCAGCAGGTTGCGCCCAAACATATATTCGTCGCCGACCCGCCGCACCGCGGGATCGTCCGGGAATGCCATGCCGAGCGGATAGAGGAACGAGCCTCCTTGCGTGACGCGCCAGGACATGGCGTAGAGAAACGGCAGCAGCCGGTAGCGCAGCGCCACCGCGCCGAGCAGCGGCGCACGGGCGCCGCCGGGGAAGCTGTACACTTCCTTGCCGGCGCCGGTGCCGTGGATACGGAACATCGGCGTGAATACCGCGAACTGCAGCCAGCGCGTGAACAGTTCCTGATAGGCCGGATCGGTCGGCTTGCCGCCGAAAAAGCCGCCGATGTCCGCCGACCAATAGGGAATGCCGCTCATCGAGAAATTGACGCCCGCCGGCACCTGCCGCCGAAAGGCGTCCCAGCTGCCGCTGACGTCGCCCGACCAGGTGATCGCCGCATTGCGCTGCTGCCCGGCCCAGGCCGACCGGGTCAGGATGATCGGCCGCTTGTCGGAAAAGTCCGCGGCCATGCCGTCGTGCACGGCCGTGGTGTGGAGCAGGGGGTAGGCGTTGTAGACCGCCGCGCCAGGACCCGCGCCGGTGGTGACCTCGCGCATCTCACCCCAACGGCCGCCCAGTTCCGCCTCGCTGCCGTCGAGCCAATAGCCGTCGAAACCGACCGCCCCCAGCCGCTGCGAGATCGTCCGCCAATAGGTGCCGCGCGCCTTTGCCGAAAAGGCGTCGTACCAGTGGCCCTCGCCCGCCGGATAGACGTTGGGATAGGTGCGGGCATAGAGGCCGCCGACCGCCTCCAGCGCCTTGGTCGTGTCCAGGCCCAGATCGAAGCGCGGCCAGACCGAGACGATGCTGTGCACGTGCTGCTGGTGCAGCGTCGCCAGCATCGCCTTGGGGTCGGGGTAGCGCACCGGATCGAACCGGTGGCTGCCCCATTCGCCGGGACGCCAATATTGCCAGTCCTGCACGATTGCATCGAGCGGAATGCGGAGCGCGCGATAACGATCGGCGACGGCGAGCAGTTCGGCCTGCGAAGCGTAGCGTTCCTTCGATTGCCAGAGGCCCCAGGTCCACCGTGCCATCAGCGGCGCCGCGCCGCTGAGCTGGCGATAAGCGCCGATGATCGAGTCGACGTCATGCCCGGCGAACAGGAAATAGTCCACGCCCGTTCCGGCCTGCGAACGGAAGACGATCCGGCTGGTCGCCTGCGGCACATCGACCGCGACATCGGTGACCGCCGGGTTGTTCCAGAAGATGCCGTAACCCGCGGACGAGACCAGCATCGGGACGCCGACATCGGTGTTGGCCTGCTGCAGGCGAACGGTCGTGCCGCGATAGTCCATTACGCCGGCCTGATGCTGGCCCAGGCCGTAGATCGCCTGGTCACCGACCAGTTCGAAACGTTGTTGCACCGATCCGTCGGGATCGGGTGTCTGCCCCAGGCGCCGCGTTCCGGCATCCGCCTCGGCGACGATCGGCTTGCCGTCCCCACCGAGCATCGCGACGGTGCCGGTCGCCTTGTCGACCGCGATCCGCATCGCCGGCGTGGTCAGCAGATAGCGGCCGGAGTCCTCCGCCATGGTCCAGCCGGCGGCTTGCGGCGCGCCGACGACGGCGAAGCCGGGCGCGGGATGCGGCGCGGTGGTGCCGGGCAGCACGGTCACGCGCAGCGCGCGCTCGCCCCAGATGTCGATGCGCATCATGCCCTCTGGCACACGCAGGGTGACCCCCGCGTCGTCCTTCGAAACGAGCGATGCGCCGAGGGCGGTGACCGGCTGGCCGGCGATCTGCGCGCGGCTTGGCGTCACCGTTCCCAGCATCAACGCGGCCGTGGCGAGCAGAAGGGGCGAGGCGCGCATCATCGTTCTCCCGAACAGCTCTTGTCGGCCGTCGGGCCTGTCATGTCAGACAAGATCCGTACAAACAAGCCGCGGGAGCGACGTCTCCTTCGGTGGTAGAGCCATCCTGGGGCTCGCCGGTACCGGGGCCGGCGCCGCTGGTGCGACGGCGCTGTCCTACAAGATTGCGATCGTCTACGACCGACGGACTACGCTCTTTCTCATCGTCGGATCACCCGCCGCCTGGATCAGGCGAACGCCCGCCACCGCTGCGGAGGAAGCCGAGATAGCCCGTTCAGGCGTCAGTTCTGTCAAGACTCGCGGGGAATCGCGTCGCCGGCATCCCCCTCGATCGAAAAATCGCGCGTGCCGTCGGATAAGGATCGTGTGGCGCGAAGGAGCTCGGCGCCCGGGTCGCCGGCGCAAGCACCATCGCCCGGCCCGCGCGGATGGCGGTCCTCCTATCGCGGTGGCGCGACGATGCCGCCCGCCACAAAGCTTGCAACAATCGTCGAAATCGCTATAGGCCCGCGCTTCGCGATGCGCCCGGCTGTACGGTGGCGCCCAGCGGCTCGCCGATCCGGCGAACCGTGCGGGCGGCGCCGGCTGTGCGTTTCGGTTACTCTTTTGATCAAGAACAAGGTGCCGCAATGGCCGTCCCCAAGCGAAAGACCTCTCCCTCGAAGCGCGGCATGCGCCGTGGCCACGATTCGCTGTCGATCGAATCGTTCCAGGAATGCCCGAACTGTGGCGAGCTGAAGCGTCCGCACAATCTGTGCACCGCCTGCGGACACTATAACGGTCGCGAGATCGTCTCGGTCGAGGGCTAAGCCCTCTCCGATCCCACTGGATAAGCGCGCGAACATCATGCCCGACCATTCCTGGATCGCCGTCGATGCGATGGGCGGCGATGAAGGGCTGGCGGTCATGCTGGCCGGCGTCGCCCATGCGCGTCGCCGTCACGAGGGCATGCGCTTCCTGCTCGTCGGCGACGAGGCGGCGATTGCGGAGGGGCTGAAGAGCCACCCGAATCTCAGCCAGGCGAGCGAGATCGTTCACGCCGCCGACCAGATCGGCTCGAGCGAGAAGCCGAGTCAGGCGATCCGCCGCGCCAAGACGACGTCGATGGGCGTCGCGATCGACCTGGTGAAAAAGGGCCGGGCCGGCGCCGCCGTGTCCGCGGGCAACACCGGCGCGCTGATGGCGATGGCCAAGCTCGCGCTACGCACGCTGCCGGGCATCGATCGTCCCGCGCTTGCCGCGCCGCTGCCGACGCTCGGCGACAATGACGTCATCATGCTCGATCTCGGTGCCAATACCGAATGCGATGCGCGCAACCTCGTCCAGTTCGCGGTGATGGGCGCGGCCTATGCCCGCACCATCCTCGATCTCGACAGCCCGCGCGTCGCGCTGCTCAACATCGGCAGCGAGGATCAGAAGGGCACCGACGAGATCCGCGACGCCGCCGCGATCCTGCGTGGGGCCAAGCATCTGCCGCTGAGCTTCACCGGCTTCGTCGAGGGCGACCGGCTGGCGCGCGGTGACCACGACGTCGTCGTCTGCGACGGCTTTGCCGGCAACATCGCGCTCAAGACCGCCGAAGGGACGGCGCGGTTCGTCGCCGATTTGCTCAAGCGCGCGTTCCGCAGCTCGACCCGTTCGAAGATCGGCTTCCTGATCTCGCGCCCGGCGACGCAATTGCTGCGCGATCACCTTGATCCCAACAACCACAACGGCGCCGTTTTCCTCGGTCTCAACGGCATCGTCGTGAAGAGTCACGGCGGCGCCAACGAGGTCGGGGTCGCCACCGCGATCGGCAACGCCGCCAAGATGGTCCGCGCCGATCTCACCCGCCGCATCGCCGACGATCTCGGCAATTTCGAGAAGGCGGCGTAAGGACGCTCTATGATCCGTTCGGTCCTCCTCGGCACCGGCTCCGCGCTTCCCGCCCGCCGCGTCTCCAACCATGAACTGGCGGAGCAGCTCGACACCAGCGACGAATGGATCGTCGAGCGGACCGGCATTCGCTTCCGCCATATCGCCGCGCCGGGCGAAACCACCGCGACGCTCGCCGCCGATGCGGCGCGTGGCGCGCTCGCCGCGGCGGGGCTGACCGCGCAGGATATCGACCTGATCGTGCTCGCCACCGCGACGCCCGACCAGACCTTTCCGGCGACGGCCACCAAGGTGCAGGCGATGCTCGGCATCGACGACTGCGTTGCCTTCGACGTCGCCGCGGTCTGTTCCGGCTTCCTCTATGCGGTGCAGGTCGCCGATGCCATGCTGCGCTCGGGCGTTCAGCGGCGCGCGCTGGTGATCGGCGCGGAAACGTTCAGCCGCATCCTCGACTGGGAGGATCGCACCACGGCGGTGCTGTTCGGCGACGGTGCCGGCGCGATCGTGCTCGAGGCGCAGGACAGCGCCGTTGGCGACGGCCGCGGCATCCTGGCGACTCGCCTGCACGCCGACGGCCGCCACAACGAGCTACTTTATGTCGACGGCGGCCCGTCGACCACCGGTACCGTCGGCAAGCTGCGGATGAAGGGGCGCGAGGTATTCCGCCATGCCGTGGTCAATCTCGCGGCGGTCATGGCGGAATCGCTCGACATCGCCGGCCTGACGCCCGCGGATGTCGACTGGGTCGTGCCCCATCAGGCGAATGCCCGCATCCTCGATGCGACCAGTCGCAAGCTGGGCCTGCCGGCGGAAAAGGTGGTGGTGACGGTCGACCGCCATGCCAACACCTCTGCTGCCTCGGTGCCGCTGGCGCTGGACACGGCGGTGCGCGACGGCCGTATCGTGACCGGCCAGATCGTCGTGTTGGAAGCGATGGGCGGCGGTTTCACTTGGGGAGCGGCGGTCCTGCGCGTCTGAATTTAGGTCCATCCTGAGTTGATGTCGCTCAATAAAGTCACTTTCGGACGCGATCTTGATGGTGTAACCCGAGGTGGGGTCGGATAGTGCGGATAGAGTGGGGGCAGACGTGTTGATGAGCACCGCCGGAACGCTGACGCGGGCCGATCTGGCAGAAGCGTTGCATCGCCAGATTGGATTGTCACGAGCCGACTCGGCGAAAATCGTCGAGCAGATCCTAGCTGAAATGTGCGAAGCCTTGTCTCGTGGCGAGAACGTCAAGATCTCGGGCTTCGGCACCTTCGTGCTGCGTGACAAGGGCGCACGCGTTGGGCGCAATCCCAAGACCAAGGAAGAAGTGCCGATTGCGCCGCGGCGGGTCCTGACCTTCCGCGCCAGCCAGATGATGCGCGACCGCATCGTCAACGCCGGCTGAGGCGGGTGGCGTCCGGCGCCTCCAAGGATCTGGGAGCGTTCCGGACGATCGGCGAGGTGTCGCAGGACACCGGCGTCCCGCATCACATCTTGCGCTATTGGGAGGGGCGTTTCCCGCAACTCCGGCCGGTGACACGTGCGGGTAACCGCCGTTACTACCGGCCGGAGGATGTGGCGCTGATCCGGCGGATCGACCGGTTGCTGAACAGCGAGGGCTATACGGTTCGTGGCGTTCAGCAATTGTTCGCGGCGGACGGCGCGGCCGCTGGCGGAGACCGGCTGACGGCGTTGCGGTCGATTCGCGACGTCCTGGCACAGGCGCTCGCCGCCGACGCGCGCTAGCTCAGCGTCGCGCCAAGCCCCGCAACAGAATGGCAGCGGCGGCGGCGACCTCCTCGCTTGACCGATCCTCTCTCCAGACGCCGTAGCGCAGGCCCAGAAAGACGTTCATCCCCATGATCGCCCAGGCGTGGACGTCCGACACGTCGTCGCGCAATTCGCCCCGGGCGGCGGCGGCGCGGAGGCGCTGTTCGATACGTTCGGCAGTGGTGGCATAATGCCGGCGGAAGCTGTCCGGATCGACGAACTCCGACTCGTCAATGATGCGATAAATCTCCTTGTGCGCCCGGACGAAGCCGATGAACGCGATCAGGCCGTCTCGTTCGGCCGTCAGGCCATCTGGCGCTGTGCGCACCGCCGGGGCGACATGGCTGCGAACCTGATCCGACATGTCGCGGACGAGGGCGCGGAAGATCGCGTCCTTGGAGTCGAAGTAGGTGTAGAAACTGCCCAGCGCGACACCAGCGCGGCGAGTGATCGCGCTGATCGATGCATCATGGAATCCGCGCTCGCCGAATTCCGCCGCCGCCGCATCGAGCAGGCTGCGTAGCGTTCGACGACCACGTTCGGTCCGAGGTGTCTTGTCGCCAGCGGCGGGCGTTGCCGTGTCCGTCATCGTGATGCCTTGCGGCCCCTCTCCACCCGGCCGATCGGTGTTGCGACGATCAAGTTGAATCCCGGTTCAGGTTTCAGTATAGACGTTGGTTACGGCGTACAACCCGGATCAACCGGGTGCGGCAAGGGCCGCGGGCGTCGACAGGAGGGGTTGGTTATGAAGGCGCTGCGCACGTCGACGACACTCAAGCTGGGCGTGGCGTTTGCCGCGCTGTCAGCGGCACCGGCGATGGCACAGGTCGCGCCGACCGACTCCGCGACGACGAGCCAGGACGACGCCGCCGCAGCCCAGAGCGCGCCGGACACGACCAACGTCGCCGCGCAGGACACCGCCGACATCGTCGTCACCGCGCGCCGCCGTGCCGAGACGTTGCTGTCGGTGCCGATCGCCGTCACCGCCTTTACCGCCGACAAATTGGAAAAGTCGGGGGCGATCGACCTGACCGACATCCAGAACACCACGCCCAATACGACGTTGAAGACCGCGCGTGGTTCGAATTCGACGCTCGCCGCCTTTATCCGTGGCGTTGGCCAGCAGGATCCGGTGCCGGGGTTCGAGGCCGGGATCGGCATCTATCTCGACGACGTCTATCTCAACCGCCCGCAGGCGGCGGTGCTGGACATTTACGATGTGGACCGGATCGAAGTGCTGCGCGGACCGCAGGGGACGCTGTACGGGCGCAACACGATCGGCGGCGCGGTCAAATACGTCACCAAGCGATTGCCCGACACGCCCGAGGTGCGGGTCAAAGCAAGCTACGGCAGCTACAATCAGGCCGATGCGGTGGTCGCGCTGTCGACGCCGATCGGCGACATGCTCAAGGTCGGCGTCGCCGGCGCGCGGCTCAGCCGGGACGGGTTCGGGCGCAACACCAATCTCAACATCGACAATTACAACAAGGACATCTGGGCCGCGCGCGGCACCGTCGAGTTCGAGAGCTCGGACACGCGCTTGTTCGTCCGGATCACCGGTGATTACACCCACGACACCAGCAACCCGCGCAACGGCCACCGCCTGATCCCCGGCCTCGCCAGCGGCGCACCAGTGCTGGCCAACGTCTTCGACACGCAGGCCGGGCTGAATATTCCGCGTCAGAACATCGAGGCAGGCGGCCTGTCGATGACGGTCAACGCCAAGCTGACCGACGCGCTGACGCTGCGCAGCATCAGCGCCTATCGCGAGGACACGTCCTTCACCCCGATCGACTTCGACGCCTTGCCGGCGGTCGACGTCGACGTGCCGGCGGTCTACCGCAACAAGCAGACCAGCCAGGAATTCCAGCTGCTCTATAGCTCCGACAAGCTGAATGGCCTGATCGGCTATTATTATCTCGGCGCCAAGGCGACGACCGGCTTTGGCGTATTGCTGTCGACCACCGTGCCCGGCCTCGACGCCTATACCGCCGGCGACGTGCGGACGGAGACGTCGTCGGTCTATGGCGACTTCACCTTCGACTTCACCCCGCAGATCAGTCTGTCGCTGGGTGGCCGCTATACGTGGGACGAGCGCCAGTCGTACATCTTTAAGGCCAATTACATCGGCCTGACGCCGGAGTTCGGCGGCACGCCGGTGCCGTTCCTCGGCACGCCCCCTTCGACCAATTTCCGTGGTACGGCCAATTTCCGGCGCTTCACGCCGCGCGCCTCGCTGAGCTTCAAGCCGGGCGAGGACCATCTCCTCTATGCCTCCTATTCGGAAGGCTTCAAGGGTGGCGGTTTCGACCCGCGCGGGTCGGGCACGTCGGCGCCGATCAGCAATCCCGCGGCAGGCCGGAGCTATCAGGACATCTACAACTTCTTGCTGTTCCGGCCCGAAAGGGTGACCAGCTATGAGATCGGCTGGAAGGGCGCCGCGCTTGACAGGCGGCTGACCTGGGCGCTGGACGGTTTCTATTCCGACTATACCGACGTCCAGGTGCCCGGCTCGGTCGGCTGTTTAGTCGGCGGCGTGCAGACCTTCTGCGGCATCACCACCAACGCCGCGAAGGCGCGGATCAAGGGTATCGAGTTGGAGACCAATGCGATCCTCGCCCGCGATTTCGCCGGCGTCGGATCCTCGTTCAGCCTGGCCGGGACGATGGGCTATATCGACGCCAGATATCGCCGCTTCATCGGCCCGACCGGGGTCGACGTCGCCAATGTCCGGGTCTTCCAGAACACGCCGGACTGGACCGCATCGGGCACCGCGACCGCGGCGCTGCCGGTCGGGCCGGGGCTGGTCACCGCCAATACCACCGTCTCCTATCGCAGCCTGACCCACCAGTTCGAGACGGCGAGCCCGTTCCTCGACCAGCCGGGCTATACCTTGTGGGATGCCGGCCTCACCTATGCCTTTGGCGAGGGGCGGCGCTATTCGATTGGCGTCTACGGCCGCAATCTGACCGACAAGCGCTACAAGACCAGCGGCTATCAATATATCAAGACCGACATCGCGGGCACGCCGCTCAACGCCGCCAACCAGCCGATCACCAACGGCACCGGCTATGTGCCGACGCTCGGCAAGGAAGGCGTCGCCACCGCCTTCTACGGCGCCCCGCGGCAGGTGTTCGGCACGTTCACAGCGCGGTTTTGATTTGACGGGGGGCGACAAGTCCGGCTGACTTGTCGCCCTCACCCCGCCTGCATCGGATGGGCGGGGGAGGCAGGAGACCCGCGATGACCAGCACGACCCGACCCCGCTATCCGGCGCTGGTGCTGGCGATGTTATTGCTCGTCTACACGTTCAACTTCCTCGATCGGCAGATCCTCGGCATCCTCGCCCAGCCGATCAAGCAGGACCTGGGTCTGAGCGATGCGCAGTTCGGGGCGATCGGCGGGCTCGCCTTCGCGCTGCTCTACGCGGGATTGGGCGTGCCGCTCGCCTATCTCGCCGATCGCACCAGCCGCAGCCGCGTGATCGCCGGCGCGCTGACGGTGTGGAGCGTGTTCACCGCCCTGTGCGGGCTGGCGACGGGATACTGGCAGCTATTCCTGTGCCGATTGGGCGTCGGCGTCGGCGAGGCGGGGGGCGTGGCGCCGTCCTATGCGCTGATCGCGGACTATTATCCGCCCGAGCGGCGCGCACGGGCGCTCGCGATCTATTCGCTCGGCATTCCGGTCGGGCTGGCGGCGGGGACACTGCTCGGCGCCTATATCGCCGCGCTGGTCGAATGGCGCACGGCGTTCCTCGCCGTCGGCATCGCAGGCGTGATCCTTGCTCCCATCTTTCTGTGGATCGTACGCGATGCGCCGCGCGAAGCGGGCACCGCCGCCGCGCCGCAACCGGTGGGCGCGGTCTTCGCGATCCTGGCGGGGAAGCCGACCTTCTGGCTGCTCGCCTTCGCCGCGTCGTTCAGTTCGCTGTGCGGTTATGGCCTGGCGCTGTGGACGCCGTCGATCCTGATGCGCAGCTTCGACTTCGGCCTGATCCAGACCGGGCAGTTCATGGGATCGCTACTGTTGATCGGCGGCACGATCGGCGTGTTCGCGGGCGGCTGGCTGGCGGACCGGCTGGGGACGGGGAACCGCGGCTGGTACGCCAGGCTGCCGGCGATCGCCTGGCTGATCTCCGCGCCGACCTTCGCTGCGGGGTTCCTCAGCCCGTCGCCATGGGTGGCGTGGCCGCTGTTGCTGATCCCCAACGCGCTCAACATCCTGTGGCTGGGACCGATCACCACCGCGGTCCAGCATCTGGTTCCGCGGTCGATGCGCGCGACCGCGTCGGCGAGCTTCCTGCTGATCAACAACCTGATCGGCATGGGCGTCGGGCCATTGTTGATGGGCCGACTGTCCGATGCGCTGAAGGCGACGCACGGCGTCGACGCGCTGCGCTATGCGGCGACGCTGTGCCTCGGCTTCTACGTGCTCGCCGCGCTGCTGGGGCTGCTGGCGGTGCGCTTCCTGCGTCGCGACTGGGTGGATGAGGCGTAAGTCTCGACACACGTACCGTCGCGCCGAAGGATCGCACCGGGCAAGATGCTGACGTGTTGCGCGATTTCCGCGAGTCTTGACAGAATTGACGCCTGAACGGGCAAAGGCGCCTTCTGCCCCCGACACGGTGTTTTGCGAACAATGAGAAAGAGCGGGCGGACGCGCGATCCTACACCACCGCCGTCTTGTAGGACAGCGTCAGCGCTCGCGCGTCGCGAGGAAGCGGACCTTGGGGTAGCGGTCGGCGACATAGCCGACTTCCCAGGCGCTTTTCGCAAGGAACACCGGATTGCCGTCGCGATCCTTGGCCATCGCCGCACGGTTCAGGTCCATGAACGTCTTGAGATCGGCGGGATCGTCCGCCGCGATCCAGCGCGCCGTGTCATAGGGGGCGGGCTCCAGTCCGGCGGCGACCTTATACTCCGCATCGAGCCGCGACAGCAGCACGTCGAGCTGTAGCTGGCCGACGACGCCGATGATCCAGTTGCTGCCGATCTCCGGGTAGAAGACCTGGGTCACGCCCTCCTCGGCCATGTCGTCCAGTGCCTTGCGCAGCTGCTTGGTCTTGGTCGGGTCCTTGAGCGCGACACGGCGCAGGATCTCCGGCGCGAAATTGGGCAGGCCGGTGAAGCGGACATCGGCCTTCTCGCTCAGCGTGTCGCCGACGCGCAGCGTGCCGTGGTTGGGGATGCCGATGATGTCGCCCGGAAAGGCCTCGTCCGCCACCTCGCGGTTCTGCGCGAAGAACAGGATCGGGGAGTGGACGGCGATCGGCTTGCCGTGACCGGTGGGGGTCAGCTTCATGCCGCGCTTGAAGGTGCCCGAGCACAGTCGCATGAAGGCGATGCGGTCGCGGTGATTGGGGTCCATGTTGGCCTGGACCTTGAACACGAAGCCGGTGACCTCGCCATTGTCGGGGCTGACCGGCGCCGGCTCGGCAGGCTGGGCGCGCGGCGGCGGGGCGTGTTCGGCCAGCGCGGCGATCAGTTCGGCCGGGCCGAAATCCTTGAGCGCGGAGCCGAAGAAGACGGGCGTCAAATCGCCGTGGCGATAGGCGGCGGGATCGAAGGCGGCATAGCCGACCTGCGCCAGCTCGATCTCCTCGGCGACGTCGTCGGGCAGGGTCGGGTCCTGCTCCACCTTGCCCTGGAAGGTGCGGCTGTCGCCCTCCGGCCGGGTAATGCGGTTGGTGGTGAGGTCGAGGATGCCCTGGAACGTGCCGCCCATGCCGACCGGCCAGGTCATCGGGCAGACGTCGAGTGCGAGCATGTCGGCGATCTCGTCGAGCAGCTCGAACACCGGCCGGCCCTCGCGGTCGACCTTGTTGACGAAGGTGATGATCGGCACCGAGCGCAGGCGGCAGACCTCGAACAATTTGCGCGTCTGCGGTTCGATGCCCTTGGCGGCGTCGATCACCATGATCGCCGAATCGACCGCGGTCAGCGTGCGGTAGGTGTCTTCCGAGAAATCCTCGTGGCCCGGCGTGTCGAGCAAATTGAAGGTGATGCCGTCATGCTCGAACGTCATCACCGACGAGGTGACGGAGATGCCGCGCTGTTGCTCGATCTTCATCCAGTCCGACCGCGCTCGGCGGTTCGCCCCGCGCGCCTTGACCTCGCCGGCGAGATGGATCGCGCCACCGAAATAGAGCAGCTTTTCGGTCAGCGTCGTCTTGCCGGCGTCGGGGTGGGAAATGATCGCGAAGGTGCGGCGGGGGGAGGTCATTCGTGCGTCTTTCGTCATGCCGGACTGGTTCCGGCATCCACGGTGCCGCCATCGTCACTGGGGCGGCATATGCGGGACGGTGGATCCCGGAACAAGTCCGGGGTGACGGCCTGTGGCTAGGGCACCAACGTCACGCTCATCCGGATGTGCTTGGTGTCGCCGGGTGCGACCTCGAACACGCCGGGCTTGGCGCGGAACTCGCCGTCATAGCCTTCGGGATCGGCGATGCCGTGCCACGGCTCGACGCAGACATAGGCCGCGCCGGGCTTGGTCCAGATGCCGAGCTTGGGCGTATCGGGGAAGGCGATGTCGAGTACCGGGCCCTGCGCCGCGCCATAGGTGACGGCTTGCGAGCGGATATGATCCCAGACCAAAGCATCGTCGGTGAACAAATCGTCGCGCAACAACAGCTCGCGGCCATCGAGCGGCGACGGGCACGTCGTCGCGGCGATCAGGCCGTCGGGGGCGATTTCGCGCAGCGCGTCGGGCTCGTCGGCCTCGAAGGTGATGCGGTGCGCGGCGCGCTCCTCGCCATAGGGCAAAGGCCAGGCGAAGGCGGGGTGGAAGCCGAAGCTGGCGGGCAGGGCGACATCGCCGGTGTTGATCACGCGAGCCTCGACCGCCAGCGTCGCGCCCTCGACCGCGAAGGCGATCTCCAGCCGGAAGGCGAAGGGGTAGTTGGCGCGCGTTTGCTCGCTGTCGGTCAGCGCGAAGACGGCGCGATCCTCGCTCGCCTCGACGACGTCGAACAGCGAATGCCGGGCGAAGCCATGCTTGGGCATCGGATAGCTCTGGCCGTCGAGCCGGATCTGCAGGCCGTTGGTGACGCCGATCACCGGGAAGAGGATCGGCGCGCGGCCGGTCCAGAAGGCGGGGTCGGCGTTGGTCATCAGCTCGCGACCCTCGCTGTCCTCGAGGTGCGACAGCTCGGCGCCGAAGGGATTGATCGCCGCGGTGAGCGCGGCGGAGCGGATGCGGATCATCTGGCGGTCGGTCATGCGCTAATCCTGTCAGTTGCGACGGCCCTCACCCTTCCGGCGCTTCGCGCCTCCCTCCCTCTCCCGCTGGGAGAGGGAAGGGGCCCGCCCGGCGCAGCCGGGTGGGAAGGGTGAGGGCCGTCGTTCTCTTCGCTCAACCCCTGAGCACCGCACCCTGTTTCGCGGCCGCTGCCACCACCTTGTCGGCGATGCCCTTCAGCGCCTCGTCGGTGAAGCTCTTGTCGGTCGGCTGCAGCACCACCTCGACCGCAACCGACTTCATGCCCGGTTCGACCCCGGTGCCGGTGAAGACGTCGAACACGCGCGCCGCGGTGATCGCCGCCTTGTCGGCGCCGCGGACGCTGCGCACCAGGGCGTCGGCGCTGAGCGCCTCGGGAACCAGGAAGGCGAAGTCGCGGCGGACCGACTGGAGCGCCGGCGGGGCGAAGGCCGGCCGCATGAAGCCGGTAGCCCCGCGCCTGGCCGGCAGCGCGTCGAGGTACAGCTCGACCGCGGCGATGCCGCCGTCGAGGTCGAACGCCTTGAGCAGGCTGGGATGCAGCATGCCGAAGCGCGCCAGGATCTTCTTCGGCCCGAGGCGCAGCGTCCCCGACTGGCCGGGATGCCAGGCGTCGCCGGCCTCGCCCATGACTTGCAGATTGTCGACCGGCGCCCCGGCGGCGGCGAGCAGCGCCAGCGCCTCCGCCTTGGCGTCAAAGGCGTCGAAACCCGCCGCCTTGCCGGCCCGCCAGCCGCGATCGCGGGCGTTGCCGGCGAGGACGAGCCCGAGCGTCGGATGCTCGCCATCGGCGAGATAGCGGCGGCCGATCTCGAACAGGCGCACCGCGGTGGCGCCGCGGGCGAGGTTGCGGCGGGTGGCGGAGAGCAGGCCTGGCAGCAGCGACGGGCGCATGACCTTGAGGTCCTCGCTGATCGGATTGGCGAGGCTCCAGACGCCGCCGCCGAACGGTGCGGCTTCGGCATCGGAGACGAAGCTCCAGGTCACCGCCTCGTCGAGCCCGCGCGCGGCGGCGGCGCGACGGACGCGGCGCTCCAGCTTCTGCTGCGGTGTCGCGGTCGGCTTGGCGACGCCGGGGACGCGGGGCAGCGGCACGGGTGCGACCTTGTCGATCCCCTCGATGCGGATCACCTCCTCGACCAGATCGGCGGGGCCGTCGATGTCGCGCCGCCACGTCGGCGGCGTCACCTGCCAGTCGTCGGTGACCGTGAAGCCGAGCGATTCGAGGATCGCACGCTGCCGTTCCGGCGCGATGGCGAGGCCGCCCAGCGTCTCCGCACGGGCGGGGTCGTAGGCGTAGCTGCGCATCGCCAGCGGCGGCTGGCCGACGCGCGTGACAGTGCTGGCGCTGCCGCCGCAATATTCGAGCACGAGGAAGGTGGCGATGGCGAGACCATCGTCGAGGAAGGCGGGATCGACGCCGCGCTCGAACCGCTGGCGCGCGTCGCTGGTCAGGCTGAGCGCCTGACCGGTGCGCGCGATCGCATCGGGGGCGAAATAGGCGCATTCGATGACGACGTCGGTGGTCGCCTCCGATACGCCCGAATGCGCGCCGCCCATGATGCCGCCGATATCGTGCACGGCGACGTCGTCGGCGATGACGGTCATGCCCTCTGCCAGGGTATAGGTCTTGCCGTTGAGTGCCTCGACGCTCTCGCCCGCGCGCGCGTGGCGGGCGACGAGGCCGCCCGACAGCTTCGCCTTGTCATAGACATGGAGGGGGCGGCCGAGATCGACGGTGAGATAGTTGGTGATGTCGACCAGGGTCGAGATCGGCTTCTGGCCGATCGCGGCCAGGCGGCTGCGCATCCATTCGGGCGAGGTGCCGTTGCGGAGGCCGCGCACACCTTGCGCATAAAAGGCGGGGCAGCCCGCCGCATCCTCGATCCGCACGTCGGGGCCCGGGCCCTCGCCCGGCATCTCGGGCACGATCAGCGGCACCAACGTGCCGAGCCCGGCGGCGGCGAGGTCGCGGGCGATGCCGCGCACGCCCATGCAATCCTGACGATTGGGGGTGATGGCGACGTCGATGACGGGTTCGTCGAGCCCGGCATAGTCGGGATAGGGGGTGCCGACCGGGGCGTCGTCGGGCAGTTCGATGATGCCGTCATGGCCTTCGCCGACCTGCAGCTCGCGCGCCGAGCACATCATGCCGTTCGATTCGACGCCGCGGATCGCCGCGACCTTCAGCGTCACGTCGAGGCCGGGGACATAGGCACCGGGCGCGCCGAACACGCCGACCAGGCCGGCGCGGGCATTGGGGGCGCCGCACACCACCTGCATCGGCCCGTCGCCGGCGTCGACGGAGAGGACCTGCAGCTTGTCCGCCTGCGGATGGCGTGTCGCGGACAGGATGCGCGCGACGCGAAAGGCCTTCAGCGCCGCGCCGGGATTATCGACGCCCTCGACCTCCAGCCCGATGCGGGTCAGCGCGTCGAGGATCTCCTCGAGGCTCGCATCGGTGGTCAGGTGATCCTTGAGCCAGGAAAGGGTGAACTTCATTGGAACGTTCCGTTCTTGTCGTCATCCCGGCGAACGCCGGGACCCATGGATGCGACCGGCCCGGAGGCTGGCGATCCCGTGTCATCGTGCGCCGCGCCCTGTCCATGGGTCCCGGCTTGCTCCGGGATGACGGACGGGGCGTGGTGCAGGCTCAGGGGGCGACGCCGACGCCGCCCGACAGGGTCGGCACGTCGAGCGCGGCGAAGCCGTAATGCTTCAGCCAGCGGATATCGCCGTCGAAGAAGGGCCGGAGGTCGTCCATGCCGTATTTGAGCATGGCGAGCCGGTCGATGCCGCAGCCGAAGGCGAAGCCCTGCCATTCGTCGGGATCAAGGCCGCAGGCGGCGATCACCTTGGGGTGGACCATGCCGCTGCCGAGCACCTCCATCCAGCCTCCGCCAGAACCCCCGATCACCCGCTTGCCCTTCTCGACCGTATAGCCGACGTCGACCTCGGCCGAGGGTTCGGTGAAGGGGAAATAGCTCGGCCGCAGGCGCAGGACGATGTCGTCGCGCTCGAAGAACGCCTTGAGGAAGGTCTCCAGCGTCCATTTGAGGTGACCGAGCGTGATCCCCTTGTCGATCACCAGCCCCTCGACCTGATGGAACATCGGCGTGTGCGTCGCATCCGAGTCCGAGCGATAGGTGCGGCCCGGCGCGATGATGCGGATCGGCGGCTGCTGCTCCAGCATCGTGCGGATCTGCACCGGACTGGTGTGGGTGCGCAGCAGCGAGAAGGTGGCGCGCTCGTCGAACGTCCCCGCCGCCTTCGCCTGCTGGCCCTGCTGCAGGTAGAAGGTGTCGTGCATCGCACGCGCCGGATGGGTGTCCGGAATGTTGAGCGCGCTGAAATTGTGCCAGTCGGTCTCGATCTCCGGACCGGTGGCGACTGCGAAGCCGAGGTCGGCGAAGATCTCGGCGAGCTCGTCCATCACCTGGCTGACCGGGTGGACGGTGCCGGCGAGCGGCGCGTCGACCGGCAGCGTCATGTCGAGCGTCTCGGCGGCGAGGCGCGCGTCGAGCGCGGCGCGTTCCAGCGCGGCCTTACGGGACTGAATCGCCTCGGTGACGGATGCGCGCAAGGCGTGGATGCGCGGGCCTTCGGACTGGCGCTCCTCGGGACTCATCTTGCCGAGCGTCTTCAGCAATTGGGTGATGCTGCCCTGCTTGCCGAGCGCCTCGACGCGCAAGGATTCGAGGGCGTCGAGCGTCTCGCTCTGCCGGATGCGGTCGAGCAGTTGGTTCGGGTCGAGATCGGCCACGTCACACTCCGTCATTCCCGCGCAGGCGGGAATCCAGATGTCCTGCCGGTCGGGGCTTAAGCGTCCCGCTCGCCACGGGACTTGATCGTCAGCGGCTCAAAGCCGAGGCCGATGGCAAGGTCAACCCAATCGGGGTTGGAGCCCTCGATCAGCCGCGTCTTCCAGTCGCGGTTCCACTTCTTCAACTGCTTTTCGCGGCGGATGGCAGAGCCCATGCCGGATGCCATCTCGAACCAGACGAGGCGTTTAATGTCGTAGCGTTTGGTGAAGCCTTCGATCAGGCCTTCGCGATGTTGGTGGATCCGCGCGAGCAAATCCGAGGTAACACCGATGTAGAGCGTGCCGTGGCGTCCGCTGGCGAGCATGTAAACGCACGGTTGCTTTTCTTCCATGCCGCTCCCCCCCCGTCATTCCCGCGAAGGCGGGAATCCAGACTGGCTGGCCTTTGTGACTTCCACAAGAACCTGCGCGTCTGGATCCCCGCCTGCGCGGGGATGACGATTGGAGGGGTGAGGCGTTCGCCGGGATGACGAAGAGGGAAGCGGTGCCCCCAAACGAAAAGGGCGCCGGTGTTGCCACCAGCGCCCCTTCGTGTCGGGCGTAACCGCTACAGGCGCGCTCAGGCGGCCTGGGGCAGGGCCGCCTTCGCCTGGGCGATGATCGCGGTAAAGGCTTCACCCTCGTGCATCGCGATGTCGGCCAGCACCTTCCGGTCGAGTTCGATGCCGGCGAGCTTCAGCCCGTGCATGAACTGCGAATAGGTCAGACCCTCGGCGCGCACGCCGGCGTTGATGCGCTGGATCCACAGGCCGCGGAACGTGCGCTTCTTCACCTTGCGGTCGCGATAGGCGTACTGGCCGGCCTTCTCCACCGCCTGGCGGGCGATGCGGATCGTGTTCTTGCGACGGCCGTAATAGCCCTTCGCCTGATCCAAAATCCTCTTGTGCTTGGCCTTGGTCGTCGTGCCGCGCTTCACTCGTGCCATTGTTCAGCTCCTCAGTTCAGGCCGTACGGCGCCCAGGCCTTCACCGTCGCGGTGTCGGCCTTCGACAGCACCGTGGTGCCGCGGTTCTGGCGGATGTACTTGCCGTTGTGGCTGATCAGGCGGTGGCGCTTGCCGGCGACGCCGTGCTTCAGCTTGCCGGTGGCGGTGAGCTTGAAGCGCTTCTTGACGCCGCTCTTCGTCTTGAGCTTGGGCATTTTGGTCCTTTCGATGTGAGCGTCGCTTGAACAGCCGCGGCAGCCCTTGATGGCCGGGCCGTTCGTCCACGCGTCGCTCGGGAAGCTGCGCCCCTTAGCCATGTCGATCGGCAAAAGCAACCGATGCGGAACCGGAACGAGCCGCAGACGCTTGGATGCCTTGCGATGGATCAATCCGCCCCCACCGCCCCGTCGGCCGACATGGCCCCCGTCACGCCTGTCGTCACGCCGGTTGGCCCGGCGCCGCGTCGCGCGCGCGGGTGGCGGATCGCCCGCAATGTCGCGCTCGGCCTGTTCGCCGCCGTCTTCGCAGTCTGGCTGATCCTGTTCGTCACCAAGGGGCGCTTCCTCAAGCATACGTTCGAGTCGATCGTCGGCCGGCTAACCCACCGCGAGGTCAAGGTCGCGGGCGATTTCCAGCTCTATTTCGCGCCGCTGCAGATCAAGTTCGCCGCGCAGGGGCTGAGCATCAGCAACCTTGGCTGGGCCAGCCAGCCCTATCTGTTCCGCGCCGAGTCGCTCGATTCGCGGATCGCGCCGCTGTCGCTGCTGTTCGGCACGCGGCGCTTCTATTGGTTGACCCTGACCAACGGCGCGATCGACCTGGAATGGCTGCCCGATCACAGCGCCAACACCTGGACGTTCAGCGACAAGAAGGGCGGCAAGCCCTTCCCCTTCCCGCGCATCGACCGTGCCACCGTCACCGGGACGACGGTGCGCTATCGCGACCCGCGGTTGCGCCTGCTCGCCGACATGCGGATCGATCCGATCCGATCGACCGATGCGCGGATCGGCGATGCGGTCGGCGTGACCGGGCGTGGGCTGATCCGCGGCACCCCCTTTGCGATGGCCGCCAAGCTGCTGTCGCCCAACCAGACGGTGGCGCGCGGGCAGAACCAGCTGGTGCTGACCGCACGGACGAACGGCAATGTCGTCGACGTGACCGGCACCTTGCCCAGCCTCGCGGCTTTCGAGGGCGTGCCGTTGCAGACGCGCGCGCGCGGGCGCGACCTGTCGACGCTGCTCGCCGTCATCGGCGTCGTCATCCCGCGCACCCGCGATTACCATCTGAAGGCGCAGCTGGTGCAGCAGGGGCCGCAATATCGCTTCACGCACCTGTCCGGCACCTTTGGCGACAGCGACGTCGCCGGCGTGCTGACGATCACCAACGGGACGCGGCTGCATCTCGATTCGACGCTGACCACGCGGCGGCTCGACATCGTCGATGCGGCGCCGTTCATCGGCTACAATCCCGACATCGTCGCCACGCAGGGCGCGCAGGCGGCCGCCGCCGCCACCGGTGCGGCGCCGCAGCGGCTGCTGCCCGATGCAGCGCTGCCGGTGGCGACGATGCGGCGCTTCGACGCCGACCTGAAATGGCGGATCGCCGCCGTGCGGTCGCGCCGGGTGCCGATCAGCGACGTCGACCTGACGCTGGCGCTGAAGGAGGGGCGGCTGGCATTGTCGCCGATGTCCTTCGCGATGGCGCGTGGCAACGTCGCCGCCGACGTGGTGTTCGACACGCGCCAGCGACCGGCCGCCGACCGCTACGACATCCGCCTGGCGCCGACGCCGATGGGGCGGCTGCTCGCCGGCTGGGGCGTCGCGGAGGCGGGGACCACCGGCATCGTCAAGGGACGCATCCAGCTGAGCGGGCGCGGCGATTCCGTGCATGACTCGCTCGCCAGCACGCACGGCCGGATCGCCTTCGTGCTGCCGGCGGGATCGATGTGGACACGCAACGCGCAACTGTCCGAGCTCGACATTGGCGTCTTCGTGCAGAAGATGTTCGAAAAGGAATTGAAGGAGCCGGTCCAGATCAATTGCGGGCTGATCGGCTTCACCGTGCGGAGCGGCGTCGCGGCGGCGGACCCGATCCTGATCGATACCAGCAAGAACGTCATCACCGGTCGTGGCGGCTTCAGCTTCCGCAACGAGACGGTCGATCTGGCGGTGCGCGCCGACGGCAAGCAGTTCAGCCTGTTCTCCGGTCAGTCGCCGGTGGGGATCGGCGGCACCTTCGCGCATCCGTCGCTGGCGGTGATCAGCCCGCAGCTGCTGGCGCGCGCCGGCGCCGGCCTGGGCCTGGCGGTGGTGGCGACGCCGCTGGCGGGCATTCTCGCCTTCGTCGACGTCGGCGACGCCAAGGCGGCGGCGTGCGGTCCGGTGCTGGCGGGTGCGGACGCGCGGGCACAGCGCACCACCAAGGGCAAGCCGCGCACCGATGTCGGCAACGGCACCCCCGCCAAGAGCGGTGACGGCGGCGAGACCAAGGCGCAGCGCAAGAAGTTTCTGGGGATCTTTTGAGGCTGCCCCGTGAATTTGGGGAGGGGGTTTGGTTTTGGCGCGCCCATCCCCCCATGGCCGTCATCCCCGCGCAGGCGGGGATCCAGACGCGCAGATCCCCGATAGGGCCGCGGCGCCAGCGTGTCTGGATTCCCGCCTGCGCGGGAATGACGACTTGGGTGGGCGGCAGTGCCGCAGATTAGGCCGTGTCAGTGATCGTGCGCGGTGGCGCGCAGCGCCTCCAGCACGTCGTCGGTGCGCGCCGGATCGCCGATCGCCAGGACATGGCCGTCGCTGGCGGCGGTGAGCGGTTCGCCGTTCCAGTCGCACATCCGCCCGCCCGCGCCCTCGACCACCGGCACCAGCGCGGCGAAATCGTAGAGCTGCAGGCCGCTTTCCGCGACCACGTCGAGGTGGCCGCTCGCCAGCAGGCCGTAATTGTAGCAGTCGCCGCCATAGACCGGGCCCTGCCGCGCATGCCCGCCGGACGCGGCGGCGACCAGCGCCATGTAATGCGGCACGTCGCCGTCGGCGAACAAATGCGGGCTGGTGGTGGCGACGATCGCCCCCTCAAGGCCTGCGCAGGCGCGGGTGCGCGCGGGGCGGCCGTTGAAGCTGGTCGGTCGGCCGGCGACGCCGAGCCAGCGTTCACGCTGCACCGGCTGGTCGATGATGCCGAGCACCGGCCAGCCGTCCTCGACCAGCGCGATCAGCGTGCCGAAGATCGCGCGGCCGACGGTGAAGCTGCGCGTGCCGTCGATCGGGTCGAGCACCCATTGCCGGCCGGTGACGCCGTCCTTGTTGCCATATTCCTCGCCGATCACGCCGTCGCCGGGCGCCTCCGCATCGAGCAGGCGGCGCATCGCCGCCTCCGCCTCGCGATCGGCGCGGGTCACGGGGCTATGGTCGGCCTTGACCTCGCCGCCGAAATCGGACCGGAAATAGGGGCGGATGACGGCGCCGGCGGCATCGGCGAGACGCTGGGCGAGGGCGAGATCGGCGGGGGTGACCGGCATCCGACCATGCCTAGTGCGGCGCGTCGCATCGCGCTAGATTGCGCGACCGTATATCCGTGGAAGGATCGACCATGCGCCTGTTTCCCGCCGCCGCCGCGCTCGCGCTGATCGCCGCGCCCGCCTTTGCCGCACTGACCACCGGCGCCAAGGCGCCCGATTTCGAGACGCGCGGTGCGATCGCGGGCAAGGTGGTGCCGATCCACCTCGCCGAGGCGCTGAAGAAGGGGCCGGTGGTGCTGTACTTCTTCCCGGCGGCGTTCACCGGCGGCTGCAATGCCGAGGCGCATGCCTTCGCCGAGGCGATCCCCGCGTTCAAGAAGGCGGGCGCGACGGTGATCGGCATGTCGGCGGACGACGTGCCGACGCTGCAGCGCTTCTCGTCGGAGAAATGCGCCGGCCAGTTCGCGGTGGCGAGCGCGGGGCCCAAGGTCGTGCAGGGCTATGACGTCGCGATGCAGGGTGGCCCGGCCGGGCGCCAGCTGACGACGCGGACGAGCTATGTGATCGGCAAGGACGGTCGCGTTGCCTTCGTCCACGACGATCGCGATCCGGCCCAGCATGTCGCGCTGACGCTGGCCGCGGTGCAAAAAATGGTTCGCACGCGCTGACCTATCTCAACGCATTACTAACCTATGGCCGCTAGGCATCGGCGGCGAATATCGGGGGGGAACGGCATGCGCGGTCCGGCGGCGGCGAGGAAGGGCGGTGAGGGTGACGTGTTCACCCGCATCGGCGCTTTCCTGGCGCAGCACGGCCTGAGCCCCGAACCGGCGCATTACATGTTCGCCTATACGATCGTCACCGAACCCGACGGCGTCATCGCCCAGGCGGTGGCGCGGCTGACCGACGGCGGCTTCCGGTTGAGCCGGCGCGACATTGAGACGCTGGGCGGTACCGTCGTGGCCGGGGCGCCGATCGCGGCGGAACCCGTCGCTCCACCATCCACCGAGCCGAGCCACGCCGACCTGCTCGAGGACGCGGCGGTGCGACTCGTTGCCGAAACGCAGGCGCAGGTCGACGATTTCGCGACGATGATGCGTGCGATGCAGGACGAGACGCGCGGCTTTGGCCGCGACCTGGCACAGAGTGCGGCGACGCTGGAGCGGCCGCGCGGCAGCGTGGCGGATGGGCTGGGCGAGATCGCCCGGATCACCGGCACGATGCTGGCGCGCGTGCGCGAGGCGGAGGCGCGGCTGGCCAGCGCGACGCACGAGGCGGATGCGTTGCGCGCCAAATTGGCGGAAGCCAACGACACGGCGCGCCGCGATGCGCTGACCGGCCTGCCCAATCGGCGCGCCTTCGAAGAGGCGTTCGCGGTGCGCGACGAGCGCGACGCGCCCTATTGCCTGGCGGTGTGCGACATCGACCGGTTCAAGCGGATCAACGACGTCCATGGCCATCCGGTCGGCGATCGCGTGCTGAGCGCCGTCGGGCGGGCGCTGGCCGAGGAATGCCGCGGGCAATTGGTGGTGCGCCACGGCGGCGAGGAATTCGCCATCCTGCTGCACGGCATCACGCTGGCCGATGCGGCGAGCCACCTCGACTTCGTGCGTAGCGTCGTCGCCGGCAAGCGTTTCCGCGTGCGTGAGAGCGACTCCGCCATCGGCCAGGTGACGCTGTCGATCGGCATCACCGCGGTGCAGGCGGGCGAATCAAGCGCCGCGGCATTCGATCGGGCCGACCGGTTGCTCTATACCGCTAAGGCCGAGGGCCGCGACCGGGTGTGCGCCGCCTGATCCTGGCGTGAATTGCCGACATCGCTAGCGAAGAATCCCAACTGTCGGCGACTGTTTTTGAGAAAGCCGGCAAAAACAAGCATTTATAGAAGTTGGCACGGCTCATGCGATGACCTTTGCATCGGGCGCCGGATGGTCCGGCCGCGATACAAAAGGGATCACCGTCATGTTTCTCCGCTTCGAAACCGCTCAGCGCGCCGCCGTCTCGATGATCGTCGCGCTCGCCTTCGCCGCCGTCGCCGTCAGCGCCGCCGTCCCCGTCCTGCCGATCGCCTGATCGCCATGTTGATCCGGAGACTTGCCATGTACCGCAGCCTGTTTCTCGGCCTCGCGTCCTTCGCCACCACCGTCCTCGTCATCGCTAGTCAGGGTGGTCTCCACACCGTCTGAACCGGCCGACCGGCCCGGCGCCACCGCCGGGCCAGGGCCCCGCGCGATGCGCGATCAGGCGGTCGCCGCCGCCCCCGCCGGTCCGATCGGCGCTTCCTCCTCCCGACCATAGGTGCCGACCAGCACCCCCGCGGCGAGCACATGGCCCGCCATCGCCTTGACCACCGCGCCGCGCCCCGGCGTCGCGCCGGGATCGCCCGCGGCCGCGTCGAGCGCGAACAATTGGAAGGCATAGCGATGGCTGCCGTGCCCGGTCGGCGGATCGGGCGGCAACCAGCCTTCGGCGAAATAGCTGTTGCGGCCGACGTCGCGCGCGGCCGTGCCGTCGCCGTCGGCGACGATCGCGCCTTCCTCCAGCCGTCCGGCATCCGCGGGCAGGCCCCAGACGATGGCATGGACCAGCGGCTGCGGCGCCGGCGCGTCGGCGTCCTCGACGATCAGCACCAGCGACGCCGTGCCCTCCGGCGGCGTGCCCCAGGTCAGCGGCGGGGACACGCCCGCACCGTCCGCGGTGAAGCGCGGCGGCAACCGGCCGCCATCGGCAAAGGCGGGGCTGGTCAGTTCCAGCGCGCTGATGCCGTGGCCGATGTCCCGGCGCGCAATAACGAGTTTCTCACTGCCGGCACGTACCGCGGCGAGCGCCTTGCCAAGCCAGGCGGGGATATGTTCCAGCATCGCGTCAGGCCTGCGGACAGTCGCCGGGGCGACGCTTCGGCATCGATCCAGCATACCAGGCGCTGGCGGTGCCCATCGTCGCGGCATCGTGCCAGCATGCCTCGCCCTTCGACCCGTCGGCCGCCACCAGGAACGTCCAATTCTGGTCGGCGCAATCGTGCGGCGTGCAACCATGGGCGGCAAGGCGGCCGTCCGCCATGCGGACGATCGGCACCGACACCGCGTCGCGGCTGGTGATGCGGTGGCGCAATTGCTGGTCGGCGACCGCATCGACCAGCGCCTGGGCGACCTCCGTCCGGTCGTAGAAGGCGACGCCGGCGACCGCATCGTTCGGATATTTGCCGACATAGTTGGTCAGTGGCGCGACTTGCGCCTGACCGGGCAGCGGCTTCGCTTTCTGCATCGGCGGCGGGACGAAGGCGGCGGCCGCGGCATCGTTGTTCGCCACCGCGGCCTGGCGATGACCGCAGCCGGTGGCGAGAAGGGCCAGCGTCAGCAGGCCGGCGGCGCGCAGGGGAATCGGCATCATCGAGCGGGAACGCAGCAGCCCGCCGGACAGTTGCGCGGCCGTGATGACCGATCTGACCCGATTCGTGACGGCCCAGGCCAGCCTCTACGCCCAGGCGCTCGGCGAATTGCGACGCGGGCGCAAGACCAGCCACTGGATGTGGTTCGTCTTCCCGCAGATCGCCGGACTGGGGCGGAGCGAGACGGCACGCTTCTACGCGATCCGCTCGGCGGACGAGGCGCGCGCCTATCTGGCGCACCCCGTGCTCGGGGCGAGGCTGGTCGAAGCGACTGCGGCGGTCACGGCGGCACCGGGCAGCGCGGAGGCGGTGCTGGGCGCGATCGATGCGGTCAAGCTGCGCTCGTCGATGACGTTGTTCGCCGCGGTGGCGGACGATCCCGCGCCGTTCCGCGCGGCGTTGGATCGGTTCTTCGACGGTCGGGACGATCCCGCGACGCTCGCCCTGCTGGCGCAGGGCTGAGCGCGGTCGATCAGAACAGCCGGCCGCCGTTGGGCACGGGCAGGCTGGGGCCGATCAGCACGACCTTGCCATCGGCATCGGGGAAGCCGAGCGTCAGCACCTCCGACATGAACGGCCCGATCTGGCGCGGCGGGAAATTGACCACCGCGGCGACCTGTCGGCCGACCAGCGTCTCCGGCGCATAATGATCGGTGATCTGGGCGGAGGATTTCCTGATCCCGATCTCGTCGCCGAAATCGATGCGCAGCTTGATCGCCGGCTTGCGCGCCTCGGGAAACGGTTCGGCCGCGACGATCGTGCCGACGCGGATGTCGACCCGCTCGAAGTCGGCAAAGGCGATGGGATCAGAAGTCGACATTGTCGTAATGCGCCGGTGGACCGATCAACTCCATGCGCTCGGACAGCAGCGGGCGGAAACTCGGCCGGCTCTTCAGCCCACGATACCAGCGCGCGGTCTGCTCATGCCCCTTCCAGTCGATGCCGCCGAGATAATCGGCGACCGAAATCTGCGCCGCGGCGGCAAGATCAGCGAGGCTCATCGTCGCGCCGCCCAGCCAATTGCGATGGTCGAGCAGATAATCGGTGTAATCGAGGTGGCTGACCGCCGCCTTCATCGCCTCGCGCAGGCCCTTGGCATCGGGCGCGGCGCGGTGGGCGAGCCGCTTGACGACGCGCTCGTGCAGCAGCGGGCCGGTGACATCGCGATAGAAATGCGTGTCGAACCAGCTGACCAGCCGGCGGATCTCCGCCCGATTGGCGGCGGTGCCGTTGATCGTCGCCGCTTTGTCGACCGTTTCCTCGAAATATTCGCAGATCGCCATCGAATCGATCAGCGGCGCGCCGGGGCGACTGGCGTCGACCATCACCGGCGTCTCGCCGGCGGGGTTCATGTCCATGAACTCGTCGCGCCGGTCCCACGGCGATTCGCGCACCAGCTCATAGCCGACGCCCTTCTCGCCGAGCAGCAGCCGCACCTTGCGGCTGAACGGGCACAGGGGGAATTGGTAGAGCTGCCACATGACGGAGTCCCTTAAGCCATGCGGGCGGGGGAGGTGAAGGGTCTGTGTGCCCTCTGACATTCGTCATCCCCGCCTTCGCGGGAATGACAAAGAACGGTTTGGCCCCCTCTCAATCCAGCCGCATCGCCTCCGCGGCCAGCGCCTCGGCCTCGACCAGCAGGGCGTCGTCGGCGCTGTTGGTGGCGACCCGCTCGCGACCGATCAGGGTCAGCACCGGCACCGCCAGCGGCGTCACCCGGTCGCGATCGACGTGCAGCATCGTCTCGGCGGCGCGGTCGAGCAGATCGGCGAGCCGACCGACATCGGTCATCCGCGCCCGCGCATCGTCCCATGCCGCCTGCAGCAGCAGATGCGTCGGTTCGTATTTGCGCAGCACGTCGTAGATCAGGTCGGTGGAGAAGGTGACCTGGCGTCCCGTCTTGCGCTTGCCGGGATGCTGACGCTCGACCAGTCCGCCGATCACCGCCACCTCGCGAAAGGCGCGCTTGAGCAGGTGGCTGCGCTCGACCCAGTCGACGAATTCGTGCTCGAGGATGTCGGGGCTGAACAGCGCGGCGGGATCGGTGACCGGCTCCAGCCCGTAGGTCGCGATCGCATAGTCATTGGCGACGAACCCCAGTGGTTGGAGACCCTGCGCCTCCATCCGCCGTGTCACCAGCATGCCGAGCGACTGGTGCGCGTTCCAGCCTTCGAAACTGTAGGCGACCATGTAATGCCGCCCTTCGCGCGGGAAGGTCTCGATCAGCAGCTGGCCGGGACGGGGCAAGGCGGAGCGGCGCCCCTGCATCTCCAGCCATTCGCGGACATCGTCGGGGAAACGAACCCATTCGTCCGGCTCGGCGAGGAAACGGCGAACCCGATCCGCAAGATTGGTCGACAGCGGCATGCGTGCGCCGCCGTAGGTCGGAATGCGCGCCGGCTTGGACGAGGCGCGGACGATCAGATCCTCGGTGTCGATCCGTTCCACCTCGCAGCTGAGACCGGCGAAGAAGAAGGTGTCGCCGGGGGTCAGGGTCGCGGCGAAGCCCTCCTCGACCTTGCCGAGGCTACGGCCGTTCTTGAACCTAACCGTCAGCATCGTCGCCTCGACGATGATCCCGGCGTTGAGGCGATGCTGTTGCACGAAGCGCGGATGGCTGACCCGCCACAGGCCGTCCGCCTCTTCGGTCAGCCGCTTGAACCGGTCATAGGCCTTGAGCGAATAGCCGCCGTCGCGGATGAAGCCGAGCACGCGGTCGAACGTCTCGTCGGGCAGCGCCGAATAGGGGGTCGCGCTGCGGATCTCGTCGAGCAGGTCGTCGCGGCGGAAGGGCGCGGCGCAGGCGCAGGCCATGACGTGCTGGGCGAGCACGTCGAGTGCGCCGGCGCGGAACGGATCGGCGTCGAGCGCGCCTTCCTCCACCGCGTCGAGCGCGGCGCGCGCCTCGAGATATTCGAAGCGGTTGCCGGGGACGAGGATCGCTTCCGAGGATTCGTCGAGCCGGTGATTGGCGCGGCCGATCCGCTGCAGCAGACGGCTCGAGCCCTTGGGCGCCCCCATCTGGATGACGCAGTCGACGTCGCCCCAGTCGACGCCGAGGTCGAGGCTGGCGGTGGCGACCAATGCGCGCAGCCTTCCTGACGCCATGGCGCCTTCGACCTTGCGCCGCGCCTCCAGCGCGAGGCTGCCGTGGTGGACGCCGATCGGCAGGCTCATGCTGTTCGCCTTCCACAGATCCTGGAAGATCAGTTCGGCGAGACTGCGCGTGTTGCAGAAGACGATGGTGGTGCGATGCGTCTCGATCTCCGCCATCACCTGCTCGGCCGCATAGCGGCCCGAATGACCGCTCCACGGCACGCGGCCCTCGGGCAGCAGGATGGCGATGTCGGGATCGGCGCCGGGTTCGCCGTGCACCAGCGAGACCTGGTCGATGTCGCCATCCGGCGCCAGCCAGGCACGATAGGCGTCGGGATCGGCGACCGTCGCCGACAGCGCGACGCGGCGACAGGCGGGGGCAAGCCGCTGCAACCGCGCCATGCACAGCGACAGCAGGTCGCCGCGCTTGCCGGTGGCGAAGGCATGGACCTCGTCGACGACGATCGTCTTCAATCCGGCGAACATGGTGACGCTGTCGGGATAGCTGAGCAGCAGCGACAGCGATTCGGGCGTGGTCAGCAGGATCTGCGGCGGCTTGATGCGCTGGCGCGCCTTGCGATCGGAGGGGGTGTCGCCGGTGCGGGTTTCGACGCGGATGTCGAGCCCCATGTCGTCGATCGGGGTGACGAGGTTGCGCTGGATGTCGACCGCCAGCGCCTTGAGCGGCGAGACGTAGAGCGTGTGCAGGCCCTCGCCGGGACTTTCGATCAGCTCGGCCAGCGTCGGCAGGAATCCGGCTAGCGTCTTGCCCGCGCCGGTGGTGGCGACGAGCAGCGCATGCCGCCCTGCGCGCCCTTCGCGCAGCATGTCGAGCTGGTGCCGCCGCGGCTGCCAGCCGCGCGATGCGAACCAGCCGGCGAGCGGCGCGGGGAGGGCGGGATCGAGCATCACCGCATCATGTAGGAAGCCGGATCGTCGCCGTCATGCCACGCCGGCCCGAACGCCCCGTCAGGATCGGCGCCGTTCGGCCTCTTCCCGGGCATAGAGATCGGCCGTCGCGTCTTCCGTGCGCCGCTTGGCTTCCGGGCTGCTGCGGTTCCTCAGTTTGGCGAAGGCGATGGCGAGGCCCAGGATGATGAAGCCGCCGATGACGACGAAGGCCCAGAGCCCGTCCGAAAATGTGTCCGCCACGCGTGCTCTCCCACGATCTATCGTGCCTCAACGAGGCGATGCGGCGAATCGATCCGCTCGCGCGTAGAAGCGGGCATGGCACGGCTCGGAGACTGGCTCGAACCTCATCCGCACGGGATCTACGTCAGGCCGGCGGACGCCTGGATCGATCCGTCGGAAGCTAGCCCGCGCGCGCTGGTGACGCACGGCCATGCCGACCATGCGCGCGGCGGCCACGGCACCGTCTGGGCGACACCGGAGACGCTCGACATCATGGCGACCCGCTACGGACCGCAGTCCGGCGTGCCGGTCGCCTATGGCGAGACGATCCGGCTGGGTGAGGTCGATGTCGGTTTCGTGCCTGCAGGCCATGTGCTGGGATCGGCGCAGATCGTGCTCGACCATCGCGGCGAGCGCGTCGTCGTGTCGGGCGACTACAAGCGCCGGCCCGACCCGACCTGCATGCCGTTCGAGCCGGTGGCCTGCGACGTCTTCGTCACGGAGGCGACCTTCGCCCTACCGGTGTTCCGCCATCCCGACACCGGCGACGAGATCGACAAGCTGATCGCGCGGCTCCATGCCAATCCCGATCGCTGCATCCTGGTCGGGGCCTATGCGCTGGGCAAGGCGCAGCGGGTGATCGCCGAGCTGCGCGAGCGCGGACACGAAGCGCCGATCTACATCCACGGCGCGCTGCAGCGATTGTGCGACCTCTATGCGGAGCATGGCGTGCGCCTCGGCGAGCTGATCCCGGTCGCCGACACCAAGAAGGCGGACATGGCGGGCCATGTCGTGATGTGCCCGCCGGGCGCGCTCAACGACCGCTGGTCGCGCCGGCTGCCCGACCCGATCACCGCCATGGCAAGCGGCTGGATGCGGGTGCGCCAGCGCGCGCGGCAGAAGAACGTCGAGCTGCCGCTGATCCTGTCCGATCATGCCGATTGGGACGAGCTGACCGATACGCTGACCGAGATCGCGCCCAAGGAGGTGTGGGTGACGCATGGTCGCGAGGAAGCCTTGGTCCATTGGTGCATGACCCGCCAGATCAAGGCGCGCGCGCTCGCCCTGGTCGGTTTCGAGGATGAGGACGATTGAGCCTGAACCACGTGCGGGAATGGATCGGGCACGTCATCGCCTGGCTGATCGCTAGGCGGCGCTGACGGCGGCGGCGCCGGACGATCGGGACTGGACGATGCCGGTTGAAGCTCCGGCCAGGCATGTCGATCGAGAACGGACTTGTCAGCGCAGCGTCTAACCCACAAAGCGGCGGCAATGCGTCGCCGTACCCTAATCGCCATGGTGCGGCTGCCGAGTGCGATCGGCCTTGCCCTGCTGGCGGCGTTGCCGATCCTGTTGACCCGCATTCCGCCGCTCACCGACGTGCCGGGTCATATCGGGCGGCTGTCGGTGCAGACGGCCGCTGCGGGCGACCCGCTGTTGCGCTATTTCGGCTTTCATTGGGCGCTGACCCTGAACCTCGCGTCCGATCTGATCGTCCAGCTCGTCCATCCGGTGATTGGCGTGATCCCGACGATATGGCTGCTCAGCGCGGCTACTCCGGCGCTGACCGTGATCGGCATAGTAGCCATTGCGCGCGTCACCAATCGGAGCGGCGCCTGGGCTTTGCCCTGGTCGCTGCTGTTCGTGTTCAACCTGCCCTTCCTGTGGGGCTTCCTGAATTTCGCGCTGGCATTGTCCGTCGTGCTGATCGCCTTTGCCGGCTGGCTGGCGCTGGAGGATCGGCGCGGCTGGCGCGCATTGCTGTTTATGGCCATCGTGCCGCCGCTGTTCGTCGGCCACGGTGTCGCCGGGGCGGTGCTTCTGGTGCTGATCGTGGGATACCGGGTGGGCGAGGGGCTGGCATCGCCGGAGCGCGGCCGGGGACGTGAGACCCTCGCGGCGCTGCTGCCGCTCTGGCCACCGTTGTTGGCGGCGGCCGTCACGCTGCTCGTCTGGAAGGCGGTGGGAGCCGGCGGCGGCGGCGCGACCCTGTGGCTGGCCCAGCGGAAGACCGGCGCGATCGTCCATATGCTGCAGGACCAGTCGATGGCATTCGACATCGCCAGCGTGATCGCCTGTGTGCTGATCTGGGTGGCGGGGCATCGCGCCGGGGCGCGTCTGCGCGGCGGCGCCGCCGGAGCGGTGATCGCGCTGATCCTGCTGTTCATCGCGACCCCCAGCCAGATCAGCGGCAGCGACGAGATCGACCTGCGGCTGGCGCCGCTGATCCCCATGCTCGCCTTCGCGATGCAGGATTGGTCGGCAGTGCACGCATCGCGGCGGCGGCTGGTGTTGGCGCTCGGCCTGGCACTGCTGGGCGCGCGATATGTCGTCACCACGGTCAGCTTCGTGCGCTATGACCGGCGCTATGCCGAAGAACTTGCCGCCCTCGATCGGGTCAGGCCCGGCAGCCGCGTGTTCAATCTGGTCGGCAGCACCTGCGACCGGTGGCGTTCCGAACGACTCGACCATCTCGGCAACCTCGCGACGACATTGCGCGGTGCCTGGGTCAATGCGCATTGGAGCATCGGCGGTTTGCATCTGCTCGACGTCCGCTACCGTCCGTCGCCCCTCTTCTACGACGACCCGTCACAATTCATCTACCCGGCGGCCTGTGCGTGGCCGCGTCTCAAGCCTTATGCGCATTACCGCCGCAGGCTGACGCTCGGCGGGGCGATACGGGCCCTGCCGCTCACCGCCGCGGATTATCTCTGGCTGATCGATGCCAAGCTGCCGTCCGACTATCGTGATCGACGGCTGCGGCGTATCTGGGCAAACGAGGACAGCGAACTCTACGCGATCGTGCGCTAGCGTCTGATTAAGCAAAAGCTGGACCAGGGCCGGTGCCGCTTCCACGTCAGTGGGCAGACCCTGGCGGATCAGCCCGCGCCCTCCAGCGCCTTGGCGCGGCGGCGCTGGACCGAGCTGCCGATGCCCATCGACTCGCGGTATTTCGCCACCGTGCGGCGCGCGATATCGAAGCCCTTGGCCTGGAGCAGCTCGACCAACGTGTCGTCGGACAGGATCTTGGCGCCCTCGCCGGCGATCAGCTGGCGGATCGCGCTCTTCACGGCCTCCGCCGACACCGCATCGCCGCCGTCCGCCGCCTGGATCGCCGAGGTGAAGAAATATTTGAGCTCGAAGACGCCGCGCGCGCAGCTGAGATATTTGTTGCTCGTCACCCGGCTAACCGTCGATTCGTGCATCTCGATCGCCTCGGCGACCTTGGCCAGGGTCAGCGGCCTGAGGTGCGCGACGCCGTTCAGGAAGAACGCCTCCTGCTGCTTCACGATTTCGCTGGCGACCTTGATGATCGTGCGCTGGCGCTGGTCGAGCGCTTTCACCAGCCAGTTGGCGGATGCGAGGGCATCGGTCAGCCACGCCTTCGACGCCTTGTCCTGCGGGCCGTGGCTGAGCTCGTGATAATAGCGGCGGTTGACCAGCACCTTGGGCAGGGTCGCCGCATTGAGTTCGATTCCCCAGCCGCTCTTGGTGCGGGCGACGAACAGGTCGGGCGTCACCGCCGGCGCAGGCTCGCCGCCGTAGCGGCAGCCGGGCTTGGGGTCGTAACCGCGCAGCTCGCGGATCATGTCCGCCATATCCTCGTCGTCGACGCCGCACATCCGCTTCAGCCGCGGCAGCTCGCCCCGCGCGAGCAGGTCGAGATTGTCGATCAGCCGCGCCATGCACGGGTCGTAACGGTCCGCCTCCTTCGCCTGCAGCGCCAGGCATTCAGCGAGATTGCGCGCGCCGACGCCGGTCGGGTCGAGCGTCTGGATCTGCGTCAGCACCCGCTCGACGCGGGCGAGCGGCGTGCCCAGCCGGTTGGCGATGTCGAGCAGCGGCACGGTCAGATAGCCGGCTTCGTCGAGCTGATCGATCAGATGCTGGGCGATGAACCAGTCGGCGCCGTCGACCACCGCTCCCGCCTGGGCGAGGAGATGATCGGCGAGGCCGATGTCGGCGGCGGCGAAGCTGTCGAGGTCAGGCGCATCCTCGCCCGCGCCGCCGCCGCTGCCGGTCATCGACAGGGCACCGTCGAAGCCGCCGCCGCCGTCGGCGACGCTGTCCTGCTGGTGGCTTTCGGTCGCATAGTCGACGTCGAGCGGATCGGCCGCGGCGGCGCCGGTGACCAAAGCGTCGGCGCCGGCCGGTTCCTCCGCCTCGGCGCGTTCGGGGCGGACGATCTCGTCGGTCTGCGGCGCCTCAAGCAGCGGATTCTTCTCGATCTCCTCGGCGATGAACGCCTCGATCTCGAGGTTGGACAGCGCGAGCAGCTTGATCGCCTGCTGCAGTTGCGGCGTCATCACCAGCGATTGCGACTGGCGCAGGTCGAGGCGCGGCGCGAGACTCAAGATTCCCTCTCCCATTGGGAGAGGGAAGGAGCCGCCGCAGGCGGCGGGAGGGTGAGGGCAGTCGGCACGTCGGTTCCGCGTCTGCCCTCACCCCGCGCCGCTTCGCGGCTTGCCCCTCTCCCGGCGGGAGAGGGGAAAGGGGCGAGCCCTTCTCGCATCGTTACAACGAGAAGCCCTCGCCCAGATACAGGCGGCGGACGTTGGCGTCGGCGACGAGTTCCTCAGGGGATCCGGTGAACAGCACCCGACCGTCGTAAATGATGTAGGCGCGGTCGACGATGTCGAGCGTCTCGCGCACATTGTGGTCGGTGATCAGCACGCCGATGTCCCGGCGCTTCAGATCCTTCACCAGGTCGCGGATATCGGCGATCGAGATCGGGTCGATGCCGGCGAAGGGCTCGTCGAGCAGCATGATCGACGGTTCCGCCGCCAGCGCGCGCGCGATCTCCGCGCGGCGGCGCTCGCCGCCCGACAGCGCCATCGCGGGCGCGGCGCGCAGCCGGGTCAGGCCGAATTCCTCGAGCAGCCGGTCGAGCTTGCGCGTCCGTTCCGCCGGATCGGGCTCGGCCAGTTCGAGCACCGAGGAGATGTTCTTCTCGATCGACATGCCGCGGAAGATGCTCGTCTCCTGCGGCAGATAGCCGAGGCCGAGGATCGCGCGGCGGTACATCGGCAGGCGGGTGATATCCTCCCCATCGAGCATGATGCGGCCCGAATCGGGCTTCACCAGCCCCATCACCGAATAGAAGCAGGTGGTCTTGCCGGCGCCATTGGGGCCGAGCAGGCCGATCACCTCGCCGCGATCGACGCTGACCGACACGTCGGTGAGGACGGTGCGCTTGTCGTAGGATTTGGCGATCGACACCACTTGCAGACCGCGCGCGGCGGGCGCTTCGTGGATCGCTTCGGCGGTGTGCAGATCGGTTACAGCGTCCATGGCCCTCGTGCCCTTTTCATGCCGACCGCGGCCATCCCCGATGCACGCCCATCTGGCAAGGTTCGTGCATGCCGCCTGTCATGACCGGTTCGCGCGCCGGAGAAAAGCCCCCGAAGCGACGTGAACCGACGAAACGCATGCGCGTGCCGGTCAGTCGCGTTTGGGGACCGAGAAGACGCCGGTCACGCGGCCGCCGCTCTGCGTCACGTTGCCGGCGCCGCCGTTGCCGGTCGCGCCGCTGCTGCCGGCTACCGACGAACCGTCGATCACGGCGCGTCCGGTGTCGAGGTTGATCGTCAGCCGCCCGCCGTTGACGGTGTTGCCGCCTTGGGTCAGCGTCACCGCGCCGAGCATGGTGATGATGCGCCGCTTGAGATCGTAGATCGCATATTGGCTGCGCGCCGTCTGATCCGGCCGGCGCACGGTGACGCCGCCGGCGGCGTCCATCCGCGTGATCTGCGGGGCGCCGCCGATCACCTCGCCCGAATAGGCGACCGTCACGCGCGCGGCATTGATCGTCATCTCCGCCTGGCGGATGATGACGTTGCCGCTCAGCGAGCCGCGTCCCGACTTGTCCGCCAGCTGCGCGTGCGCCGCGTCGAACGAGATCGGCGCATTCGAATCGTGGCGCTGCTGCGCGGCGAGCGGCGTCGCGGCTGCAACGATCAGAACGGCAAGGGTAAAGGGCGCGCGCATGCCGGCTATCTCGCGCGTCGCGGGTCGAACCGCAAGTGCACATTGCCGTCGAGGTTGAGCACCCGGTCGTCCAGCGTCGCGCGCATCTTGTCGGCGCTGAACGTGCCGCCGCGCACCGTGCCCTTGACCCCGTCGCCGCTCTCCAGCGTCTTTGCCTTGAGGTCGACGGTCGCGTCGTTGGTGTCGAGGCTGTAGCCGTCGGGCGCGCGCACCTGGATCGGGCCTTCGGCTTTCAGCTTCTCGGTGTTGAGGTCGTAGGCGCCGCGATCGGCGCGCAGCGTCGCCGGGCCGTCGGTCAGCTGCAGGTCGGCGGCCATGCGATTGATCTGCACCACCGGCACCGCCGAGGATTGCTGGACCGCCGAGCCGGCGTTGAGCCGGAAGGCCTGACCCTTGTCATCCTGGCCGCGATAGGTCGCCGCCTGCAGCCGCATCCGCTCCTTCGACACCTCGACCTTGTTCTTGTCGAGCACGAACGACACCTCGCTGCCCGCGGTCAGCGGCGCCATCACCAGGAACGCCGCGAGCACGCCGATACCGATCGGCAGGCTGGTGCCGAGGATGCGGATCAGCCGGTCGTGGCGGCTGCCGGGGGCGGCCCAGCGCTGGCGGGCGGTGCGGGTGCGGATCGCGACGTCAGACATGCGGGCTATTACGCATGAGCGAAGATATCGATCTCCGGCCAGCCGGCGAGATCGAGCGCGGCGCGCGTCGGCAGGAAGTCGAAACAGGCCTGCGCGAGGTCCAGGCGGTTCTCGCGCACCAGCCGCCGCTCCAGCTCGTCCTTGAGCCGGTGGAGGAAGCGGACGTCGCTGGCGGCGTAATCCTTCTGTGCGTCGCTGAGTTCGGGCGAGCCCCAGTCGGATGACTGCTGCTGCTTGGACAATTCCTGGCCGAGCAGTTCGCGGACCAGTTCCTTGAGGCCGTGGCGGTCGGTGTAGGTGCGCACCAGCCGCGAGGCGATCTTGGTGTCCCACACCGGCGCGGCGACGATGCCGAGGTAATGCTGAAGCGCGGCGACGTCGAAGCGGCCATAGTGGAACAGCTTGAGCCGGGCCGGATCGGCAAGCACGCGCTTGAGATTGGGCGCGGCATAGTCGCTGCCGGCGTGGAAGCGGACGAGATGCTCGTCGGGGCCGCCATCGGACAGCTGCACGACGCACAGTCGGTCGCGCGGGGTGATCAAGCCCATGGTTTCGGTATCCACCGCGATCGCGGCGCCAGGGGCGAAGACGTCGGCGGGGAGGTCTTCCTCGTGAAAGTGAACGGTCATGCGACTCGCCCTACGCCGCGGCGGCAGGACGCTCAATGGCGATGGCACAGGAAAGCGGCAAAAGCGCGGCGGATTATCCTAAGCTGTGCCGTTATGGCCACGCGGACGAAAGTATTGATGCGAAATGGCCTTCCCGTGCGACGAATTCATTCGCAGGGCCTTGCGATGTGCGCTATGGCATCACCCAAGGCGCAAAAGGTTTCGCGCCCGAAGGCTCGCGTTCGTCGTCCGGCGCACGGGTTCTTCGACAGGATCGGATGCGGGCGAACCGGGAAGACGAACAGGTTTATGGGTTACGACAAAGGTGGCCGCGGCAATCGTGGCGGACGTGGTCGCGACAAGCGCGATGGCTTCGGTGGCGGTGACGACTTCGGCGGCGGCAGCAGCTTCGGTGGCGGCGGTTTCGGTGGTGGTGACCGTGGCTTCGGCGGCGGCGGCTTCGGTGGCGGCGACCGCGGCTTCGGTGGCGGCGACCGCGGCTTCGGTGGCGGCGGCTTCGGCGGCGGCGGTGGCGGTGGTTACCGCGGCGGCGGCGGCGGTGGTTTCGGCGGCGGTGGTGGCGGCGGCTTCGGCGGCGGCCGCGGCATGCCCCCGCAGGTCGTCGGCGAAGGCACCGGCGTGGTCAAGTTCTTCAACGCGCAGAAGGGCTTCGGCTTCGTGGTCCGCGACGATGGCGGCGAGGACGTGTTCGTCCACATCTCGGCCGTCGAGCAGGCCGGCCTGACCGGTCTGGCCGAGGGTCAGCCGCTCGGCTTCACCCTCGTCGACCGCGGTGGCCGTATCTCGGCGACCGAGCTGAAGATCGACGGTGAGCCGATGCCGGTGCAAGACCGCGCGCCGCGCGAGCCGCGCGAGGGTGGCTTCGGCGGCAACGACCGCGGCCCGCGCGCCGGCGGTGCGCCGCAGCGCCAGCTGACCGGCGAGAAGGCGACCGGTACGGTCAAGTTCTTCAACGCGATGAAGGGCTTTGGCTTCATTCAGCGCGACGACGGCCAGCCGGACGCCTTTGTCCACATTTCGGCCGTCGAGCGTGCCGGCATGCCGACGCTGAACGAGGGCGACCGCCTGCAGTTCGAGATCGAGGTCGATCGTCGCGGCAAATATGCCGCGGTGAACCTGTCCTCGGCGAGCTGATCGTTCCGATCCCGATGTGAGTGACGGCGGCCCGTCCGGAAGTTCCGGGCGGGCCGTTCGTTTGTGGAGCCCGTTGCGATGCGTCCCTTGCCCCTCCTGCTGCTCCTGCCCGCGCTGCTCGGCGCCGCTCCCGTCCAGGTCGTCGCCCCTGCCGCACCGACGGCCGCCACCGCCGCCGACGCGCGCCCGCAGCTGCTCGTGCCGCGCATCGTCGCGCGCTTTCCGCATGACCGTAGCGCCTTCACCGAGGGGCTGATCTTCACCGACAATGCCCTGTTCGAAAGCGTCGGGCGGGAAGGCGTGTCGGAAGTGCGGCGCGTCCGGCTGGAGGACGGCCGCATCATGGCGCGGGCCGCGATCCCGGCGGCGCAGTTCGGCGAGGGGCTGGCGCGCTGGGGCGATCAGCTGATCAGCCTGACCTGGCACGACGGCGTCGCGCACCGCTGGGCGCTGCCGAACCTGAAGAAGGCGGGCGAGGGACGGTTCCCGGGCGAGGGCTGGGGATTGGCGAGCGAGACGGGCGGCCTGATCGAATCGGACGGCAGCGCGACGCTCAAGCGATTCGACCCCAGGACGCTGCGCGTCACCGGCAAGCTGGCGGTGACGATCGACGGCCGGCCACTCGATCAGCTCAACGAGTTGGAAGTGGTCGACGGCCAGATCCTCGCCAACGTCTGGCGGACGCCATGGCTGGTACGGATCGACCCGGTGTCGGGCAAGGTGACGGCGGTGGTCGACCTGCGTGCGATCGTCGCGGAGGTGAATGCGACCGACCCGGAAGCGGTCGCCAACGGCATCGCCTGGGACGCCAAGGGGCGGCGGCTGTTCATCACCGGCAAGCTCTGGCCGACGGTGTTCGAGGTCAAGCTGGAGCCGGGCGCCTGACGGTGGCGGCGGTACGGAGAAGGGACCGTGCCTCCCGCTCCTAGCCGACCCGCAAGAGGTCTCCCCGGTTGTGGCCGGGGAGACGGTGGGATCAGACCCGCATCGGCATCAGCACGTACAGGGCCGGCGACTTGTCGTTTTCGCGGATCAGCGTCGGCGCCGCGGCATCGGCGAGGTGCACTTCGACCAGATCGCTGTCGATCTGGCCCAGGATGTCGAGCAGATAGCGGCTGTTGAAGCCGATCTCGAACGGCAGGGCGGTATAGTCGCCGGGCACTTCCTCGGCGGCCGTGCCGTTTTCCGGGCTGGTCACCGACAGCGTGATCCGGTCGCGGTCGAGCGCCATCTTGACGGCGCGCGTCTTCTCCGTGGCGATCGTCGAGACGCGGTCGACGCCTTCCATGAAGCTTTTCGGATCGAGCTTGAGGATCTTGTCGTTGGCGGTCGGGATGACCCGGCTGTAATCGGGGAAGGTGCCGTCGATCAGCTTCGAGGTCAGGATCGCCTGGCCAAGGTCGAAGCGGATCTTGGTCCCAGACAGCGACACGCCGACCGAGCCGTCGACCTCGTCGAGCAGCTTGCGCAGTTCGGCGACACACTTCCGCGGCACGATCACGTCGGGCATGCCGGCGGCGCCTTCCGGCCGCGGCAGCGTGACGCGGGCGAGGCGGTGGCCATCGGTCGCCGCGGCCTTGAGCACCGGCTCGCTGCCGTCGTCGGCGACGTGCAGGAAGATGCCGTTGAGATAATAGCGCGTCTCTTCGGTCGAGATGGCGAAGCGCGTCTTGTCGATGATCTGCTTCAGCGTGTCGGCGGGAATCTCGAACTGCGTCGGCAGCTCGCCCTCGGCGATCACCGGGAAATCGTCGCGCGGCAGCGTGCCGAGGCTGAAGCGCGCGCGGCCGGCGACGATCGTCATCCGCCCTTCCGCGGCGGTCAGCTGCACCTGGCTGCCTTCCGGCAGCTTGCGGGCGATGTCGAACAGCGTGTGCGCCGACACCGTGGTTGCGCCCGGCTGGTCGACCGCCGCCTGGACCGATTCGTTGATCTGCAGGTCGAGGTCGGTCGCCATCAGGCGCAGCGCACCCTCGGCCGTCGCCTCGAGCAGCACGTTGGACAGGATCGGAATGGTGTTGCGGCGCTCCACCACCGACTGGACATGGCTCAGCCCCTTGAGGAGCGTCGCACGTTCGATCGTCGCCTTCATGATCTCAAACCCCCGTCCCCCGAGTCCGGGGCGTGTTCATCCTTAGCTCTACCCACGAAAAAGGGGTCGGAGCAAGCGCTCCGACCCCTCGGCCGATTCCGGTTAACGCGGCGTTAGCGCGGGCGGCGGTCGCTGCCGCCCCGGCACCGTCCCGGCACGGATCAGAAGCGCATGCCGACGCCGGCGACCAGCTGGTGCCGGTCCGCGTCGATGTCATAGCGATCGGCGCGGCTGTAGTTCGAATAGCGATACTCGCCCTTGATATAGGTGTTGGCGCCGATCTGATGCTCCAGCCCCGCGCCGAGGCGGAAGCCGTCCATATCGAAATGGTCGCGCACCTCGGTCGAGCCGGTGGTGTAGCGGGTGTTGATCCGCGCATTGGTATAGCCGCCCTTGGCATAGGCCATCAGCGACGGCGTCACCAGGAAGCCGACGCGCGCCCCGGCGAAGATGTCGCGGCCGGCGTCGACGCGCAGCCGGTCGTTGGTGACGAGCAGCCCGTCGGTCCGCGTGTCGGTGGTCGATCCGGTCAGCTCGCCTTCGGCGCCGATGATCAGATTGTTGACCTGCAGGTCGTAACCGACCGCGCCGCCGTAGACGAAGCCGTCGCTGCTGCTCGCGGCCTGATCGTGGCCGTCCTTCAGCGCGTCATAGCCGGCGACGCCTTCGATGCGCAGGCCGGTGAAGGGCGCGGCGGCGGTCTGGGCCGCGGCGGGCAGGGCGGCGAAGGCGGTGCCGGCGACGGCGGCGGCGAGAATGAGCTGACGCATGAGTTACTCCATTGCGATACTTCCACCCTCCAAGCGGGTGGGCGGCTCCAATGGTCGATCGCGCCGGGCGTTGCATGAACCTCAGCTAAACACGGAAATCCGTTGCTTTTGCGCCACAGGGGCTTGAAACCGCCGCCATGACGCAAGCGCCGCCGCGACCGGGTCGCGACTTTCCTTCGGCACGACAGGGCCGCGACTATATCGCCCGCCATGGCGAAACCGTGTTCAACGCCGCGGCGCGGTTGCAGGGCGACCATCCGCACACGCCGCTGACCCGCGCCGGCTTCGCCCAGGCGGAGGAGATGGGGCGGGCGCTGCGCGAGGAACTGGGCGAGCGGCCGGCGCTGACGCTCTGGGCCTCGCCGACCGGGCGGGCGCTGCAGACGCTGGCGGTGATCGCCGAGCATCTCGGGCTCGACTGGCACGCGGCGCACACCGACGCGCGGCTCGGCGAGATCGGCATGGGCAGCTGGGGCGGGCGCTATTATGCGGAGGTGATCGGCACCGTCGGCCCGATCATCACCGCCGAAGGCCTGTTGCAGCCGGCGCCGGACGGCGAGGATTATCCCGCCATCGCGGCGCGGGTCGGCGGCTGGCTGGCCGATACCGCCGCCGATGCGGGCGATCGGCTGGTGATCATGCACGGCATCTCCAGCCGGGTGCTGCGCGGGGTGATGACCGGCGCGCCGCCGCATCCGGTGTTCGGCGCGCCGATCGTCGATGGCCTGCCGCAGGGATCGCTGACCTGCATCGCCAACGGTGTCGAGCGGATCGTCCACCGCGGCACGGGCCGCGCTCCGGCGTGATCTTGGCGCTTTCCCTGCTGCTGGCGGTCGCGGCGCCGGCCGGCGGGCGCGAGACGATCGGCGTCTACCAGGGCTGGGGCGCGTTCCGCGATGCCGCGCCGGCGCGCTGCTACGCCATCGCGCGACCGGTGCGCGCGGGCGGCCGCACCGGCGGCTGGGCGAGCGTCGCGACCTGGCCGGGGCGGCCGCTGCGCGCCTCGTTGCATGTCCGCCTGTCGCGTGCGCGCGACCGGTCGGCGCCGGTGACGCTGACCGTCGGCGAGCGGCGCTTCGCCCTGGTCGCGGGCACGACCGATGCCTGGGCGGCGGATTCGCCGAGTGATCACGCGATCGTCGCCGCGCTGCGTTCGGCGCGCAGCATGAGCGTCGAGGCGGTCGCGCCGGGTGGGCGGCCGTTCGCGGACGTCTATCTGCTCGCCGGCGCCGCCACCGCGATCGATGCCGCCGGCCTGGCCTGCGTCGGGCGCTAGCCGCAGCAATCCGGCCGGGAGTGGAAATCGCGGCCGTTTTCGCCTATGTGCGGGCGCATGCTGACAGTGTCGTCCCCGCCCATGCCCATTCCGGGCCATATCGATCCTGTGCCCGTGCCGCGCGCGCCGTCGCTGCGCGAGGACGGCCGCGTCGACCTGATCGGCCTGTCCAAGGAGCAATTGCGCGCCACGCTGGCGGAGGCAGGCATGGACGCGCGGCAGGCGAAGCTGCGCGGCAAGCAGATCTGGCACTGGCTGTACAATCGCGGCGCGACCGAATTCGCGCAGATGACCGATATCGCCAAGGCGCAGCATCCGTGGCTGACCGAACGGTTCGTGATCGGCCGGCCCGACGTCGTCGAGGCGCAGGTGTCGAACGACGGCACGCGCAAATGGCTGCTGCGCTCGCCCGACGGCCAGGATTACGAGATGGTGTTCATCCCGGACGCCGATCGCGGCACTTTGTGTGTGTCGAGCCAGGTGGGTTGCACGCTCAACTGCCGCTTTTGCCATACCGGTACGATGCGGCTGGTGCGCAACCTGACGCCGGGCGAGATCGTCGGCCAGGTCATGCTCGCCCGCGATGCCTTGGGCGAATGGCCGAGCCAGCCGGAAGGCCGCCTGCTGACCAACATCGTGATGATGGGTATGGGCGAGCCGTTGTATAATTTCGATGCGGTGCGCGATGCGCTTCGCCTCGTGATGGACGGCGACGGCCTGGCGCTGTCGAAGCGGCGGATCACGCTGTCGACCAGCGGCGTCGTGCCGATGATGGCGCGCGCCGGCGAGGAGATCGGCGTCAATCTCGCCGTGTCGCTGCACGCGGTGACCAAGGACGTGCGCGACGAGATCGTCCCGCTCAACAAGAAATACGGCATTGAGGAATTGCTGCAGGCTTGCGCCGACTATCCCGGCGCCAACAACGCCCGGCGCATCACGTTCGAATATGTGATGCTGAAGGACAAGAACGATTCGGACGCCGACGCGCACGAGCTGGTCCGGCTGCTGCGCCAGTACAAGCTGCCCGCCAAGGTCAATCTGATCCCGTTCAACCCGTGGCCGGGCGCTCCTTACGAATGCTCGACGCCGGAGCGGATCCGCGCTTTCTCGAACATCGTCTTCGAAGCGGGCATTTCCGCCCCCGTCCGCACCCCGCGCGGTCGCGACATCGACGCGGCCTGCGGCCAGCTGAAGACCGCGGCGGAGAAGAAGAGCCGCGCGCAGATGGATCGCGAGGCCGCCGAGAAGATGATCGCGCTTGGCTGATTGGCCGGGGCTGGCGCTGGCAGGCGGCGCCGGCGTGCTGGGCGGGGCGATGAACGCGCTCGCCGGCGGCGGGTCATTCGCGACCATGCCGACGCTGATCGCGCTCGGCCTGCCGTCGACCGTCGCCAATGCGACCAGCAACGTCGCGGTCCAGCCGGGGGCGATGGCGAGCGCCTGGGCCTATCGCGCCGGGCTGGCGCCGATCGGCGGGGTCGGCATCCGTCCCCTGGCGGCGGTCACCTTCGGTGGCGGCCTGATCGGCAGCCTGTTGCTGGTGTGGACGCCGGCCCGCGCCTTCGACGTGATCGTGCCGTGGCTGCTGCTCGCCGCGACGGTGGCGATCGCGTTGGGACGTCATGCCGCCGATTGGGTGGCGAGCCGCTTCCGCGCCGGACCGCGGGCGGTGGTGGCGGGACAGGCGCTGCTCGGCATCTACGGCGGCTATTTCGGCGGCGGTGTCGGCATGATGCTGACCGCGATGTGGGGCGTGCTGACCGGTGCGCATCCGGCGACGCTCGCCGCGCCGCGGACGTTGATGCTGGCGGTGGCGAACACCGCCGCCACCGCGATCTTCGTCCTGTCCGGCATCATCGCCTGGAGCCTGTGCCTGCCGATGATGATCGGATCGATCGCCGGGGGCTATTTCGGCGCCCGGCTCGGCCGCGTGCTGCCACCGGCGGTGATCCGCGGCTGGACGCTGCTGATCACCGCGACGACCACGGCGGTCTTCTTCTGGCGCGCCTATCACTGAACCCCGGCGTCCCGGCGTTCGCGGGGATCGGCTCGAAGATCCGCCTCAGCCGGGCCGGCGCATCCGGAACAGCGCGTCCTCGGTGATCGCGAAATAGTCGGCCGGCCCGCCGCCGCGCAGGATCGGCCGGGCGCGGGCGGTCTGATAGACGCCGTCCTCCAGCATGCTCGAGTCGATGTGGATGCCGACCGCCTCGCCGATCACCAGCCACTGGTCGAGTTCGCGCCCCTCCTGGGTCGTGAGCCGGATCAACTGGGTCAGCCGGCATTCGAACGACACCGGGCTGGCCGCGACACGGGGCGGTGCGATTAGCCGCGACGGCGCGGTGGCAAGCCCGGCGAGGGTGAATTCGTCCACCTCCGGCGGCACGCCCGCCGAACTGGCGTTCATCGCCTCGGCCAAGTCGCGGGTGGCGAGATTCCAGGTGAATTCGCGCGTCGCGTCGATATTGGCGACGCTGTCCTTCCATCCCTGCGAGGCGAAAGCGATCAGCGGCGGGGCGTAATTGACCAGATTGAAGAAGCTGTAGGGGGCCAGGTTGGCGACGCCGTCCGCCGACCGGCTGCCGATCCAGCCGATCGGCCGCGGCGCGACGATCGCGTTGAGGGGATCGTGCGCCAGGCCGTGGCCGTCGCGGGGCTGATAGAAATGCCATTCGGTCATGGGGCTTAAGCTGCTACACATGGATCATGGTTCCGCCACCCCCCGGCACGGTGATCCGCCGCCACACGCTCGCAACGCGGCTGTGGCATTGGCTCAACGCCGTCGCCTTCTTCATCCTGCTCGGCTCCGGCCTCGGCATCTCCAATGCGCATCCGCGCCTCTATTGGGGACGCTATGGCGCCAATTTCGATCATGCCTGGGCGCAGCTGCCGCATTTCCCCGCCTGGCTCACCATTCCGGCGAGCTACAATCTCGCCATCTCGCGCCGCTGGCATCTGCTGTTCGCCCTGGTGCTCGCCTTCGGCCTGCTCGGCTATATGATCGTCAGCCTCGTCGACCGCCATTTCCGCCGGCTGGCGCTGACCCGGCGCGACGTCAGTGCCGCGCATCTTGCCGCCGACGTGCGCGACCACTGGAACTTCCGCTTCCATGACCGCGACGATCCCGGGGCGTACAACAGCCTGCAGAAGTGGAGCTATATCCTCGTCCTGTTCGTCGCGCTGCCGGTGATGATCCTGACCGGGCTGGCGCTGTCGCCCGGCATGGACGCCGCCTGGCCGTGGCTGCTCGACCTGTTCGGCGGGCGCCAGTCGGCGCGGTCGATCCATTTCGTCGCGGCCAGCCTGCTCGGCGGTTTCGCGGTGATCCATCTGGTGCTCGTCATCCTGGCCGGGGCGGGCAACGAGCTGCGTTCGATGCTGACCGGCCGCTGGAAGGTGCCGGAATGATCGTTGCGCGGCGCAACTTGCTGGTCGGCGCGACCGGCCTGCTCCTCGCCGGCTGCGACAAGGTCGCGCAGGTGCCGGCCGCCCGCCGCATCCTGTTCGCGGGCGAGGACATGCACAAAGGGCTGCAGCGCGCGCTGCTCGACCGCGGCGCCCTGGCGCCGGAGTTCCGGCCGGACCAGATGTCGCCGATCTTCCGCGCCAACGGCACGCGCGATCCCGGCACGCCCGCCTATGCGGCGATGGCCGCGGACGGCTTCGCCAGCTATCGGCTGCGCATCGGCGGGCTGGTCGACCGGCCGTTGTCGCTCAGCCTCGCGCAGCTCGCGTCGATGCCGTCGCGTGAGCAAATCACCCGCCACGATTGCGTCGAGGGGTGGAGCGCGATCGGCCAATGGCAGGGGCCGATGCTCGGCACGGTACTGAAGGCGGCCGGGATGCGGCGATCGGCGCGCTATGTCGTCTTCACCTGCGCCGATCTCTACAACGGCCAGCCCTATTATGAGTCGATCGACACGGTCGACGCCTTCCATCCGCAGACGATCCTGGCGCTGAAGATGAACGGGCGACGGCTGGAGGTCGCGCACGGCGCACCGGTGCGGCTGCGCGTCGAGCGGCAGCTCGGCTACAAACATGCCAAATACGTCACCGGCATCGACGCGGTCGCCAGCCTCGATCGCATCGGCAAGGGGCGCGGCGGCTATTGGGAGGATAATGTCGACTACGACTGGTATGCGGGCATCTGATTATCCTCCCCGGCACGGGGAGGTGGCAGCGCGCCAGCGCTGACGGAGGGGGGGCTCGACGCCGTGCAGCGCTCGCGGCCATCCCCCTCCACCGCCTGCGGGGAGAAAAGATGAAATAGACGTAACCCTTACCGATGTTGGTTGCGCTGTGGCCCTGCGCATCGTTACGGACCCCGAATGGCGCTGATCGACGCATTCCTACGCAAGGCCGTGACCCGCGGCGAACTTACCCTCCACCGACCCGGCAGCCCGCCCGTCACCTTCGGCACCCCCGATGCGGAACTCGGCCATGTCGTGCTCCGCTTCCACGACGGCGGCGTCACCCGCCGCATCCTCGCCAATCCCTCGCTGGGCGCGGGCGAATTGTACATGGACGGCCGAATCAGCGTCGACGGCGACGACATCATGAGCCTCGTCCGGCTGATGACCGCCAACGACCCGTGGGAAGCGGGGCAGGACCATCTCGGCGCCTCCGCCCCGGCGCGCGCGGCGGCGGCGGTCAAGCACCGCATCGACCGCGTCAACATGGAGCGCCGCTCGAAGCGCAACGTCGCGCACCATTACGACCTGTCGGCGCGGCTCTACGACCTCTTCCTCGACCGCGACAAGCAGTACAGCTGCGCCTATTATACCGACCCGGCCAACAGCCTGGAACAGGCGCAGGAGGACAAGCTCGCGCATATCGCCGCCAAGCTGGCGCTGAAGCCGGGCATGAAGGTGCTCGACATCGGTTGCGGCTGGGGCGGCATGGCGCTCTATCTCAACCGCAAGTTCGGCGTCGAGGTGCTCGGCGTCACATTGTCGGAAGAGCAGATCAAGATCGCGCGCGAACGCGCCGCGGCGGCCGGCGTCGCCGACCAGGTGCGCTTCGAGCTGATCGATTACCGGCGCGTCGAAGGGCGATTCGACCGTATCGTCTCGGTCGGCATGTTCGAACATGTCGGGCCGCCGCAATATCGCACCTTCTTCAGCAAGTGCCGCGACCTGCTGACCGAGGACGGCGTGATGCTGCTCCACACGATCGGCCGGCTCGGCAAGCCGGGCGTCACCGACGACTGGACCGCGAAATACATCTTCCCCGGCGGCTACAATCCCGCGCTGTCGGAGATCATGACCGCGTTCGAGGGACTGCGCATGTTCCTCACCGACGTCGAGGTGCTGCGGCTCCATTATGCGTTCACGCTGCACGAATGGTATCGCCGCACCGTCGCGGCGCGCGACGCGATCGTCGCGCTGTACGACGAGCGCTTCTACCGCATGTGGACCTTCTATCTCGCCGGTGCCGCCATGGCGTTCGAAAATGGCGGCATGTGCAATTACCAGATCCAATTCTCGCGCAGCCGCACCGAATTGCCGCTGACCCGCGATTACATGATCGAGGGCGAGCGGGCGCTGCGGGGATGATATCCTCCCCGCTCGCGGGGAGGCGGCAGCGCGCAGCGCTGACGGAGGGGGGCCGCCACACAGCGCGTTGCTTGCGGAAAGCCCCCCACCCCTCTGCGGGTGGTCCCCTCCCCGCGCGCGGGGAGGAACTGGTGTTACCGGCCTTTCGGGCCCTGCTGCGGGCTGTCGCCGCCCAGGATCGCGGCGCGGGCGGCGGCGCGTTCGTCGAGGCTGACGACGCCGTCGTGGTTAGTGTCGTATCGCGAGGCGATCGCGCGGAAGAGGCCCTGCATCTCCGCCGGCGACACCTTGCCGTCGTGATTGGCGTCGGCGGTGTTGAACCAGGCATTGGCCATCGCCTTGGCCTTGGCCTCCGGCATCGGCGCCTTGCCGACGTTCATCCGCTCGACCCGCGCATCGATCTCGGCGCGGCTGAGGAAGCCGTCGTGGTTGGTGTCGGTGCGGTTGAACTCGCCGCGGATCTTGGGGTCGACCTTGTCGGCGGCGGGGGAGGTCGCGGCGACGAGCAGCAGCGGCAGGGTGGCGAGCGGAAGACGCGTCATGATCGGCTTTCGAAAGGGGAAGGGACGGATCGGCCTAACCGCTAGCCGCCGCCGGTTAAACCCGAACTGAACACGCGGACCGTTGCGCCCGCCCGTCCTTCGCCCTAGGGGCGCGGCCATCATCCGCAGTCGAAGGGTTTCGCCGTGACCGATCCGATCAACCGTGTCGTCCTCGCCTATTCGGGCGGCCTCGATACGAGCGTGATCCTGAAATGGCTGCAGCAGACGTATCAGTGCGAGGTCGTCACCTTCACCGCCGACCTCGGCCAGGGCGAGGAGCTGGAGCCGGCGCGCAAGAAGGCGGAGATGGCCGGGGTGAAGCCCGAACACATCTTCATCGACGATCTGCGCGAGGAATTCGTCCGCGACTACGTCTTCCCGATGATGCGCGGCAACGCGCTCTACGAGGGGCTGTACCTGCTCGGCACGTCGATCGCGCGGCCGCTGATCGCCAAGCGCCAGATCGAGATCGCCAAAATGGTCGGCGCCGATGCGGTCAGCCACGGCGCGACCGGCAAGGGCAACGATCAGGTCCGCTTCGAGCTCGGCTATTACGCGCTCAACCCCGACATCAAGGTGATCGCGCCGTGGCGCGAATGGGATCTGACCAGCCGCACCAAGCTGATCGAATTCGCCGAGGCGCATCAGATCCCGGTCGCCAAAGACAAGCGCGGCGAATCGCCCTTCTCGACCGACGCCAACCTTCTCCACACCTCGTCCGAGGGCAAGGTGCTCGAGGATCCGTGGCAGGAGGTGCCGGACTATGTCTACAGCCGCACCGTCAATCCGGAGGATGCGCCCGACGCGCCCGAGTACATCACCATCGACTTCGAACGCGGCGACGGCGTCGCGCTGAACGGCGAGGCGACCAGCCCCGCGGAACTGCTCACCAAGCTCAACGAACTCGGTCGCAAGCATGGCATCGGCCGGCTCGACCTGGTCGAGAACCGCTTCGTCGGCATGAAGAGCCGCGGCATGTACGAGACGCCGGGCGGCACCATCTATCATCTCGCCCATCGCGGCATCGAGCAGATCACGCTCGACCGCGGTGCCGCGCACCTCAAGGACGAGCTGGCGCCGCGCTATGCGGAACTGGTCTACAACGGCTTCTGGTTTTCGCCGGAGCGCGAGATGCTGCAGGCGGCGATCGACCACAGCCAGCTCAAGGTGTCGGGCACGGTGCGGCTCAAGCTGTACAAGGGCGGCGTCTATGTCGTCGGGCGCAGGTCGCCCAATTCGCTCTATTCCGAGAAGGTGGTGACCTTCGAGGACGATCAGGGCGCCTATGACCAGCGCGACGCGGCGGGCTTCATCAAGCTCAACGCGCTGCGCCTGCGCCTGCTCGGCCGGCGGGACCGCTGATCCGCGGCCCCTCCCGCCGGGGAGGGGTTTAGGGGCCCCTTAACCACATCGCCCTAGACCCGCCGGCATGGCCCGGCGGCTCCGTTCCGATGCGCTGATCGCGCTCGCCCTCGCCCTGTTGCTGGGCGTGGTGTGGACGATCCGCGCCTGGGGCGATCTGGCGCAGCTGCGCCTGCCCGATACCGACGATGTCATGCGGCTGGCGCAGGTGCGCGACTGGCTGGCGGGGCAGGCGTGGGACGACCTGCATCAATATCGGCTCGCCGGCGGCCTGGCGATGCACTGGACGCGGCTCGCCGACCTCGGGCCGGCGGCGCTGATCGTCGTGCTGCGGCCGGTGCTGGGCCTGCACGGTGCCGAGGTGGCGGCGGTGGCGGCCTGGCCGATCCTGCTGTTCGCCGCCGCTCTGTGTCTCGTCATCCGCATCGCCCGCCGGCTCGGCGGCGGCGCGATCGCGGCGACCGCCGGCGTGGTCGCGGCGCTCGCCTATCCGGCGACGACGATCTTCGTGCCCGGCCGCATCGACCATCATGGCCTGCAGATGGTGCTGCTGCTCGGCGCGGTTCTCGGCCTGCTCGACGGCCGCGCGCGCGGCGCGGCGGCGGCCGGGCTGTGCGCGGGCGCCGGCCTGGTCGTCGGGCTGGAGACGGCGCCGCTGATCGCGCTGCTGGGCCTGTGGCTGTTGATCCGCTGGACGAACGCGGCCGTGCAGGAGGCGGCCGGGCGCTGTCCTACAAGCGGCGGCGGTGATAGGATGCGGTCGTCGCCACACGCTCTTTCTCATCGTCGGTTCGTCTTAGCCGGGGAGGAAGGGGGAGATGGCCCGTCCAGGCGTCAATTGTGTCAAGACTCGTCGGAATTGCCCGGCATGACAGGGGCCTGCCAACAGGCTGACGATGCGATCGGCGCCTTCGCCGTCGGCGCCCTGGTCGCGCTGCTGGTCGGGCGGGCCGTCTTTGCCGGCGATGGCTTCGACTATGCCGCATGCGACGGCTTTACGCGGGTCGCGTGGCAGGCGGCGCTGACGATGCTCGCCGCGCCGATCCTGCTCGCGGGCCTCGGTCCTTCGCTGACCTCGACGCGCGCGCGCGCGTCCGCCGCGGTCGCAATCGGCACGGTGATGGCGGCGGCGGCGCTGTGGCGCTCGCCGTCGTGCCTCAACCCCTACGGCGCGGTCGACCCGCGCCTCGCCCGGCTGTGGCTGACCCAGGTCGGCGAGGCGCAGTCGATCGCGACGGCGCCCCTCGCCACCACGCTCGGCTATGCCGGCGTCGCGCTCGCCGGCCTTGTCGCGACGCTGTGGCAGTGGCGGCGCAGCCGCAGCGCCGGCTGGGGGCTGATCGCCGGCCTGCTCGCCATGGCGCTGGCCGTCACCGCGGTGCAGCTGCGGGGCGCCTATCCCGCCGCCCTGCTCGCCGCGCCGGCACTGGCGGCGGTGGTCGCCACGGCGCGGACGCGCGGCAGCCTCGCGCTGGTCGCCAGCTGGCTCGCCTCCGCCGGCCTGCTCTACCCGCTCGCCGCCGAGGCGCTGACCCGGCCGCCCGTGCCGGCGGGAGCGCCGGCTGGGCAGGGCGATTGCGCCAGCCCGGCGACGATCGCGACGCTCGCCCGCCTGCCCGCCGGGACGGTGATCGCACCGGTCGACGCGGGCGCGTGGATCGTCGGCGGGACGGCGCACCGGGTGCTCGCCGCCCCCTATCATCGCGACGGCCGGGGCATGCTGGCGACCTATGCCTTCTACGCCGCCCCCGCGTCGCAGGCGGCGGTCCGCGCGGACTGGCTCGGTGCCCGCTATCTGCTCGCCTGCGCCGGCCTGCCGGGCGCCGATCGGCCCGGCACCGTCGCCGCGGCGCTCGGCCATGGCGCGGCGGCGGGTTTCGTCCCGGTCGCGCAATCGCCCGACGGCGCCGTCATACTGGTGCGTAAGCGCTTGTCGGAGGGCGCCCCGCCCGCGTAAGGCGGTGCGATGCAGGGGCAACAGCTGCACTGGTGGCAGACGCGCGCGTTCGTGGTGGCGATGGTGATCGTGGCGACGATCCCCTTGCTTTGGCCGGATATTCCGCCGCTCGTCGACCTTCCCGGCCATATGGGCCGCTATGCCGTCCAGCTCGACGGCGGCCGACATCCCTGGCTGGCCGACTGGTATAATTTCCAATGGTCGCTGATCGGCAACCTCGGCATCGACCTCGCCATCATCCCGCTCGCGCCGATCTTCGGGCTGGAGCTGGCGGTTAAACTGATCGTCATCGCCATCCCCGCGCTGACCGTGTCCGGCCTGCTGTGGATCGCCCGCGAGGTGCACGGGCGCATCCCGGCAACCGCGCTGTTCGCGCTGCCGCTCGCCTACAGCTACCCCTTCCAGTTCGGCTTCGTGAATTTCGCGCTGTCGATGGCGCTGGCGCTCAACCTGTTCGCGCTGTGGCTGCGCATGGCCCGGCTCGGCCGCCTGTCGCTGCGCGCGATCGTCTTCGTGCCGCTGTCCTGCGCCCTGTGGGTCTGCCACACCTTCGGCTGGGGCGTGCTCGGCGTGCTCGCCTTTTCGGCGGAGATGATCCGCCAGCACGACCTGATGACCGATCGCGGCCCGCGCCACTGGCTGCGCGCCTGGGTGCGCGCGGGCCTGGGCTGTCTGCCGCTCGCCTTGCCCTTCTTGCTGATGGTCTTCTGGCGCTCGGGCGACCACGTCACCGGCAAGACGATGGACTGGTTCAACTGGCAGGCCAAGATGAATTGGGTGACGATGGTGCTGCGCGACCGCTGGATGGCGTTCGACATCGTCTCGGTGACGATCCTGTTCGCCATCCTGCTGAAGGGGGTGCGCGATTCGCGCGTCGAATATTCGCGCAACCTCGGCCTGTCGGCGCTGTTCCTGCTCGGCGTCTATCTGGTGCTGCCGCGCATCGTGTTCGGCTCGGCCTATGCCGACATGCGCCTCGCCCCCTTCGTCTTCGCCATCGCGGTGATTGCGCTGCGGCCGAAACGCGGCCTCTCGATGCGCAGCGCGGCGACGCTGGCGGCGCTCGGCCTCGGCTTCTTCGGCGTCCGCATCGCCGCGCAGACGGTCAGCTACGCAATCTACGACCGCGATTATGACCGCACGCTCGCCGCGCTCGACCATGTGCCGGAGGGCGCGCGGCTGGTGACGATGATCGGCCGGCATTGCTACGACGACTGGACCTATTCGCGCTTCGAGCACATCCCCGGCATCGCGCTGGTCCGCCGCCACGCCTTCGCCAACGACCAATGGTCGATGGCCGGCGCGCAATTGCTGACTGTCCGCTATGCCGCCGCCGGCCCCTTTGCGCACGATCCGTCGGAGATCGTCACCGACCGGCGTTGCCGTGGCGAATGGTGGCGGCCGCTCAAGCTGTCGCTGGCGATGCTGCCGCGCGATGCGTTCGATTACGTCTGGCTGATCAACCCGCCGGCCTATGGTCCGGAGTTCGTCGCCGGCCTGACCCCGATCTGGCGTAACGGTCGTTCGGTCCTTTACCGCATCGACGACCGGCGGACGCCGAACATCCGGCTCGACCCGGAACTGATCCCGCCGCGGGCGCGGGCGGCCTGGTTCAGCCGCCACCCCGCCTGAACGGCGTCAATTCCTCCAGCACCGCCTGCTCGCCCTCCACCGCGGCGCGTTCGCGGACGAGGAAGTCGGCGACGGCGCGGCGGAAGTTCGGGTCGGGCAGATAATGCGCAGACCAGGTCGGCACCGGCACATAGCCGCGCGCCAATTTGTGCTCGCCCTGCGCGCCCGCCTCGACCGTCTTCAGGCCACGCGCGATCGCCGCGTCGATCGCCTGGTAATAGCATAGCTCGAAATGAAGGAACGGCACGTCTTCCGTGCAGCCCCAATAGCGGCCGTAGAGCGTGTCGGCACCGATCAGGTTGAGCGCACCCGCAATCGGCGTGCCGTCGCGCTCGGCGAGGATCAGCAGCACCTTATCGCCCATCGCCTCGCCCAGCAGTGGAAAGAAGCGGCGGGTCAGATAGGGTCGCCCCCATTTGCGACTGCCGGTGTCCTGATAGAAGGTCCAGAAGGCGTCCCAATGCTGAGGCTGGATCTCCGCCCCAGTCAGATGGCGGATGGTCAGCCCCTCGACCGCGGCGGCGCGTTCCTTGCGGATCGCCTTGCGCTTGCGGCTGGCGAGATCGGCGAGAAAGTCGTCGAAGGCGGCATAGCCGCGATTGGCCCAGTGAAACTGCGTCCCCTCCCGCAACAGCCAGCCGGCATCGTCGAATGCGGCGACCTGATCGGGTGCGACGAAGGTGACATGGGCGGAGGACAAGTCGTTCTGATCGGTGACCGCCTCGATCGCCGCGATCAGCGCCGACGCGGCGGCGGGATCGCGCAGCAGCAGGCGCGGGCCGGGGACCGGGCTGAACGGCGCCGCGATCTGCAGCTTGGGATAATAAGCGCCGCCGGCGCGCTCCCAGGCATCGGCCCAGGCATGGTCGAAGACATATTCGCCCTGGCTGTGGGCCTTGGCATAAGCAGGGGCGATCGCCGCCGGCAGGCCGTCATCGCCGTCGACGACGATCGGCAGGGGTTGCCAGCCCGAGCGGCCACCGACGCTGCCCGATTCTTCGAGAGCGGATAGGAATGCATGGCTGACGAAGGGGTTGGCAGTGCCGGCGCAGGCATCCCAGGCATCGGCGGGGATGGACCGGACGCCGTCGGCAAGGCGCGCGACGAGGCTGGTCATGCGGCGATCGGGCTCGGCATCATCGCCGCCGATATAGGGGCGGCGGCGGCCGCTTCCAGCCGCGCCCGTCCGTCATTCCCTGGCAGGCGGGAATGACGGGGGGCTATACCGCTCAATCGACCTGGATGATCGCGTCGACCTCGACCGCCGCGCCGAGCGGCAGCACCGGCACGCCGACCGCGCTGCGGGCGTGGCGGCCGTCGTCGCCGAACAGCGCGACCATCAGTTCCGACGCGCCGTTGGCGACCTTCGGCTGATCGGTGAAATCGGCGTGGCTGTTGACGAACACGCCCAGCTTCACGACGCGCCGCACCCGCGACAGGTCGCCGCCGAGATATTTCTTGATCTGCGCGACGATCATCAGGCCGCAGGCGCGCGCCGCCGCCTGGCCGTCCTCGAGCGAGACGCCGTCGCCGAGCCGGCCGGTCACCAGCTGACCGTCGACAAAGGGCAATTGCCCCGACAGGTGGAGCAGGCCGCCGGCCTCGACCACAGGCACATAGGCCGCGACCGGCGCGGCGGCTTCGGGCAGGGTCAGGCCGAGTTCTTCGAGCTTGCGGTCGATACGGTCGGTCATGCAGAGTCCTTTCGTGTTGGCAGCCGCGGTAGCGGGCTCAGGCCTCGGCGGGCAAGGCCGACGCGGCAGGCCGGCCGGCGGCGAAGCGCGCGGCGATCCAGTCCGCCGCCTCGCGCCAGTCGTCGATCCGCGCATGCGCGAACGGCGCGGGGGCGACATTGGGTGCCAGCGTCGGCTCGGACACCATGTGCAGCCGGTGGACACCGGGGGCATGCCGCGCGACCGATTCGTGGTGGACCGGCAAATCGTCGACAAAGACGGTGACCGGATCGCCGTGTTCGGCGACCAGGCGCGCGACCGGATCGCCCTTGCCGCCCTGGTTGCACTCAACGCGATGCACGATTCCGAAGCGCGCAAGCTGTTCGATCCGCGCCGTCCGGCATGCGTCGGTCAGATTGGTGAGGATGACGATCTCCGCCATCTCGGCGAGCCGCGCCAGCGCCTCGGCGGCATGCGGCACCAGCGTCTGGCGATGCATCTCATCGGGGAAGAAGCCGCCGAGCAGCGCCCACATCTCGTCGCGGCTCGGCACGCTACCGTCGGCGCGGCGCATCGAATTGGCGAAATCGGCGCCGTCGGGGGTGAAGGCGATGTCGTGCGACTCGCGCAGCCACACGCCGAAATGCTTGACCATATGGAGCAGCACCTCGTCGCAATCGCAGATCAGCAGCGGCTTCACTCAATTCTCCAGTCGTTCACGGGCGCGGACCAACGCCTGGGGTGGCACGTCCAGCGCCGCGGCGCAGGCGACGAGATCGGGCTCGTGCGATTCGAGGAACATCAGGGTCGCGGCGAGCACCGCCGGATCGCCCGCCCGCGCGCGCAGATCGGCCGGATCGAGCCCGGTGACGCCAAGCAGTCGCGTGGCACGATCGCCGTCGCCCAGCGTCCAGACCAGCGCCTGCAGCGCGAGCGTGGCGCTATCCGAGGTATTTGAATCAGGCTCGCGCATTGCCTATCACGCTGTGGACGAAAGGGTGGTGCGGGGCGTGGCAAAAAGGATTCTCGTTGTCGAGGATAACGAGCTCAACCTGAAGCTGTTCTGCGACCTGTTGCGGGCGCATCAATTCGTCGCCGAACCAGTGCGCGACGGTCGCGAGGCCGTGGAGCGCGCGCGCGAGGTGAAGCCCGAGCTGATCATCATGGACATCCAGATGCCGCACGTCACCGGCTATGAGCTAATCCTGGCGCTGAAGGCGGACGAGGAGTTGCGCACGATCCCGGTGATGGCGGTCACCGCTTATGCCGGGCGCGAGGACGAGGAGCGGATCCGCACCGCCGGCGCCGCCGCCTATGTCTCCAAGCCGATCAGCCTGATGCGCTTCATGGACGCGGTCAACGCGCTCATCTGACCAGCATCCACACCGCCATCGCGACCATCATCAGGTTTTCGGTCAGCGACAACGCGCCGAGCGGCACGTTGCTGTCGCCGCCGACGCAGGCGCATTTCAGGTCACGCTTGTCGATATAGACCGCCTTGATCACGGACACCGCGCCGATACCGCCGATGACCAGCGCCACCGGCACCGACAGCCAGCGCGCGACGCCTGCGATCATCAGCACGCCGGCGCCGGCTTCCAGATAGGGATAGGCATAAGCGTAGGGGACCCAGCGGCGCGCCAGCAGGTCGTAGTTGAGGAACATGGTCGAGAAGCTCTCGACATCCTGCAGCTTCAGCATCGCCAGCACCGTCATGCTGAACGCGATGAACCACTCGCCGGCGCGCATCGTCCATGGCGTGCCATAAGCGGCCAGGCTGGCGGCGAGCGCCATCAGTGCGGTGATCGCGAATACCGCCAGCACCGGGCGGTAGCGGGTCGCCTTCGGATCGGCGACCGGCTTGCCGAAGAAGCGGCGCAAATCGTCGTAGCCGCCGACGCGTTCGTCGTCGATGAACGTCTGCGGTGTGGTGCGGACGTCATGCGCCGCCTTGAACGCATCCGTCTCCGCCCGCGTCGTCAGCCAGTGATCCTCGACCGCGAAACCCTGCCGCTGCAACAGGTCGCGCGCCTTGAGGCCGAAGGGGCAGATATGATCGGGCATCACCATCCGGTAGAGGACGGCGCGGCGCGAGGAGGATGGGGGCATCAGCAGGAACCTTCCGATGGCGCGATGCCGACGATATGGGCTGCGCGCGGATGATCCCAAGAGCGAAACCGGGAGCGGCGGCTTGCAACAAGCCACCGCCCCAGGCCCGTAGTGACGCGATTACACGGCGAGCGGAGGGCCCGTTCGCCGCAGCCCCCTTCGCGCCTGCAACATGAACCCAGCCTGTCTGATCGGGCGGCGGAGCGATGCGGCAGCCCCGGTTCAGGTCAGCGGAACGGGCGGTCGCGCGGGCACAACGAGAGCCGCCGGCGCGGCATCCCGCACCGGCGGCTCTGGTCGCACCGGATCGGCAAGCGGCGGGCGGAAAGCCGCCCCGGCCGGCTTACTTGATCTTGGCTTCCTTGAACTCGACGTGCTTGCGCACGACGGGATCGTACTTGTTGAAGCTCAGCTTCTCGGTCTTGGTGCGCGGGTTCTTCTTGGTGACGTAGAAGAAGCCGGTGTCGGCGGAGCTGACGAGCTTGATCTTGACGGTGGTCGGCTTGGCCATGAGCCCTGAATCCTGAAAAACGCATAAGAGCGGCGACACAGGCGCCGCCGCTCGATCAGCCGCGGCGCATGGCGCAGGCGGCGCGGAAAGTCAACCGAGTGCGGCGGATCGGCTGGGCGTGCCCACCGTCTTAACCACGCCGTTACTCTCGTCATGCGAGGGTGTGCGCCTAGAATAGACGATCGGGGGCGGATCGGAAGGGGGCGGATGATGGGGATGGAGACGGACCTGGGCGCGATCCGCGCGGAACTGACGGCGCGAATCGCCGCGATCGACGTGCGGGCGCCCTATACGCCCGCGAAGACGCTGGCGCGCGACATCGATGCGATCCGGCTGATCGCGCATCGCAACGGTCTCGCACCGGCGGTGACGGTGGCGCATTTCGTCGATTCGGCTCTGTCACGCGGCGAGCATGGCGCGCTGGTCCACGGCTGGCTGGCGATGCTGCGCGACGCGGTCGCCTGCGAGCGGCAGGATCTCGCCGCCTGCGACGCCTTCGCCGCGGCCTGTTCGGTGCGGCTGGCGCATTGAGCCGCTCGCGCGCGATGGATTCCTGATGGACGCGCTGATGGCGGCACTGCTCGCGGCGGCGCTGGGGCAGATCGGCGATCGGCCGGCGTGGTTGACGGCGATCCTGGCGGATCGCTTCGCCCGGCCGGTGACGGTGATCCTTGCCGCCGCCATCGCACTCGCGGCGGCGACGACGATCGCGGCGGTCGCCGGCGCCTGGATCGCGCCGCATCTGACGCCGGAGGCGCGGCAACTGTTCGTTGCCCTGGCGCTGGTGTTGCAGGGCGGCGGGATGCTGGTCGCCGCCAAGCCGCCGGAACGCCTCGCCGGCTGGCGGATCGGCGCATTTGCGACCAGCCTGCTCGGCCTGTTCATCCTCGCCTTCGGCGACGGCGTGCAATTCGTCGTGCTGGCATTGGCGGCGCGCGCCGGGCAGGCGGGGTTCGCCGCCGCCGGTGCCACGATCGGCGGGCTGGTGCCGCTCGCGGTCGCCGCCGTTTTGGGCGAGGCGGGATGGACTGCGCTGCCCCAGCCGACCTTGCGGCGGGCGGCGGGCACGGTGTTCCTGCTCGTCGGCCTGTGGTTGGGACTCGGGGCGCTGCGGCTGATCTGAGCCGTCGATCAGACAGACCGGCAATTCGGATTCTCCCGGTGGGAGCATTTCGGCTATCGGATCGTTGCCGCAACGATTTCACTGACCGCCACGGGAGACCATCGATGGCCGATACCAACCCGGCGCTGCGCACGCCTACCGATCTCGCCAACACGCGTTCGGTCGCCGACGCGCTCAATGCGGCGCTCGCCGATTGCTTCGCGCTCTATATCAAGACCAAGAATTTCCACTGGCACGTCTCGGGCCCGCATTTCCGCGACTATCACCTGCTGCTTGACGATCAGGCGGCGCAGATCCTCGGCGTTACCGATGCGATCGCGGAGCGGGTGCGCAAGATCGGCAACACGACGCTGCGGTCGATCGGCGACATCAGCCGCCGCCAGACGATCGCCGACAACGATCTGGAGTTCGTCGAGGCGGGTGCGATGCTCGCCGAACTGCGCGAGGACAATCTCAAATTGGTCGAGGCCTTCCGCGCGGTGAAGGACGCCGCCGAGGAGGCGAGGGACAATGCGACCAGCGGCATCGTCGACGAATGGACCGACCAGGCCGAGGAGCGCGCCTGGTTCCTGTTCGAGGCGAGCCGCAAGGGCTGAGGCCGCGGCGCCCGAGTTGCGGAACATGTCAGGCCTGCTGCCTGTTCTTCGCCGAGGTTCAGGAGGCCGTCATGCTCAAGCTCGCTTTCACCTTTCTCGTCATCGGGCTCGTACTCGCGCTGCTCGGCTTCGGCGGGGTCGGCGGTGCCTTTATCGGCATCGCCAAGATCCTCTTCTTCATCGCGATCGCGCTGTTCCTGATCTTCCTCGTGCTGGGCCTGATGGCGGGCAAGGCGGTCAAGGACGCGGTCGACTGAGCGGGCCGCCGACGGTGATCAGCCACCAATCGGGTGGCGCGTTCAGCCGGATCGGCGCGCTGCCGCCGCCGACGCCGGCGGTGACGATCACCGTGCGGCCGGGATCGTCGATCCGCCCGCATCGATAGCGCGGATTATACAGCGGGCGGTCGGACAACAGGCCCAGTTCGGTGACGCCACGCCCGTTCGGCAGGACGACCTGACCGCAATGGGTATGGCCGGCGAGCAGCAGCGGGGCCTCGCCGGGCGACAGCCAGGCGACGACATCGGGCGCATGGGTCAGCGCGATCAGCGGACCCGGAGCGGCCCCGGCAAAGGCGCGCGCGACGTCGTTATGGCCGCTATAGGCATCGTCGATCCCGACCAGCGTCAGCGGGCCGGCCCGGACGCTGCGGTTGGACAGGGTCGTTATGCCCGCGGCTTGCAGCGCGCGCACGACGCGGGCCGCGCCCGTCCAATGATCGTGATTGCCGAGCACGGCATAAAGGCCGCGCGGCGCCCGCAGGCGCGACAGGGGCGCGACCAGTTGCTCGGCGGCGCCGGCGCCGCTTGCCGCATCGTGTCCGATCACGAAGTCGCCGGCGAGCAGCACCAGGTCCGGCCGGTGCGCGTTGATGGCGCCGACGATGCGGTCGAGCCGCGCCGCATCCATCGCGCGATTGCCGATATGGATGTCGCTGACCAGCGCGACCGTCAGCGGCGGCGTTCGCACCGGCCAGCCGGGCAGGGCGACATAGGTGGTGCGGACGATCGGGTCGGCGACGATCTCGCGCAGTCCGACGACCAGCAGCACGGCAACCGCCAGCACCCCGGCGGCGAGCAGGATCAGGATCGAACGGACGGCGCGGGTCATCGCCGGCTGCGGTAGCGGGAGCGGTTCGGCCCCGCCAGACGTTGCATCGTCATGCACGCCTTCGCCGCGCTTCTCGACTCGCTGATCTACACCCGCGGCCGCAACGCCAAGCTGAAGCTGATCGTCGATTATCTGCTGGCGACCCCTGATCCGGATCGCGGCTGGGCGATGGCGGCGCTGACCGGCGATCTCGACATTCCCGGCATCAAACCCGCGGTGGTACGCGCGCTGATCGAGGCCCGCATCGATCCGGTGCTGTTCCGGATGAGCCGCGACTATGTCGGCGATACCGCGGAGACGGTGGCGCTGCTGTGGCCGGCGCCGGTGCCGGCCCCGGCCGGCGAGCCGCTGTCGGTCAGCGCCGTCGTCGACCGGCTGCTCCACCTGTCGCGCTCGGACGCGCCCGCCGCGCTGGCGGCGATGCTCGACCGGCTCGACGCCGAGGAACGCTTCGCCTTGCTCAAAATGGCAACCGGATCATTGCGTATCGGCGTATCGGCGCGGCTGGCCAAGACGGCGTTGGCGCAAGCCTTCGGGCTCGACGTCGATGTCGTCGAGGAGGTGTGGCACGGCCTGTCGCCGCCTTATGCATCGCTGTTCGCCTGGGCGGAGGGGCATGGTCCGCAGCCCACGGCGGCGGACGTGCCGGTGTTTCGGCCGTTCATGCTCGCCCATGGTCTGGAGGATGCGCAGGTCGACCTCGCCGATTACGCCGCCGAATGGAAATGGGACGGCATCCGCGTCCAGATCGTTCACACCGCCGGCCAGACGCGGCTCTACAGCCGCACCGGTGACGACGTCACCGGCAGCTTTCCCGATGTTGCCGCGGCCTTTGCCACCCCCGGTGCGGTCGACGGCGAATTGCTGGTCAAGGGCGAGGTGCAGGGCGGCACGCTGGAGGACGGCGGCGGCGCGGCGAGCTTCAACGCGCTGCAGCAGCGGCTCGGCCGCAAGCAGGTGTCCGCCAAGATGCTCGCCGACTATCCCGCCTTCGTCCGCCTCTACGACATCTTGATCGACGGCGACGAGGATCTGCGCAATCTGCCGTGGACGGAGCGGCGGGCGCGGCTGGAGGCCTTCGTCCCCCGGCTCGATCCGGAGCGGTTCGACATCAGTCAGGTGATCGCCGCGGACAGTTTCACCGAACTGGAGGCGATCCGCGCCGGCGCCCGTGATGCCGCGATCGAGGGCGTGATGCTGAAGCGGCGCGATTCCCCCTATGTCGGCGGCCGTCGCGCCGGTCTATGGTACAAATGGAAGCGCGATCCACTGACCGCCGATTGCGTGATGATGTACGCGCAGCGTGGCAACGGTCGCCGCTCGTCCTATTACAGCGACTATACCTTCGGCTGCTGGACCGAGGACGGCGAGCTGCTGCCGGTCGGCAAGGCCTATTCGGGGATCACCGACGAAGAGCTGAAGATGCTCGATCGGTTCGTGCGCGGCAATACGCTGAACCGCTTCGGCCCGGTGCGCGAGGTCGAAAAGTCGCTGGTGCTGGAGATCGCCTTCGACTCGATCCACGCTTCCAGCCGGCACAAGTCCGGCGTCGCGATGCGCTTTCCGCGGATCGCGCGGATCCGCACCGACAAGCCGGCGGCAGAGGCGGATCGCGTCGAGGCGCTGCGCCGGCTGGTGACCTGACGCCGCAGGTGTGACGGTCCGCCGCAGATCATCTTGCCCCTCCACCCTCGACGCGCTATACTGACATCATTGTAAGTATGGAGCCGATGACGATGGCCAAGCTTCCCCCCTTTCCAGGTACCACCGGCCGCCGAGACTGGCGCACCGCCTTCGCCGCGCTGCGCGCGTTGCTCGCCAATGGCGACGACACACCGCAGGTGTTCCGCATCATGCGCGCCCTCAACGTCGGCGACACGGCGCAGGCTTACGGGCGGCTGCTCGCGACGCGCGTGGGCGGGCGGATGGCGACGGCGCAGGTCGAGCTGGCGCAACGCTTCTCCGATCGCGATTGGGTGGCGGGCTTCAAGCCTGGCACGGTCGGCGCGGCCTATCGCGACTTCCTCGAATCGACCGGCTATTCCGCCGACGGCCTCGTCGAGGTCAGCCGCGCCGCACCCAGCGAGGTCGATGCCGAACATCCCTATGCCTGGATGGGCCGCCGCACCCGCGACGTTCACGACATCTGGCACGTGCTGACCGGCTACAAGGCCGACGAGACGATGGGCGAGGCCTGCCTCGTCGCCTTCTCCTATGCGCAGACCCGCGGCCTTGGCTGGGCGTTCATCGCCGCCGGCGCGGCGCTCAAGTCGGTCGCGGTGTCGAAGGGCCTGCTGTTCGCCAAAGCGGTGCGGGAGGGCTATCGCAACGGCAAGCGCGCGGTTTGGCTGCTCGGCGAGGATTACGAGGCGCTGATGGACGAGCCGCTCGACGCGGCGCGGACGCGGCTGCGGATCGCGGATCCCGTCGCCTATCGCCGGGCCCAGGCGGAACTCGGCGACGCGCTGTCCTCCTACGCCAGCGCGATGAAGGCACGGGCGGCGGGCGCGCTCGCCTAACCGCCTGAAATGCTGCTAGGCGGGCCGGCGATGCTGTCCCGCCTCGCCCTGACCGATTTCCGCAACCATGCGGAGCTGGTGCTGGCGCCCGGACCGGGCTTCGTCGTGCTGACCGGCGAGAATGGCGCCGGCAAGACCAATGTGCTGGAGGCGGTGTCGCTGCTCGCACCGGGACGCGGCCTGCGTCGCGCTGCTTTGTCCGACATGGCGCGGCAGGACGGGCCGGGCGGCTTCGGCATCGCCGCCAGGCTCGGCGACGAGGATGTCGAACTCGCCACCGGCACGCTGGCGAGCGCGCCGGAGCGGCGCCAGGTCCGCGTCCAGGGGGCGAGCGCGACTGCCAACACGCTCGCCGAATGGCTCACCGTGCTGTGGCTGACCCCGGCGATGGACCGGCTGTTCGTCGAGCCCGCGGGCGAGCGCCGGCGGTTCCTCGATCGGCTGACGCTGGCGCTGTTCGCCGGCCATGCGCAGGCGACGACGCGCTACGAGGCGGCAATGCGCGCGCGCAACCGGCTGCTCGCCGACGATGGGCCGCCCGATCCGTCCTGGCTCGCCGCGCTGGAGGCGCAGATGGCGGAGCATGGCGCGGCGGTCGATGTTGCGCGGCGCAACACCGTCGATCTGCTCGGGGCGGCGCTCGCCGCGCAGCCAGAGGGGGCGTTCGCGCGCGCCGGTCTGGCACTCGACGGCTGGCAGGGCGATGCCGACGGGTTGCTCGCCGAGCTGCGCAACGGCCGCCAGCGCGATGCCGCGGCAGGACGGACGCTGGTCGGCCCGCATCGCAGCGACCTGCTGGTCACGCATCTCGGCAAGTCCCAGCCGGCGGCGCTCGCCTCGACCGGCGAGCAGAAGGCGCTGCTGCTCGGCATCGTCCTCGCCCATGCCGAGCTCGTCTCGGCGCGGGTCGGGCGGCGGCCGGTGCTGTTGCTGGACGAGGTCGCCGCGCATCTCGACCCGCGCCGTCGCGAAGCGCTGTTCGACCGGCTCGCGGGGCGCGGCCAGGTGTGGATGACCGGAACGGAGCCGGCCTTGTTCACGGAGCTGCGCGGCGAGGCGACGCGGGTGACGCTGGGCTGAGGGCGCAGCGACCTCCACCCGACGCGGCGGTAAAAAATCGAACCGAACCGATCCTTAATTGCGGTTTTCAGTGCGGCTCATCGCGGGTTCAAGGCGTTCGGTCCAGATCCGCCGCCGCCAGAGCGGGGACAGACAGGAGACATCAGTATGCGCACCATGATCATCGCCGCCATCGCCGCCGCGACGCTCGCCGCCGGGCTTGCCGCGCCCGCCAGCGCGCAGGACCGTTGGGATTGGGGTCCCGGCGACCGCCCCTACCGTCTGGCCGGGCCCGGCGTCCGCGTCCTGTTCCCCGAGCTGCGCGACAATCCGCGCGGTCGCGCCTTCGTGATGCGCAACTTCGACTGGAATCACGACGGCATCCTGTCGCCGCGCGAGGCGGATGCCGCCAACCGCGCCTTCGCCCAGGCGGCGGGGCCGCGGCGCGATCGGTTCGACTGGGACGGGCGCGGTCGCGGCACGGTGGTCGAGGAGCGGACCACGGTGATCGAGCGCGGCGCGCCTGGCGGCAACTGGGATCGCCGCGCGATGCACGATTACGGCTTCCGCCAGACGCCGCGCGGCGCGACCCTGACCCTGTCGGAGGACGTGCTGTTCGCGACCGACAGCGACGTGCTCCGCCCCGGGGCGGTCGAGAAGCTGCGCCCGCTCGGCGCCTATCTGCGCGCCAATCCGGGGGTTCGCGTCGCGATCGACGGCTATACCGACAGCCGCGGCACCGATGCGCACAACCAGGACCTGTCCGAACGCCGCGCCGCCAGCGTCCGCGCCGCCTTCGACGCGATGGGCGTGACGCGCGCCCGCTTCAGCGTCGCCGGCCATGGCGAGCGCGATCCGGTCGCCAGCAACGCGACCGCCGCCGGCATGCGCCAGAACCGCCGCGTCGAGGTGACGCTGCTCGGCCGCCGCGCGACGGAATTCGCGCGCTATTGAGGGTAATCGGAAGCTCGGGCGCGGGACGGCATTTTCCTTCCGTTTCGCGCCCGAAATCCCTATATCCTCGCTATGGCAGAACCCCAGAATAGCGAATACGGCGCCTCGTCGATCAAGGTGCTGAAGGGCCTCGACGCGGTACGCAAGCGGCCGGGCATGTACATCGGCGACACCGACGACGGCTCGGGCCTCCACCATATGGTGTTCGAGGTCAGCGACAATGCGATCGACGAGGCGCTCGCCGGCCATTGCGACCGGATCGACATCCAGCTCAACGCCGACGGGTCGGTCAGCGTCACCGACAACGGCCGCGGCATCCCGACCGGCATCCACCCCGAAGAGGGCGTGTCGGCGGCCGAGGTCATCATGACCCAGCTGCACGCCGGCGGTAAGTTCGAAAACACCAGCGACGACAATGCCTATAAGGTGTCGGGCGGCCTGCACGGCGTCGGCGTCTCGGTGGTTAATGCGCTCAGCGAATGGCTCGACCTGACGATCTGGCGCGACGGCGAGGAGCATTACATGCGCTTTGCCCATGGCGACGCGGTCGATCCGCTGCGCGTCGTCGGCAAGGCGGACGGCAAGAAGGGGACGCGCGTCACCTTCCTGCCCAGCCCGGCGACGTTCAAGATCACCGAATTCGACTTCGACAAGCTGGAGCATCGCTACCGCGAGCTCGCCTTCCTCAATTCCGGCGTCCGCCTGTTCCTGACCGACGCGCGGCACGACGAGCCGAAGACGATCGAGCTCTATTACGAGGGCGGGATCGCCGCCTTCGTCAAATGGCTCGACCGGTCGAAGACCTCGCTGATGCCCGAACCGATCGCGATCACCGGCCAGCGCGATTCGATCGGCATGGACGTCGCGCTGGAGTGGAACGACAGCTATTATGAGAACGTCCTCGCCTTCACCAACAACATCCCGCAGCGCGACGGCGGCACGCATATCGCGGCGTTCCGCGCTGCGCTGACCCGCACGCTCAACAATTACGCCGAAAAGTCGGGGCTCCTCAAAAAGGAGAAGGTGACGCTGACCGGCGACGACATGCGCGAAGGGTTGACCGCGATCGTCTCGGTCAAGCTGCCCGACCCCAAGTTCAGCAGCCAGACCAAGGACAAGCTCGTCTCGTCTGAGGTGCGGGCGCCGCTGGAAAGCCTGATGGCCGACAAGCTGGCCGAATATCTCGAGGAAAATCCAGCCTATGCGCGCGCGATCATCGCCAAGGTGATCGATGCGGCGGCGGCGCGCGAGGCGGCGAAGAAGGCACGCGAACTGACCCGGCGTAAAGGCGTGATGGATATCGCCTCCCTGCCCGGCAAGCTGGCGGACTGTCAGGAGAAGGATCCGGCCAAGTCCGAGCTGTTCCTGGTCGAGGGTGACTCGGCCGGCGGCTCGGCCAAGCAGGGACGCGACCGCCATTTCCAGGCGATCCTGCCCTTGCGCGGCAAGATCCTCAACACCGAGCGCGCGCGCTTCGACCGGATGATCTCGTCCAAAGAGATCGGCACGCTGATCCAGGCAATGGGCACCGGCATCGGCCGCGACGACTTCAACGCCGACAAATTGCGCTACCACAAGATCGTTATCATGACCGACGCCGACGTCGACGGCGCGCACATCCGCACGCTGCTGCTGACCTTCTTCTACCGGCAGATGCCCGAGCTGATCGAGCGCGGCCACCTCTTCATCGCGCAGCCGCCGCTGTACAAGGCGACGCGCGGCCGGTCGGAAGTGTATCTGAAGGACGATGCCGCGCTCGACGATTATCTGGTCGAGGCGGGCGTCGGCTCGATGGTGTTCGAGACGGGAGGAGGCACGCGCTCGGGCAAGGACCTGAGGGCGCTGGTCGACCATGCCCGCCGCATGCGGACGCTGATGCGCTACGTGCCGCGGCGCTACGATCCGGTGATCATCGAGGCGCTGGCGCTCGGCGGCGCGCTCGACCCGACCTTCACCCGCGACCAGCGCGCCGCGACCGTCGCCGAGGTCACGCGCCGGCTCGATGCGGGCGACGACGAGGCGGCGTGGACCGCGCGGCTGACCGAGGACGGCGGCATCCATTTCGAGCGGCTGTGGCGCGGCGTCACCGACCATCACATCGTCGAGGCGACCTTCCTGGCCAGTGCCGAGGCGCGCAAGCTGCACGGCCTCGCGTCGGAAGAGGCGGACAGCTTCGTCCAGGCCGGCAAGCTGGTGCCGATGAAGGGGCAGGCGGACGTGTCCGACGACCCGACCGACGAGGATGCGCAGGTACCGACCGCGCTTGCCCGCGGTGAATCGCGCGTGGCGCGGCCGTCGCAGCTGCTCGACGCGATCCTGGCGTCGGGGCGCAAGGGCCTGTCGATCCAGCGCTACAAGGGGCTGGGTGAGATGAACGCGGAGCAATTGTGGGAGACCACGCTCGATCCCGCCAATCGCACCATGTTGCGCGTCACCAGCGACGACGTGTCGGCCGCCGACATGATCTTCACCCAGCTGATGGGCGAGGTGGTCGAGCCGCGGCGCGAGTTCATCCAGGACAATGCGCTGAACGTCGCCAACCTCGACGTGTGACCTCTTTCGTCATGCCGGGCTTGTTCCGGCATCCACCGTGCCGCACATGCACCGGCGGATGGACTTGCCCCCCGGTGGAAGCCGGAACAAGTTCGGCATGACGTGGAGGACACAGACATGAAGACCGCACTCGTCACCGGCGCCACGTCCGGCATCGGCGCCGCCACCGTTCGCGCGCTGGCCGGCATCGGCTGGCAGGTCGTCGCCACCGGGCGCCGCGCCGACCGGCTGGAAGCGCTGGCGGCGGAGTTCGGCGGCCGCGTCCACGCCGCCGCCTTCGACATCCGCGATGCCGACGCCATGGCGGCGGCGATCGATGCCCTGCCGGACGCGTTCCGGGGCATCGACCTGCTGGTCAACAATGCCGGCCTCGCGCTCGGCACCAAGCCGGCGCAGGATTCGGACCTCGACGACTGGCGGACGATGATCGACACCAACGTCACCGCCCTGGTCGCCATCACCCATCGGCTGCTGCCGACGCTGATCGAACGCAAGGGCGGCATCATCAATCTGTCGTCCGTCGCCGCGACCTATCCGTATACCGGCGGCAACGTCTATGGCGGGACCAAGGCGTTCGTGAAGCAGTTCACGCTCGGCCTGCGTTCCGACCTGCACGGCACCGGCGTGCGCGTCGCCTCGATCGAGCCGGGCATGGTCGAGACCGAGTTCACCCTGGTGCGCACCGGCGGCAATCAGCAGGCCTCGGACACGCTGTACGGCGGTGCCGACCCGATGACGGCGGAGGACATCGCCGCCACCGTGCTGTGGATCGCGACGCTGCCGCCGCACCTCAACATCAACAGACTGGAGCTGATGCCGGTCAGCCAGTCGTTCGCCGGCTTCCAGGTCGCCCGCAAGGGGTGACCGGCAAGTCCTCCCCGCTTGCGGGGGGGGGGCCGCCGCAGGCGGTGGAGGGGGCTCGCCACGCCGCGTGCCGCTTGGGGAGAGCCCCCTCCGTCAGCGCTGGCGCGCTGCCACCTCCCCGTGCCGGGGAGGAATTGCCCTGCCTTACTGCGCCCGCGCGCGCTTGGCCGATCCGTCGCGCAGCGCCCAGCGCAGCACGCTGCCGACTCCCGCCACCCCGGCGCGCACGGCGGGGCGGTGAATCGGCGACCGGTCGAGCCCGTGCATCGTCCGCGCCCAATCGGGCAGCAGCGCGATCCCGCCCTCCATCAGCAGCGCCTGCGCCGGCGCCATCGCCAAGCTGGCCGGCTGCTGGCGGAGCAGGGCGCGCGCCACCTTGCGGGTGCGGTGATCGACGCGCAGCTGCGGGCGGACGGCGCGCAGATAAGCGTCCACCTCGGCCCGACTCCGCGGCACGGCGACCGCGCCGAGCCGCTCGGCGATGGTCGCGACCTCGCCGAGATAGCGGTCCTGCTCGCTGCCGGGGAAATCGGCCTCGCGATAGCGGCGGTAGGCGGCGAGGAACATCGCCACCTCGGCGACGTGTACCCAGGTCAGCAGCGCCGGGTCGTTGGCGCTGTACGGCGTCCCGTCGGGCAAGGTACCGGCGACGCGGTCGTGGATCGAGCGCACCCGCGCGATCAGGCGCTCCGCGGTCTCGGTGGCGCCATAGGTCGTGCCGGAGATGAACTGCGCGGTGCGCTTCAGCCGTCCCTGCATGTCGCGGCGGAAGTTGGAATGGTCCCACACACCCGCCAGCGCGCCGGGATGCAGCATCTGCAGCAGCAGCGCCGCGACGCCGCCGGCCATCATCGCGGTGAAATCGCCGTGGACGCGCCAGGCCGCGGACTCGGGGCCGAACAGGCCGTGGTCGCCGGGCGGCCGGGTCAGGTCGACGCCGCCGTCGCCGAAGCCGACCAACCGGTGCACCTGTGCCTGGATCGTATCGCGGATGTCGCCCATCGCCTCCATTTAGTGTAGCACGCGGGCCAAACCAGCGATGGAGTCGGATGATGCGGTGGATCGGTGCGGTGGCGGTTGTGGCGCTCGCAGGGGCGGCGACAGCGCAGAGTTCGACACCGAAGGCTCCTGCGGCCAATGCGGTGGTGGCGCGGGCGCTCGCCGATCCGGCGCGTGCCGACCAGCAGGGCGACGACGAGCGGCGGCAGGCGGCGGCGGTGGTCGCCTTCTCCGGCGCCAAGCCCGGCGATACGGTGATCGATTACTTGCCGGGCAGCGGATACTGGACGCGCATCTTCAGCGGCGTCGTCGGGCCGAAGGGCAAGGTCCTGGCCTATTGGCCCGCCGCCGCGGCGGCACGTGCGGAAAAAAGCGTGACCGCGTTGAAGGCGCGCGGCCTTGCCAACGTCACCGTCGAGGTGCAGCCGACCAATCTGCCGACCGCGTCGCAGCCGGTCGACCTGTTCTGGACGGTGCAGAACTATCATGACATCCCCAACGCCGGCGCCGGCGAACCGGTACTGCGCGCGTTCGACACCGCGGTGTTCAAGCTGCTCAAGAAGGGTGGCACCTATGTGATCATCGATCACGCCGACGCGGCCGGCACCGGCCTGGCCGACACCCGCACCAAGCATCGCATCGAGCCGGCGCTGGTCCGCCGCCAGGTCGAATCGGTCGGCTTCCGCTTCGTCGGCGAGAGCAAGGTGCTGGCCAATCCGGCGGACGACCACAGCAAGCCGGTGTTCGACCCCAGCATCCGCGGCCACACCGACCAATTCGTCTACAAGTTCCGGAAGCCCTGAGCCGACTTCAGGAACTCGTCATCCCCGCGCAGGCGGGGATCCAGACGCGCAACGCCCCTAAGGAATCGCCACCTCGGCGTTTCTGGATTCCCGCCTGCGCGGGAATGACAACGATGGCGCAGGCATGGCCCCCTCCGGTCGATCGACCTAGCGCCGGTCGAACGCCGCCAGCTCGTACGCGATCGACGCCTCGACCAGCGTCTCCCACAGATCGCCGACCGCATCCTCGGGCACGCCGAGCCGCACCGCCTCGACGCGCGCGTTGGCGATCACCTGCGCCTTCCTCGCCTCGTCGCGGACATGGCCCCGCGCCGGCTTGATCCGCGCCGCCGCGTCCATATAGGCGAAGCGGCGCGCCAGCAGCGCGACCAGTTCGCGGTCGAGCGCGTCGACGCCGGCGCGGACCTCGGTCATGGTGGTGCAATCGGGGCCGGCGAGGATCGTCGTCATGCGCTGCGCTGTGCCGGGCCAGCCTGCGCCTGTCCAGCTTGACTTGCGCGCCCCCGCCCGCTAGGCGGCCGCCTTCGCAACCGCCCCCGCATCCCGGTGAAGCGGCGGGCCTGCCCTCTCCAGAGACCAGCAGAGCGATACCGGGACCACCCCCATGCCCGTGCGGCGTGGGATACGTCATTGTTGTTGCAAGGAATATCTATGTCGAAGCGTGCAAGCGCCAAGTACAAGCTCGACCGGCGCATGGGCGAGAACATCTGGGGCCGCCCGAAGAGCCCGGTCAACAAGCGCGAATACGGCCCCGGTCAGCATGGCCAGCGCCGCAAGGGCAAGGTGTCGGACTTCGGCATCCAGCTGCGCGCCAAGCAGAAGCTCAAGGGCTATTACGGCGACGTCACCGAGAAGCAGTTCAAGGCGTCGTACATCGAGGCCGCCCGCATGAAGGGCGACACCGGTCAGAACCTGATCGGCCTGCTCGAGCAGCGCCTCGACATGATCGTCTATCGCGCCAAGTTCGCGCCGACGATCTTCGCCGCGCGGCAGCTGGTCAGCCATGGCCACATCCGCGTCAACGGCGTGAAGTGCAACGTCGCGTCGCGCCGCTGCTACGTCGGCGACGAGATCACGCTGGGCAAGAAGGCGCAGGAAATGGCGCTGGTGCTCGAGGCGCAGGGCCTCGCCGAGCGTGACGTGCCCGATTACGTCGCCGCCGACGGCACGGCCAAGGTCACCTTCGTGCGTGTGCCGACGCTCGACGAAGTGCCCTATCCGGTGAAGATGGAGCCGAACCTGGTCGTCGAGTTCTACTCGCGCTAAGTCGAGCGGAGCGAGACCGGCCGGCGGGCTTTGCCCGTGCGACGTCGCGGCTTTGCCGTGACGCCAGCCGAACCGAACACAAGAGGGCGGTCCCGCGGGGCCGCCCTGTTTCGTTGCGACGCCGCCGCATCCACCCTGCACGGTGACGGCGCTCTCGCCACCGTGGACAAGCCGTCCTCCCCGCGCCAAAAGGCAGCGCATACTGCCCCAAACCGGAGCCCATGATGCGTCGCCTGCTTCTCGCCGCTCTTCTCTCTGCTGCGGCCGCGCCCGCCGTCGCGCAGACCGCCCCCCAGATCTCCGTCGATACGATGAAGGAGGTCACCAAGACCCTGTCGTCCGACGCCTTCGAAGGGCGCGCGCCGGGCAGCGCCGGCGAGACCAAGACGCTCGCCTATCTGCAGGAACAGTTCCAGAAGGCGGGGCTGAAGCCCGGCAACAAGGGCCGCTGGCTGCAGGACGTGCCGCTGGTCGAGATCACCGCCAAGAACGTCTCGGCCCTGACCTTCACCGGCGGCAAGACCCCGCTGAGCCTCGCTTATGGTCCCGACATGGTGGTCGGCACCTATCGCGTCACGCCGCATATCGACGTGAAGGACAGCGACGTCGTCTTCGCCGGCTATGGCATCGTCGCGCCCGAAAAGGGCTGGAACGATTATGCCGGCCTCGACGTGAAGGGGAAGACGGTGATCGTCCTGATCAACGATCCCGACTGGCAGACCAAGGATCTGAACGGTCCGTTCAACGGCCGCGCGATGACCTATTACGGGCGGTGGACCTACAAATATGAGGAAGCGGCGCGGCAGGGCGCGGCGGCGGTGATCATCGTCCACCAGACCGAACCCGCCGCCTATGGCTGGAACGTCGTCCGGTCGAGCAACACCGGCGCCGCGCACGTCGCCGATGCCACCGATGGCCATATGCACGACACGGCGGCGCACGGCTGGATGCAACTCGACAAGGCGCGCGCGCTGTTCGCCAGCGCCGGCAAGGATTTCGACCAGCTCGCCGCCGCCGCCAGGGTCAAGGGGTTCCGCCCGGTGCCGCTCGGCGTGAAGGCGTCGGTGTCGTTCGACAACACGATCAGCAAGCAGATCTCGCACAACGTCGTCGGCATCCTGCCGGGGCGCGAGGCGCCGAACGAATATGTGCTGCTGTCGGCGCATTGGGATCACCTCGGCCATTGCACGCCGGTTAACGGCGACGGCATCTGCAACGGCGCGGTCGATAATGCCGACGGCACTGCGGCGCTGGTCGCACTGGCGCAGGCCAACGCCAAGGCGGGCCCGGCGCGGCGATCGATGGTGTTCGTCGCGCTGACCGCGGAGGAATCGGGGCTGCTCGGCTCGGCCTATTATGGCGACAATCCGATCTACCCGCTCAGCCAGACGGTCGGCGGTGCCAATATGGATGCGCTCGGCATGTACGGCCCGGCCAAGGACGTGATCGTCGTCGGCGGCGGCAAGTCGGAATTGGACGGCTACCTCAACGCCGCGCTGAAGCGGCAGGGCCGCTATGCGACGCCGGAGCCGACGCCGGAAAAGGGCTTCTACTATCGCTCCGACCATTTCAGCCTGGCCAAGCACGGCGTGCCGATGGTCTATTTCGAGACCGGCCAGGACTTGGTCACCGGCGGCCGCGCCGCGGGCGAGGCGGCGGCCAAGGATTATGAGGAGCATCGCTACCACGCGCCGCAGGACGAATATGATCCCAAATGGGATTGGCGCGGGGTCGAGCAGGACGTGCAGCTCTATTACATGATCGCCCGCGATCTGGCGGACGGCACGGCTTGGCCGAACTGGGTGCCGGGTGACGAATTCCGCGCCATCCGCGACAAGAGCCGCGCCGGGGCCGCCCGATGAGCCTGCCGACCCCGCCCGCCGAATGGGCGCCGCACCGGGCGGTGTGGATCGGCTTCCCCTCGCACCCGGAACTGTGGGTCGAGGATCTGGAGCCGGCGCGTCGTGAGGTCGTCGCCTTCGCCCGCGCCGTCCATGCCGATGGCCGCGGCGAGCAGGTGATCCTGGTCGCCGCCGATGCCGAGGCCGGCGCGGCGGCGGAGGCGATGGCGTCCTTCGCCCAGGTCGTCGTCGAGCCGTTCGGCGACATCTGGCTGCGCGACACCGCGCCGATCCTGCTCGACAATGGCGAGGCGGCGGACTTCGACTTCAACGGCTGGGGCGGCAAATACGACCTGCCCGGCGACGACACGATCGGGCTGCGGCTCGGCCAGTCGATCGGCGCCAAGGTCGGCTATTGCAATTGGGTGCTCGAAGGCGGCGCGATCGACGGCGACGGCACCGGTACGGTGGTGACCACCGAGCAATGCCTGCTCAATGCCAACCGCAACCCGACGATGACCAAGGCCGATATCGAGGCGCGGCTGCGCGACGATCTGGGCTTCACCAAGGTGGTGTGGCTCGGCGACGGGCTGCTCGGCGACCATACCGACGGCCATGTCGACAATCTCGCCCGCTTCGTCGGCGAGAATCGCGTGGCGCTGCCGCGGGCGGCGGAGAACGACCCGAACTGGCAGGTCTATCAGCATGCCGAGCGCGACCTGCGCAACGCGGGGCTGGACGTCGTGCTGATCCCCTCGCCGGGCCGCATCCTGCGCGACGAGGAGGTCGTGCCGGCGAGCTACATGAACTTCTACATCGGCAATGCCGCGGTGGTCGTGCCGCTCTACGGCAGCGACAATGACCAGGCGGCGGTGCGGGCGATCCAGGCGATCTTCCCCGACCGCGAGGTGGTGGGCCTCCGCGCCGACCATATCCTGACCGGCGGCGGCAGCTTCCATTGCATCAGCCAGCAGATCCCGGCGTGATGGACCTGCATCCACATCGGCCATAACAATCGGGGAGCGTCAGGAGGACGGGCGATGGTGGCGACGACGGCGAGGCTCGGAGGGGACGATCGGCGTAGCCGGATAGCCGGCAGCGTGCTGCCGATTGCGGCGATCTTGGCGATGGCGCTGGCGGTGCGGACTGCACCGGCGCTCGCCTATCCACGGGTCGCGGCGTTGTTGTTCGTCTGGATCGCCTGCGATGCGCTGACGCTGGGGCTGCTGGCGCAGCGCCGGCGGCCCTTGCCGCGTCAGGTCGTCGCCACGCTCGCCGGCGGCGCCGTCGCGGCGTGGCTGCTCTCCCCCGCACCCTTGCGCGCTGCGGTCGTGGCGATGCCGTGGCTCGCCGCTGCGATGGTGCTGGTCGTGGTGCTGCATGCCGGCGTCCGCCTGGCGCGGGTGGGCGCGCAAGTGCCGCACGCCGATCTGCGCCGGGCGGCGGGCTGGCGCCTGCTGCTGGGCGAGGTCCTGCCGCCGCCGGTCGTTCGCCTGCTGGTGGCGGAGGTGGGGCTGTTGCACCTCGCGGTGTTCCGCTGGCGATCGCCCGCCGACGTGCCGCCGGACGCGCGCGGCTTTGCCTATCACCGACAGCTCGCGCCGATGATGATCGTGATGGCGACGCTGTCCGTGATCGAGATCGGCGTGACCCATCTGGTCGTGTCACATTTTAGCGCGCGGGCGGCGATGATCCTGGCGGTGATCGGCGGGCTGTCGTTGCTCTATCTTGTCGGCGTCATCAGATCGCTGCGCCTGCGCCCGGTGCTGCTGACACCAACCGGCATCCACCTGCGCGTCGGCACTTTGGCCGACCGCGTGATCGCGATCGAGGAGATTGCGGCGATCGAGGCGGAGCCCGCCGGCGACCGCGTCCGTGCGCGCGACACGCTCAACGTTGGCCTCCTCGCCTGGCCAAACCTGTTGCTGCGGCTGCGCGAGCCGGTGCCGCGCCGTGGCCTGTTCGGACCGAAGCCGCCGATCGCCGCCATCGCGTTTCGCCTCGACGATCCCGCGCCGTTCGTTCGCCTGATCCGCTGGCGGCTGAGCGCCGTGGGATGACACGGTCCCGCCCGATCCGGTGCTGGCGCTGATCGTCCGCGCCATGCTGTCCGGCGTGATCGTCGCGCTGGTCGCGTTGATCGCGCGGCGCAGCCCGGCGGCGGGGGCGCTGGTCGCCTCGCTGCCGCTGGTGTCGGTCCTCGGCATGATCTGGCTGTGGCACGACACGCGCGATCCGGTCCGCCTCGCCGATCATGCGCAGGCGACTGTGTGGTACGTGCTGCCGTCGCTGCCGATGTTTCTGCTGATTCCGGCGCTGCTGCGCCACGGTGTCGGCTTCTGGAGCGCGCTGGGCGCGGGTTGCGCCGTCACATTCCTGCTCTATCTCGCCACGGTTGCGATCGCCGCGCGATTCGGCGTCACTCTCTAGGATCGGCCATGACTGCAATCACCGTCGCCGCGCTGCAGCTCGGCTTCTCGAACGATATCGACGCGAACATCGCCAATGTGTCGCGCCTCGTCCGCGAGGCGCATGCGCAGGGCGCGCAGGTCATCCTGCCGCCGGAATTGTTCGAGGGCGAATATTTCTGCCGGGTCGAGGACGAGGGCCTGTTCGCCAATGCCGCCCCGACGCAAGAGCACAAGGCGGTGCTGGCGATGCAGGCGCTGGCCCAGGAACTCGGCGTCACCATCCCGACCAGCTTCTTCGAGGCGGACGGGCCGCATTATTACAACAGCCTGGCGATGATTGGCCCCGACGGCGGCGTGCAGGGCGTCTATCGCAAGAGCCACATCCCCGATGGTCCGGGCTATGAGGAGAAATTCTACTTCCGCCCCGGCAACACCGGCTTCAAGGTCTGGCCGGCGCCCCAGGATGCGCCGGGCTGGAAGCTGGGCGTCGGCGTCTGCTGGGACCAATGGTATCCGGAAACCGCGCGCGCGCTGATGCTGATGGGGGCCGAACTGCTGTTCTACCCGACCGCGATCGGCAGCGAGCCGCACGACACCAGCCTCGACACCGCGCGGCTATGGCGGCGGGCGATGATCGGCCATGCGGTCAGCAACGTCGTGCCGGTCGTCGCCGCCAATCGGGTCGGCACCGAACACGACCAGACTTTCTACGGCACCAGCTTTATCGTCGACGAACGCGGCGACGTTCTGGCCGAACTGGACCGGGAGGAGGAAGGTGTCATCGTCGCCACGCTTGATCTCGCTAGAATAAAGCGGCATCGTGCCGCCTTTGGTTTCTTTCGGGATCGGCGTCCTGAACTGTACGGGCGGCTGGTGGAGGATATATGATCGTTGCGGGACTAATATTCGCGCTGGCGATACAGGCGGTCCCGCAGCAGACGACATCGTCCCCCGCCACTTCAGCGACCCAGCAGAACGCTCCGAAATCCGACGACATCGTCGTTACGGGCTTGCCCGACCTCGACGATCCCAAGTCCGCGGTGACGCATCGTACGCTGAGCAGCGGTAAAATCGGCGGCGGCCCGCAACAGAGTGCCGCCGTCTTCGCGCTGGCCGAGCGCTTTACGAAATGCGCGATCACGCCCGGCATGCGCGACATGTCCGATCTCAGGGCCGCGATCGATGGCGTCATCAACAGCCCGCGCCAGTCGTTCGGCCAGACCCAATTCGTCAAAAAGCACTCGACCTGCGCGCAGGACGTGTTTGCGGCCCAACATTTCGGGAATGCGGCAGCTGCCGGCGGCTATGATTCGAGCTATTACGATCGTGGCGCGATGACCTTGCGTATTGTGCAATTGTTCAGCCCCGATCTGACACTGACCAAGGATCAGACCGCGGACGCCGATGTTCAGGCGCGCTTCAATCTGCGTGAAATCCCTCTAGCCAAGTTTCGCCTGCCAACCGACCGGCGCTTCTTTGAAATGGCGATCTGCCAGGTTCGGCAGGCCCCCGAACTGTCGGTGCGGTTGATCAAGGCCAACGGCTATGACGAGATCACCCGCACCGAGGCGGCGATCGTCAACGCGACGCCGGACTGCACCGGCCACGCGAAAAAGGTGTTCTTCGATTTCGCGCAATTCCGCTTCTACATCGCCGACGCGGTCTATCGATGGGCAGTGGCGGCCAAGGGGGTCGACACGCTGATCCCAACCGCTTGAGGGTGATCGACGATGCTGACCCTGACCCTGTTGATGCTCGCGCAGGCCGGCTCGCCCGCCACCTCGGCCGCGCAGGTCAAATCGCCGGGCGCCACGGCAAAGCCGTCGGACGATATCGTCGTGACCGGCGTGACCGACATCGACGATCCCAAATCCATGGTGACCCAACGAACGCTTGGTAGCATGCGGACGGGCAAGGGTGCGCCCAGCAGCGGTGCCGTCTTCGCTATTGCGGAGCGCTTCACGCACTGCGCGATGCGAGCGGGAAGGGACGATTACGGCGATCTGCGCGCCGCTCTGGACGGGGTCATCAACAGTACGCGCCAGTCCTTTGGCCAGAGCCAATACATCCAGAAGCACGCCACCTGCGCCCAGGACAGCTTCGGGGCACTGCATTTCGGTCGAGCATCCAACAGCTTTTTCTACGACACCAGCTATTATGATCGCGGCGCGATGTTTCTTCGGGCGATTGCGGTGTTCGCACCCGGTTTGACCCTCACCACAGCGCAAACCGCGGATGCGGATGTGCAGGCGCGTTTCAATCTCCGCGAAAACGAACTCGCTAAATTCCGGCTTCCAGCCGACCGCCGATATTTCGAGATGGCCGTGTGCCAGGTGCGCTTGCAGCCAGTCTTGGCACTGCAACTCATCCGGTCGGGAGCCTACAAGGAGATCAGGCGGCTGGAGGCGAATATCGTCAACGCCACGCCGATTTGTACGAGCAACGCCAAGCACGTCTATTTCGATGGTTTCCAGTTCCGCTTCTACATCGCCGACGCGGTCTATCGATGGGCGGTGGCGGCCAAGGGGGTCGATTCACTGATCCCTAAGTCCTAAGCCCTGAGCGCCAGCGCCCGCGCGAAGATCGCTTCGAACATCGCCGGCGTCAGCCGGCCGGTGTTCTGGTTGTAGCGCGAGCAATGATAGCTATCGATCACGATCCGTCCGTCGGGCAGGCGATGCTCGGCGCCATGGGCGAAACGGGCCTTGGGCAGCTTGCCGCCCAGCGCCTTGATCACCGATTGATGCGCGATCTGGCCGAGCGCCACCACCACCCGCACCGCGGGCAGGGCGGCGAGTTCCGCCTCCAGGAAGGGGCGGCAGGTGCGGATCTCGTCGGGCGTCGGCTTGTTCTCGGGCGGCAGGCATTTGACCGCGTTGAGGATGATCGCGCCGTTCAGCGCCAGCGCTTCGTCCGCCTTGCCGGTATAGCTGCCCTCCGCCAGGCCCGCCGCAATCAGCGTATCGTAGAGCAACGGGCCGGACCGGTCGCCGGTGAACGGGCGGCCGGTGCGGTTGGCCCCCTGCCGCCCCGGTGCGAGGCCGACGATCGCCAGCCAGGCGGCCGGGTCGCCGAAGGCGGGGACGGGCGCATTCCACCATTGCGGCAGTTCGGCACGCAGTTCCTCGCGGACCGCGACCAAGCGTGGGCAGAGCGGGCAGTCGCGCGGCGGCTCGATCGCGAGCAGGGGCGCGCCAGGCAGCGTCGGCGGCATGATTTCCAAAGACATGGCAACCGCGTTAGGGCGAGCGCGTGGCGACGACAATCTATGCGATCGGCCTCGGCTCCAATCGGCGCGGCCGGCACGGCGATCCGGCGGCGGAGGTGCGCGCGGCGCTGGCGGCGATCGGCGGCGTGGTCGCCGCCTCGCCGGTGATCGCGACGCCGCCGCTCGGCCCGTCGATCCGCCGCTTCGCCAATGCGGCCGCGCTGATCGCGAGCGCCGAGACACCGCCGCAATTGCTGGCGCGGCTGAAGCGGATCGAGGCGGCGTTCGGCCGCCGCCGCGGCCGGCGCTGGGGCGCGCGGGTGATCGACCTCGACATCCTGCTCTGGTCGGGCGGGCGCTGGCACGCCCGCGACCTGACGGTGCCGCACGCCGCGATGCGCGAGCGGGCCTTCGTGCTGCGCCCCCTGCTGCATATCGCGCCGTCTTGGCGCGATCCGGTCAGCGGCCGAACGCTGCGTCAACTTGCCGCGAGGATTGACCGGCGGCGTCCGCGCGCCTAGGCCGCCCACTCGCCGATGGCAGGGGTCCGTAGCTCAGTTGGTAGAGCAAGCGACTTTTAATCGAGAGGTCCCGGGTTCGAGTCCCGGCGGACCCACCATCGGTGCCGAACCGCCCGCGCCGCGGCGGCTGCCGTCCCTGCTCGCCGGCTTCGCGGCGATCGCCGCCGGTCTCGCCCTGATGCTCGCCGGCGCCTATGCCACCGGCCGCTGGCCTTTCGCCTTCGATCGCGCGATCCTGGTCGGCATGCGCGCCTGGCATGGCCCCGCCTGGCTGCCGAAGGTCGCGGGGGACGTCACCGCGCTCGGCGGCGGGGTGGTGCTGACCATCGTCGTCGTCGCCGTCACCGGCCTGCTGCTCGTGCAGCGGCTGTGGCTGACCGCTCTGGCGGTGGCGGCGGCCAGCCTGTCGGCAGGGGTAATGGTCGACCTGATCAAGGGCTTCGCGGTGCGGGCGCGCCCCGAGCTGGTGCCGCACTTGGTTGACGTCACCGGTTACAGCTTCCCGAGCGGCCATGCCGCGTCGAGCGCCTGCATCTACCTGACGCTCGCCGCGCTGGGCGGCCAGGTGACGCCGTCGCGCGCCACCCGCCGTTACCTGCTCATCGTCGCGGTCATCCTGGTCGGCGCGATCGGCACCAGCCGCGTCTATCTTGGCGTGCACTGGCCCAGCGACGTGATCGCCGGCTGGAGTTTCGGCACCCTATGGGCGCTGGGCTGGTGGCTCGCCACTGCCGGCGCGCGGCGCGCGATGCGCGACTAGCCGCGCTCCGCCAGCTTGCGCTCCCAGGCGAGCGCGTCCTGCACGATCGTGTCGAGATCATCACGCTGCGGTCGCCACGGCAGCGTCGCGAGGATCGCGGCATTGTCGGCGACCAGTTCCGCCGGATCGCCGGCGCGACGCCCCTCCAGCCGGCGCTCGATCGTGCGGTTGGTGACCCGGTCGATCGCGTCGAGCACCTCGAGCACCGAGAAACCGCGGCCATAGCCGCAGTTCAGCACATGGCTTTCGTCCGGCCGCTCGACCAGCAATTCCAGCGCCGCGACATGCGCGGCGGCTAGATCGCTGACGTGGATGTAATCGCGCACGCCGGTGCCGTCGCGGGTCGGAAAGTCGGTGCCGTAGACGCCGACATGGCCACGCTTGCCGGTCGCCGCCTCGACTGCGATCTTGATCAGATGCGTGGCGCCGACGGTCGACTGGCCGGTCCGGCCCTGCGGATCGGCGCCCGCGACGTTGAAATAGCGCAGCGCGCAATAGTTGATGGGATGGGCGGCGGCGACGTCGCGGAGCATGAACTCCGTCATCAGCTTCGACATGCCATAGGGATTGATCGGCGCCTTCGGATCGCCCTCTGCGACGGGGACCTTCTCGGGCGTACCATAGGTCGCGGCGGTCGAGGAGAAGATGAAGTGCGGCACGCCGCATGCCACCGCGCTCTCCAGCAAGTCGCGCGTCGCCGCGGTGTTGTTGCGATAATATTTGAGCGGGTCGCTGACCGATTCCGGCACCACCACCGAGCCGGCGAAATGCATGATCGCACGGACCCGGTGGTCGCGGATGACGTCGCGCAGCGCCGGGTCGGCGACGTTCATCGTCACCAGCGTGGCCCGCGGATCGACGGCCCAATCGAAGCCGGTGACCAGATTGTCGACCACGACCACGTCATAGCCTGCATCGCACAGCGCCAGCACGGCATGGCTGCCGATATAGCCGGCACCGCCCGTCACCATCACCTTGCCGTCGATCGCCATCTGGTCGGTCCCCTGTCGTACGTTGCGCCGCGGTAGCGGCATCCTATCTTGGACGCAAAGGAGACTATCATGACGGACTATGCGACGCTGGCCGGCGGCTGCTTCTGGTGCACCGAGGCGGTGTTCAGGGACGTGATCGGCGTCGAGAGCGTCGAGAGCGGCTACATCGGCGGTTCGGTGCCCAATCCGACCTATAAGCAGGTCTGCGGCGGTGATACCGGCCATGCGGAGGCGATCCGCGTCGGCTTCGATCCGGCGCAGATCAGCTATGCCGAACTGCTCGACATCTTCTTCGCGACGCACGATCCGACGCAGCTCAACCGCCAGGGCAATGACGTGGGCACGCAATATCGCTCGGCGATCTTCCCGGCCGACGAGGCCCAGGCGGCCGAAGCGCGCGCCGCGATCGAGCGGGCTGGCGAGACGACGGGGCGGATCGTCACCACCATCGAACCGATGGCGGAATGGTATCCCGCCGAAGGCTATCACCAGGATTATTGGGAAACCTCGGGGCGATCCAACCCCTATTGCATGGCGGTGATCCCGCCCAAGCTGCAGAAGCTCCGCAAGAGCTTCCAGGCGCGGTCCAAGGCGGCCACCGTCGGCGCGTGATGATCGAGAGGCCGTCCTTCGGGGCGGCCTTTTTCACGCGGAGGCGCGGAGATGTGGCGCTGGCGGCGCCACCGGCTCGCAACACCCCGCGCCTTCCGCGCCCTCCGCGTGAGACAATTCGCGCGAAGCCGCGAAGCCGCGAAGATGTGGTGGCCGCGGACGGGTGGCTCATCCTCGCGATGATCGAAGGCGGCTGTGCCGCGGGTGACATCTTCGCGGCTTCGCGTCTTCGCGTGAACCAAATCTACCGATGCGCGGCGCGCGTCAGCCGGTCGTTGATCGCCTCGCCCAGACCGTCCGCGGGGATCGGTGCCACTGCGATGCTGCGGGCGTCGCTGGCGTCCGCGCGATGCAGCGCGTCGAACAACCGCGCAGCGGCCTCCACCACGTCGCCGCGCGCCGACAGCGTTTCATCCCCCGGAATCGCGCCGAAGCCGATCAGCCACTCGTCGCCCTCCGGCGCGAGCGCGTTCAGGCGCAGTGGCTTGGCCGGGGCGTAATGCGTCTTGAGCTGGCCCGGCGCGATCACCGCGCCGTCTTCGGCCCGCCGCTCCACCGCGAAGGGCAGGTCGGCGATGGCGATCGGACCGGGGCGCAGCAGCGTACGACCCGCGATGATCGTCGATTCCAGCCCCGCCTCGGTCGGCCCGTCGTCGAGGATCAGGCCGATCCGGTCGCCCAGGCTGGCGGCGACATGCGCGGCGCGGGTCGGGCTGATGCCGTTGCTGGCATTGGCGGATGGCGCGGCCAGCGGCCGTCCGCTCGTCGCCAGCACCGCCTGCATCGCACGGTGGCGCGGCACGCGCAGCCCGATCGTCGGCAGTCCGGCGGTGACCAGCCCGGCGATCGCCGCGCCGTCGCGCAGCGGCAGCACCAGCGTCAGCGGCCCCGGCCAGAACATCGCCGCCAGCATCCGCGCGTCGGCGTCGAACACCGCCAGCGCCTCCGCCGCCGCCAGATCCGCAACATGGACGATCAGCGGGTTGAAGCTCGGCCGGCCCTTGGCGGCATAGATGCGCGCCACCGCCTGCGCATCGGTGGCATCGGCCGCGAGGCCATAGACCGTCTCGGTCGGCAGGGCGACCGGCTCGCCGGCGGTGATTCGCGCAGCTACCTCGGCGACCGCGGCCATGCCGTAGCGTAAGATGCGCGGTTTTGAATCGGCCATGTTCCAGGCCTATAAACGGCGGGTCCAAGGAGAGAAACATGACCTTCCGCCCCGCCGTCGCCGACCAGCGTTTCGTGCTGGAGCACGTCGTCCAGATCGATCAGCTCGCTGCGACCGAGCGGTTCGCCGCGGCGAGCCCCGACGTCGTCGATGCGGTGCTGGAGGGCGTCGGCCAGTTCGCCGCGGGCGAATGGGCGCCGCTCAACCGCGAAGGCGACACGGTCGGCGCGACCTGGACGCCCGACGGTGTCCACATGCCGGCGAGCTTCATCAAGGCGTACCACGATTATGTCGAGGGTGGCTGGGGCACGATCGGCGTGCCGGAGGAATGGGGCGGGCAGGGGCTGCCCTTCGCGATCCAGACCGCGGTGCTCGACACGCTGGGCTCCGCCAACATGGGCTTCGCCCTCTGCCCGACGCTGACCGTCGGCGCGATCGAGGCGCTGATCCATCACGGCACGCCGGAACAGCAGGCGACCTATCTGCCGCATCTCGCCACCGGCGCCTGGACGGGCACGATGAACCTGACGGAGCCACAGGCGGGCAGCGACGTCGGCGCGCTGCGCGCCACCGCAACGCCGCTGGGGGACGGCAAATGGTCGATCAAGGGTACGAAGATCTTCATCTCGTTCGGCGACCACGACATGGCTGACAATATCGTCCACCTCGTCCTCGCCCGTACACCGGATTCACCCGCCGGTACGCGCGGCATCAGCCTGTTCCTGGTCCCCAAGTTCCGGCTGAACGACGACGGCACGCCGGGCGCGTTCAACGACGTCCGCGTCGTGTCGATCGAGCACAAGATGGGCCTGCACGCCTCGCCGACCTGCGTGCTGTCGTTCGGCGACCATGACGAGTGCGTCGGCGAGCTGATCGGGCCGGAGCATGGCGGCATGCGGGCGATGTTCACGATGATGAACAACGCCCGCCTCAACGTCGGCCTGCAGGGCGTGCAGGTCGCCGAGGGCGCGACGCAGAAGGCGGTCGGCTATGCGCTGGAGCGCGTCCAGGGTGCACGCGCCGGCGCGCCGTCGCGGATCGCCGAACATCCCGACGTGCGCCGCATGCTGCTGCGCATGACCGCGCAGACCCAGGCGGCGCGCGCCCTGGTCTATTATGCCGCCGGTCAGGTCGACCGCGCCGCGCTCGGCGATGCGGCGGCCCGCAACCGGCTGGAGATCGTCACCCCCCTCGCCAAGGCGCACGGCACCGACATCGGCAACGAGGTCGCCAGCATCGGCGTACAGGTGCATGGCGGCATGGGCTTCGTCGAGGAGACCGGCGCCGCGCAATATTTCCGCGATGCGCGGATCACACCGATCTACGAGGGCACCAACGGCATCCAGGCCGCCGATCTCGTCGGACGCAAGCTCGCCCTAGACAACGGCGGCGCCTTCGCGGCGCTCGTCGCCGACATCCGGGCGGAGGCGCAGCACGACGATCTGATCGCGCTGGTCGATGCCTGCGAGCAGATCGGCCGCCGCCTCGCCACCGCCGACGCCGACGACAAACTGGCGGCGAGCTATCCCTTCCTCACCATGCTGTCGGTTGCGACCTGCGGCTGGCTGATGGAACGGCAGGGCCGGCTGGCGACGGGCGACGACCAGACGCAGGCGGTCAAGCGTGCCGCAGTGCGCTTCTACCTCGACCAGATCGTACCCGAAGCGCTGGGCCTGCGCGCCGCCGCGACGGCCAGCGCCGAGGTGCTCTACGCGGTGCCGGCCGAGGCGTTCGCGGCCTGACCGCGTCGACCCGGACGGGACTCCTCCTAGTCAACCGTCATCCCCCCGCAGGCGGGAATCCAGACCCGCGACGCTGCGGATGGAGCCGCGAGGCTCGCCAGTCTGGACCCCCGACCGCGTGGGGATGACGGTATGACGCGGATGCTCCCCGACCGCAGCAGGGCCCTCACCCTTGCCATCGACGGAAATCCCCTCGAATAGCCGGTCATGTTCGATCTCGACGCCTATCTCGCCCGCATCAACCTGCCCGCCCGCGTCACCCCCGATGCGGAGGGTCTCGGCCGCCTGCAGCGCGAGCATCGGCTCGCCATCCCGTTCGAGAATCTCGACGTCCGTCTCGGCCGCGGCATCGCGATCGACAGCGACGCGGTATTCGCCAAATTGGTGACCGGCAAGCGCGGCGGCTATTGCTTCGAACAGAACCGGCTGTTCCTCGACGCGCTGGCCGCGCTCGGCTTTGCGGCGCGGCCGTTGCTCGCCCGCGTCTGGCTGGGCATCGACGTGCAGCAGGGGCCGACGCCGCCGCGGACCCATACGCTCAGCCTGGTGTCGATCGACGGCCGCGACTGGATCGCCGACCCCGGCTTCGGCGGCAGCTATGCGCCGGTGATGCCGGTCGAGCCCGGCGCCGAAGTCGTCGCGCCCGACGGCGCCCGCTTCCGGCTCGATACCGATGAAGAACACGGTTGGATGCTGTACCGGGCCGGTGCGGCGGGGTCGACCGACGGGCGTGGCGCAGGGCCGGGCTGGCAGCCGCAATACAGCTTCACCACCGATTCGGTGGCGGCGGCCGATCTCGCTTTGTCGAACCACTGGACGTCGACCGCCCCGGACAGCCGCTTCACCCAGCTGACCATCGCCAGCATCGTGTTGCCGCACGGTCTCGCCGGCCTGACCGACCGCCGCTACCATCGCCGCGCCGGCGACGACGAGACCGCGGCGGAGATCACCGACCCGCGCGTCTATCGCATGCGGATGAGCCTGATGTTCGGCATCGACCTGACCAAGGATGAGGTGGAACGCCTCGGGCTGTTCTGAAGCCGGGCCATTCGTCCACCTGCGTCATTCCCGCGCAGGCGGGAATCCAGACGCGCAGTTCATCGCAAGGGCCGCAGTGTCAGCGTCTCTGGATCCCCGCCTTCGCGGGGATGACGGAACGGGGACCGAAGTGGGTTGGTGATGGCCTGGCGGAGGACGGAATACCGAACCGTCACAGACCGCAGCCGTCAACACAGCCGTCATTCCCGCGCAGGCGGGAATCCAGACGCGCAGGTCATCGCAAGGGCCGCAGCGTCAGCGTCTCTGGATCCCCGCCTACGCGGGGATGACGAAGGTGGAGGAGACGACGGCGCGGGGACGACGGCGTCAGGAAATCCGCACTGTCCGAGAAGAGCGTCCTCAGACCCGCTCGCGCTCCAGCAGGTCCTGCGCGTCGAGGCCGAGCAGATCGATATAGTCGCGGATGCGCGGCCATTGGTTGCGGACGAAATTGTCGCATTCCGCGCGCCGCAGCTTCTCCGCCGCGCCGGGCAGCACGAACATGCCGACGCCGCGCCGCACCTCGACATAGCCGTCGTCCTGGAAGCTCTGATAGGCCTTGGCGACGGTCAACGGATTGGCCCCATGTTCGGCGGCGAACGCCCGCACCGAGGGCAATTGGTCGCCGGTGCCATAGTCGCCGCGTAGGATTCCCGCCGCGATAGTGCCGCGTAGCCGGATATAGACCGGGCTGTCCTCGTTGCTGAGAGCTGTCATGCTGCTTTAATACAGCAAAAGCGGGAAAGGTCCAAGCTCAACCCGGCGATCAAATCACCCGTCCCAGCGTGAGACGATCTGCGCCAGCTCGGGGCGCGGCCGTTCGTCGAGCGGTCGCCGCGGCGTGCCGAGGAAAACGAAGCCGGCGATCTTTTCCGGCCCCGCGCCGAAGGCGTCGCGGACCCGCGGCGAGAAGGCCGCCCAGCCGGTCAGCCAGCCGCCCGCGAAGCCCATCGCATGGGCCGCGTGCAGCAGGTTCATCGTCGCCGCTCCGGCGGACAATTCCTGCTCCCATAGCGGGATCGGGCTGTCCGGCTTGGGCGAGGACAGGACGACGACCAGGGCGGGCGCCTGGCGCGCGAACTGATCGAGGCCGTCCAGCTCCTTCTGCGACGCCTCCGGCCGTTCGGCGCGGCAGGCATCGACCAGCAGCCGGGCGAACGCGTCACGCCGGTCGTCGCCGACGATGACGAAGCGCCAGGGCGCCAGCTTGCCATGGTCCGGCGTGCGCGCGGCGATGGCGAGGATGCGGTCGAGCTGCGCCGCATCCGGCCCGGGCGCGACGAGATCGCGTGGCTTGCCCGAACGGCGGGTGGCGAGGAGCGACAGCGGGGTGGAGGCGTCGTTGAACATGGGATTGCCATAGGACCGCTGCGTGCGGCAGACCACCCTCACCCTGTCGGTCGCTGCGCGACCTCTTCCCTCTCCCGTCGGGAGAGGGAGGGAGGCGCGTAGCGCCGGAAGGGTGAGGGTAAGCGCGGCACAGCCGTTTACACCTGCTCCCAAGCCGCTACGTTGCCGGCCCGAGAGGACGCCCGGACGGGCGCACACGGCACGGGAGCAGCTTCACCACATGGCAAGTACAGCAACGGCGGGAGGCGGCGTACCGGCCACCGCCAAGACCTTCCTGGGGCATCCGCGCGGGCTGTTCATGCTCTTCTTCGCAGAGCTGTGGGAGCGGTTTTCCTATTACGGGATGCGCGCCATCCTGGTCTTCTATCTGACCAAGCACTTCCTGTTCGGCGAACAACCGGCCTATGCGATCTATGGCGCCTATACGTCGCTGGTCTACATCACGCCGATCATCGGCGGCTATATCGCCGACAAGTACCTTGGACCGCGCAAGGCGGTGCTCGCCGGCGGCATCTTCATCACGCTCGGCCATCTGATGATCGCGCTGGTCGAGGGACCGGTGGGGCAGCAGGGCAGCGCGCTCAACGGCTTCTACCTCGCGCTGGCGCTGATCATCGTCGGCACCGGCTTCCTGAAGGCGAATATCTCGGTGCTGGTCGGCGCGCTCTACCGGCGTGACGACACGCGGCGCGACGGCGCCTTCTCGATCTTCTACATGGGCATCAACACCGGTGCCTTCGTCGGGCCGCTGCTCGTCGGCTATCTCGGCGAGCGGGTCGGCTGGTCGTGGGGCTTCGGCGCGGCGGGCATCGGCATGGCGCTGGGCCTGGTCGTCTTCGTGCTGTGCCGCGGCGCACTCTACGACGTCGGCGAGCCGCCGGTGCCGGCGGCGCTGAAGCAGCGTTCGCCGGTCGGCCTGTCGATCGAATGGGCGATCTATGCCGGCGCATTGGTGATGATCGCGCTGTGTTGGTGGCTGGTGCGCAGCCAGGGGGCGGTCGGCACGCTGCTGCTCGCCGCGGCGGCGCTGACCGTCGTCTACATCCTGCTGACCAGCTTCCGCCGCCTGCCGCCGGTCGAGCGGCACCGTATCTTCGCGGCGCTGTTCCTGATCGCGCTGTCGCCGCTGTTCTGGGCCCTGTTTGAACAGGCCGGCTCGTCGCTCAGCGTCTACACCGACCAGCAGGTCAACCGCACCGTCCTCGGCTTCGACATGCCAGCGTCGTGGTTCCAGTCGGTCAATTCCTTCTTCATCATCACGCTGGCGCCGCTGTTCGGCCTGTTGTGGACGGCGATGGGCAAGCGCGGCATCGAGCCCAGCGCGCCGTTCAAGTTCGGCGTCGGCCTGATCCTGGTCGGCGCGGGCTTCTTCGCGCTGATCCTCGGCGCGCCGGCGGCGGGGCTGACCCCGGCGATCTTCGTCATCCTGCTCTACATGCTGCACTCGATGGGCGAGCTGTGCTTCTCGCCGATCGGCCTGTCGTCGATGACGCGCCTGTCGGTGCCGAGCATGACCGGGCTGATGATGGGGACGTGGTTCCTCGCCACCGCGGCGGGCAATTTCATCGCCAGCCTGATCGCGCAGGCGACCGGCGGCGAGGGCGCCGGGCCGGACCGGGTGCTGGAGGTCTATGGCCGGATCGGCTGGTTCGCGATGGGCGTCGGCGTGGTGGTGCTGGTGCTCGCGCCGTTCGTGACCAAGCTGATGCACCTGGAACAGCTCGGCGAGCGGCCGGACCATGTCCTCGCCGGCGAGCCGCTCAACGCCGAGGCCGCCGCCTCGGGCATCGACACCCGCGGCGAACAGCGGGCGCATTGATCCTGCAATAGCCCCTCCCTTGAGGGGGAGGGGCTCCAAGTCTCGTTACAACCGCACCATCGCCATGGCGCGCTCACCGTAGCGCGGGCCCGCGGTGCCGCCGCGCGGCGCCGCCTCGTCCAATCGGCGAAGATCGTCCGCCGACAGCGTGACCTCGGCCGCCGCCATGCTGTCCTCCAGCGTCGCGCGGCGCTTCGATCCGGGGATCGGCACGATGTCGTCGCCCTGTGCCAGCAGCCACGCCAGCGCCACCTGCGCACCGCTGACGCCATGGTCCGCCGCGATCGCCTTGACCACCTCGACCATCTTCATGTTGGTGGCGAAATTCTCTTCCGAATAGCGCGGATCGTTGCGGCGATAGTCGCCCTCCGGCAGGTCGTCGCGGCTGGTGATCTGCCCGGTCAGGAAGCCACGGCCGAGCGGGCTGTACGGCACGAAGCCGATGCCGAGCTCGCGCGCCAGCGGCAGGATCTCGTCCTCCACCGTCCGCTCCCACAACGAATATTCCGATTGCAGCGCGGCGATCGGATGGACCTTGGCGGCGCGGCGCAGCGTCTCCGCCCCCGCCTCCGACAGGCCGAGGTGGCGGACCTTGCCCTCCTTCACCAGCTCGGCCATCGCGCCGACCGTCTCCTCGATCGGCACGTTGGAATCGACGCGATGCTGGTAGAACAGGTCGATCGTCTCGATGCCCAGCCGCTTGAGCGAGCCTTCGCAGGCGCGCCGCACGTTCGCCGGCGACGAATCCGTCCCCTCCATGCCATTGGCGCCGATCCGGAAGCCGAACTTAGTCGCGATCACCAGCGATTTGCGTTTGCCCGCGATCGCCCGGCCGAGCAGTTCCTCGTTGCGGTACGGGCCATAGACCTCGGCCGTGTCGAAGAAGGTCACGCCGAGGTCGATGGCGCGGTGGATCGTCGCGATGCTTTCGGCATCGTCGGCCTGGCCGTACATGCCGGCGCCGATCCCGGCCATCGGCATACAGCCGAGGCCCAGCGCCGACACCGTCAATCCGTCACCCAGCGTCCGTTGTTTCATGGGATATCTCCTTGTCCCGGCGCGCAACGCAACTGGTCACCGCGATATCCATGGTGACGTTGCCGACGGTGCGAAACAGGTCGGGTACGGTCTCCACTGCGACGAGCAGCCCCAGCGCCTCGATCGGCACGCCCATCGCGAAGGCGACGGGGGCGACGCTGGCGAAATAGCTGATCGTGCCGGGCAGCGAGACCGAGCCCATCGTCGTGATCGCCGCGGTGGCGATGCCGGCGGCGAGCTGGCCGGGGCCGATCGGCACGTCGAGCCAGCGGGCGACGTACAGCGCCACCGCCAGGTTCATCGCCGGGCTGGTCGCGCGGAAGATCGCCACCGCGATCGGCAGCACGATGCCCGCGGTGGCGGGGGCGACGCCGATCTCGCCGCTGCCCTTCAGCATCGCTGGCAGCGAGGCGAGCGAGGATTGGGTGCTGACCGCCACCGCCTGCGCCGGCGCGGCGGCGCGCGCGAACCGCCCGAACGGCACGCCGCCGCCGAGCCGGGCGAGCGGATAGCCGGCGAGCAGGACGAGCAATCCGATCGCCGAGACGCAGACGATGTAATGGATCAGCGCTCCGAATGCCGCGGCGCCGGTGCGCGCGCCGACGCCATAGGCGAGCGCGAACACGCCGATCGGGGCGAGCCGCAGCACCCAGCCGATGATCACCAGCATCGCGTCGGTGATCGCGCGGAAGAAGGACACGAGCAGCGCGCGCGGTTCCGGCTCCAGCCGGGTGATCGCGAAGGCGAAGGCGAGGGCGAAGACGGTGAGCGGCAGGAAGGCATCGGCCGCCGCCGCCGCGACGACGTTGGTCGGCACGATCGTGTCGAAGAAGTCGGCCAGTCCCGGCACCTTGCCGGGTGCGGCCGCGCCGGTCAGCGCCGCCCGCAGCGCTGCCGACCAGGCGTCGGGCAATGGCCAGGCGTCGAGGATCAGCGGCTCGATCACCGCCGCCATCAGCGTCGTCGACCACAGCACGACGACGAACAGCGCGACGCTGCGCCCCGCGATCCGCCCGGCGCGGGCGGCTTGCGCGGTGGCGGCGATGCCGGTGACGAGCAGCCCGACGATCAGCGGCACGATCACCATCTGCAGCGCGTGCAGCCATGCCGCGCCGAGCGGCTGCGTCACCTTGGTCGCGCTCAGCGCCGCGTCGCGATCGACGGCGACCGCGGCGATGCCGATCAGAATGCCCGCGAGCAGTGCCAGAAGGATACGGGTGGCTTGCGACATCTTTGTCCTTCGCGCAGACGGAGCGGCGTAAACGCCGCATAGCGAACGGGAAGGCTGCGCATGGCAAGGAAATATTTCGGCACCGACGGCATTCGCGGTGCGACCAACGCCGGTGCGATGACCGCGGCGATGGCGATGAAGGTGGGCATGGCGGCGGGCGCCTATTTCCAGCGTGGCGACCACAAGCATCGCGTGCTGATCGGCAAGGACACGCGCCTGTCGGGCTATATGCTCGAATCGGCGCTGGTCGCCGGCTTCACCAGCGTCGGCATGGACGTGGTGATGGTCGGCCCGCTGCCGACCCCGGCGGTGGCGCTGCTGACCCAGTCGATGCGCGCCGACATCGGCGTGATGATCTCCGCCAGCCACAATCCCTTCGCCGACAACGGCATCAAATTGTTCGGGCCGGACGGCTACAAATTGTCCGACGAGGCGGAGCTGACGATCGAAGGGTTGATCGACGGCGACGACATCCCGCTCGCCCCCTCGGCGCAGATCGGCCGCGCGCGGCGCATCGACGACGCGCAGGGCCGCTACATCCACTTCGCCAAATCGACCTTCCCGCGCGATCTCACGCTCGACGGCCTGCGCATCGTCATCGATTGCGCCAATGGTGCCGCCTACAAGGTCGCGCCGACGACGCTGTGGGAATTGGGGGCGGACATCGTCGCGATCGGCGTCACGCCCAACGGCACCAACATCAACGACGGCGTCGGCTCGACCGCGCCGCAGACGCTGTCCGAAACCGTGGTGGCGTCGGGCGCCGACATCGGCATCGCACTGGACGGCGATGCCGATCGACTGATCGTCGTCGACGAAAAGGGCCGGGTGGTCGACGGCGACCAGCTGATGGCGACGATCGCCGCCGGCTGGGCACGGGCGGGCCGCCTCGCCGGCGGCGGCCTCGTCGCGACGGTGATGTCGAACCTTGGCCTCGAACGGCATCTGAAAGCCCAGGGCCTGGGGCTGGTCCGCACCGCGGTCGGCGACCGCTACGTGCTCGAGAAGATGCGGAGCAGCGGCTACAATGTCGGCGGCGAGCAATCGGGCCACATCATCCTGTCCGACTATGCCACCACCGGTGACGGGTTGGTCGCCGCGCTGCAGGTACTGGCCGAGATCAAGCGCGCCGGCGCGCCGGCCAGCGAGGTGCTGCACCGCTTCGCGCCGCTGCCGCAATTGCTCAAGAACGTGCGGTTCGCCGGCGGCAAGCCGTTGGAGCATGACGACGTCAAGGCGGTGATCGCCGCGGCGGAGGCGGAACTCGCCGGCACCGGCCGCCTCGTCATCCGGCCGTCCGGCACCGAACCGGTGATCCGCGTCATGGCCGAGGGCGACGACGCGCGCCAGGTCGAGGCGGTGGTCGATCGCATCTGCGACGCGGTGCGCAAGGTGGCCGCCTGATGCTGGAGATGCGGCCCGACTGCGAACGCTGCGGCACCGACCTGCCGGCGGCGGCGCCCGGCGCGTTCATCTGTTCGATGGAATGCACCTTCTGCACCGAATGCGCCGATGCGATGGATGAGCTCTGCCCCAATTGCGGCGGCGAACTGCTCGATCGGCCGACGCGGACGGGCAAGACGCTGAAGGCCTATCCGGCCAGCACGGAGCGGCGTTTCGCGGGGTAAGGGCGGCATGGCCCTGGACTGTCATCCCCGCGTAGGCGGGGATCCAGACGCGCAGGCCTTACGGCTCTTTCACTAACGTCAGCGTCTCTGGATTCCCGCCTCCGCGGGAATGACGGGTGGGGGTGCCGCATACTTGTAACGCTGTCCTACACGCCCGCTTTCTGCCACTCTTGCCGCCATGCCCGATCGTTCCGTCCAGACCTTGCCGCCTCGTCGAGCCGCCAATCCTCCCCGGCACGGAGTATCGGGTCGGATCGTCCCCCGGACGATCCTTGAACATGCGGGGCATGTTCAACCCGATGCTGGGGACCAGCGAAGCTGGTGGAGGGGGCTTTCCGCAAGCGCTGTGCTGCGGGGCGGCCCCCCTCCGTCAGCGCGGGCGCGCTGCCACCTCCCCGCGAGCGGGGAGGATTTGCTCACCCACCCCGCACGAGTGCGACCTTTGCGACTTTCCGCGTCCCGGGCGGAGCGCGTAGAGGTGCGACCTTTGCGACCTTTGGGACCTTTCGCGGTATGATCCCCCGCGTTCTGATCATCGCCGGCTCCGATTCGGGCGGCGGCGCCGGCATCCAAGCCGACATCAAGACCGTCACGATGCTCGGCGGCCACGCCACCACCGCGATCACCGCGATCACCGCGCAGAACACCCTGGGGGTGCAGGCCGTGCAGGCCGTCCCGCCCGACATGGTGGTCGCGCAGATCGACAGCGTGCTGGCCGATCTCGGCACCGATGCGGTCAAGATCGGCATGATCGGCAGCGCCGAGACGGCCCATGCCGTCGCCGGCCGGCTCGAGCGGGTCGACGTGCCGATCGTCTTCGACCCGGTGATGATCGCCACCTCCGGCTCGGTGCTCGCCGACGCCGCAACGATCGCGGCCTTCGCCCGGCTGATGCGGATGGCGGCGGTCGTCACGCCCAATCTGCCCGAACTCGCCGCGCTGGGTGGCGAGGCGGCGGTCCGCGCACTCGGCCCGGCGCTGCTGGTGAAGGGCGGCCACGGCGACGGCGCGATCGTTGAGGACCGATTGGTCGACGCCGGCGGCGGCGAGACGGTCTGGACGCACCCACGCCGTGAGACGCGGCACAGCCACGGTACCGGCTGCACGCTGGCCAGCGGCATCGCCGCCGGGCTGGCCGCCGGCCTGGCACTCGCCGACGCGGTCGGGCGGGCCATCGCGTATACGCAGGCGGCGCTTGCCGCCGCGCCCGGCCTTGGGGCAGGGCACGGGCCGATGGGACATGCGCTGGGCGTCACGCCCTTTGCCCTGTGGGGAGCCGAATGCCGGGCCTGAAGCACGAGAAACTCTGCCTGCCGCCGGTGGCGGGGGTCGACGAGGCGGGGCGCGGGCCGCTCGCCGGACCGGTGGTCGCGGCCGCGGTGATCCTGCCGGCGCGCGGCGTGCCCCGCGGGCTCGACGATTCGAAGAAGCTGGCGCCAGCGGAGCGTGAGCGGCTCGCCGGGCTGATCCGCCAGCGTGCAGGCGTCGGCGTCGGCATCGTCGAGGCGGACGAGATCGACCGGCTCAACATCTATTGGGCGACGATGAAGGCGATGACGCTGGCGGTCGAGGCGCTCGGCTGCGAGCCCGGCCATGTGCTGGTCGACGGCAACCGCCTGCCGCGCTGGCGCTATGCGGCGACGGCGCTGGTCGGCGGCGACGCGCTGTCCGCCTCGATCGCCGCCGCCTCGATCGTCGCCAAGACGCTGCGCGATTCGATCATGTGCGACCATGCCGCCGCCCACCCGCATTATCATTGGCACAGCAACAAGGGCTATGGCTGCCCCAAGCATCTCGCCGCGCTGCGCGAACACGGCCCGTCGCCGCTCCACCGTCACAGTTTCGCGCCGGTCGCCCGCGCCGCGGACCTGTTTGCGCCGCGCGATGCGGCGTGAGGGGTGCGAAGTTGCGCCGCGCAACCGCATCGCTGGTGCGCTGAGTCTTTTGCGCCACACCCCATCCGATGGGGCATCGGATCGGCGCGGCGGCGCAAAATCTGGGACGCAAGAGGCTTTGTGGCAGGCCGTTAACGGCATCGCAGGAAATATCGTTAACCAATGATCACTTGACGGGAGTCGCCGGATTCGCGCTTCTGGAGCTTCGAGAAGGGGGCGTAGATGGGGGTAATCGAGAAGGTCCGGCAGCCGCGCGTCGCGGCGCGATCGCAGGTGGAGGTCGAACTTCCCCTCGATCAGATCGTCATGGGCGATTGCATCGCCGCGATGAAGGCGCTGCCCGACAAGTCGGTCGACATGGTCTTCGCCGACCCGCCCTACAATCTGCAGCTCGGCGGCGAGCTGTTCCGCCCCGACGGCAGCCATGTCGATGCGGTCACCGACGATTGGGACAAGTTCGACACCTTCGCCGCCTATGACGCCTTCACTCGCGCCTGGCTGGCGGAGGCGCACCGGATCCTCAAGGACGACGGCACGATCTGGGTGATCGGCAGCTATCACAACATCTTCCGGGTCGGCACCGCGGTGCAGGACCTGGGCTATTGGATTCTCAACGACATCGTCTGGCGCAAGGCCAATCCGATGCCGAACTTCCGCGGCACGCGCTTCACCAATGCGCACGAGACGCTGATCTGGGCGTCGAAGGGCGAGAAGGCGAAATACACCTTCAACTACCGCAGCATGAAGACCCTGAACGACGAGCTGCAGATGCGCTCCGACTGGGAATTCCCGATCTGCGGCGGGCAGGAGCGGCTGAAGAAGGGCGGTCACAAGGTCCACCCGACGCAGAAGCCCGAGGCGCTGCTCTATCGCGTCATGCTCGCCTGCACCAAGCCGGGTGACGTCGTGCTCGACCCGTTCTTCGGCACCGGCACCACCGGCGCGGTCGCCAAGCGGCTCGGCCGCCGCTGGATCGGCATCGAGCGCGAACTGTCCTATATCGACGCGGCGGCGGAGCGGATCGCGGCGGCGCTGCCGCTCGACGAATCGGCGCTGGCGACGATGCAGAGCCCGCGCGCCCAGCCCAAGGTGGCGTTCGGCGTGCTGGTCGAGAACGGCTATCTCGCCCCCGGCGCGATGCTGACCGACGCCAAGCGCCGTTTCCGGGCGATGGTCCGCGCCGACGGCAGCCTGGCGAGCGTGTGCGGCGCCAGCGGCTCGATCCACAAGCTCGGCGCCAGCCTGCAAGGTGCGCCGGCCTGCAACGGCTGGACCTTCTGGCACCACGAGAGCGACGGCACGCTCCAGCCGATCGACACGCTGCGCCAGACCTATCTGCTCGCGACCCAGCCGTGACGCGTTGAGCCTGGGCGGGCGGGATCGGCCCGCCCGCACCGAGGGGGATGGAGAGTCCGATGCACCTGCGCCCGGTCCAGTTCGTCGACACGCCGATCGGCCTGCCCGACGGGTCGGTCGCGCGGCTGGCCGGCGGGATGCAGTGGTTCGCCGCCTATGAGGTGATCGAGTCCGCCGGTCGCCGCATCGTCCCGGTCGCGGAGATCGCCGCGTTGGGCGAGGCGGCGGCGGCGATCCACGCGCGGGTCGTCGCGCCGCGTGCGCCGCTGGTGCTCGGCGCGCGCACCTTGCGCCTCGACCAGCCGCTGGTCGCCGGCATCCTCAACGTTACGCCCGACAGCTTCTCTGACGGCGGCGCCCATGCCGGCGATCCGGCCGCGGCGGCGGCGGCGGGGGTCGATATGGCGGCGGCGGGGGCGGCGCTGATCGACCTCGGTGGCGAGTCGACCCGGCCGGGGGCGGCGCAGGTCTGGGAGGGTGACGAGATCGGCCGGGTCGTGCCGGTCGCCGAACGGCTGGCGGCGAGTGGTACGCCGGTGTCGATCGACACGCGCAAGGCGGGGGTGATGGCGGCGGCGCTCGCCGTCGGGGCGGGCATCGTCAACGACGTCTCCGCGCTGCTGTGGGACGATCGCGCGCTGGACGTGGTGGTCGGCGCCGGCTGTCCGGTGATCCTGATGCATTCGCCCGATCCCAAGGATGGCGGCCACGGCCGCCCGACCTATCGCAACGTCGCGACCGAGGTGTTCGACTGGCTGGCGGCGCGAATCGCAGCGGTCGAGGCGGCGGGCGTGCCGCGCTCGCACATCCTGGTCGATCCCGGCATCGGTTTCGGCAAGTCGCTCGCCGACAATCTGGCGCTGATCAACAATCTCAGCCTGTTCCACGGTCTGGGCTGCGCGATCATGCTCGGCGCGAGCCGCAAGCGGATGATCGGCGCGCTCGACAATGAGGCGCCGGTCGAACGGCGGCTCGGCGGCAGCCTGGCACTGGCGATCAAGGGTGCGGATGCCGGCGTGCAGCTGATCCGCGTCCACGACGTCGCCGAAACGGTGCAGGCGCTCAAGGTCTGGCGCGGCCTGCGCGACCGGGCGCTCGCCGGCGGCTGAGCGGAACACGACCGGATCGGAAACATTTCGCAACGCAGCAATCGAGCATCGGATACGTTGGGCGGCTAATCGGACTGGCAAAGAGGACCCATGATCGTCAGTGCTACCCCCCGCCTCCGCCAGATCGTCAGCGAAGTCTGGCGCCCGCTCACCGTCCTGTTCGTCTGGGACGTCGCGGTCACCGTCACCTATTACGTGCTGCCGTTCCGCGCGCCGTCGCTGCCGCTGACGCTGTTCGGCTCGGTGCTCGCCCTGTTTCTCGGCTTTCGCAGCAACTCGGCCTACGAACGCTGGTGGGAGGGGCGCTCGCTGTGGGGGCTGATGATCAACGCCTCGCGCAATCTCAGCCGCGAGGCACGCAACTTCCTGCCGGCCGACGAGGCGCACGATCTGCGCCGGACGATCGTGCTGCGCCAGATCGCCTATGTGAACGCCCTGCGCTGCCAGTTGCGCCGCCAGCCGGTCGATGACGAGGTGCTGCGCTTCCTGTCGCACGGCGAGGCGACGCCGTCGCTGGCGCGCACCAACATCGCCAACGGCCTGCTCGACGGCACCGGCCGGCGCATCGACGACGCGCGCCGTGCGGGCTGGATCGATACGATCCAGCAGACGCAGATGGAATCGGTGCTGGTCAACATCGCCAATGCGCAGGGCGGCATGGAGCGGCTCAAGAACACGCCGCTGCCCAACCAATATCGCTTCTTCCCGACGCTGTTCGTGCAGCTGTTCTGCATCCTGCTGCCGATCGGGTTGGTCGAGACCCTGGGCTTCGCGACGCCGCTCGGCTCGACCGTTGCGGGGCTGATGTTCCTCGCGGTGCTGGCGATCGGCGACGATCTGGTCGATCCCTTCGCCAATACGGTGCACGACCTGCCGCTGTCGGCGATGTGCCGGACCATCGAGATCGACCTGCTGCAATCGATCGGCGACGAGGCGCCGGCGCCGTTACAGCCGGTCAACGGTGTCCTGTGGTAGGCCGGACGGCTCAGGCCGCGTTGTCGATGCCGAGCTCGCCGAGCTTGCGATACAGCGTCGACCGGCCGATACCCAGCCGCCGTGCCACCTCGGTCATGCGGCCACGGTAATGGCCGATGGCGAGCCGGATGACGTCCGCCTCGATGTCTTCCAGCGGCCGCAAATTGCCGTCGGGTCGGAACAGGGTGACGCCCGCGCCCGAAGCGGGGGCGGTATGAAGGTTGCGCCGTTGGCCGAGTGCCGCGATCTGCGGAAAGTCGCTGCGGGTCAGCGCGTCGCCTTCGCAGAGCACGGCGGCGCGGAACAGCGCGTTCTGCAACTGGCGGACGTTGCCCGGCCAGTCGTAGCCGACGAGCAAGGCCAGGGCTTCGTCGGTGATGCCGAGCGGGCGCAAGCCCGGTTGCTGGGCGATCCGCGCGAGCAGATGGCGGGCGAGCGAGGGAATGTCGCCCGATCGCTCGCGCAGCGGCGGTATCGTCACCTGTACGACGTTGAGGCGGTAGTAAAGGTCCTCGCGGAACCGGCCTGCCTCGACCTCCTCGATCAGCTTCTTGTTGGTCGCGGCGATGACGCGGACGTCGACTTGGCGGGCATGACGGGCGCCGATCGGCTGCACCTCGCCCGACTGCAATACGCGCAGCAGCTTGACCTGGGCGTCGAGCGGCATCTCGCCGATCTCGTCGAGCAGCAGGGTACCGCCATCGGCGTCGACGAACTTGCCGATCTTGCGTTCGAAGGCGCCGGTGAAGGCGCCCTTCTCGTGGCCGAACAGCTCCGATTCGACCAGGTTGGCCGGGATTGCGCCGCAATTGACCGTGACGATCGGCTTTTTCGCGCGCGGGCTGGCGGCATGGATCGCGTCAGCGACAACCTCCTTGCCGACCCCGCTCTCCCCCTCGACCAGTACCGGCACGCGGGCGCGGGCCGCCTTGGCCGCGATCGCCAGCGCGGCGCGGAATTCGGGGGCGGAGCCGACGATCTCGTCGAAGGCGAGCAGTGCCGGGATCTTCTCGGTCAGCGGCCGCAGCTCGCCCGCCGCGGTGCCGGCGACCGCCGCTTCGAGCGCGGCGAGCAAACGCTCCGGCGCGAGCGGCTTGACCAGGAAATCGGTGGCACCGGCGCGCATCGCCGCGACCGCATGCGCGACCGAGCCGTTGGCGGTCAGCATCAGGATCGGCAGCGCCGGCCGCTGGCCACGCAGATCGGCGATCAGTCGGGCGGTGTCGGCATCCGGCGCGCGATGATCGAGCAGGATCGCGTCGAGCTGCATGCCGTCCTGCGTGCCGAGCTGCGCCAGCGCCATTTCGCCGTCATTGGCGAAGATCGAGCGCCAGCCGGCTCGGGCGGCGAGGGCGGCGACCAGCCGACGCTGCGCCGGCTCGTCGTCGATCAGCAAAAGCAACCGCTGTCCATTGCGCGTCATGGTCTATCCCGTCCCGATTCGGGGCAGGATGTACACAAGCCACGGTAAAGGCCGGCTTAAGCGCCGCTGCCTTGACGCGGATGGAGATTTGCGGGCAGGTTTCAAGAAACAGCCGCTGGCATCGGCGGCCAGACAGGGATGACGAGGATGGCCGGCAACGGGAACATGCAGCCGCACGAGGCGACCTATGCCAGCGTGATCGGCATGCTGAAATGGGGCGCCGTCGGCTGCGCGATCGTCGCGGCGCTGGTGATCTGGCTGATCGCGTAAGGCGCGCGACGATGAAGATCGCCGTCGTGCGGGAACAGGCCGATGGCGAGCGGCGGGTCGCCGCGACCCCCGAAACCGTCCGCAAGTTCGTCGCGCTGGGCGCGACGGTCGCCGTCGAGGCGGGAGCCGGCGTCGCCGCGTCCTTCGCCGACGCCGCCTATACCGAGGCGGGAGCGGCGGTCGGCGATCGCGCCGCGACGCTGGCCGGGGCGGACATCGTTCTCGGCGTGCAGGGGCCGGATCCTGCCAGCCTCGGCGGGATCGCGCCGGGTGCCTGGCTGGTCGCGGGGCTCAATCCGTTCGGCGAACGGGCGCGGGTCGATGCCTATGCGGCGGCTGGGGTCGAGGCGCTGGCGATGGAGTTGATGCCGCGCATCACCCGCGCCCAGTCGATGGACATCCTATCGTCCCAATCGAACCTCAGCGGCTACAAGGCGGTGCTCGACGCGGCGGCGGAATATGGCCGCGCCTTTCCGATGATGATGACGGCGGCCGGCACGGTCAGTGCGGCCAAGGTGTTCGTGATGGGCGTCGGTGTCGCCGGGCTGCAGGCGATCGCCACCGCCCGGCGGCTAGGCGCTCAGGTGTCGGCGACCGATGTCCGTTCGGCGACGCGCGAACAGATCCTCAGCCTCGGCGCCAAGCCGATCTTTGTCGAAGGCGTCGTCGGTATCGAGGGCGAGGGCAGCGGCGGCTATGCGGGCGAGATGAGCCCGGAATATCAGGCGGCGCAGGCCGAGTTGGTGTCGAACCATCTCGCCAAGCAGGACATCGTCATCACGACCGCGCTGATCCCCGGCCGTCCGGCGCCACGGCTGATCAGCGATGCGCAGCTGCAGACGATGCGCCCGGGTAGCGTCGTCGTCGACCTTGCCGTCGAACAGGGCGGCAACGTCGAAGGAGCCATCGCCGGCGAGGTGGTGGAGCGCCATGGCGTTCGGATCGTCGGCCACCGCAACGTGCCGTCGCGGCTGGCCGCCGATGCGTCGGCGCTGTTCGCGCGTAACCTCTACAATTTCCTGTCGACCTTCTGGGACAAGCAGGCCGGGCGCCCCGTCCTCGACGAGGAGATCGGTGACGCGATCAGGCTGACGAAGGACGGCGAGGTGGTCAATCCAAGGTTGGTTGCGGGATGACCGTCGTCGATGCGTCAGAAGAGCGGGTGCGATGACACCGGCGGAACGCGGCGCGGATGTCCGGTCTCTGCTCCGGACCGGACGGTTCCGGGGGCGGTGGGTTCCCATCGCATCTGTCGCGTGGCGTATCCGATGCCGACGAGGCGCCCGAGCGCTAGGGACGGCCGATAACCCAGACCGGGCGGCCCGGCGCCTTGTGCGACCTTTGAGACTTTTGGAGGACTGACGTGGACTTCATCGCGATCCTGTCGATCTTCGTCCTGGCCTGTTTCGTCGGCTATTATGTCGTCTGGTCGGTGACGCCGGCGCTGCACACGCCGCTGATGGCGGTGACCAACGCGATCTCGTCGGTGATCATCGTCGGCGCGCTGATCGCCGGAGCGGCGGCGGGCAGCACGGCGTCGAAATGGCTGGGGCTGCTGGGCGTCGTGCTGGCCAGCATCAACATCTTCGGCGGCTTTGCCGTCACCCAGCGCATGCTGGCGATGTACAAGAAGAAGGACCGGCCAACGGCGGCCAACAAATAGAACGTCGCCCCGGCGACGGCCGGGGTCTACTCATCCACTTGCGCTGGTGGCGCGGTGGATCCCGGCCCTCGCCGGGATGACGACAGGGGGATAGGATGGAACACGCGACTGCCGGCAGTTCGTTCGCGGCACTGGCTTATCTGATCGCCGGCGTGTGCTTCATCCTCGCGCTGCGCGGGCTGTCGTCGCCGACCTCGAGCCAGCGCGGTAATCGCCTCGGCATGATCGGCATGGCGATTGCCGTCGTGACGACATTGGTCACGCATGTGCCGATCACCATCACGCAGGCGGCGCTTGCCGATCCGACAGGCCGCGTGCTGGCTGTCACCCATCCGTTGCCGCAACTCGACTGGATCACCGCGCTCGAAATCCTCGCCGCAATCGGCATCGGCGCGATCATCGGCATCACCACCGCGCGCCGCATCGCGATGACCGCGATGCCGCAGCTCGTCGCCGCCTTCCACAGCCTCGTCGGCCTCGCCGCGGTGCTGGTCGCCGCCGCCGCCTATCTCAACCCGGCGGCATTCGGCATCGCCGATCTCGTCGTCCCGCTGCTCGGCAAGCCGTTCGCCGTGATCCATCCGGTCAGCCGGATCGAGATGGGGTTGGGCGTCGCGATCGGCGCGATCACCTTCTCCGGGTCGGTCATCGCCTTCCTCAAGCTCAACGGCAACATGGGCGGCAAGCCGATCCTGCTGCCCGGTCGCCATGGGCTCAACCTCGGCGTCATCGCCGCCATCCTGCTGCTCGTCGCCTATTTCACCCAGGATCAGGGTCCCTGGGTGTTCTGGACGATCGCCATCCTGTCCTTCGCGATCGGTTTCCTGCTGATCATCCCGATCGGCGGCGCGGACATGCCGGTCGTCGTCTCGATGCTCAACAGCTATTCGGGCTGGGCGGCGGCGGCCATGGGCTTCACGTTGCACAACAGCGCGATGATCATCACCGGCGCGCTGGTCGGATCGTCGGGCGCGATCCTCAGCTACATCATGTGCCGCGCGATGAACCGCAGCTTCCTCAGCGTCATCGCCGGCGGCTTCGGCGCCGAGGCGAGCGCGGGCGGCGGTGCGGCGCAGGTCGATCGGCCGTGGAAGCGCGGTTCGGCCGAAGATGCCGCCTTTCTGATGAGCCAGGCGGAACAGGTGATCATCGTCCCGGGCTACGGCATGGCGGTGGCGCAGGCACAGCATGTCCTGCGGGAAATGGCCGACAAGCTGAAGGCACACGGCGTGCGCGTCAAATATGCGATCCATCCCGTCGCCGGACGCATGCCGGGTCATATGAACGTGCTGCTCGCAGAGGCGAACGTGCCCTATGACGAGGTGTTCGAGCTGGAGGACATCAACGGCGAATTCGCCCAGACCGACGTCGCATTCGTCATCGGTGCGAACGACGTGACCAATCCCGCGGCCAAAACCGACAAGAGCTCACCGATCTATGGCATGCCCGTACTTGATGTCGAAAAGGCGAAGACCGTCCTCTTCATCAAACGGTCGATGGGTGGTGTTGGCTATGCCGGCGTCGATAACGACGTCTTCTATCGCGACAACACGATGATGCTGCTCGCCGACGCCAAGAAGATGGTCGAGGAGATCGTCAAGTCCCTGGACTAGTAGGAACGCATCCAAAACGGATATAACCGTTCGCGTCGACGGGATTGTCGGCGCAGGCACGGTGCGGAACGGAGGCAATACGGCACCGGCCGGTCTGCCCATGCTCTATCGTGCGCCGATGGGGAGCATGATGACGATCGGGGCCGGCACAGGCTATGCGATGGAAGGCCAGCCGGTGGTGCTGGTCGCAGCGTCGGATGGCGGCGGCGATGCCGAACGTGCGGTCGCGGACCTGCGCTGCCGGATATTGCGCCGGCTCGACTGGATGCAACTGGCCGATCGCCTGGACGAGCGCATCGGTCGCGTCGTGATCGTAGCGGACGCCGGGGGCATATCGCCGGAGATGCTCGACCAGGGCCTGCCGCACCTCGACGATCTCGCCAGCGCGCGTGGTTTGCCGATCGTGATCAGCTTTGCGGCGCCGCAGCTCGATCAGGTCGCCGCGGCGCTCGGCGGCCCCCATGTCACGCTCCTCTGCGAACCGACCGCAATCGATTGGGCCATCGCGCTCACCATCGCGACGCAGATCGGCGTCCCGGTCCGCCTCAACGACAGCTGGCGGGAAAGCGCCGCCGCGCGGCTTCAGCGTCTGAACGGCGAAGTCGCGCGTATCGCCGACATCCTGGCGCGGCTTGCGCGATCCGAAGAGGCGAGCGGCGATGTCGCCGATCGCCGCAGCGGCTATGATCCGGGACCGATCGCGGTCACGCAGGAGCCGGTGACGGCGCAGGAGGTACGCCGCGCGATCCAGCTGCGCCGGTTGCGCGACAAACATTTCGAGATGTTCGGGGAGGGCCTGTTCGAGGACCCGGCTTGGGACATGCTGCTCGATCTTTACGCTGCCGAGCTGGAAGAGCAGCAGGTCAGCGTCTCCAGCCTGTGTATCGCCGCGGCCGTCGCGCCGACCACTGCCCTGCGCTGGATCGCCAAGATGACGCAGATCGGCCTGTTCGTCCGCCATCCCGATCCCTTGGATCGCCGTCGCGCCTTCATGGGCCTGTCGCGCCCGGCGGCGGAGGCGATGCGCAGCTATATGATCGCGGCGCGGCGCAACGAGGATCTCGGATGATCGATGCGAGGTCATCGCCGGGCTTGCGCGCCGCGCGCGGGTTTGGCATCGGCATCCCACCCCATGGGGGCGCTTAGCTCAGCTGGTAGAGCGGCTCGTTTACACCGAGTAGGTCGGCGGTTCGAACCCGTCAGCGCCCACCATCTACCGTTCGCCAGTCGGCCAGCGGTCGAACATCGGGCGCTGGATCGGGCAGTGTTTGCCGCGCCGTTCCCAGGCCTTTTGCTGACGCTCCTCGTCGTCGTTGCTACGGATCGCGACGGACACCGCCTGTTCGGGCGCTGCGACCGCGAGCAGCGCGACGATCTCCGCCCGCAGTGATCGCAACGCGGCGGCGCGGCGATTGGCGGGGCCGCGGCGCGTCGCGATCCGCCAAACCGCATCGAACGGAGCACGTCGGCCGTCGCCGGGTACGGCATCGTGGAGAACGGCCAGCAGGAGGCGCAGCTGCGCGGTCGGCGCGAGCACGGCGCCCGCGGCGACCGCGGCGGTGACGTCGTCGAGTGCGCGTAACGCTATCAGGACAAGCCGCTCCTCTCCGATTCGCATCGGCGATCTGGAACATAGGAAGAACGTTGTGGCAAGCCTCAGGCGGCGGGCGGGGCCTCGTCGCCGCGGTATTTCACTTCCAGATAACGGCCCCGCGTCGCCAGACTGTCGAGATCGTCCTGCGCCAGCCGCCGGGTCATGTCAGCGATCTCCTGCTCGATCAGCTTGAGACCGGAGACCAGCTCCGCATCGGGAGTGCGCCCGTTGCGCTCGACCTTGCGCAACGGCTCCGGCACCCGCGCATAATCATTGACGAAGGCGGGCAGCTGTTCGCCGATCAGGCGGCGCACCTCATAGGCTTCCTCGTCGCGCCCCTCCAGTCGGCCGAGCTGCGGCGACAGCGTTTCCAGTCGCAGGCCGATCTGATCGACGAGGGCGCGGGCGGGCGGTGGCAGCGCGGGACGCTGCGCATCGAGCCAGCGCTCGGTCTTGGCCGGCAGTGCCTTGATGTCGACCTCGCGCAGGCTCTTCTCGCTGGGCGCGCGGGCGGCGGGCGCCATGGCGATCAGCAGCGTCGCCGCGACCATCAGCAGCAGCACGCCGAGCGCGCCGAAGATGCCGAGCGGGAAGACCATGCCGGCCGCTCCCGCCGCGATCAGGATGATCGCGTTGACGATGGCGATGAAGGCGAGCCGCTGGCCGGCGCCGATCGCCTTGCGCTTCAACCGCTTGCCGTGGACCCGATATTGCTCACGGAGCTGGTCACGCGCCGGCCCGCCATAATCCTGGCTGATCCGCGCCATCGTGGCGCGGGCACGGGCGATCTGTTCGTCGACTTCGGTCATCGCGGTGTTACAACGATTCCAGGCGATATTGGTCGCTTGGTCCCTTCAACGCGCCCTGCGTCGCGCCCTCGGCGCGGGCGATATAGCCCTTCGACTTCTCCACCTCATTGCCGAGCGCGTTGACCGTGGTCTTCATCGAATCGAGCGCCTTGACCTTGAACGTGTCGATCGCGTCCATCGTGTCGTAGATGTTCTGGAAGGCGCGCTGCAGCGTTTCGAGCGGGATGGTCGAGGCCGCGGCCTGTTCGTGGATCGCCGCGGTGTTCGACCGCAACAACTTGCCGGTCGAATCGATGATGTTGGCGGTCGTTGTGTTGAGCTGCGTGATGCTTTCCAGCACCAGCTTCTGGTTGGTCAGCGCCTGCGCCACCGTCACCGCGGTGCGTAGCGCGGAAACCGTGGTGGTCGAGGCGCGGTCGACGCCCTTGATCAGCTCGACGTTGTTCTTCTTGACCAGGTCGAGCGCCAGATAGCCCTGCACCGTTACCGCCATCTGGGTCAGAAGGTCCTGCGTGCGTTGGCGCGTGTAGAACAAGGCGGTCTCACGGATCGCCTTGGCCTTGGCGGGATCGGTGTGGTCGAGGTCGTTGGCAGTCTCTTCCAACTTGGCGTCCATCGCCTTGGACAGATGGATCATCTGTTCCAGCCGGCCCATCGCGCCCCACAGATTGGCACGCTCGGTATCGATGGCGGCATTGTCCATCAGCAGCTCGTCCTTGCCCGACGCCAGGCTCTTCAGGATCGAACTGATATGCGTCTGCGACGATTTGTAGCTGTCGAAATAGTCGCGCATCTTGGAGCCGAAGGGGATCACGCCGAAGATCTTCTTCGGCCCGGACAGCGCGCCCTTCTTGCCTGGATCGAGATCCTCGATCACGCGACGCAACTGCGCCAGGTCGGCGCCGACGCCGGTGTCCTTGTCCATCGCGCGGATCGGGCGGTCGAGGAAGCGGTTGGACTGGCCCGCCGCCTCGCGAATTTCCTTGGCGCCCATGGCGGTAATCGCATCGACGCGCTTCCCGAATTCGGGACTGTTGACGTCTTCGGCGACGAGATCGCGGACGAAGGTGTCGACGCGTTGCTCGAGCTGCGTCTTCTTGGTGTCGTCGATCGGCACCAGCCCGGCGGCGCGCTCTGCCTGCACCGTCGGTACCGGATCGGGCGGCGTCAGCACCAAATCCTTCTCGGCGGTCAGCGTATCGGCGGTAGTGGCCATCGTCGTTCCTCGTAGAAGCGCGCCGCCAATGTGCCGGTGTTGGCGGCGGTGTTCAAGTGTATCATGTAAATAACACGCCTGCTGGTTCCAAGCGGAAATCCCGCCGCCCTTCCCGCGGCGCAACATTTCGGCTATGGGCGCGCGAACTTCCCTCTTCCCGATCAGGATTTCCCATGAGCCTCCGCAACGTGGCGATCATCGCGCACGTCGATCACGGCAAGACCACGCTCGTCGACCAGCTGTTCCGCCAGTCCGGCACCTTCCGCGACAACCAGCGCGTCGAGGAACGCGCGATGGATTCGAACGACCTCGAAAAAGAGCGCGGTATCACCATCCTCGCCAAGCCGACCTCGGTCGAATGGCAGGGCACGCGCATCAACATCGTCGACACGCCCGGCCACGCCGACTTCGGCGGCGAGGTGGAGCGCATCTTGTCGATGGTCGACGGCGTCATCCTGCTGGTCGACTCGTCGGAAGGCGCGATGCCGCAGACCAAGTTCGTCACCGGCAAGGCGCTGGCGCTGGGCCTGAAGCCGATCGTCGTCGTCAACAAGGTCGACCGTGCCGACGCCCGCATCCAGGAGGTGCTGGACGAGGTGTTCGACCTGTTCGTGTCGCTCGACGCCAATGACGAGCAGCTCGACTTCCCGGTGCTCTACGCCTCGGGCCGCAACGGCTATGCCTCGACCGACATGGACGCGCGCGAAGGCACGCTGACGCCGATGTTCGAACTGATCGTCAGCCACGTGCCGGCGCCGAAGGTCGATCTGGACGCGCCGTTCAGCTTCCTCGTCACCCTGCTCGACCGCGACAATTTCGTTGGCCGCATCCTGACCGGCCGCGTCAACACCGGTACGCTGAAGCTCAACCAGGCGATCCACGCGCTCGACGCCGACGGCAACGTCATCGAGACCGGCCGCGCGTCGAAGATCATGTCGTTCCGCGGCCTGGAGCGCGTGCCGGTCGAGGAAGCGCAGGCGGGCGACATCATCAGCCTCGCCGGCCTGACCGTCGCGACCGTCGCCAACACGATCGCCGACGTCAGCGTCTCGACCCCGATCAAGGCGCAGCCGATCGATCCGCCGACGCTGTCGATGCGCTTCGCCGTCAACGATTCGCCGATGGCGGGCCGCGAAGGCAGCAAGGTGACCAGCCGCATGATCCGCGACCGCCTGATGCGCGAGGCGGAATCGAACGTCGCGATCAAGGTGACCGAAAGCGACGACCGCGACAGCTTCGAAGTCGCGGGCCGCGGCGAGCTTCAGCTCGGTGTGCTGATCGAGACGATGCGTCGCGAGGGCTTCGAGCTCGGCATCAGCCGGCCGCGCGTGCTGTTCGGCGAAGACGAGAACGGCAAGAAGACCGAGCCGTACGAAACCGTCGTGATCGACGTCGACGAGGAGTTCTCCGGCACGGTCGTCGACAAGATGAACCAGCGCAAGGCCGAGATGACCGATATGCGGCCCAGCGGTGGCGGCAAGACGCGCATCACCTTCTCCGCGCCGAGCCGTGGCCTGATCGGCTATCACGGCGAGTTCCTGTCCGACACGCGCGGCACCGGCATCATGAACCGGCTGTTCGAGAAGTACGGCCCGCACAAGGGCAATATCGAGGGCCGCAAGAACGGCGTCCTCATTTCGAACGGTGCCGGTGAGGCGCAGGGCTATGCGCTCGGGCCGCTCGAAGAGCGTGGCATCCTGTTCGTCGGTCACGGCGAGGCGCTCTACGAGGGCATGATCATCGGCGAGAACGCCAAGACGGACGACCTTGAGGTCAATCCGATGAAGGCGAAGCAGCTGACGAACTTCCGTGCGAGCGGCGGCAAGGACGATGCGATCCGCCTGACCCCGCCGAAGAAGATGACGCTGGAGCAGGCGATCGCCTATATCGACGACGACGAGATGGTCGAAGTCACGCCCAAGTCGATCCGGCTGCGCAAGCGCCACCTCGACCCGCATGAGCGCAAGCGTGCCAGCCGGGCCAAGCAGGCGGCCTGAGCCGTCGTCTTCGGGTTAATGGAAAGGGCCGGTGGATTGCTCCACCGGCCCTTTTTCTTTGGGTCTCGGCTGCTCCTGCGGCAGCGGGAACCCAGAGCCGCCAGCCTTGTCGCTTCGGACCCTGGGCTCCTGCGTGCGTAGAAGCCTTGAGGATTACTTGAACCGGCCGCTGACCGAGACGCCGATGACGCGCGGCTCGTTGAACACGGCGGCCATATAGTTTTCGATCACGCCCTTGAGGTTCTTCTCGTTCGTGATGTTGCGGGCGAAGGCCGCCACCTCGTACTTGTCGTCGGCGCTGGTGACACCGAGGCGCAAACCGCCCTCAAAATTGCCCTTCGCGTAGAATTCGCGCGTCCGGTAGAGCACGAAATTGGTGTAGCCCTGCACGTTCCAGTCGGTCGCCGCGAACAGCTTGGCGCCGCTGGCGAGCGGCACGTCGTAGCGCGCGGTAGCGTTGACGTTCCACGTCGGCGCGTTGGGCAGCGGATTGCCGTCGATCTGCGCGAAGGTGTTGGCGCCGACCTTGATCGTCGGGTCGAGCACGGTGCAGACCACGACGCCGTTGAGCGCGCAGACCTGCGCATAGACGCGCTTGTCCTTGATCTCCGAATGCAGCGCGCTGGCGCCGAGCGTCAGCGTCAGGTTGCGCACCGGGCGCAGCTCGGCGTCAATCTCGACGCCATAAGCCTCCGCCTTGTCGGCGTTGAACAGCACGCCGTTGCCGTTGACGTCGTTGCCGTTCAGCTGGATGTCGTTGACCGTGTAATAGAAGAGCGACGAATTGAGGCGCAGGCGGCCGTCGAGGAGGATCCCCTTCGACCCGATCTCGTACGAGGTGATCGTCTCGCTGTTGGCGGTGGTGAAGTCCGAGTTGAACACCGCCGAACGGCCCTGGATCGTCGGCCCGCGGAAGCCGCGGGCGACGCGCGCATAGACGCTGTCGTTCGGGTCGATCTGGTAGAGCGCCGAGACATCCCAGCTGGGCGTCGTGTCCGATAGGCGGACATAGCGGCGACCGGTGTAGGTCGAGACGTTGGCGACGGTGTTCGCGGTCTTGAGCAGCGTCGTCTTCTTGGTGTCGTTGGTCTCGCGCGCGCCGGCGGTGATCGTGAAGTCCGGCGTCACCTTGAAGCTCGCCTGGCCGAAGGCCGCCCAGCTGGTGTTGACGTTGTGCAGACGCACCCAATTGTTGGGGTTGCGCGCGGCGGTGGTCAGGAAAAAGGCGCGCTGGTAGAAGTCGGTGGTGTCGTTCTGGTTGAAGTAGAAGCCGCCGACCTGCCAGGTGAAGCGCAGATCGCCGGGCGAGGCGAGGCGCACTTCCTGCGTATACTGGCCAAGCGCGCGGACGTTGCCCTGGCTCTGGCCGAAGCCGTTGGCGACGCCGTTCACCGGGAAGTTCGCCGCCGCGCCGCCGTCGGTATCGCCGCGGCTGAAGCCCGAGGTCGTCTCATAGGCGCTGATCGAGGTCAGCGTCGCGGCGCCGAAATCATAGGAGCCGTTCACCGACCAGCCGTAGGTGTCGTAATTCTGCGGATTGTTCTTGGCCTCGTCATAGGCGACGCGGTCGCGCGGCTCGGCGTCGACCGAGTTCGACCCCTTCTTCAGCGCGGCGCGGTGGAACAGCGTCGAGGTGCCTTCGTAGCCGCGCACATGGCCCGAGACGTTGACGGTGAACGCCTCGGTCGGCGTCAGCAGGATCTGGAGACGCGCGTCCTTTTCGGTGAAGCCGCCCATCGCGTTCTTCAGCGGCGTCGAGGTGCCGTCGGCGCTTGTGCCGGTGAAGGTATTGTCGACCCAGTCGTTGCGATGCTGGATCAGGCCCGACAGGCGAAAGGCGACCTTGTCGGTGACCAGCGGGCCGCCGACGCCGGCGTCATAGGTGAAGGTGCCGTATTCGCCCGCCGACGCGGCGACGCGGCCCTGCCATTCCTGGCTGGGGCGGATCGTGTCGAACTTGATGATGCCGGCAGTGGTGTTGCGGCCGAACAGCGAGCCCTGCGGACCGCGCAGCACCTCGACCTGGGCGACGTCGTAGACCGGGTTCGACTTCAGCACGACGTGTTCGAGGACGACATCGTCTTGAATGATCGACACCGGCTGCGATGCGCCGAGGTAGAAGTCGATGTTGCCGAGGCCGCGGATATAGTAGCGCGGGAAGATCCGGCCGGTGGTGGTTTCGGCATAGAGGCCGGGAACGCGCCCGGACAAGGCCAGCGTGTCCTCGCCACCCGCTTGAAAGGCGCGCAAATCGCCGCCGTTCACCACCGCTACCGACAGCGGCACGCGCTGCAGGTTTTCCGACCGGCGTTCGGCGGTGACGACGATGTCGCCGAGATCGCCGCTATCGGCGGTCTGCGTCTGCTCCACGGCATCGGCGCGGTCGGCGCCCGGCTGAGCCGTCTGGGCCAAAGCAGGTGCGGCGAAGGTCGCGGCGCTGACCAGCAGCGCGGTCTTCAACAGGTGGCGATGGTTCACGATCGTTTTCCCCTTGTACTGCACGCAAAGGGGCGCCCCGCTCGGTCCGCGCGTAACCGCGATCGCGGACGGATACCGGCTACTATGGTGTCCGCCCCCGCGGCTGCGGTCGGCGCTAGGCGCGGATTATGTCGGTATTATGAATGGAGATTAACGTTGCGATCGTCCGGGACGCGGCGCAGCCGGACCGACTAAACCGCTGCTTAACGACGCATTCCGGCTCTGTTCAGCGCGAATCGGCCACAGCATCGCAACACGCTCGCACCCTTGTGCGTTTTCCCACCAAGCGGACCGGGCGTTGGCGTATGAGGAGGTTCGAGAGATGAACGGATTGCTGAAGAAAGCGGGTCTTGGCTTCGCCCTGGCGGCGACCGCGCTGACCGCGGCGGCTCCCGCCGACGCGCAGCGTTGGGGGCGTTATGGTGGCTATGGCGGCTACCGTCATTACGATCGCGGCGGCAATGTCGCGGCGGGCGCGTTGCTCGGCGGCATCGTCGGCCTCGGCCTGGGTGCGGCGATCGCGGATTCCAACCGCGACCGCTATTACGATCGGCGCTACTATAATTATTACGACGCGCCGCCGCCCCCGCCGCGGGTCGTCTATCGCGAGCGCTACTATGCGCCGCCGCCGCCCCCGCCGGTGGTCTATCGCGACTATTACTACGGCTATTGAGCGCGTAGATTCGCAGTCACGCAAGGAGCGGCGCCGGTTTCCGGCGCCGCTTTTTTGTGTGGAGGGGCGCGGTGGGAGCCGCTAAGCGCACAGGCATCATGACCGATACGCCCCCTGACCGCCTGTCGACCGACCCGTCGAGCCCGTATTTCGATCAGCCCGTGCTGGAGCGCGGCATCGGTATCCGCTTCAAGGGGGCCGAGCGTCGCGACGTCGAGGAATATTCGATCTCCGAAGGCTGGATCCGCGTCGCGCTCGGCAAGAAGATGGATCGCCATGGCCGCCCGCTGACGATCAAGCTGAGCGGCCCCGTCGAGGCGTGGTTCGAACGTCCTGCGGCAGGCGAGACGACGAGCGAGGATGCGGCCGAGAGCTGACCTTAATCGGTGACCGTCGGACGGACCGCCGCCTGTACCGCGTCCCAGCGCCCCCCGATGGCGTCCAGATAGGCGCGGGCGCCATCCAAGGCCTCTGGGCGATAGATATAGTGCGTCTCGCGGCCGTGCCGCTCGACATGCAGCAGGCCAACGCGTTCGAGCACCTGCAGATGCTTGGTCACCGCCTGCCGGGTCATGGCCGTGGCGGCAGCCAGCCGCGCGATCGATCGCGTTCCGCCGCTGCGTAGCGCGACGATCAGCGACAGGCGGGTTGCGTCACCTAAAGCAGCAAAGATCAGGGCCGGCGCAGGGCGGTTCATGCAAGCAAGAAGTTGCATGAATTTGTCCGATCCGCAACCCGACGGGTGCTAATCGAACGTGCAACCTCCAAACTGCCTATTACCCTATTTTATGCAACCAATTGGTTGCCCGGTGGTGTCTTGATACCGGAAGGTCTCAAAAGTCTCACCCGTTTCTGGTCGATGGCGCGGCCGAACACAAGTGCGTCGACATGCCGGGTTGCACCGGCATAGGGAAGCTGGCCCTAGGCAGCTACATCATGGAAAATACATGCGTTTTCTAATCGGCGGCGAGAGCCGCGCATTGATGACCGCGCCTGTGTGGTCGCTCGTCTATTCACCATACGATGTCAAAGAGCAGGGCCCGCGGATAGCGCTCGGGTACGACGCACGTCGACCATTTCGCGATCGTCGCCATGCACCGGCATCGGGGACTTCGGCCTTGGGGCGTCGTGGACCCAGCGGCGACCGCCCCGGCTGTCGTGATTGCAACTTTCGTTGCCTCCCAAGGCCAGTCCCTGCGCCAAATCACCAATACCAACGGCCATGCTTGTAGGACAGCTCTGCAAGCACAGGTTCCAGCCGAAACGGGTATGATCAGCTGCGTCTGGCATCGACAGGCGGGTCTCGCGGCCGCTTCAGTGCCCGCGAGCACACTGGGCTATATCGCTGCGGGCACCGTCGCCGAGGACCAGATCGGCTGCGCTCGATTGGCATTGTTCGTCACCGACTGGCTACGAGCGGGAGACCAATAGATTGGGACACCAGTGCCATATCGCACGGGAGTCCCTTCCATCAGGCCGCCGGCATGCAGCCTCCCCGCAGACGGGGGATTTCGGCGCACGCCACCGGCATGATCGCCCCCGTCAGCATGTCGCGAGATGGCAAGGCAGCACAAAAGACGGGGATCGGCGGCCATGCGCCGTCCACCTTCCGTGCCGCATCGATCCCCCCGGCCGCCCGTTGTCAGGCGGCGAGTTCGAGGGCCTCGCTGGCCTCCAGCCACTTGGCCTCGGCCGCCTCGATCTGCGCTTGCAGATCGGCACGCCGCTTCATCAGCTCGGTCATGGTGAGTTTCGCGAGGGTCGGCGCCGCCGTCTTCGGATCGAACATCGCCGCGTCGACGGCATTGCGTTCGGCGGTGAGCCTCGCGGTCTCCGCCTCCGCATCGCGCAGCATCTTGCGGTGCTGCTTTTCCGCCTCGCGGTTGCGCGCGGCAGCCTTGGCTTCCTTCTTCGCCGCCTTGCCCTCGCCCGGCTTGGCGTCGCCGGCGAGGATGAAGGCGATGTAATCGTCGAGGCTGCCGTCGAATTCCTTGGCGGTGCCGGCGTCGACCAGGACCAGCCGGTCGGCGGTCATCTCGACCATATGCCGATCGTGGCTGACCAGGATCACGGCACCGGTATAGCCGTTGAGGGCTTGCACCAGCGCCTCGCGCGCGTCGACGTCGAGGTGGTTGGTCGGCTCGTCGAGGATCAGCAGATGCGGCGCGTCCCGGGTGATCAGCGCCAGCGCCAGCCGGGCCTTTTCGCCGCCCGACATCTTACCGACCTGGCCCGTCGCCCGATCGCCGGAGAAACCAAATCGGCCCAATTGCGCGCGGACGGCGGCCGGTGTCGCCCCCTTCATGACGCGGGTCATATGGGCGAGCGGTGTGTCGTCGCTGTCGAGTTCCTCGACCTGATATTGGGTGAAATAGCCGACCTTCATCTTGCCCGACGCCGCCATGCTGCCCTCCTGCGGCGCGAGCTGCGCGGCGAGCAGCCGGGCGAGCGTCGTCTTGCCGTTGCCGTTGCGGCCGAGCAGCGCGATCCGGTCGTCGGGATCGATACGCAGGTTGAGCCGCTTCAGGATCGGCACCTCGGAATAGCCGACGCTGGCGAGGTCGAGCGTGATCAGCGGCGGCCGCAACGCCTGCGGATCGGGGAAGTCGAAGCTGAGCGACGGATCGTTGGCGAGTTCCGCGATCGGCTGCATCTTCGCCAGCATCTTCTGCCGGCTCTGCGCCTGCTTGGCGGTGGAGGCGCGGGCGGAGTTGCGGGCGATGTACTCCTGCAGCTTGGCGCGCTGCGCATCCTGGTTCGCCTTGGCCGCGGCGAGCTGCGCCATGCGTTCGGCGCGTTGGCGTTCGAAGCTGTCGTAGCCGCCCGGATAGAGGGTGATCTTGCCGCCCTGGAGGTGGAGGATGTGGTCGACGATGTTGTTGAGGAAGTCGCGTTCGTGGCTGACCACGACGATCGTCGCCCGGTAGCTCTTAAGGAAATCCTCAAGCCACATCACCGCTTCGAGATCGAGGTGGTTGGACGGTTCGTCGAGCAGCAGCACGTCGGGCTGCGAGAAGAGCAGCGCGGCGAGCGCGACGCGCATCTTCCAGCCGCCGGAAAAGCTGTCGAGCGGCTGCTGCTGCATCCCCTCGTCGAAGCCGAGGCCGAGCAGGATCTGCGCGGCGCGCGACGGCGCGGTATAGGCGTCGATCGCGATCAGCCGCTCATAGACGTCGCCGAGCCGGTCGGGATCCTCGCACGTTTCCGATTCGATCATCAGCGCCGCGCGCTCGGTATCGGCGGCGAGCACGGTGTCGAACGGCGTGGCGGTGCCCGACGGCGCTTCCTGCGCGATATAGCCGAGGCGGCTGCCGCGCGGCATGTCGGCGGTACCGCTGTCGGGTTCGAGCAGGCCGGCGATGACGCGAACCAGCGTCGACTTGCCGGCGCCGTTGCGGCCGATCAGGCCGACGCGGCTGCCCGGCGGCAGCGCGGCGGACGCATTGTCGAGGATCGTGCGGCCGCCGAGGCGCACGGTGATGCCGTTGAGGTTGAGCATGGCCGGCCCTGTAGCGCATTCCGGACCAAATCTGAAGCAGGGTGCGGCGGGGCTGGACGATGGCGATCGGCGGGGCCGCCACCGGCCGGATCGGCGGCGCCCGGCCCCTCCGGCAGGGAACGGGCCGCTACAGCGCGCGCATCAGGCGGATGGGACGGGCGAGCCACGCCGGTTGCTCAACCGCGATCGGTTTCGCCCCCGGGGTTGGCGGCAGCAGATAGGCGGAGGCCGGTTCGACCCCAAGCAGGCGGCCGAAGGCGAAGCGGCCGGCGGGCAGCGGCGCCAGCACGTCGTGGAGCAGCGCGGTGGCGAAGCCGTCGGGGGCGAGCATCGCGCACCACAGGATGTCGCCGGCGCGATAGTCGCCGATGCTGCCGTCGACCTGGATCGCGACACCGCCGGGCGGGGCGGCGGGCAAGGCGATGGTTTCGGGATGACGCAGGGCTGACGCACCGTCCGGACCGAGCCGCGCGGCGACCGGCAGCGCCGGCCGTTCGGGCAGCGTCACCAACGCGGCGGGATCGACCTCCAGAGCGGCGGCGATGCGGTTGAGCCAAGCGACGGAGACCGTGCGGGTGCCCATCTCCAGCCGGCCGATCGTCTGCGCGGTGGTCGGCGGGACGCAGCGGCGCGCGACATCCTCCAGCGTCAGGCCCTTGGCACGGCGGACGTCGCGGATCGCGGTGATCATTCCCAGCTCCTAACCAGATCGGTTTTTCAACTGTCCTACAAACATGCGTGCGTGGCAAGAGACAAGCCGACTCGATGACGGAGGCAAGGGAATGGCGCAGGTTCTGGAGGAACGGACGATCGGGGTCGGGCGGCGGGTGACGGTGAACGTCGCCGAATCGCCGCTGGCGTGGCTGCGCGCGCGCGGCCTGGTCGATGCCCGGCAGTGCGAGGCGGGGGAACGGCTGCGCGCCGATTACGAGCGGGCGGCGCTCGGCCCGCAGGTGACGATGCGTTGGGACCGGGTGCGCGTCGACGGCGGCAACGGCGACGGCGGCGAGCCCGGCCTGGCCCATGTCGCGGCGAAACGGCGGCTCGATGCGGCGATCGCGCATCTCGGCAACGGGCTGGCGGACGTCGCTTGGCGGGTGATCTGCGCGGGCGAGTCGTTGCCGACGGCGGAAAAGGCGATGGCCTGGCCGGCGCGGAGCGGGCGGCTGGTGCTGACGCTGGCGCTCGACCGGCTCGCGGCCTATTACCGGCTGCCCTGAAAACGTATAGGGAACGGGGTGGGCGGACCAGGCGTTGTGTTCGTCCGGGGTGAGGGTGACGGCGACATGCGCCGTCGAGACGGGATGTGTGGCGTGCGGGTGGAATTCGTGAAGTGCCACGGGTCTGGCAACGACTTTCCGTTGATCGACGCACGCGACATGACTCTCGACGACGCCGCCTGGGGCGGGATCGCCCGCGCGCTGGCCGACCGGCGCGGACCGGTCGGCGGCGACGGCCTGCTGCTGTTCGGCGCGGCATCGAGCCCGGCCGATTTTGCGATGCGGATGTTCAATGCGGACGGCTCGGAGGCGGAAACCTGCCTGAACGGTCTGCGCTGCGTCGCGCGGATGGGGTTCGAGACGCTGGGGCTGACCCGGGCGACGGTGCAGTTGAAGACGTCGACCGCCCTGGTCGAGCGCGACGCGGATCTGGCCCAGGGCGTCTATACGGTGCGCGAGACCGCCGGCCCGGCGGGGCTGGCGATCGCCGACTGGCCGATCCGGAGCGTCGCGGACGCGCGGATCGTCGAGCAACCGGTGGCGCCGCTCGGCGACGGGCGCGCCTATACCGCGGTGGCCATGCCCAACCCGCATCTGGTCCATTTCACCGATCGTATCGACGAAGCGGCGCTGGTCGCGGTCGGCGAGACGTGCGAGGCGGCGCCGGACTGGCTGCCCAACCGCGCCAACGTCTCGTTCGTCGAGGTGCGCGGCGATGATCTGTTCGTGCGCACCTTCGAACGCGGCGTCGGCCTGACCGACAGTTGCGGCAGCGCCATGGCGGCGTCGAGCTTCGCCGCCTGCCTGACCGGGCGGCTGCCTTATGCGACGCCGTTCACCGTCTTCAATCGCGGCGGGCTGGTCCGCGCCGAGGCCGGCGAGGACGCGATGGTGCAGCTGTCGGGCAATGCCAGCTGGGAATGGCGCGGCGCGATCGTGGTCGACCCGGCGGCGGCGCGCGCCGGCGACCTGATCGTCCGCCAGCATTTCGACGACGAGATCGCCGCCTGGGCGCGGGTGGCCGACGCGGCGAGCCGGTAGCGCCGCCGGACCGGCAAGCGGGGCGCCGCGGCCCCCTTAACCTATTTCGTGGCACCGCCGCCGGCGACACGGCATGGCACTGCCAGAGTATTGAGACTGTACGACGATGCGTGACGATACGAGCTATTTCTACGACCGCGCCGAGACCGAACTGGAGCTGGCGCAGCGCGCCGTCCACCCGCTGGCGGTGCGGGCCCATTACATCATCGCCAACCATTATCTCGACCGCTGCTATAGCGGTGCGGCGGCGACGGCGCAGGACGAGGTGGAGCAGCCGGCCGGCTGAGCCCGACGTCCCGCCGGAAAGGTCCGGAACGGCGGTTTCGCCGGCGGTGAACTGTTGCCGATTCCGTACGTTGAGACACCTGGAGGCCTAGGGTGTCCATGGCGGAGCATTTCGACCCAGGTGAGGACGGACTGGCGGCGCGGCAGGATGCCAAGCTCTACCCGGTCGGCCGCGCGCTGCGGACGACCTTCGATGCCGACAATCACGATACGCTCAGCCGCGACGTCACCGCGTTGATGCTTGATCTGGCGCGCATTCCCTATGACGAGGCGGAACGAACCGGGCCCCCGGTACGGCGCCAGATCGCCCCGCCAACCGCCGGCGAGCAGCAGCCGGCCGAGCATGACGCGCAGGGCAGTGGCCTGTCCGCGTTGATCCGCGGCGTGGTGCGGCGGGTCATGCCGGCGTTCCCGACGACCCTAGGTCGGACGGATCGGAGCCGGTGACTCGAGCGCCGTCAACATCTGCAGCAGCCGATCGTCGCCATCGGCGGTAAGGCGTAACGACGTGTCGGGCGCGACCGGTGCGCCGCGCTCGGTCTCGATCACACCGCTTTCGAGCAGTGCGTGCAGCCAGCGCTGCGTCAGGCGCCAGCCGAGCTCCGTCGTCTCGGCAATCGCTGCCGCGGTCATGCTGCGCCCCTCCACCTCTGCCAGGTAGAGGATCAGCAGGATCTCCGCCGGCGGGCCGGAAAAGATGTCGGTTCCGAAGGTCACTCGGCCAGTGCGCAGACCGCCGAGGATCAGCGAGGCGATCTGCCATTGCGCCGCCACCGTTCCGATCGCCGCGATCGGGCGGGAGGCCAGTGCCAGCCGCGCGTCGGGGCCGCTGCCGAGCCGGGAGACGTAGGTGGCGGTACGCCGCGTGCTGCCGTCGGAATAGCGCCAGCGCGCCTCTATCGTCCGCGGGATGCCATCGGCCAGGACGGCGGACAGCAAGGCCGCGACTATCGGCCGTTCGGCCGGCTGCAGCAGGTCCGCAACGGGCAGGCCGATCAGATCGTCCCGTCCCGCCGCGACCAGCTGTCGCGACGCATTATCCATATGGACGATCGTCAGTTGGATATCGAGGAGCACCTGGGCAACAGGCGCGGGCCGGAGAAGCATGAGCCCGATGTCCCAGGAAATGGTCAGCAAGCTCGATAAGCTAGACAAATGGCGATCGAGATCAACCGGTAAATGACCAAAATGGCAAGTAATTGTTATCTTTACCGTCGACTGCGCGGCAATGGGCAACTAACGCGTTGTAATAGCGCCTATATGTTGCGCAATATGTCAATATAACCACTCTGGTTATTTCCTGTTGGCAGCGCGACGCTATTCTGGCACATACCAGGAACAATGAGGAAGTGCGGGCGAGGCCGGCGCGGCGGACGAACGATCCGGTCGCGGCGGCCTTTTTTCATGGGAGAGGACGCATGGCAGCGGACCCGGACGATGGGGCAGTGGGCGAAGCGGCGGCGGTGCCGGAGCGGCGACCGGAGGCGGGGCGGCGCTGGATTCGCTGGACGCGGACGATGGAGAACGATTTCTTCGATACGTTGGTGGCCACCGGCAGCATCAGCGCGGCGGCGCGGGCGGTGGGAATCCCGCCGCAGCAGGCGCATTACCGGCATCGCGTCAACGCGCGCTTCGCCGAACGGTGGAGCGAGGCGGTCGCCGCGGGACGGCGGATGATCGAGATGCGGATCGTCGGCCATGTGCTGGGCGGCGAGACCGATCGAATCGTGCTGGAGGATGCGCTGCGCGTGCTCAGCTATTTCGAGGCGCGGGCGGCGGGGACGGTGAAGCGGGGCGGGGTGAAACCGATGGTCGCCACCCGCGAGCAGACGGACGCGGCGATCCTGTCGCGACTGGCGGCCCTGGCCGCCCGCAAGGCGAAGGAGAGCGGCGCATGAGCCGGCGGGTCGACGTCATCGCGGCGCTGGCGGCGCTGCCCGCCGAGGAACGCGCCGCGCTGGTGCGCAGCCTGCCGATGCCGATCCGGCGCGAGCTCGCCGACCGCTGGCTGGATGGCTGGGCGCAGGCGGGGCAGGCGCCGCCGGCCGGCACGGCGTGGCGGATCTGGCTGATCCGCGCCGGCCGCGGCTTCGGCAAGACGCGGGCGGGGGCGGAATGGGTCACCGCGGTGTCGCGCGACGGCGATGCCCGGATCGCCCTGGTCGGCGCGACAGCGGAGGATGTGCGGCGGGTGATGATCGAGGGGCCGAGCGGACTGGTCGCGGTGGCCAAGACGAACCACATGCCGACCTATGTGATCGGCAAGGGCGAGGTGCGCTGGCCGAACGGCGCCCGCGCCTTCGTCTATTCGGCCGACGTGCCGGGTCAGTTGCGCGGGCCGGAACATGATGCGGCCTGGTGCGACGAACTGGCGAAATGGCGGCGCGGCGATGCCGCCTGGGACAATCTGATGATGGGGATGCGGCGGGGCGCGCAGCCGCGCGTGGTGGTGACGACGACGCCGCGGCCGACGCCGCTGATGCGGCGGGTGATGCGCGCCAAAGGATTGGTGGAGACGCGCGGGCGCACGCGCGACAATCCGTTCCTGCCCGATGCCTTCGTCGAGGCGGTGGAGGATGCCTATGGCGGCAGCGCGCTCGGCCGGCAGGAACTGGACGGCGAGATGGTCGACGACATCGCTGGCGCGCTGTGGACGCGGGCGATGCTGGCGGCGGCGGTGACAGAGGCGGCGCCGGAGCCGGTGCGGGTGGTGATCGGCGTCGATCCGCCGGCGGGCGAGGCGGCGGGCGGCGGCGACGCCTGCGGCATCGTCGCGGTGGCGCTGGACGGCGACGGCATCGGCCATGTGCTCGAGGATGCCAGCGTCGCCGGCGGCTCGCCCGAACGCTGGGCGCGCGCGGTCGCCGCCTGCGCGGCCCGGCATCGCGTCGACCGGGTGGTGGCGGAGGCGAACCAGGGCGGCGCGATGGTCCGGTCGGTGCTGCTCGCCGCCGACGTGACGCTGCCGGTGCGGCTGGTGCGGGCGAGCCGCGGCAAGGTGGCGCGCGCCGAACCGGTGGCTGCGCTCTACGAGCGCGGCCGGGTGCGGCATCGCGGCCGGTTTCCGGCGCTGGAGGACGAATTGTGCGGGCTGGTCGCCGGCGGCGGCTATCACGGACCGGGCCGGTCGCCCGACCGCGCCGATGCTCTGGTCTGGGCGCTGACCGAGCTGATGCTCGGCCGGCGCGGGCGGGCGGCGGTGCGGGCGGTGTAACGGGCGTCGTCGACTGACGCCGTCGCCCGAAGGGGCGGGGCTTCAAGCAGGAGAGACCATCATGCGGTTGTTCGGGAAGCGGGCGCGCGAGGAGGCGCGGCCGGCGCTGTCGCGTGCCGGCAGCATCGCCGAGGCGGGCCAGTGGCCGCGCTCCTACGAGGCGCAGGTGCGCGAGGGCTATGCCGCCAACCCGGTCGCGCAGCGCGCGGTGAAGCTGGTCGCGGAGGCGGTGGCCGGCGCGCCGCTGGCCGGCGACGCCGCGATGATCGCGCTGGTCGGCGCCGGCAGCGGCGGCGTGGCGGTGCTGGAGGCGGCGGCGGCGCAGCTGCTGCTGCACGGCAATGCCTTCATCCAGGTGCTGCGCGACGGCGAGGGCGGCGCGGCGGCGCTCTATCCGCTGCGCCCCGAACGCGTCGCGGTGGAGGTGGACGCAGCGGGCTGGCCGGCGGCCTATCGCTATCGCGTCGGCGACCGCGCCAGCCGGCTGGCGGCGGACGGGCCGCGGCCGGACGTCGTCCACGTCCGCAGCTTCAACCCGCTCGACGACCATTACGGCATGGGCTGTCTGGCGGCGGCGTCGCCGGGGATCGCGATCCACAATGCCGCGGCGCGCTGGAACAAGGCGCTGCTCGACAATGCGGCGCGGCCGTCGGGAGCGCTGGTCTACGAGCCGGGCGACGGCGGCGCGCTGGCGCCCGACCAGTTCGACCGGCTGAAGGCGGAGATGGACGCGGGCTTCGCCGGCGCCGCCAATGCCGGGCGGCCGATGCTGCTGGAGGGCGGGCTGCGCTGGCAGGCGCTGTCGCTGTCGCCGACCGACATGGATTTCGTCGCGCTGAAGGCGGCGGCGGCGCGCGACATCGCGCTCGCCTTCGGCGTGCCGCCGATGCTGCTCGGCCTGCCCGGCGATTCGACCCACGCCAATTACCGCGAGGCGAACCGGGCGGTGTGGCGGATGACGGTGCTGCCGCTCGCCGGCGCGCTGCTCGGCGGCATCGCGCGGGGGCTGGCGGGCTGGTTCCCGGACGGTGAGCTGCGTGTCGACCTCGACCGGGTGCCGGCGCTCGCCGAGGACCGGCAGAAACTGTGGGCGTCGGTGAAGGGCGCCGACTTCCTGTCCGCCGACGAGAAGCGCGCGTTGCTCGGCCTCGATCCGCAAGCGGGAGAATTGCCATGACCGACGTGCTGACCACGCTGATCGCGCAGGCGGCGCGCGAGGGAGCGGACCTCGCGACGCTGCGCGCGATCGTCGAGGAATCGGGCGAGCTGGGCGCGCTGCGGGCGCTGACCCGGCTGGGGCTGGCGGACGAGGCGGCGCGCGGCGACCTTGCCGAATTGCGCGAGCTGATCGGCGCGTGGCGCGACGCCAAGCGTTCGGCGTGGAAGGCGGCGGCGGGCTGGTGCGCGGCGCTGCTGCTGACCGGGCTGGCGGTGAAGCTGGGGTTCGGCGCGTGGGTGCGGTGAGTGGGCCGCTGCGCTTCGCCGGCTATGCCGCGCGGTTCGACCGCGCCGACCGGTCGGGCGACGTGTTCCGCGCCGGCGCCTTCGCCGGGGCGGCGCGGGTGCCGCTGCTGCGCGACCATCATGGCGAGCCGGTCGGGCGGATCGTCGCGCTGGACGAGGATGCGCACGGCCTGCGGATCGCGGGTGAGGTCGCCGACGCGGACGTGGCGCGGCTGATGCGGAGCGGTGCGCTGACGGGCCTGTCGGTCGGCTACCGGCCGCTGGTGGTGCGGCAGGGCGCACGGCGCGAGTTGCTGCGCGTCGCGCTCGCCGAGGTGAGCCTGGTGGCGGTGCCGATGCAGCCGCTGGCGCGGGTCGACCGGCTCGACTGACGACGGTTTCAACCAAGGAGGACGGCATGGACGTGGTCGAAAGGCCGGCGCTGGACGGCGCGCGGGCGGAACGGGGCGAGGCGTTCGCGGGGTTCGTCAGGACCGGTGCGACGCTGGAGATGAAGGCGTTCACGGGGGTCAGCGGCGATGCCGGCGGCTATGCGGTGCCGCACGAGATCGATGCGACAATCGCGTCGGTGCTGCGCGGCCTGTCGCCGATCCGCGCGATCGCCAATGTCGTGCAGGTCGGATCGGCGGGATATCGCAAGCTGATCACCAGCGGCGGCACGCCGTCGGGCTGGGCGGCGGAGACGGCGGCGCGGCCGGAGACGGCGACGCCGGTGTTCACCGAACTGGTGCCGCCGATGGGCGAGCTCTACGCCAATCCGTCGGCGAGCCAGGCGATGCTGGACGATGCGGTGTTCGACGTCGAGCAATGGCTGGCCGACGAGATCGCGCTGGAATTCGCCAAGGCGGAGGGTGCCGCCTTCGTCAACGGCAATGGCGTCAACCGGCCCAAGGGGTTCCTGCAGGCGCCGACCTCGGCGGCGAAGGACGGCGCGCGACCGCTCGGCACGCTGCAGTTCCTGGCGACGGGCACCGCCGGCGATTTCGGCAGCGGCGGAGACGAGCGGCTGATCGACCTGGTCCAGAGCCTGCGCGCGCCCTATCGCCAGGGCGCGTGCTTCGTGATGAACGCCGCGACGCTGGCGCGCATCCGCAAGTTCAAGGACGCGCAGGGCCAGCCGTTGTGGCAGCCGAGCCTGGCGGGCGGGCAGCCGGCGACCCTGCTCGGCTATCCGGTGGTCGAGGCGGAGGACATGCCCGACATCGCCGCCAACAGCCTGGCGATCGCCTTCGGCAACTTCCGCGCCGGCTATCTGATCGCCGAGCGGGCGGAGACCGCGATCCTACGCGATCCCTATACCAACAAGCCGTTCGTCAGCTTCTACGCGACGCGGCGGATCGGCGGCTGCGTCGCCGACAGCGAGGCGATCAAGCTGCTGAAGTTCGCGGCGTGATCGGTGGCGGGCGGTGCCGGACCGGCACCGCCCCCTGGCAATGGGGGAGGGGGCGATGGACAGCGAGGCGATGCCCGCCGACGCGGTCGCGGGCGCGGCGGCGGCGGTGGGGCAGTATCTGCGCGTCGAGCCGGATGCGGTGCTGACCGGCTGCGCCGCAACCGCGCTGGCGATCGCGGAGGCGTTCTGCGGCGCGGCATGGATTCGGCGCGGGCGGACGGCGACGATCGGCGCGGGCAGCGGCTGGCAACGGCTGCCGTTCGCGCCGGTCGCGGCGATCGAGACGGTGACCGGGCTGCCGGCGGAGGGGGCGGCCTTCGCGCTCGCCGCCGAGGCCTATGCGATCGATATCGATGGCGACGGCGTCGGCTGGGTGCGGGTGATCGCCCCCGGCGCGGCGGGGCGGGTGCGCGTCGCCTATACCGCCGGCGCGGGCGGTTGGGAGACGGTGCCGCCGCCGGTGGCGCAGGGCGTGGTGCTGCTCGCCACGCATCTGTTCGAGCATCGCGAGGGTGACGCCATGCCGCCGGCGGCGGTGGCGGCGCTGTGGCGGCCGTACCGACAGTTGCGGCTGTGAGCGGCGCGGCGACGGGCGCAGGCACCGCCCTGCGCGAGGCGCTGGTGCGGCGGCTGGCCGGCGTGCGCGTGTTCGACGCGCCGCCGGCGCGCGCGGCGCTGCCCTATGCGGTGATCGCCGAGCCGGTGCTGGAGGCGGCGGATGCCGCCGGCATCACCGGGCGGAGCGGCACCATCCTGATCGCCGGCGAGGACGAGGGCGAGCGGCCCGACCGGCTGCGGGCGCTGCTCGCCGACGTCGAGGCGGCGGTGGCGGCGATGCCCGATGCGCTGGGCGATGGCTGGCGGCTGGCGACGCTGCGGCTGGTGCGCAGCCGGATCGCGGCGGGGCGCGGGCTGCGCTGGACGGGATCGGTGGAGTTCGCGGTGCGGCTATACCGCGCGGATCATGAGGGAGACGGACGATGACGGTGGAACGGGGCAGCGCCTTCCTGCTCAAGGTCGGCGACGGCGGGGCCAATCCCGCCTTCGCGACGGTGGCGGGGCTGCGCACGACGCAATTGAGCATCAACGGCGAGCCGGTGGTGGTGACCACCAAGGATTCGGGCGGCTGGCGGCAATTGCTGTCGGGCGCCGGAGTGCGCAGCGTCAGCGTGTCGGGCGCGGGTGTCTTCACCGGATCGGCGGCGGAGGGGCGGATCAAGGCCAATGCGCTGGCCGGCACGGTCGACGATTATCGGCTGAGCTTCGAGGGCGGCGACAGCATGACCGGCCGCTTCCTGGTGACGCGGCTGGACTATGCCGGCGATTTCAATGGGGAACGCACCTATACCTTGAGCCTGGAGAGTGCCGGGCCGGTGGTGGCGGCATGAGCGCGCCGGTCGATCCCGCCGGCGGCGGCGCAGCCGCAAATCCTGCCCGCGGCGGTGGCGCCGCAAATCCGGAACGCGGCGAGGCGGCGCTGCGCGTCAACGGCACCGAGCTGGTGCTGCGGCCGAGCTTCCAGGCGCTGGTCGCGGCGGAGGGCGAATTGGGGCCGCTGTTCGAACTGGTCGAGCGGGCGGCGTCGGGCCGGCTGACGCTGCACGAGACGGCGACGCTGTTCTGGCATTGCCTGCGCGAGGTGCCGGAGACGGTGACGCGCGAGGCGCTGGGCGAGGCGCTGGCGGCGCTGGGCCTGTCGCGGCTGGCGCCAGTGCTGGCGGTGCTGCTGCGCCAGATCGTGGCGGGGCGGTGAGCCGCTTCGCAGTCGCGGCGACGCGGCTGGCGGGGATGGCGGGCGTGACCCTCGGCTGGCCGCCCGACGTCTTCTGGCAGGCGACGCCGGCGGAACTGGCGGCGGTGGTGCGCGCGGCGGCGGGGGCGGAATGCGGCGGCGAACCGCCCGACGCGGCGCTGATCGCGCGGTTGCGGAAGGAGCATCCCGATGGATGACGACTGGCGGTGTATCCAGGTGCCGATCGACACCGACGCCTTCAAGCGCGATGTCGCGGCGATGCGCGGCACGCTGGAAGGGGCGCTGGGCCAAGGCGCGGAGCGCGCCGGCCGATCGATCGAAATGGCGCTGCTGCGCGCGGCACAGCACGGCAAGCTGGGCTTCGAGGATCTGAAGGCGGTGGCGCTGAAAGCGCTGGGCGAGATCGCCAAGGCGGCGCTGGCGAACGGGCTGCACGCGCTGACCGGCGGCATTGGCGGGGGGCGTGGCGGCGATGGCGGTGCGAACGGCGGCGGCGGGCTGACCCTGGGCGGCGCATTGACGGCGCTGATTGGCCTCGCCGGTCGGGCGACGGGCGGGCCGGTGGCGCCAGGTCAGGCCTATGTCGTCGGCGAGCGCGGGCCGGAGCTGTTCGTGCCGACCGCGGCCGGACGGGTCGAGGTGCCGGCGGCGTCCGGCGCGCGCGACGTGCGGGTGGCGATCACCATCAACGCCGGCGCGGGCGAGGCGCCGGCGGCGATGCAGCGATCGGCGCGGCAGGTCGCACAGGCGGTGCGCGCCGCGCTGGCGGACTAGGGGGGCTGTTACCGTGAGGGCGGGTGGCGCGGACCTCGCGCGATGTGCTTGCGGGAAGGCCCCACCCCAATCCCTCCCCTGAAGGGGAGGGGATTTTCGGCAAAGGCGGCGCGTCCGCATGTAGGGGAAGCGGACATGGACCTGCATCCACCTCTAACATTGATCTAGCTGCGGGAAAGATTGCCGCCTCAAGTTGAGAGCAGGTGGCGCTCGTCGAGCGTCACGCGAACACGACATCCGGGATCTGCATTTTCCCGCTCGACCCTTCCGCCGAGTTGCTTCGCCAGCAGGCGCACCAGCTTGGAACCTAATCCAGGGTCAAATTCGGCCGGGCAGCCAACGCCGTCGTCGGCGACAGTCACCACCAGGTTGGCGCCTTCCGACGCAATATCGACGCTGATCACGCCGCCTCGTTCAGTGGGATAGGCATACTTAAGGCTGTTAGTGACCAGCTCATTGACGATAAGACCGACATGGACCGCGACCGAACTGGGAACGGAGATCGGGACGCAATTCACCCGTACAGCGATCGGCCGGACGTCCCTCAGAAGGTCGCCAAGCCCGTGACAAAGCGCTCCCACGTATGCTGACAGGCCGACCAGACCTCCACTGACGTCGCCTCTCAACCGTTCCTGAGCTTGCGCCACGACAAGCACACGAGCATTCGCGGCGCTAAGAGCCTCGCGTACTGCTGGGTCCCGGCTGGCGCTGCTTTGCAACGTTATTGCGGAACTGATGATGGCGAGATCATTCTTGGTGCGGTGAGCCAGCTCCTCGAGGAGCAAGGCTTTGGCTCTCTCACTCTCGTCAAGGCGGCGGATAGTCTCGCGTAAAGCCTCAGTCACCAATGACATCGTGAAGCCGATGACGATGAACAGGAATAAGGCAAAGAAATTCTGAAGGCCAATCGCGAAGCTGAAATATGGCTCGATGAAAAAATAGGCGGACATCGCCGCACTAAGTAACGTTGCGAAGAAGCCCGAGCCGCGATCGAAAAGCAAGGCGCAAAGAAACACGGCTGGTACAAAGAGCAGCAGTGGAAAATGTTGGAGAGGACCGTCAAGCGAATATCGAAGTAGGGCGGTGATCGCGATGATCAGGCAAGTCGCGGCGTACCGAAGCGCAACACCATACCTTCGTCGCGGCAAGAGGCGTACCAGCATGTTTTCCATGCGTGTTGAACATCGGCTTCTTTTTGCAGTTCCCGGTGCCTCAGTCAGTCTGGGTGGCGATATGCCTGATGGCGTCGCGGATTGAGCGAACGACTGAGGCCGGCCTGATTGCATCGCGCGGGGTATCACCCCTTGCCGCTCAGATAGCTCAACGAGCGTCTGTTCTTGAACAGTCTGGGTCGGCGCCGTGCGCTGTCGCAGAAATCATGCCGGGCATGATCGGCCCGCTGTCTTCATCGAACGAGCCAATTTTTCAGGGGAGATGCGGCATGGCGCATTGGTTGTGCCGGGCGCGGAACGGCCAGGTGGAGGGGGTGGTCACCCGCTTCGACCCGCGCTTCTGGACGGTCGACTTTCCGCGGCCGATGATGGCGGCGGTGACGACGCTGGCCGCCGACGGGCTGCGCGTCGATGCGACCTTCCGTACCCGCAAGGATCTGGCCGGGCTGATCTGGGAAGCGGAGGATCGCTGGGACCATCCGCTGCTGCGCTATGCGACGGCGCGGGATTTCCGCGACTGCCGGCTGCGGTTCCGCTGGCGGTCGCAGGGCGTGCGGCCGCTCGACGCGGTCAACGGACCGGTGCTGACGATCGAGGGGCGCGACGCCGCCGGCCGGCCGCGGGCCTGGTACGTGCGGCTGTGGAACTACGCGCGCGGGTCGGCGGACGATGCCGTGATCGCGCTCGACTTCGCCGATCTGGCGGGCGGGTTTCTGCTGCCCGCGGAGGCGGACCCGGTCTGGGCGGGGGACGTCGACCGGATGTTCGTCTCGCTGGTCGCGGCGGACTATGACGGCAGCGACGAGCCGCTCGCCCGGCCGCAGGAGGCCTGGGTCGAGTTGACCGAGATGGCCTGTGACGGCCCGGGATCGGTGCTGGCGATCGGCGATGCGGTGCTGCCCGAGCACGGGTTGCAAATCGCGAGCGGCTATGATGACAGCTATCACCTGACCCCGGCGCGGCTGCTGCGCAACGCGCTGCACCTCGGCTATCGCGGCGCGATCACCCATTATGTCGGGATGAGCCACTATTTCCGGCTCGAGCCGCTGGGCGGCGGCTTCTACGTCAGCCTGGCGGGCGGGGTGCTCGATGCCGCCTGCGCCGCCTGGCATCGCGATTTCGCCGGCCGGGCGCAGGCGCTGGGCTATGCGGTGATCTGGTCGCTCAGCTACGAGCTGTTCGACGCGCATTGCTGGAACGACTGGAAGCAGCGGGCGGCGGACGGACAGGCGGCGCAGACCGGCTGGACACCGCCGTCGACGCTGCTCAGCCCCGCGCATGACGGGGCGATGGCCTATCTGCGCCAGGTCGCGACGGCGTTTCTGCACATCGCGGTGGCGGCGGGGCTGGCGCCGCGCATCCAGGTCGGCGAGCCGTGGTGGTGGACGATGCCCGACGGGCGGCCGTGCCTCTACGATGCAGCGGCGGTGGCGGCCTTCGCGCCGGTCGCGATCGCCAGCGTGCGCGGTCCGCTGAGCGAGGCGCAGCTGGCGACGCTGGACCGCGCCGGGGCCTGTCTGGCGGCATCGACCGCGGCGCTGTGCGAGGCGGCGCGGGCGGCGGCGCCGGGATGCGTGACGCATCTGCTCACCTTTCTGCCGACGGTGCTCGATCCGGCGGCGCCGGCGCTGCAGCGGGCGAACCTGCCGCCCGGCTGGGCCTATCCCGCCTTCGACGTGCTGCAGGTCGAGGATTACGACTGGGTCACGGCGGGCGACAGCGCGGCGAGCCGGCGCGGCATCGCCGCGATCGAGGCGCGGCTGCGCTATCCGCGCGCGCATCAGCATTATCTGGCGGGCTTCGTGCCGGCCGCCGATCGGGCGGGGCAATGGTCGCTGATCGCCGCGGCGGCGGAGGCGGCACGCGCCCGCGGCGTCGCGGCGGTGGTGCTGTGGGCGCTGCCGCAGGTGATGCGCGACGGCTTCGTACATTTCGAGACGGAGGAGGATGGGATGCAGGCCTATGACGATGTCGCCTTTCCGATCGCTTTGGGGCGGGAGGCGCAGGTCGAGCCGGTCTTTTCGACCGCGATCCTGACCGCGGCGAGCGGCGCCGAACAGCGCAACGCCGCCTGGGCGGAACCGCGGACGCGCTACGACGTCGGGCCGGGGCTGCGCTCCGAGGCGGATGTCGCGACCCTGCTCGCCTTCTTCCGCGCGCGCATGGGGCCGGCGCGCGCCTTCCGCCTGCGCGATCCGTTCGACAGTATCGGGACCGACGAGCTGCTCGGCTATGGCGACGGCACCAGCCGGCATTTTCCGCTGGTGCGGCATTACGGCGATCGCGTGCGGCGGATCGTGCGGCCGGTGCCGGGCAGCATGCGCGTCGCGGTCGACGGCGTCGCCACCCAGGCGTTCGGGGTCGACAGCGACGGCGTGGTGACGCTGGACGCGGCGGCACCGGCGCTGGCCGCGGTGACCGCCAGTTTCGTGTTCGACGTGGTCGTGCGCTTCGCCGAGGATCACCTGACCGTGCATCGCGCCACCTTCCTGGCCGGCGAGGCGCCGTCGGTGCCGCTGATCGAGGTGCGGTCGTGAGCGGCGCCGACCGGCTGGCGACGATCGCGCTGTGCTGGCGGGTCGAGCGGCGCGACGGCGTCGCGATCGGGCTGACCGCGCACGACCGCGACCTGACCATCGACGGGCTGACGCATCGCGCCGCACCGGGGATGACGCCGTCGGCGGTGGTGCGCGCGGCGGGGCTGGAGGCGGACACGATGGATGTCAGCGGGCCGCTGACCAGCGCCGCGATCGGTGCGGCCGATCTGCTCGCGGGGCGCTGGGACGGGGCGCGGGTGCGCGTCTTCGCGGTCGACTGGAGCGACGGCACGACGGTGGCGGAGCTCGGCGAGGGGCGGATCGGCGCGGTCGAGCTCGCCGAGGGCGGCTTCACGGCGGAACTGGCCGGCGCGACCGCGGCGCTGGAGCGGCCGGTGGCGGAGACGACGACGCCGGAATGCCGCGCCGAGCTGGGCGACCAGCGTTGCCGGGTGATGCTGGCGGCGCGGCGGCGGTTCGCGCGGGTCGTCGCGGCGGAGGGCGCGACGCTGACGCTCGACCGGGCGGAGCCGGCCGGCAACGCCTATGGTGACGGGCTGCTGCGCTGGTTCGGCGGGAGCCTGGGCGGGCTGGAGGCGGCGATCGCCCGCTCCGACGGCGCGACGGTGACGTTGCGGACGCCGCCGGCGGTGGCGGTGGCGGCCGGCACGCTGGTCGAGCTGATCGAGGGCTGCGACAAGAGTTTCGCGACCTGCGCGCAGCGGTTCGGCAATGCCGCGAACTTCCGCGGCGAGCCGCATCTGCCGGGCGTCGACCTGCTGACCCGCTATCCGGGAAGCTGAGCGGTGTCGGGGCGGCGGGGCGCGGCGGCGGCGCTGGCCCTGGTTGGCGCGCCCTTTCGGCTGCACGGCCGCGACCCGTCGCATGGCGTCGACTGTGTCGGCGTCGCGGTGGCGGCGCTGCGGGCGGGCGGTTGGCGGGGCGATGTGCCGAGCGGCTATGCGCTGCGCGGCGGGGCGGCGGCGGCGATCGGCGCGCAACTCGATGCGGCGCTGACCCGCTGCGACGGCGCGGCGCCGGGCGACGTGCTGCTGTTCGACCTCGGCGCGGGGCAGCTGCACTTTGCGGTGCGGATGGCGGCGGGGATCGTCCACGCCGATGCCGCGCTGCGCCGGGTGGTCGAGCGGCCCGGGGCGGACGGCTGGCGACTGGTCGGCGCCTGGCGCTGGAGCGGGGAGGGGTGAGATGGCGACACTGATGCTGACCGCGATCGGCACGGCGATCGGCGGGCCGATCGGCGGCGCGGTCGGCGCGCTGATCGGCCAGGGGATCGACCAGCGCGTGTTCCGCGCCGCGGCCAAGGACGGGCCGCGGCTGACCGAGCTGGCGGTGCAGACGTCGAGCTACGGCACCGCCATTCCACGGCTGTTCGGCCGGATGCGGGTCAGCGGCACGGTGATCTGGGCGACCGACCTGATCGAACATCGCGAGCGCGTCGGCGGCGGCAAGGGATCGGCGGGCACCAATCGCTACAGCTACAGCGCGTCCTTCGCCGTGGCGCTGTCGGCGCGGCCGGTGCGCTCGGTCGGGCGGATCTGGGCGGAAGGCGTGCTGATCCGCGGTGCGGCGGGCGACTGGAAGGTGCGCACCGGTTTTCGCCTGCACCATGGTGGCGAAGACCAGCCGGTCGATCCGCTGATCGCCTCCGCGGAAGGGGCGACGCCGGCCTATCGCGGCCTGGCCTATGCCGTGTTCGAGGGATTGCAGCTGGAGACGTTCGGCAACCGCATCCCGTCGCTGACCTTCGAGGTGGTGGCGGACGACGCACCGGTTCCGACCGGGACGGTGGCGGCATCGCTGTGCGAGGAGGTGACGGCGGCTGGGGGGTTGCCGCTGGCGGGCTTCGCCGCGACCGGCAGCGCGCGCGGCGTGCTGGAGACGCTGGCGACGATCGACGGCGGCTGGTGGCGGCCCGAGGGGGCGCGGATCGTGCGCGGCGCGGCGGGCGACGCGGCGACGGCGTTCGACGACGACGGCTTTTCGGCGGGAGCGGGGGCGGGGCGGCGCGGCGAGCGGCGCACCGTCGCGCCGGTCGAGCGCGTGCCGCGCGCGGTCAGCGTCGCCTATCACGATCCCGCCCGCGATTATCAGGCCGGCGTGCAGCGGGTGCGGCGGCCGGGTGCGGGCCTGCGCGAGGACCGGATTGACCTGCCCGCGGTGCTCGGCGCCGATGTGGCGAAGGGCGTCGCCGCGGCGATCCTGGCGCGGGGCGAGGTGGAACGGACGCAGCGCATGATCGCGCCGGGGCTGACCGCCCTCGCAATCGCGCCGGGCATGCAGGTGCGACTGGACGGCGCGACCTGGCGAGTCAGCCAGGTGCAGGTCGAGGCGATGGCACCCGTACTGACGCTGGTGCCGCTGGCACCGCCGCCGGCGGTGGTCGCGGCGAGCAGTGGGCGCGTATCGGCGGCGGCAGACCTGACGATCGGGCGGACGGTGATGCATGCGGTCGAGCTGCCCGGCCTGGACGACGTCCCGGCCGCGGCACCGCGCGTCACCGTGTTCGCGGCCGGCGAGGGCGAGGGCTGGCGGACGGCGGCCTTGCTCTACAGCCTGGACGACGGCGCCAGTTGGATGGACGCGGCGGCAACCGCGGCCCCGGCGATCTTGGGCAGGGTCAGCCGGCCGCCGGACGCGGCGCAGGCCACGCTGGTCGACCATGCCAGCACATTGGAGGTAACGCTGGCCCATCCGGCCATGACGCTGGGCGATGCCGACGGTGCGGCGCGAGCACGTGGCGTCAATCTGGCGCTGGTCGGGGACGAGCTGATCCAATTCGGTCGGGCCGAGCCGCTCGGCCAAGGTCGCTGGCGGTTGCGCGACCTGTGGCGCGGGCTGCGCGGCAGCGAGACGGCGATCGGGACACAGCAGGCGGGCGACCGCTTCGTCCTGATCGAGGCGGCGACGACACGCACCATCACCCTGCCGCGCGAGGCGATCGGCACGACCCTGCGCGTGCTGGCGAGCGGGCTGGCGATGGCGACACGCCGGCGGAGGTGCGACTGACGCTATCCGGCCAGTCGGTGGCGCCGCCGTCGCCCGTGCACCTTGCCGTGGCACCGCTGGGCGACGGGACGTGGCGGCTGAGCTGGACCCGGCGCAGCCGCGCCGGCTGGAGCTGGAGCGACGGTCTCGACGCGCCGCTCGTCGAGGAGGCGGAGGCGTATCGCGTGACGCTGACCTCGCCCGACGGCAGCCAGCGGATCGCGGACACCGACGGGCCGTGGCTTGCGCTTGCGGCGCCACCGCCGCCGGGAACGCAGGTCGCGGTGGCGCAACGCGGAACGCTCGCGCTGTCACCGGCGGCGGTGATGGTGATTCGATGAGGGGAGGGTGCAATGGCCGATCCGGTAACCGCGCGACTCGCGTTGCCGCTGCTCGCGACGGGGCAGGCAGGAAAAGAATGGACGCATAACGAAGCGCTGGCGCTGGTCGATCTGGCGCTGCAGCCGGCGGTGCAGGCGATCGGTCTGAACGCACCGCCGGCGGCACCGGCGCCAGGCCAGAGCTGGATCGTCGGTCCCGCGCCGAGCGGCGATTGGCAGGGGCGTGCGGCGGCGCTGGCTGGCTGGACGGCATCCGGCTGGCGCTTCGTGACGCCGGGGGACGGTTTCGCGGTTTGGTGCCTTTCTTCAAAAAGAACAGCGGTTTACCGTGAGGGACTGTGGCTGGAAGGTGACGTTGCGGCCAGTCGGCTGGTCGTCGATGGGCTGCCCGTGGTGCAGGCGCGGGGCGCGGCGATCGCCGAACCGGCCGGCGGCACCGGCGTCGACCCCGAGGCGCGGCGGGCGATCGGCGACATATTGGCCGCGTTGCGCCGGCACGGATTGATCGCCGGCTAACATGTGGCAATCGCGCAACACCCCCGTTCTTTTGTGCGCTTGCGTGGAAACCAAGCTGCCGATAGTGAGTTTGCGCTGTCCGTAGTGACACTCAAGAAAGGGGATTTCTATGCGGAAGCTTGCTGCCGTTCTGGCATTGGCGTCGACCGCACTGGCCACTCCTGCCCTCGCCCGCGACAAGTCGTGGTACGTCGGCATCGAAGGCGGTGCGATGATCGTTGAAGACATCGACTATGACATCGGCGCGACGGCGAAGGCCGGTACCGTCAATCACGACTACGGTTATGACGTCGATGGCGTCGTCGGCTACGACTTCGGTGGGTTCCGGGTCGAGACCGAGGTCGGCTATCGTCGCGCGACGGTCGACAGCTATCGTTCGATCACCACCACCCCGGCTTATGGCCCGACTGGCCTGGGTTCGGCGGCTGCTGGCACCTACGACTATGCCGGCGGCTCCAGCTCGGCGCTCAGCTTCATGCTGAACGGCCTGCTCGACTTCGGTGAAGACGACGGCATCCAGGGCTTTATCGGCGGCGGTGTCGGTGTTGCGCGCGTCAAGGCGAAGTATGGCCTGAACACCCGCGGCAACTTCCTCGACGACTCGGACACCGTGTTCGCGTGGCAGGGCCTCGCCGGCGTGCGCGCTCCGCTGACCGACCATATCGACGCGACGCTGAAGTATCGCTTCTTCAACGCCGACAACGTCAAGCTGGTCGACGTCACCAACCGCACGTTCGACGGTCGCTATCGTTCTCACAGCATCCTGGGCGGCGTGACCTATAACTTCGGTTCGCCGACCCCGCCGCCGCCGCCGCCCGAGCCGGTCGCTCCGCCGCCGCCGCCGGTGACCGCACCGCCGCCGCAGCCGGAGCCGGTCGTCTGCTCGCCTGGTCCGTTCATCGTGTTCTTCGAATGGGACAAGTCGGACATCACGCCGGAAGCCGGTTCGATCCTCGACAACGCCGTGACGCAGTACCAGAGCTGCGGCAATGCGCAGGTCATGGTTGCGGGCTTCACCGACACCTCGGGCTCGGCCCAGTACAACGTCGGCCTGTCGCAGCGCCGTGCGGACGCGGTCAAGGCGTACCTCACCTCGCACGCCATCCCCGATGGCGTCGTCTCGACCCAGGCGTTCGGCGAAACCCGCCTGCGCGTTCAGACCGCGGACGGCGTCCGCGAGGTCCAGAACCGTCGCGTCGAGATCACCTACGGTCCGGGCGCGGGGCAATAAGCCTCACGTACCTGCCAAAGGTATCGGAAAATGGGGAGGTCGGCTTTGCCGGCCTCCCTTTTTCTTGTCCGGCGCCGGGCGGAGGGCGGGGCGCCTGTGCAGTTCCGTCGCAGGGATGCGCCGCCATTGCCCCTGCGTGGGGGCGACGTGAGCGAGGCGCGGTCCTCACAGCCCCACACGGCCCGCGACAGCGACGGATGAGCCATGCGTCTGGCGATAATCGGTTCGGGCGATCTCGATTATGCCTATGAGGCGGCGGCAGGCGATGGCCGCGCCGATGCTCGTCGACATGCGCGACATCTACCGCCGCGAGGAGGTCGAGACGCTGGGCTTCAGCTATACCGCGGTCGGGCGCTGATCCTCGGCCAGCGCCGCGGCGAGCCACGGCGGGACGATAACCGCGCCCAAGGATTCGACGCGGCGGTGCTCGACCATCAGGCCGAGCTCCGGATAGGTCGCGCGGGTGCGATCGCCCGGCTCGGCCAAGGGCGCGACGACGAGGCGGCGATTGACCTTGCTCCGGTGGTGCATCCGCGCAGTATTCTCCTGACCGATATAGCAGCCCTTGGAGAAACTGACGCCGTTCAGCTCGCGCGCATTGCATTCGAGCCAGAGCGTTTCGCCATTGCCCAGCTCCGCGACGCCCTCGGTGACGCCGAGGCGGAGGCGATGATCGAGCCAGCCCGTCGCCGGTTCGGCGGGAGTGCCGAGCCAGCGACGGCCGAGCGCGGGGAGGCGGGGATCGGGCGACCCGCTATCGCCATCGGGGGACCAGTGGACGGCAAGGTCGACGGGCTCGATCGTGATCGCCCGGCGCAACCGGTAGAGCGACAGGCGCCGGGCGAGGGCGTCGCGCTGCGCCGCCTCGCCGTCGATCAGCACCGCATCGCCATCCGCCCACAGGATGAAGTCAAACAGTGCCTTGCCTTGCGGAGTCAGTAGCCCGCCCCACACCGGCATGCCCTCGGCCAGCCGACTGGTGTCGCAGGTGACCAGTCCCTGCAGGAAGCCACGCACGTCCTCCCCGGACAGGCGCAGCAGGGAACGGTCGGCGAGCATCGTGGCGTCCATGCGTGACAATTAGGATGCCGCCACGGCTTTCCAAGCGGCGGAGCGACTGGCGGGCGGCGGCGGCGGCGGATAAAGGGACGGCGATGACCGATCGCCTGACCATCCGCCGCCCCGACGACTGGCACGTCCACCTGCGCGACGGCGCGATGCTGCAGGCGGTGGCGGGCGCGACGGCGCGCCAGTTCGCGCGTGCGATCATCATGCCGAACCTCACCCCACCGGTGACCGACGTCGCCATGGCAGAGGCCTATCGTGCGCGGATCCTGGCGGCGGTGGGCGGGGAGGCGGGCTTCACGCCGCTGATGACCTGCTATCTCACCGACCACAGCGATCCGGCGGAGGTCGCGCGCGGCCATGGCGCGGGCGTGTTCACCGCGTGCAAGCTCTATCCGGCGCATGCGACGACCAATTCCGCACATGGCGTCACCGACATCCTGGCTTTGGGCCCGGTGCTCGAGACGATGCAGCGAATCGGCATGCCGCTGCTCATCCATGGCGAGGTGACCGATCCGACGATCGACATCTTCGACCGCGAGCCCGTGTTCCTCGACCGCGTGCTGACGCCGCTGATCCGCGCCTATCCGGCGTTGAAGATCGTGTTGGAGCATATCACCACCGCCGAGGCGGCGGCCTTCGTCGCCGAGGCGGATCATCCGATCGCCGCGACGATCACGCCGCAGCATCTGATCATCAACCGCAACGCGATCTTCGACGGCGGCCTGCGCCCGCACGCCTACTGCCTGCCGGTCGCCAAGCGCGAGGCGCATCGGCTGGCGGTGCGGCGGGCGGCGGTGTCGGGCAGCCCGCGCTTCTTCCTCGGCACCGACAGCGCGCCACATGGCGTCGGCGCCAAGGAATCGGGCTGCGGCTGCGCCGGCATCTTCAACGCGCCCTTCGCGCTCGAGGCCTATCTGCAGGTGTTCGACGAGGAAGGGGCGATCGATCGGTTCGAGGGCTTCGCCGCCGAACATGGCGCGCGATTCTATGGCCTGCCGCTCAACGACGGACAGGTCACGCTCGTGCGCGAACCGGTGGAAGTGCCGGCGATGACCGGCACGGGCGAGACCGCGGTGGTGCCGTTCCTCGCCGGCAAGACCCTCGCCTGGCGGCTCGCCGACGCCGCGGCGTGATCAGAAGGGCAGCCACTTCGCCTTGTGGGTGATCTTCATATAGCCGACGTTGACGCCGGCGCGGTAGCCGACGCCGAGCCGGATCGGGATCAGCACGATGTTGCCGCGGCGCAGATAGGTCGCGGCGAACCCGCCGACCAGATACAGCCGCCCCTCGGCCGCCGGGAAGCGCTTGAACAGATCTTCGGTGTCGTAGAGGTTGTAGACCAGCACGAACACCTTGTTGGCGTCGCCGCCGACGTCGAAGCCGACCGACGGGCCGGTCCAATAGACCGGCATCTGGCCCTCGACCTTGTGCGTCATGATGCCGGAGCCGTAGCGCAGGCCGACGACGAACGCGCCCGCGGCCTCGCGCCCGGCGATATAGGCGTTGGGGCGGCCCTGGTCCTTGAGCACCCGCTCCAGGATGCCGGCGAGGCCGGCGGCGCCCTTGCCGAACACCCCCTCGCCCGCGGCGAGTAGGTCCTCGCGCGCATAGGTGGTGTCGGCCTGCTGCGCCGCCTCGGCGCGCGCTTGTTGCTGCGCATTGGCCGATTCGCCGGCATAGGCGGGCGGCGGCGTCGATTGCGCCTGGTCGAAGCCCGGCGCGGGCTGGGCCGGACTCGGCGCCGGCGTCGTCCGCTGCACCGTGCGCGGCTGGGCCGTGGCACGCGGCGCGGGGGTGGCAAGATCGCCGTCGATCGCCCGATTGGGATCGATCGTCGCGACCTGCGCGCTCGCCCCGGTGGTCAGCACCGCCGCCAGCGCCATGATTCCGATCGCCCGCATAACCCAACCCCCTCGCAACGCATTTACGCGCCCGGTTAACCACTCCTGCGCTTGCGCGGCAATGAACGATCGCGCGATGCGCCGCGATTTGCGGGCAGCGGGGCGCAACGGGGCCATTGATCCCCCCTCGCACCCTCGTTATAGCGCCACTCCTGCCGCCGGTCCGGAGACGTGGGTGAGTGGCTGAAACCAACGCTTTGCTAAAGCGTCATACGGGAAACCGTATCGAGGGTTCGAATCCCTCCGTCTCCGCCAAGATCCATTGTTTTCGCTTGGAAAAATCGAAAACGGGAGGGTTTTGCCCACTGCCTTGCCCACTTTCGGTTTGGCTTTCGACGCACGCCTGCGGATGTCGACGACCAATCTGATGCCGCGATCCGAGCGCTCATGATGGTTGGCGGGTATTTCATCGTCAGTATTCCGATGCCAGCATGATCGTGAGCACCCGGATGGTGACGCGGGGATCCGCTGGGTCAGGTGAGCCATAGCGTCGATTTCGGTCGTAGTAATCGATCTTCCAAAATATGCGCTCGCCCGCAGCCCGGAAGGCCCCGAAGTCATGTTCATCATACGGGTCGTTGTCGGGCGTGAATGCATCGAAGTCTCTCGTCGCGATGAGCGCTTCCGCGACGCCGCTTTCGCCCAGTGCCTGCACGCCTGCTGTGAGGCAGATGACACCGGAACGCGCGAAGCGCCGCAGACCGTCGTTAAGCTCCCTGATGCGCGTGCGCCTTTCCGCCTGATCGAATGTTTCACGGGCGCACGTCTTCCGTTCGCGTGCCGTCATGGTCGCGTCTCCTGTTTGGTGGTGATGAAAGGGTGGCGGGTCGCCGCTCAGACGAGGCGGATCAGCCGTCGCTGGGAATCGCGGTCGCCTTCGATGTACCGCTGCGTGGTGCTAAGATCGCGGTGTCCGGCGAGCTCCTGGATGTCCCGAAGCGAGCCACCGCTACGCGCGAGAAGGCGCGCCGAGCGGGTGATGAATGTACGTCGGCCGGAATGCGAAGAGCATCCGTCATAGCCGAGTTCGGCATAGGTACTGGCAAACCAATTGACGATGCTGCCTGCCGTCATGTGTGCGCCGCGCTCTGAGCGTATCACTGGGCCATCTCGTGGTCGGCCGTCGCGGGCGTGAAGCTGGCGCAGCGCGGCAGTGAGGTCGGGGTGAAGCGGGATGCGCCGCGCGGCTCCGTTTTTCGCGATCGTTCCGGCAACGTGGATGTGGTCGCCGAGCCGCCCGGTCGCCGTCAGCAGCATGGGCCATGCGAGGCCGGCAATTTCGCACGCTCGAAGCCCGGCCTTGAAGCTGAGAAGGATTATAGTCTGATTACGATGTCGATGCCGTTGGCCAGCGACATGGCGCAGCAATTGGCGCACGTCGGCAGCCCCCAACACCTTTGCAGGCTGAGGCATGGGACACTCCCAAGGTTTGAAAATTTTGGATCAGCCAGTCCGTGAGGCGGCCTGCACGGGCTAGCTGGGGGTTGGCGCCGCGGCTGAACGCTGGATCGTCTCAGCGCTTGCCTCTAAACGATCGGTGACTGCCGGCTCGGCTGTGATGCTGCCTTGAGTTCTTCGAGCTCGACAGCCGGACGCGGCAATGTTTGGCCGATCGAATGCCATAGCGCCCGGCCATGGCACCCAATCAGGTCAGTCAGCGGATTACATGCCGCTGAGCGCAGGCTTCATCGAAGCGCGGTCGAAGATGTCCGTCGGCTGATCGACCTGGACGTCCTCGCGGTCATCATCGATGTGAGAATAGCCCAGTGCTTCGGCATCGCTTGGGAAGCGACGATCGTCGGCATGGCAGGCGTTGGCGTAGATCGAGGCCGAACTTTCCAACACGCCAGGCACACCGTCGATGAAATCGAGCACATCGACTTGCCAACCGTCATCCACCTTCATCATCACAGCAGGAAGCGCGGTTGAGCAAAAGACATACACGGTGTGAGGACGATCATTCCAGGTGATACGCGATGCCTCATTGCGCGAGGAGCCGCCAAGCAGCGAAAGGGCAACGAGGCGGCCGCGCTGATCCTCTTGGGTCACGGTACTCGACAGCGTTTTCGACCAGCTGCAGGCTTCCATCCCGCAGCGCGCCGGTTGAGCGCCATCCGCGGAATTGGAGGGTGAAGCGCTTGCGCTTTGCGCGGGAGTGGCCGCTGCCAGCGCTGGCGAGGGTTCGGGCGCGTCGATGTGCATGTCAGCCACGCTGGTGTTCTCGATGGCTGGCTCAGGGGCGGGCGATCGAATGACGGCGTAGACGATCCCAGCTAGGAGTACGCAGGCCGCGATGAAGACTACACCGTAGAGGGTGTGCTTGGACGAGCCGTTCATCACCGCGCCTCCTGTGCCAAGGCGCCGTTCGCAAGCGCCGCCAGAGAAGAAGCCATCGAACCGGCATTGTCTGCGATCTCGACATGCCGGTCGTGGATCGAGATGAGGATCGCGACGCCGCCGATGTTGAGCACCAGCAGCCCAAGCGCAGCGACGGCGAACAGAACGATAGTCGTGGTCAGGCCAGTGCCAAGCGGGCCGGAATGGTCGATAGCCGCAAAGACGAGCAAGGCTACCGCAACAAGGACGATGGCGCACATCGCCAAGATGACGAAGCGGAATAGGTCTACAACGAAGCGCATGGATGTGTCCCCCGGTTGGGGCAGCGCTCGCCGTGGCGTGTTGCGCCGCCCGTATGTCCACTCGGGGCGACGGCCGAAGCCGGATGTTGGAAACCTGACCGTATGAGCAGGCGCATGCGCCTTTACCGGCGAGCCGGCTGGACATGCGCGCATGCCACCCGGCCCCGATTAAATCGCGACCGAGTTCATACGGAAGAGGTTTCCACGCCCCGCGCTGCGGCTTTCACGCAGCGCCCTTAAAGTGTACGGGCAATGGCCGCGGGGAGCAAGGACCGGGCCTGACGGGGCTGAAAAGCACCGTTTTTAGGTATTTTGTCCCCCCCCCAAGTCAGGCGGGACTGACCCACTTTCGGTCATAAAGCGGTGTGTTGACGCTTCCCGAAACCTGCCTTCCGTTCACCTACAGCGGTTGCCGGCCGCCCGTATCTCGGGCGGTCGGCTGACCAATTCAGATCTGGGTAATGCCGCCGTCGACAAACAGCTCAGCGCCGTTGACGAAGCTCGCATCGTCCGAAGCCAGGAAGAGCGCCGCCTTGGCGATCTCGTCGGGGCGGCCGACGCGGCCGACCGGGATCTGCGTGGCAAGATAATCCTTGATGCCCTGTGCCTGCTCGCCGCCGCCGAACACGTCGTTCAGCCCGTTCGTCTCGACCGGCCCGGGGCTGACCACGTTCACGCGGATGTGGCGATCCTTGAGGTCGAGGATCCAGGTGCGCGCCAAGTTGCGCACCGCCGCCTTGCTCGCACCGTAGACGCTGAACGCGGGCGTGCCCGACGAGCCGGCATTGGAGCTCAACAGGACGATCGACGCTCCATCCTTGAGGAGCGGTAGCGCCTTCTGCACGGTGAAGATCGTGCCCTTCACGTTCGTATCAAAAGTCTGCCGGTACTGCTCCTCGGTGATTGCGCCCAGCGGCAGCATCGTGCCGCCGCCCGCGTTCGCGACGATGACGTCGATTTGCGGATGGCGCTGCTGAACGGCGTCGTAGAGGCGATCGATGTCGCGGAGGTTCGACATGTCCGCGCGCACGCCGGTCACCTGGCCGCCGATCTCCTTCACCGCGGCGTCTAGTACGTCCCGACGCCGCCCGGTGATGAACACCGCCGCACCTTCCGCGACAAAAGCTTTTGCCGTCGCGAAACCGATACCGCTGGTGCCGCCGGTCACCACCACCACCTTGTTGTTGAACCGATCCGTCATTGCCTGTCTCCTGCTTGTCGGCGGCGGAGCGCCGCTGTGGATTCCAGATCCGCGTGATACGCTGTTGCGTGTAGTTCGTATTTTTGGCACCCAGCGTTCTACAACGGGAACGATGATGCGAACGGATCTGAACGATCTTGCCTACTTCGCGGAGGTGGTGAGCCATGGTGGCTTCGCTGCTGCGGGGCGAGCGCTGCGAGAACCCAAGTCGAAGCTCAGTCGGCGCGTTGCCGCGCTCGAGGAGCGACTGGGGCTGCGCTTGATCGAGCGATCGAGCCGCCGCTTCCGCGTGACAGAGACAGGCGAGGCTTTCTATGCCCGGTGCCGCGCCATGCTCGCCGAGGCGGAACAGGCCGAGGCGTTGGTGATGGCGGCGCAGGCCGAGCCGCACGGGCGCATCCGCTTCAGCTGTCCAAGCGGCATGATCGCGCCGATGGCGGAGCTCATCACGTCGTTCAGTGCGCGCTACCCCAAGGTCCGGCTTCAACTCATTGCGACCGACCGCCCAGTTGACCTTATCGCGGAGCGGGTCGACCTCGCGCTCCGCGTGCGAGCCGAACTCAGCAGCGATGCCGAATTGACGATCCGCTCGCTCGGCAGATCCGTCCGGATTCTGGTCGCCAGCCCGCAAGTCGCGAGTGGCATCGCCGGAGTGGAGCAGCTGGCGACCCTTCCAACCTTGTCGACGAACGACGAAGACGATGTCGTGGACTGGAACCTGGAGGCGGACGACGGTCGCAGGCAGACGATCCGGGTGCAGCCGCGCCTCGGCTGCACGCAGATGGATCAGCTGCTCGACGCCGCTGTGGCGGGATTGGGCGTAGCGCTGCTTCCCGATCGTGTCTGCCGCTCCGCGCTCGCTTCGGGGAAGCTGGTGCGCGTGCTGCCAGCCTGGCATGCGCAGGTCGGCATCGTCCACCTGGCGTTCACGACGCGGCGCGGCCTGCCACCCGCCGTCCGCGCCCTGATCGACCACCTTGCGCAAGGCTTCGCGCCAGCAGTCGCCGCCAAGCAGCTGCTGCACGATAGCCCTTGAACTGCGCCGCCCGAGCTGGCTTCCATGACCCAGGATCGGACGTTGAGGCGGGCCTGCAGCCTCTTCGAAACCGGACATCCATTCATCGCGGTCGACGACGGCAGCTAGGCGCCCTAATCCCAGTCATTCCGAATCCGCCAGATCGATCCTGAAAGCCGCCGTTCGATCATGCAGCAAACGAACGGCTTGGTTTGCGACATTGCGGTCGTTCTGGACATTCCCGTTAAAAGATCTTTGTGAAATGCTCACGCCCGACTGCGCCACTGCATCAACAACGATGCTGCGCAGGTCAGAGCTTGCTCGCCGACTGCCGACGCGATCCATCGATCACCTCGATCGGCGACACTTTCTGTCCAGCCAACAAGGCATCGTTGCGCGCCGCCATCAGCCGATCTTGCTTCTGGCCCATCTGACCGACGTCGAGCACGACATAATAACCGGCGGCAGTTTCCTCAGCGTCCAAGTATCGTTCGAGCTGCTTGGTGTAGCCCGCGACCAGCTTGGTGTTGGTCGAGAGTTTGATCTCGACGAGCACGCGTGAGGTAAAACCGGTCGAGAGTTTGAAATCAACCGGCCCATTGCCGGTATCGGCCTCGGGCGTGAGATCGATATTGTTCGCTTTGCAATAAGCGTAGGCGATCGCGAAGAAGAGGCGCTGGGCCGACTTCTCGGGGCGCGGCTTGCCCTGATAATAGAGTTCTTCCGACAAGCGGCGGTCCTCGATCAGGAAGCGAAATTGGGCGATGATGTCCTCTACGACCGCGCAGACGCCGGCGGCGTCCGGCGACCGCAGCGGGGTGATCGACCGCGGTTCGCTGGCGGCGATCTCCTCGGCGATCCTGCGCCAGACGAGCTCGCCGAACGGATCGCCCGCCATGTCATAGGGCTTCGGGTTTGCCCCGCGCAGCATCTCAAGAACGGTCTCGAATGCGCTGGTTCCCGACATCGCCCAGCGCTTGAGCTCCTCCTTGTCCTTGAGCGTCTTGGCCTGCCAAAGCGCGGCGACGTGATCGTTCACCCGTGAGCGCAGCTCGGCATTGTGCGAGGCGGCGGTGCTGATGTCGGCCCAGTCCTTGGCGATCGGCAGCGCACGTAGGACGTCCGCCGGCACCAAGATGACGGGGCCATTGCCGCGGATGAACGGGTTGGCGGGTAGCTTCGCGGAATAGCTTTTGCCATTCTTCAAACGTATCATGTGGACTTGGAGTGGCACGTCGAGCGTCGCAAGCACTCGCGCGTTGAACGCCAACAGATCCTCGAAGATGACATTGGTGGTCATGTCGCTGATGCGGTCGGGTCCGAAGCCTTCCTCGAACAGCGCCATGGCGGCGAAAAGGTCGGGATCGGTGATGCCGAGCGCGACGATGTCGCGGGCGGTTCCTATCAGGCTTGCGGTCGCCTGCGGACCCGATCCGCTCCCGGCGACCGAGGTGGTGCCATAGCCGAGGCAAGTACCGTTGATCTCGGGGAAGGACAGGAGGCGCTCGGCATTACGCCAGGCCACGTCGCCCTTCGCCTTGGCCGCGGTGAGCAATTTGATCGCCATGGAGAAATGCTTCTCATACGAGGCGCGGGCACCCTCGCGGATTTCGGCATGGCTGCTGTGCTCGAGCAGCATCGGGTCGATGAACAAGGCGGTGTCGACGTTAAGCGTCGGATCGAGCACGCAGGCCGCAGCAAGCCGCGCCCGATCGATACCGAAATGCCGGGAGAACCGGACTGCCGATGTAATCTTGCTCAGACCCGCCCCCATTGGCGTCGCTTCCCGCCGCGATGCCACAAATAGGAGATTGGTTTATCTTGCCCGATGACAAGTAGCGCTCGTGAATTGTCTTGCGATCGCCCCACCGCGATGATGAAACAACACCATGCGCCTACCGATCCGCCGTAACCGCGAAGCACCGCTGAACGTCTGTTGGCAATGTATCGACGAGAATATCGTCAGCGCCGAGATTCGGGCCGAGCAACCGCGCCGCACCTGCAGCTATTGCCGGACGCGCAGAGCGGCGATCCGAATCACCGATCTCGCCCGTAGGGTCGATCCGGTTTTCCAGAATATCGTTGGCGAAGCCGAGGCCGGGTTCGTGGTGCGCGACGGCAATCCCGACTGGGCGCCAAATGGCGAATACCCCAGCCAAATCATGACCGAGATCCTCGAGGCCGACACAGACGAGATCGGCCGCGACCTCGTCTCTGCCCTCGCCGAACGCCACCGCTTCAACGTCAACGATGGCGGGTTCGACTATTATGATGATACCTCGGACATCTACACGATCCTCGATGCAGAGGATGACTGGTTCGGACGCGGCTGGGAGAGCTTCTGCGACGAGCTGAAGCATCAGAGACGCTTCTTCCTCGACCAGAGCGCGCATGTGCTCGACGAAATCTTCGGGCCGATCCTGCGAGAAGAATGGCCGCCGGGCAGCGCGATCCGGACCATCGGCCCCGGCACCGACCACACGCACATCTTCCGGGCCCGCGACGCCAATGAGCGCGGCGAGCAGGAGAAGATCTACCGCCAGCGCCGCCGGCAGCTCGGCGCCCCACCACCCGGCGTTGCCGGGTCGGGGCGGATGAATGCTGCGGGGATCAGCGTATTCTACGGCTCATTTGACCGGGACACCTGCGTCGCCGAACTGCGCACCCCGGTCGGGGGGTTCGCGATCGTCGGCCGGTTCGAGATTTTGAGACCGTTGCGTGTGCTCGATCTGACCCGACTCGAAGCCGATCCCGAGCGGATGAGCTATTTCGACGAGCATTATGCCCAACGCATGGCCTATTCGGCATTCATGCGCGGCTTCCATGCCGAGATCAGGCGCGCCGTCATTCCCGGGCGTGAGACGCTCGACTATCTGCCGACCCAGGTTATCGCCGAATATCTTTGGTCGCGCGCCGAGCCGAGGATCGACGGCATCGTGTTCGGCTCTGCACAGATCACCGATTCCGCCAACAATGTCGTGCTGTTCCCGAACGCGGCTTCGGTCGAAGGCGCAGACGAGGAGACCGAGCGGAAGATCCGCTACTTCCATCATCGCCCAGCGCGTAATGATGAGGATGTCGACGAGGACGAGCAGCGCGACCGCGACGTGGTCACCTTCGAGGCTCCGGGCGCCGATGATGCGAACGCCCCAGCCCATGATCCGAATGATGAGGATAATTGGCTGGCCGGCCTATGGGAGCCAGTAAACGCCGTTCCCGATCCTGGCCCTGCCTTGCGCCTTGACGACAATGATGTGTGGCGAATGCGGGTCGATGGTATTCGCTACGTCACTCACCCAATCGAGGTCGAGTTCGACGAATGGGAAGATCACGGGATGTTTTGATCGATAGGCGTCTCTTGTGGCATTTTCGCGAGGATCTTCGGGTGTGACGTAATTGTCCACGAAGCTGAAGCACCCGCGGTACCGTTCGTCAAAGGGATGTCGGCATCCTCATCTGTTCGCCTAAAACCGGCTAGGCAGGAAGCGGCCCAGTAGCTGCCCTTGTAGCGTGGGGCACCGCGAACGGCTGAAGGTGGGCCGCAGCGGACAGGCGTCTGTCGGCAGCTGTATAGGCCAGAGCGGACGTTTTTTCGCAGTAATCGCGCGGCCGGATGGGCACTTTTCCGCCTGTCAGAGTTGCCGCTGGATGCCGCTATCGCCCTTGGTGCCGTTCGGGTGCCCGATAGGAATTGCTGCTTCTTCTTTGTCTAAGCCTCTCTCGTGCAATATACCGACGTCATAGAAGCGGGATCGCGGATTGTTCGAAAGACTCAGAAACTGGATCGCCGATAAGTTGCGCGTCGAGATACCGGCAACCGCGGCGCATGACGATGAAAGCCACCGCGAGCTGCACACGCTCGATCACTGGCGCGGCAAGCTGTCTGGACTGCCTCGCACGATTGAGTGCAGCGTGATCGAGCTTTTGAGCAGCGACAGCCACGAGCCCTATTTTACCGGCCCTGGGCGGATCGAGATCCGGTCCGAGACCGAGATTCGCTTCTTCATTTACGGGACGGCCGAGAATGGTCCGGCGGCGTTCCGCAAGCTAATCAAGGCCCGCGAGCATCCCTATGACCCGCTCGAGCAGTTTCAGGTTCACGCGACCGACTATCAAGGCGTCGAATGGGCCGGGGGTTGGAGCGCCGTCGACTATTTCGATGACGCCAAGGAGGGATGGCCGCTGACGGGCGAATTACAGGGGCTGACGACCCTTGCGACCGGACCGTGGGTGTCGAAGCGGAGCAGCGTCGAGCTGCTGCTGATTCCTTCGATCGACCTGCCGACGACCAAGACTCTGGTCACCATCTCGCGCATTGGCGACCGAAACGTCCGCTCAATCCGGGAAGCAGGTGAGCACAGCGTCTCGCTGCTGGGCACGACGATCCACTTCACCTATGAGCAGGGCGGCAAGGCGCTTTGGATCACGGCGGAGACGAGCCCGCAGCTGAAGCATCCTTTTGCCGAGAACTGGCTAACCGAGCCGCTGCGCATATTGCTCGGCGTCACGGTCTACCCGCGCATGGTAGCGCGGAACCTGGGTGACGGAACCGCGCATGTCTGGCTGAGGCCGGCACCGGCAATGCGGGAGCCGTCCGCGATCGGGCTGTTGCAGCCGTTTGCACTCGAGCGCGGCCGCCGCGAAGCCTTCTGGAAGCTTTACGCCGACATCCTGACTATGATCGCGAGGGCGGGTAGCTTCGAGGCCCATCCGCTTACGCATTCCTATGTCGAGCTGGCGCATGCGCAGCACGGCTCTCGCTGGGTGATCACCTTGACGCTGGCCAGCACGGTGGAGGCCTTGGCCGGGACGTTAATGACCGCCGAGGACCGCAAGTCGGAATTCTCCGATGCGTTGCTCCAATCGATGAAGACGCATTTGCGGGCGTGGAAGGACGACATCGGCCTGCGGGATCGCTTGCTCAACAATCTCGGCCTGGTCAGCAAGCGCAGCATCCTGGCCTTTATGCGCGGACTGGCGGCGCGGGGCGTCGTCAATCCGGACCATGTCCAAACCTGGTCGAAGATCCGAAACTCGGTCATGCATGGCGAGATGGTCGAGCCGTGGTCGAGCGAGGAAGGCGACGCCAAGATGAAGGAATTGCTACAGCTGGTGCATGCCCTGAGCCGCGCTCGCATCGCTAAGGGTTGAGCGGTTACCCTGCCGGCCAGGGCCCAACACGTAATCCCCCCGTTTCCAGTTGCACCAAGACGTGTGTTGCGTAATTCTCTCTTCCTGGGGGAAGGCATGGCAACTCGGCGAGAATGGAAGGGCAAGGAGTGGCAGGAATTTGCCCTACAGCTCGTTCAGCGCCGTCATGGTGCTGAGAATGTCCAGGTCGTCCCAGACAAGGTAAAGGGCGACGCCGGACTCGAGTTCTTCACGACCTGCGGTTGCCTTTATCAATGCTACGCGCCCGAAGAGGCGTCGAACGTCGCCAAGGCTGCCAGCGCCATGAAGGCCAAAGCCGGTCGCGACTTGCCGAAGCTTGAAAAAAATAAGGAAACGATCAAGAAACTGCTCGCGGGAACGATGGCCCGCCGATGGATCCTCCTCTGTCCTTTCCTGGACAATAAGGATGTGGTTGCATCCATCCGTGCGCGCGGCCTCGCGATTAAGGCAGCCGGCCTATCCTTTCTGACCACGGACTTTGAGGCCCTCTGCCACTCGCAAGAGGATTTTCAGGCTGAGCTAGAGCAGCTGAGGGCTATGTCGTTGGGCCCGCCGCTGAGTATCGAATCGCCGACCGACCAGCAGGTGAAAGATGCCGGCGATACTGAAATTGGCGCACGCATTGATGACAAGCTCGGGCGAGCATTTGGCTCGACAGCGTCTGCCCAGCAGGTTGCAATCCAGCGCGACCAATTTGTGAAGGCGCACCTCCATCGTGAGAATGCGCTTGAGCAGTTGCGTGAGAATCACGCTCTCCTCTGGGAACGCGCGTTCGAAACGATTGAGGCAGAAGAGGCTCGGCTTATAGCCTTCGGCGCGACCTCCACCCTGCCTGGCCGGCAACTTCAAGAGAGCATGAGCAGAATGGAAACCTCCCTTGCGGAGGCGCTGCCGACGCTCAATCCAGGGCTTCGCACTCGCATCGCGCATGGGACGATCAGCGACTGGCTGATTCGTTGTCCGCTGGATTTTCCGGAAGAGGGTGCGTCTTGAGCAGCTCCGAATTCTCGCACACCCGCTTTTCCTTCAAGCGGCGGCCGACGCCTGTGCCCGGAGACATGCGCATCACTTGGCGCGTATCGCTTATCCTATTGATGCTAGCGGGCTCGCGATCGGCTCGCGCCTCGGTGGCGAAACTTCACATCTTAAACGATGCGATCCGGTCAAATCAGATCAGCAAACTGCGAGATGCGATTGATGCCGATACCAAGATCCTGCCCTGGAACTTGCGGGTCGAACCCGCCTTCGCGCGCGCGATCGACTTCGTTGTCGGTGAGCGGCTTGCAGAATGGACCAAGGCTGGTGGGCGAGCCTCATTGCAGCTGACCCAGGCGGGACTGACCGCGGTCGGAGAGATCGAGAAAGTTGAGGACGCTCTGGAGCAGGAACGGGCGATCATCTCCGAGCATGCCAAAAAGCTGACAGAGTTTCGCGTTTCTGCACTCCTCGGGGAAAGGACCGCAGCGTGATCCGACTCCGCCACCTGCGCCTGCGCTCCTTCACTGCGGACCAGTCGTTCCAGGCAGACATTCCTTTTGATGCCGGCCTCAACATCATCCAGGCGCCAAATACCTCGGGCAAATCGACGTGCTTGCAGGCGGTGATCTACGTGCTGGGCCTTGAGCGGTCGCTAGGTCCTCAACTGGCTATTCCGCTGCCATATGCGATGCGCGAGCGCATTCATGCGGCTGAGAACACGCCATATAAAATGGTCCTGCAATCGTTTGTCGAACTGGAGTTAGAGAACGATCGCGGCGAAATCATTGTCCTCCATCGTGATGTCGTCGGCGGAAAGGACACGAAGCTAATCCAAGCCACATTCGGACCGTCATTGACTGAAGGCGCAGCGCGCACGCGGCAGCGCGATTTCTACGTGCTCGATGGCGGATCGGCGGTTCAGGAGGATGGGTTCCACTTCTTCCTCGCGTCGTTTCTGGGTTGGAACCTGCCAATCGTGGCGCGCTTCGACGGTGCTGAATGTCCACTATATCTCGAAGCCATCTTCCCGATGCTATTCGTCGAGCAGAAGCGAGGTTGGTCCACAATCCAAGGACCATTCCCGACCTTCTTCCGTATTCAGGATGTCGCGCGCAGAGTGATGGAGTTCCTCCTCAATCTGGACGTCGCGCAATTTCGGCGCCAGCGGTCCGAATTGAGGAACGCCATCGCGGAGCTCAACAATCGATGGACCCAAGAGCGTAGCAAGCTCGCTGAGGCTGCAGCTAGGATCGGCCGAATTAGAGGTCTGCCGCAGCAACCAAACGCGGAGTTCGCGCTCCAGCCGGAAATAGACCTGCAGATCTTCCATGAGGGGGAATGGGTCCGGCTTTCAACGCTTGTCGCCGAAATCGACGCGCGCATCGCAGAGCTGGAAGCGGCGCAGCTGGAAACGGTCGACAATGTCGCACCGCAGACAGAGGCCCGAATCGTGCTCCTGCGTGAGCAGATAGATACCGAGACAGCAGTTCTCGAAACCGTTCGCAGCGAACATGCATCCGAGGTTCAGGAGAGCCAAGCTCTCACCGCAAGAGTTCGAGGGCTTGAAGTTGACCTTCGCCGGAACCAGGACGCTCAAAAGCTACAGAGGCTCGGGTCGGAACTAGGCAAGGCGTCGTCCGAGCACATCTGCCCGACCTGTCATCAAGACGTCAGCAACGAGCTGCTTCCCACGGTCGATGCGGTGGGCATGGCGCTCGACGAGAATATCGCGTTCGTTAAGTCTCAGCTTGAGTTATACCGGTCCGGCCTTGGCGCCTCGTCCGAGCGGTTGCAGGAGATTGCTGGCCGATATCGCGGGGTCGAGCGGAATCTCAACGACAAGCAGCAGGAGCTACGGACTCTTCGTCAGGAACTGCTCCGTCCCGGGTCCTCACCGTCGCGCGCGGTCATCGAGGATCTCGTTCGGCAGCAGAATTTCCTGAGCCAGTTGCGCAGTATAGACGACGTTGCCATCTCACTGCTCGACGATCTTCAAGCGATTGCCGAGCGATGGGCAAAAGCCACCGACGCCTTGCGCAAGCTGCCCGACGACAATCTCACCGCGACTGATTTGAAGAAGGTCGATCTTCTCACAGCCAAGATTATCGAGCAGCTGACAGCCTACGGGTTTCGGTCCTTCCAGCCCGCGGAGATTGCGCTTTCGACAGATAATTTCCGCCCTTTGGTCCGGGAACGCGAAGGCACTGAGATCGTCGAAAAAGAGATCAATTTCGAGGTCTCGGCAAGCGACGCGATCCGCCTGAAATGGGCTTACCTGGTTGCCACGTTCGAGCTCCAGCGGACTCATCCGACAAATCATCCGGGGCTGCTGATATTTGACGAACCTGGGCAGCAAGAGATTGATTCAGGCAGTCTGTTTGCCTTCCTGAAGCGAGCTGCGGCCGCTGCGCAGGCCGGAGGCCAAGTCATCGTTTCAACTTCCGAGCCATTGCCGCTGGTGCAGCTGGAGATGACTCAGCGCGCCCACATCATCGATTTCCCGGGCTTCATTCTGCAGCCAGTGCCAAACGGACCCGGCGACGAATTTGAAGAGATATTGGGGTAGCATCGTCTCCATCAGTATCTGCGCCGGCCCACAGCAGAGACGATGCCGCGCCCGCGCAGTTCCGCCGATCGACCAAAACTGAAAGGCCGCTTTCGGGATCAAGCTTAAGGCCATTCGATGGCTGAGACGAGGGCGCAAAGCGGCCGATCTGCGACGTCTGAATGAACGGCTGCTTACGTCGCCCTGGTGCTTGAAAACGGTCAGGCTGCTTTCCACCATCCGAGGACAATTAGTGCCGCTACCCCGCTGAACGAACGAATGTCTGCTTTTTGCGACCGGCACCCGGAAGCGGACGAGCCGCTTCCGATCACGAGCGGTCATCGCCACTCATGTCATTATGCGGCAAATGTCATGAGTGGTGGGAGGCTGCTTTTGGTGGTAAGCGGCCTGTCCGCTTTCGGGCGAGCGCCGCGAGAAAGCGGACGTTCGTTCAGGCGATAGCGGAGGGGGCGTGACCGGGACGACCAGCGAACCGTGAGCGGACTTATGACGCGCCCTTTTGCCACTTCGAAACCAGCACTAACCTGTGCGTCAACGGCAGAATCACAACACTCCGGTTGCGACACCGTAGCCTTATCACGGGTGGAAAGTTGTCTGCCCTCCAACCGCGAGGCTCTGCGCCACCGCCGTTTCTGCAAAGCTCAGCTGCTCAAGAGCGACTTGATTTCCCCACGTCCAAGAAGGCGCGAGAAGCGCTTGTAATCGCCGTGCTCCCAGCGCCAGCGGCCCGCAATGATGGCGGGATGGACGCCCGCCTCGGTGGCGGCGGTAAAGAGCGCCTCCGTGGTTGGCTTGGGGCTATTGAAGTTCGCCCAGACGTTCGGAGGCACGAGCGCGTCGCGGGCGAAAGCGTCGGCCTCCGCCTCTATCCCGCCAGAGCTGTTTACGTCGAGATCGTCAAGGATCATCGAGGTGCCAGGCCCTAGGTGTAGGATGGCGTGCGCGAGTTCATGTAGAAGCGTGAACCAGAAGTTGTCGATGCGGTCGTGGCGTAGCGTGAGCGCGATCACGGGTGCGCCATCGCCGCGACAAATCGCGGCGCCGTCAAGGAAGGTGCCCGGCAGGTGCTCGAGGATGACGAGGACTATTCCGGCTTTAGCGAGCTCGGCGGCGACGCGCTTAGGTCCATCTGTGGCGGAACTGAGCATGGCGATCTCGCGACCGAAGGTGGCGTCCGCCTGACGCCTGCGCCTCGGTGGAAGCCGAACAGCTTCGGCTCGGACGAGCACGGCCGCGCACCAGGCCTCGAGCGCCGCAAGATCGGTCTTTGCGTTCGTCCGGTCGGTCCTGCTCTTGCGCAGCATGGCCAAGGCGGGCGCGCTCCGCAGCGCGCGTGCGAGAAACGCGTCTATATGCTCGCGCGCCTTCATCACGCCTACGTCGCGACCTGGGCGGGCTTCGTCTACGTCGCCTTCGTCATAGACACCTACGCCAGACGGATCGTGGGGTGGCGGGCGAGCAGAACGGCGCATGCCAGCTTCGTCCTCGATGCCCTGGAGCAGGCTCTCCATGATCGCCGGCCGGCCCACCGGGGCGGTCTCATCCATCACAGCGACCGGGGGTCGCAATACGTGTCCATCAAGTACACCGAGCGCCTCGCCGAAGCCGGGATAGAGCCATCGGTTGGCAGCGTCGGAGACAGCTACGACAACGCTTTGGCCGAGACGATCAACGGCCTCTACAAGGCCGAGGTGATCCACAGGCGTGGACCGTGGCGCAGCTTTGAAGCCGTCGAATACGCCACGCTCGAATGGGTCGACTGGTTCAACCATCGCCGGCTGCTGGAGCCCATCGGCAATATCCCGCCTGCCGAAGCCGAAGAGCAATATTATGCTGCCGCGGACATCATCGATATGGCAGCGTAACTCACAACCCATGGCCTCCGGCAAACCTGGGGCGGTTCACTATGCCCTGACAAACCGTTTTTATGCCGTCCGTTGTAAAACCGTCAGATCATGTGAAGCAAGCAACGCCATCGCCGCTACTCAGCGACTAAGTTATGATGGACGGCAATAGCTAGCGGCGCAGTAAGGTCGTTCGTCGCCCTCTGCGTGCAAAGTTATCCCGAGATTCGGATGGAGGCGATGCGGCCCACGCCGGTCAGGCCGAATATGAACTAGCTTCCGAAGTTGGGGAAGGGGCAAGGTGCTCTGGACGGCGGTCTTTGGCTTCTAGTGGTAGCAGGGCAGGGCGGCCGCTTTCGCGCGTGCCGACCCCTGCGGTCGCTAACTAGGTCTCCGAACAAGGTGGATGCTAAAATTTTGCTTTCCTGTGGCGCCCACGTTCGTAGGTGGTAGGGGTCGTGGGAGCGTCGCTAACTGAGCGTGGAGCTTGGATGTGAGTTACCGAGAAGACGAGCTCGCAAGGATGATCGATAGCGCCATAAGTCTTGCGGATGAGATGGAGCTTGGGCTCGTGAGCATCCACTTGGACGAGGCGCGCGCCGCATTGAGTTCAGCGACGAACGACATTCCATCGCGATCCCATCGGTCAGCGATTACGGCGTTGATCAATTTCTTGACATCAGGCGGCGGTGGCGAGGCCGAAATCGTCCAGTTGCGCAAGAAGGACAGCTTGGAACAATTGTTGTCGGAGCATGAGGCGCTTGACGCTCGGCGTGTCGCGCTACTTGAACTCACCCGCCAGGCGCCCAATGCGGCAGAAGCTGCACGCCAGTTGATGGAATTCAAGACGCTAATTCTACAACATCGACTGACGGAGCGCCGCTGCGTTTACGGGCCTCTCCAACGGAGACGGGAGGCTGCCGGAGTGCCTTTAGAAAAGCGCATCAATCAGTTGATAGAGGAAATGGATGGCGATTGGGGGCGATATCTTGACGGCTGGGATGAGGCCAGGATTGAAGAGAGGTGGGGGGAGTTCGTGTTCGCCACAACTGATGCGCTCCTTAGGGCCGGCGACCGAATGCGGCTTGAAGAGCGAGTGATCTATCCGCTCGCCTTCATGACTGGGTCTGTCGAATTGAGAACACCGGCGAGATAGAATGCGTCGATGCCGCCGAACTGGCATCATACGCTGCCGGCATTCTATGCTGAGACGGACACTCCGCGCGGTGGACCCTCCCCGCATCTAAACATTCCTGATTGCCTTGGCGAGCACACAACCTGCCTAATATGAGAGCGAATACGCTTTGTTAACCATGCGAGTGAACCAGCCCCTAAGTAGTTGGCATGCAGAAAAATTTCGGTTCGCGGTAGGGACGGCGAACTGAAAAGGGGATTGAATGCTGAAGCGCACGCTGGCGTTGCTTGCCGCCGGTTGCTCCACCATGGCATTGGCCGGAGAGCCGGGCTGGACGATCAGTGAGGCGAGCGGACCTGTCCGTATCGCCCATGCTGGCATCACCAAGGTGGCGACGCGCGGCACCGCCGTCGCTGCTGGCGATGTCGTCACTACCGGAACAGGCGCCCGCGCGGTGCTGGTGCGCGGTAGCGAGTTCATGATGGTTGCCCCCGCCTCGCAGCTGCGCCTGCCCGTTGAGGTGCAGGCAACAGGGCTGACCCAGGTGGTGCAGGACTTCGGCAACGTCGTCTTCATGATCAAGAAGAAGCTAACACCCCATTTCGAGGTGAAAACGCCCTACCTAGCCGCGGTCGTGAAGGGCACGACCTTCTCTGTCGGCGTCAACTCACAGGGATCATCGGTGCAGGTGCTCGAAGGCGCTGTCGACGTCGCGACCGGTGATGGCGGCGCACACGACCTGCTGCGCCCCGGTTCGGTGGCACAGGTCGGCTCGGCCAATGTCTTCCAGCTGCAAATCCAATCCGCCGGCGCCCGGCGAACGATCGAATCGCCGGCGAAGCCCGCGTTCGGCAGCACCGCCGGACCGGTAATTACTGCTCCTCCGGGAACTGAGGCATCGAGCGGTGAGCCGGGAGGCGCATCTGCCGCACCGGCGGTCGGGGCCGCAACGCCAGTCGTCGCAACCGTGGGAATTACCACCGCGATCTACGAAGCTCCGGTTTCGCTGAGCAAGACGACCGCGGGTCTAATTTCAGGCGAGCTTGGTCGATCCGCGGATATTGCTGAGGTCGCAACCGCAACCAAGATCGCCACGGAGGCTACTGTCGCGACGACAAAGGCTGTGGAAGTTGCCGAAGCAACGGCGGTTGCCGCTACAAAGCAACAGGAGGCCACTGCCGCAGCGGCGAAGCAGGCGGAAACTGCCGCCGCGGCAGCCGACGCAAAGCGAGCCGCCGAGCAATCCAATCTCGATGCCGCCGCCGCGGCCCAGCGAGCGGCTGACGCAGCAAACGAGGCCGCAGCAGACAAGGCTCGCAGCGACGCGGCAAAGGCCGCCGCAGCCGCACAGGCCAATGCGGCCGCTAAGGCTGCAGCTGACGCGGCAGCCGCCGCGGCAAAGGCCGAAGCTGACGCGGCTGCCAAAGCCGCCATTCAGGCCCAGGCTCAGGCAGAGGCTGCCCGCGCCGCCAAAGCAGCCGAGGACGCCGCAAAGGCATTAGCGCAGGCCGCCGCGGACAATGCCGCAAAAGCGGCTGCGGCCCAGGTCGCGCAAACCGAACGTGACGCTGCGGCCGCTGCCGCGCGCGCTGCCGCCGACGCCGCACAGGCTGCTGCGGACAAGGCCGCGAAGGACGCTGCCACCGCAGCCGCAGCTAGCGATAGCGACAAGGCTGCGAAGGACGCAGCAGCAGCGGCTGCAGCGGCCGCGCAAGCCCAGGCCGATGCCTTAGCTAAAAGTGCAGCCCAGGCCGCTGCCGACGCCGATGCGGCACGCGCCGCCAAAGCGGCTCAAGATGCAGCCAAGGCGGCAGCAGACGACGCCTCGAGGGCTGCGGCCGCGCAGGTTGCCAAAACCGCGCAGGATGCTGCCGCGGCCGCAAATCGCGCTGCTGACCAGGCTGCCCAAGCCGCAGCCGACAAAGCAGCCAAGGATGCAGCGAAGGCGGCATCAGACGCAGATGCCCAAAAGGCGGCAAGCGACGCTGCGAAGGCCGCTGACGAAGCGGACAAACTTGCAAAGGACAAGGCAGCCAAGGATGCTGAAAAGGCCGCCAAGGATGCTGCCAAAGACGCAGCCAAAGCCGCGGCGGACGCTGCAAAGCAGCAGGAAGATGCCGCCAAGGCGGCTCAGAAGGCAGCGGAAGATATAGCGAAAGCCGCCGCCGACGCCGCAGCGAAAGCAGCCAAGGACGCTACTAAGGCTTCCGATGACATCCTTAAAAAGCTGAAGCCGTAAGCCTGTGGTGCGTGGCGCCCCACCACCCGTAGGCAACGCTGCCGACGATCAACGTGAGGTGCGGCGGACCAAGGTCTTTAGTCCGGCGCAGTTGGTTGTTGATGGGGTATCCCTTCGCGCGCACGTGCTCAACGTGTCTGCCCGCGGCGCCCGGGTTCATACAGCGGAAGCGCAGCAGGTCGGTCGGCCAGCTGACCTATACCTTTCTGCCGAACCATACCGGGCGCGTGTGATTTGGGTGCAGGGTGTTCATGCCGGCCTCCGCTTCGAACCGGAGCTTACGGCGGATCAGGTCCGCCGGATCTCCGGGAGAGAAAGGTACTGAGGCGGGGCGCCTTTCGTCGGTCATGCGATGCTCAGATTGCGGAGGCCGTAGTACTCTTTCGAACATCTTTGCCCTCGTCCAATTCGCCCAAAGCGGAATATGCGGATCAACAAGGGGAAAGAAGGAATGGCAGTGCTAGAACTGCGAGCACCAATAAGAAGTCGGACGATGCACGCTACTCGACCCACGACGGCTTGCCTCTGTCGACCTGATAGCTGAAGACTTTGGCCAAAAACTGAGCGCGACCTCGAAGGGCCTTCCGGTTCGTCCCTCCTGAGAGGGTCAAGCTGACGCAGGCGAAGCTCGGGTCAAGACCCAGCGGTTCATCCTGGTCCGATTCGCAAGTCCGTCGTCCTCCATTTTCCGCGCTTCGTTGGCCTCGGGCGAGCACAAGCGGCCTGCGCTTCCTTGATGAACAAATGGCGGATGTTGAGAACAAGGTGGGCAGCCTCTAACGGCCGGTTGTGGGTCTCCTCCGTCGCCGAGCGTCCAGTGCAGTATGGTCGGCTTCGCCCACTTGCGGTGCGTACCGCAGCCCCGGAACGCGCCCGCCGGGGGAGGTCGCGTCTTTCCCTTTTCTCCGGCTTAAGACAGCCAAATTGGGAAAACATTGATCGGAAACAGGTTTTGGGAAGCTGACCCCGCGGGTGCCCCTCAGCACGATCGGTGGCCAGGCTTTCCCGTCGTGGGTTCGTTTTGTGAAACGTCGGGTTGCTGCTCTTACCGCCGAGCCCATTCACTTATCAATCAGCCGTATCTCAGCGCCGTGAATACGGTTAAGGCTGCCCGGGATCGGCAGTCCGGGGGGACGGCCAGACTATTGGAAGGGCGGGGTGTTGTCGCAAAGTCAGGCTGCGCGCCGTGCGGACGCGCTGAAGGAGTTGGCGGTACTCGACACGCCTGAAGAGCAGGCGTTCGACGACATCGTGTTCATCGCGTCGCGTACCTGCGACACGCCGATCGCACTCGTCAGCCTGCTCGATGACGATCGCCAGTGGTTCAAGGCGCGTGTGGGTCTCGACGTATGTCAGACGGAGATCGCCCAGTCGGTATGTCAGATCGACGTGGACGAAGCTGAAATTCTGGTCATTCCCGACCTGACGCGCGATCCCCGCACCGCGGCAAACCCGCTGGTCTCGGGCGAGCGGGCGTTCCGCTTCTATGCCGGCGCACCACTCTTCCTCCGCTCAGGGGTCGTTGTCGGCCGACTCTGCGTAATCGACACGAAGCCGCGGCCTGAAGGCCTTACCCAGGAACAGGCGACGCTGTTGCGCGCACTCGGCCGTCAGGTTTCCGATCAGCTCGAACTTCGGCGTGCCGCACAGGTCAGCGCGCGGCTGTTGGAGATGCAAACCGCGCTGATCGGAATTGGTGAGCGCATCCGCGCCAGTGAGGAGGCAGTCGAGATGACCTCCGCAGCGGCGGCCATCGTCGGTCGCGTCCTTGGCGTGCAGCGGGCGAGTTTCGGCCTGGTCGATCCCGACGTTGAGATCGTCGATGTGGAGGCCGACTGGACGGCGCCAGGCGTCGCCAGCATTGCCGGGCGGCACCGCTTCGAGGATTACGGCGCACTCCGCGCCGATCTGGTGGCTGGCGACCCGCTGGTGATCGACGACGTCGCGACGGACTACCGCACGTCGAACCATACCGCGGCAATGCACGCGCTCGACATCGGCGCGCTGGTCAACATGCCGGTGCGGGAACGCGGACGAACGGTTGCCATTTTCATCGTCAACGCATCGCGGCCCCGGACCTGGACACCCGACGAGCTGATGTTCCTGCGCAGTGTCGCGGATCGTCTGGAAGCAGGCGTCGCCCGCCTGCGGGCCGAACAGCAGCAAAGCGTCCTTAATGGCGAGATCAACCACCGGCTCAAGAACATGCTGTCGATGGTCCAGGCGATCGCCAGCCAGACGCTGCGAACCGTATCCGAGCGCGAGCCGGTGGAGAGTTTCGAACGCCGACTAGTCGCGCTGAGCGCGGCGCACGACGTCTTGCTTCAAAAGAGCTGGAAGGACGCGGACCTGCGGACTGTAGCCAAGGCCGTGGTCGAGACGGTCGGGTTCGGTGAGCGGATGACTCTGGATGGCCAATCGGTGCCGCTTGGCGCGCGGGCCGCGCTGTCCTTCTCGCTCGTCGTTCACGAGCTGATGACGAATGCGTGCAAATATGGCGCTCTCTGCGTGGAGGGTGGTCACGTCGAACTGACTTGGGCCATCGAGGGCAACGACCTGATCGTCCGTTGGCGCGAGCGCGGCGGACCGCCTGTTGTCGCGCCGAGCCGAAAAGGTTTCGGTTCCAGGCTGATACGGCTTGGTCTGGCCGGAACGGGGGGCACCGAGCTCCGTTATGAACCCGACGGTTTCGAGGCTGACCTGCGGGCCTCCGTCGAACACTTGGCCCAGGCGTAGCAGGAATCTATGACAATCGCTTCTCACGAACCCGTGCCGATCGTCCTCGTTGTCGAGGACGAGCCACTGCTGCGGCTGTTCGCGGTACAGGTGGTCGAGGACGCTGGCTTTGAACCGCTGGAAGCGGCGAACGCCGCTGAGGCCATCGCGATACTGGAGAGCAGGCCGGACATCAGGATCGTCTTCACCGACATCGACATGCCGGGCGGCCTGGACGGCATAAAGCTGGCCGCGTGCATCCGCGACCGCTGGCCACCCATCAAGATCATCATCACGTCGGGAAAGCCATTGCCACCGCGGACCGTCATGTCGGCGGAAACGGTGTTCTTTCCCAAGCCCTACCGGCAGGATCGCGTGATCGCTTCGCTCCATCAGATGGCTGCATGAGGCGTTCGCCGAAGGCCTTCCGAGACACCTGCCTTCGGTGACGGTTTTCGGAAAACCCATCCCATACGAGACAGCGCAGGCCGTCTCACTGGTTGTTCGATTCTGGGAATGTCCGTTTTAACGTGGTGGCGGGCTTTTTGAGGGCCTAAGGGTGCCTGCGGGCTATATGCCGGTGCGGGTTATATGCCGGTTAGGTTAGACCGTTAATCGCGATCGGCAGTCGATCAGGCTTTAGGAGAGTACGAGTGCTGTTTCACACCATGGTCGGATCGAACGACATTGAACGGTCCAAACGCTTCTACGACACGGTGCTCGGCACCTTGGGTGCAGCGGAAGGGACGCGGAACATCGCCGACAGCGGCCATACACGTCTGATTTACAACAATGGCAACGGGACTAACTTCATCGTCAGCCAGCCGATCAACGACGAACCGGCAAGCGTCGCCAACGGCAGCACCGTTGCATTTTCCTGCGACTCCCCCGAGCAGGTGAAGCAGCTTCACGACACCGCCGTCGCCGCTGGCGGAACCTCGATCGAAGCTCCGCCCGGACCGCGCGAAACTGCTTCCATGGGCACCATCGAACTGGCCTATTTTCGTGACCCCGACGGTAACAAACTGTGCGGAATTCATTTTCCTGCCTGATCCGTTCGGCACGGGTCTGCTTCTGACCTTAGCGGGCCTCGATCATGCGATCTCGCAAATGTCCGTTTCCGCCAGAAGCGGATTTTCCCATTATATCATCCAATTGGGACAGCTGACGACCGCTCGGCCCGCGCTCATGCGGCTGCACGACTCCTGCTACGTACATGAATGAATGTCTGAAGTTGAGAAGCGACGAAGATCGCGCGAATGACCATTTATGGGTCTCCCCAGCCGCGGAGTGGCTGACCGCCGCATGGCCATTTCGGCCAATATCAATGCCAGGCGCTTTTCCGAAACTTGCTGCTTCGGGAGGCTTGCGGCTTCCCATTTCCCGTCTCCATCTAGCTGTTTCGAGAAAGTGCATTCGGGAACGGGTTTTGGGAAGGCGGGTGCTCCACACGCCTGTGAGTACAACCGGCGCGGTCTTTTTCTCACGTCACCTTCCTTTATGGGAAGTCACATTACTGATCTGTGCGAAGGGCGGCGGCTAGCATTCGAGCAAGGCGCTCGACATGCTTCCGGTCTGATCGTCCGCCTAGAACCGCCAAGCGCCAGTAGAGCGGCGCTGCGATGAGATCGGCCGCCGTTTCGCGGTCAAGCACGGGCGATAACTCCCCTCGGTTGATTGCGCGGTCGATCAGCGCATCGATCCGCTCGCGCCGCGCCCGTTGGAACGGCCGTATCGCGTGTTCCAGCGCCGGGGTCCGTTGGATTTCCGCGTGAAGGTCCGTGAGGATGCGCCTAACCAGAGGATGGCGAAGCACCCTGCGAATGGCGAACAGCATCGCTCTCAGGTCAACCTCGAGCGATTCTTGCTCTCCTACGTCGGTGATCGTCAGGCCGATGCGGGACAGCAGGTCGCTGGCCATGACCGCTTTCTCGGGCCATCGCCGGTACAGGGCGGCCTTACCGACACCCGCCGATCGTGCGACGCGCTCCAGGCTGAGCCCCGAATAACCGGCACGCGCCCACTCATGAAAGAAGGCCCGCGTCAGCGCCTCAGTCACGTCGGCACGCATGATCGCGGCGCCGCTTAGCGATCGAACCGAGCCATCACTTTCGTCGGAACGGTTGCGTTCCATCGGAAAACCCCTATCTCTGGACGGAACGCAACCGTTCCGCCGAATAGGGATAGTTCATGACCGACAGTGTTGAAAGCTTCTCGACCATGCTGCGCAAGGCGCTGGGTGATCGCATTGATGCGAATGCCAGCACCTTCGTAGACATGGTAGCCGATGACGGGGTGATGGAGTTCCCCTTTTCGTCACCCGGCTCCCCCACCCGACTCGATGGTCGGGCCGCCGTTGCCCGACATTTGGAAGGGCTTAGCGACGTCATCGCCTTCGACCGCATGGGCGAGCCAACCGTTCACCCATCGACCGATCCCAATGTGGTCATAATCGAGTTCGAGGGCTTCGGGCGCAGCGTGGCGAGCGGCGAGCCTTATGACCAGAGGTATGTTTCGGTGATACGCACGGGAGGCGGGCGCATCGTCCACTATCGCGATTACTGGAACCCGCTCGTCGTGCTTCGGGCGACGAAAGGCGCAGCCCTCATCGATGCGCTCGTTGCCGGAGATGCCGGCCATGAGTGATCGGGTTCTGGTCACCGGCGGCACCGGCAAGACGGGCCGGCTGGTTGCGGAACAGCTTGCCGTTCGCGGGGTGGACGCGCGCACCGCAACGCGGCACCCGGCGTCGGCCGATCAGGTCCGGTTCGACTGGGACGATGCGACCACCCATGGGCTGGCTCTTGATGGCGTGACTTCAGTCTACCTCGTCGCGCCGACCGATCGGACGGAGCAGCTACCCGTCATGCGTCCGTTCCTGGATCAGGCAGTGGCGCGGGTGCCGGGACGGCTGGTGCTGTTGAGCGCTTCGTCGCTGGCTGAGGGTGGCCCAATGATGGGCGAAGTCCATGCCTGGCTCCACGCGCATGCTCCGCGCTGGACGGTGCTGCGTCCAAGCTGGTTCATGCAGAACTTCACGACCCAGCATCTGCCTTCGATCATCAACGAAGGATGCATATATTCCGCGACCCGAGACGGCCGAGTACCGTTCATCGACGCGGCCGACATTGCCGCCGTAGCGGTCGAGGCTCTGACCAATCCGACGCTTGCTTCCGACGATCATGTGCTGACCGGGCCGGAAGCATTGACCTATGACGAGGTGGCGAAAGCAATTACCGAGGCGAGCGGCCGCCCTGTGCGTCACTGCCGCCTCTCGGTGGAGGAACTGGCTGCCCGCTATGCCGGCTTCGGCATTCCGCACCATTACGCATCCCTGCTTGCCGGTATAGACGAGGCTATCGCAAATGGTGCGGAGGATCGGACCACTATGGAAGTCCGGCAGATTACCGGGCGAGCGGGAAATGACCTCGCGAACTTCCTTGCCTCGCAGCGCGCTAGTTTGGTCGGGGTTTAGGTCCGATGAACCAAGGGGGGGGGCGGTTAATGTGCCGCCATTGCCGCTCGTCTCCCCTGCCGCCGCTAGCTGCCAGCGTCGGTATACCGCTTTCCCGAAATCGCATCAATTTGGAGAAGGCCCGCACCATCTCGCTGGCTGTTCAGTTATGGGAACGTCAGATAGCGAAATGAGATTGCAGCCGCTTTCTCTGTAGCTTTGTAAAAAGAGGCATTGTTATCCTTTAACACGCCCGTGCGAAGAAGCGGTTCATGCCGGGCACATCCGACAGAAAGGTTTCCACTTCTGCTATACGCCCGTCGCGCAAGCGGCAGACGGTGGCGAGCTTTTCGTCCAGCTGAATGCCGTCGCGCTCAGCCGTATTGTGCAGGCCCAGCGCCATGTTGTCGCGGCTGAGCAGAATATTCTCCAGCTTGAACGATAGGCCGTAGCTCGCGATGAGTCGCGCCCGCTCCACAACCGCGTCGCCGCCCACCGCTGTACCCGAGATCGTATTGTCTCCTGGCAAGGTCCAAGTGGCGTCGTCGTGAAATAAGGCACGCATCGCCGGCCAGTCGCGGCTGACCAGCGATGCATGGAAGGCTTTGGCGATATCTTCGGGGGTCGGCATGGTCGAAGTCTCCGTTGGCAGTCCACGATAAATGGGCTGCAACACACCGATCAGCTATAGCGATCACGCGAATGCATGGTATTCGCTATCCGAATGAACGATGCTCTTCTGCCGCTGTTGCCATCCCTTGTCACGCTGATTGAGGAGGGCCGGGTCGGAGGCGCGGCGAAGCGGCTTGGCATCAGCCAGCCTCGCATGTCGGCACGCCTCGCGACCTTGCGCGCTCTCCTTGACGATCCCATCCTGGTGTCGGCAAGCGGAAGGCGAGGGCTGATCGCGACCGACCGGGCACGGCGGCTTGCGGAGGCCGCACGGCGAACCTTGGCGGATCTCGATACGGCTATCGTTAGCAATGGCTTTGACCCACGCAATGCCGTGCGGACCTTCGCGGTCATGGCCAACGATAATGCTGCGGTGATCATCGGCTTGCCGTTGGTCGATGCAGTGCGGTCGGCGGCCGGACCGTCCGTTCGTATTGCCTTCCATCAGTTCGACCCGGCCCGGCTCGGTGACCTGGAGAGCGGCCGCCTCGATCTGGCACTAGGTGCTCCCGCACAGTTCGAACGCATGCCTGGGCTGAAGACGCGCACTGTGGTGCGCGATCGGTTCGTCTCTGCGGTGCAAGGGGGTGAGCAATTTGTCGGTGATCTCGACAGCTATTGCGCGCGCGATCACGTCCTCGTTTCCGGCGATGGAGGTGGGTTCGATGGCTTGGTCGACCACGCCCTTGCTGTCCAAGGCCGCTCGCGGCGGGTGGCGTTATCCGTTCAAAACTACCTTCTCGCGATCGAGGCCGTCGCGACGAGCGACTTGGTCGCGACGTTGCCGCGGATCCTGCTGACGGCAAGCAGGCGCGACCTGACAATGTCAGATCCTCCTTTGGCCCTGCCGGCGTTCACGCTGGCATCGGCGTGGCATACGCGGGCGGATGCGGACCCGGCGCACCGCTGGCTGCGTGAGCAGTTAGATGTTGTGCGCCCACGCTGACGATTCCCATTTATCTATCGTTATCAGGAAAGATGGTACCACGGTATGTCGGCTATCGCCATCGGCGTTCCCGCAAGCCGCCGTTCCGCCCCCCCAGGTTCAGCAATTCGACCGGTGGATCTCGGTTCCCGTAAACGGACGTTCCTTAATCGGCAACGACGGACCGGAACGCTCGTCCTGAACGAGCGTCCGCTTCCGGGTCGCAGCCGAGACGATTCGGATGTCCTTAATTGGGTCATAAGCGCGCCTTTGGGCTAAATCCAATGGCGAGCCTTGTTGTGCGCGTGTCCGGCAACGTGACAGGAGGTGCATAGAGCTTGAAGATCGGCGTCGAGGTTAGAGCCGACTACCGCATGGTGGACCTCCTGAGACGGCATTGAGCATGTCTTCGATGCTTCACAGACGGGCCGGAGTGCCCTGATGCGCTTGCTGCGCCGCGATCTCGTGTTTGCCATCCGGTGATTATGGCTCGCCGAACTAAATAGATGATGAAGCTTTTCGCGACCTCCTCACTGGCGTCGACATCCAGATCTTTGACCTAAGCCGAACTTTGCTCGCTATGCGCTCTCTCACAATGATTGGGCGAGGGGTAGATGCCAAAGCTCATCGCGCCAGCGACATCAGCAAGTCGTCACGCTTTGCGAAGAGCGGCTTTTCATATTCGTCACCGGTGTCAAATGCGTGCAGCATGCTGCAAAACTCTTCAAGATCAAGGCACAGGATGAGCTTGCCCTGGTCGCGAAGTGCCCCGCGGATCGTCCGGCTTGCGTTTTCCGAATAGCCATTTCGCGCGATAACGATTGCCACCGAACGCAGTGCCGTGGCGTATAGATAACGTTCGGTGGCGTAGATTTGGTCTTGCCCGATCGGGTCGGTGTAGTTCTTGAACTCGAAGACGACATAGCGCGCGCGAAAATCGGCCGACAAAGTCGTCCAAAATGCGCTCCGCACAGGTTGCAGGCGCGCGATCAAATCGACCCGCTGATAGCCATTTTCCATTGCCGATTGGCGCCGCCAGCCGAGAAGTTCGGTTCCGAACAGGAGAATGAGCGCCTCCTCGCACAATTTTTCGAAACTTTGGGCGGCACCATCCTTGTTGCCTGGCTTGATTGCCTTAAGCGCACTGGCGATCCGCGCACCTTCACCTGGCGGTGGCAGCTCTTGGCCGGCGTCCTCGAGCATCGCGACCGTGGTGGCGTTGCTGGGTGCGCTTTCAGCGCCGATCTGAAGGGCACGCAGTAGGTCGGCAAACCGCCGGCTCAAGTTCGGGAAGCGTGTTACGTGCTGAACCAGCAGCTCCAAATCCCACAGTTCGATCCTGTCGCCGGACACGTCAGCGAAGGCGCGCCGGGCCTCTCTCGTGATCTGCTGTGGGATGATCAGAATTCCCCGCTCAGCATCGCGGGCTTTCATCATCGCGAGTAGATTTGACGTAGCGTTGTGGATGAGCGCACGCGAAGCTAGACCAGAGCGGATCAGCTTGAGTTCGACCAGCACGTGCGACCCGCGCTGCATGATCGACACGTCAGGCTCTCCGCGAGAGGCGGTGCTGACATCCCTAGCAAGCACTTCCCAGCCGTCCCGCGCGAACAGGTCGGCCAGGAACTCGATCCAAGTCTGTTCAAGGTTCATCAAATCGATGTGAAGGTCACTCGTTCGACTCACGCCCGCATTCCTTCACTGACCTGTTTACCCAGCGTTGCTGCTATCAACAATGAAGGTACAAACCAACAAACGTTCCCGGTGAGCAGGTCTGGGGCACTGAGCTGGTTGGCGCAAAGGCAGCAGCGCTTTTGGGACATTGAGGGTTGGAACGTCCGCGTCGCGCCGATAGATTCCGCGGGTCCGCACTCACAGAACCTATTTCCACCCCAAGGGCACCGCTGAGAGCAGACGCCGCGCGGAGATGAACGAGCGTCTGAAGCTGGGGCTCGGGAAGAAGGGTCTGAACGTCTGTTTGTGGGTCTTAGCAGTCACCTCACCTGAGGTCAGCGCACGCCTGTGAAGGAACTCAGGCTAACCGGTGCGGCGCGGGATCCCCGCCTTCCTCGACAAGCGATGCGTGAGCGGCGCCAGCGCACCGTGCATACTCAGCCCGCACCACCTCCACGGACACCCCTGCCAGTGCCGCCAAGTGTTCCGATGCCCCGTCTTCGCGGAGAGTGCAGACGAGCTCAGCAGCGACCGATGCATCAAAGCCAAAGTGCCGCGCCAGCGATCGCGTGGCGCGAGCGCGGCGTCTAAATTCGAAATCCATCAGGCGAGCGGACTCGAACTCCTCCTTCTTCCGCATTGCCTGGCCAAGGTCGAATGCCATGACAAACAGATAGGAGCGCTAAGCAGGCGCAGAAAGAGCGTCCGCTATCTACCACTCGGGGCCGTTCAGCTGCCATCTCTGCAACGGAGATTTCGGCGCCTGACGGTGATGAGTGAATGTTAGCTTCGGAGAGTCGACCAAGCGCGCTCGAACGACCGTGTGTGGACGCCCCGTCGGATACAAGGGGGTGTTCGGAAGATTTGATCGCGCGGGTTCAGGTGCTTCCGTGTGTCCGGCCTGTTGATGCAGCCATCATCACGGCTGCTGGCCCGTATGGGGA